>NZ_JAAZQN010000024.1:0-1931 GCF_012275365.1 Novosphingobium sp. SG720 | reverse complement strand
GTGCCGATGCGGTCGACGATGCCGGTCACGTCCACTTCGGCGGTCTGGTGCGCGGCGTCGTGCGCATCGACGCGGGCGGCGATGCGGTGGTGGTCGGGCCCGGCGATGTGGCGCGCGGTCGAGGCGATCAGGGTGAGGCGCGGGAAGGCGGCGAAGGCGGCCTGCGCGGCTTCGCGCCGCCGGTCGGCACCGTCGCCGGAAAAGGGCTGGGCCAGTAACAGCGCGATATCGCGATGGTTGCCGATCATGATACTGGCCGATTGCATCAGCCCGGCCAGGATCGCGCGCGGATCGCTATCCCACGCCTCCCACAGCATGGCGCGGTAATTGCCGTCGAAGCAGATCGGCACGCCCGCGGCGTCAGCCGCCGCCACGGCCGCCTGCGCCAGGGCCACGCCGCCCGGCCCCAGTGCCGGGGTTATGCCCGACAGGTGCAGCAGCGCCGCGCCATCGAGCGCTGCGGCAAAGTCGAATTCGTCCGGCCGCGACAGCGCAAACACGCTGCCGGCACGATCATAGGTGATTGTCGAGGGGCGCAGGCCCGCGCCGCTTTCCAGGAAATAGAGGCCCATGCGCCCCGCACCGCGGCCCACGTGGCGCGTGTCCACCCCGGCCGCGCCCAGCGCCGCGCGCGCCTTGTCGCCCAGCGGGCTGGCCGGCAGGCGGGTGAGCATCGCGGCCTGGTGGCCCAGCGCGGCGAGGCCAGCGGCCACGTTGGCTTCTGCTCCGCCCACCACCAAGTCCAGGCACTCGCTTTGCTGCATCAGCCGCGCGCCGGGTGTGGCCAGGCGCAACAGCACCTCGCCAAAGCACACGACGTGCCCCGAACGCGCGCTCATCGCGCCAGCCAGCCGCCGTCCACCGCCAGGACATGGCCGGTGACATAGTTCGACGCGGGCGAGGCAAGGAACACCGCCGCGCCGGCAATGTCTTGCGGGTCGCCCCAGCGGCCGGCGGGAATGCGTTCCAGAATCTGGCGGTTGCGGGTCTCGTCGGCCTGGAGCGCGGCGGTGTTGTTGGTGGCGATATAGCCGGGCGCGATGGCGTTGACCTGCACGCCATGGGGCGCCAGTTCGTTGGCCATGGCCTTGGTCACCCCGCCCACGCCCGATTTGGCCGCGGCATAGCTGGGCACGCGGATGCCGCCCTGGAAGGTGAGCAGCGAAGCGATGTTGATGATCTTGCCGCCGCCCTGCGCCACCATCCCGCGCGCGGCCGCCTGGCTGAGGAAGAACAGCGTCTTGAGGTTGGTGTCGATCACCGCGTCCCAATCCGCCTCGCTGAACTGCAGCAGATCGTCGCGGCGGATGATCCCGGCGTTGTTGACCAGGATGTCGATCCGCCCGAGCGCGGAGACGGCCTCGTCCACCACGCGCGCCACCGGTTCGATGGTGGACAGATCGGCGGTGATGTTCACCGCGCGGCGCCCGGCCTGCGCGATCAGGTCGAGCGTTTGCGCAGGCTCTGACCGGCCGGCCAGGGCGACGTCGGCCCCGGCCTGCGCCAGGGCGACGGCAATCGCCTGGCCGATCCCGGTGTTGGCGCCGGTGACCAGCGCGGTCTTGCCCGCAAGGCTAAAGGAAATGGCCATCTTGGCTTACTTCAACTGGCAGATATCGAGCACGTTCATGTCGGTATAGTCGAGGTTTTCCCCGCCCATCGCCCAGATGAACGCATACTTCTTGGTGCCCGAGCCCATGTGGATCGACCAGGGCGGGCTGATCACCGCCTCTTCGTTGGCGATGACCAGGTGGCGCATCGAATCCGGCTCGCCCATGTAGTGGAACACGCGGTCGTTTTCCTGCGGAAGGTCGAAGTAGAGATAGATCTCGCTGCGGCGGTCGTGGAGGTGCGGGGGCATGGTGTTCCACACGCTGCCTTCTTCCAGCACGGTGAGGCCGAGCAGCAGTTGCGCGCTGTCGCATACGCCG
>NZ_JAAZQN010000023.1:0-2176 GCF_012275365.1 Novosphingobium sp. SG720 | reverse complement strand
ACGACGACGCGCGGTGGTAGCTGGGTCAATGGCACCTATTCGGGCGGCGCCACGCACACCACCAACAACGGCCAGACCTGGGGCCGCTCGACCAGTGTGACTGCTAACGGCAATGGTACAGGCAGCGTCTCATCGACTGTGACCGGCCCGAATGGCCGCACCGGCACCGTGTCGGGAACGGTGAGCTCGACCCCGCCCCAGAACTGAGCCCGCCCCGCCACGCGGCCCGGCCATCTCGCCCTCTCCCCCCAGAAGGCCGGGCCGACTTTCACAAGGATAGCATCATGAGAATGTCCCTCTTCATCGCCGCGACCGCCACCCTTGCCATCGCCGGCACGGCCCATGCGCAAAGGGGTGGCCGCTTTGCCGACATGTTCGCCGGCGCGGACGCCAACCACGATGGCCGCATTAGCCGCGATGAATTCATGGCGGGCCGGAGCGCCCGGTTCGCCGAACTGGATCGCAACCACGACGGCGTGATCAGTGCCGCCGATTTTCCCCGTCTGGCGGCCTTTGCCGCAGCGAAAGCGAAGATGGATGCACTCATCACGAGCGCCGACGCCGATCATGACGGCAGGGTGACGCGACAGGAACTGGCGCATGCGCCGACCACGATGTTCGACATGGCCGATGCCAACCACGATGGATTCGTCGATCAGTCCGAACTCACCGCCTTCCGCGCCAACGCGCGGGCGATGCGGGGAGGGATGTGACGTGGACGCACTGCTCACCCGTTCACCGGCTTGGTTGGCGGTCGTGGTCGGGCTGGTGTTCGCCGAGATCGTCTGGCGGTTGCGCAGCGGGCGCGGCTACGATCGCGGCAATGCGCTGACCACGCTTGGCCTTGCCGTCGGCAACATTCCGGCCGCCATCCTCAATGGCGTGGTCATCGGGGCAGTATTCGATGCCGGGTGGAAGATTGCCCCCATCCATCTTCCGCTCGATGACTGGAAGACTTGGGTAGCCGGGTTCTTGGCGGTCGAGTTCGCCTATTACTGGTTCCACCGCGCCAGCCATCGGGTCCGCTGGCTATGGGCGACGCATGCCGTTCACCATTCACCCGGGGAGATGACCCTGCTTTCCTCGCTCCGGCTCGGTTGGACCAACCTCCTGTCGGCGGGGTGGGTATGCTATGTGCCGCTGGTGTTCGCCGGGTTCGATCCTCGGCTCGTGGTGCTGCTGTTGGCGCTGGATCTGCGCTACCAGTTCCTCCTCCATACCGAGGCGAAGCTGTCCTTGGGGCCGCTCGAATGGCTGCTCAACACGCCGTCCCACCACCGCGCGCACCATGGTTGTAACGACGCTTATCTCGACTGCAATTACGGCGGCGTGGTCATCGTCTTCGACCGCCTGTTCGGGACCTTCCGCGCCGAGCGAGCCGAGGAACCCGTGGTGTTCGGGCTCAAGGGCAGGGGGCTTGAAACCAATCCCGTACGCTTGGCCTTTCGCGAATGGCGCGACTTGTTGCAGGATATGAAAACCGCGCAAGGGTTGCGCTACGCTGTGCGCATCGCGCTCTCGCCGCCGGGCACCGTCCCGCAGTGCCGGAAGACCCAGGAGTTGGCATCATGAAACCGCTTTTCGCTGCAGCCGTCGTGGCAATGGGCGCCACCGCTTTTTCTCCGACTCAGGCCTTCGCCGCGCCCGCCATCTGCAATGCGATTTGGACCGACGCGGCACGAAGCGGTCGTCCCGTTCCGGTGCGAATACGGATGCCCGAAGGACGCGCCCAAGTCCCTGTCATTCTTTTCAGCCATGGCCTGGGCGGTAGCCTTGACGCCGGAACGAATTGGGTGACGGTCTGGGCCGAGGCAGGCTTCGCAACCGTCAATATTGAGCATGCCGGCAGCGATGCAGCGATCTGGAAGGGCAGAATGCGGCCCATGCAGGGTCTGCGCAGCGCCATGAACGGCCAGCAGCTACAAGCGCGCGTTGATGATGTCCATTTCGTGCTCGACCGGCTGGCAAAGGGCGGGCGTGAAGGGGCATGCGATCTCGCACGGCTCGATATGGGCCGCGTCGGCATGGCGGGCCACAGCTTTGGCGCCCAGACGGTGTTGGCCGTGTCGGGCGCGCGCTATGGCGGCGCGGCGATCATGCGCGACCCGCGTATCAAGGCGGCGATTGCGCTCAGTCCGCAACCAGCACTGGGTCAGGACGACCGTTCGGCTTTCGG
>NZ_JAAZQN010000022.1:0-2226 GCF_012275365.1 Novosphingobium sp. SG720 | reverse complement strand
CGGCGTACCGCAAGCGGCGCGGCGACAACGCTTGCCTGCTCGACCGAAAGCGACAAAACTACGGCATCGCCCATTTCCTGGTGAATTTCCACGGCGCGGCGCAACTCGGCGGCGAGATCCAAGGACCGTCGCATCCCGGCCCTGCTGGCCTCGGCCCGAGCGAGGAGCAACGTGTCTTCGAGCAGGGCCGCCATCTCGTCGAGGTCGCGCGCGGCGCGTTCACGCTGCTCCGCGTCGTCGATGAACTCGGCTCGCAGGCGGATGCGAGTGATATAGGTGCGCATGTCGTGCGCGATTGCGGCAAGGACACGGGTGCGCTCGGCCATCAGCTCGGTAATACGGCCCTTCATCTCGTTATAGGCCTGCGCCAGCTCGCGCAGTTCGGGAGAACCTGCGACGGCGAGATCGGGGGAATCCGGTTCGCCGCGATAGGTGCGGATATCGCGGGCGAGCCGCGCCATCGGCTGCGTTGTCGCCCGCACCGCGAAGGCCAGCGCCACCAGCGCCGCGATCCCCCCAACCCCCAGGAGCGCCGCGCGCTGGCGAAGCAGGGTGCGAACCTGCTGTGACGGTTGGCTCTCGATCGTCAGCGTGGCCGGCTCGTCGCCGCCCAGAGCGACATGGATGGCGAGGGGATCGGACATCCATCCAGGCCAGGGGTTCAATCGCGCCAGCCTGCGAAACCGTGCCGCACGTCCGGTTACGGACAGGCGATATCCAGGCAATCCCCTGCTGTAGACGCGGCCGATGTTCATGGCCTGCGCGCTTTCAACCGTGGCGGGCAGCGGGCCGCCTTGGACCAACACGTGATAGAGCGCGCCGTCGAACGCCTTCGCGGCCGCGACGCGGCGTGGCGGAGGCACGGCCGCGATCAGATCGACCATCGCGCGCACTTGCGCGACGCTGGGAAGGCCGCCACCGCCCGAAGGCTCATCCCGTCCGGGCGTCCATGTCAATGCGAACACCGCAAGCTGCAGCAGGACGAAACTGCCGACCAGCAACACCGTGATGCGGAAGGAGAGCGTGCCGCGCTGCATGGTGCTCAACCACGCTCTACTTGGGCGGCAAGAGAATAGCCCCCGCCGCGCACCGTCTTGATCAGGCCTGCTCCAACCGGATGAGCTTCCAGCTTCCGACGCAGTTTGCCCACTTGCACGTCGATCGCGCGGTCGAAGGGCTGCGCATCGCGCCCGCGCGTCCAGTCTAGCAATTGATCGCGCGAAAGCACCCGCCGTGGATGGCGCACGAAGGCCGCAAGCAGGTCGAATTCACCCCCAGTGAGCTCGATTTCCCTACTTGCAGGATCGATCAGCGTCCGTCGCGCCAGATCGAGCTCGAACCCTTCGAAACGCCAGCGTTCCTCGGCGGCTGGCATGGGGGCAACCCGATGCCTGTCTCGGGTGCGGCGCAGGATCGCGCGGACCCTGGCCACCAGCTCGCGCGGGTTGAACGGCTTGGGCAGATAGTCGTCGGCGCCGATCTCCAGCCCGACGATGCGGTCGATGTCATCGCCGCGCGCAGTAACCATCAGCACGGGCACTTCGCCCTCCGCCTGGAGCCGGCGGCAGATCGAAAGCCCGTCCTCGCCCGGCAGCATGACGTCGAGCACGACGAGATCGACCCGCCGTCGCGCGCGCAGGCGGTCGAATGCTTCGCCCGTCGGGCACAATTCCGCCTCGAACCCCTCCCGTCGCAAAAGGGCTGCAACTAGGGGGCCGATCTCGGGATCGTCCTCGACGACGGCAATGACGGTCTGGCTGTCCATAGGCCCATCATGCTTGTGGGACGCGGCGAGGAAAAGTGACGATCGGCATGATTACATTTCTTCACACACGCTCATCCGCCGCTCGCAAAGGGGTTACACCGACATTCCAGATTGACGGTATCGGACGAGAACGGCCGATCCACTTTTTGGAGATTTGCCATGAAGAAATTTGCTATCGCTCTCGTTGCCGGCGCTACCGTCGCCGCCAGCCTTGCCGCTGTTCCTGTGCAAGCGCGGCCGCGTGGCGGCGCGGTTTCGGTCCAGGGTACTGGCGGCCGTGGCGGCACCCTGTCGCGTAGCGTCGACCGCCAGCCTGGCAGCACAAGTGTGACCCGCGGCATCCAGACCAATTCGGGTATGGGCGCCACGACGACGCGCGGTGGTAGCTGGGTCAATGGCACCTATTCGGGCGGCGCCACGCACACCACCAACAACGGCCAGACCTGGGGCCGCTCGACCAG
>NZ_JAAZQN010000021.1:0-2278 GCF_012275365.1 Novosphingobium sp. SG720 | reverse complement strand
CGACCGGCCGGCGCCGGACCTGGACGCTGGAAGAGAAGCTGGCGCTGGTTGCGGAGATGGAGCGCAGTGGCAACATTGCCGCGTTTTCGCGGGAGCGCGATGTCAGCACGTCGCTCCTCTACACATGGCGGCGCGAATTGCGTTATGCGGTTGAGGCCCGCCAGTTGCCGCCGCACCCGGATCCCATGTTCGTACCGGTTCTGGAAAAGGCGCCGGCACCAGCGTGTACGTCAGCCGATGGGATGGTAGAGATCGAGATTGCCGGCGCCCTCGTCCGGATCGGGCAGGCCGTGCGAACTGATCTGGCCGTGGCTGTCATACATGCGCTGCGGGGTGCCAAGGCTGAAGACCGCCCATGATCGGGATTGGGCCTGGCGCGCGCGTGATGGTGGCAACGCGTCCGGTAGACTTCCGCAAGGGACCCGACGCTTTGGCCGCGCTGGTGGGCGCTAAATATGGCGGCGATCCTTTTTCTGGTGTGATCTACGTGTTCCGGGCCAAGCGGTCAGACCGTGTCAAACTGGTCTGGTGGGACGGCACCGGGCTGTGCCTGATGGCCAAGAAGCTGGAGTCCGGCGGCTTCAAGTGGCCGGCGATCCAGGACGGCGTGATGCGGCTGACTTCCGCACAATTGGGGGCTTTGCTCGAAGGTCTGGATTGGCGCCGGGTGCACGGTGGACGCAAGCCCATCGCCCCGCAGATTGCCGGTTGACGCAGGGTTCTTCCGCTGATTCACTGCCTGCATGTTGGTGGAAGCAGATCTGCCCGAAGACATCGAAGCACTCCGCGCGTTCGCGCTCGAGCAGTCCCGCAAGCTGACCGACGTGATGGTCGCCAAGGTCGAGGCCGATGCGGAGATCGAGCGGCTCCAGTCGATCATCGACGCGTTCATGCGCCACCGGTTCGGGCGCAAGTCTGAGCAGCTCGATCCCGACCAACTCGAGTTCGGCCTCGAAGATGTCGAGACCGCACTCGGCCAGGCGCGCGCCGCGCGCGAGGCGGCTATCGTCAAGGCTGGAGGCGCGCGGCCGCGCAAGGCCAACCGCGGTGCGTTACCCGCACATCTCGAGCGGATCGAACAGGTTGTCGATGTTGAAGCGAAGGCCTGTCCTTGCTGTGGTGGTGCGCTCCACCAGATCGGCGAGGACGTGGCCGAGCGTCTCGATGTCGTGCCGGCCAGCTTCCGCGTACTGGTCACACGGCGCCCGCGCTATGGTTGCCGCTCCTGCGAGGGCGCAGTCGTGCAAGCACCGGCGCCAGCGCGGATCGTTGAGGGTGGCATTCCCACCGAAGCGCTGATCGCGCATGTGCTGGTCACCAAGTATGCCGATCATGTCCCGCTTTACCGGCAGGCCCAGATCTACGCGCGGCAAGGCGTCCAGCTCGACCGCTCGACCTTGGCTGATTGGGTTGGCCGGGCGGCGTGGTATCTGCGACCCTTGCGAGATCGCATTCTCGAAGAGCTGCGACGATCCCAGCGTCTGTTTGCCGACGAGACCACCGCCCCCGTACTTGATCCCGGACGCGGACGAACGAAGACAGGGCAGCTCTGGGCCTATGCCTGCGACGACCGGCCATGGGGCGGCGATGATCCACCACTGGTGGCTTACGTCTACGCGCCTGACCGCAAGAGCGAGCGCGCCCAGTCGCACCTGGGGAGCTATTCCGGCATCCTGCAGGTCGATGGCTACAGCGGTTATCCCGCGCTGGCCAAGCGTGGCCAGCAGCTCAGCCTGGCGTTCTGCTGGTCGCACGTTCGGCGCAAATTCTACGAACTGGCCGAGAACTCCACGGTCGCGGCAGAGGTGCTGCGCCGCATCGCCATGCTCTATGCCATCGAAGACCAGGTTCGCGGCACGTCGGCAGAACAGCGCCGCGCCATGCGCGCCGAACAGGCCCGCGCCATCGTCGATGACCTGCACCTCTATCTCGAGGCGAGGCTCCGCCAGATTAGCGCCAAGAGCAAGCTCGCCGACGCTATCCGCTACGCCTTGACCCGTTGGACTGGGCTGTCGCTATTCCTCGACGATGGCCGCGTCGAGCTGGATTCCAACACCGTAGAGCGATCAATCCGGCCCTTAGCCCTCAATCGCAAAAACGCGCTCTTCGCTGGCTCGGATGACGGCGGCGACAACTGGGCGGTGATCGCCACGCTCATAGAGAATTGCAAGATCTCGGGCGTGAACCCCCACACTTGGTTGGCAGAGACCCTCGCCAAACTCGCCAACGGACATCCAGCCAACGCCGTCGGAGAGCTCATGCCCTGGACCGCCGTGGC
>NZ_JAAZQN010000020.1:0-4211 GCF_012275365.1 Novosphingobium sp. SG720 | reverse complement strand
CGTGTCCAGTGTGCTCGTTGGCGTTGCGTCATCCATCCATACACAACTGCAACACCCAAAAATCTGCGCAAGGTGGGGTCAAAACGGCGCTTACGATAAACCGCGTGTCTGGTGTCATAAAGATCCCAGTCATGGGTGAGGATCCGTCCTTGCGCCGACAATTGCTGGTGCAGCCGGGTGCCGGGGTAAGGCGTCTGGATATGGAACGTAGCCGTGGTGATACCGTGCTGGACGCCCCAATCTACGGTGCGATCAAACACATCGGCCTCGTCATCATCCATGCCGAACACGAAGGAGCCGTTGATCATGATGCCCAGATCGTTGAGCCGGCGCGCGACTGCGGCATAGTCGCGGGCAAGGTTCTGCTTCTTGTTGATATCGGCCAGATTGCGCGGGCTGAAGGTTTCAAAGCCGACGAACAGACTGCGCAGGCCCGCTTCTGCCGCTTGCTCGATCAGATCGCCACGCAGGATGGAATCGACGGTGGCGGCCCCCTGAAACAGGCGCCCCATACCGCGCATCCCCTCGAACAGCCCTGCTGCAAAGCGCCGGTCTCCCAGCAGATGATCGTCGAGAAAATAGAGGTGCTGGCCGGGGAGCCGTTCGATTTCCGCCAGCGCTTCGTCAATGCGCTGCGCATAAAAGGACCGGCCGCCGGTGAAGAAGGCGTCCTTGTAGCAGAAATCGCAATGCTGCGGGCAGCCGCGCGTCACCACGATCGAATTGGGGACGAGATAGCGATCTCGCTTGATAAGGTCGCGCCGCACGGGCGGCAGGCCATGCAAGGTCCGGCCTTGCGTCGAAGCATAGCGCGGTTTCGGGCATCCATCGCGCAGATCTCGAAGGAACTGCGGAAATGTCTGCTCCCCTGGCCCCAAAAAGATAGTGTCGGCATGGGGCGCTGCTTCTTCGGGCAAAGACGTGACATGCAGCCCGCCCAATGCCACGCGGCAACCTTTCGCCCGATAGTGGTCGGCCAGCGCATAGGCGCGGTAGGCATTGGTGATATAGACTTGGATCACCACAAGATCGGGCTTGTCTTCGGTGGTCAGCGGCTCGACATGATCGTCAACAAGCTCAGCCTCGTCATCGGGAGTCAGGAACGCAGCCAGGGTAGCAAGGCCGAGCGGAGGAAAGAGCGAGTACTTGATCGGCCGCCAGAAAGGGCTTTTGGCCTCGGTCAGCGCAGGGAGGATGAATTTGACCTTCATGCGCCTCCTCCCAAAAGATGTGGAAAGGCCACACTTGCGCCGATCAGCGCCGCCACCATGGCCGCCAACAAGACCGCGCCCGCAGCCAGATCCTTGATCTGCTTCACTCGGGGATGAAAATCCGGCTGAACCAAATTGCAAAGCACCTCGATCGCAGTGTTGAAGGCCTCAGCGACCCATACCATCGCGACGGCCAGCGCCAGCCAGCGCCAGTCATCAAGGCCACAGTGCAGCTCCAGGCCTGCCAACACTACTGCCAAGCTGGCAACAAGGTGGACGCGGGCATTGGGTTCGTTTCGGATCAGCGCACCGATGCCGTGCAGCGCAAAACCGATGCTGCGTAGCCTGGATATGCCGTATGAGATGAAGGGCAGGCGCGCAGTGTTTCGCAAACTACTTTGCATTGCAAAGTCTCCAGACAAAAAATCTCAACCCGCTTGTGGCATTGTTTTCAAATCGCTGTCCGCGTGCCCAGTCGTCGCACGCGAAGCTTGGCGCAGCACACGTTCCAGCTCTCCCAGATAAGCCACGAACTGCTCGCGCCCGTGATTGGTCAGGCGGCAACGGGTATGTGGTCGTTTACCCTCATAGCCTTTGTCCAGCGCGACAAAGCCTGCCTCTTCCAATACTTGCAGATGGCGGCTGAGATTGCCGTCGGTCAAGCCGCACAAGGCCTTCAGATCGGAAAAGCCCAGTCCATCTGCATGTCCAGCCAACGACGTGGCGATCCCCAGGCGCGCCTTCTCGTGGAAAATCCGGTCCAGCCCGGCATAAGCATAGGGAGCTTGGCGGTCAGAACCCGGCATTGTGGCGCTCCGCATCGCGATGGAGAATGACGGCAACCGCAGCCTGTCCCAACGAGAAGGGGATACCCATCATCCACGGTGACAGTGGCGCTCCCCGACTAGCGAGATCAAGCACTACCAGGCCGCAAGCAAAATACCAGCCAGCGGGCCAGATGATGGCCTTTGGCAAGCTTGTCAGCGAGGTGAAGCCGATCAGCGCGATGAGGACCTGCCACAAGCCCGGCAGTATCCACAGGTTGGCCGAGACTGAATTATAGAGGATCACGGTGATGCCAGCGCCCGCGACACCAATCGGCACCATCTGGCGTGCTGTGCCAGCGACCATCATGGAAGCCATCGTGCCATGCATCCGACTGATGCGGGCCAGCCCCTCCACGAAGATCAAAGCAGCCGATGCGACGGCAACGCTCACCCAAACCGCAACATAGCGCGAGGGATCACTCGCGAGGCGTTCGGGCCACAACGTTTGCGCGACTGCCGCTAGAAACGCGAAGGCCCCGCTTCCTGCGACGGCCACCGGAGCGAAGCCATGAAATCGCGTGCTGGATGCAAGTTGCGCGCGAATGCCGGCAATGTCGGACAATGCTTGGTCGATATCGCGCATCAGGGACCTCACTTTGCAATGCAAAGTACTTGGTCCAAATTTAATGTCAAGCGACCGCTTCCACGTCCACCTTGGGATGGAGCATCTCCGCAACCTGTTTAACGAATGGCTAGTTCGGAAGGTTCGACCCGGGCCCGGCAACGCCTGGTCTGAGGGCGATCGCGGCGAAATGCGCAGATGGGCGGCTCGCGCCCAATTCCGAACGTTCATAATTTTGCCAGACCGTAAACTATGCCATGCTTAGCCGGTTCAACGACGTACTGGGTGCATTGTGAAAGATCGGCGATTAGCATGGGTGGCGCTGGGCGCAGGATTGGTATCCGTCGCGATTACACTCACTCAAATTTTACCGACAGGGAAGCAGGACACGCGGTTCCTTGCGATCGAGTTCTCGCATGATGTTCACGATGAGGGTGAAGTTATTGCGGCAGTCGGTCAATGTCTTGGAAGTTTCAAAGTTTTTTCATCAAGCCACGTGGCGATGATTCAGGTTCCAATTAAAGCGCTAGGTTCAAAGGATTTTATTTGCCTCATTGATAAACTTGGGGGAGTTAAACGTTCCATGGTCATCGAGTCGCACGAGGGGTTTTGATCGTTAGGTTACCCTATTCGCGAGCCTAGCCGCATAGGTAAACGAACAGCCGCTTCCGGCGTACAAACTCCGGCGCCCAAACGACGGCTATTGCGGCGACACTCCCCCCGAACTATGCATCGAGATTTGGTGGTTTCAATGCGATTGCGCCACTAACGTCGCCAAGTGCTGCCTTCGGGCCAAGACGCGCTTCGCGGCTAAGCTGTTTCAACAGATCAATGTTTGGCCCGGCCAAACCAAAGCGAATGAGCCACCTCCTTGAACTCGACTGTGCTCGTAAGAGCAGGAACCGTTCAGCGCGTGCAGCCAACCAGTCGAAATCTTGCCAGAGGCTGCCGTCCGTTATCTCCCGAAAACCTTTGCGCCAGGCCGCATAGTCGCGCAGCCTATCGTGGTTGATCAGAACGGAGGATGCAAATGACTCAAAGTAGATATTCAAATAAATCCGGCGACGTCGCGCGAGCGAGCCGATAAAACCGAACTGGGTTGCCACACTAGAGACGGAGGCGCGCGTCTCCGAATCGAGCCCGCCGAAACTGCGCGAATGTGTAGACGCGGGCGCGAGCAACTCTTGTAGATTGAAGCGAGTGTTACGTGCCTCTTTCGCCTGCATCATCTCTATTGCTTTAAAGGTCGCCTCCATACGGTTGCGTCGAGCGCCTAGCCAGAAAAGCAAGATGGTTACGGCTATTCCGATTGCACCTACGACTACCGAAGGATTTGCCAGCACGAACGTCAACACGGGGCTGTTTGGCGTAGCGGGGACGCACGCCACGGCTGCGGAGGCGACTTTGATCATTGCGTCTGGATCCCCAAGGACTGGTCGCTTGAGCGTCAATGCCAAGTATGAATGAACGACAGCTTTTGGAAAAGCCCAACGTGCGCTCGAATGTCCGCTATTAAGGCGGTTTGCGCCCCAATTCCGCAACTGGTCAAAAGCGCTAGCTCCTGACCAGACCAAGACGTTCGTGTGGGCTCGCCCGAACGACGGGAAACTG
>NZ_JAAZQN010000019.1:0-3407 GCF_012275365.1 Novosphingobium sp. SG720 | reverse complement strand
TGCGCCTCTTTGACATTGTGAATGGGTTTTTAGATCGATGCCGTGTTGCATCGTATCGGCGATTACGGTCGCTGTGCGAGCAAGCAACACACATTATGGGCAGCGGTTGCGTGGCGAGAGCTGTGCAATGCGTTGTTCGATCTGGCTGAGATATCGTCCGCACCTAGGACATCACGAGCGTTATGCAGGCTTGTTGGTGATGGTGTGGATTCTCAAGCGTGAGGTAAGAGCATCTGGTGGATGCCTTGGCATGTACAGGCGAAGAAGGACGTGGCACGCTGCGATAAGCGTCGGGGAGCTGTGAGCGAGCTTTGATCCGGCGATTTCCGAATGGGGAAACCCACCTTCACCATTTCTCTCGAAGTCCGAGTGATCGGGTTTTGAGTGAGGTGGATAAGGTATCACCTTAGTGAATAAAATAGCTTTGGTGAAGCGAACCCGGGGAACTGAAACATCTCAGTACCTGGAGGAAAAGACATCAACCGAGATTCCGTTAGTAGTGGCGAGCGAACGCGGACCAGGCCAGTGCCTCATCTTCAACTAGCAGAACAGTCTGGAAAGTCTGGCCATAGCGGGTGATAGCCCCGTATGCGAAAGTGATGGATGAGGCCTCGAGTAGGGCGGGACACGTGAAATCCTGTCTGAACATGGGGGGACCACCCTCCAAGCCTAAATACTCGTACATGACCGATAGCGAACTAGTACCGTGAGGGAAAGGTGAAAAGCACCCCGATGAGGGGAGTGAAACAGTACCTGAAACCGGATGCTTACAAGCAGTAGGAGCCCCATAGGGGGTGACTGCGTACCTCTTGCATAATGGGTCAGTGACTTAGTTTATCGAGCAAGCTTAAGCCGTTAGGTGTAGGCGCAGCGAAAGCGAGTCTGAATAGGGCGCTAGAGTTCGATGAATTAGACCCGAAACCCGGTGATCTAGGCATGACCAGGCTGAAGGTGCGGTAACACGCACTGGAGGGCCGAACCGTTCAATGTTGAAAAATTGTCGGATGAGTTGTGTTTAGGGGTGAAAGGCCAATCAAACCGGGAAATAGCTGGTTCTCCGCGAAATCTATTGAGGTAGAGCGTCGGACGTATACCGTTGGGGGTAGAGCACTGGATGGATGCGGGGGTCGCGAGATCTACCAACTCTAACCAAACTCCGAATACCAACGAGATTTATCCGGCAGACAGACGGCGGGTGCTAAGGTCCGTCGTCAAAAGGGAAACAGCCCTAACCTACAGCTAAGGTCCCCAAGTCACGTCTAAGTGGGAAAGCATGTGGGAATCCCAAAACAACCAGGATGTTGGCTTAGAAGCAGCCATCATTTAAAGAAAGCGTAACAGCTCACTGGTCTAAATAAGGGTTCCTGCGGCGAAGATGTAACGGGGCTCAAGACGTGCACCGAAGCTTAGGGTTCAGATCTATGATCTGAGCGGTAGCGGAGCGTTCCGTAGGCCTGCGAAGCGGAAGGGTAACCGACCGTGGAGGTATCGGAAGTGCGAATGCTGACATGAGTAGCGACAAAGAGGGTGAGATGCCCTCTCGCCGAAAGACCAAGGGTTCCTGCTTAAAGCTAATCTGAGCAGGGTGAGCCGGCCCCTAAGACGAGCCCGAAGGGGGTAGTCGATGGGAACCACGTTAATATTCGTGGGCCTGGAGATGAGTGACGGATCTCTTAAATTGTCAGCTCTTATCGGATTGAGCTGGCTGTGACGAGGTTCCAGGAAATAGCCTCTCCATATAGACCGTACCCGAAACCGACACAGGTGGTCAGGTAGAGTATACCAAGGCGCTTGAGAGAAGTATCCTGAAGGAACTCGGCAAATTGCCTCCGTACCTTCGGAAGAAGGAGGCCCCACATATGCGCAAGCACTTGTGGGGGGCACAGGCCAGGGGGTAGCGACTGTTTAGCAAAAACACAGGACTCTGCTAAGTCGGCTTCAAGACGACGTATAGGGTCTGACGCCTGCCCGGTGCCGGAAGGTTAAGAGGAGGAGTGCAAGCTCCGAATTGAAGCCCCGGTAAACGGCGGCCGTAACTATAACGGTCCTAAGGTAGCGAAATTCCTTGTCGGGTAAGTTCCGACCTGCACGAATGGCGTAACGACTTCCCCACTGTCTCCAGGATATGCTCAGCGAAATTGAATTCTCCGTGAAGATGCGGAGTACCCGCGGTTAGACGGAAAGACCCCGTGCACCTTTACTGCAGCTTCAGAGTGGCATTAGGAAAGAATTGTGTAGCATAGGTGGGAGGCTTTGAAGCACTGGCGCCAGCCGGTGTGGAGCCATAGGTGAAATACCACCCTGTTGTTTTCTGATGTCTAACCCAGCACCGTCATCCGGTGCGGGGACCCTCTGTGGCGGGTAGTTTGACTGGGGCGGTCGCCTCCTAAAGAGTAACGGAGGCGCGCGATGGTAGGCTCAGGACGGTTGGAAACCGTCTGCTAGAGTGCAATGGCATAAGCCTGCCTGACTGCGAGACTGACGAGTCGAGCAGAGACGAAAGTCGGTCATAGTGATCCGGTGGTCCCTCGTGGAAGGGCCATCGCTCAACGGATAAAAGGTACGCCGGGGATAACAGGCTGATGATTCCCAAGAGCTCATATCGACGGAATCGTTTGGCACCTCGATGTCGGCTCATCACATCCTGGGGCTGGAGCAGGTCCCAAGGGTTTGGCTGTTCGCCAATTAAAGTGGTACGTGAGCTGGGTTCAGAACGTCGCGAGACAGTTTGGTCCCTATCTGCCGTGGGCGTCGATACTTGAGAGGAGTTGCCCCTAGTACGAGAGGACCGGGGTGAACATGCCTCTGGTGTACCTGTCGTTCCGCCAGGAGCGCAGCAGGGTAGCTATGCATGGACGGGATAACCGCTGAAAGCATCTAAGCGGGAAGCCTCCCTCAAGATAAGGTATCATCGAGTCGTGGTAGACCACCACGTTGATAGGCCGGGTGTGGAAGTGCGGTAACGCATGAAGCTAACCGGTCCTAATCACTCTTATCATGCTTGTAGAATCCACACCCTCACCAACAACCCTGCGCAACCCGCAGAACCAACGGTGACATCCGGACGATACAAAGCCAGATCCCAAACCATCGATCTAAAAACATCATGTGCGCCCGCTCCATTGCCTGGTGACCATAGCGTCTGTGAACCACCCGATCCCTTCTCGAACTCGGCCGTGAAACCAGTCCGCGCCAATGGTACTAACGCTCAAGCGTTGGAAGAGTAGGTCGTCGCCAGGCATTGAAGCCGGCGCGCATGAAAAAACCCATCACAATCTCAAATCCAACAAAGCCCCGTCGAATACATCGACGGGGCTTTGTTGCTAACATCGCGGGGTGGAGCAGCCCGGTAGCTCGTCAGGCTCATAACCTGAAGGTCGCAGGTTCAAATCCTGCCCCCGCAACCA
>NZ_JAAZQN010000018.1:0-6394 GCF_012275365.1 Novosphingobium sp. SG720 | reverse complement strand
CATCGCAAGCCTCCATGTGCTCGCAACGTCGAATCAGATTTTCACCGACTTGGGAATCCCCAGCGTGAGTCAGCCTCAGCGCACATTGGTATAAGCTCAATTGCGACAGTGCAAATCAGGGATGCACGGTCATGACAGGTCTCCGGCTTTGCGCCGGACCACCCGGCGCGCGTCCGAGTCGGACACCCATAGGATCTGCAACGAAGAGCGACCGCACAGCGCGATCGGGAATATCCCCCCGATCATGCTGGCAAACCCGACCGGGGATACCAGCCCCCCGGACCCGGGCCAGGCGAAAAACTCTAGGTCCGAGCGGTCCAAGGTTGGGTAGCAGTGCATGACTACCGAAAGGTGGGGTCAATATTGGGCGCCGATAGGGGGTCAGTTTTACGCGCCGGTTGACAGCCATTGCGAAAGGAGCATTTGCGACAATTCTATAAAATTACATGCCTAAATTGTCGTTTTCATTTTAAAAAAGCGTCATGCCAGCGATCAAAAGCGTGATGAAATATAGACCGATGTGTAAAGGAGATTTTTCCCATCTCCAGTCTCATGCAAAAACTTACCCGCCTGAACTCGATTGATGTACAGGCCGGTGACCACATACCGGTTCCATTGATAATCAAGTCGGGCCGTGTTGCGCAGGCCCACATAATGCGCCGAGCTTTCGTTGGCTCTCCGCAGGATCGCGCCAGTCATGGCGTAGAGGTTATCCTGATTGGTGGTCCGCCAAAGCCCAGATGCCGTCACTTCCATGGTCAGCTTTTTGGATGGCTTCATGCCGAAGGAAAGGCCTGCTTGGATCAGGTTCGAGTAGCCGAACTCTGCTGTGAAGGTTTGACCTCTCGACCAGAGGAAGTCGTACGTGCCCGAGGTGCCGTTACCCGAATGTCGATCTCCTGATCCGATGTCTGTGCGAAAACCGACTCTGGGCTTCCAGGTCCCCGGGAGCTGATAGGCGGTATCCATACCGTAGAACCATGCCTTGATGGTCTGCCCCGCAGCCGTCTCGCCATGCTGGCCGATAATCTCGATATCATAATCCAGCTTGCCTTGGCGCCCTGCTAACCGCGCTGACAATGTGTCGCGACGGGCGTTGAACAATGGCACAGCCGCACCTTTTCGGTCCGAGTGGATATAGAGGATCTCCAACTCGGCATTTTTGAGCAGTGGGTTGAGTTTGCGCGCCGCATGGGCGGCAATGAATGAAAAGTCGTAATTGGTGCTGTCGTTGAACGAACCCAGCTTGTCGCGCACGGCCCACCCGCCCAGTAAACCTATGCGCCATTCGCCATTTTGCCACTGAGTGCGGGCGGCGTCGAAGGAGCGACGCGTGTTCGGAGCGTTACGTGCATCGAACAGGCGTGCCTTGCCGAAAGAAATTTCCTGACGCCCCGCACGAACGATGAAGCGACCGCCAGATTCATTGGTGGGCAGACTGATTTCAGCGAAAGCCTGATGCAATTCTGCGGTGTTCGCATCGACAGCATTGGGCGTGACGTTGGCCCCATGCGTGTCGGTCGCCTCGATCTCGGTGAAGGTTCGCAGATAATCGGTCCAGTGGATGTCGGCCCAGAGCCGTACTCGATGCTGGACATCTAGGCCACGATCTTCTGCACCGCGCCCGAAGTTGAGGTGATCCCGCGTTTCAGTGCGCAGGCGCGCATCACCTCCAATGGTGAGATAACCATTGGTCCATAGCGGAATGTGCTTGAGTTTGGCCCAGGTGGTCGTGCGCATGGTCGGGTCGGCGTACTGGGTGTAGGTCTCGTCATAGGGCAGCGGCTGGAAGGCGAGCGTAGACGGGAGAACGCTGGTCGGCGCGTTCACCGGATGTGGCAGATTAAGCGGTGGAGCAATGACGGCCTCGGCAGCACCAGGCGCGTGCTTCGATTTCGCTGCCTTGGATGGCTTGCTTTCGACAGTGGCTTCGTTCGCGGTTTGGGCAGCCGCTCCGGTTGACCCCGCCATGAGCGCAAATATCCCGGCACCGAGGCTTACGCCCCGGCGCAATGCCAATCGCTTCATTGTTCATCCCCCGATTTCAAATGAATGGCGGCTACACCGAATTGTCTGGCCCCGTCGGAAACACCCAGTCCGACGAGGCCTGCATAAGTTCGATCTCACCGGCGTGTGGCAGTTGCCGCGCGCGGGATATGGTTCTTGAGCAGAACGATGGCGACCATTGCACCAGTCATCGCGAACGCCAGCAGCCCGAGATAGCCATTCGCACCTCCTCTTGTGATCACGATCGCCCCGGCAAATGCGCTGAGAATGGCGCCGAGCCGCCCAACCACCAGTCCGGCGGCCGTGCCGGATGCACGCACCTCTGTGGGATACATGTTGCCCGCGACCGCATACATGGTGGACTGAACCGCATTCACGAACAGGCCGTGCACGCCAAGTCCAATCACGAACAGGCTGGTATCTCCGGCGATGTTGAGGCCGCGTAGATAGAAGGCGCTGATTGCTGCTCCTGCGCAGCAGAAGGCGAGCGGCCAGCGCGAACCGAAGCGATTGATTGCAACCGCACAGGCCAGTGCGCCAAACACCCCGCCAAGATTGTAAGCGGTGAGGCCGCGCCCGGCGACGACCACACTCAGTCCCTCGTTGGTCAGCATGGTCGGTAGCCAGCTGAAGGCCAGATAGACCGCGAGCAGGGTGAGGAAGAATCCAGCCCACAAGGCGATCGTGCTTAGAGCACGGCCGTCTGTGAAGAGCGCCTTCACACCGCGCCCGGTTTTCACGACCTCTTCGGGAGCTTGCGCGAAAGTGGCATGATCTGGGACGGTACGGCCCATACGGTGGAGCAGGGCGACCAGCGCGGGCCATTTGAGCTTCTTGCGCGCTAGCCAGCGCGGCGATTCTGGCAGGGCTGCGAGCAATATGAGCGATAGCACCAGGGGAATGGCGCCCCCCGCGTAAAACAACATGCGCCAACCGAATGCGGGCAAGATCTGCGATGCGAACAGGCCGGCAAGCATGCCGCCGAGGGGTACGCAGACGATCGTGCCGGTGATGGCCATGGTGCGGTAGCGCTGCGGGGTAAATTCGCCAGCCAGCGTCGTCGAGGCGGGAAGTGCGCCGCCAATACCAAGGCCGGCGCAGAACCGCAGGATAGCGATCGTCCAGATGTTGGGCGATAGGCCGATCGCGAGCGTTGCAACACCGAAGCAGACCACCGACCCCAGGATGGAGATCCGACGACCATAGCGGTCAGCGATAAAGCCAGCGATTCCGCTGCCGACCGCCATCCCGACCAACCCCATTGCCACGACCGGCGCAAAGTCAGCTTTGGTGACACCCCATTCCTTTATGAGAACTGGAATGGCAAAGCCAATTAGTTGGCCATCAAACCCATCGAGGACAATGGAGAGAGCCGCTAGCAGCACCACGAAGCGCTGGAGCAAACTCCAAGGGCCACCATCGATAACCTCACCAATGCTGAGGGTTGTGCCCGAAACAGGATTGTCATCCAGCCCTAAAGAGTGAGGGGCTTCATGTTTCCGATGGTTTTTCTGCGCCAAAATACCGCGATCCTCTGCCTGCGCCTTCTGGCGTCTTTCATTGCATTATAGATTTGATGTCAAACTATCAACCAGAAAGAAGATGGTGTCCCACTTCAACCGCGACGAATGGAGTGTGCGGCAAGAATTTTCAGATGCGGAAAGGTCATCTGAATAGGGTCGAAGCACTCATTGGCAAGGCCACCACCGGGGTGCCGTGACTCCGTCCCCTCTGTTCATAGTCCGGCGTCATGGAGCCGTCGTCCCCTGCCATCGGGCCCAGCCTGACTGGAGGTCTTAGCTGTCTGGTTGTGAGACCTCATTGGCGTAGAATAGGATTCGGTCTACTTTATTGAGCAGATCATTCTGATCTGCAGGTGGCTTGTAAAGTTTGTTCTCGAGGCGGCTGTTGAGCTTGAGGCGCTCGCCGACTTTGTCGATCGGCGAGAGACCGTTGAGGACTCTCTGCCTGCGTCGATTATAAGCGCGGTTGAAGCTGATCAGCAGGATCTCGAGGTCTTGATGGCCGGCGACATTGATTCCCAAGACGTCGCTGGCAACGCGACCGTTGAAACGCTGTCAACCGAACCGAAGATTTGACCCCTTGGGCGAAGTGAAGAACTGACCCCCATTCATTGCGCATTGGTTTCGGTTGGCTCAAGCGTAGGTCCGGCCTTCTGCAGAAGGCCGGACCTACGCTTTTCGCGAAGTCGGTAGCTGTCACCGCGGATGGTCACTACGGTGGAGTGGTGAAGCAGCCTGTCCAGGATCGCGGTGGCGACTACGGGATCGCCGAACACACCGCCCCATTCCCCGACCGAGCGGTTGGAGGTGATCAGGATCGATCCCCTTTCGTAGCGGCGTGAGACCAGTTGGAAGAACAGATGAGCGGCATTGGCTTCGAACGGCAGATACCCCAGCTCGTCGATGATCAGCAGCTTGGGCCGGGCAAGCTGTGTCAGCTGTTTGTCGAGCGTCCCGTCGTCGTGGGCCTTCGCCAGCATCGCTACCAGCGTTGCCGCGGTGACGAACTGGACCGAGTAGTTTTGCCGGATCGCTTCGCGCCCCAGTGCAACGGCCAGATGCGTCTTTCCGGTTCCGGGAGGTCCCAGGAACAGCGTCGTATCGCCATGCGCGATCCAGCGGCACGTCGCTAGTTCCCGGACTTGACCCGGATCGAGCGAGGGCTGCGCATCGAACTCGAAGCCGGCCAGTTCGCGTACGAACGGGAACTGGGCGATCTTGCTCGCCATCGATATCCGGCGCTCGTCGCGCCGCGCGATCTCCCGGCCGACGAAGAATGCCAAAGCTTCACGCAGCGTCATTTTCGAGCGCGCCGCTTCGTCGAGCAGCGTGTCAAGCTGGTCCCGGATCGCTGACAGCTTGAGCCGGTCCAGCATCGCCACCAGGGCTTCATGATCAACCGCCGTCATCACCAGCCTCCTCCGACCACAGCCTCGTATTCGGCAAGTGGCCGTAGCAGGGCCGGTGGCGGCATCTGCTGTGGCGCCGTCACGCGGATAGGACCGGTGCCCACCAGCCCTGCCAGATGCGTCCGGTCGACGATCCGCTGCCGGCGCCCCTCGCACACTGCATGGTCGGCCACGACTTCGCCTGCGTGACGCACGATGACACGGCCCGCGAGAACCACGACCTGCACGGTCTCGCCGACCAGGCGCCAGGGCACCGAGTAGCTGTTGGTGTCGAGGTCGATCGCGCAGTCGGGGCGCACTTTGCGAATCAGATCGCGCAGTTGGCCGAATGGAGCACGGCCGCCAAGCGGACGAAGCGCGGCAACTTCGTCGGCGAAGCGAACCAGCGGCAGTTCGCCCGTCGTGCCGTGTACGCGCACATCGGCAATCTCGCGGTTCCACTGCTCGAGATGTGCGACGAAGGCGCCCCAATTGACGAAGCGGCGACCCGCGACCGCATTGCGCTTCACATATCCGACACCGCGCTCATCCTTGCCCTTGGTGCGGGCTCGGTATGGCGCGCTGGCTCTTGGGCTAAAACCCCAGTAACGCGCGAAGGCATGGAGCCTGGCATTGAACCGCACCTCGCGCGTCGCTGCGTCGTGATGCTCGACCAGCGCCCTGGCGTTGTCGAACAGGATCTCCGCCGGCACTCCGCCGAACCGCAGAAACGCGCCCTCCATCCCCTCGAACCAGTCAACCTGGCGCTCTCGGATCGAGGGCTGAATATGCATTCGACGCGAGTAGCCCAGCGTCGCCACGAACAAATGTACGCGCATGCGTTCGTCGCCGATCCATACCCGGACCTCGCCGAAGTCTATCTGCAGCTGATGCCCGGGCCGCGTCTCGAAGCGCACCGTGGCTCGCTTCTGAGCCCTCAACTCTCGCCGCCAGCGCTGGCCCCGCAACTCGACCGAGCGCAGGCCGATCTCGATCCCATGCTCGCTCGCCAGTTCCTGGCGGATGACATCGGCATTGCCGCCGTGCCGGAAGAAACGCTCGCGCAGCCAATCGTCGAGACCGTCGAACGCCGTCTTGCGCTCGGGCTTCGCGAACGGCACCACACCGCCGGCGCGAAGGTAGCGGCGCACCGTGTTACGCGCGCAGCCAAACTCCTTCGACAGCCGCTTTGCTCCCCAACCTAGCTCATGCAGCCGCACCATCGCGGCCACCTCGTCGGGCTGCAGCATATCGTCTCCCCGCACAGCCAATTCCTGTGCGGAAAACTCTGTAATCACATTCGTCATCTGTCTTTCCCCTCGTCAGCCGCAGGGGTCAGTTCTCAGATTCGGCAGGGGGTCAGTTTCTCAGTTCGCGTGACAAACGCTCGACCATACCGTTGGTCTGCGGCGTGTAGGCCTTTGTTTGCCGGTGCGGGACCTTGAGTTGCGTACACGCCGCCTCGAACGTGCCCGC
>NZ_JAAZQN010000017.1:0-18887 GCF_012275365.1 Novosphingobium sp. SG720 | reverse complement strand
AATTCGCCCGCCGTCCGGACGAACTGGTCGTAGCGGCGCTGGCCCAGGCGCTGCGTCTCGGCATCGAAGGCGGGATGATGCGCGGTCAGTGTCAGTTGGTGCCGCACGAACAGGCCGAGCACTTCGGTCAGGTAATCGAGCCGTTGCTCGAGCCGCTCGACGGCCCGCACCTGCCGGGAAAGCGCCTTGCCGAATTGCGCGCCGGTCTGTTCATCTTCGGCTCGCTCAAACCATGCGCCGAGCGCCTCGCTCAGGATCGTCGTCTTCGACGCCCCTGGCTCTGCAGCCATGGCATCGAGCCGCGCCGAGAGATGGCAGGGCAGGTAGAACTGGTGGCGGGTCTTGCGCGTTTGCATGACAGCGATGATGCGCAGTCCCTAAGCTTGGAAACAGACCCTCTCCGGTATCCCACGGGTGCTTTGACGGCTCAGCCGATCTGCGGCCCCGAACGTTGCCGCCCAAAGGTCCAGTCAATGCTGCCGCCGCGCTCGATGGTCCCGGTAACCTGGCGGCCCAGTTGCTTCTCCAGTACCGGCCGCCACGGGACCAGCGTGAACTCGCGTGATTTGGCGATCACGGCGAACTTTTCGCCGCCTATGGCAATGGCGCGCTGGTAGGTGCCCTCTACATGGTTGCCCCGCACGGGCGTGAACTCCAGCCCAAGCTCCTGCGCGAGCTGGGCACCGACCCGGTTCAGTTCGCGCTGGCGGAGCGTCGCCAGCAAATTGGCGCGATAGCGGATCGTATCCCCCTCCTGCACCGCCAGGCCCTCTTCCATCAGCCATTGCCGCCGCTGCTGCAGCGACTGGCCGATCGTGGCGCCGATGCGCCCCTGCAGCCGCTCCGGGTTGGTCGCGACGCATTGGCGGTCAAGCCAGGTCTCGCCATCGTGATGGACCAGCTGCTCGAGCGGCCGGTCGGCCAGCACCGCGATGGTGACCGGGCGCCGGAGCGCTTGCCGCTCTTCATGGCGCAGCGCTTCGCTGAGGTAATCTGGGCCGACCGTCCATGTGCCATTGGGCTCGCGCTGCACGGCCGCGCCATCGCGGCGCAGGGCTTCGAGACGGCGCACGTGGGCCTGGGCAAAGCGATCGGTAGCGGAAGGGTCATGCGCCAGATGAAGGTCCACGCTGTAACGCCCACCGTTCACGCCGGCGACTTCAGCGATGACCCTGTCGGCTGTCCGCACCTCCACCGGTGTCGGAGATACCCTCGGCAACGGCATTGTCGTGGCAGTTGCCGCGTCGGCTCATTGAGTGCTCAAGATTGTGAACCCTTACGAAAGCGGTCCAGTCCATGCTGGTGAACTGCGAGCCCTAGTCCGAATGGATCAGCACCCGGCGCTTGGGCTTGCGGCGCCAAACCGCCATGTGCAGCGCCTGCAGGACTACATCGGTCGTCTGGCGGCTTTATATCGACCACCCCACGACACGGCGCGAGAAGAGATCGAGCACGACAGCCAGATAGGCAAAGCCTTTGAGGGTGCGGATGTAGGTGATGTCTGTCACCCACGGCCGGTCAGGTGCAGCGACATCGAACTGGCGGGCTAAGGTGTTGTCGACCACCAGCGACGGCTTGCCGCCATAGTTGCCAAGCCGCCGCTTATAGCCGATCTGCGCCTGATCCCGGCCAGCCTGGTCAACCGCGCAACACGGTTCGGGCAGCAGGGCTCGCCCTGATCCACTAGGTCGTCGTGCAACTTGCGGTAGCCATGGACTTTGCCGCTGTCGTTCCAGGCTCGCCGGATCAATTTCGTCTGCCGAACATCTTACCGAGCCCGTTGGCTCAGCGGGTTCTTCTGCCAGGCATGGAATCCGCTGGGCTGCACGGCAAGGAAGCGGCAGATTGCTCGCACGCCAAAACGATCGCGATGCTCGGCAATGAAGGCAAATCTAACTTTGCATCTCGAGCGAAATAAGCGGCGGCTTTTTTAGGATGTCGCGCTCCACCGTCACCCGGGCAAGCTCGCGCTTCTACTGGCGGATCTCGGCATCCTTGCTGGCATCATCCGACACGTGCCGGCCCAGTTGACGCTTCCACGCACACAGCGAATGCTGACTGACACCGAGCCGCTGCGAGACCTCCACTACCGGATGCCCGCGCTCGTGATCTGGGCCACCGCATCACGCTTGAACTCGTCATTGAAATTGAGCTTCCCCATCGTCGCCTCCTGTCTTCAATGTTATGATCGAAGCCGTCCAGAAATCTCGGGGCTACTCATTGCGACGCCATGCAGTCTGCATTGAATAATCTACCATTTCACCGCGTTCAACCTAAGTGACCCGTTCCGTCCATTCCGAAGCCTCGGCATCGTGGGAATAGACAGGCATTGCAGCGGCGGGATGCGAGGCGCGTTGCCATACGGCGCCCGCTTCGGGTTGCGGCGTGCCACGGCCCAGCGCACTTTAAGGTTGCAACGCAGCACGCATTCGGCCACTGCCATGCTGTCGAGAAGAGAGCAGACCGATTGGTAGCACGGTCGCCCCATCGGGTTTCTCATCGCCCACGACATCACCATGCCGTGCCATTCGATGGCAGGGCAGCTGATGTGCTGGGCGAAGTGTCGGCATCCGATGCATTGGCAATGTGCGCATTTGCGTTCGGCGCCAGCAACGGTGCAATGCTCCCGACATGATTGCCCTGCGCATCGATCAACACGATGCAAGGGATAGCACAATGAAAGTGATCATAGCCGGCGCCGGAATTGGCGGCCTCTGCCTGGCCCAGGGCCTGAAGCGCGCAGGGATCGAGATTGCGCTTTATGAGCGCGATGCCGGCCCGCAGCAGCGGAAGCAGGGATATCGCCTGCATCTTGACGGCGACGGTATAACCGCGTTGCGCGCCTGCCTCGATGCCGCCAGCTTTACGCTGCTGGAAGCCACGTCAATGGCGCCCCTGCCCTATACCACTATCCTCGATACCGGGTTTGCCATCCAGCGGCGGTTCAAGGCTGATGACTACGGCAAGACGGAGCACCACCGGACGGCCGGGATCGCAACACACTGGAATGTCAATCGCGCCACCTTGCGGGAGATTCTCCTTCATGGCTTGGCCGAATGCTGCAATTGGGGGCGGCGGGTAACCGGTTATGCGGAAGACGGCCACGGCGTGACCGTGACATTTGCCGACGGCAGCAGCGATCGCGGAGACGTGCTGGTTGGTGCAGATGGCGCCGGTTCGGCCATTGCACGGCAAAGAGCGCCCCAGGCAGCCATCATGGACACGGGCGTGCGCGCGATTTACGGTCGCGTGCCATGGCGCGCAGCGCAAACCGTGCTGCCCGAACACTGTCTGGCCGATATCTTCACCGCCTGTGCGGATGATCGCAAGTTCATCCTGGGCGTTGGGCCAGTCCGCTATCCCATGCGCCCCGATCGCGCGGCAAGGCAGCTCTTGCCCGATGCAGGTCTGGCTGCACAGGACGATTACGTGGGCTGCATCGTTTCTGGCCGCCAGACACTATTTGGAGAAGATGACGCCCTGCGGGCCATGGACAGTGATGGACTTCAGGCGCTGGCCGGACAGATGCTGGCGGAGTGGCCAGCCATGGCGAGCGCAGTCCCGGCTGCAGGAGAGCCTGGCTCGTTCTTCTTCGTTGAAATGACCAGCAGCGTTCCATTTGCCTTGAACTGCGCAGGGCGCACGACGCTGCTGGGCGATGCGATCCACGTCATGACGCCGAGCCTGGGGCGTGGTGCCAACATTGCCCTGCACGATGCCGCCTTGCTGGTCCGCCATCTGGCATCGGCCAGCAAAGGGCAGGCCACCCTGCAGATGGCGTTGGCCGACTATGAAACCACCATGGCGCGCTATGGCTTTGACGTGGTTCGTGAATCCGCTGCCATGGGGACACGCTTGCTGGGCCAGGCACCACTGCCTTGATCGACTTTCCCGCGCGGCACGAATGCGCATCGTACCGCGCGGGCCCATCCAGGCGATTGTCTGCCTTATCGCTGTTGCGGATGCCCGATGCAGCTGATATCGATATCAGATCGATTTCAAAGCGCAGATGGGCAACACGACAATCATGAGAATACTTCGCGTCCATGGCCGCTGGGCCTGGCTGGCCAGCGCAGCACTCTTTGCATCCATGGCGCCTCAAGCAATTGGTCGCGCGCCTGCGGACAATGTGCTGCGCACGTATCAAGTACCTCAGGAATTGCTGTATAAGGTTCACAACGACGATTTTACTGTCCGTGTCCGCCAACCCGGCGGGGCATGGCATGACCTCTACGAATACGCGATCCAGGTTGACACGGATACCAAGCAGAACGCCTCGATGGTCTATTTCGATTTTTCCGGTTCGGTGGAAATCGAAATTGCCAAGAACAATGGTCGTTTCGCGACGGTTGCGGTAGCGCCCTTGTCCAGCAAGCTGCGACCCGCGCGCCGGGGCGATGTGGTGCGGCTCACGCTGACTCGGCCAGAACGATTTTCGCTGCAATTCGACGACGATCGTTTGCACAATCTGCATATTATCGCCGGCTCGTTGCCGCCGCTGCGCCCCAGCGGCGCGGGTGTTCGCTATTTTGGCCCGGGCCTGCATAGGCCGGACAACGGCGCAGCAGCCTTTGCCGTGCATTCGGGAGAGCAGATTTACCTTGATGGGGGCGCCGTGCTGCAGGGCGCCTTCGACCTTCGCGGTGCGCATGACGTAACCATTGCCGGACGCGGCCTGTTGTGGGATCCGGGCCAGGCGATCGAGTTGGATGGCAGTGCGCGGGTTACCATCGCCGACCTCATCATGGTCAACAGCGATCGCCGCGATGCAGCAAGGATCATGAACATTCGCAACGCCCACGATGTGACCGTGCGCGATCTGACCGGCTTCACATCGGGCAAATGGTCAGACGGCATCAACATCTCCACGGCGCAGCACGTGCGCATCGACGGTGGATATCTTCGCGTGTCGGATGACGCCGTAGTGGTCTACGCGGTCGCCGATTGCCCGCTGTGCCGCCAGCGCGAGGCGCAGACCGGGATCAAAGACCCGATGCCGCCAGGGGATACGACCGATATCTCGGTTCGCAACTTGCGCATCTGGAACGATGTGGCCCATTCCCTGTTCGTTGGCCATTTTGGTGACACCGGAACCCCGCGCACGATTGCCGATGTGCGTTTCGAAAACATCGACATCATGAACATGGATGAAGACGATCCTGACTGGGATGGCGCGATGGCGATCTTCTCGGGGGATGGCACGCTCGTGCGCAATGTGACGTTCAGCGACATCCGCGTCGACCGGATCGAAGAAGGGCGGCTTTTCAATATCGTGGCGGGGCGCAATGCTCGCTACAACACCCTGCCGGGCCGTGGCATCGATGGCGTCACGCTGCGCAACATCCGCTTCACCGGCAAGGGCCTCACGCGCCCGGCGCTGATCCACGGGCTGGGCGAGGCAACAGCAGTGCGGCATGTGCTGATCGACCACGTCACGATTGCAGGCCAACGCATATTGGCCGCGCGACCGGGGCAGATCGATATCGGCCCGTTCGTCAGCGATGTCACCTTTCGCTAGAGCATTTTCGAGGCAGGTGGAACCACCTTCCGACTTGGAAAATGCGACAAATCAAAAGGCTAGAGCGTGGGCAGCCTTCACCGGCAGGTCTGTCATTCTCATCAATCGCTCGCACCTTCCCCTTAAGGGACAGGTCTGAAGTCGGGATCGAAGAAGACCACGGTTGAAAGCGGCGCCATCGTCAGCACTGTTCCGGCCGTGATCTGCTTGCCGGAAACCAGCTCGCTGCCCGCATGGGGCGGCACGGTGAAATCGAAGGTCTTGGTTTCACTGGCGTTCACTGCAATGGTATAACCGGCAAACGCCATCACGTGATTTTCACCGCGCCCGGCATAGATGCTGTCCTCACCGGGCGTCAGCACGATCCCGGCCGGGGGTTGCGCCAGGGGAAGACGCTCACCCGCCTCCGCCAGATCAAGGCCGTAGTCGGCGTTGAATGATCCGCTCTTGAGCAAAACCACTTTGTTGGGACGGACCCAGAACTGCCCGCTCGGCGTAAATCCGGTGCGGACCGGGACGGTGGCGATGTGGTTGCCGCGCGGCCCGCTCATCCATACCCGGCCAAGCTGGCTGATACCCCGGTTGGCGCGCCACCAGACAGAGGCATAGAAGCGTTCGTCTCCCCGCTTGATCGCCACAACGCCGTCTTCGGGGTCGGCAAAGGCGAAATCGGGCTGCCCCGCCGTCATCGGCAACCTGGCCGGCTGCGCGGGCATCCCGGCTAGTGTCGTCACGTCGTCGATGATATCGAGCAGGCCATTGGTCTGGCGGAATCCTGGAACGCCCACCGCCGCTTCCAGCATGGGCCACAGTTGGTTGTCGGCCACCATCTGCTGCGCATAGCCGACAAGGCGGGGATCGCCGGTCAGGATCGCGGCCTGGATGGCGCTTGAAACTCCCGCATGGGCTTCCTGCACATAGGCGATTTCGCCCGGCGCCTTGAGATCACGCCAGCCGATATCGGCCATGTTGCGCATCGTGGCAAAGCCCTGGTCATCGGCGGCGGGGTAGCGGAAGAAGCCGCGCGCCGCGACGATCTTGGCCAACTGCTCACGGATCCGCGCGTCGCCCGGCTGCCCGGGGCCAGGCCGGGTGGCGGTGTAGATGGCCGACACCCAGTCACCGACTTCGCCGTAATTGCCAACATAACCCAACTCGCGCGTCAGGCCCTTATGCGTCACCAGGTGATACCCCTTGGCCACGCGATAGGCCTGCGCCTTGGTCCCATCGGGGCCGCCGGCATCATACGTGGAGCCGCCACCAGGCAGGTCGTCGCCTCGCCACGGCTCGATCCCGGTCGCCTCGTAAAGGTAACGGCGGGCCTGCGCTTCGGGCATGGCCTTGGCGGGTGCAACCACGGCAAGCCCGCGATTGGCGAGGTAGATGCCCCAGCAATCGACGATCATCGACTGGTTGGTATAGAACCGGCGATGCGTGCGCAGCCAGTCCCGGCTCGCTTCGAGCATGGTGGCCAGCGCTTCACGGCGCGCGATCGTGGTGCCCGGTTTCCAGGCGATCTGCTGGTCCAGCAGCGGCGCAAACGCCGCCGGATCAGATGCCAGGGCATCGCCAATCATCCCAAATCCGAACCAGTCGGGATTCCAGGTGCTTTTCTCGAACTTCACGAGATCGGGATTGGCGGCATAGGCGGCGGCAAAATCGTCCATGCCCTTGACGATCGCCGCCAGCACACGCGGATCCTTGGCCAGCTTCGACCAGGTCTTGCTGCGGAAATGGGCCAGGAAGGCGATTTCCGGCTGGCCCAGCGGCCTTGGGCTGACAAGCAGCCCCTGTACAGCTGCCTCGATCCGCGTGCGGATGCGCCCAAGCACTTCGGCACCCGGCGCACCGGGGACAATGCGCCCGGCGCCTGGCCGGCGCTGCGGCACAATAACCGCGCCATCGACCGCACCAGCCGTGTCGAGCCAGGGATCGTCGTGTGTATAGACATCGTAAATCCCGCGTGACGGTGCTTCCATCGGGCGCTGGAACTTGGCGAAAGCGTCGGCATAGGAAAAAATTGGCCCGCTCGCCTCGATCATGCAGTCGATCGTGGTCTTGCCGTGGGTTACGGCATCGGGCAGGCGATAGGTGCGATAGAAAAAGGCACCGGGAAACTGCTGGTGCTTCGCCCCGTAATCCAGCTGGTCGTAATCGCTCAGCAGCCGATCTCCCACCTGCTTGCCATCGCAGATCAGGGTCAGGTTGCCTTCCACGACTTCCCCGCCCCAGAGGCGGGCCGTGAAGAAAGTGGGACGCGCCGGATCGACCCGGACGCGAAACGCCACGCCGCCGCCTTTCCATCCGCCTCCGCTCGGCGGCGCGATGCGCAAGGCCGGCTGTCCCAAGCCACCTGGTGCAACGCTGCCGTTGGTGATCCGGATCGCATGCTGCGCCCCCGCCGCCTCGGTCGCCAATGACACGTGATCGAGCGTTCGCGCCTGCGACGCGCCCCCTACCAAGGCCGCCGGCGCAGCCATAAGGCCAGCTACGTATTTTGCCATCGGCCGCATTGCAGTTCTCCTTGCTCGACATGATCAACCAGCCAGGTCAGCCATCGCATTGGCCGCGACGGCGCCGTGCAGCGCCGGGCCAGACACGCGTCACCTTCGCCGGTCAGCGCGCCAGCGGTTTCGCAGATAACGTTATCCGATTTCAAGCACAATTTTCTTGCGTGCATTCAATCCCAATTTCAAGATTTTGTCGAATTTTGCGTCCTCTCTGAATGTTTGCTGACTTGATTGCCGGAATATTTCAGATATCGTTATCAGACAGAAACGATTCGCGACCGCGTGATCTGGCGGTTCGCGCCCCGCCATGGGCTGGCGGGCACAACAGGAGAGGATACGCAATCCATGACACCCAACAGGGATGCCCCGTTTCAGCCGCGCAAGGCAGGCGCACATGTCTTGGGGCTGCTGATGGCTACCGCATCGCTCGGGGCAATGGGTACTGCGCAGGCGCAAAGCACACCGACGGAGCAACCGGCCAAGGCCGCGCGCGATCCGGCACCCGGCATCCGGGGCGAAGACATCATTGTGACCGGTGTGGGCAAGGCAACGGTGGCGCGAAAAGCCAATGTTGCCTATTCTGTGTTGACGGACAAGGATATGTCCAAGTTCACCCCGATCAGCGCCGACGACATGCTGCGCGACATGCCCGGCGTGGTCGTGGAATCCAATGATGGCGTGGCGCGCAACGAAGTGTTCACGCGCGGCATGACGATCGGCACGGGGTCAAACACCTCTGGCTATTTCTGGACTACCATTCTGGAAGACGGGCTGCCGGTGGTGCCGTTCAAGTTCGGCGGTTTCCAGGACGGATATTTCTATCGCGCCGACATTTCCACAAGCCGCGTAGAATCGGTTCGTGGCGGGTCTTCGGCAACAGCGGTGTCCACCTCGGTCGGGGCGACGTTCAACTATATTACCGGTGCGGTCAAACCGGGTGGATCCCTTCAGGCGCGCATCGGCCTGGAAGGAGACGACCTGCACTTGTCGTGGAAGCAGATCGACGGGCAATATGGCTGGACCAACAAGCAGGGCGACATCGGGCTTGGCGTGAGCGGATTTTATCGCACGTCCAATGGCCAGGTAAATCCCGGCTATGACCTCAACCATGGCGGCCAATTCCGCGCGCGCGCCACCAAGAGTTATGCTACCGGCAGCGGATCGGGTATGTTCGTGCTCGGCTTCAAGCATCTTGACGATACCAATGCCGAGTTGACCGCATTTCAACAGCCTACCTACGGCTATGAAAATGCCCAGGAAATTGCTGGATTTGGGCGGGACGCCAATTTGTATATGCTCGGCGGCAAGCAGACCGTGCCGAACTTTTTCAGCCCGGGCACGCACACGCTCGATCCCACCAAGGGCTTTCGCTATCGCCAAGACGCGGTATCGCTCAATTGGAGTCACGCCACCGACAGTGGGTGGAATTTCGCCACGGCGCTGCGCTGGCAGAACAGCACTTATCGCGGTCAGGGCTACAAGACCGACACCCCCGTTTCCCTCACGGCCTCGGCTGCCGAGCGCGAACGCTATGGCATGAACATCAATAATCTGGACCGTACGCCCGGCTATTACGAGTTTCGCGATGGCAATGGCGCATTGATGGCGCGGGTAGCCAACAATGTTGGCGGTTCGCAGTTGGGCATCAATTATCGCACAGGCGCCCCCTGTCCGCTGGTGACGGCAGCCACCTATCAAGCCAACAGTCTGTGCGTGACCTACAACGGCCTGCCCAATCGCGACATCGACGTGCGCGGCGGACAGGTGACCGCAACGACGCCCAATTCCAACGGCACGTATACTTCGGCCACGCTGCCGGTGGGTGCGGCGTCGCAGGATCTGGTGCTGCGCACACGGGTGGAGGACACCTATCGCGCCTCACGCGATATCATGTTCAACTTTACCGTTGCCCACGAAACATCCAAGTTCGCGATCAATGCCGGGGTCTATGTCGCCCATTCGAAGCAGATCAACAACTCTTGGGCCAATGGCCAGGGCCTGGCTGCGTGGGCCGATGGCCAAGTGCGCAACCTGAACGTATCCTACGTCACGCAAAGCGGGCAGACCTACAAGCTGACCGATGCCGGCGGATGGGGTTATTACGGCACTGGACTGTTCGCAACGGTGACCCAGCAGGCGCGCATCACCGAAATCGCGCCGCGCGGCGAACTGCGCTGGTCACCCAATTCGCATTGGGATTTCAATGCCAGCTTCAAGTACGATCATTTCTCCGCAACGACCAACTCGGTCACCTACGACACGCGCAATCCCGGCGCGAGTTCGCTGAGCAATGGGGGCCTCGATGGTGATCCGCTGACCGTCTACGACAATCTTTACGCGGTGGTCACGCCCAGCAAGGTGATTGCCGCACATCGGACCCTTGGCGTGTTCAACTACAGCGCGGCGATCGGCTACAACATCAACCCCAATCACAAGTTCTACATCCGCTATACCGATGGCAAGCAGCCCGCGATGGGAATCGTGCAACGCTACACGACGCAAGCCACGCTGGTCCGACCGCTCGGCCCAACCGCCTACGTCAAAGGCTACGAGATCGCTTACACGTTCAGCACCCGGCGGCTGAGCGGGGCAATCACCTATTTCAAGCAGAACTTTGCGGTCAACGATTACCCCACCGCGATAGACTCCGACAACGTGACGACCTATCTCCTGCCCGAAAACTTCAACACCTACTTCACGCGCGGTGTGGAAGCCTGGGCCCGTTGGCGGGTGACCAAAAAGCTGGAATGGACCCCTTCGGTCACGTTCCTCAACGGACGGACCACGGCCGCCTACAACTGGCTCAACACCGGAGCCAACGGGCTGGGCGCTGCCGACGACGTGCTGCGCATCGATTCCGGCAGCCTGGCCCGCTCGCCCAAATGGACGCTCAGCAACGTCGTTTCCTACAGCCTGGGCAATGTGCGCCTGAATCTGCGGCACCGCTGGATGTCGGAACGCAGGCTCAGCACCAACGCGCTCGATCTACGCACCTTGCCCAAGCAGGACAATCTGGACGCGTCGATCCAATACGAACCGCACAGCGGCACGCGCATCGTGTTCGATGTGCGCAACGTGATGAACAAACAATACGTCTCGGCCTATGATCCGATCTTGGGCACCAATCTGCCGTCCGGCATCCAATCCTATGATGTCACCCAGCAATTGCCCAATTCGCTGTTCCTGCTGCGCCGCAATCCGCCGCGTTCGATGTGGCTGACCGTGCGGCAGGATTTCTGATCAGCCATTGTGTCACCACGGTGGGACGGGGCGCCTTGGCAGGCGCCCCGTCGTCGTGCCTGCCAAGGCATCTTGCCCTGCGAAGGAAATGCCATGCCTGCCAACCATGACATGCAACTTGTCGCGCCATTCAGCCCGATGATCCTGAAAGCGACCATGCCGGCAGCGGCCGTCGCGGCCTTGAACGAGCACGCGCAAGCCATCCTGGCCTGCCCGGCCCAGCGCAAGTCGCGCGACTGGTCGAGCCATCTGGCCGGGGCCGTGCGCCACGAATTGCGCGTGACGGACCTGATCCACGCCACGCCGGTGCTCCGCGATTTCCTCTATGATGTGGCGCGCACCTTTGCTTACCGCTGTGAAAATGCGCTGCTGCATTTCACCGACTATGCCGCGACCGAGAATCTGCGCGACACCCGGCTGCAGGTCGCCATCAAGGAAGGCTGGATCAACGAAATGACGGCGGGCGACTACAACCCGGCGCATTGCCACCAGGGGTGCCATTTCAGCAGCGTCGGCTTCCTCGCGCTGCCTGCCGATTACAACGCGGAATTCGCGGCAGACAAGGCCCGGCAGAATACGGCCGGCTGCCTTCAATTCATCGACAGTCGCAGTGCGCTGGGCGCGCAGAACCTGTTCACGATAAAGCCGGCGATCGGCGACTTTTACCTTTGGCCGTCATGGATGCTTCACTGTGTCTATCCGTTCCGCAGCGCGGGCACACGCCGTTCAGTGGCGATCAACCTGGCGCTGCAAGGGGGCGGGGGAAGCGATCTGCCATAGCAATCCATTTCGTCCGCGCCCGTGCTACGCCTCCCATTGGTCCAGAGGCGCCAAAACGCCGGCACGGCCCGGTCGATCGCCCAGCGGATAGAGCGCAACCTGGATTGCCCGCGTTTCCTGGTCGGCTGCCGTGGTGATCGCCAGAATACGCACGCCTCGATTGGGATTTTCAGCTGCAGAGGACGGCGTCGCGGACAGTTCATGAAAGTCCATGCCTGGTGTCTCGATCACCGCCAGCATGCTTTTGCCATCCTGGGTCAGCACGGCACGGTTACCGGTGATGATGATCGCGGCGCGGGTGAACATAGCCCAGCGCCACGCAGCACCGGGCCGGGCGCCGTCGATCTCGTCACGCACCGTCACGCGCGCCCCACGACGCGCAAAGTCGATCCCGCGTCGCACCGAGCGGGCATGGCCGGGATAGGCGGAAGTAAGGTCAGCGATGGCAAAGCCGCCGTCGGCGCGCTCAGCAAAGCGTGCGATCAGTGCCTTGGCGAACGGGTCCTGTCCGACGCCTTCGGGCATCAGCGTACCATGCCCGGCGGTGGAGACGCGAAAAATGCCATAGCGCTTGCCGCTGCTCGACTTGCCGTCGAAATAGCCAGGTATCTGGTAGCTATCGCCGGCAAGATCCACAGCCCAGCGGACCCCCTGCCCTTCGAGCACAAATGAGCCAAGATCAAGATGCGCGTGGTTGGTGGCGTTGTTACCAGCCTTGAACCCAAGATAGGCGCTGTCCATGCTACTCCAGTCGCCCCTGAAGATCGCCAGTTCGGCATGGCCACAAAACCGGCGGCCATGCTGGGCCAACAGTGGGGTCTTCGTGGCTTGTGGATACCACAGGGCATAAAGCGGAAAGAACCGGTCGAATTCGCCATCGAGGCGCGGCTTTGCAAATGACGCGATCATCTCTGCGCGCGCCAGCGCCGTGACCGCAGCATGGCCGTGGTGCTGGCCAAGCCAGGCGAGTGCTGCCGTGGGCCCCAATTGCTCCTTGCAATCGCCATAGTTGAAGGCCAGCCCAGTGGGGCCCTGTACCCACAGGCGATACATGTCGGTCTGGGCAAAGGCCGCCCCGCTGCCCAATGCAAAGTCGCTGCCCAGTGCTGATTGCAGCATGGCCAGGATCAGGACGTGAAATGTAATGCCGTAGGTCCAGTAGACCGGCCCTTCGGGACCTGCCCCATCGGGCGCAAAGCCGGCCAGCGCCAATGGCACGGAGCGCTGCACGCCAGCCAGGATATCCGCCACCAGCTGCGGCTCATCTTCAGCTACGGCCAGCGCGGCCGCCAGCACGCCACCATTGCACACCTGGTTCCAGTTCCAGTAGAAGCCGGGGAATCCCAGCCATTCGTCACCCGAGCCGCGATAGGCGCGATCGGCCCAGAGCAGAGCCTTTTCCACCAGTGCCATGCGTATCGTGGCGCGGTCTTCGTCCGACAGCGCGGCATGAATCCAGTCATACCCGATCGCCACACCAAAGGCCGTTTCGGCGACATCGAGAAAATGGGTATGGTTCCATTCCGGGAAATGGGCGGCCGAGAGCAGTTCTGTCCGCACCCGTTCTGCAAAGACACGGTCACCGCTCCAACGCCAGGCAAAGGCACAATGCAGCACTTTGCGGATTATGGCGCGCGATCCTCCCAGCATGGAGGGACGGTCGTTCCCCGTCAGGCGATAGGGCACGACCGGCTCTGCGAGGATGGTGCGCGCCTCGGCCATGATCCGGTCGATCAGCTGGCGATAGACCGGATCGTGCGCCGCTTGCTGGCGGCAGGCCTGCATGCGGGTGTCATCCAGCAGCAGGCGGGGATGCGCGGGTTCCAGCGCGGGCAGTACATCATCGAGTCGGGCGGAAGGGTGCCCCGGCTGCGCGTGGCACGGGGTTCCGGCCAGCACCAGGCCGGCCACGCCGCTCCCCAAAAGCGTGCGGCGGTCAAACGGAAAAGAGGTCGTCATCGATAGATCTCGCGCGCTGGAGCGTTCGTTCAAAGCGGTTCGAAGATCAGCGCCTGCCCGCCAGCGGGCACCATCTCCACCGCCAGCCGGGAACGCGCGTCGACCACCTGCGTAGACAGGACAACCGGCGTCGCCCACGGCTCTGCCGCAGCCGGGCCATCGGCGAACCGCCGCAACCGCCAGCGGCCCCCGCCCAGAAAATCAAGGGCGATGGTGCGTGTGCGCGCCTGCTCGTTGGTGATCACGCCAACGAACCAGCGTCCATCATGCGCCTGGCGTGCCACCGCCGCGTGCTCGCCGATCTTGCCACCGAGCGAAACCGTCTGCTTCCACGAAGTGGGGCATTCGTCCAGGAAGGCCAGCTCCGGCCATGGGCGACCGGCATATTTGTCAGGCTTGTCATACCAGTACAGGCTGGTCAGCGGATTGTAGTAGATGGCCGCAAGGGCCATCTGGTGCGCGTTGGTCGCCTTGTTTTTGGGATTGGCATAGCAGATCGTGTAATCGATCGGCCCGGCCAGCGCGCGGGTATAGGCGAGGGTGCAATTGTGCGTGGCCGTGGGAAACTGCTCGTTGCCGCGCACCCCTTCCAGCGCGATATAGTTGGGCAGTGTGCGCTCCAGCCCGGCGGGGCGCAGATTGTCATGCAGGTTGACCATCAGGCGATGCTCGCCACAGGTGCGCAGCAGGTGTTCGATAAAATCGACATCCGATTGGCGACCCTCCCAGACGAAGCCGAACTTGATCCCCGCCACGCCCCAATCGCGATAGGTCTTCACGATGGCATCGAGCTGGCGCATGGCCGGCACGCGATCGACATAGAGAATCATGCCCAGCCTCTTGGCGCGGGCGTGGGCGATCACGCGCTCAATGTCGATGGCGGGGATCGCATGGGTGGCATCGCTCGGATCGGTACCGTCCCCATACCAGTGCGCATCCCACATCACGTAGTCGAGCTTGCGCTGGGCAGCAAAGTCGATCGTGTCGATCCCGGCCTGCGTGGTATAGTCACGGATGCGCATCAGCCGCCCGGGCTTTACCCATGCGGTATCGCCCAGTTCGTTCGGGCTGGCCAGGGTCGGGATCAGATCCTGCCGCTCCACCAGGCGCGCCACCTCGGGCGCCACCACCGCAACCCGCCAAGGCGTGGCAAATGGCACGGGCACCGAAAAACTTTCCTCAGCGGGCGTATCGCCCGGCCCCGACCATCCCGTCGCCCGCCCTGGATAGCGCATCAGGTGCGTGACCACGCCCTGAGCGGTGGAACGGAACATCGTGCGCGGATAGTGCCGCCGATCGGACTCGGTCACGAGCACACCTGCACCATCGGCCATAACCGCGGTCAGCGGAATATCGGCCAGCGCACCGTGATCGCTGCTTGAAGTAAGCTCGGGATGGGGCACGGGGTCGAGCCTGGTTTGCACGGCATGCTGGTACTCGCCCTCGTCCCGGCTGGCATAGACAACGGCATCGGCCGGCAGGCGCACTTCGGTTTCTTCGCCCCGCAGCGCCAATTCCGCTTTCGGCGCAGACAGCAAGCGGATACGCACCGCAGCGCCGCTGTCATAGGCGCGGGCGACCAAGGCAAATCGGATGTCACGCACCGGATCGTGCATTTCGAGCATCAATTCGCTACAGCCCTGGTCATAGCTGGCACGAATGCCGTAGGCCGGATTCCATGCCCCCGTGACCACCTGCCGCAAAAATCGCACCGGGACGGCGCCAGGCCCCAGCCGTCCGCCATCGGCCAACAGCAGTGCCACCGGCGATGGCGCCACGATCACGCGCCCCGCTACGTCGACAGCCCAGGTGGGGCCGGACGCATCGAGGGTTACCGCAAGTTGCCCGTCGGGCGAGACGATGCGCGCCGACGCAGAGTCCATCCGCGCCGCAGCCGGCACAGCGGCTGCAGCGGGCAAAGCCCCGACACCGGCAATGAACCCACGACGGGTAGCACCGGTCATTGCGCCACGCCTGCGCCACACGCTGTCGCCAGTTTTGTGCAGAGGCTGTGGCGCCGGGTTGCTTTCATCGTCATTCTCTCCAACATGCTGCATTGTCGCGCTTTCAGTTATCGATATCAATTATAGCACCGGTCAGCAATCTCTTTTTCGGCCACTATGCTTGGTCATGCAGGGAACAGTTGACTGTTATCGTAATCTATAACAAGACCTGAACACTGCCGGCAGGCGGTACGGATCGCGCCGCATGCAGTTCCGGGGGACGACAGCACATAGAGGAATCAGCCTTGACCAAACGCTCTGATACCCAGACCGATACTTCCGCAGGTGTTCCCGGCCGCCGCAATGCCGTGACGGTGCACGATGTTGCGCGGGTGGCAGGCGTTTCTTCGATGACCGTGTCACGCGTCGTGAACGGGACGAAAGTGCGCGAGGAACTGCGGGCCAAGGTCGAAGCTGCGATCCAGGAACTCAACTATGTGCCCAATCTGGCGGCGCGCGCGGCGCGATCCGGGGCGTTCCGCATCGGCGTGCTGTTCAGCAATCCCCAGTCGTCCAACCTTGGCAGTTTCCTGATGGGCGCATTTGGCCAAAGCGGGCGCGATGGCAGCCAACTGGATATCGAGCCAATCGCCGGTCACGACGATCCGATCGATGCCGTGCGCGTGCTGTTGGGGCGCGGCGTCGACGGCATGATCCTGCCCCCGCCGCTGTGTGACTCGCTCGAGGCGCTGGATCTGCTCTGGCAAGCCAAGGTGGCGGCAGTCAGCTTCGCCACCGCCGATCCCCGCTCGCATTCCTCGGCCGTGCTGATCGACGATTTCGAGGGCGCACGCGCCCTTACCAATCATCTGATCGAACTGGGCCATCGCGACATTGCCTTCATTCGCGGCAATCCGCGCCACTCGCCGGCAATGCGCCGCGAGGAAGGATTCCGTGCGGCCATGGCGCAGGCCGGCCTGCCGATCCGCCCGGGCTGGCTGCGCGAAGGGGATTTCACCTATCGTTCCGGGCTCGATGCCGGCCAGGCCCTGCTCGAGTGCCCACCCGAAGAGCGCCCGACGGCGATCTTTGCCAGCAACGACGATATGGCTGCCGCCGTTACTGCCATGGCGCTGGGCCAGGGAATCCGTGTTCCCGCCGAACTGAGCGTGGCGGGTTTCGACGACACGCCGATTGCATCGCTGCTGTGGCCGCAATTGACCACCGTGCATCAGCCCATCGCAGACATGGCCGCCATGGCAGTGGAGATCGTGGCCGATACGCTACGCCAGCGCCGCAACGCGGGAAGCGACGATTCGGCGGTGCGCCATCATGTCGCTCCGTTTGAACTCAAGGTGCGTGGATCGTCTGGGCCGGCGCCACGATGATCGGGGGAATGAGCGCTGGCCGCGCGACCGTCCTGGCCGCGTTGCTGCTCAGCGGGACGATGATACCGGCCCTCGCCGCTACCGCGCCGCAGGCCTATCCGGTGCCGGGCGGAATGCACCACAATGACGATTTCACCGTGCGCGTCCGCAGCCCTGGCGGAGATTGGGTGGACCTTTTCGAGCACGACGTGATCGTCGATCTCGACGCACCGCAGCACGCCAGCATGGTGCAATTCGACATGGATGGCCCGGTCGAAGTGGAAGTGCGGCGCGACAATGGCGATGTGCGCAAACTGGTCGCACGACCGACGCGCGCGGGCGTGGTTCCGGTGGTGGCGGGCAATGTCGCCCGTTTCACGCTGACGCGGCCCGCCAAACTGTCGATCGAATTCGACGGTGATCGCCTGCACAACCTCCACCTGTTCGCCAATCCGGCCGGCCCGGCACCGACCGTCCCCGCCGGGCGCAACGTGGTGCGCTTTGCGCCGGGAATTCATGTTCCACCCGATCAGCCCGGGTCGGTGTTCGCTTTCCCGTCACACACCACGGTGCTGCTGGAGCCGGGTGCCGTGTTGCGCGGCAAGATCGCGCTCGATCGCGTCACCGATGTGCAGATCCTGGGGCACGGCATCATCGACCAGCCCGAGCGCGGGTTTGAAATAACCAATTCCAGCGACATCACGATCGATGGACCGACCGTGATCAACCCCAGGCACTATACGGTTTTTTGCGGCCAGTCCGACCACATCGTGATCCATGATCTGAACACGTTCAGCGCCGCGCCCTGGTCCGACGGGATCGACATGATGAGCTGCACCGACGTGCGCGTGAACAATGTCTTTCTGCGCACGTCCGACGATTCCGTGGCGATCTATGGCCACCGCTGGAATTTTGCAGGCGACGCGCGCAACATCACGGTGAGTGACGCGGTTCTCTGGGCCGACGTGGCCCACCCCATCAACATCGGGCTGCACGGCGGTGGTGAAGCGGCGCCCGAGACAATCGAGAACATCGCGTTCCGACGCATCGACGTGCTGGAGCATGACGAAGATGACCCGGAATACCAAGGGGTCATGGCGATCAGCGACGGCGACGCCAATGTGGTGCGTCATGTCTCCTTCGACGATATCGCGGTCGAGCATGTGCAGGAAGGTTCGCTGCTCAACTTCCGGGTGCTGTTCAACCAGAAATATAGCCTGGCACCGGGGCGAGGCATCAGCGATATCACCGTCCGCAATGTCCGGGTCAGCAACGCCGCCAGTCTTTCGCCTTCGCAGATTGCCGGCTTTGACGCCGCCCGTTCCGTTCGCGGCGTGACGATCAGCGGCCTCACCCTGGATGGCCGCGCGATCACATCACCGGCACAGGCCGATATTCGCGTTGGTCGGTTCGCGGATGGCGTGGTGGTAGTCCCCCACCCTCGCCGAGAAACATCGCACTAGCGCCGCACATCGCCACCGCTGGCGGAGAATGCATCGAGTTCGGCGCGCGGGATCGTGCACATGTCGCCGGGCTGGCTGTGCTTGAGCGCGGTATAGGCCAGGCCCGC
>NZ_JAAZQN010000016.1:0-20471 GCF_012275365.1 Novosphingobium sp. SG720 | reverse complement strand
GCTGCTTCGCATGGAACAAGCTCGTCGATCAGCCATGGCGGATCATGTCCATCGGGATGCGCCAATGGGCAAATGGGTTCTGATCATTGCACCTTAGTATAAATCGCCGGACACATCGGTTGACCGCCGGCTGGTGCTGCGCCCGCCTCACAAGCCGGTGATGCAACGCGCCGGTCGCCTGCATCCTCTCGCCCTGGGCGGCCGGCCATTGCTGGAAGAGAGTGGCTCGATCGTCCAAAGACATGTGTTCGATCGGCGAGCAGGTCATTACTCAGGATACGACCGCAACGAGCGGTCGATCACGGATGATTGTACCGAGAAGCCAGGACGGCATCCGGGAAATAATCGCGCCGGACAGGATATCCTGGAGGGCGAGGTCGTCCGAGGTCACCTGGTCTAGCCCTCATGCTTTCCCAGCACGGCATGGATCTTGGCTATCATCTCGCCTGCGAGGCGATATTGGCTGTTCTGCGTCACGTCTGCCCTCCATGGGACGATGGAGCCTCGGAGTTGGGTGCCGAGCAGAGTGACGTTTAGGAGCAAGAACAGATCGGCCGAAGCGCGCCGAGGTGACCTGCCTGTTAGCGACTTCCACTCACGGACGGGGTCTGGCGCCCAGCTTCGCCCCGGCTAGGGAGGTTCAGATTGGAGCCGGAGCGCCACAAGGAAGCAATAATCAGTGGCGACCATGAGCGTACGCGTGGTTCAATAGCTCCTGTGGGTGAACGCACCCCAAGTGCGAGAGGCACGAGTCGCCATATCCGCCCAACACGGGAGCGCCGATGAGTTACCAGATGCGATTTGGGCCGTTCTGCCTGTTACCCGATAGCGGGTTACTTCTTCGACATGACGAACCGGTGCGGCTCGGAAGCCGGGCGGCCGAGATCCTGGTCCTGTTGGTCAGTAATGCGGGCGATCTCGTCACCAAGGCCGACATCATCGACAAAATCTGGCCCGACACCATTGTCGTGGAGGCAAACCTCTCGGTCCATATGAGCGCCCTGCGCCGCGCCCTCGACGATGACAGCGTCTCAACACCCTATATCGTGACTGTGCCGGGCCGCGGCTATCGTTTCGTGGCTCCCGTGATTGTCGAGAGCAACAGCGCTCCCCATGCCGGAACGGACAGCGAGGTCCAGCACTGCGGGACCGGCATGTGTGGGACCGTCATCTGGGCCAACGAGAAGGCGATCGCAGACGCGAAGCGAGGAGGCACGGACAATCTGATCGGGCTTCAGTTGTTCAGGGATTTTACCCGGGATCGTAAGGGAATTTGGCACGGGCGGGTGTTCGTTCCGGATATAAATAAGACGTTCTCCGGAACTATTGAGATATTGGACGAGAACACACGGCGCGGCTCAGGCTGCTTGCTCGGGCGATTTGCATGCAAATCTCAGACCTGGGTCCGGGTAAAATAGCTTTTTACCGACCTTTTCACGAGCCATCGACGCTGACGGCCTCTGAATTCGGCCGGTCATGCGGCATCGCGACGAGGAGATGAATTTTCCCATGAGTTGCCAGGTCTGCCCTGTTCGGGATCGGGCGTTATGCTCGAGTTTGGCGGACGATGAGCTGTGCGAACTCAAATATATCGCTCGTGAGCGGCTGGTCTGCCGAGAGCAGACCATCTGCTGGGCAGGCGAGGAAGGGCTGATTTGCGCCAACGTAGTGACAGGACTCTTTAAGGTCACCGCCGCCTTGGGCGATGGGCATGATCAGACCGTGGGAATCCTCTATCCGGGCGACTTTATCGGCAGCCCAACGCCTTCAACGAACAAGTTTTCGATAACGGCGCTCACGGATTCCTCGATCTGCGTTTTCCCGCGTCACCTCCTTGAAAAATTCTTGTCCGCGCACAGCCATATGGAACGGGTATTGCTCCAACGGACACAGGCATCGCTCGATGAGGCCCGCGAGAGGATCATGTTACTCGCTCATCGATCCGCTGAAGTGCGCGTGGCCACCTTCCTTGTCGACATGGCGCGGAGATCGCCGGTCAAAACCCGCGTCCCCGATCGAACCGAAAACTTGCCCAGCATCGAACTGTCGCTCTCCAGAGCCCAGATGGGCGAGATACTTGGTCTTAGCAACGAAACGGTGAGCCGGGTGCTGTCACGCCTAAGCAGGCGCGGGCTCGTTGACTTCCCTAACGGCCGGAGGGTCGCAATTCTGAATAGAAGCGCACTGTCCGAAATCGCGATACCATAGTTCGCGATCAATCGCTGCGTCGCCCTCGCGATGTAGAGGTGTCCGATCAGGTGATCGGGGAGGTGGCGTGGATGGCGTCTTGTCAGAACCGGACTGGCGCCGTTTGACGCCGATCTGCCCTCATGCGTCACACTTCACCGTAAGCGATGTGCTCAGGCCACGGCGGTCCAGGGCATGAGCTCTCCGACGGCGTTGGCTGGATGTCCGTTGGCGAGTTTGGCGAGGGTCTCTGCCAACCAAGTGTGGGGGTTTGGCTGCAACCTCGGATATGCGCTGCTGCACTATCGTTGGCGCATGACCGGTCGGGCCCCCGCTCACCTGCAGATCGGTCAAAGCGAGAGCGTCATCTGACCTCGCGGTCGACCACGTTCAACATATTCTCGAAGGATGAACTCATGATCCGATCTTCGCGCTTACGTCTCGCCGGCCTTCTAATAGGCACCATGATGAGCATTTCCGCCAAGGCCCAGGTCGCTCCATCGCCCGAGGCACAGGCGGCAAACGACGCGAACAGCCCGCTGACGCCGACCATCATGCTCAGCGCCCATAACTATTACATACCGTCGCTCAATGGCGTTCCGGATCGGGATGCCGACGTCACGCTTTTCCGCGGGCTTCTGCCTCATCTGACCTTTGGAAAGCCTCAGCTGTTCCGATTTACCCTTCCCGTCTCCACGACGCCCACTTTCCCGACGGGGAGCAAGACTGGCGTGGGGGATTTGCTGCTTATGGACCTGGTGATGTTCCCTGGGAAGAAGGTCTCCTTTGGCGTGGGCCCGGTCGTCGTGGCTCCGACCGCCAGCAGCCAAAGGTTCGGCAATGGCAAATGGCAAGTCGGGGCATCAGGGGCGGTCGTCGCCCCGCAGTCCTGGGGGCTCCTCGGAGGTCTCGCAATCTATCAGCACTCGGTCGCAGGTGATAACGATCGAAGCGACGTCCGGCTGCTTACCGTTCAGCCCATCGCATTCTACAACTTGCCCAAGGGCTTCTATCTCAGGTCGAGCGGAATATGGAACTTCGACCTGAAGACGGGTAACCATTACGTGCCGGTGGGGGCCGGCGTAGGCAAAATTTGGGCCATAACCAAAAAGGTGCGGCTCAACACCTTCGCTGAGCCTCAGTATTCGGTCATTCAAAAGGGCATAGGGGCGCCAAAATGGCAGATCTATGCCGGTGTGAACGTCCAGATCGCCGCTCGATGAACGACGTGGCAAGTGCTACGGGTCTGCGGCGACTGCGGCTTTATCCCGCTCAAGCGATCTCCGGTTGAATGCCACCGCGCCGGGGCTCTTCTTTGGCTCCTTTCAGCCAGGCTCAATATAACAAGGCTGCAGTAGCGCCCCCGCGCCGTCGGCCATTGGAGCGGGTGAAATGTTGGTAAGCAAGGTAACCCACCGGCTCCACAGGTGGGTGGTGCCGATGGTCTCGAATCCAACCATCTGAGCCGCAGTGGCGATGGCGGCGAAGCCGAAGCCCGCTCGGGCGTCGGGCCTTCGGCTTGCCAACCAGATTGCCAGCAATAGTGTGACTGACTCGGCGAGTTGAAAGGACAGCCGGAAACCGCCGAAGCCGGCCCACCCTCCATGCGGAAAACTGGGTATCGTCGGAAACAGGCGTCCGATGATCGGCGGCAGGACGAGAAGCGCAGTTGCCAGCATAGCCGCGGCATGCGCTTCTATCCGACGCCGATTAGCGAAGGCGTAGACAACCATGGCGACGACGGATGGACCGGCCACCATATCGGCGATCACGGGCCGGGCGCCGTAGGCCGCATGAAAGGGGTCGGCGCTCGAGAATCCTGGCAGCACTTCGAAACATGGCACCGAAAAGGAAGCGGACGGGCCGAGTCGCATCTTGAGTCCCGACAGTCCTGGCGTCGATCTTTGGCGCCACCCGTCATGATTGTCGCCTCGTCTGGATGATCCACATCGGTCAACGCGTGATATTCGATCCTCCGGTTCTACCAAAATCCGGTAGCGGTTACGCCGGAAGTGGGGCTTCTGCCCCCCGGAAGAGGCGTGCCGTATTGACCAGCGCTCCTGCGCGTCAAATCGCCGGACGCGATTTCGCCTGATCCATCTTCGCAAGGTGTCGCTCCGATCAAGCCTTATCGGAAATCGCGCGCCTTGACCTTGATGCCCTCGGTCGTCTGGCCAGGAACGATGCCGGACCCGAGCCGGAGATCTGGATCTTATGCCGATGGCGAAACTATGCCGACCCGGCTCGGTAAATCTCGGGATTTCCGCTGATTTTGCGCCATCCGCGCGGCATAAACGTAACTCCTCTGCAACGACAGCAGTGGAGAGGCAGTATGGAACACGGCACCTGGGCGAGCGCGACCATGCAATCGGAGTTTCCCGGTTGGCCACATGGAGCGCATATCCCCCAATATGCAGAGCGGCTGAGGATAGCCGGCTTCACCACCGATCTTATCAGGCGCTCCGTTTGGACGATTGGTCATTTCTGGGCGTGGGCCCGGGATCGGGACCACACCGGCGGATCCATTGATGAGGCTACGATCACCGCGTTTTTGGCCTGGCGCCGTGAGAACGGACGCTACCGACACGGCCCCCGGCGCGCCCTCGGGCGCTTTCTGGTACTCCTGCGAGAATTGGGAGAAGCTCCTCCGGCGCCTCAGCCAGAGGATGAACCGTCCAGAGCTTTAATAGAGCGCTACCGATGCTATCTGATAAATCGTGGGTATAGTGCGGCGACCATTCGTCACCGTGCATGGTTTGCCGCTGAGGCTGCCGATGCCCTCCTGTTTGGCCGAGGCCTCACGCCTGGCAACCTGACTCCTGGGGATATCGTGCATTATGTCGAAGCCCAGGCACACCGTCGGGGCGCAGGCACTGCACAAACCATGTGCAGCTCTTTACGTTCATTCCTAGGATTTCTCAGGCAATCAGGGGCAATTTCGACTGATCTTGCCGCCGCTGTTCCGTCGGTCAAATCGTGGAAGCGAACTACCCTGCCAACATTTCTTTTGCGGGACCAACTGGAACAGGTGCTGGCTGAATGCGACCGCACCACTTCAGCCGGACGCCGTGACTATGCGATCTTGCGCAGCGCGGCCTCGAAGGTGAGCGGCCCGGCGAATGCAGCCGGGGGCATTGCCGCGATGAGCGGCAAGCAAAGATACCATCGCATGGAAATCTCCTGATCGCAGGATCAGGCCGCCAGAGCTCGAACGTGGAGGTAGGGTCAGTGACGGCAGGCAAAGCCCGCCGTCACTGATGCCCCGGTCCTCAATCCGAATTTAAGCGGCCGAAGCCGTGGCCTAGCCGGCCCGGTGGCCCGAGACAGGCGATGCCGTGGCCTGTATCCGCGTCATGCAATCGGCAGCCTTGGCGCTGCTCATCTTCATCATGTCGCAGTCACAGCTCGCCATTTGCGTCGCATCGGCCACCCAGACCTGCTGGCGTGCCGGGCCTGAGGCTCGCGGGCCAAATTGCGGGATCGAGCGCCATTCATAATGGCCGGCTTGCTGATTGTGGTCGGCGGGCGCCGCGAAAGCAACGGCGGGGGCAGCGAGAGCCACGCCCAGAAGGGCGCGCAGAACAAACTTCTTCATGACTGTAATCCTTTGGCAAATCTTGATAAAAGCCGCAGGCGAACGGAACTGATCACAGCGCTACAGGCGCCTGTCATGCCGTCAGCCTTGCAGGCTGGTTCAATCAGCCAAGGAGAGTCGGAGGTTCGGGCTCAGGCGCGAGAGCGCTGCCATCCAGGATCGGCGTGATGGGCCAGAAACCCAACACGGGATTGATCTGGCGCGTCAGCAGCATGGGCGCATCATTGTGGAGCGCCATGGGCGCGATGCAGCCCATCCCGGCCATGCAAGCCAGCGTCATGCTCTTGCAGGGCTTTTGCGCGGGCTGCTGCTGGGCCATCATCGTCATGCAGTCATCGGACATGCCGGCACCACTCGATGCGGACATGGTCGTGGATGCGGAAACCGCAGGCACGATGGTCGCAAAAGCAACCCCCTGGCCAGACAGCCCGATCAGTGCTCCGATGAGGAGAAGAAGGTGAAAGACTCTTTTCACAGCGCCGCAAATAACACGCTCGATGCGGCCAAGGCAATGCTCATTCATGGTCCGACGAGACTGCAAAATAGGCCGCATAAGCAGTCCTGACGTCCGCCTATCGACGTTTCGTGGAAAGATGCCCTTGACCCTGTAGCAACTACAGGCCGTAGGAGCGGCTCCCAAGGGGCATCGGGGCTGGTCCGGTGCAGATCCTGGAGGGATGTCTTGCACGTCAAGTTTGATCAGAAACGCAGGGGACTGGCGGCAGTTCTGCTCTTGGCGGCATCCATGCCCACGCCAGCCTTCGCGCAAACTTCGGCGGATGCAGAGGGCAAGGGCGAAGAGTCCGAAGGCAAGGACATCGTCGTGCAGGCAACGCGCAGTGGGCACGGACTGCGGGACCAACCGATCCGCGTTGAGGTGATTGATCGCGAGGAGGTTGAGGAAAAGCAGCTGATGACGCCGGGCAACATCGCGATGCTCGTCAGCGAGACGCCCGGGTTGCATGTGCAGGTCACCTCTCCGGCGCTGGGCGCCTCCAATGTCCGGGTGCAGGGTTTGAAAGGCCGATACACTCAAATTCTGGCCGATGGCTTGCCGCTCTACGGCGGTCAGGCTCCCGCAATCGGCCTGCTCCAGATCCCCCCGACCGATCTGGGTCAGGTCGAGATCATCAAGGGTGCAGCCTCGGCGCTTTATGGGCCCTCCGCGTTGGGTGGTGTCATCAACCTCGTCTCGCGCCGGCCTGGACCAGAGCAGCAGGGCGAGGCTGTCATCAATGCCACCAGTCGAGGCGGTCAGGATTTCACGGCCTATCAATCAGGACCGCTGGCCGGCGCATTCTCCTACTCGCTGACGGGCGGATACAGCCGCCAGGATCGACAGGATGTGGATGGTGATGGCTGGGCCGATATTGCCGGCTATCACCGGTGGAGCCTGCGTCCCCGACTGTTCTGGAATGGCGCCGATGGGGCAAAACTGTTCATCACCGCCGGCACCATGACCGAACAGCGTGATGGCGGAACGATGCCTGGGCGAACCACACCCGACGGCGCGCCCTATGCCCAGACCCTGCATAGCCAGCGCTATGATGCAGGGCTGAATGCTCAAATCCCCGTTGAAAGTGTGGGGACGCTCTACCTTCGTGCCTCCGGGGTGACACAGGCCCATCGCCATGTTTTTGGGACCGTGACCGAAGACGATCGCCATCAGACTTTTCTGACCGAGGTCTCGCTTGGTGGCAGCGCCGGAGGAACCAGTTGGCTGGGCGGGGCCGCCTATCAAAGCGACAGCTATCGCTCGCGGACCTTTCCCGGCTTCGATTACACCTACAGCGTTCCCGCACTCTTCGGGCAGGTCGAGCAGAAGTTGCTGCCGGACCTGACGCTGGCGGGCAGCGCCCGCTGGGACGATCACAATGTCTACGGCTCACGGGTCAGCCCACGTCTGTCGATGCTGTTCAAGCCGGGGCCCTGGACCTTGCGGGCCTCGCTGGGGCAAGGGTTCTATGCGCCAACGCCCTTCGTCGAGCAGACCGAGGCCAATGGTCTGTCGCGGCTCGCGCCCTTGCAGGGCTTGCGGGCCGAAACGGCGGATACGGCCTCCATCGATCTGGGCTATGCGCAAGGTCCGTTCGAGGCCAATCTGACCCTGTTCGGGTCGAACATCGACCACGCCGTGCAGGTGAAGGACATCGCTGTTGATCGCGTGGCTCTGGTCAATGCAGATGGTTTGACCCGCACGCGCGGCGCCGAGTTGCTGCTACGCTATCGCTGGCAGGCGATCACCGTCACCGGCAGCTATGTTCACACCGATGCGAGTGAACCTGATCCAGATGGTCCTGGGCGGCGCACTGTCCCCTTGACGCCGCGCGACACCGCCGGCCTTACGGCGGCATGGGAGAAAAGCGGGCGCGGAAAGATAGGTCTGGAGGCTTATTACACTGGCCTGCAGTCACTTGATGAGAACCCCTACCGTACCCGCAGCAGCCCCTATGTCGAATTGGGTGCGATGGGTGAGCTGATCCTCGGGCGCTTCAGCTTGTTCCTCAATGCAGAGAACCTGCTCAATGTGCGCCAGAGCCATTACAATCCCATCTTGCTGCCCCAGCGCGCGCCGGATGGCGCCTGGACGGTGGATGCATGGGCGCCGCTGGAAGGCCGCACAATCAACGGCGGCGTGCGGTTTCATTGGGGGGCAAAGTGACCCTCATTCAGTTCGGCACGGGCATGGCGTATGATTTGCGTCCCGCCCCAGAGGCCAAGACCACCAAGGACCGCTGCCACGATCAGGTCTGGCCAACCCGTCCCCGTGCCGAAGACCCCCAGAGCCGCCGCCACGACGGCCAGATTGCCGATCGCGTCATTGCGCGAGCAGATCCACACGGAGCGGCGATTGGCGTCGCCTTCGCGGTGGCGCCAGAGCAACAAAGCGCAGGCCATGTTGGCGAGCAGCGCGGCGAAGCCGACCGCGCCCATCGTTCCGGCTGCAGGCAGCGCGTGGGCCATCATCATCCAGATGGTGCTACCCAGAACCCAGCACGCGAGAAGAACCAGAGATATGCCCTTGGCCAGCGCTGCCCGTGCTCGCCATTGCAGGGCCAGCCCTGCAACGCTCAGGCTGATCGCGTAATTGGCGGTGTCACCCAGAAAATCGAGCGCATCGGCGCGCAACGAGGCCGATTGCGCCGAAAGACCTGCACCGATCTCAAGGACGAACATGGCTCCGTTGATTGTCAGTGCGATCCACAACGCGCGACGCCAGGCCTTGTCCCGCGTTTTGTCTTCCGGCGCTTCGCAACCGCCGCAGCAGCCTCCGGCCATTTCCGTCACCTTGCCTTCGCCTCAGGGACTCACGATATAGTCCCTGTAGTAACTACAGGGTCAAGAGCATGGCGCTGACGATCGGCGATTTGAGCAGGGCGACGGCCACCAAGGTGGAGACGGTGCGCTATTATGAGCGCATCGGACTCTTGCCCAAACCCGCGCGGACGCAAGGCAATTACCGTGCCTATGGTCAAGCTGAATTGGGGAGACTGTCCTTCATCCGGCGGGCTCGGGACCTTGGTTTCTCGCTCGATCAGGTTCGCGCCATGCTAGGCCTTTCCGATGATCTGGCCTGCGATTGCGCCGGGATCGACCGCATCGCGAGGGAGCATCTGCAGGAGGTGGAGCGCAAGATTGCCGACCTGACGGCCCTCCGGCGCGAACTGACGGCAGTGATTCAGTCCTGTGATGGCGGAACGATTGCGGATTGCCGTATCATTGAGGCGCTTGGGCCAGTCGCAGCAGGGTAGCTGGAGACACGTTCATTTGGGCGAGACATCACATAAATTATGCCGCGCGGATGGCGCAAAATCAGCGGAAATCCCGAGATTTACCGAACCGGGTCGGCATAGTCTCGCCCTCGGCATAAGAGCCGTTATGCCGCGCGCGGCATAACGGATCGAACATGTCACGCAGTCGCTGGCCAAGCGGCCGAAAGGCGGGATTCCGCGGGTCGGGCCGCATCCCATGCTTGACGATATCGGCGCGGCTGACCTGATACACGCCTGCGGTGACCGATCGATTGCCGACGCTCGCGAGCAGCGAGGAAAGATCGTCGCGACGTTGCGCAATGACGTGGATCACGTCACCCTCTCGGTGAACCTGGCCGCGCACGCCCATCATCGAAGCACCTAGCACCACGCGCAGGTGCTTCCCGAAGACGTTCGTCCAGACGACGAGATTGGCGATCTCCGCCTCATCCTCAAGAGTGATGAACATCACGCCCTTGGCGCTCCCAGGCTTCTGGTGGACCAGCACCAGTCCGACGAGATTGATCCAGCGGCCGTCCTTCATGTTGCGAAGCGCGCAGCAGGGCACTGGGGTAAACATCAAAACGCCATGAGCTCGTTGGCACTTTCGGTTCATCAGGCATAAGGGGTGATGCGGCTCTATTTGTTGCCCGCGAATCGGCTAAACATGGCAAGATCAATGTCCTGAGCTGCAGGCGATCATCATGGGCGAGCGAAGTGAAGATTATGTCGGGAAGCTCCGGCTCGCCCTTGTCAAAGCCATTTGCGAGGCGTCAGTGCCAGAGCCGGACCCCACATCGGGCGAGCGAGGCGATACGCTGTACGTTGGAAGTGCCGAGGTATGCGATGCGCTGATCATTGTACTCGCCGAGTTTCTGGAGGGCGTACCGGGCCTCGATACACCAAAGGACATTCGCGCGATGTCCGACACCGTCGCAAAGAAAGTGCAAAGACTGATCCCGGAAATCCGGAAGATCCGAGCTCGAACCGGTGGGGCACCGCCGCCCTCGATCATCATCCGGTCGCACTGAGCACTGCTCCCGCGCTCCGCCGGGTCGAGCCTATGGTCGTCGCCCAAGCTAATTGCGATTGAGGCCCATCTCTCGGCTCTGCAGCTTCCGCTTCCACATTTGTCCGATGCCCAGGATGTCATCCGTCGAGGCGCTGGAGGCGCTGACCTCCAATGTGCTTACCTGATAGCCCAGGGATCGCGACTTTTCAGCGCCAGATTTCCGCCGTTGCCATCACGGGCATAGCCTAGCCAATGGCCGAGGAAACCACCCTCGCCAGTCGCCGAGTCCACATATTGTTCACGCGTCTGCGGGCAGGAGAGGAGATAGACCCCGCGCGGGGCGCGCAGCGCTGCCCGCCAGCTGCTCGGCTGCAGGGATGAGGAAGAGGGGGCTGGCTGCGGGCTATGCGGGGCGCAGCGAGCGCACGGCGGCCGAGGCGTGCAGGTAGCCCTTAATGAGGTTGACGACGCCGTAAACGGTGAAGCCGATGCCTCCGAGCCCTACGAGGAGGCCCAACACGCCGCTGATCCCGGCCACGATCAGCCCGAGGATGATGGACACGATCGGGTAGAGGAACAGCGACATGATCGTGTTCGCGATGATCGCCATCATCGGCACCATGAAACCCCGGCCATCCTGCGGATAGGCAACGCCGAGGATCGTCGGCTTCTTGAAATTGTTGAAGTGGACGTAGAGGATCGCATCCTTGCCGACATCGAGCAGGTCGTAGATGTCGCGCGTGCAGCCGACATCGCGCAGCACCGTGTCGCCAATCTCGATCACCGAGACCTTGCCGGACACGCGGACATTGCCGACCGAACTGTTGGTGCGCGTGTTCACGATCATGTCGCCTTCCTTCGCGCCAACGCGCTTCAGGATACCCCTGAGCTTCTTCATGGTTTTCCCCGATTTTTCCAATGCGATTAGATGCTGCTGACCCTGATGATGGTCACCGCCCCGAACATCCGCCGGGACTCTCCGCATATTGAGCGACCGCCTGATAGCCTTTGCCGTCATTGCGATAGCGATCGTGGCAGAAGCCCGGCCCACCATTATAGAAATCAAGCCAACCCACGCGGCTCCGAGTGGTGAGGTAGGTAGGCGTGTCGACTATGTCGGTGGCAACCTTTTTCCAGCCTCCCGGTACGGGCGAGAGGATGGTGGAGCTGCCGTTGTTGTTGCCGCCGTCGCAATTGCCCTCATGCACAACCACTTCGGGATTGCCGTCGCCGTTGAGGTCCATGATCGATGAGCCACCGCCGATCTCGTTATCGCCCGGGATATCAGGGCCGTCGCCGCAGCCTTCCCAACCTTTGGCCCCGTGCCGGAAGCCCGCTGCGACGAAGATCTGCGCGATCTGCCCCGGCGTGAGATTGCCCCTGTCCCAAGGCTTGGCCCAGGTAGCGGTAGGCAACTGGCCGGGAGAAACCTTGTCGGGCGAACGGGCGAGCGCTACGGCCTCACGATATTGAATGGTCGAAAGTGGCAGATAGCGATTGTCGCTCGCCACGAAGCGGAAGTTGGTGACCTTGTCGCCGTCTGACACATCGATCACAGGCCAGACGGTACCGCTCTGCGCGCCGATCCGGGGTTGGCCGTCGACGTCCAACATATTCTGATAGAGTCTGGTCTTAGGATCGAAGAACACGATGCTGGCGTGCAGCTTGCCGTTACCGCCGGGGCAAACGTTCTGGCTTAGGACGAAGAATTCATCCTTGCCGTCATGATTGATGTCTCGCCGGCCGATTCCGACTTTCGCGATCACCTGTTTATCATCGCAATAGCGTGTCGCGCTACGCAGATCGGCGCTGAGGTCGAAGCCGGCCGCCTGGAGGATCTGCTTGCGATCCGCGACCGACATGCCGGCAGGGAAGCCGGTATCGCCTGCCGGCCTTGGGGGCATTTGCGTCAAGGCGCTGGTGGCGATACTCGCGCCCAGGACCGACAGGATGAGGGCTGAACCATAGCGCATGGTGGGGTTCCCCTTCAGCTAGCCGCGAGCGGATTGCGAATCTTGCCAAGGCCCGAGAGGCCCAGCGCGACGCTGGCGAGCAGGATGATCCAGGCGCCGAAGCCCAGGGTCAGCATCGAGATGCCGTCGCCGACGGTCGCCAGCGCGGTCAGGTTCCACAGCAGGGCGAAACCGCGAACGCGATCGCGATGGTGCAGAAGCCAAAAACGATCTTATTGATGAGGTCCGCGACCTCGTTGACCGATTTGGGTCCGGCAAGGCGCGTTTGCGTCACCTCCGCCGGCTGGCGGCTGAGATCGGCCGGAGCTTCCTTTTCCGGCTCTGCGGCCGCCTGTTCGGTCACGCCAGCAAGGCCATGACCTGGTCGACTGTCTCGGTGACGTGCTGGTATTGACCCGCGACGACTATCTCCGTGCCGGGACCGTTGATCGGCAAGGCCTCGCGGACCCGCGTGATTGTGGCGGCGTTCAGGTGGACGACGGTGCCCGACCGCGTGGTAAGCGCGATCAGCTTGATCTCCCCGGTCAGTCGCGCGAGCAGATGATTGATGGGTTCGAGCGTGAAGATGTAGCCTCCACCATACTCGACCTTGGTCGCGTCATCGCCTTCAGAGGGTGTGGTAGGACGAATGCGGAAGATGCTCTTTGCCGCGACGAGTATCTTGGCGCCGTTCAGACCTGTTAGTTCGATCATGGTGTCCCCCTCGATACATATCTACAGCAAAGTTTGCGTTCGATCGAGGATTCTTCGGATTCCTCGTCGCCGATAGAGGTGCCTGCGAAGGACGCATGACGACGAGATCGGGCGTGTGAAGTTAAGACTTGGCGCCGGAATTGCCGAACATCACAATACCGGGGGTGTGGGCTTTGCCGCTGTCTCCGGGCGGAAGTTTGAGGGGCGGCCTTTATTCGGAATTGTCATTCAGCATTTGTCCGAAGGGTGTACAGAATCATGGTAAAATGGATCGATTTTCGCGGAAGCGACGCTTTCGAGCTATTGAACGATTTCGCAGATGGCAACGCAAGGACGCACCGGCCTTCTCGGCAGCCATTCGGAAAAGGCCCGCTGGCTCGACTGATGGACCTTAGGAGCAAATTCCAATTTACGTGATGGTGTCGTCGGGATGGGCATGCTACCCATCCGGATATGTTAGTTCAGGCCTCAGAAGCTGTTCGCCTTTCAGGCCTGACAGCCCATCAACTACGCGAGTGGTGTGGGCGTCGGGCGCTCGTCGAAGCCGACGTTCCTCCCGCCGGGCGCGGGCATCTGGCCTTATTCTCCTGGCAGACGATCCTGGCGCTACGGGTGCTGAACGAGGTGCATCTTCGCTATGCGGTCGAGGTCAGTGGTTGGCGCGAGGCGATCGCGCAACTCCAGGCACTGTTGCGCAAACGCGCCTTTCCGTCGCTCTGGGGGCATACCGCGATTTTTGCGAACGCGCGGGAGGCCTCGCTGCGCGTATCGAGCGACCCTATCCGGAATTTCTCCTGCCTGGTCGTCGAGCTTGACGCGCATCTGGAAATCCTCGCGACTCCTAACGATTTGCGGGTCGAGAGTCAGCTGCAGCTTTTCCCGGCGATGGCGGTGCGATGACTGAGTTGCAGCCTATCGCCCATGACTGGAGTCGACGCTTCGGTCTGGCGCTCGCGCCGCTCTTTGAGGCACAGGACACCACCGCGGTCCCGGGCGATCACCACGTTTTGCTCGACGGGGGATTTGGGACCTTCGCACTTTCGACTTCGTGTGATGATCTCTGGCGCACCGGTGAGACCGCCGGCTGGGCATGGTCGAGCGATATTCCCCATCACGTGACGGTGACGGACAGCAAGGTGGCCGTCGTGCGGTGGGATATGCCCGGCGACGCGCGCGTCTACGAGCGGGGCGGCGTCGAACGTAGCCTCGATCGGTTCTACACCTATCTGAACGAAGACCGCCTGCGTTCGAACCGCGGCATTGTCGAGCATCTCCTGAATTTTTTCCGCCGTGTGCGTTCGCTCGCCCATCATGCGAAGGTGCCAGATGGGCGGGCGATCGACGTGTATCTGGCGACCCTGGCCGGGCTCATCGCTCCGAATGCGATCGAACAGGACCTGTCCGTGCTCGGCTTGGCCGAAGACGTCGCCGAGCTGCGTGCGCGCATTCCGGCAAACGCGCTTGATGCCGCGAGTAGCGAGGCAGCAGCGGCCCCCGGGGCGCTCTCTAGGCTCCGCCTCCATCCGGCGCTCGCGATCCGCCACGCTGGTGGTCAGCTGTTCCAGGAGGCGCACTTCGAGTTGCTCCGGGTGTCGCCGGATTTCGATCTTTTCGGACTGGTCGATGCCCCGGAAACGCGTGTTACGCACCGCGGCGGGACCCATTTCACGCCGCCCGCGCTAGCGCGTAGCATCGTCGAACAGGTTCTTGCCCATGTTCCCGATCTCCCGACCCGCCCAGAGCTGGTTCTGTGCGATCCAGCCTGCGGATCCGGCGCGTTTCTTCATGAGGCACTGCGGGCGCTTAGGCGCGCGCGCTTCGCCGGCAAGCTGACGATTATCGGCTTGGATATCTCCCCAGCGGCGATCGCCATGGCACGCTTCGTTATCAGTCTATCGCTGCGCGACTGGACGCCGGTGGGCGGCGTCAAACTCGAGATCGTTCAGCGCGACGCGCTCGGTGAAGCGGGTTTCCCGCGTGCAGACGTCATCGTAATGAATCCACCATTCATCGGATTCGGCGCGCAGACACCCGAGCAGCGCCAGCAACTGCGTGACGCGACCGACGGTAGCGCCGCGCGCGGCGACTATAGCATGGCCTTTGTGTCGCGCGCGCTCGACGCCCTCAACGAGGGGGGCGCGCTCGGATCGCTCTTTCCCGCAAGCTTATTGTCGCTCAAAGCCGCAGAGACCTGGCGCGAAAAGCTCGCGGATCGCGGCGACATTCGCATGCTCGCGTCCATTGGTGATTTTGGTCTGTTCTCCCACGCCCTCGTTCAGGTGGCCTGCGCAGTAATCCGCAAGGGGCAGCCCGCCGAGTCCAAACCGCTGATGGCGTTGTTGACGGAAAACGACCCCGCAGCCACCGGCGAAGCGCTTCGTCAGGTCCGAAAGCTCGATGGCGCGGCCCCGTCGGCCCCGATCATAGAACCGCAGTGGAGCCTATTCCCGGTCAAGGCGAGTTCTCTCGTTGGACGCGGAACATGGCGATTGCCGACGCCAACGACGGAGCGTCTGCTCGCAGAAATGGCGGAACTGGGCCTGCCGACCGTCTCGGACCTGTTCGAAGTCTCACAAGGTATCCAGACCGGCTATAATGACGTCCTGCTGCTGACACAGGACGAGTGGCAGTCGCTGCCGCCACGGGAGCGGCGTTACTTCCGCCTGGCGACGATGACGGACTCGATCCAGAATGGGCGAATCGTCAAACCCTATCATGTATTTTTTCCACATAGCGCCGACGGGCCGCTGTTCGCGGACGAAGAGGCGGTTACGCGTGCGGTTCCGACCTATTTCAAAACCTATCTCTCGCCGTCGCGCGACCGCCTTTCGGGCCGCGCGTCGATCGTCCAATCGAACCGGAAGGACTGGTGGGGTCTGATGCGCTCACGGTCCTGGGCCTACCGAAGCGAACCGAGGATCATCAGCAAATTCTTCTCGGCAGAAGGTGGCTTCGTGCTCGATCTGGAGGCGGCCTACGTCCCGGTCATGGGCCATGTCTGGGCGCCGAAGCCGATCCTCGTTGATCCGGATGACGACGCGCTGCCCTCAGGCGACATTCTGGCCGCTTATGCCGCACTGTTCAATTCGGCACCGTTTGCTCGGTTGCTCGGCCTCTACGCTCCGCATGTCGCTGGCGGACAGTTCGACCTGAGCGCACGTCATGCCAACCCAATGCCGTTGCCCGACTTGCGCGCCCTCAGTGTCGACCTTCGGGCGGGACGCCGCGTGAGCGAGCTTGCGCACCTCGGGCGCGCGATCGACGTCACCGACCGGTCGTGGCGCGCGAGTGTCAGCCAGATCGTGGTAGAAATGTATGGCGCGCCCGGCCTCGCCGCAGCCTGACCGGCTGCCGGAGGAGCTCCGGGCAACGAAGGGTATGCTCGACCAGCGATGGATCGAGCTCAGCAAAGCCTTTGCGATGACACTGGCCTTACCGATGGATGGTCGCGCCTTGCGTGTCGAAGTTGACTATCAGTCCAGCCAGGCCTGGGCGGGGCTGATAGGGACGGAATGCGAACGGGTGACGCGGAACCGCGGCGGCACAACCCTAGTCGCACCTTTGTGCGAGATCTCCGGCGGCCTCACTTCCTGGCTTGGCTGGCAGGAGGTCTGGGAGGTCACGGTCGGTCCGAAACCCTACCGCTTTCGCAACGCCGGTCTGACGGTCTATCTGGGGAAACGGTACGAGGCGACCAAGCCGCAAATCCTACGACTGGAATGGCCAGGGATCAGCACCTGGTCGGGCGGAGAGCTTTCCTTTCAGAGTCCGGGCGCGGGCCATCCTCACTGGCAATTCGATCTGCTCGAAGCGCTGGGGGAAACGGCGACCGAAGCAAACTTCATTCCCGACGCGGAGGAGGTCGTCGAAGATTTCGACGCCGCGCCGCCTGAGCGAAGCACGACTGAATTGCTTTCAAAATTCTCTATCGAGCGCATGCATTTCGCAAGCGCGGCTCCTTGGTGGCTCTCCCCAAAACCGGGTGGATCGGCTCTTCATATGAACGCTCCGCCCGATCTCCCCTCGCTGACAAGGTGGCTTGAGCAGAGCGTCTTGTACCTCAGGCAGGAACTGCAACGCTGTGTCATAACCACTTAGGCGCGAATGTGCATCGCAGCGATACAGCCAAAGCTCGGCGCGGGAAGGCACGTCTGTGGCTGTGTCAGCTTCCGACAAGAGCGGCTGATCATCGTCATTTCTACGAATGACCGGACTTGGATCGGCTGCTGCCGGAGCAGAACGCCGCATTGTGCCGATTGCCTCCACTAGTAAGCAAGGCTCGATCGACTGCTTTGTCTCAACCTGAGGAGTAAACGTCAGAGCAGAATTACCTGTCGAGGCTCGGTGCTTTGAACCAGTGACTTCCAGTAACGCACGCATGAATCGCTCGCCCGCGGATTGAAGGTGGTCGCGTATCAAGCGCAGAATATCGACACCTACGTATCCGGTTCCAGCGCCGCCTTCAGCTCTGCGAGCCTCTCCTGGCAAAGCTCGTTGACGACGTTCCCCAGTTCCTCGACGCGTTCGGACAAGTAGGCAAATTCCTCATCCGTCATCTTGAACTGGTTGGAGTGCCGGGCCTTCACATAGGCGTCCTTCAACTTGAGGAAGCGCGCCTCCAGCTTGCGGGTATCGCGCGGCCAGACATCCACAAGGCGCTGGGAGAGTCGATCGGCATGCCCGCGCAGGAATTTGAGATTATGGCTGTACGGCGTATAAAAAGTGTAGACGAGAAGGACGCAATAATAGAGCCGTTCGGCCGCCTGTTGCAGATTGTAGGCCGCATCGGGATATTGCTTGTTTTGATAGCAGAACTGAAAGATCACACGCGACGAGACGGCTAGTTCGATCCATTGGTCATAATATTCCTTGGCCATGTCATAGGCCTGCTGGGGCGTCTTGGGCCTGGGCGTCGCCAGTTCGCTGTCGTCGGACTGATAAAGCGCAACCCCATCACGGGCGATGTCCATGAAAAAGTAGCGGCCATGGGCAAGTCCATCGTTCACCTCTTGCAGTGTGTGAACGATGAAATTGACCGGCGTGCGCAGCCGGTTGAGGATCATGGTCTCGACGTTCAGGCGATCTTCGGCCTTGTCCCAATATTTGAGCCAGTCCGTCAGCTCTTTCTGGTTTACGATGATGAGCAGGTCGAAATCCGAGCGATAGCCGCGCTCGGTGTGCGGCTCGTGGACCCAGCGGCCGGTCGCGTAGGATCCATAAAGAATGACCTTGAGGATACGACCCAGCTTGCGGGGCCCCGTCGGCTCGCCATGGGCGTCCTGGAATTCCTCGAACAAGATCTGGATGACCCGATCGAGTTCGCGTCGTTTGCCTGCCGGGAGATGGTCGAGATCGGTCTTCATTGTGTCGATGTCGCTTGATCAGGTCAGAGGAAACTGGGACGGATCATCTTCCCAGGGGTTGAAGATTGCCGCCCCGCTATGGCGCGTGTCCTTCACGTTTCGGGTCACGAGGCAGAGATCATGTTCTATCGCGGTGGCAGCGAGCAGCGTGTCGATGACCGGTGGCGCTTGTCCCGTCCTGCGTTTGACGTCGCCGGATATGCTGCCCCACCGATAAACGACTTTATCGTCGACCGAGAGGAGCCGGACGCTGAAACGATCCGCGAGCGCGTCCCGTGCCGCCATATAGCGCGAGCGATCGGGGTGGTCCGGCTCCAGGTTGTGGATGCCCTTGTCAAATTCCGCGAGCGTCAGGACGCTGAGGAAAATCCGATGCTCAGGCTGCCCGCTCGCCCACGTCTTGACGCTTGGCGCGCCATTGGGGCTCGCCAGTGCCGAGACGATGTGGGTGTCAAGCAGCCAACCCTTCACAGGGCAACATCCCGGCCCAGATCGACCTCTCGCTCAACGTTGAGGCCGTCCAGCCCCAGCCCCTCCAGGAAGGGGAGGAAGGCGGGTTTGCCTGGATCCGGGGGGAGAAGTCGATCGAGTTCGGCGACGCTAATAACGACCACCGCATCGCGGCCGCGAACGGTCACACGTTGCGGTCCCTCGCTCTGCGCACGCCTCACGACTTCGCTGAAACGCGCCTTCGCGTCCTCCAGCTTCCACGCTGCAGGCAGGCCGGATTTATCCTTGCTTCCTTTGTGAACAGCGCGTCCCACTTGACTTCTCCTGACTAGCTAGTCAGATATAGCGATGTGTAGAAGCTTCGGCAAGCGTTTTGAACACACTCAGAGAGGGAATCTCCGGCGGTTCGAAGTGAAAGCCCGTGCCAGCGTAAAGTATAGGGCAAGGCACATATCGTCGCCTGAAAAGAGTTACTTCATCGTGTTTCCGGATGCTCGACGGACGAATTTGTGCTATGGCGCATCTGAAAGGATCTCCCGATGGACGCCGCCATCGATCACCAAGATCAGGAAGACACGGGGGCACGCCCGCAGCTGTCTGCTTGGCTTTGGAAGCCTTGGTACGCAAAGCTCTGGTGGGCAACTATTCCCGTCTGGTGGGCGGGAATGGCGATATCAACGCAAGTAGATGTTTTGGCATCATTCTATCGCGGAGGGTTCGCCGGGTACCTGAATATTCTCTTTTCCCCGATGACCGCGCTCATGGTGCTCGGCGTCGGCTATATTCGCGAGCGCCTCGATAGCTTCGTCGGGCAAGGCGCCGGCGTGGCACTCTCTGATGACGAAGCAGAGGTTTTCTTCGCCGATCACAGCAGGCGTGAACTCGCGCGGACGATGGAGAGGTGGCGCGCGCAGTCCAATCCTATGGACCCGCGATCTGGCTCCCTGTGGATCGGCAACCCGATGAACCCGAACAATCCCGGGTGCATCAACCCCAATGGCAGGAAGCGTCACTAGCGCTTTTTGAAGCTGCTATCTCCGTCGCCGAGACTTCCCTTGAGGTCTGTCGAGAAGCTCCCCTTTGAAAGGACAGAGTTCTGCTCCAGCGAAGTGAGCGGCCCTGTAATGTCAAAGGTGGCGCGTCCGTCGTCCGCGTTCTGCAGATAACGATTGCGCATGCCCTCGGGCCCGAGGATGCGGTCGGAGAGCGTACGGGAGAATGTCGCCGCGGGATTATCTGATCGAGTTGCTGCTCGCTCTGCAGCGGCAATGGACTCCCGGACGTCGTAATTGACGATATCAATTGTCGATTGAGCATGTTCGGTAGTGCTGCCCATATCCTGGCTGTTGAAGCGTAAGCGCCGTTTTGACCCCACCTTGCGCAGATTTTTGGGTGTTGCAGTTGTGTATGGATGGATGACGCAACGCCAACGAGCACACTGGACAC
>NZ_JAAZQN010000015.1:0-21251 GCF_012275365.1 Novosphingobium sp. SG720 | reverse complement strand
GCCGTGGAAATTCACCAGGAAATGGGCGATGCCGTAGTTTTGTCGCTTTCGGTCGAGCAGGCAAGCGTTGTCGCCGCGCCGCTTGCGGTACGCCGGACATTGACCAACCTGATCGACAACGGCCTGCGCCATGGAACGCAGGTTGTCCTGTCGCTGTGCGAGGATCGAGGGCGGTGGCGGATCGACATAAGCGATGATGGGCCGGGCATAGCGGCCGATAAGCTCTCCGGATTGGGCCAGCCGTTCGGCAGAATCGATCCCTCGCGCGATAGGAGCGCCGGTGGCGGAGCAGGGCTTGGGCTGGCGATTGTCCGTGCGCTGATCACCGCCCAGGACGGCGAGATCGCATTCGCCAATCGGGACAAAGGAGGCTTTCTGGTCAGCATTTGGCTTCCGGCCAGCCTTTAGCATACCTGCTAGGCCACCCCACTCGCATCAACATTGGCCAATGGCGTCTCAGCGGCAGAGCCTGTCTCCTCCATAGCCTGAGAACTAATATCTAACAGTCGAAGGCGTGCAGATGAGCCCAGTCGATGTAGGGCAGCTCTGTAGGCATAAGCCTCGCCATCGCGGGCTCCGACCGATCGACCGATAGTCGGCCCTTGGAAAGCATCGATTGATCCCGCATCGACGTGAAATGGTCGCCTGCCCCCGCGTCGATTCATGAGGCTCGAACAGCTGTTCCTTCCAGTTTCCCGTCGTTCGGGCGAGCCCACACGAACGTCTTGGTCTGGTCAGGAGCTAGCGCTTTTGACCAGTTGCGGAATTGGGGCGCAAACCGCCCCAATTGCTAACGTTCAGGCCCCTTGGCTGGAGCGTCGGAACCGGTTGTTGGTCTATGTTATCGCAGCGCACTGGAAGCGCCGCCACCATTGAGCAATTCGTCGAAGAGGCTGACGCTTATATCCATTGGTACAATGAGAAGCGGATCAAGATATCTCTTGGCGCCCTCAGTCCAATCGACTACCGAAAAAATCTTGGCTTTAGCGTATAAAAATCTGTCCGATTTTTCATTCGCACCCGCCCCGGATCAACTCTCAGTACCAATCAACAATTATAAGTCTTTCAGCGCCCCCGGCCATCTCCTCAATAGCTGTGTTCCATTTATCTCTTTCGAAGATCCTCTCGGGAAACCCGGGATGCTTCAGCTCGGTGTTTCATGCATCGCCGCAGAGCTGTTGTATGTAGGCCAACGCGCTGGCAGTGGGCGCTTTGGTTGGCTTTAGCTCAAGCCCGATCAAACCCTTGTATTCGAGCTGTTTCAACAAGGCGAGTTGCGCCGGCCAGTCGATTGTGCCGGAACCCGGCTCTCCCCGGCCAGGGGCATCGCCAATCTGAATGTGGTCTGTAAGATGGATGACGCGCGGCAATTCTTTCGCCGGATCTTCCCCTTCCACCATCGAGTGATAGAGATCGCAGATCAGCCTGACGCGCGGCGAGAAGAGCATCTCCACGACACAAGCGCTGTCCTGTGTTGTCGAACACAGGACCCCAGGATGATCATGGCGCGTATTGGCCGATTCCAGATAGATCGTGACGCCGAGTTCCTCTGCGATCGGCAGCAACCGCACCAGCGCATCAGCGAAAATGCGCAGCTGGACCGGGCGGGTCAGCCATGGAACTGCGCGCCCCGATGTCACCACCACATTGCGGCAACCCAAAAAGAGCGCGTCTTGCGCCGCCTTGCGGAAGATGTCGCAAAAGCCCTCATGCGTTTGCGGATCGACCAACTGGGTTACATAATCTGCGACAGTGCTGACAAGCTGCACCGAATTGCGCGCCAGCGCGGCGCGAATTGCGGGAAGATCGCGCCCCTTCAGCAGGAAAATTTCCACGTAACGGAACCCGACAGCGGCGGCATCGATTCTCTGCTCAATTGTTTCACCAGCATCCTGGAATGCATACTCAAGATTGACTGAAATTTCGAAGGGCGTGCTCTGTCTCACCTGAGGGTGCGTATCAGCGCAAATGTCATTGATGGATTAAGGGCCTGATCCAAGGGGGCGTCCAGTCGCACACCTTCTCCCAAAAGCGTGAACGTGGCCGCGCCGAAGCCTTTTTGAAGCAATCCAAATCGGCAATCGGCGACCGTTATCTAAACGGCGTTTATTTTAAGTCCTGCGCCCGGTCAAGCCCTATGCCCGGTCCTGTCACTGCGGATGAGTGCCCGTAAAAGGCAAGCACCGCTTCGCAAGAGCGTCCTCACGCAGCAATTTGCAGTTTCAAATGTTTTGCGGACGGAATCCACTTGGACAAACCGGGCAAAGAATCGCTTGCCAGTCCGCGCTCACGCATTCTAAACGATGTTTAGTTTAGAATCGGCGGGACAATGCCGCGCTGGGAGAGAAAATGAACCCGTTCAGCCGTTTCTTCGCCGGTATGACCCTGCGCCCGCAGGGACTTACTCTGATAGCGGCCGGCTTTTTGCCGGTATTCGCCATCGTCACGATGTTTCCCATCGTGGCGGCGATGATCCAGCATTTCAGCAACGATCCGGCTGCGGCCAGCAAGGTGCCCCTTACGGTGACCGCACCGGGGCTTACCGTGGCGGTGCTCTCGCCCTTTGCCGGGCTGATTGTCGACAGGTTTGGGCGGCGGCGCCTGCTGCTTGTCAGCACGCTGTTATATGGCGCCTTGGGCAGCGCGCCGTTCCTGCTTGACGACGTCGACCAGATTTTCGCGACGCGCCTGCTGCTGGGGGCCTGTGAAGCGGGCATTCTCACCATCGTCAACACGCTGATCGCAGACTATTGGGACGACACAGGACGCAAAAACTGGCTGTTTGTGCAGGGTTTCGTCGGCACATTTTTCGGCTCTGCAGCCATGCTGGCGTCCGGCCTGATCGCGGGCGTGCGATGGAACGGCGGCTTCCTGATCTATCTGGTCGCCTTTCCGATCGTTGCTGCCATGCTGGTATTCATTTATGAGCCCCAGCCCAAGGATCAGCGCCCCGAAGCGGCCACGCGCAGCCGCACGCCTTTCCCGTGGATCGAGGCCATTGCGGTGGTACTGGTCACGTTCTCAGCATCTGTTCTCTACTACCTGTTCATCGTCAATGGGAGCATCGCCTTTGCCGAAATCGGCGTGCGGGATCCTGCTGAACTTAGCCGCCTGACCTATATTCCCAGCCTGTTTGTCATGCTCGGTGCGGTGATCTTCCGTATTTTAGCCAAGCGGTCCAATGCAATCCAGTTGACGGCCTTCCTCCTTTTTCTTGGAACCGGTCTGGCCGGCGTGGGGATGGCCAAGAACCTGCCCTCGATGATTCTGGCTGTCACCGTTCAACAAATCGGCGCCGGTATGGCCGTGCCCACGCTCATCGCCTGGGCCCAGACAAAATTCACCTTTGAACACCGAGGGCGCGGCATGGGCGCCTGGACCAGCGCCTTTTTCATGGGCCAGTTTGCCTCGGCATGGGTCGCTAATGATCTGGCGCAGGCAGCAGGCTCCATGCGAGGCGGTTTCCTGATCGCGGGAATGATCGCCGTGGCCTCTTGCGGCGCGGTCATTCTATGGGGCCTGCTGGAGTGCAGAAAAGCTCGCATGGCTATTTGAGAGGTAACCATGCAACCAATGCCATCATTCCATGGTGATCCACGCCCCCCGCAGCGGCAGTCAAACTGCCCGAGCAGGACCGTAGCAAGGCCAGCCAGGAACGCATGCTTGCCGCCACGCTCCAGCTGATCGCCCACCATGGCAACGACGACTTCACGCTGAAGGGTGTGGCCCTTGCCGGCAAGGTTTCGGTTGGCTCGATCTACCTTCGCTATCCCTCCAAGGACAGACTGATCCGCACGGTGCTCAGCCTCGAGCTGGACAGGATAGCCGCAGAAGATGAGAAAATGGTCCGAAGCGTTCTGAACAAGGCGGACGATCTGGCCGAGGCGGTCGCGCTGTACATTGAAGGATATGGGCACCTTTTGGCCACCAACGCCCTGATCCTGCGCACCGCGATGAACCGCGCCGAACATGACCCGGAACTGTCCGTTATCGGCAAGGCTCAGGCGGAACAATCGGCCGTCGCGGCCATGCAGATATTCCTTGCCTTGCCCCAAGACATTGGCGGGTCGCGCAAGCAGGCTAAAGCGGACGTCGCCTTTCGCCTTATCTTTGCGGCGCTGGCGTGGGAATTTGGACTGGGGACAACCCGCGATTCTGCCCGGTGGATCGATTGGGCCGCGTTTCGGACAGAGCTGGCACTTGCCTGTCTGGCCTATTTGCAACACGCGCCCTGCGAATTTGCATGAAGCGTTTTTGCGATCCCGAATAAAGAAATCATGTCTGTTTTTGGAGAATTCTATGAGGCTAGTACGTTATGGGGCTGTCGGCGCGGAAAGGCCGGGTCTGATCGACGCGCAGGGACAATTGCGCGACCTTTCGGCCCATGTCGCAGACATCACGCCCGACTGGCTGGCGCCCGACCGCCTCGCCGCGCTGCAGGCGCTTGATGCACAGACCCTGCCCGTGGTGGATGGCGCATCGCGGCTTGGCACGCCGTTTTCCGGCACGCGCCAGTTCATCGCCATTGGCCTCAACTATTCCGACCATGCCGAAGAAGCCGGAATGGCAGTCCCGGCCGAACCGATCATGTTCACCAAGGGCGTGTCCTGCATTCAGGGGCCCAATGACGATGTGCGCCGCCCGCGCGGATCGGACAAGATGGACTGGGAAGTCGAACTGGGCATCGTCATCGGCACCCGCGCCGCTTATGTCGACAAAGACAAAGCGCTGAACCATGTGGCGGGCTATGTCGTGTGCGACGACCTGTCCGAGCGCGAATATCAGCTTGACCGCCTTGGCTCGTGGGACAAGGGCAAGGGCTGCGACACCTTTGGCCCCGTGGGTCCCTGGCTGGTCACGCGCGACGAGGTCGGCGATGTGCAAAACCTTGGCATGTGGCTGGATGTCAACGGCCAGCGCATGCAAACCGGCAACACCCGCACCATGATCTTCGATTGCGCCACCATCGTCAGCTATGTCAGCCAGTTCATGGTCCTGTTGCCGGGCGACATCATCACCACGGGCACTCCGCCGGGCGTGGGCATGGGCATGAAGCCGCCGGTGTTTCTGAAGGAAGGCGATGTGATCGAACTGGGCATCGAAAAGCTGGGCAGCCAGCGCCACACCGTGCGCGCATGGAATGACGGGATCTGATGGCCATGGACGGACGGCTGCGGGGCAAGACCTGTCTGGTTACAGGCGGGGCGCAGGGGATAGGCCGGGCAATCGCAGAGCGTTTTACCGCCGAAGGGGCGCGGGTCATCGCGGCGGATTTGCGCTTTGATGACGCGCCCCACGCCATATGCGGCATTGAACGGCTGCCGCTGGACGTGACGGACGAGGCGGCCGTGGCCGGGGCGGCTGCGGCGCTGGGCGATGTGGGCGTTCTCGTCAATTGCGTGGGGCTGGTGGCGCATGGCACCATTCTGGATGGCGCGATGGATGATTTCGACCGCAGCATGAGCGTCAATGTGCGTGCGATGGCGCTGATGATCCGCGCCTTCCTGCCCGCCATGCTGGCGCGCGGCGACGGCTCGATCATCAATGTCGCCTCGGTGGTTTCCAGCGTCATGGCCGCGCCCAACCGCTTTGCCTATGGCACCAGCAAGGCGGCGGTGATCGGCCTGACCATGTCGGTGGCGCGCGACTTCATCGACCGGGGCATCCGCTGCAACGCGATCAGCCCCGGCACGGTCGAAACGCCGTCCCTGCACCAGCGTTTCGCAGCCACAGGGGATGCGCAAGCTGCGCGTGCCGCCTTCATCGCCCGCCAACCGATGGGGCGCATGGGGCAGGCAGAGGAGATTGCCGCCACCGCCGTGCTGCTGGCCAGCGACGAAGCGCGTTTCATGACCGGCAGTAATCTGGTGATCGACGGAGGGATGAGCCTGTGACGCAGCCCGTTTCACGGCCACTTGCCATCCTGACCGGGGGCAGCATCGGCATCGGGGAATATCTGGTGGGCGCGCTGGCGCGGTCGGGCTACGCGGTGGCCTTCAGCTATCGCTCCTCGCCCGAGGCCGCGCAGGCCAGTGTTGAGGCGCTAGAGGCCGAGGGGCTGGCCGCTCTGGCCCTGCCATGCGACGTGGGCGTCAAGGCGCAGGCGGAGGCCTTTGTCGAGCAGGCGGTGGCGTGGGCAGGCCAGGCGCCCGCGCTGCTGGTCAACAACGCGGGCATCCAGACATGGGCGCCCTTGCTCGAGCTGGACGAGGAGCGTTGGGACGATGTGATCCGCACCAATCTCAAGGGCTGCTTTCTGCACACACAGATCGTGGGCCGTCTGATGGCAGAGGCCGGCAACGGCGGTTCGATCATCAACATCGGCTCGGGCTGCAACAAACTCGCCTTTCCCAATCTGGTCGATTACACCGCATCCAAGGGCGGGATCGAGCAGTTCACCAAGTCAGCGGCCTCCGAACTGGGCCGTTATGGCATCACGGTGAACTGCGTCGCCCCCGGCGCCATCGCCACCCGGCGCACGTCCGAGGAAGCGCCAGATTATGCCGCGACATGGGCGCCCATCACCCCGCTGCGCCGGGTGGGCACACCTGAGGATCTGCTGGGCGCGGTGCTGTTCTTTGCCGGCGCCGGATCGCGCTTTGTCACCGGCCAGACCCTGGGGGTCGATGGCGGCGTCTTTACCCGCGCCGCGTGGCCCTATGCCCAGTAACGGGGGTCTGCTTCGCGAGTTGGCCGCGATTGTGGGCAAGGCCAATGTGCTCACTCAGGACAGCGCAACCCGGCCCTATGCCACCGGCTATCGCTATGGCGCAGGGCCCGTGCTGGCCGTGGTGCGGCCCGCCAGCCCGCTGGAGCAATTCCGCGTGTTCGCCGCCTGCGTGGCAGCCGATGTGATCGTGATCGCGCAAGCGGCCAACACGGGCCTTACCGGGGGATCAACCCCCGATGGGCTGTATGATCGCCCACTTGTCATCATCAACACCATGCGGATCAAGGGCGTCCACCTGCTGGGCGCTGGCGAGCAGGTGGTGTGCCTTGCCGGGGCAACGCTTTATGAACTGGAGCGCGTGCTCAGCCCCATCGGGCGCGAGCCGCCTTCGGTGATCGGTTCCTCCTGCATCGGCGCATCGGTGATCGGGGGCGTGTGAAACAATTCGGGCGGCGCGCTGATCCGGCGCGGCCCTGCCTATACCGAACTGGCGCTTTATGCCCGCGCCACGGCGGACCGGCGGGTGGAACTGGTCAACCATCTGGGGCTCGATCTGGGTGAAGATGCCGAAACGATGCTGGGCGCGGTAGCCAAGGGGCGGTTTGGCGCGGCGGTGGTTCCGGGTGCGGCCTCCACCCCTGATTATGCCAAGCGGGTGCGGGCGGTCGATGCCCCCTCGCCCTCCCGCTTCAACGCCGATGCCACGCGGCTGTTCGAGGCATCGGGCTGCGCGGGCAAGCTGATGGTGCTGGCCGTGCAGCTGGACACGTTTCCCAAAGACCGGCGCACCGCCACTTTCTATATCGGCACGAATGATCCGGGCGAACTGGATGCGCTGCGGCGGCGGGCGTTGGGCGTTGGGCGAATTGCGGCATTTGCCGGTGTCGGGCGAATATATCCACCGCGAGGCATTCGATGTTGCGGCGCGCTATGGCAAGGATGTGTTCGTCGCCATCGAACGGTTCGGCACCGACCGTCTGCCGCTGTTCTTTGCGTTGAAAAACCGGCTGGACCGGCTGGGGGCTGCGCTGCGTTGGCTGCCGGGCCATTTTTCTGATCGGATGATTCAGGCTGTCAGCCGACTGTTGCCTCAGCATCTGCCGCCGCGCATGTGCGAGTGGCGCGACCATTTCGAACATCACCTGATCCTCAAAGTGGCCGATGAGGGGATCGAGGAGACGCGCGCCCTGCTCGCCTCGCTGTTCCCCAGCGCCGCCGGCGATCTGTTCGAATGCACGCCGCTGGAGGCGCAAAAGGCGTTCCTCTACCGCTTTGCCGTGGCGGGCGCGGCGCGGCGCTATCGGGCGATCCATGGGGCCGAGGTGGGCGAAATCATCGCGCTCGACGTTGCCCTGCGTCGCAATGACCGCGACTGGCGCGAACAATTGCCCCCGACATCGGCGCCTGCATCGACAAGGCGCTTTATTACGGGCATTTCCTCTGCCACGTTTTTGATCAGGATTACGCGCTGAAACCCGGCATCGACCCCATCGCGCTGGAGCATCGCATGTGGCACCTGCTGGATGAACGCGGCGCGCGCTATCCGGCCGAACACAATGTGGGGCATCTCTATGAGGCCGGGCCTGAGCTGGCCGCCCATTATCGGGCGCTGGACCCCGGCAATCGGCTGAACCCTGGCATCGGACACACCAGTCGACAGCGACACTGGGGCGATCAGGAAGGTTGTTGTTAGCGTCCTTGCTCAATCGCCGATCGTGCTGCGGGCGGCGCGTTCCAGCACCCAATCGGAAATGTCGTCAATGGTGGCCTTGCCATTCTCGAACGGCCTGATGATGCCCTTGTTGATCATCGACACCAGACCATAAATCGAAGTCCACAAGGTGATATTGCGCAGTTCGGCTTCCTTTTCGCTGATATCGGGCAGGAATTGCCGGATAACAGCCACCCCTTTGGCATGGCTGATTTCCTGATAGTGATGCAGGGCAGGATCGATCTGAGGGCGGGTCAGCTCGCTCTCATACATCAGCTCGATCAGGTGGGGGTTTTCCAAAGCGAAGCGGACAAAGCGCGACGCCCCCGCCTTGATCATCTCCACCGGCGAAAGCTCGGTTCCCTGAGGCTCGATAACCTGATTGAGCAACCGTTCGAAACCGTCAATCGCCACGGCCAGAAGAATCGCCCGCCTATCGGCGAAATGATGGTAGGAGGCGCCCGGCGATACGCATGCCAACTGTGCCAGCATGCGCATCGAAAGCTCATGGTGTCCGTGCTTCTGCACAAAGTCCCGCCCGGCCTCCAACAGATCCCGTTTAAGGTTTTCACGGTGATAGGGCTTCTTTTCCGCCATGATGTCTTTCCTGCGATAGGCCGGTTCCCTTAGCAGCAATTCGGATCGGGGCCAGTCAGAATTGACCGGCCCCGGATCCGATCCCTGGCAATTGTCAGGGCAGCACGATGGTGGCCAGACGCTCGCCATTCACCGCCAGCGGTTGCAGATGCGGCGGGAAATAGGGCGAGCGCACAAGAGCCGCCACCTTGACATGATGAATGCCCGGCAGCAGCCCGCCCGGCTTGGGCACAAGCACGCTGGCATGTTCGCCCATCGCCCAGCGCACCGTGGTGGCATCGCGCATGGCAGCAAGATCATACACCGCGCCGCCCAGGATCAGACTGGTGACCTCGTGGCTGAAGAACTCACCGTCGAGCGTGACGTCGATACCGTCCAGCAGCGAGAGGCGCATGCCGCGATAATTGGGCAGGCGCAGGCGCACTTCAACGCCGTCACGCGCGCCCTCGGGTCCGTGGTTGCGAAAACCAGTGCTTTGGATCAATTGGAATTCATACATGATCGTCATCCCAAAGGAGGTTTAGGCAGGCACAGCCCCGCACGCAGCCTCAAGCCGGCGCAGCAGCACGTGCTGGCGGCGCACCTGATCGATTGCCACCCAAGGCTCGCGCACGCCCTCATATTCGCTCGACAGATAGCCGGTGTAGCCAATGCGCTTGAGCACCGGGATCACCTTTTCCCACGGGATGTTCTCGTCATGGAGGTTGTCGTCGATGTGGTGGAACTTGGCCTGAATAAAGGCGATGTACGGCGCGATGCCCACAAGTTCCTCAGGGTTCACCTTCATGCCGTTGATCAGCTTGGCATGGTCGCTGTCGCCCTCGGGCACCTCGTGTACCCAACTTTTCAGCGGACGATCCTGAAAGATCCCGGTGTCGATCAGAAGCGCGAAGTTCTTCGTGCCGGTGTGCTCGATGAAATCGATATAGCCATGGACGACCGGATGGTTGATCGGCGTTGGCGAATGGATTTCGGGGCAGATCACGATGTCCAGCTTGTGCGCCAGATCCAGCACGCGCTCGACCGCGGGCGCCCAGATCGGATCGGGATCCAGATCGGCGGAGATCACGCCGAATTTGGGGCGCAGGAACTTGAAGCCCAATTGGTGCGCCAGCGTCAGGTCGCGGGTCAGTTCCGCCACACCTTCATCCACCGAGAGCGACTGGCCAAGGCGCAGCTTGGTGTCCACCCACGAGCACATGTTGGTCGGCTCCAGCCCGGTGCGGTCCAGCAGGCCGAACCAGCGGTCAAGCCACGCCTTGTCCGGCGTGGGATAGCCCGTTACATGGGTTTCGCCCAGGATCTCGATACCCGTCGCGCCCGTGTCGGCAATATGGTCAAAGCCCTCCTCGATCGACATGACGCTGCCGAAATCCTCGGTAAAGCTGTAAAGAGAGACGCCGTACTTGAAGCGATCCTCCACCTGGAACTCTCCTTTTCTTCAATGGTTTGATGTTCAACCCGCCTGGCGCGGGAAAATTTCCGTCGGCAGCCGAACGGCCCAGAGCAAGCACAGCGCCAACAGTGCGAGCATCGCGGCAAGCGCGGCGGCCTCGCCACGCCCGCTTGGGGCAGACTGGAGATAGGCCGAGCCGACCAAGGCGATGCCCAGCGCCCCGCCCATCTGCTGTACGGTTTTGATGATGCCGCTGGCCGATCCTGCCTGTTGCCGCTCCACCCGCGCCACCGAAACCGCCCCCAGAGGCCCCGAAACCAGCCCCATGCCCACACCGGCCAGCAGCAGAACGGGAATGAGCAGCACCGGCCGGACGGCGCCAAGGGCGATCCAGCCCAGAATGCCCATGCAACCGGCGCCCATGATGATGGCACCAACGATCAGCACCAGACGGCCATATCGCGCAAGAAACCGGCGCACCAGAAAGGCCATGGAAAACATGACACCGGCGCTGAAAGGCACGTGCAGCAGGCCGGTCTGCAGGGCGGAAAAGGCCAGTTCGCGTTGCAGCGCATAGGCGAACACGAACAGAAAACCTGTGTTGGCTGCCGAAAAGCTCAATGAGATTAGGACGCCCAGACGAAAAGTATCGTTGGCAAACATGCCCGGCTCGATGACCGTGGCCTGCCGCTTGCGGAGACGGCGGTGCTGATGGATCAGCCCCGCCCCGGCCAAACCCAGCGCGGCCAGCCACCATCCAGCCATCGACGTACCGAAACCATGGCGCTTTTCCTGGATCATCGGGAAAAGGAAAGCGAACAGGCCCGCACCAAACAGCGCCGTGCCGACAAGGTCGATCCTGCGATCCGGATGAGGCTCGGCACGCGGCAGCAAAGCGATCCCCGCCAGCACCGCCATCAGGCCAATCGGCACATTCAGCAGAAACACCGCCCGCCATCCCAGCCCGAACAGGTTCAGCGCGATCAAAACCCCGCCCAGCAAAGGCCCGACAATGGCCGAGAGGCCTCCCACCACACCAAACCACGCAATCCGCCCGATGCGCTCCACCGGATCATAGAGCAGCTGGATCATAGTCATCACCTGAGGCGCCATCATCGCGCCGGTCGTGCCCTGCATCGCGCGAGCGGCGATCAGATGGTGCGGCGTTGCGGCAAGGCCGCAGAGCAGCGAGGATGCGGTAAACCCGCCCACGCCCAGCAGGAACATGCGCCGCCCGCCAAACAGATCGCCCAACCGTCCGCCCAGAATCAGCAGCACGGCAAAGCTGAGCGAATAGGCCGCGATCACCCATTGCGACTGAGCAGAACCGGCCTTTAGATCATGTTCGATGGCGGGCAGCACCGTGTTGACGATGGTGAGATCGATGATTTCCAGCGCCAGAGCGGTCAGCAGCGTAAAAAACGCCATCGACTTCTGCCGCGCCGACAATTCCGCCGCCACCTCGCCATGACGATGCGAATGTATCGACAGTGGGGCAGACGCCACTGGGGTCTTCATGATGACAAACCTCAACCTTCGGGCAAATCGCGGGAAGCGTCCTTGCCGGCGCGCCCCGCAGTTCGGGCCAAGCTGCGGATGGAGCAGCGCCCTTTAATCTAACTACCGTTTAGATTAGAGGGTGGACCATGTCAAATGCGCACCAAGGAGACCGAAGTGCGCCACCTCCCTTGTGCTGGTGAGCCGAGCGCCTCCCGATTGTACGATGCGAAGGCAACCCCTCCTTCTTTGATCGTCAGGCCCAGTTTCGCCATTGACAGCGGAGTGGTTTTATCTAAACGTTGTTTAAATAACAGTTCGGGAGGGAAATTATGGCTATCGATCCGGTCTGCATCGGCGTGATCGGCGCAGGCGACATCAGTCCGGTATATCTGGCCGCCATCGCCCGATCATCGGTCGTAACGCTGCGCAAGATCGCCACCCGCAACCGCGACAAGGCCCAAGTCATGGCCACGCCCTATGGTGCAACCGGGGCCACCGTGGCCGAATTGCTGGCCGATGACGCGATCGAAATGGTCGTGAATCTGACCCCCGGCAGCGCGCATGAAGAGATCAACCGCGCGGCCATCGAGGCGGGCAAACATGTCTATTCCGAAAAGCCCTTCGCCCTGTCGCGCAAAATGGCTGAGGCGCTGGCCGAGCGGGCCGAGGAACGGGGCGTCCTGATCGGATCGGCGCCAGACACATTCTATGGCAGCGCGCATCAGGCCGCGCGCCGCGCGCTGGACAGCGGCGCCATCGGTCGGCCCGTGTTCGGCACGTCCCTGGTGGGTCTGCCGGGGCTGGAACATTTCCACCCGAACCCCGCCGCCTTCTATCAGCCGGGCGGCGAACCGCCCTTTGACGTCGGCCCCTATTATATCACGATGTGGCTGCATCTGCTGGGGCCGGTACGCCGCGTGTTTGCCACATCCGAAAGCGGACAAGCCCAGCGCACCATCCGGCGCGGGCCGCTGGAGGGAACCTCCTTTGCCGTCGAGGTCGACACCACCTTCAACACCACGCTGGAATTTGAAACTGGCTTCGTTAATCTGACCATGTCGCTCGATGTGGTGGCACCGATCCAGCGGCCGGGCGAACTCTATGGCGCGCAGGGCATCCTGTCGCTGGCCGACCCGAACTTTTTCAGCGGCGAACCATCGCTGCTGCGCCCCGGTGAAGGGCGCAGCCCCCTGCCCGGCCACGATCTGCCCTTTTCCCAACCCAATCGCCTCAACCACGCGGGCCAGCCCGTGGCCGATTACCGCGGCGTTGGTCTGACGGATCTGTCCCTTGCGGTGCGCCATGGCCACCAGCATCGCACCGCGCCCGATTTCATGGTCCACGCGGTCGAGGTGATGGAAGCCATCGCGCAATCGGCCCGGATCGGCCAATCGATCGCCATGCAGACCCAGTGCCGCCGCCCGGCCCCGATCGATCCGGTTGCCGATGCCGATCTGATCGCGCTGACGCCATCACCCTTCGATCTGGTCAATGTCGCGCCGCAGGCCAAGCCGCACCTGACACGGCTGGACGCCGATGCGTCCTGATCACCCCGCTTCTGATCCAACCGGAGATTCCTGATGCGTTATTGCACGCCCTTGCTGAGCAGCCTGTTGCTGACGGCTACGCTCACCCCCGCCTATGCCCAGGGCGGCCCGCCCGACGGTTCCACCCCTGAGCAGAAGGCCGCCATTGCCGATGATCCGGCCTATCAGCCGATGCGCCTGACACTGACCAACCTGCCCCAGGCGGGGAAGGCCGTCGCACTGTTCAATGGCCGCAATCTGGCGGGCTGGGACAGTTGGCTGGGCTATACCGTGCCTGGCACCACCTATGGCACGCCCAGCAGCGAGCCCATCGGCCTCAACCATGATACCTACGGCATTTTCAAGGTCGTGAAGGAAGATGGCGCCCCGGCGATCTATTCCAGCGGCAAGCTGTTCGGCGGTCTGATCACCAAACAGCCCTATCGCAATTACCATCTGCACCTGCAGTTCAAATGGGGCCCCGGCCATTGGATGCCCATGCCGCGCAACAATGGCGTGGTCTATCATTCGCATGGAAATTATGGGGCGTTCTTCGGCACGTGGATGTCGGGCGTGGAATTCGAGATCGTGCCCCATTCGGTGGGCATGCTGCTGACGGTGGGCGATGCCAAAGGCACGCACTCCTTCACCACGGTGGATTGGCGCGTGGGGGCCAAGGTGGAGGTGGCGCATGATCCCGCCATCATCTATCCCGGCCGCCGCTATATGCCGGGGGGCAAACTGGTTCCGGTGCAGTTCCCCGCCTATAATGTGGATGCGGGCACCGATGCCGAAAAACCGCTGGGCGAATGGAACACGCTCGACCTCTACGTTTATGGCGATAAGTCGATCCATGTGGTGAACGGGGTGCCGGTGATGGCCGCCGCCGAGCTGACCACCAAGGATGAAAAAACCGGCAAGGTGATTCCGCTGACGGCTGGGCGCATCCAGTTGCAATCGGAGGGCGCGGAAACCTATTTCCGCAACATCTCCCTACAACCCATCGATCACCTGCCCACGATTGCGCGCAAGCCGTGACCTGAGCGGCCCAGTCGGCAAATAAGAATCGGCGGAGCCCGACAGGTTCCGCCGGTTTTGTATATTCGCGCGGCGCGGGACTTTCCCACGCCGCGCGGATTTTCACCGCCCAGCCTGAAGCGTGACCGGCCCGATCAGACCGGAACGGCGCAAGGCCGCAGTGGGTTTGTAGGTGGGCACAGAGGTCCACGAAACCTTGTCCTTAACCGCAGGATCGGCATCCGCGATCAGGCGGTTGACCCACAGATTCGCAACGCGGATCTCCAGGCGGTTGGCCTTGCCCGGACGGGTGAAGGCGCCAACCTCAACGGTATAGGGCGCCCGCCAGACCGAGCCTGCGGCTTTGCCATTCACCAACACTTCGGCAATCTCCCGCGCCTCGCCCAGGTCGAGGGAAAGCGGCTGACCGGGGTGCCATCCTTTGGGCGGGGCAAAATCCGTGGAATAGGTGGCGATGCCGGAGAAATGGCGGATGCGCGGATCGGCGTTCTGATCGAGCGGCACCAAAGCCGCCATGTCGATCTGCGCGGGCGCGCCGCGTCCCGCTTCAAACCGGACGGTCCATCGGCCGCTTAATGCCGCCATCGCCCCCTTTGTGGCCGCAGCGATGCGCCACTCGGCGTTTTCGGCGGGGCGGCGGAACACCACATGTACGGCATCGCCCGCCTTCAACTCTATCGGGACAATGGTTTGCCCCCCGTCAATCCGATAGGATACCTCCTCAATCGCGCCGGTTTCGGCATGCCACAGTTGCGGCGCCTTGCCCGAAACCGCGAAATAGGCCTCGAAGCGCTCGGTTTGCCCGGTGCGGTTGACCAGAAAATAGCTTTCGCCATCGGCAAGGTGACGGTGGGCAAAGGCTATGTCGGCCTTGTCGACCGCGCCCAAGGCAAGAAAGTCCGGCGCGATGCCAAGATCCGCCATGGCCCGGTCAATGTTCGTCGATGCGATCACCCGCCCCTTGCCGACATGGACCGCCCCACCTGTCCCGCCCGATGCTGGCCACAGTTTGCGCACCAGCGCGTCGTAGTCCGTACGGTCGTCCATCAGCCCCGGCGAGCTTTCCGGCGCCATCCCGATCACCGTTGCCCCGCCTTCGACCAGTTCGGCAATCCGGCGCAAGGTCGGCAATGTCATCCGGCGCGATGATCCGCCCAGATAAAGGGCACGATAACGCGCGCCGCCGGGCGACACCAAAGAATCCCCTTCATTGACCAGCGCCGAGTTCAACGCATCGGCATTGGCGAAATCATAGGCGTAATAGCTCGGCGCATCGGCCACGGGCCGCGTGCCATACAGACCCGAAAGGGGCGCTTCCTCGCCATAGAAATAGACCACATCGGCCCGGTTGAGCCCCTGTTGCAGCATGTAGGCATTGCGGGACAGGTAATCCACCCAGGGTTTGGCCAATTCGGCCCAGCTTTCGTTGCGGTTGAAGAATTGCCCAATCCCCGCCAGTGACAGGCCCGGCTTGCGATCCTCGACCGGCACATGCACCGAGGTATGGACGACCGGCCGGTTGACACCCAGCACGAATTCCTGATCGACGATATGTTTAAGATCGGAGGGTCCGAACGCCCAGGGTGCCATACCGGCCGTCATCGATTCCGCCGCAATGATGTTTCGACCATACAGATGCCCGACCGAAGCCGCCCCGCGAACATCGATCTCATAGGACGGCGCGGGTCCTTGCTTTGCCGGAAAGGCCCACATGGCCGCCATCGGATAATCAGCATAGCGGCGCATGGCCATGTCATCGCCAAAGCTCGACCGATTGCCTTCAATCGCCTCGCCATAGACTTTCAGGCCGTGCCGGTGGGCCACATCGGCAATGGTCCCGTAATGCTCGCTGGCCATCAGGTCGGACAAGGTGCGGCGATAGTCGAACAGAAAGCGCTCACTTTCCTCGCGCGTGCCGATCAGCGTTCCGGCCAGCGTCGGCAACCAAGGCACCGGATCATAGCCGCGCAGGCGTTTGAACTGTTCGATCATGTGCGGCGTCCAGTTGGCCGCGCCGATCTCGATGGAATCGTTGAGCAGCGCCCGCACGCCCTGCGCGCCCATCATGCCCTCGCCTGCCGCATCGCGGTAGTTGGCAAGGTAATGCTCAAGATAGCGGCGGACGGCATCGGCGTCATATTTGTCGACTTCCAATCCCGTGGCCTCTGCCGGAGCGGGATGGTTGGTCTTGCCCACCAGTGAGGAGCCAAAGCGCAAGACTTTCCACGTTCCGGGCGGCGGGGTCCAGTCCAGCATGCCATCCGGCTCCAGCCGGTCGGTCAGATCGAGCGTGCGGTCCGCCGCCGGACCGGTGGCGCCGTCTTTCACCGTAGGAAGCGCGAAATAGTCCGGGGCAATGGAAAAACCCGCCTTGACCTCATAGCGGTCGATCTTTGTGTCCACGCCCAAATCCAGCAAGCCGATGGTGACCGGCGCGGAGATCAGACGGCCCATGCCCTTGCCGAACACGTCGTCCATGGCCAGATCGCCGGCGTGCTCGTCGGGCGCCGGATTGCCGCTGGCGGCGGCATGGGCGGGCTTGATTGTCAGGCGGAAATAGCGCGCATTGACCGGGTTGAAGGTCAAGGTGCTGGGCGTCGCTTGAAGGGGAACGGCGGCAATGTCGGACCACAACTTGCCGTCGGCGCTCGATTGCAGGACCGGCGCCAACAGCGGGCCGATGAGAGGGATGGCTCCGCCCGGAATATGCAGCGTGACAGTGCGGACAGTGACCGGACGGCCAAAATCCAGCCTAAGTTCAGGCGCAGTCTTTGCGATCACCGGCCCAAGCCGGACGTTGGTGACCAACGCTCCCCTTGGATCTTTCGGGGCCACCAGCACCTTGCCATCGCCATCGGTCAGTTGCGGCGCAGGCAATGGCTCAGCCAACTGGACCGGCACGGCCAAGACCTTCACATCGCGGTAGAACGCGGGTCCGGCCTTGGGCGCTTCGCCCGAAATCAGCTCCGTCACTTCAACCTGACTGCCCAGATCCTGAAAAGGCCCGGCAACTGATGGAGGTTGTTTGAGGCGAATGTTCTGGCGCCGACCGCCTTGAACAAGCGTCTCGCTCCAAACCAGTTTCTTGAGCCCATCTTCCGGCGCGACCCATGGCCCCCCGGTTTCGGACCAACCGGGCGAGGAGGCAATGGCCAGTTCCAGTCCCAAACGCTCGGCCTCCGAAGCGGCAAAGCGGAAGGCGTCTTTCCATGGCGGGGTCATATAGATGAGGCGCTGGTCGACAATTTGCTGTGTATCCAGATCGATATCGAAATTCTGGACACCGCCGATGCCCATGCGCTTCATCCATGCAAGGTCGGCTGCGATGCCTTCCTTGGTGATATTGCCGTTCATCCAATGCCACCATACCCGAGGGCGTGCCGAAGCGGGCGGAGTTCGAAACTCTTCCTCCATGCGATCAACATCGTGGGCAGCCGGTTGTGGCGGGGCCGCGCGCCCAGGGCCGCCCGCCACGAACATCGAAAGCGCCGCAACGCCGCAAAGGAGGCGATACGTGGAGGATCTGGACAGTTGGGCCACGGATTTCTCCCAAGGACATGAAGATACAGAAAAATGGGCCCGCCGCAGGAATTTCGGCAGGCCCCGGTTGAAGAATGGGAAGGAGCTTAGAAGGTGTAGTTCATACGCGCGCCAAACGTCCGGGGCGCCTGAAACTGATAGGCGTTGACGAAAGGCGTGGGCGTGAAGTTGCGCTGGGCACTGGCAAACACGGTCTTGTCGGTGAAATTGCGGATGAAGACGGCGATCTGCAACTTGCTGTTCTCGGGCCGATAGGTCAGGCTGAGATTCCCGGTAGCATAGCTCTTTTGCGCGGTATCCACATCGTTGGACACATCGAAATAATAGGTCGAACTGTATTTGCCGTCGATGCGGGGAGTGAGCGACCCCGATTTGCCCATATCGAAGCGGTATTCCAGCGAGGCCGAAACCGCCAGCCCCGGCGCGTTGGGCAGGCGATGGCCGACCACATTGCGCGAGATGCCGTTGCCGTTGGCCGGATCGGTGGTCAGGATCGCTTGAGTACCCGCACCGAATTCGGTGTGTAGGTACGTGCCGTTCAGTTCAAAACGAAGATCGCCCGCATTGAACACCGCCTGCGCCTCGGCGCCATAGATCGTGGCATTGCCCACGTTGAACACGCCGCTGCCGCTGGAAACCGCCGGGGTGGCCTGCGATGCCTGATACCCGCGATAGGTCTGATAGAACACATCCCCGTTGAGCAGCAATTGCCCATCCAGCAGTCGGTTCTTGGTGCCCAGTTCCCAAGAGGTGATATTTTCGGCGCCATAGGGCACCGGCGGCGCGGAGCCGTTGGAATTGAAGCCGCCCGATTTGTAGCCGGTCGAGAATTTGGCATAGACCATGTTGCGGTTGGTCGGGGTCCAGTCGACGCCCAGCAGCCACGTCGGCTTGGACTGGGCAATGTTGCCCGCGTCCGTGGCGGGATGGATCGGCTGCGTGCCCGAGCAACCGATGACGCCATACAGGAACGGCGGAATGCCCGCGATATCGCAGCGCAGCTGGGAATCGCCGGTCCGCTGTTTCTTGTCCCAAGTGTAGCGTGCGCCGGCGGTCAGGCGGATCGTTTCGGCCGGTTTGAAGCCGAACTGGCCAAAGACGGCGTCCGATTGCGTTTTCGTCAGATAGTTGAAATGGACCAGATACTGACCGGCATAGGCGCCCGACAGATTCTGGAAACCGGCCGAAAGCGGGCTGGTTTCGTCAAAGTGGAAATAGCCCACCTGCGCCGACACCATGCGGTCCTGCGGCGTGGCGAGGCGAACCTCATGGTTCCATGTAGCGGGCTGCTCGTTCTGAATGAAAGTGGCAGGCGACGAGGCCGACCCCGAACCGTCCAGCTTGTGCGCCCACTTCTGCTTATCATAGCCGCCCGCATAGGACAAAGTGGCGTCCAGCGGCAGGCCGTGCAGCGCAAATTCCCAGCGAATGCGATCACCCGTCAAACGGTTGCTGGTAGGCGCATAGCTGGCGAAGCGCTTGGGATCGTAATTGGTCGGCACCGTGGCGATGGTCGTATTGAAGGCCACATCACCCACATTGTCGATATCGTCATGCTGATACTGGATCAGGCCTTCAAAATTCTCGAAGGGTTGAAAGGCCAGCGTGGCGCGGCCAGAAAGTGTTGCATCATCGTCGCCGCGACCGCCGATCGAGAGCAATTCGCGATAGCCGTCATGGCGATGCGAAATACCCGCAACCCGCAATTGTACCTTGTCGGACAAAGGCAGGTCGACCGCCGCGTCAACATTCATCTGGCGGTAATTGCCAGCCTCGATGGTGACGAAACCACCAAGTTGTCTGCCAGGGCGCGCGGTGATCAGGCTGACCAGACCGCCGGTGGAATTACGGCCAAACAGCGTACCTTGCGGTCCTTTCAGGACTTCGACCCGCTGAAGGTCGTACATTGATGTGTTGATGCTGAAAGAGCGGTTGGTGAAAAACCCGTCGCGGGCAATCGGCACCGAGGGATCACCAATTTCGGTGACGTCGGTCGAGGCAATGCCGCGCACCGCGATATAGCCCGCGCCATTGCGCGCGGTGAAATTGACGCTGGGGTCAATCCGCGACAGATTGGCAACGCTGGTGACGCCCGCAGCCGTCAGTTCCGTGCCCCGGTAAACGGTGAGCGCGACCGGTGTCTTTTGCGCGCTGGATTCCACGCGGTTGGCGGTCACGACAATGTCGGGCACGCCGTTGTCATCGCCCTTGACCGGCTTGCCCGGCGCGGTCTGCGCCAGCGCAGGCGAGCAAACAGCAAGCGCCGTTGATGCCATTATGATATTGAAAATTTTGTTCATTATACCCCTCCCTTTTTGCCGCTCATTTTCGAGCGCGCTTCTCATAGGCTTTCGAGTACCGTGCCATTGGCCGGTTCACGCGTTATCTAAACGTCGTTTAATTATTATCTAAACACGAGTCAACTCGAAGCGTGGTAGGCAATGAAATTTTGATGGGACCTCGCCCATAACAGCAGGTCGGTCCCCTCCTGGCGAAATTCAACTGAACCTGAAGTGTTAGGGCTTGAGGGCTTTCAGGTCGGCGTCGATCTTATCCAGCAATGCGTCGGTGAGCGTATCCGGAGCGATAATCTTGAGCTGGCGAATGGGGACATCCTTGAGGCCCGCCGCGTTGGTGCTAAAGCCGGAGATATGACAATCAAGGATTGCTCTGGAGTCCGGGCGAGCCAGCAGTTCGCTCATTGGAGTCGCGCTGGCGGACAGGGCGGTCGTCTGCTTGGCCTTGATCGGCACCTTTAACGAAGAGCCTTCGAAGCTGACCACCGTTACCAACGTAGGAGGCCGCCGCAGGGTCAGCACGCCCTTGACCGGCTTGGCGGAAAAGGGGCGCGGCACCACGACGTTCGGGTTCTCAAAAGTGTTGACCGCATTGACGCGATCTGCGGTCAGCGTCTGTCCCGTTGCCGCGCTTGGCGTTCACGCGCCAATTCTCGACCGGATGAATGAAAGGCAGCTCAGCCCAGTCCTAGCACGAGAGGTGCCTTTCCGGATCGTCCCCAACATCTGCCATTGAGATGGACGCCCCAAGAGACTCAGTAAGGGGAATCTGAGACAGATCCCGTGCTAAACGAAAAGCGGCGCGGGACAGTGGCTCTAACGCGGGGAGGACGTGAAGTGCTGTGGAATCGACGCCCACTCACCCCTGCTGCGATCCGCGATCGCTATCGCGGCCATGAGGTCATCTACAAGGCGATCTTCCGCTGCAATCCTGACAGTCATTGTGCCGGAGGCGAGCGCCTCGCGCTGCTCATCC
>NZ_JAAZQN010000014.1:0-21617 GCF_012275365.1 Novosphingobium sp. SG720 | reverse complement strand
TCAACCGCGCTTATAATCGACGCAGGCAGAGAGTCCTCAACGGTCTCTCGCCGATCGACAAAGTCGGCGAGCGCCTCAAGCTCAACAGCCGCCTCAAGAACAAACTTTACAAGCCACCTGCAGATCAGAATGATCTGCTCAATAAAGTAGACCGAATCCTATTCTACGCCAACGAGGTCTCACAACCAGACACCTAGCGCCATATAGAACCTTGAGAAGCATTGCAGCACAAAATCGAATACCCGCCGATCAGGGCCGGCTGATCGACACTGAACGCCGCAACACAGACCGACAGCAACATAATGGCTTTTGCAATGACGCTGATTCCCGTTCCGGCTTGGGCGTAATCTGCGGCGTTTGATAGACGCGTCATTGCCGACCGCGTCCAGTCTTCATACTGCGGCACCGCACGGCTGTGTTTATGCGATCCACTCCCCTCCCAATCGCCGCGTTTTTGCCCGCACTGTCGGCAAGCGAGAAATTTAAAATTATTACAAAGGCGTTAGCTCATCACATAATCTGATGGGAAGAGCAATCTTTGATCAGATCAGAGCGAAATCAGATCTGTGCATGGGTTGTCACCCTAGCTTAACATGGGCTGACGCGATTCTTGTCTTATCGGCTGCGTCTTTGAGACTCTGGCGCAGCCAAGTGATACCCTCGTCGTCGACGCGGCTATGGTGGAACTGCAAGACCTCGCGCATTCTGGGAAATTTGAATGGTAATGGCACACAGAGGGTCGGGTAGATTTCGCAAATTCGCTCTGCAAGGCGTCGCTGTACAATAGCGAGACAATTCGTCGCGAGCACCGCTGGGGCCACGGCCATGAAAGTATCCACGACCACCCCAATGCGCCGAACTTTATGAAGGTGTTCCAAATTCCGGTCGGCAAACGACGGCCTTCTCCATGGCCCAATCATGCACGAAACATGCTGCGCCTCCAACAGAACTTCTTCGGTAATGGGATGAGCAAACCGCGGATCGTCGCACCTGCCCAACACGACATGGGTCTCCTCAAAGAGAGGTTGCAGTGGATGCCGTTCCGATGCGTACTCTTCGGGAAGAATCATGAGGTCGGCTTCGGCGAGTTCGAATTTTCGCAGCAGCATCTCGTCGATGCTGGAAAGCTCGAAGCGAACATTAGGTGCCGAAGCTCGTATCGAACGAATCCATTCAAAAACAAGCGTATGCTGGAGATAATCTGAGGCGCCTATTATAAAGGCTCGCTCAGAAGTCGCCGGATCAAAAAGCGACGTGTCCGAAACCAGGCTATCCGCCACCAACAGAAATTCGCGAACGCGCGGCCAAATGCTTTGCGCGAATGCGGTGGGATACATCCGCCGATTGTGAATGGTTAGCAGGTCGTCGCCAAAAAACTCGCGCAGACGTGCCAGGATCGCGCTCATTGCCGGCTGAGTCACCGCCAGCTTCCGGGCGGCGGAAGAGACGCTGCGGTCGGTCAGCAGCACGTCCAGCGCTTGCAGCAAGTTGAGGTCCAGCCCCTTGAAACGCATGCCCTTAATCCCCAACACCCTATCGCATCGTCGATGCTGTATCACAAATTTTCATTGCAGCGTATAATTTAAATACATTACCGTTATGCTATAATTCGAACTATGCGGACTCCACAAACCACCGTGACGACCTTGGGCCACAGCCTGTCGTCCCGTCGAAGGGCCAAACAAGGGGAGTTCGATGCCGATCAAACTGGCAATCATACCGCAGAACCGCAGCGCCATGTCGCATGCACAATTGCGTGAATACCTTGAACGTCATCATGGACCGCTGTGCCTTGCACACCCGGACGTTTCAGGCCCATTCCAGCGTTACATCCATCATTATGTCGACGAAACTTTTCCGCTTCCGGACGGCTATACCCCTCTGGAAAGAGGCGCGGTCACTCTGATCAGCTTCGCCGACTTGGCTGGTTTGGTCGCCAGTAAGCAATCAACCGCCTATATCGAAGTTGTCGGCCCCGACGAAGACAACTTCCGAGATGAGGCGGGCTCGCAGGCGCTCATAGTCGACGAAAACGTCATTATCGATGGTATCGAGGCCGAGACGCATAAGGCATTCGTTCTGCGTGAAGTGGCTGGCGACCACAAGGCGTTCGCCGCAGAACATGCGGCCCGGCTTCATGACGTCATCAAAACCGGAGCCATCCCCAAGCCCGACAGACTGGTGATCAACTCTGCGGCTTCGGACAAGATTACGTGCGACTTCAACCAGTTTGACGAAATCAGCTTTGCCAACCGTGAGGATCTGCGCGCGTTTCTTGGTGCCATTGCTGCGGCCAACGACAGTTCGGGCGGCAAGCCGGTCGAAAATCTCATCGTCTGCAACACCGTAATATTCAAATAAGAACAATAGGGAGGATTAAAATGAAGAAGTCCCTTTTCCTGGGAACCGGCTTAATTAGCGCGCTTGGCTCCTTTCCTGCGTCGGCGCAGGAAAACCCTGCAACGGCGCCAGGCCAGGGTTTAACTGATATCATCGTGACAGCTCAGCGGCGGCCCGAGCCGCTGCAACGTGCAGCCGTCGCCGTGTCTGTGGTCAGCAGTGAAGATATTGTCCGCGCCGGGGTAACCAAGGCGACAGATCTCGCAGCCCTCGTTCCGGCTCTGCAAGCGTCAAGCGCCGGCGGCACAACGGCGAGCTTTTATGTTCGTGGCGTTGGCGCCTTTGTCGCCAATTCTTACACGGACGGAGCTGTATCGTTCAACTATGACGGCGTGTATCTGGCCCGTCCCGCATCCACATCGGGCGTATTTTACGACCTCGGGCGGGTGGAAGTGCTCAAGGGCCCGCAGGGCACCCTTTATGGCCGCAACTCGACGGGCGGCGCCATCAACGTGCTACCGCAACGCCCCGAACTGGGCAAAATGAGTGGCTTCGTCGACCTAAGCTATGGCAACTACGACGCGCTCAATGTGCAAGGTGCCATCAACGTGCCGCTTGGCCAGATTACCGCGCTTCGCATCGCCGCCATGGGCGTTGATCGCAAAGGCTATAATTCGGACGGGACCGACGATGACAAAGGCTGGGCAATTCGGCCCCAGTTGCTGTTCCAGCCCTCCGATGACTTCAGCCTGCGCATCGCCGCGGACTATTATCAGCAGCGCGGTAAAGGCGGCGGCGGAACCTTCACCCACGCCGTTGCCTTCAATCCTGCCAATAACAGCTATACAGCCATTCCATCAGGACTGGACAGCTCGGTCGGCACGTTTGACAGCCGCTCGGCGGCTTTTCTGGGCAAGGCATTTTCCGGCGTCTCGGGCCGGACGCTTGGCCCGCTGCTATCCTCGCCACGCGTCAACAATGAAAACTGGGGCATCAATGCCGAATTGACCTGGAAGACCGGGATTGGCACCCTGACGGTCATCCCGTCCTATCGCCAATTCAAACAGGAAGCCACGACAGGTGGCGGTGGCTTCACCAATTATACGCGCGATTCGGACAAACAATTCAGCCTCGAAACGCGCCTGTCGGGCGACCCCAGCGCGCGGCTATCCTGGCTGGTGGGCGGGTTCTATTTCAAGGACACCGTCGACGCACCCGACTTCCGGGTTACCATGCAGGTGCTCGACTCCTTCCAGAAGTATAAGCTCGAAACCGAATCGCTGGCCGCATTTGGCCGCCTCGGCTTCAAGGTTACCGACCGCTTCCGACTGGTTGCGTCCGGCCGATACACCAACGATCATCGCTCCTTCGCGGGGACGGCGAACGTCTTGCTCGATGTTTGCGCTTCGCCCACCCATGTCTGCGCAAACGCGCCCTTGCTGCCTTTTGCCTCATCGGTGGCAGACACGGTTGCGCAACTGGGGCTGATCCAGGTCGCGCCACCGACGGCCAATTCCCCGGCGGTTTACATCCAACCCAGTGCAGCTGCTGCGAACACCATCTTTCTGCAAGGCACGACTACGCTTGACCAGTCTCGCACCGATGGCAGGTTCACCTACCATCTTGGCGCTGAGTATGATCTTGCGCCCAGCTCCTTGCTCTATCTCTCGTATGATACTGGGTTCCGTTCGGGCGGCTTTGCCTTTTCCGGCTTCCGCCCCACGTTCGGCCCTGAAAACATTCGGGCATGGACATTGGGTTCGAAGAACCGCTTCTTCAACAACCGCGTCCAGCTCAATGTCGAGGCCTTCCTGTGGAAATACACAGACCAGCAGGTTTCCCACCTCGGCCCCGACCCGCAACTGGGCTCAACCTTTTACACCGAGAACATCGGTCGTTCGACCAACAAGGGCATCGAGGTTGAATTGCAGGTCAAGCCCGCGCAGGGAACACGCCTGTTTGCCGATGTGCAATATCTCGAAACCAAGCTCGACTCGTTCAAATATACATCTCCGGCCGTCACCAACGCCACCGCGAACCCACCGCCCTATGTGGCATGCGGCGTTACGCCCCCGGCAGCCTTTACCGCAGGCTCCAATTACACCATTGATTGCTCTGGCCAATCGGCGTTTCAGGCGCCGCAATGGACAATCAACTTTGGCGGCGAGCAAAACGTCAAAATCGGCGATTATGAGCTGATCGCGAGGGCCTCCACACATTATCAGAGCAAGAGCTTCATCGGCTTCGAATACCTGCCCTCGCAGACCCAGAGTGCCTATTGGACAACGAATGCCGGGCTGACCTTCCAGCCAACTGGCGGAGCATGGAGCATCTCGGCTTTCGCCAACAACATGGAGAACAAGCGGCGCGGGGTGCTTAGCTACTACAATTCGCCGACCTCAACCGTCACCGGTATCAATTCGGCTCCGCGTACCTATGGTGTTCGTTTGAGCTACAAGTTCTGATCTTTTCTATCGTCAAGCGGCGATCATGGCTTCCTTTCCCGAGCTTATGGTCCCGCTTGACGAAATTGGGGTGGGCTCATGAACGACGATCGCCATGTGTCCATCTGAGGTGGTGCCGATTTTCTGGACGGGGTGATAAGCTCAGCCCGACCTGAGGAACGGACTGGAATGAAGACGACGAGGAAGCGCTACAGCGCGGAGTTCAAAGCCAAGGTAGCGATGGAGGCGATCTGGGGCGATCTGACGCTGGCGGAATTGGCGGCCAAGCATGGTGGATCGGCGCGTGGAAGCGGCAAGCGATGGTGCGAGAGCCCCACGTTGACGCTGCTGGTTATCGGATTTCGACGTTTCGGGCGCCGCCGATACGGACGTGAAGCATCTCGACCAGCTCTGGAACGACCTTCCATGACTGAGCCAGGATTTCGCTGGCCTGGCCACGTAGTGCGTTCTGGCGTTGATCCTCAGGCATCATTGTCGTGCAATGGCCGAGGATGGGGGTCAGTGGGTGGCCGATTTCCGGATTGGATATGCAGCAGATAGCGCGAGTGCTCGGCCCGATACTGCCCGGCCTCGAAGGCCACTTTCTCATGCTCGGGCGCGAAGGTGGGCAGCTTGAGGGCCTTCAGGTGGTTGGTCAGCAGCACAGAGGGCGGCAGACTGCGAGCATTTTGTTTGACATAAAACTATAATTGGAGCAGCGTGGGGTTAAATGGTTTCGGGAAGAGGTCAAACCAATGAATTTTGAACGCAAGAACCCGATCACGGGTGAGGTGGCGTCGATCGCCCATGCCATGCAGGCCGCTGACATTCCCGCCCTTGCTGCGCGTGCTGCGGCGGCGCAGCCTGCGTGGGGCGCGATGGGTCCGAACGCGCGCCGCGCGGTGCTGCAAAAGGCGGCCGATGCGCTGGCGTCCAAGAAGGATGACTTTCTTGCCGCGATGATGGGCGAGATCGGCGCGACGGCGGGCTGGGCGATGTTCAACCTTGGTCTGGCCGTTTCCATGGTGCGCGAGGCAGCGAGTCTCACCACCCAGATTTCGGGCGAAGTGATCCCGTCCGACAAGCCCGGCTGCCTGTCCATGGCGCTGAAGGAGCCGGTCGGCGTGATCCTGGGCATTGCCCCGTGGAATGCGCCGATCATCCTCGGCGTGCGCGCCATTGCCGTGCCGCTCGCCTGTGGCAACGCGGTGATCCTCAAGGCCAGCGAAACCTGCCCGCGCACCCATGCCCTGATCATCGAGGCGTTTGCCGAGGCGGGTTTCCCCGATGGCGTGGTCAATGTGGTGACCAATGCGCCCGAAGACGCAGGGGAGGTGGTCGGCGCGCTGATCGACGCGCCCGAGGTGAAACGCATCAACTTCACCGGATCGACCGGGGTCGGCAAGATCATCGCGCGGCGTGCCGCCGAGCATCTCAAGCCCTGCCTGCTCGAACTGGGCGGCAAGGCGCCTTTGGTGATCTGCGCCGATGCGGATCTCGACGAGGCGGTCAAGGCCGCGGCTTTCGGCGCCTATATGAACCAGGGCCAGATCTGCATGAGCACCGAGCGGATCATCGTGGTCGAGGATGTGGCCGATGAATTTGCCGAGAAATTCGCCGCCAAGGTCAAGACCCTGACCGCGGGCGACCCGCGTTTGGGCAACACGCCGCTGGGCGGGGTGGTCGATGCCAAAACGGTGGCGCATTGCCTTTCGTTGGTGGACGATGCCGTGGCCAAGGGCGCGGTGCTGCTGACGGGCGGGGAAACCACGCTCAATGTCGTGATGCCCGCGCATCTGGTCGACAAGGTGACGCCGGAGATGAAGCTGTTCCGCGACGAGAGCTTCGGCCCGGTGGTCGGCATCATCCGCGCGCGCGATGAGGCCCATGCGATCGAGCTGGCCAATGATACCGAATATGGCCTCTCGGCGGCGATCTTCACCCGTGACATCGCCAAGGGCCTGCGTCTGGCCAAGCAAATCAAGAGCGGCATCTGTCACGTCAACGGCCCCACCGTCCATGACGAGGCCCAGATGCCCTTCGGCGGCGTCGGCGCCTCGGGCTACGGCCGCTTCGGCGGCCGTCAGGGCATCGACAGCTTCACCGAAACACGCTGGATCACCGTCGAAACACAAAACGGGCATTTCCCCAACTGATGGAGGGCGGGGCGAAACAGCGCAATTGCTGACATCAGCTTGTCCAATACTGCAAGCTGATGTCAGCTAAACTAATCGTAGGCGTCGACCATCCTATACGGATGGCCGGGGCTTTTTTCTTTCGATGCCGGCAGAATTGCGCCTCGCGCCATAGGCACCGATGCGAAACTATCGCCAAGTTATAGAAGTTTAATGACGAATCGAGAGGGGCACAGCCGCCCCTCTCTATTATGCTTCAAATGGTCAGCCTTTGACCCGCAGCGTCAGATACCATTGGCGCGGCGGGCTGTAGGTGGCAGAGACGAAGCCGATCTGGCCAACGCCTGATTGGTCGAAGCCGCCCGTGACATAGCGCTTGTCGGTCATATTCTGCACGCCAAAGGTCAGCCCGATACGGTCATCCTTTGCGGTGTAAGAAATCGAACCATTGAGCAGCCCGACATTGCCCGACTGCAAATAGGGCGAGTTCTCAGCGTCGGGATGGCTGTTGCTCTTGTAGGTATAATCAAGGTTCGTCGAAATGGCCTTGCCATCGCCCAAATCATGATGCCAAAGGCCGCCAAGGGTTGCCGACCACTTGGGCGTATTGACCAGCGCGCTCTGCACCGAATAGGTCACGCCCGGTGCCAGATAGGTGTAATGAGCATCCATATAACCAAGGCTGGCATTGATCGAGAATTCGCCGAATTGGCCTTGCGCCTCGGCTTCCGCGCCGCGAATCAGTGCCTTGCCGGCATTCTTGATGACCGGCGAAATCCCGACAAACTGTGTAACTTGAATATCGGTGTAATCGGTGTTGAAGGCCGCGATGTTCAGGCGCAGTTTGCGGCCGAAAAGAGTGCTTTTCAGTCCGATTTCATGCGTTTGGGCCTTTTCGGGCTTGAAGGTCAGTTGCGAGATGTCGTTAGGCGGGCTGATGACATCGGTCAGGCGCGCGGTCCAGCCGCCCGACTTGAAGCCTTGCGAATAGGAGTAATAGGTCATGATAGCCGGGGCCAGCTTGTATTCCAGGCCCGCCTTGATCGAGGCATTGGAGAAACTCTGGCGATTGACGCCCAGCGGGAAGATACGCGTGGGATCGTTGGGATCGGGCAGCAAAGCCTTGGCCGACGGGGGCAGCGGCAGATTGGGGTCATAACCGCGCGAACGCAGGAAGAAGGAGTTGAGATCCTTTTGCTGTCCTTCAAACCGCTTGTCTTCCTTGGTGTAACGCAGGCCAAAAGTGACCCCGAGACGATCGGTCACATCAAAATGCTCATGCGCGAAGGCAGCATAGGCATCATTGAGGAAATAATTGCGGCCATAGATCTGCACCAGACCTTCGCCCAGGACGGGCATATCGGTCAGATTACCGGTTTCGTTGAAATAATAGAGGCCCGCAACACTCTTCAGGCGGTTGTCAAAGGCAGAGCTGATGAGCTGAATTTCCTGCGAAGTCTGCGCCTGATTCATGGTGAAGGACGCATCGCCTGCGCCAAAAGGCGTGCCTGCATTTTCACTGCCAAACGAGGAATGCAGTTCGCGATAGGCCGAAATCGACTTGATCGCGGCATTGGATGAAAGCGTCCAGTCAACCGTGGCCGAGCCGCCCCATGTCTTGAGCTTGTCGTAGTTGCTGCCGCGGGCATAGGTTGTGTCAATGTTGCCCGTTACGAAGGCATCGCTGATGAACAGCCGATTGGTGGCGCCATAAAAGCTGGTGCCCACCGTTCCGCGTTTGCTGCACAAAAAGGCTGGCGCCGCGCCGGCGACGCAACCGTTATAGGCTGAAAACAGCGTACCATCGCTGCCCCCGGCAAATGTCTTGATCAACGTGATCGGACGAGCGCCCTGATCGACATGCGTGTAGTCGCCTTCCAGCAGCACATTCAGGTCCGGGTTGACGATCCACTTGAGCTTTCCGCGCAAATTGACCTGATTTTCATCGCCGCGCGTGGTGCCGCCGCTCTGATTGCCGGCGGTGACATAGCTGCCCAGATCGTTGACCGTGCCCGCAGCGCCCGGAAAGGCAATCTGCCTTTGATAGCCGTCGCGCTTCTTGACCGAGAACGACACCTGCGACAGCAGCTTGTCCTCCACCAGCGGCAAGTCGACAGAGCCGCGCACATCGGTACGGCTGAAGCTGCCCACGGTGGCGTCAAATGCGTAGCGGAAGTTTTTGTCCGGCGCGCGCGTGGTGATATTCAGTGCGCCGCCGATCGTGTTGCGGCCAAACAGCGTGCCCTGCGGGCCTTTGAGCACTTCCATTTGCTGCAGGTCGAGCAGGTCGACCACAGCGCCCAACGAACGCGCAAAATAAACCCCGTCGATATAGACGCCTACGCCCGGTTCGAGGTTGAAGGAAAAGTCATTCTGGCCGATGCCACGGATCGACGCAGCCAGAATTTGCGAGGAGCCGGCGAAGGCCGCACTGGTCTTGATTTCGACGTTGGGCGTGAACGCCGCCACCTGGCTGATTTTGCCCAATCCGCGCTGCTGCAGTGATTCCCCGCTGAAAGCGCTGATAGCAATAGGAACTTTTTGAATATTTTCAGTACGATGCTGTGCGGTGACAACAATCTCGCCGACCTCAGCCTCTTTCCTGGGTGCCTCTTCCTGAGCGTGGGCTTGCCCGGCCCACGAACAAAAACCACCTAGAATTGAGCACATTAGTAGGGTGTGTTTCCTCATAAATCCCCCTGATGTCATAGCGCAACCGTTCATTCGGTGGGGGCGATCATGAGCGATAATGCGGTCCGGCAATTGTTCAGGGCGAGACTATTTCTTGACTGCAAAGGAACTGCGATTGCGGCCCATTCCCTCCCCCCCAACGCCTCTTCCGACGCAGTGGCTTCCTCAGGAACCAAAGCCGGTAAGAATCATAAAATCGTTCGTTGCCGTTCATTTTGGAAATCGGCAATTCAATTTCGACGCGCCTTTTATGACTTAAAATCATATGTTTAAATAGGAATCAGACAGGTCAAAATGGCAAACTCGGTATGACAGATGGGTCTTGATATAGTTTGCCTTCAAACTATATTGATGCGGAGTGTCACAGGAAAACACTATGAACCGCGAACCCTCGAAAAATGTGCCCGCTGTCACCGAGGTCAATGGTTTTGACGCCGATACCGCGATCCGGGCCCTGTCGCTAAATGGCAGGCTTTACCGCCGTGAATCGAGCATTTGTCCGGCGCTCAGTACCAAGGGTTCGGCTTCGCTCTGAGCGGCAACCTACCCAGGCGATCCAATCAAGCCGCTTCACACAAGCACCTCGGACCTTGTCTGAAACGCGCATCAAACCTCGGGATTTTCTATGTACACCACCTCCAGCGCTTTTCTCGACGCTCTCATTGAGCATGGGGTTTCCTATATCTTCGCCAATCTGGGCAGCGACCACCCTGCGCTTGTCGAAGCGATTGCCGAGGCGCGCGCAGCCGGACGCAGAATTCCTGACGTGGTGACCTGCCCCAATGAAATGGTAGGCATGAGCGCGGCGCATGGTTTCTGGCAGGCCAGTGGCGTAGCGCAGGCTGTGGTTGTACATGTGGAATGTGGCACGCAGGCTTTGGCAGGCGCCGTGCACAATGCAGCCAAAGGACATGCGCCAATGCTGATTTTTGCCGGCGCATCCCCCTTTACGCAGCATGGTGAGATGAAAGGGAGCCGGAATGAATTCATCCAGTGGATTCAGGATGTTCACGATCAGCGCGGACTGGTCCGCAGCTATATGCGCTATGACAACGAACTGCGCACGGGCAAGAATGTGAAGGAACTGGTCCACCGCGCTCTCCAATTCGCCAATTCCGATCCCAAAGGGCCGACATATCTGATGGGCGCGCGTGAGGTGATGGAAGAGGAAGTCACGCCCACCCCCGATGATGCCGCGCGCTGGAAGGCGATCGAACCGGCCGCGCTTGGGATGACATCGCTCGACGCTATCGGATCGGCCCTGCTGTCGGCCAAGCGACCACTGATCGTCACCTCTTTTGTGGGCCGTAATCCGGCAGCGGTTGCACCATTGGTCCGCCTTGCCGAAAAGCTTGGAATTGGCGTGCTGGAATCGGTGCCCAACGCTATGAATTTCCCGCATGACCACCCGCTCTATCTGGGCAATCAGTGGAACCAGCCCCGGCAAAACCAGGATCTTGCCGCAGCCGATGTCGTTTTGGTGATCGACAGTGATGTCCCCTGGATCCCCACCGTGTCCAAACCGGCCGAGGATGCCCGCATTTTCCACATAGACGTCGACCCCTTGAAGGAACAGATGCCATTGTGGCGCATCAATGCGGAAGCAGTCTGCCGCGCGGATGCAGCCACGGCGCTGGAGCAATTGCTGCGTTGGCTGGACGGTAAGATGGTGGATGCGGCACAGGTGGCCGAGCGCCAGCAACATTACGCGCACCGTCACGCGGAACGCGATGCCGAACTGGGCGCATTGGAGGCGATGCCAAGCGGCACCATCACGCCCGAATATTTCGTCTCCCGTCTGCGGGCGGCGCAGGATGATCAAATGCTTTTCGTGAACGAGGCGATCTCGAATTATCACACCGTGTTCAACCATCTCGGCCTGAATATGCCCGGACAGATCTTCACCAGCGGCGGTGGATCGCTGGGATACAATGGCGGTGCGGCCATTGGCGTAAAGCTGGCCCGCCCTGATGCGACCGTGGTGGCATTGACGGGCGATGGTTCCTTCATGTTCACGGTGCCCAGCTCGGTGCACTGGATGGCACGACGCTATGAGGCACCTTTCCTTCAGGTGATCTTCAACAATCGGGGATGGAAATCGCCCAAGCTCTCAACGCTGGCGGTTCACCCCGACGGCTTTGCGGCGCATGCCAATGGCCTTGACACTTCCTTCGATCCCGCACCCGATTATGTCGGCATTGCAAAGGCCTCTGGCAATGCCTGGGGGCGCCAGATCGTTGACCCGGCGCAGGTGGACGAAGCCATTGCCGAAGCACTGAGGGTAGTGCGCGAGCAAAAGCGTTGTGCCGTGCTTGACGTTTGGCTGGATCACCACTGAGATGGCCCCGCCCCTCCCCCTTCCGACGATCGACGATTATCGTCGTGAAGCCAAGCGCCGCCTGCCACGCATGGTCTATGATTATGTGGAAGGCGGCGCGGGATCCGAACGAGGTCTTGACCGTAATCGTGATGCCTTCGCCAAATATTTGTTAAGCCCGCGTCGGCTCGTCAATGTGCAGCAACGCCGGCAAAGTGTCGCTCCGCTGGGTTCTTCCTGGGCAGCCCCATTTGCGGTGGCTCCGATGGGGCTCAATGGGGTCGTGAGGCCCGGCGGCGATCTGGCGCTGGCAAAGGCCGCGGCGCGGATGGGCATACCTTTTTGCCTTTCGACCGCATCAACGAGCACCATTGAGGAAGTGGCAGCGGCCACCTCCGGCGAGATATGGTTCCAGCTCTATGTGGTGCAGCGCAATCTTGCCGAAGATCTCGTGCGCCGGGCGGCGGCAGCCGGTTGCACTACGCTGGTGTTGACGGTCGATGTGGCGGTCAATGGTGAACGCATACGCGACAAACGCAGCGGTTTTGGCGTGCCCTTCCGCTATACGCCACGCATCATGTGGGACGCGGCCACCCATCCGGTGTGGAGCCTGCGTCAGGTATTCGCCGGATGGCCCGAACTAGCGCATTTCCGTGTCGCGGGCACGGGCGATGTCGAGGCGCAGGCGGCATTGATGGGCCGCCAGATGGACGCCAGTTTTGATTGGGAAGCCCTTGCCGTGCTGCGAGATGCCTGGCAGGGCAAGCTATTGGTCAAGGGCATTCTGGCTCCTGGCGATGCCAGCCATTGTGAAAAACTGGGTGTGGACGGCCTCATCATTTCCAACCACGGTGCCCGTCAGATCGAGGATGTGATGGCTCCCATCGATGCCTTGCCCGCCATTCGGCGCGCTTGCCAACTGCCCCTGCTGCTCGATAGCGGCATCCGCCACGGCGCCGATGTCGTTAAGGCGATAGCGCTGGGGGCAGCTGGGGCGTTGATCGGACGACCTTTGCTTTACGGTCTGGCGGCGCGTGGTGCACGCGGTGCTGACGACGTGTTTGCCTTGCTGAGTCAGCAAATCGACAATACGCTGGCGCTGATCGGATGTCCCGACATCGCAATGCTGGACGAAACCTATATTGCGTAGAGGGGTCTAACCCTTGATCCGCTGATTGCGGAATTCACGCGGACTCATGCCAAAGCGACTGCGAAAAGCCCGGCTGAAATGGGCGGAATCCTTGAATCCGCACTCATAGGCGATGGTCGTGACCGATTTTTGCACGGTCACGACCTGACCCAACTGCCTTTGTGCCTCGATCAGGCGACGGTCCCAAATCGTATCTGACAGACTGGACCCGCGCTCGGAAAACAACTTGCGCAGGTAGCGGTCCGAAACACCCAGGCGGCGGGCGATATAGTCGCAATTGAGCTCTTCATTGCCCAGCTCATCCTCCACCAGACGGATCACACGCTGAACCAGCAAATGGCGAGGCTCGCTCATCCGGTCGACCAGACGCTCGCCCGCCGCCTCGGTCAAAGCCGCCGCAATCAGCGCAAGCATGGTGGTGTTGAGTTGCCTGACCCCATGATCGCCTATGTCATCGAACTGAGACAGCGTTTCCTGAATCAGCATCGATGCAATGCGGCCCGTCCCGCGCCGGCCTGAAACAGCCAAAGCCGTCAGATTGCTGATGTCGCTGACATGACGGGCAAAGCGGCTGCGCTCGATCCGCACGACATTCATTTCAAATGGGCTATCAAGCACCATCTGATAGGGTGTGGTGGTGTCATAAATAGCGAAGTCACCCGCCCGCAAACGCGCCTCGCGCCCTCCCTGAAATAGGGTCGAACTGCCGGAAACGACCTGGCTGAGAAGCACGAATTCCTCTGTCGCTTTGGCGGCACGCTGACGGTCCCGCGTGACCTGATGCGGCGTGGCGGCCACCTTGATCATGCGCAGATCGCGCATCGGGCGTGATAAGATGGTGCCGTGAAATGAAGAATTGCTGGGTTTGGCACAGTCCAGATCGACCACAGCATCGCAAACCGCGTCACGCCAATGGAGGAAATCGGACGACTCGTTTCGAAATGTATCTGCCCCCACGCCCATTCTTCACTCCCCGCCACGAGCACGCGAAATCTGCTTCAAAACCGCCAAGATCCTGAAAGAATTGTCATCCGCCTGCGAAGCGTACTATTGGGATTGCTCCCGGCCATCTCGTTTTGCGGATGGTCTGACGGCCAATCTATCCTTTAGACGTCCGCAACGCAATGGCCCCGGCGTTGCAATGTCCCAACGAACCGAGCGATTCCCGAAATCTGGCCGAATGTGTGTGCTTTAGGCAGCATGGACAAATTCCGCAACGCCATGGGGTGTGATGGCGGTCCCCATGTCTCGCCATCGGGTCTGCATAGGTAACGAGTCGGGCCGGGGCCGGAATAGACCAAATTTGGTTCCGCCTGCCAAAATCCGTCTGTCCGTTTCCACGTTAGGCCTACTCGGAGAAAAACCGCACGCGGCTCTCAAGCAAGACGCGGCACACAATTCCGCGTCCCCCATTTCCGCCAACCGAGCGGGCGGTGCGGGCGTGATAGTGGCTATCAAAATTGAGGGATTTATATGAAGCAGGCCTATATATTTACGCTGCTTGCAAGCAGCGCGCTGGCATTCCCGGCGACGGCAGCAATGGCGCAAGAAGCCGCACCAGCACAGGGCGCTACGGCATCGACGCCCGGTGAGATCGTTGTGACGGGCACCCGTCTGGCCACCGACGGCATCAAGGCGCCAACGCCGGTAACGGCTGTTTCCACCGAGCAACTCCTCAAGGCATCACCGGGCAGCCTGGCCGACGCTCTGAACCAGCTTCCCCAGTTGTCGAACTCCTCCAGTTCGACCAGCTATTTTCAGACAAACGCCGACTCTCCCTCGAACGGCAATTACCTCAACCTGCGCGGCATTGGCACCTCGCGCGCGCTGATCCTGTTCGATGGCCAGCGCGCCATCCAGACCAGCTCTTCGGGCGGGGTGGACGTGAACACCTTGCCGCAGATGCTGGTCAAGCGCGTTGAAATCGTGACCGCCGGTGCTTCGGCCACCTATGGCTCGGACGCGGTCAGCGGCGTCGTCAACTATGTCCTCGATCGCAAGTTCAAAGGCTTGAAATACGAAGCCAGCTCTGGCGTTTCGACCTTTGGCGATGCGCCAAGCTGGAAGGTGGGCCTCGCTGGCGGCGCAGAGTTCGCGCAGGGCAAAGGCCATATCATCGCCAGCGTCGAGCATTATCAGCAGGCGGCGATCAACAGCCGTTCGGCCCGTCGCTTTGGCGATGGCATCTACACGCTGGTGGGCGCAGGCACCGCAGCTGATCCTCTCAAAACCTATGCCAATGCGCGCTTCAACTTTTCTTCGTTTGGCGGCTTGATCCCGGCATCGGGCCAGACCTTCAAAAACGGTCAGCTTAGCGTATTCAACCCCGGCACGCCCATTGGCAACACCGGCCAGTCCGTTGGCGGCGACGGCGCGCATTTCGATGGCTTGGGTCTGACCGGCAGCGTCAACACGACACAGGCCTTCAGCCGTATCTCTTATGAGATTACCCCTGAGGTCGAAGGCTTCCTTCAGGGTAGCTTTGCCCGCGCCGAAAACGGCAGCCAATATGGCAATGACTTCAATTTTGGCGGGCTGCTGATTTCCCCGTCGAACGCCTTCCTTTCCGCCGCCGATCAGGCGACCCTGGCCGCCGTGAATGGTGGCAATGCCGTCGCTATGTCGCGCTATAACCGCGATCTGGGCCTACGCACCTCCTCGGCGGTGAACACCAACTACAACATCACGGCAGGCCTGTCGGGGTCGCTGGGCGGCTACAAGTGGAACGTGAGCTACGAGCACGGTCGCAACTCCCTTACGGTGAACGCCAATGAATTCGACAACCGCAAACTTTATGCCGCGCTGGATGCCGTCAAAGACGGAAGCGGCAACATCGTTTGCCGGGTTACGCTGACCAACCCCGACCTCTATCCCGGATGCAGCCCGCTCAACCTGTTTGGTGAAGGCTCTCCTTCGGCGGCTGCCGCGGCCTATGTGCGGGGCACCTCGATCTACAAGATCGTCAACCAGATGGACGATATCGTGGCCAGCATTTCCGGCTCGCCGTTCTCGCTGTGGGCAGGGCCAGTGTCCTTGGCGGTGGGCGGAGAATACCGCCACCAATCGCTTAACCAGTCCAGCAACTCCGACCCCGCTTTGCCGGTGGACTTCACCGGCATCCGCAACGTTCCAAACGGCGCCACAGCCTATGACTGGACCAATGTCGGCTCTGCACGTGGCAGCTATAATGTGAAAGAGGCCTTTGGCGAAGCCGAAGTGCCGCTTCTCAACGAAGGTCCGCTGGGCAAGTCGCTGACGCTCAACGGTGCCGTCCGTTTCACCGATTATTCGACCAGCGGCAGCGTGGTCACCTGGAAGACCGGGTTTGTTTACGAGCCGTTCGACGACCTGCGCATCCGTGCGACACAGTCGCGCGATATTCGGGCGCCCACACTTTATAACTTTTTTGCCACCGCATCGGTCAGCGCCAACGCCGTGACCACCGCATCGGGCTCGGTCAACGTGATCCAGACCACCGTTGGCAACCGTAACCTCAAGCCGGAAAAGGGAGACACCACCAGCATCGGTATCGCCTATACCCCGCATCAGGTGCCGGGCTTGCGCATGTCGCTGGACTTCTATCACCTGCGCCTGAAGGACGCGATTTCGACCAACGATGCGCAGACCACGTATAATGACTGCGTGGCCAGCAACGGCACGTCGCCCGTATGCGCCCTCATCAGCTATGCGGCCGATGGCAAAACGCCCATCGCCGTGGCGCTCTCGCCGGTCAACAGCGCTTCGCTGATGACCGAGGGCTATGACTTTGAAGCCAGCTATCGCCACAACCTGGGCGCGGGCAACATCACGTTCCGCGCGCTGACAAGCTACGTTCCGCACATCAAGCTGAAAACGAGCGCGCTGGCCAGCGACGAAGAACTGGCGGGCACGGCCAACACGTCGGTCGATGGCAATGCATCGGGCTATCCCAAGTGGCGCGGCAATTTCTCGGTCAACTACAACCTGAACAACTTCAATCTCTTCGTTCAGGAACGGTGGATCGGCGGCTATCTGCGCTCGACGCGCCCGACCTTTGTGATCGACAGTGCCTCGAATAAGATCCCTGATGTGTTCTACACCGATGTGACGATGAGCGTCGACATTGCTGATGGGCGCTTCCAGCCCTTCTTCAATGTCTCGGATCTCTTCAACCGTCAGGCTCCGCTTTACGCCTCCTACTTTCCGGGCGTGCTCTATCCAGCCGCTCAGTCCGTGCATAGTGTGATGGGGCGCTACTTTACGGTGGGCATCCGCGGCAAGTTCTAAAAACCCTGCCTCAGGCGGGTGGGATGTCTCCGTCATCCTGCCCGCCGCTTTTTGAATGCAGATCGAAAGGATCAGGGTATGAAAAGATGGATCCTAGGGTTGGCCCCTGCGTTGGGATGCCTGACGTGGACAATGCCAGTTGCGGCCAATCCCGTCGCATCGGGTCATCGCTCCCCCCATCTTGTTGCTGCCACGGCTGTGACCTGCGACAGGGGATGCCTTCTCGACAAAGTGCATGATGTTCTGCTTGGGCTGGAAGCACATGATGCATCAAAGCTGGTTTTCACCCCCAACGCTCTGATTTATCGCAACGGCAGCAAGACCGATCTCAAGGACGGGATATGGCAGGATGCGACCATCATCACCGGCCGGTCCACCATTGTGAGTCCCGTTGATCAACAGGCTGTGTTCATGGGCGTGGTGCGTCGGCGCGATGCCGATCCTGCGCTTTATTTTCTGCGCCTGAAGATTGAAGGACACAAGATCAGCGAAATGGAAGAAGTGGTCGCTGGTCCCAAGGATCTGCTCTATGATCCCACAGGCGTTCATACGCCGAAACCGATGTGGAGCGATGTGCTGCCCCAGAACGAGCGGGTGCCTGCGCATGAGTTGCGCCGCATCGCCGATCTCTATTTCGAGTCGATCCAGGAGCATAATCCCGCGATTGTGCCCTTTCATCCCGATTGCAACCGCACGGAAAACGGCACCCCCACGACCAACACCAACAAGCCCGGCGTCATCACCTCGGACAGTTGCGATATTGGTGTCACCAAATTCGGTTGGATCCCCCATGTGCGCGAACGCCGCTACCCGCTGACTGATGAAGCGCGCGGGATCGTGGTCGGTATCAGCCGCCTTGATGTTGAGCCGGGTTTGCAAAGCAACAATGGCCCAAAATCCGACCACCCCTTCAGCTTCATCATCTATGAGATCTTCAAGATCGTCGACGCCCGCATTTTGGACATCGAATGCTTCATGATCACCCCGGATGGTCACCCGACGGTCTGGCCGTCAAGGAAGTAGCAGGAAAGCGCGGCCCGAAAGACCGGGATCGCAACGTATCGAGCGCGGATTTATGCGTGGGAGCGAACATGATCAATAATTCCGTCAAGCTGGCTGTTGTTCAGGCCGCGCCTGTCTATCTCAACGCCGATGCCACGGTCGACAAGACCATCGCGCTGATTGAGGAAGCCGCGGCCAATGGCGCCGACCTGCTGGCTTTTCCCGAGGTATGGATCTCCGGCTACCCATGGTGGGCCTGGCTGGGTGCGCCGGCATGGGGCGCGCAGTTCCTGCCGCGCCTTTATGCCAGCGCCGTGGCCGTCAACGGACCAGAACTTGAGCGTATCAGGCAGGCAGCCTTGGCCAACAAGATCCATGTTGTCCTCGGTTTTAGCGAAAAGATGGATGCCACCCTTTATATTTCGCAAGTGGCCTTCAGCGATGAGGGCCAGCTGCTCTTCCATCGCCGCAAGCTCAAGCCCACCCATGTCGAGCGTACCGTCTATGGCGAGGGCGATGGCTCGGACCTGACAGTGGTGGACACCAAGCTCGGTCGCCTTGGCGCGCTATGCTGCGCCGAACATGTCCAGCCCCTGTCGAAATTCGCTCTGTTCGCCCAGAACGAACAGATCCATGTCGCCTCTTGGCCGTCCTTCACGCTGTACAAGGAAATTACCTATGGCCTGACCGCACAGGCCAATCTGGCCGTCAGCCAAGTGCATGCCATCGAGGGGGGCTGCTATGTTCTCCATTCCAGCGCGGTCACCAGCAAGGAGATGATCGAGCTCCTTTGCGACACGGAGGAGAAGGTCGGGCTACTCAATGCCGATGGCGCCGTCGCAGGTGGCGGATGCAGCATGATCTATGGCCCAGACGGCAAACCGCTGGTCGAGCTTTTGCCTGAGGATGCCGAGGGTATTTTGTATGCCGACGCCCACATCGAAGCGATTGTCGCAGCCAAATCGGTTTTTGACCCCGCGGGACACTATTGCCGCGCCGATGCCACCCAACTCCTGCTGAACGTCGAGCCACGTCAGGCGGTGGTGAAAATGGGCGGTGCTGCGCCGACTAGCGGAGAGGCGAGCGGCGATCCGACTGCGGACTGAAGACAGGCCGCGCCTTTTCCAACTGCACGCCTAAGAATCCCATTTGCTGATCTGCCACATCCATTTCCGCCTATCGTTGCGACACGATGGCGCATTCAGGGGCCGACTATGCCATCAAATCCAGCAGCGTCTGCAACGACGACAGCGAATATCCGTTACGAATTGCGCGCCTTGGGGCTGCTGGCGGCGGGTTTTGGCCTCGTGGGTCTCGATCGCTGGTTGATCATGCCGCTTGCCCCGCAGATCATGCATGATTTGCACCTTAATTATCAGGATCTAGGCAATCTGGGAGCGGCCATCGGCCTGTCATGGGGGGTGTTCGCCATCATCATGGGGCGACTGTCCGATCGGATCGGTCGGCGCAAGATCATCATTCCTGCCGTCGTCGCCTTTTCGCTGTTGTCGGGTGTAAGTGGTTTGGCCACTGGCTTTGCCGGACTGTTCATCGCACGCTTGCTGATGGGGGTCGCCGAGGGCGCCTACTGCCCGACCAGTTATGCCGCCGCGCTTGACGCGTCGCCGGCAAGCCGCCGCGGGATCAATCTGGGCATCATCCAGGGGGCGTTTGCACTGGGCGGCCTTGCACTAGGCCCTATCATCGCCACGCAACTGGCCGCCATCCTGCCATCCTGGCGCGATGTCTTTATGCTCGTGTCGATTCCGGGCCTGATCCTTGCATTTATGCTGTGGCGCGTTCTGCGGGATCCGGTCAATCCCGAACTGGCAGCTCATCACGAGGCCGCTTCGTCCAACTGGCTTGCGCTTTTGGCCTATCGCAACATCCGTATCGCCATTCCCGCCATCTTTTGTTCGATGAGCGGCATCTTCGTTCTTGGCGTGATGGCCCCGGTCTATCTCACGGACGTGGTGAAGCTGGACAGCGTGACCATGGGTTTCGTGATGTCGGGTTTTGGTCTGGGTGGCTTTGTGGGCCAGATCTTGCTGGGTATTCTGTCTGACCGAATTGGGCGCAAGCCTTCACTCTTTATCGCTTTCATTGTGGGCGCGGCGGCTTTGGCGGCGCTCGTCCTATGGGTTCAGGCGCCGGCGGCAATCTTTGCCGCGCTGTTCATGGCTGCGTTCTGCTGCTGTGGGGCCAATGCATTGCTGGCAGGGCCCATTTCAGGCGAATGCGTGCCGTCGACGATGGCGTCCAGCGCAATGGGTTTGGTAATCGGCCTTGGCGAGATTTTCGGCGGTGGCGTTGCCCCCTCGATCGGCGGTGCCATTGCCATGGCTGGCGGACTGAAACTGACCCTGCTGACGGTTGATGTCGTGTTGGTGGTAGGAGCTGTGGTGGCACTTTTTCTCAAAGAAACGGCGCCGCAAATTGTGGCCAAGCGATAGACTCGATCCGCAAGGTGCCGAATCCATGCCGCGTTGGGGCCACCCCCAACGCGGTATGCGGTTTCCGCTGGACACCGCGAGAACGTTCGCGGTTGCAGCGCTGATAACCCCGTATATCGGTTGCAAATCTCTTGCGCTTCATTCGGAGATGCCCGAGAGCTTTTGTCATATCAGGCACTCAGGAAATCTTCAGAGATGGCAAAGCGCCCCGTTCGCCGGGCCCGGCTCAAAAGCCCACAGGCACATCATGAGCTTACAAAAAGTCTTGATGGAGTCCTCGCTTTTCAACTGCGCCGAGCGCAGGAAGCGTCATTTGCAGCTTTCGCGCAAAAGGTGGGCGAGTCAGACATATGGCCTGGGTGGTATGCCCTGCTCACCATTGTCCATAACAATCCCGGTATCACCCAAACCGAATTGAGCAAGGCCAGCGGACGGGACAAATCCACACTTACAGCCTCGCTTCGCGAGCTCAGCCGTAAAGGCCTCATTGTAAGAGATCGCGACCCAGAGGATCAGCGCCGCATCCGCCTTTCGCTCAGCCAGGAAGGGACCAGCAATCTGCAAACATTGCGCGCCCATGCAGAAGCGCATGACGCCCAATTTGAAGCCATTGTGGGCCAGGAAAACCGCGAGGCATTTCTCGCAATTCTGAAGGACATCGCGGACCAGTTTACAAGGTTTGCCGAACCGACCGCAACGCGAGACTGAAGCAAGGCAATACGCGTTATACCAATGTGCGCTGAGGCTGACTCACGCTGGGGATTCCCAAGTCGGTGAAAATCTGATTCGACGTTGCGAGCACATGGAGGCTTGCGATGG
>NZ_JAAZQN010000013.1:0-23769 GCF_012275365.1 Novosphingobium sp. SG720 | reverse complement strand
CCAACACCGCTCCGGCTCTGACACGTTGGAATGACCGCATTTGGGCAGAGCCGCCACACGGCGAAGGCATCTCGGATGACCGCTGCTTCCCAGCCATCGACATTCCAGTGTGCGGCTAGGGGGGGTGAGCCTACGACCAGTTTCGACGCTCCACCCCTGGCCGCCGAACGTCGCCTTTTGTGGCGATTCCAACGGTGCTCCCGAAAATCTGAAAGCCGGCAGGTGTCGACCACATCAGGCCGTTTTGCGGCTGCCGTCAGAATGACATCTGTCACTAAACCCTACGCCCGTACGGGGAAGACGGAGTCCCCTGCTGCGGTACATCCATGCGGCTAGTCACTACGTGCGCCGGGCGGTGATCGAGACGTTTTTTGGGGTATCAGTCTGCCTGGCCCGGTGCTGATCATCCCTTCGCTTCGTTGATGACATGAATCTGGGTGAATTCGTGGAATCCTTCCTCTGCGAATTCGACGCCCAGTCCGGATTGCTTGGCGCCGCCGAAAGGAACGGTCGGGCCAAAATCAAGATGCTTGTTGATCCATACCGTGCCGGCCTCCATGCGCATGGCGAGGTCATGGGCCACATCGCGATCGGACGACCAGATCGAGCCGCCCAGGCCCATGTCGGACGCATTGGCCCGCGCCAGTGCATCGTCGGGATCATCATAGCGGATGATGGGAAGGATGGGACCGAACTGTTCCTCGTCCACCAACCGCGCGCCGTCGCTGATATCGCGCACGATGGTGGGCCGGATGAAATAGCCCGGGCGGTCCAGAACTTCGCCTCCGGCGATGATCGTGCCGTCCGATCGGGCCGTTTCGAGCAGGGCCCGCACCTTGTCGTATTGCGCCCGGTTCTGGAGTGGGCCGATCTGCGCGCCCTGCTTCAGCCCATCGTCGACGACAGCCTCTTCGGCGATCCTGGCCAGTTCCACGCAGAGCGCGTCGTAGATGTCCGCATGGGCATAGACGCGCTTGATGGCGAGGCATACTTGTCCGGCGTTCATGAAAGCACCACCAAAGATGCCCGATGCGGCCTTCACCGGGTCGGCATCGGGCAGCACGATCGCCGCGTCATTGCCGCCCAGCTCCAGCGTCAGCCGCTTGATCGAGGCCGCCGCGCCCGCCATCACCTTTCGGCCGGTTTCGGTCGATCCGGTGAAGCTGATCTTCGCGACATCGGGGTGTGTCGTGAGACGGGCGCCGAGGTCGTTCTGGTCGGTAATGATGTTGATCACGCCGGGGGGAAAGATTCCCGCCATCATCTCGCCCATGCGCAGGGTCGACAAAGGCGTCGTGGGGGCTGGCTTGATGAGCAGCGTATTGCCCGCCAGCAGCGCGAATGGCAGCTTGAAGGCGACGATCAGCACCGGAAAGTTCCAGGGAATGATCGCGCCGACCACGCCCAGGGGGCGGCGGTGCAGTTCCACCCGGCGGCTGTCATTGTCTTCCAGTACCTGTACCGGCAGGTCGTGGGTCGCGAGTTGGCGGATGAAGGCGATGCTGTAGGCGATCTCGGCCGTGGCTTCGCTCAGCGGCTTACCTTGTTCCTGCGTGAGCAGGCGCGCCAGGCTTTCCGCATGAATCTCCATGCAGTCCGCAAGGGCGAGGATCATCGCGCGTCGTTCCGCGATCGGTGTCCGCGCCCAGGCGGGAAAGGCCTCCTTCGCCGCCATGATCGCGGCGTCCAGCTGCCCCGCCGACGCGCGCGGGCAAAAGGCCAACACCTCTTCAGTGGCGGGGTTAATTATTCCCATCACGTCGTCGCCATCGACCAGCCGGCCGCCGATCAGAAGTTTGTAGTCAGGCATATCCAATCCTCCTGTCTTGTCGTCAGCGCGCGCCACAGAGACGCCGATGATTTTCAGGAAGGCTAGGAACCTATCGGCCCAAACCCTAGAGCCATCCCCGGCTTTATAGGTGGTGCCAGTTCGTGCGGCCTAGCGCCGTAGGCCAACCACTGTGGCCACCCGCGCAAAGGCTTCGCGGATCGCCTCTTCCGACAGCCCGGTATAGCCGAGCACCAGCGACCGTTCGCGGAAGCGGCCGGGATTGCCATATTCCTGCGTCGCCGCCCCCGCGAACGGATAGAGGCCGACCCCGCAGTTCAGCGCTATGCGCTGCATGTCGTTCGCGGAAGGGAGATTGGGCGGCAATGTCCACATCATATGCATGCCGCACTCCCGCCCAAGCAACGCACCACCGGGAAAATGCTCTTCGATCGACCGGATCACCGTGTCGCGCGCGCCCATATAGGATCGGCGGATGCGCCGGAGATGGCGGAGGAATGCGCCTTCCTTGAGAAAGTCCGCGATCACCGCCTGTTCGAGCCAGGGAGCGCCGTTGTCGGTCAGCGTCTTCACCAGCCGCGCCTGGTCCAGAAGATGACGCGGCATGACCGCATATCCCACTCTCAGCCCGGCACCGATCGATTTGGAGAATGTGCCGAGATAAATGACGTGACCGTTCCGGTCCAGCCCGGCCAGCGCGGTGAGCGGCGGCCCATCGTAGCGGAAGTCGCTGTCGTAATCATCCTCGATGACATAGCTGCCCGTCTGATAGGCCCAGTCGAGGAGGTGCAGCCGGCGATCGAGGCTGAGCGTGCAGCCAGTCGGAAACTGATGGGACGGCGTCACATAGACAAGATTGCCCAGGAAGCCTTCGAGTTGCGAAACGACGATACCCTGCTCGTCGACGTCTATCGGATGAATGCTGGCGCCATAGCTGCCGAACAGATAGGCCGCACCCTGATAACAGGGGTTCTCGACCGCCACGCTCGCCCTCGACCGGTCGGTGATGAAAATTCTGGCCAGCAGGTTGAGCGCGCCCTGGATACCGGACGTGATCATGACCTGATCGGCGCTGGCATCGATCCCACGTGTTTCGCCCAGATGCGCCGCGATCGCTTCGCGCAGCGTCTGTAGTCCGCGCGGATCGCCGTATTCGGTCTGGATGCCACGCGCATAGGCAAGATGTCGCGCGGTGGCGCGCTGCCAGAAGCTGGTCGGGAAACTCTCGGGGTGAGGGCGTCCGACGAAGAAATCGAACTGTGGACGCGAGCGCTTCTCTTGCCAGAGCTGGGGCGCCCGCCCGGAAAAACTTGGGTTCTTGCCCAGACGCAGTCGCTTGCGGCTCGGCTGGACCGAAGCGTGCCCGTTGCGCAGCAGGACGGTGGCGTCGGGCAGCTTTTCGTTGACGAAGATGCCAGCCTTGGCCCGCGAAGTGATATAATCCTCGGCGGCCAGGCGTTCATAGGCCAGCGTCACCGTGTTGCGGGCGATGCCGAGCTGGTCTGCCATGCTGCGCGTGGAGGGCAGGCGCTTGCCCGCCGCCAACGTGCCTTTCAGGATCTGGTCGCGCAGCGCCTCGTAGATCTGGACTTGCAGGGATCGTTCATCCTTGCGGTCAATGCGGATGATCAGGTTCATCGTCATCTGGGCATGCCCCAAAATCTTGCTCGTGGCATCCTACCGCGCCGCCGCGGCAATGATAGAGCGATTGGAAACTGGCACTATCATCTTTCCCGATGCTGGCCCTACCGGCTGGCCATGGCGCTGTTCATCCTGCGCAAACAGCTTGTCTGGCTGGACTCATTGAGCGGAGAACCCCATGTCCATTTATCTCAGCATGCAGCGCGTGCGCTTTTCCAGCCCGGACGGGTATGAAAAGTTCAAGGTCATTTTCGCCGATACGCGCACCCATCTCATGAAATTGCCGGGCTTCCTCCATTTGACCTGGTGGGTCCATCCCGAAGACCCCACCTGGTTCAACGAGGTCAGCTTCTGGGTGAGCCGCGAGGCGCTCAAGGACTGGCACATGGCGACCTATCACAAGCACGCCAAGGAATGGGCCGCGCGCGGTGCCATCATGGAAGACATCATCACCAATTTCGAGCTTACCAACACGCGCCTGCTGCGCGTTTGCCCCTGCTGTGGACTGGTCGAGGACAAGGCGTTCGAACTCCAGGAAGAGCAGAAGGTGCTCGCCGAGCCGTGCCCCAAGTGCGATTTCAACTTCCCGGTCATGCCGAACACGCCAAGCAGCTTTGCGGTATTCAAGGACGTACCCTTGCTCCCGGAAGCGTCAGAGCCGTCCGTGGCGCCGTGAACGGGCGGGCATGAGGGCCAGCGCGCCCGGCATCTGGCCCTATCGAAAAGACCGACGGTGGCGCTAGGGCAATGACCGCAATGCGCTGATAGTGGATACTGGCTGACCTTTGAGCAGGCATACGCGGCTTTCACGGTCGGCCTGAGATGGTTCAATCTTGTTCCAGGGAGATTTCGCATGGCGACGCAGTTGGCCGCGAAAGTGCAGGATTCGCCGCGTTACGCGGTTCATGGTGGCGTGCAGAACGAACCCAACGAGAAATGGGTGCCGTTCGAGTGGATCGAACCGCGTTTCGGTGCGCAGGTGCACGGCGAATACGTGGTAATCCGGCCGGAAGGCACGTCGGGGTCGCTCTCGGCCGGGTTCTGGCGCACCGGGCCATCCGCCCCGGGCGCCGCCGCGGATGGGTCGCATACCATCGTCTATTCCTCGCCGCTGGGGGATGAGACCGCCTGCGTGATCGACGGCACCGCCGTTCTCACCGTCATTGCCACCGGCAAGAGCTACAAGGTCGGCCCCGGCTCGATCATCTACTCGCCCAAGGGGCTGGAGGTGCAGTGGGAGATCGAAGGGCCGTCGTTCAAGAAGTGGTGGTGCATCTGGAACGGCAGCGAACCGACCGCCAACCCGCCCCAGGACCTGCTCATCATGCACACCAGCGAAAATCCCGACGAATGGCAGGAGTATCATTTCGTCGAACCCGCTGAGGGTGCGCAAGTCGCCGGCGAGCTCTATTTCAACCGCTCCGCCGGATCGACGGGCACGATGTTGAGCGGCGTGTGGCGTTCCGGCAAGGGAATCGCCGGGACCAACGTGGACGAGAAAGGTACGCTCGTCACACCTTATACCGGCGTGCTGGGTGACGAGACGATCCTGCTGCTCGAAGGCGAAGTCGAGGTGGTGGAGACGGACACCGGCAAGGTGCACAACTTCAAGGCGGGCGATTCGATCGGCCTGTCTTCCGGCATGCACATCACATGGACGTCCAAGGGACCCTTCTCGAAGAAACTGTGGGTCATCACGCGGGACGTGCTACCCGAATAACGTCCAGGTTTGCGATGGCAGGTGGCGGCGGTTTCAAGGCCGCCACTTCGCTTTCAGGATGCGATGGCGACGGCGGATGCACGGTTCCGCAAGCGCGCCGCCGCCTTTCTCTATTCGGCGGAGTGAATACTCGGAGCGGGCTGGAAAACCGGCGCGCCGTATCGTTGCGGCATGATTGCGGAGAGGATCGAAGGCATGACCGGCACACCGGTATCTGTCGCCGCCCCCGGCTACCGGGAGGCGGTTGAAGAATTTTGCTTGGAACGGGAATGGGCCCGGCTTTCTGGCAGTCTTTCGGGCGGTATCAACGCCTGCGTGGAATGCTGCGACCGATACGCCGATGGCGACGATCTGGCCCTCATCACAGTGGCGGCGGACGGCACAAGACAGGACTACGGTTTTGCCCGGTTGCGCGACTTGTCGGCGCAAGTGGCGAACATGCTGGTGGCGCATGGCGTCAAGCCCGGCGATGTGGTTGCGGGCCTGCTGCCGCGAAGGGCCGAACTGGTTGCCACGGTCCTGGGCGTCTGGCGGGCGGGCGCGGTCTATCAGCCGCTGTTCACCGCCTTCGGTCCCAAGGCCATCGAGCACCGGTTGGGTATCAGCAAGGCCGTGCTGGTCGTTACGGACAGCGCCAATCGCGCGAAGCTGGCGGGCATCGCGCAATGTCCGCCGGTCGCGACCGTTTGCTTGCCCGGGGAGTTCCTGACCGCGGGGGACATCGACTTCAGCGCCGAAGTAGCGGAGATGCCCGCCGATTTCGCGCCGGTGATGCGCACCGGCGACGATCTCTTCCTGATGATGTCCACATCGGGTTCGACTGGGCTGCCCAAGGGCGTGGGCGTGCCGCTCAAGGCCCTGCCTGCCATCAGTGCCTATATGCGCTGGGCGATCGACCTGCGGGCGGAGGACCGTTTCTGGAACATCGCCGATCCGGGCTGGGCCTATGGCCTCTATTACGGAATCACCGGCCCGCTGCTGCTGGGCCGGCCAACCATCCTGTACGAAGGCGCCTTCTCTGCCGAGGCGGCCTATGACCTTATAGCGGCCCTGGGCATCACCAACCTTGCCGGATCGCCTACCGCCTATCGCCTGCTGATGGCCGAAGGCGCCGATGCGGCAGCGAGGATCAGGGGCAGGTTGCGCGTCGTCAGTAGCGCGGGCGAACCCCTGAATCCCGAAGTCATCCGCTGGTTCGACGAACATCTCGCGGTGGCGGTGCACGATCACTACGGCCAAACCGAAACCGGCATGGTCGTGAACAACCATCACGGCCTGTCGCACCCGGTGCGTCCGGGTTCGGCCGGGTTCACGATGCCCGGCTACCGGGTGGCGGTGCTGGATGAGGAGGGCAACGAACGGCGCGCGAACCAGCCGGGCGAACTGGCCATCGACATTGCCCGATCGCCGCTGCTCTGGTTCGGCGGCTATTGGCAACAACCCACGCCCGCCATCCGGGATGGCTATTATCGCACCGGCGATACCGTGGAATGGGAGGCCGACGGCAGCATCAGCTTCATCGGCCGCGCGGATGATGTCATCACTTCATCGGGCTATCGCATCGGCCCGTTCGATGTCGAAAGCGCGCTGATCGAGCATCCCGCCGTGATGGAGGCTGCCGTCATCGGCGTGCCCGATCCCGAACGCACCGAACTGGTCAAGGCGTTCGTCGTGCTGAACACCGGGTTCGCGGCATCGCCGGCACTGTCCGATGCCCTCAAGGCGCATGTCAGGAACCGGCTCTCCGCCCATGCCTATCCCCGGCTGATCGCGTTCGTGCCGGAATTGCCCAAGACGCCCAGCGGCAAGATCCAGCGCTTCATGCTGCGCGCGATGCATGCCGAGCAACGGTAAAACTGGCTCCATAAAAAACCGGCAAACAGGTTCTAAGAAGAGGGTCAGATTTCCTTCAGGTTGGCCCTTGACACCAGAGCCGGGGGGGGCGGGAAGGTCCACACATCCCCTGATGCTGATGTCCAGGCGCAACGGGTCACGAATGCACCCAGATGCAGTGACCATATCAGGGAGCTTTCTATGAACAGGGTTGGAGGCATCAGCATTCTTGCCATCGCGGTATGTCTTGCGACGCCGGCATTAGCGCAGCAGGCGACTGACGAGCAGGCGCCGTCCGGAGGGCTGGGGGAAATCGTCGTCACCGCGACCAAGCGGTCGGAAAATCTCCAGAACGTTCCCGTTGCCGTGTCGGCCATCTCGTCCTCGCAACTCGCCAGCAAGGGCGTGTTCGATACGTCAGACCTCAACAGTTCGATGCCCAATCTTCAGGTATCGTCGGCTTACGGTTCGCAGCAGCCCAATTTCACCCTGCGCGGCATCGGTGTCGGCACCGAACTCAGCGCCAGCGCAGCCTCCCCGGTCGGCGTCTATGTCGACGAGGTCTATCAGACCTTCCGCGCGAGCCAGGGGCAGCAACTCTATGACCTGGCTCAGGTCGAGGTGGTACGCGGCCCGCAGGGCACGCTCTATGGTCGCAACACCACGGGCGGCGCGATCAACTTCATCACCCGCAAGCCCGATCTGAAGGGCGCGAATGGTTATCTGACGGCCGGCTACGGCAATTTTAACCGCAAGAGCGTCGAAGGCGCCATCGAACTGACGCCCGTCGAGGACCAGCTCGGTATCCGCATCGCCGGCACTTATGTCAAAATGGATCCCTATATCCACAACCTGATGCCCGCCGGTCTGAACAAGACCGCCGCAGGTGGTGCGTCCGGTCGGAATTTCGCCACGGGCCGCGATCCGGGGGGCGATGAAACATATGCCTTCCGTGGGACTGTGCGCTTTAAGCCGAGCGACACGCTTGATGTCACGCTAAAGGGCTATGCGTCGAAATCGACCGGGGGCGCGGCTGCCTCGCTCGGTGCAGGTCCTTACAAGGCCAATCCGTCCCTGTTCGACTATGAGAACTCCAATTTCATCCTGGCACCATTGTTTCGCGCGCTCGGCGCCAACGGCGCCGGTTTGCTACCCAGCAGCTATAGCCGGGCGGGCCTGTCGGACACGCAGATCGATCAGGATACGATCGGCCGCGCCGAGACGCGCACCGAAGGCGTGGTGCTAACGGTGAAGGCCGAACTCGCCGACAAGCTCAACCTCACCTCGATCACCGGCTATGATTCCGGGCTCTATCTCCAGACGCAGACCGATTGCGACAGCGGTCCCCTGCGTCTCTGCTCGAACGGCTACCGTTCGGATTTCAAGGCCTTCAACCAGGATCTCCGGCTCGATTACAGCAGTGGCCCGTTCAAGATGATCGCCGGCGCCTATTATGGCTGGGACACGGTGACGTCGAACAACGATATCGACATCTTCAACCTGCTCAGCGACGTCCGCGCGGCCGTCGGCCTTCCGGCGACTTGGTTCAATCCGGCGGGCGGCTTCAATGGGAAGGGTTTGTCCGCCGGGTCTCTTCCGACCGGCATTTTCGGCAAGCAGCATTTCAGGCAGAACCGCGAGAGTTGGGCGGTCTATGGCGAAGGCAGCTACGAAATCACCCCGACCGTGAAATTCACCGCAGGTCTGCGCTACACGACCGACACGACCAAATACCGCGATGGTCTCACCACGTATTACGACGACGCCGGTAACCCACGGATGCTCGCCGTCTCGGCTTATGGTTCGCCCTATTTCCTGTCGCCAGTTTATGACGAAGCCGGCAACGTGGCGATCCCGGCCACCGGGGGTGCGATACCGGGCGGCGTGAACAAGGACGGCAAGACCAGCCGCGTCTCGGGCCGCGCCATCCTCGACTGGAAACCGGTGGACGGTGTCATGCTCTATGCCAGCTACAGCCGCGGCTATCGCGCCGGAACGTTCAATGGCCTGGCCTATATCAGTTCGCCACAGGTCTATTTTGTCAAGCCGGAGGAAGTGAACGCCTATGAGATCGGGTTCAAGACCCGGTTCCTTGACAACCGGCTGCAAATCAACGGCAGCTTTTTCTATTACGACTACAAAAACCAGCAGAGCCAGGTCGTCGACCAGAGCGTGACCGCCAACATCATCACGCTCGACGGTACGATGAAAGGGCTGGAACTGGATGTCCAGTTTGCGGCAACCGACCGTCTGACGCTGAGCGCATCGCTCGGTCTGCTAGACAGCAAGTACAAGGGCTTCGACCAGGCGACTTGTGCGGCGCTGAACCTGAGCGGGCTGTTCCCGGCGCAGAAAGGATCCTGCGTGCAGTCCGGCGCGGGCAGTGTCAGCGTGGGCGGCAATCCCTTCCCCTATGCGCCGAAGTCCTCGATCAACCTTGGCTTCGACTGGGATGCGGCGGATCTTGCGGGTGGTAAGATCAAGCTTCATGGCGATGCCGCCTATACCGGGCGTTTCTACTATGACTCGTTCAAGGACTACAGCCGTGGTGTACTCAAGAATCTCGCGACGGGCGCCTACACGAACGGCGAAGGCGATTACTGGGTGTTCAACAGCCGCATCAGCTTCGTGACGGATCGCTATACGCTTTCGCTGTGGGGCAAGAACCTGTCGAACAAGCTCTATTTCCCGGGCGGCTATCCCAACGAAGGTATTACCGGGGCGGGCTACCTGGTTCGGGCGCTACCCAGAACCTATGGCGTTGAAGGCACTTTGCGCTTCTGAGGTGAGGCAGGGGATCGCATGCGATCCCCTGCTGTTGGCTGAAACGCCCCATTTCTCGTCGAGATGAACGAAGGTGCAGTTTCGTTGTCGGCCTCCGGCCTCGGGAATGGCAGGAATTGCGGCGTTGGCCCCCACCCTAATCGCCAATTTTCTCGGCAACGAGCAGGTTACCTCCGAAAGCAGCCCATCGAAGGCGGAGCGCTAACCGGCGTTTATTGAGCAAACTCAATCACGCGGCGGAGCCGCCGTGGTAAGGTCGCCGCACACCAATCCTCTTGGAATGATTGAAAACTCGGATTTCAGAACGACATGGGTGCAGCACGACGCGGCTGTCGCGCCATCGAAGGGATTCACGCCATGATGGCAGACCGGTCCGATCACCAGCACCATGATGCGCACGAGCCACACGCCGATGCCGACACGGCGCGCGATCCAGTCTGCGGCATGACCGTCGATGGCGCAACCACGGCGCATCATGCCCAACATGGTGGCCAAGCCCATCATTTCTGCAGCGCAGGATGCCGGACGAAGTTCCTCGCCGATCCGCAGCATTATCTCGGCGATGCTCCGCCCGCGCCTGTCGCCGTGGCTGAGCGCACCATCTGGACCTGCCCAATGCATCCCGAGATCCGACAGGATCATCCGGGTGCCTGCCCGATCTGCGGCATGGCGCTCGAACCCGCGGCCATCACGGCCGACAGCGGGCCGAGCCCGGAGCTTGCGGACATGTCGCGCCGCTTTTGGATCGGGCTCGTGCTGGCGCTGCCGGTCTTCGCGCTGGAGATGGGCGGCCATCTCGTTCCCGCGCTCCATCATCTTGTGCCCATGTCGGTCTCGAAATGGGTGCAGACGCTCCTCGCGACGCCGGTCGTGCTGTGGGCGGGCTGGCCATTCTTCGAGCGCGGCTGGGCATCACTGCGCACCCGAAATCTCAATATGTTCACGCTGATCGCGATGGGGACCGGCGTCGCCTGGACCTATTCCATGGTCGCCACCGTTGCGCCCGGCCTCTTTCCGCCCGCTTTCCGCGACATGGACGGGAATGTCGCGGTCTATTTCGAGGCCTCCGCCGTCATCACCGTGCTCGTGCTGCTGGGCCAGGTGCTCGAGCTGCGCGCGCGCGAACGTACCTCGGGCGCCATCAAGGCGCTGCTCAATCTGGCGCCCCGCACCGCGCGGCGCATCCGTGCGGACGGCAGCGAGGAAGAAGTGCCGCTCGATGAAATCGCGGTCGGCGACCGGCTGCGCGTGCGCCCTGGCGAGAAAGTGCCGGTCGACGGCATCTGCGCCGACGGTCGCTCCTCGCTCGACGAGTCCATGGTCACCGGCGAATCCATGCCTGTCGTCAAGACTACTGGCGACAGCGTCATCGGCGGCACGCTCAATCGCAGCGGCACGCTGGTCATCCGCGCCGAGAAGGTCGGCCGCGACACGATGCTCGCACGCATCGTCCATATGGTGAGCGAAGCCCAGCGATCGCGCGCGCCGATCCAGGGTATGGCGGACAAAGTCTCAAGCTGGTTCGTCCCCGCCGTCATCGCACTGGCGCTGCTCGCCTTTGCCGGCTGGAGCCTCTGGGGACCGGAGCCGCGCTTTGCTTACGGACTAGTCGCGGCGGTCGCAGTGCTCATCATCGCCTGCCCCTGCGCGCTTGGTCTCGCGACGCCCATGTCGATCATGGTCGGCGTCGGGCGCGGTGCAGGCATGGGCGTGCTCATCAAGAATGCCGAGGCGCTCGAGCAGATGGAGAAGGTCGACACGCTGGTCGTCGACAAGACCGGCACGCTGACCGAAGGCCAACCCGCCGTGACGCAGATTGTGACCATGCCCGGCGTCGACGAAGCGGCGCTGCTACGCCTCGCTGCTGCTGTAGAGCGGGCATCCGAGCATCCCTTGGCGCTCGCAATCGTCGGTGCGGCACGACTGCGCGACATCGAGGTGCCTGCGGTCACGGACTTCGATTCCCCGACAGGACGCGGCGCGTTCGGAACCGTCGAGGGCAAACATGTGGTGCTCGGCAATACCAGCTTTCTCAGGGACGAAGGCATCGATACGTCTGCCATTGCCGCGCAGGCCGATGCGCTACGCCAGGAGGGCGCCACTGCCATCTTCGTCGGCATCGACGGTCAGGTCGCGGGCGCGATTGCCATTGCCGATCCAGTTAAAGCGACCACGCCGGATGCGCTTGCCGCCCTGCGCGCCGAGGGCATCCGCGTCGTGATGCTGACCGGCGACAACCGGATCACAGCGCAGGCGGTCGCCGCTCGGCTCGGGATCGACGAGGTCGAGGCCGAAGTGCTGCCCGACCAGAAGAGCGCCGTCGTGGCGCGGCTGAAGGCAGGGGGCCACGTGGTTGCGATGGCCGGGGACGGTGTGAACGACGCACCTGCCCTTGCAGCGGCGGATGTCGGCATTGCCATGGGATCGGGCACTGACGTCGCGATCGAGAGCGCGGGCGTGACTCTGCTCAAGGGCGATCTGACCGGCATAGTCAAGGCGCGGCGGCTCTCGCAAGCGACGATGTCGAACATCCGGCAGAATCTCTTCTTCGCCTTCATCTATAATGTCGCGGGCGTGCCCATTGCTGCTGGCCTGCTTTATCCGGTCTTCGGCATCTTGCTCTCGCCCGTGATCGCGGCGGGCGCCATGGCGCTTTCGTCCGTGAGCGTCATCACCAATGCGCTGCGCCTCAACGGTCGAACGCTATAGCTTGGCCGGTTCGCGCTTCAGCTGGCGGATTTCGGCATCCTTGCCAGCATCGCCGGATACGACCTTCGCCAGCTGCCGCTTCCACGCATACAGCGAGTGCGCGCTGACCTCGAGCCGCTGCGAGACCTCCGATACCGGATACCCGCGCTCGGTGATCTGGGCCACCGCATCGCGCTTGAACTCATCACTGAAATTGGGCTTCCCCATCATCGCCTCTTGTCCTCAAAATTAGGATAGAAGGCGTCCAGAAAGCTGGGGGCTATGCAGAGTGTGAGCCTGCTCGAACCCGACGCGAGCCTGATGAACAACATCCGTCAGCTCAATCCCGAACTGGCGAAAATGAAACGCGTGCCGCCCTCGCGCGGTTTGCATTTCGCAACACCGCAGGCCACGGGTTTGTGCGCGAAATCAGCGGCGGCGAACGCCTCAGGGCGGGGGTTGCCTGCATTCTGTCGACCCCGCAGCTTGCCGCAGTTACTGCTGTTCGACGAGCCGACCAACCATCTCGACCTCGATCGATCGAGGTGATCGAACAGGGACTACGTGCCCTTGACGGGGCGCCGCAGCTGGTCAGCCACGATGCTGCGTTTGCGATGGGGCCGGGCGCGCGCGGGAGATTCAACTTGGCGAACGGCTTAAAACTGGCGCATGTGGAAATTCGCTGCCATTCTCCCTTTTTGCATCCAGGCCTTGCTCGGGTCACCGGCAATTCGGTGGACCTTGCCCGCGCCGGGCGCAGGCGCCAGCCAACGTCGCCCCATGCATACCGTTGGCGTTCCAGTTGCCTTGGTCTGGCGCTGTCACTAGACATCTAACGCATGGGAACCGCCTTGAACACGACAGCGTGGACACCGCTTCCGGGGATGGTCGCCATTCCCGGCGGTACCTTCATGATGGGGTCGGCGGCCTATTACCCCGAGGAAGCGCCGCCACGCCGGGTCCGCGTCGATCCCTTCTGGATTGACGCGATACCGGTGACGAATGCCGACTTTGCGCGCTTCGTGGCGGAAACCGGGTATCGGACCTGCGCTGAGACAGCCCCCGAGCTGCGGGTCTATCCGGGCATGTCCGCCGCCCTTGCGGTACCGGGATCAGCGGTGTTCACGATGACCGCGGCGCCCGTCGACACGGCCGACCCGTCGCAATGGTGGGCGTGGGTTCCGGGCGCGAGCTGGCGCCACCCGACGGGTCCCGACAGCACGATCGATGGCCTGATGGACCATCCCGTGGTTCACGTCGCCTACGACGACGCGCTGGCCTATGCGACATGGGCGGGCAAGGCTCTGCCTACCGAGGCCGAGTTCGAATTTGCCGCGCGCGGCGGGCTGGTGGACAAGGAATTTGCCTGGGGTGACGAGCTTGTCCCTGGGGGACAGCACATGGCCAATACCTGGCAGGGCCTGTTTCCGTTTTCCAACACCGCCGAAGACGGCTGGGTGCGGACAAGCCCGGTGCGCAGCTTCCCGGCGAACGGGTACGGTCTCTACGACATGATCGGCAATGTCTGGGAATGGTGCGAAGACTGGTGGGGCCAGCCCGATGACCGGCGCAAGGCCGGCAAGGCGCCTTGCTGCGCCATCAGCAACCCACGCGGCGGTTTTCGCGCTAAGAGCTTTGATCCGGCGACACCGCTGGTGAAGGTGCCGCGAAAGGTGCTGAAAGGGGGCTCGCACTTGTGCGCGCCCAACTATTGCCAGCGTTACCGCCCGGCTGCGCGCCATCCGCAAGCCATTGACAGCCCGACCAGCCACATCGGCTTTCGTTGCGTGGTTCGCCGCCCGGCCTGATACATCCCGGCTACCGCCGGCGTATCGTAACGCCGGAAGTAGCGGGGACGGCAAGCATCACTTTTCGGGAATGTCCTTGAGCTGCTGGTCAACCGTCGGCGAATTGAAGAACGGGTGACCGGCGGCATGAGCGTCCTGCTTGGCCTGGCTGTCTGGCAGGATATCGTCGAGCCGGTCGCGCTGGTTGGGCTCGACCAGCCATTCCTCGGGGAAGGGGGCAGCGCCGGTGCCATTGCGATTGCGCCGCACTGCGCCGATTGACTGCCGCGCGGTGAACGGGATCGCGTGCTTACCCTGCTTGTTGGCCAGGTCCGCATAAAGGGCGGCGCGCAGCGTGATCTTGTCGCCAAGATGCGTGGGATCGTCGATCAGGTTGTGCATCTCGGTTGGATCGGCGGCAACATCATACAGTTCCTCGCGGTCGTAGACGCCGTGGTACTGGATGTACTTCAGGTTGCCACGGGTGATCGCAAAGGTCGTGGGCGTCTCGGGGAAAGTCCATTCCCAATAGTATTCGTAGATGAAGTCGGTCGGCTTCCACTCGGCCGGCTTGATCGCACCTGTGATCAGCGGCCAGGCATTTTGGCCCTCGAACTGCGCCGGCATCTGGCTGATACCCGCGGCATTGAGGAACGTTGGCGCAAAATCCAGCCCACGCACGCGCCCACTATTGACGGTGCCGCCCGGGACCGTGCCTGGTTCCCACATCACCAGCGGCACGCGCACCGATGCCTCATAGGCCGTGCGCTTGTCGATCAGGCCGTGGTCGCCGATCTGGAAGCCGTTGTCGCTAGTGAAGACCACCAGCGTGTCCTTTTCGAGGTGATGCTTGCGCAGGTAGGCAAGGATGCGGCCCAGGCTGTCATCGACGGCCGAGAGAGTGGCAAAGTAATACTTTAGGTATTCCGTCATCTTCATGTCGGAATTGTAGAAGAAATCGATTCCATGCCATGTATTGCGCTGGTCATAGACCCAGCGTGGCTTGCCCTTGTAGTTTTCCGGCGTATTCGCGGCGCTGGCAGGCAGTTCGAAGCGGGTGGCATCATACTGGTGCGCATAGCGCGGCGGCGGCAGCGGATCGGAATGGACCGCCTTGTGGCTCAGATAGAGGAAGAAAGGCTTCTTTGGGTCGCGCTCCCGTTCCAGCCAATTCATGGCATAGTCCGTCAGCTCATCGGTGATGTAGCCCTTCTGGGGCACTTCCTTGCCATCGACGTTGAGCATGTTCACTTGGCCCGCCGCGACAGCGGCCGGCGGCAGGTCGCCGGTGGGATAGTAGTGCCCCTGGCCCTTGAAACTGATCCACTTGTCAAAGCCGGGACGCGGCGCATCGGTGTCGTTGCCCATGTGCCATTTGCCGATGAATGCCGTCTGGTAACCGGCTTGGTGGAGATAGCCGGGAAAGTAGATCAGCCCGTCTTCGCTGGAATTGTTGTTATCGACCACGCCGTGGTTGCGTGCGGTCATCCCGGTCAGGATCGTCGCGCGGCTGGGGCTGCACAGCGACGAGGTGGTCACCCCGTTGGGAAAATAGGCGCCTTCGCGCGCGAGCCGGTCAATGTTGGGTGTGTGCACTGCGGGGTTGAGAAAACCCATGCCGTCGAACCGCAGATCGTCGACCAGCACGAAGATGATATTGCGCGGATGCTGTGCCGGGGTGGCCGATGCCGGCGCAGGCGTCACGGCCGGTGCGCGTGCCAGCGCAGCCTGTGCCGTCAGGGCCATAGCAGCAAACGTCGCCGCAGTCCCCAATATCGTCTTGTGCAGCTTGCCCATGTCGTGGTTTCCCTAAAAAAGGCCGGGCAGCGTGGTGCGGCTGCCCAGCAGGGTGCGTCAGAACTTGGCGCCGAATGTCGCGCCAAAGTATCGATTGGCGTCCTTGTTGACGAATGCCGTGAGGTCGTTGGGATTGGTGGCACTGGCCATCAGGCTGGTGTGCGCCATCGACGAATAGTAGTTCTGGTTGAAGAGGTTGCGCACGAACAGCGTCAACGTGTAGCGGTGCGCCTGGTCCTGCAGTCCGATGTTGGCGTCGACCAGCGTATAGGCTTTCTGGGCCAGCAGCGGATCTTGCGAGATGTCGAAGATCTGGCTGCTCTGATAGCTGACTGTCACTTGCCCGAAACCGTCCAGCCCAGTGCCCGGAATACCGGCCTCGACACGCGGCGAGATCATCACGCGCCATTCGGGCGCATAGGGCAGGCGGCCGTCCACGATGTTTTGCTGCCCGGTGCCTGCGCCGTAGCAGGTGTTGGCGGGCGGATTGGCCCCGGTGTAAAGGTTGGTCTGGTTTTGCAGCGCGCAGCTCAGGCCGTTGGCAGTGACGCGCGAGCGAGCATAGGTCACCCCAAAGTTGACCGACAGCACCTCGACCGGGCGCAGGGTACCCTCGATTTCGAAGCCTTTGGTGGTCGACTTGCCCGCGTTGGTCTGGGCAAAGGCGGGCGCGTCGGGCGTGCCGACGTTGGCGAGGACCTGCAGGTCGGTGTAGTTCGACAGGAAGGCAGCCAGGTTGACGCTAAGCAGGTTGTCTGCCGTGCGTCCCTTGAAGCCGATCTCGTAGGCATTGACGTGTTCGGGGCGGACTGCGGCCTGGGTGGCAAAGTTCGTGGCCGGCTCGGTGTTGAAGCCATAGCCCTTGTAGCCGCGGGTGTAGCTGGCATAGGCCTGCGCATTGCGGCTGAACTCGTACTTGGCGCCCGCCTTGCCGGTTACGGCAGTGTCGGTCGCCGAGCGATAGCCTGAAACCGAGCCGAAGCCGGGGATCGCAACGTCGGTCGGATATTGCGGGGCAGGGCCGTAACGCACGCCGGACACCGCAGTCTTTTCATGCTGCACGCGCAAACCGCCCAGCAGCTTGAGCCCGCCGGTCACGCGATACTCGACTTGGCCGAACGCAGCGACGCTGTCGGAACGGTTGTGGGCATGGGAGAAGACCGAACGATAGACCGGCGCTGCGCATACGGCGCCAAGCGTGCCCGACGAACACAGCGCCTGCCGACGCAGAAAGTCGCGATCGACACTGGTGCCGGCGTAGAAGACCCCGGCAACATAGGTGAAATCGCGGTTGCCGTTCGAGCCGATGCGCAGTTCCTGCGAAACACTGCCCAGCCGGATCGGTCCGCCGTTCTGGTTGAATTGGCCAATCGTGCCGGCAACATAGACCGGCAGGGGATTGTTGATCCGGTCGACGACGTTGTTGGCGATATTCTCAAAGTGTTGGTAGGCGGTGATCGAGGTCAGCGTCGCGGATCCAAGATCGAGGTTGCCCTCCAGCGAGAAAGTATAAGCGCTCTCGTTGTTGAACGAGTCGCTGTCGTCGATGATCTGCCGATTGGTCGGCGACGCGGTGATGCCGGGCGACAGCGCGATGATCTGCGGCGTCCGCGTCTGCACGGCGACCGATTGGCAGCACAGCGCATTGCTCTTGCGATAGTCGGCGCTGGCCAGGAAGTTGAGGGTGTCGGTCGCGTCCCACAGCAACTTGCCGCGCACGCCCCACGACTTGCTGCCGTTGACGTCACGCCCGGTCGCCACATTGTGGATGTAGCCGCCAACGTCGTTGTAGTACCCCGTCAGGCGCGCGGCGAGCGTGTCGGAGATCGGGCCGGAAACGGTGCCCTTGACGCGGTACTCGTTCTTTTCAGCAATGGTGGCTTCGACCGAGGCGGTCGGCGTGCGGCTGGGCTTGGCGGTGATGACGCTGACCACGCCGGCGGTGGCGTTCTTGCCGAACAGCGTGCCCTGCGGGCCGCGCAGCACTTCGATGCGCTCGATGTCGGCAAAATCGGAAAACCCCTGGGTGGCGCGGGCCGCCACCACGCCGTCGACCACAGTTGAGACCGAGGCTTCGACGCCCAGGCTGAACAGCTGCGAGCCGACGCCGCGGATGCGGAAGCCGTTGGATTGCGAGCCCTGGCCCTGCTGGAACGTCAGCGACGGGACTGCACGGGAAAGCGATGCGGTGTCATTGATCTGCGCGCGCGACAGGCTGTCGGCGGTTACGGCGGATACGGCGACCGGCACGTCCAGAAGTCGTTCGGCGCGCTTCTGGGCGGTGACCACGATCTCGCCGGGCGCAGGCGCGGCAACAGCGTCGGTGGCTTGGGCGGCGCCGTCCTGGGCCAGGGCAGGCGTGTAGCAGGCGATTGCGGCAGCGCCCGCGAGCAAGGCGCACAAGGTCTTCGGCATCAGAAACTCCCCCCGTTTCGAACTATTGTTGGCTCGCTCGATAAGGAAATGACAGCGCGAGTCAATAATGTACCAACGGTGGTATTTTAATCTGATGCGTTGGGAATTGGTGATAATAGTCTGATTGTGTTGCAAAATATCCGTGCTGACATCCAAATGTGACGGTGTAGGTCAGCGGAATTCTGACGTATTGTGATAAAAATACAACCGCTAGAACTATGCCGATTCACGGATGACCAGGCGGTGCTGGAACGATGCCACGCCAAGGCTGCGGCCAAGCGCGAGGTTGACGGCCGCCGTAGCGATCTCCTCGATCGGCTGGTGAATGCTGGTCAACGTCGGAAAGCACATTTGGCCTTCCGCAGCATTGTCGAAGCCGGCAATGGCGATATCCTGCGGAACCCGAAACCCGAGGCGCAGCGCGGTGGACATGGCGCCCAGGGCCATCACGTCGTTCGCGGCAAAGATTGCGGTGGGGCGCTGCGGAAGCGCCATGAGGTTCTTGAAAGCAGCAACCCCGCTCTCGAAGCGCATCGTTCCGCGCACGACGCACGACGCGGCCAGTTCGATCCCGTGTTCGGCCAGGCCATCGCGAAAGCCTTCCAGGCGTTCTTCGGCAGCCATCTGACTGTGCGGCGGGGCGATCATCGCCAGCCTGGTATGTCCTTTGCCTACCAGATAGGCCGCCATCTCCCGGGCGATGGCGTGGTCGTGGACTTCCACGCTATGGCCGATTCCGTCATTCTTGCCGGCGATCCGTACCAGCGGTTTGCCGAGTCCGCACAGGGCCTCGATCATGCGCGGATCATCGGAAAAGGGTGGCACGACGATGACTGCGTCAGGCTCGCACGAAAGTTGCAGCTGCCATTGGTCCTGTTGCGATAACTCCGCTGCATCGACCACCTCGAGCACCAAATGGTGGCCGGCCGCGCGGCAGGCACTGGCGCTGGCCACCATCAGTCCCGCAAAGTAACTAAAGGTCAGCCGCGGCGCGATCATCGCCACGATGAAGCTTCGTCCGCTCGCCAGTTGCCGGGCGGCGAGCGCAGGCCGGTAGTTGAGGTCGCGGATGGCCTGCTCGACCCTGGCCCGCACGTTGGCGCGCACGCTGGGTGCCCCGTTGATCACCCGCGAGACGGTCTTGATCGAGATTCCCGAGCGCTCCGCCACGTCTTTGATGTTTGCCATGGTTGCAATCTATTCCTGGAAGACACCCGGCTGTCATGTCTCGCGCAGGTCGTGCCGAAGCAAGCAAATCTTTGCGGGGCATGGCTTGCCGCTGCCATGGGGAGCCTGCGTGCGGTTGCGACACGGCGCTGGGTTTTTAGTTGCTCTCAACGGAATCGAGTCATTGCGGCACGTGAAAATCGAGCAGCACTGACATATGGGGCCGCGGATCTGCGCCGGCTTCCGACTCCTTGCCGTGCGTTGCATGCTTACTGCGTGTGTGCTCAGCACATGCCAGTTGATCGTGGTGGCGCTGCAGGCGAGGAGGCAATTGTGAACGCATACAGATCGTACACACTGTAACGGCCTTAAATGCTCTGCAAAGCCGCAAGCTCCGCCATCCATGATGCGATGGCATGGCTAGCTGCTCAGCAGAATGCAGGATGCAGAGAACGGGGGACTGGAAGGGGGACTGAATTTTCAACATTGAAAAGTAATCTTTTAAAATAAATGCTTTATGCCGGTATTCGAGTCTTCTCGACAGCACGGCTTTGCGGATCGGCGGGCAGGCCTTGCGTGCCCTCGACATAAGTCTGCCGGTTGGCTTCGGCCCGGATCAGGCTGGCATCGACAGCAAAGCCGTCGCCGCCGACCAGCCCTTCGTCAATGCAGCGCCGCACGGTGGCTTCGAACAGCTGGCGAAACAGGTCGCTCTCCCGGAAACGACCATGGCGGTTCTTCGAAAAGGTCGAGTGATCCGGCACGTCGCCGTCGAGCCCCAGACGGCAGGACCTGCGGCAAGCCAGGTAGAGGTGTACCTCCTCGCACAGGCGGTGCTCCGACCTGATGCCGAAGCAGTACCCCACGATCAGCATCCGCAGCATCAGCTCAGGGTCGATCGAAGGGCGACCGATCGCGCTGTAAAAGCCGCGCAGGTGCTCGCGCATGCCCGACAGGTCCACGAACCGGTCGATCGCCCGCAGCAGATGGTCGGCGAGGACATGCCGATCCAGGCTGAACTCGTAGAACAGGGCCTCCTGCGCCACCCGGCGCTCGCCCATCATGGCTTGGCATCCTTCAGCATTCTAATGCTGAATCAGACCCTTACCCCAAGTGCAAGCCCGGCTTTTTCAACACAATCCACCAACCCAGGCCATTCATGGGGCCAGCGACATTGATAAACAAACGACCGCTTCCGGCGTAAACTCAGGCGCCCGAACGTCCGGAATTGCGGCGATCGCGGCGCAATGTCCTTATGGGCGGCTCGCGCCGACTTGCAGACATTTGAAGTGATGTCCATGGTTGGCCCTAGCGAGGCGCAATCTGCGGGGGAGTTAGGATGAACAGCAAAGCCATCATAGCGCTGGTGATGACCATATCCGCCGTAGCAGCAGTTCCAGCTTATGCAGCCCAGTTGGAATTCGACTGCGACGTGCCTGCTGATCATTTCTCTTCCGTATCTCAAGACGTGGCCAACGGCGGCAGCGTAAGCGGCACGATCAGAGTGTATGAGATGCGTAAAGGCAATAATTTGCCAGTTGTCGGCGCGGGAATCTTCAGTTCAGAAAAGCGAGCCATTGCGGGATTTCAGCTTGTCGCCTCCAATACTGGTGCCCAACGCTTCGACATCATATTCAACGTGACTCATGATGGTGATTCAAAAAGGGGGAAAGTCGGGGAGGTCGATGCATCGTCTGCCATAGCATTTAACATTTTCCTTTCCGCTACCGGGAAAGCCGTTCTGACCGTGAACGGTAGTGAGTTCCAATCTGATGCGTCTGCGATTTCCGGCGGTCGCGCAATGGCGTTCTGTTCGACCGCCCAATTTAAATTCACGGATCTCATATTTTCCGCGAACGGCAACGGCAGTGGAGGCTAACCCTCGTTCGCAGCGGTAGAATAAAGTGGAACGGCAGCTCCCCACCCAACCCAGGCCCTTCCTGGGGCCAGCGACATTGATAAACAAATGACCGCTTCCGGTGTACGAGCTCAGGCGCCTGAACGGCTGCTATCGCGGCGCGATGAGCAGATGGGCGGATCGCGCCCAAAAGCGGTAAGTCGGCTTCAGCCCAGGTCCTGCTGAAGGCCGAAATTCTGGAAGCGCCCCCCTTGCGGCATTGCTACGGCGTTGCACTCTCGCCGTATGGCTTCTCGTGGGTTCATGCTGACGATTTTTGCTCCGATTATGGTCGTTGCCACCTTCTGGTGGGCGCAGAGCCGCTCTCTAAATCCCGAAGAGCGGCTGCTTTTCAAGAAGCTCGACGCTGCTATTTCGCACGAACCTCCAAGGGCGGCTGATATTATTGATGCCTTTGATCTACCCGACGAGTGCCGGCAAAAAACCTGCTTTCTAGAGGCGGGGAAGATCGGCAATCTTCGATATTCCAGCATCGGACTTCGCCAGTCGAAGGAAGGCACAATTTTCGAAATTGAAGGCTTCACCAACGCATGCGTCAGGGCGGATCGGGTGAAATCATATTTCGGAACTCGCGCACCGGCTCAGTCCTGCGACGACGCGATATGCTGGTGTGCGGACGCTCGGCGCTCGTGGGGCATTTTGGCATTTAAGCTGGACCGCCCTCACTCCCGCTGTGTGTCGTCAGCGGTGATCAATTCATTGCCAGAACAACGCCCAAGAACCTGAAGCGAATGTCGTTTTTCCACCAACCCAGTCCATTCCTGAGGCCAGCGACATCGATAAACAGACGACCGCTTCCGGCGTACGAACTCAGGAGCCCGAACGGCTGCTATGAAGGCGCTTGGCGAAGGAAAAGGCGATGCTTCGATCGACGCTCGCGCGCAGCAATCACCGGCGCGAGCACCGGCGTGCGGGCGAAGGCTATCGCCCTCGCCGCCTCATAATCGGCCTATCCGGACACACCCACATTGCGGACATCTAATTCAACAGACCACCCCTCCAGACTTCTTTAAGTCGCCGACGCTAAAGCTCTTGCACGAGGGAAATTGGAGGGCAGTAGTGAGCCAATGGGGTTTTGGGATAGCGCTGACGGTGGCGCTTACGGCCGCCTCCGCAGCGGCAGACAAGCCGATGCCAGCAATTGTAGCACATGGTCGTGACGTCTTCCGATTGCCGCCTGATCCGAACTACGGAGACGGCTGCGACGGACGGCGCCTCCTGCAGCACGATCCCAATTTCGGCCGCGGTCTCATGGCTCGCTACCTATATCAACGGGGACCTAGCGACGCGGATGAATGGCCTGACGAGAAGCTTTTGCATCCCGATGATGCTGAAATGACTGATCAACTAAGGCGACGGGGCTTAGACGATCCCTCTTTCGTTCGCTCTGACGGCGCCAGCGCAAACGCTACGGAGTCTTTTGTTATCCACTCACACGACGATCTCACAAAGCGCTTTAGGGCATTCTGCGAGGTGCCGCTGCGCTACGGCTATTTTCTCAGCGACATCGAGTACACTAAGGCTAGTTCAATCAATCAGTTAACTCCCAACACCAGGCCTGAAGGCGACGTCGAGCCGGTTTATGTTGATCGCTATCTAGACATTATGCCCGACGGCGCGACGGTTATTAACTTTACAGTTCCCGCAGCCTACTGGACGACGCGCGGCCACCTTCGGCTTCCGCCGCAAGACGAGTCCGGGGTGGCAGCGATATTCGAGTTCGAGGGAGCGGCTTACAGTCCTGACACCGACCAAATCCGCGAACTGGCCCGAGATGGCTACAAGGTCCTGTACATTGATTTCCGCGGGATGCTGGAAACTATCGTCATCGATACGCAGCCTGTCACCTCGACGGAACAGATGAACGCGCGGGCAAAACCGGTGCTGGACCTCGAATGGGGTAATCAACTCTATTTGAAGCGCGTTGCGTATTTCCGGGCAAAGCATGCAGACATTGCAAACCTGCATTTACCGACCGACGCCCGCAACCAATTGATACACCAAGTGGAGCAAGCGAAGGCTCACTACCGCGAGAGCGACGCAGAGCGAGCCAAAAGGATGCCAACCATAGACGAAATTCAGGAGTTGATCGATAAGGACTGGAATACTGATGCTCAGGAGAGGACTCGAAAACACGTAAGCGCCGTTTTGACCCCACCTTGCGCAGATTTTTGGGTGTTGCAGTTGTGTATGGATGGATGACGCAACGCCAACGAGCACACTGGACACG
>NZ_JAAZQN010000012.1:0-25981 GCF_012275365.1 Novosphingobium sp. SG720 | reverse complement strand
CCAAGGTAGCGATGGAGGCGATCTGGGGCGATCTGACGCTGGCGGAATTGGCGGCCAAGCATGGTGGATCGGCGCGTGGAAGCGGCAAGCGATGGACGGCATGGCCAGCCTGTTTGACGGTGGCGATCAGGCTGCGAAGGCGTCCCGCGAAGCCGAAATCGAGAAACTGCACGCCAAGATCGGCCAGTTGCTGGTGGAGCGGGATTTTTTGGCACGAGCCTCCGGTCGATGAGCATGGATCGGAGGCGAAGGATGGTCGAGCCGGACAACCCGGACCTGTCGATCACGGCGCAATGCCGCCTGCTCTCGATCAGTCGGTCGGGCTATTATTACGCACCGGTGCCAGAGAACGGCCCGATGTTGGCGCTGATGGGCTTGATCGATCAGGTGTTCATGGACTGCCCATGGCATGGCAGCCGCCAGATGGCCCGTCACCTGCAGCGGATGAGCCATTCGGTAGGCCGTCGCCGAGTACGGCGCCTCATGGCGAAAATGGGACTGGCAGCGATTTACCAGCGCCCACGCACCAGCGATCCGCACCCTGAGCACCGGATCTATCCCTATTTGCTGCGCGATCTGGCGATCACGCGACCCAACCAGGTGTGGTGCGCGGATGTGACGTACCTGCCGATGCGGAGGGGCTTCCTTTACTTGGTGGCCATCATGGACTGGGCCACGCGCAAGGTGCTTGCCTGGCGCATCTCGAACACGATGGATGCCGGGTTCTGCGTCGAGGCGCTGCAAGACGCCATGGCCCGCCACGGCAAGCTGGACATTTTCAATACGGACCAGGGCAGCCAGTTCACTGCCCAAGCCTTCACCGGCGTGCTGCGGTCGGCGGAGGTGCAGATCAGCATGGATGGCCGGGGCCGCTGGATGGACAACGCCTTCATCGAACGCCTGTGGCGGTCCGTGAAGTATGAGTGCGTTTATCTCCACGCCTTCGAGACCGGCAGCGAACTGCGGGCGGGGCTTGCGCGCTGGTTCACCTACTATAACCACCATCGGTCCCATTCCGCGCTTGCCGGTAGGACACCAGCAGAGGCATATGGGCACATCGGCCCATCAGATCATGGGGGGCATGCCCCCCATGATCTGATGCCCGAACTTGCGGCATGACGACACCGGCTCGAGCTTAACTTCGCCGCAAACCTGTCCAGGAAGACGGCACCACCTCAGTTCACATGCTTTGTAAAGCCTGGACGGCTTCTGTAATCGGTCAAGGTGCCATCCAGTTGGCGCGTCGCGCCGAACTGCGAGGGATACCTATCCGAAAATCACAGTAAAACCCGCACTGCCGGCTGGCCGCTACAGCCTACTATGGAATGCACTCAGCCCGCCAGCAGCGCTAACCTCGGATACTACACCACGTGCGGGGACGTGATCCGCTATTTCGGGGACAATAGAATGGATGGGAGCTTTGGCCAGAAACCCTCGCCTCCGCAGCTCCCATCCGGCTCAAAACTTCATGCCGACCCTGACACCATAGGTGCGCGGCGGGCGCAGATTGGCGGTGTTGAAGAGGCCGAACGGCACAGGAAAAGTGGAATTCATAACGGTCTTATCGAATATATTGTTGACATACCCGCCAATCGAGAAGCGATCACCGGCAGCGTGATAGACGCCTTGAACATCGGCCATCCAATAGGCTTTCTGATATTGCTCTGCCAGGAATTGCAGGCCAGTGAGCGTATCGGACTGATAACGCGCGGAGCCATCAAAAACCAGACGCGCTCCACTGGCGAAGGGAATGGTTTCCTGCAAACCCAGAACAAGCTTCCATTTGGGCGCGTTGGGCGGCCGCCTGTTCGAGCAGTCAACCACATAGATGGTCGTCGGCGCACCAACCGTGCTGCATCCTGTCCCATTGTTGATGCCGCCATTCGAATTGGGCGTATTATAAACGAAGCTGTTATACACGGCATCGAGAAACTGCACATCGGCGCTCAGCAGCGTGTTCGCAGTGGGCCGCAGCCGCATCTCGACCTCGGCGCCCCTCATTCTGGCGCGCCCGACGTTCTCTGTCCCGAAGATCGAGTGGCCCTGTGAATCATACGTCAGATGCGAAATCTGTTGATCCTTGTAAAGCCAGTCGAACAATTCCAGATTGATTTGCAGGCGGTTCCTGAAAAATCGGTTCTTGGACCCGAACGTCAGGGCACCGATTGATTCAGGGCGGAAAACTCCGGCATCGGTGGTTGTAAAAAAGCCGCCCGATTTGAAGCCTGTCTCGTAACTCACATAGAGCAGATTCGATGGCGTCACGTCCCAGTCCGCCGACAGACGGTATGTCGCCCGGTCAAAGCTGGCGTGCCTGGCGTTCGCGCCGGTCAAATTAATGTCTGTGGGAACGGTGATCGTGCCGTCCGGCGCCGGATTGAAATCCAGAGCGGGCGGCGTCAAAGCATAGGGGATGACCGATGCGGTCGGGCATCCCGGAACATAAGTGGGGAAATAGCTGGTGGGGTTGAGGCAGATACGCGTCGTGCCGTAAGAAACCGCACTATATTTCTTGTCTTCGGTCGTATAACGTCCACCGACACCCAGACGAAAGTTTTCGCGCACCGTCCATGTCAACCTACCAAATGCAGCCATGCTCGAAATATTCTGCGTATAGTTTTCGAAAATGGCATTCGCCTGTTCATTGACGCTGAACAGTGGAATTTCATTCTTCTCGTTATAATAGAACAGCCCCATGATCGCCCGGAGAGGCCCGATATCATTTAGAGCCAGCCGGCCCTCCATGCTGAATTGCCTGTCATGCTCCACTTGCCGCAGATAGAAGCCGGGGGCGTCCGACAATTGATCGATATTGCTGCGCCGATATGCCGGAACGAGAGTGAACGTCCCGATGGGGGCCTTGTATTCGATGGTGGATGCAATCCCCCAGAAACTGTTGCGCTGAAACCGGCCAGCCGAAATCGGATCGAACGTGCGGCCTAATATGGGGCTCGGTTGCGACGCATAATAGGCGCGCGCCTCCGGCGATTGGATACCGTAGCGGTTATCGATGCCCAACTGAACCGGGATCGCGCCAACACCAATATTATGCTGGCGGAAATAATCCCCCGTAATAGTGATGCTCAAGTTGTCCACGGGCTTTAATAGCAGCGATGCGCGACCACCCAGATCATTCTGGTCGTCGCTGCCGTCCTTCATGTAGCCATTGTGACGGACAAATGTACCGGCAACGCGCAGCGCCGCGTTTTCTTGCAAGGGCGCATTGATGGCGCCGTTGGCGGAGAGGGCATTATAATTGCCATAGTCTGCGTCGGCATAGCCCTCGAACGCCCCCAACACGGGCTTTTTCGTAATGACGTTTACAGCGCCGCCGGTTGCGTTGCGGCCGTAAAGCGTTCCCTGCGGCCCTTTCAACACCTCCACCCGGTCAAGATCGTAGAAGAAGCCGGTCGTCGACGATGGGCGCCCCAGATAGACCCCGTCCACGTTGAAAGCGACCGCGCCATCTGCAAGCGCCGTACCCGAGAAATTGCCGACGCCGCGCAGATAGAACAGCGAATAGGGACCACCCGCTGATATCACTTCCAGCGCCGGAACGATGTTGCTCAGCTCGGTGGGCTTGGAGATGCCTGCTGCTCTCAGCGATTCTCCAGAAACGGCACTGACCGCGACAGCTGCACGCTGCAGGTTTTCCGATCGGCGCTGCGCCGTCACGACTATATCCTGAATACCGTGATCGGCTGTGCTGGTGGCGGCTGTTTTGACACCATTGGCGTCCTGCGCCTGCGCAATGTCGTTGATGAACAGAAATGCCGCGGTACTAAGAAGTAATGTCCTTTTTCTCATGATAATCCTCCCTTGGTTCTTTTTTGGTTTCGTTCTCAAATCTTCGTTTGAGTAATGCTATTTTTCTTGCCGCTTAAAACACGCAATGGCAGCGGCAACCCCACCAGAGCACCGGTCTGTTTTTCCATCTGCCTCCACATTCCCTCTCGCATCCGGTGATTTCAGGCCACCGTCGCTCGACACTCGAAATCATCACGCGCGATGGGCAGATCACGCAGGCGCCGCCCGTTGGCCGCAAAGATCGCGTTAGCCAGCGCGGGAGCAGCAACAGTCGCCGCCGCTTCGGAAATGGTGCTGGGTGGATCATCGCTCGGCATCTGGATGACAGTCAGCGCCGGGCAATACTGCAACGTCAGCAATCGGTAATCAGCAAAGCCGGTCTGCTCCACCCGCCCCTGGGCGATCGAAATCCGCCCCCAAAGCGCCGCGCCAAGTCCGAACAGGAAACCTCCCTGAGTCTGCGCTTCCACAACGTCGGGGTTGATGACAATGCCATTGTCGACGGCCAGCACAGCGCGGCGTATCTCAAAGCCGCTCTTGCTTGCCGCAACCTCGACAATGGCCACCGTAACCGCATCTGACATATTGGTTATGGCAATGCCGCGACCGATACCCTTGGCCGGCTTCTTGTCCCAACCGATCTCCCGCGCGGCACGATCAAGAGCCGCAAGGAAGCGCGGCTGCCCGCTCAACAGCACTTTGCGGAACGCGAGAGTGTCCTGCCCTGCGGCATAGGCCAGTTCATCGACAAAGCACTCGGTTGCAAACAGGTTGTTGGTCTGTCCTACCCCGCGGAACCAACCCGTCGGGATGGGAACATCGATCTTCGCTGATGCTACCTCCACATTGGGAATCGCATAGATGGCGTTGGACGGCGTCCCGTCCACGCTCATCAAGTCGAAAGGAGCGAAATTGAAACCGGATGCGCCGGCAGGGCCGGTCAGCTTGTCCAGTTCCTTCAGATCGATGCCATACTCACGGAAATAGCGTGCGTAATTGTCGAGCAAGGACTGGCTGGCGCAGCGATGGCTCCACGCCACAATCTTGCCATCCTTGACCGCTCCGCGCAGGGTGGAACGCGATGCGGGGCGATAGAAGCCGTGTTGAATGTCTTCGGAACGCGCGCGGATGGCTCTGACCGGACCGCCCATGATGCGCGAGAGGACCATAGCTTCCAGCTCGCCGTCGATCTGCGCCCTGCGGCCAAAGCTGGACCCGATGGGCTGCTGATGCACCCGCACCTTGTCGGCCTCGAAACCGTAAAGCAGCTTGGCGGCGTGATAGATCATCGCTGGCGATTGCGTGCTTGACCAGACGTCGATGCCATCCGGGCGCACATGGGCAATCGCACTGGTGGGCTCCATGCAGGCATGATCGAGGTAAGGGGTGGAATATTCGGCCGAAACCGCGAGGACGCCAGGCTGGGCAAAACCAGCGGCAGGATCACCCACCTTGTGTGCGGGAATCAAGGCGTTCCGTCCCTGCCCCTTGCCCGCCACGCCGTTGCGAAGCATGGCATCGATCTTGGCGTCATCGATCACCGCCGCAGGATCCGGGTTTTCCCATTCGATGACCAGCGCATCAGCCCCTTGCAGCGCGCTCCAGCTTGTCGAGGCGATGCAAGCAACCGCATGGTCGAGCGCGATCACCCGCGTCACCCCGGCTACGGCCAGCGCCGCCTTGCTATCCACGGCCTTTACCCGAGCACCAAACTGCGGTGCGTGAACAAGCGCGGCCTGCACCATGCCGGGTACAGTCTTGTCAAAGCCGTAGCGGGCTTTGCCGGTGCATTTGTCAGCCATATCGATCCGGGCCTGCGGTTTGCCCAGAATGGCCCAGTCGGCACGCGGCTTGAGCGGCACATCCTGCGGCACGGGGAGACTGGCGGCGCCCGCCACAAGACTGGAATAGGGCGTTGAGCGCCCGTCTGGACCATGGACTTCGCCTGCCACCGCCCTGCATGCCTGCGACGGCACTTTCCACTCCTGAGCCGCCGCTTCCACCAGCATCTGCCGCGCCGCCGCGCCCAGTTGACGCAATTGCAGATATCGCCCCTTGAGGCTTAACGACGCGCCGGTCTTGAGCATGCCAAAGGCGGGGTTGGTATAGATCGGGCGGGCGGTCATCGGGACCGTCGTTATCCTGCCCCAGGGGATTTCCAGCTCCTCGGCAACCAGCATCGCCATGGCGGTGTTGGTCCCCTGCCCCATCTCCGCCTCGGCGTTGACCAGCGTAACCATGCCTCGCGCGTCGATGCTCAGCCATGCGGAGAAGACCTGTTCGGTCGCAACCGGTTCTGGCACACCGAAAGTCCGGGCGATCCCGCGATCGCCGCAGGCCAATGTCAGAACGACAGCGCCCGCCCCGCCCAGAAACCGCCGACGATCAACCTGCAGCGCTTCAGTCATGGATCTTTGCCCCATGTCCGGCCGCCACCATCATTGCAAGGCGAACTCGGGAAAATGTGCTGCAGCGGCAAATGTTCGTCATTTGCTGCAATAGCTCCGCAGGCTGCGCGCCCGGGGCTTCATCCACCAGCGCGGCAGCCGCCATGATAAAGCCGGACTGACAGAAGCCGCATTGGGCGACAGCGTTCTCGATCCATGCCTTCTGAACCGGATGGAGACCGCCGGGCGAAGACAATCCCTCAATGGTGGTGACAGGCCCCGAGACTTCGCCAATCGGCGTCACACAGCTACGCACGGCCTTGCCCGAAACATGGACCGTACAGGCGCCACACACGCCAATGCCACATGACAATTTGGTTCCGGTGAGCCCCAGCTCTTCGCGCAGCGCCCACACCAACGGCATTTCCGGCGGAACGCGTAGCTCTCTAGGCTCACCATTGACGGTCACCGTAATAATGTCTGCCACCTCCCTCGTCCTCCCTGAGGCGGCATCATAAATCGTGGAAAAGATAAGACAAATTTATATATGATATATTGCAATATCCATCATGTTTATTTTATGTCCTCAAAGCCGCTCGTCGATCAGCACACCCGCATTCTTTGAGAGAGAGAGAGAGAGATGACGCCGCGGCAGGACGCGCGCCTCTACTCCCGCGCCGGCCCACGCCCCGATGCGGTTGTTTTCTTATTTTGGGCCGTCCGACATGTGCGCTTGCCAATTTTGTACAAAAATTTCTGCGAGCAGATTGCGGAACCATCGATTGCCTGGATCTGCATCGGTACGCCTATGCCAACACATGAAGAATTCTACAGGCGGAATATAAAAGGGCAAAGGACGCGACGTCAGCGAGAAGGACGTCGGGATGACCTTGGCGACATAGGCCGGCAGGGTGGCGACAAGATCGGTGCCCTGCAGCATGAAGTAGACGGACGAAAATCGCGGCGTCACCATGGTTACCTGGCGTTTTAAACCCATTGAGGCTAGTGCATTGTCGGCAACCCCCCGGAAATCACCGCGGAACGAGACCAGCAAATGCCGCGCATTAATATAGTCGTCGAGCGCACCTGATCTGCCGGGCATGATCGACTGATCATAGACCATGACATAATCGGCATCGGCCAGCTTTTGAGTATGCAGCCAGCTCGGGGCTTGGCCCGGCAGCACCGTGAGCATCACGTCAATGTCTTCGCGATCCTTGTAGGGGAGCGGCGAGCCATCGCTGTTGACCAGCCGCAGCCGAGCCAATGGCGCTTCCTGCGAAAGACGTTTGATGATCGCCGGCCCCATAAACGGTTCAAGGTCATCCACCGTGGCAATGGTAAAGGTGCGGGTCGACTGAGCAGGATCGAAGTCGGAAGAGACTTCGATGGCGCTGCGCAGCCTAGGCAGCAGAGGCCGGATACTATCTGAGAGTTCCAATGCGCGCAGCGTTGGCGACATGCCTGCGCGACTGCGAATGAAGAGCGGATCGTCGAACAAAGTTCTCAATCGCGTAAGAGAGGCGCTAATCGCCGGTTGGCTGCGCCCAAGCCGCACGGCAACGCGCGATACGCTGCGTTCCTCGAACATCGCTTCAAGCACCAACAGAAGATTTAGATCCATCCGGAGCAGAGGGTCAGCCATCATGAATTCCGTTTATAATTTTCGCGGTGCCGTTTATGAAGACTTATATAAAAATTCATTTCTATTGGCTTTACCGATAGGCGGCTCGGCATCAAAAGCGTCAGAACCGATGGGACGAAGGCGCGCACATGGGTTGTTACCTTGGCGTGGCATAGGCTGGCTCAATGCCTGACAAAGACGGCGGGCATTGGCCACCTCTAACAGAGGTGGCTCGGTCAGCCTGAACAGCGATTGGCCACGGATAAGTGGATCGTCTGCGGGTTGTTGTTTTCATATGCCGGTGGTGGGCCTCATGGAAGAAGCGCGTAGCCCGACTGGAATGATGCCCACCACCGGAGCCAAAGTCATGCTGCCATGGTCGTGGGCAGATTGTCAAAATAGGTTTGGTCGGGCGTTCGGGCCCCCAGGCTCGAATGCGGCCGCTTCTCATTGTAAAAACGCAAATATCGGCCAATTCCATTCCGTCGATGCCCGGCGTATGGGCGCCGCTTGACGCCAATACGACCCGAGCGGCCTCGGCAAGCCACACCTGATCGGCAATGAGCCGGAGAAGGCGATCAAACCGACGGATCGGATCGCTCTGGGCCCATGTCGCGAGCTTGTGCTGCATTTCACTGATTATCAAAGGTCTTCACCTCATTTGGTCAGGTAGTTTGCACTTCAAGCAGATTGAAGTGCCCCCCCTCGCCATGTGACAGGCTTTCCCGGTCGCGGACTACTGCGGGGACTCCGCCAGCATGGTGGACATCGGGGCCAACTCCCTTGGCATTCCATCATGCCTTCCCTCGTTCATATGCTGGACTTTCACGCGCTGGGGAGGCTGCCGGTCGCGGTCCTTGTCCTTGCGTCCTGCAAGTCGATGCCGATGCCATGGCCTGGCTGCGTTCTCTCCATGACTCCATGCGGGCGACCTACATGTACGACCGCAATCGGATGTCGCCGACATACGTGTCCGGCGCCATCATCAGCATTCCGCCTGTTAAACCGTGTAGGCGAAGGCGACATTTCAGCCCTCGGATGCGGATTAACCGGTTCGTGTTCCTCAACCTTCCAGCGCTACAGCCTCGGGGACCATCTCGGCGTAACGGCTTCACCTCAATCCCCTTTACCTGCGGGCTACGTCACCCTGCCAGTTGACGGCAGGTCACCGCCGCTTGGGCTCATGCCCCCTCGCAGCAGAGGGCATGGCATTCATTCAATTCCTCCTTTCTCCTTCGCATTCCAGTCATATGCTCGCGAGGCGCACTGTAACTGATGTCGGTGACCCACACCTGATTGGGCCGCGCGATCGGCAATTTCCGCAGCAAATACGGATAGATCCTGTGCCCAGGCGGGGGCTTCGATGTGTTGGGGCGGCGATAGATCGCCTCGATGGCCATCCTCTTCATCAAGGTAGCGACGTGGCAGCGGCCAATCGCGGTGCCCTCCTGGCGCAGCAAATCACGCAGCATCCGGCTGCCCGCAAACGGGTATTCCAGATGCAATTCGTCCATCCGCCACATGATACCCAGGTCGGTGGCAGACACGGGCGCTGGCAGATAATACACGCTGCTCCGGCTGATCCCCAGTGCCCGGGCCTGGCGCGCCACCGGCAGGCCGTGTGACCGATCGATCATCGCTTTGCGCTCGGCAACAGACCCGCTTTGCCGAGCGCGCCTGCCAAAAAGATCCTATGCAGACCGCCAGGATTAGCCGGCATTCTGACGGCAGTGTCATTCAGGAGATTGACCATGACGATCGAACAGGAGCTTGCTTTCCCACCATCGAACACCCAGACCGTTTATGCGGCGATCGAACTGAGCAAGAAGGACTGGGTCATATCCGTGGCGCATCCCGGCCAGCCGAAGCCGAGCATCTATCGTCTGCCAGGCGGTAATTTTGATGCGCTGGTGGCACGACTTCGCAAGGTTGCCGGATCAATCGCAAGAATCGTGATCTGCTATAAGGCGGGCTATGATGGTTTCTGGTTGGCCCGGCGCCTGACCCGTTCAGGGATGGAGTGTCGCGTGCTGGATCCGGCCAGCCTGCAGGTGAACCGCCGTGCACGCAGAGTAAAGACGGATCGTATCGACGCCCTGATGTTGCTCCGGGCCGTCATTGCTATCGACCGTGGCGACCATCATGTATGTGCTGTCGTGCGCGTTCCCGATGTCGAAGAGGAAGATGCGCGCCGATCACACCGCGAACGGCAGCGCCTGGTCGATAGTGTTGAAAAACTTGGCCTTGCAGTAATCGCATAGTCCTGATTCACTGTGCCTGTCGTTGGGAGACAGGCTGATGATGGGTGCTCGGACGGTGGTGCAGGAGGCGCTGTTTTACAGCTTCAGCCTCGAGGACCACGTGCCGCAAGGCCACCTGCTGCGGGCGGTTGACCGCTTTGTGGACCTGGATGGTATCCGGGAGAAGCTGCGGCCATTCTATAGCGAGACGGGCCGCCCTTCGATCGATCCCGAGCTCATGATCCGGATGCTGCTCATTGGCTATTGCCTGGGCATCCGGTCAGAGCGGCGCCTGTGCGAGGAAGTGCATCTCAATCTGGCCTATCGCTGGTTCTGCCGCCTCGGCCTTGATGGAGCGGTGCCGGATCATTCGACCTTCTCAAAGAACCGCCACGGCCGCTTCCGGGATAGCGACTTATTGCGGGAATTGTTCGAAATGACTGTCACGCGCTGCATCGAGGAGGGATTGGTCGGTGGCGAGGTTTTTGCCGTTGACGCCAGCCTGATCAAGGCCGACGCGAACCGCCAACGCGGTGTGCCCGGCGAGGAGGGCTTGCCCCCGGACATCGTCAACCATGCTGCCCGGGAGTATATGGAGGTGCTCAATGCCGCAGCGTTTGGGGCTGCATCGCCCGTCACGCCCAAATATCTGTCGCCTGCCGATCCCGCGGCGCGCTGGACAAGCGCCCATGGCGGGCAAGCCTTCTTCGCTTACAGCACCAACTATCTCATCGATTTGGCAAACGCCGTGATTGTTGACGTTGAAGCCACCACGGCCATTCGTCCCGCCGAAGTGACAGCGCAGCGAACGATGATTGACCGAACACAGGAACGTTTTGGTATCTGGCCCCAGCGTCTGGCCGCCGATACTGGTTATGGCGATGCTGCCAATATCGCCTGGCTTGTCCATGAGCGCGGCATCGAACCGCACATCCCTATTTTCGATCACGTGGGGCGCCGGACCGGAAGTTACCAGCGCACCGAGTTCCGCTACGATCACCGACGCGATCTCTATGTTTGTCCTGGCGGCAAAGAGTTGTTCCCGCGTCGCAGGAACTTTGCGGCGCTGCGGGGCGACGTCGATTAGGACGGGTTTATCCGCTACCGCGCCAGCAAACATGACTGCGACGCCTGTGCTCTCAAGCCACAATGCTGCCCCGGTCAACCCAACCGCAAAGTGGCCCGATCTCTCCACGAAGGCGCACGCGACTTGGCAAGGGATCTGTCCCAAACCGACGCTTATGTCACATCCCGCCGCGAGCGGAAAAAGGTTGAGATGCTGTTCGCCCACCTCAAACGCATCCTGAAGCTGGATCGCCTGCGCCTGCGAGGTCCAAACGGTGCAAAGGACGAGTTCCTCCTTGCAGCCACCGCTCAAAACCTCCGCAAGTTGGCAAAGCTGATTCCGATGCCCGCCGCCCCGGCGCTCGCATAACCGGGACGGGCCTTCCAGACCGTGCCCAAGCTGGTACCAGCCTCGATCTCAGTGGCGGGTTTTTCAACAATATCGGTCCACGAGCGTACTGCGCATATTAATCGGATCAAAGGCCTGCTTTTTGGCCAGGGGATAAGGGGCATCGAACCGAAACTGCGCGCGACGCAAATTGATTTTGCTTCCCTTGTCACCGCGGAAGGCAGATCGCTTCCCGAACGTCTGCTCCATGAACTCGAACGTGAATATTCACGGCTGGCTCTGGTCGAGGAGCAGATCCGCTGCGTTGAAAAGGAGCGCGATATGGCGGACGCGCAAGACCCTGCCATCGAGCAGAAGCGTCAGATGCTTCGCCTGTTGCCCGGGGTTGGCCGAACGACTGCCGCGATTATGGCACGGGAAATCTTCTCGCGCCAGTTCAGCAGCCGTTCGCACCTGGGATCCTATCTCGGGCTGACGCCAAGTGCCTACGACAGCGGCTCTACCACGAAATGCCAGGGCATCTCAAAAGCCGGCAACAGCTGGGCCCGGCGCATCCTCGTCGAGATCGCCTGGATCTGCAGCACAAACATCCCGAAAGCCCGCTGACGAAGTGGTCCAGGGCACGAACACAGGGACAATCGTCGCGCATGCGCCGGGTCATGCTGGTGGCCATGGCCCGCAAGCTGGCGATGACGCTCTGGCGCTATGTCGAAACCGGCCTCGTTCCTGAAGGACTGACAATGCCGGCCAAGGCCGCTGCGACTGGCTGATCCGCGTTTGAAAGTTCAGGCCCCGGCCAGGGCCTGAAAGCGGGGTGACGGGCGTCGAGAGTACGATTGGTGCGAATGCACCGGCAAAAAGTGTGAAACCGTCCCCTTGAGCGTCTGATACCAAGGTGCAATGATCAGAACCCATGTGCCCATTGGCGCATCCCGATCGATCCACCTTAAGGTGAATAACCGCCGACCAAGGCAACATCGATCATCCCCAAGTGATAATCCTTGGCAAAAGCGGGGAAGGATCGCATCACGACGCCAGTTCTGCGCGGAGCGAAAGAGGCGTTACAATTAACGCCAGACCCGCACCATACATCGCCTTGAGAACGAGTGCAGGCACCGGCGCGATCGAGGGTGCTCCCACCAGCCAGACAAAGACGGCGATCGACGCCGTGCCAATGAATGCGGATCCCACCGCCAGGATCAGCCCCCGCGGCAGCAATTTGGCGGGCAGGAAAGAGCGATGGCCAATCCGCGTCAGCGCCCCTGCCTTCAACTTTCGCCGGGCGAGCGCGCCGGGAACGAGAACACTCATAAATGTGGTCATGAAGCTTTGCGGCAGAAAATCGGCTATCCATTGCCCGAAACCCCAAAGCTGCACCGGCCCATCCAAACCAAATACGACAAGAAATACAACCGCAGAGATAACGGCGTTTATCACGACACTGATGCGGGTTTCATTGCGAACATAGGCTTCCATGGCAGGGAGACTGCTCATCGTTTCACACTCCAATCCGACATGCGCAGCACAGCGCATCGCCAAAGTCGCACCCACGACACGCTTAAAAACCGCCCAACCTATTTCTTGTTGCACGACACACCATCATATTCTCCAATATAGTTATTTGCAATTAAATTCCATTTAAACTGGAAATATCTTTTAGAAAAATATATATAAAAATATTGCCCATATGAATATAGAATGTTCATCGGCGAATCTATTTCAGATGTTGTTAGATAATTTTAAATTATCAGAATTTAGTTTGTAAAGTCAGCCCATATGTACGCGGCGCCCCATAAGATGCCACCGAGCTAGTATTACTGGAATTGGAATAGAGCAGAACCGCCTCGTTTCCGATATTTCTGACCCATCCTCGAAGGCTGAACCTTTCGTCCGCAGTGTTGAAGGTGATCGATGCGTTCACCATCTCGAAGGACTTCTGCCTGCGCAGATTATCGACATTTGTAAAATATCCATCGTTATGATTCCAATCGACGGAGAAAACCATATCCCCGGCGCCGACAGGCAAGGTGTAGAGCCCTCCAAGGCTCGTGCTGAAGTCAGCCGTGACCGGGATCCGATTTCCACGCGCATTGAAAAGGGTCTGAATAACACCCCCCGCCGGATTGGGCGTGTTCATCAGTGCATTGGGGAAATCGCCAAAACGGTCATGAATCACCGTCGCGCCAAAGTTCAGTTTCATGCGCGAACTGATGATGGCCTCACCGTCAATGTCGAGGCCGTAGATTTTCGCCGATGGCCCGTTGACGATGCCAACCGTTCCGGTGGGAAGAGGCTTAGGCACCTGGATATTGGTGTAATCATAATAGAAAATGGCGGGATTGAAGCGCAGGCGTCTGTCCAGCAGATCCATTTTCAGTCCAGCCTCATAGGCATCGAGAACTTCAGGTTCGAACGCAGGCTGCTCAGGCGTGCCTAGATTGAACCCGCCAGCCTTGAACCCGCGATTGTACGAGGCGTAAAGCAGGATATTATTGATCTTGTGATCGACACTCACGCGCCACGTAAGCTTGTTGAACTGCTTGGACTGATTGCCAGTGCCAGGGGGCAGGAGGTCGATAAAGGACCCGTCAGGCAGCTGCGCAGAACTCATGCCGTCAATGCTGCGCCGCTCTGACGTATAGCGTAAACCGCCTGTGATATTTGTCGAAGGTCCAACCGGTACGGTCACCTGACCATATCCCGCGTAGGAATCGGTCTTCACAGTCCCAGTGGTTCGCATCCGAGAAAATGGAAAGAAGGGAGAACCCGGCTGGTCCAATGGAAAGCCAATGACAAGATCGCTGGGAACATAGGCGCTGTACCCGTGGAAATAGAAGCCACCCAAGACCCACTTGATATAGGATGATTTATTCGATTGAAGCTGCAGCTCCTGGCTAAACTGCCGGTCGTTCTGCTTGACAAAAATGCCTAGCGCCGGGACCGGAGTGAGATCGAAATCGAAAGCAAAATTGGTGGTTGAGCTGCGATAGGCCGAGATACTGACGAGTTGGATGCTGCCCAGACCTTGGTCGATCCTCATCGCCGCGCCGCCGCTGCTGCTATTCTGTTTCGGCTCGACATTGGTGTTGACATCCCACGGCGAACCTGTTCTGGCCAGACCAAACAGTGGTTGTTCACCGGGGAAATCCCGAAATGCGGGATTATTTCCGCGCGTCTGTGAATAGTCGCCGCTCAATCGAATGGCCGTATTGGGTCCAGGCTCCCACAACAGCTTGGAGCGCAGGCCAATGTCGCTGTCGGTCTTGTTAACGTCGCGCCCGGTTGCCAGATTCGTTCCAAAGCCCTTACCCTGATGGCTGCCGACAAACGAAATATCGATGGCAGCATTATCGGAGAGCCCGGTTGTGAGATAGAGGCTTCCTGAAAGTGTTTGGTAATTTCCATAAGACAAACTGGCCGAGCCGCCAGGCGTCCTGGAAGGATCTTTCGTGACGATGTTGATGAGACCACCCGTGGCGTTGCGCCCGAACAACGTGCCTTGCGGTCCCTTCAACACTTCAACTCGCTCGATATTGTTGAATGAGAACAGGGAGGCCGAGGAAGCGGCATAATATACGTTGTCGACATAGACCGCGATGGAATTTTCAAGACCCGGCCCAAATGTGGAGGCGCCGATCCCGCGGATTTTGGGCAGGAAATAGCCCGAGGCATTATTGACGGTCAGCGCCGGCGTAACAGTCGCCAAAGCCTGCGCATTGGTGATACCCGCGCTCGACAACCTCATTGCACTTACAGCGGTGACCGAGATAGGCACGTTCTGCAGATTTTCGGCACGGCGCTGCGCCGTGACCACAATTTCTTCCACAGTCGCTGGTCTGGCGTTGATATCCGGCCTAGCTGAGACCGCCGTCTGAGCATGTGCCGGAACAGCCAGAGCCGACGCGAGCACGCATGTGGACAGTAAAAGATAAGTTTTCATTATGGTTCCCTCCCATGGTTATAAACCGCCCGCTCTTTGACGTTGGCCGCGTTGACGGCCACCGACATTGCCGCCGCGGCCCTGATCCGATGGATGCAAGGGCAGTCGGTCAAAAAGGGGGCGTTTTACAATGGCCGCCTGTTCATCAGGTCGGTCTTCTCTCTTGTTTTCAAAATTGTCATACGGCAGCGATGACTATACTGGAAATCGATATTCCGCATGGTCCTATTCATCGAATTAATGGGAAGGGCTGTAGCTGGTGACGTGACCATCCCGGCTCCTCGCTCGTGCACATTTGCAGTTCAAATATTAGCTCCCTGAGCCATTTGTGGCCAGAGTCGTACTGATTGCGGGAATGCCACAAGGCCAGCGCGCCAACGGGCGCCATCGGGATGGGCGGCGGCACAAAACATAAGTCAGGCCAATCCCGAAATGCACTGGCGGTGAGACTATCGAGGACCGCGATGAGATCCGTGCCCAGCACGGCGGCGGGCACTGCAAGGCTATGGGGGACCTGAAGCGCGACCCTCCTGCGAATACCGATCGCCTGCACCTCATAATCGGTAACGAGACCTGACCGCGCCCCCGCGACCTGAACATGTGGCAGTTCCTTGAAGGCCTCCAGACTCAGCGCCCCGTCCTTCAATCGCGGATTGCGCCGATCCACCACGCAGGTCATGGGAATGGTGAAAAGCGTACGACTTTGCAGTTCGGCTGAAATTTCAACGAAGGCGTTCAGGGCAAGGTCGATCTTTCCGAGCCGCAATTCTTCTGTTGCCTCAGCCGCTGCGAGGTCGACGACGATCAGGTCCATCTTGGGCGCAAGCCGCCTTAATGCAGGCATCAACAAAGGGAGCACACCAAAAGCCGCCACATCCGACATACCCAGAATAAAACGGCGATCAGACTCGGTGGGGACGAATTCGATCTTTTGGTTCATTGCGGCGCGCAATAGCGCGAGCCCCTCTATGATATAGGGGGCCAATTCCTGCGCACGCGGGGTCGGCTGCATCCCTGAACCGTCACGACAGAATAACTCATCATCTAAGAGATGCCGCAACCGTTTGAGCGCATGGCTCATGCTTGGCTGGCTCAAACCGATCGCGGCTCCGGCATGTGTTACGCTCCCGTGCTTCAGCAAGGCTTCGAACGCGAGCAGCAGGTTCAGGTCAACGCCCGCTAGATTGACTGGTGCAGACATGATTTATGCGATCTTTAAGACGGCTGATCTGTGCGATCCAGCCTTCTTCAGTCAAAACCGTCAGAATGCGGGTCCAGATGCCCAGGCAATTCCATCTCGTCGGAGAGCCGTCATTGACTGGACAGTCGGTCCAGCGACCAATACACCTGCGCAAGCGGATAACACCAGATATCACATGTCGGCCATCAAACCGCGGTGCTTCGGGCGGGCGATCAGTCAAACGTGGTCCGATCACTGCGCACGCCCGATCCGACAACCAAAACAGCAAACACAACATCCCAAACAGCCTCCGGCTTCAGCAGAGAATCCCAAATTCAAGGGTCTCGAGAGTTTTCAAAATCAATTTCGAGTTTGAGCCTGAGCCATACCCATTTCCCACCTCCGGCAAAGCATCGACAATGAAAGCGTCCCAAGCACTCCATGGCCAGTTCGCCCCTTCGCCGCCTGCCCCGCGCCAGAGCGTTCAAGGCGCCGCCTGCTCCTCCTTGACCAACCTTTCGATCGCCCGTCGTGCCATCACAGCGCCACCGTCGCCTGACAGTAACCAAGGGCGAAGTTTCCAAAAGTCCCGGCCCCGCATATTGTCTTGCACGGCCTTTATCATTGGCCCGTCCTCGGTTGTGAAAGCCGCCATCACGGCACGGGTCGTGATGTCCGTCATCGCCTGGTCCTCAAGGGCCCAATTGCGAACGGCCCGGAACACGTAATGGGTCGAATCGGGGGTTGCCGGGGTCAAGGCGTGGATGGCCTCGATCTTCAGCTCTTTGGTTGTCCGATCAAGCCGCGAGGATGCCCCCGATGAAATGACCAAACGCGCCGGGGGCGACCATTCGACCTTGAGCCAGCCATCTGAATGCGCACCGCCCTCTGGCAAGAAAGGGGCGAACAGAGCCATCGCCTGACTATCCTCCCAGGTCCAAAGGCTGGTGATTTTATTGCCTTCGCGTGTGATTTTAGGGGTCTGCCCTGTAACCGCCCCGCCGGTTCCAAGCAGGCCGGGGTGCAGAAAATCGGCGTGGCTCAGATCGAGCAAGTTATCGATCACAAGCTGATAATGGCCTGACGAGTTGAACAAACCTTCCGCAACGGCGCTTGCCGGCAGATCGAGGAAATCCAGTTCAGGAATGTCGTTGGTGGGATAGCCAAGGCCCGTCCACAACCAGACAATGCCGCGATCCGCCTTAACGGGATAGCTTCGCAATGGCGCCGCTTTGGGAATAACCCCTTCACCATGGGGGTTCCGGACACAATGCCCTTTGCTGTCAAATTCCAGCCCATGATAAGGACACGTGATGATACCCTTATCGATCCGCCCCATACTCAATGGAGCAAACCGGTGCGGGCAAACATCAGACAGCACACTGATGTCATTCTGAGAATTTCGGAACAAGACCAGAGGCTCGTCCATCACCTCGCGCGAGATCATTTGGCCCGGTTCAATCTCGCTCACCAAGGCAACCGGGTACCACGCCTCACGAATATAGTTCGGGTTCATGATGCTCTCTCCCAGTTGGCTGGCGCTCGTTGACGGATGCAAGACCACCGCACCGCAGGACAGCGCCAGCCTTTTTTATAACGACCTAATGCGTAAACTATGGCTTGGGCGAAAAGAATCCCACTGACATCCCCCCATCGATGCCGATCGCCTGGCCGTTGATTGATCGCGCGGCCGGGCTTGCCAGAAACGCATAGGTCGCCGCAATCTCATCGGGTTCCGGGATATGCCCGGTCGGCATTCCGGCGCGCATCGCTTCCACCGGGATACCATAAACCGCCGACGCCTCGTGCAACATAGGCGTGTTAATGGGCCCCGGAGTGACGCAATTGGTGCGGATACCATCGCGTCCATGATCGATTGCCATGCAACGGGTTAGGTGGATCAACGCCGCCTTGCTCACCGCATAAGCAACCGCATTGGGCACGTAGCGGTGTCCCGCGAGCGCCGCGGTAAACAGAATTGCCCCGCCGCCACGCTCCCGCATAATCGGCACCGCTTCGCGTGCCAGTCGAATGCCCGCCATAAGATTGACATCCAGCACGCGCTCGAAATCAACATCTGGCACCGTCTCGACCGTGCCAGATGTCCCGATTGCGGCATTGTGGATCAGAACATCCAGACCACCGAACAGCTTGGACGCCTGCCCTACAATCATCTCTCCGCAACGCGCATCCGCAAGATCGATCATTATGGCCTCGGCCCGGCCTCCGGAGCTGCCAATCTCCTCAAGAACGCCGTCGCAGGATACGCGGTCACATAGGAGCACGCGATATCCCTCGCGTGCAAAGCGCAGCGCGGTCGCCCGCCCTACCCCCGAACCCGCCCCAGTGATAGCCGCGACCCGGCTTGATACCGGGGCCGTCACGACTTGCCACTCCGAAAGAGGAACGTGAGCAAGAAGATGAGGATGCGGGGGCTGAGGAGCTTCAAACCCTTTCGCGCCTCATCCGGTGACAGGCGTGCAGACATTGGCATGGTGCCGAAAACCTTGCCCTTGATCACAAGCTCGCCCGAGGAAATATCGAGCGCCGTCACCTCCATGAGGCTGCTTCGATCCTGCGAGAGTATCTTCACGAGATCACCTTGTCGAAATCCATGCCCAGATCGTCAAACATGCGGATTGCCGTACCGCGGCCCGCGCCGAACACGCCGCCACCGGGATGGAGGAAGGGACCGACAAGGTACATCCGCTCAACCCCGGGCACCGTATAGTTGCCAAGGTCGGGCGTTGGCCGGTGCGCCGCGAACTGATTGAGATAGGGGGCGCAGCCGTGGATGTCGCCGCGCTGGAAACTGGGCGAGCTTCGTTCCAGATCAAGCGGCGAGTCCGAATGCACGGCAATGATGTTTTCAGCATCAAGGTTGTGGCAGAACAGTCCGATTTCATCAATTATATGCTGCTGATGCTGCTCCTTGATGCGATCCCACGCCGCAGCGCCGCCATCGGCAAGCTCATAAGGTGCATAGGAAAAGGCGTAGAAGGTCGCCTTGCCTTCAGGAACGCGCGTCGTATCCGCCACCGATGGCGAGGAGGCCCCGATCAAAGGCTTTTTAGGCAAGCGACCATATTTCATGTCGTCAAACTTGCGCAGGAAATCCTCCATCCCACCCGAGTGCAGTTCGACCACGTAACCATCATCGACATTCTCGTCGCTCTTGAAGCGCAGCGGTTCATTGAGCGCGGCATGGACGGCGAAGGCACTGTAGGCCGCCTGCTGCACACGCTCGGCGCGCTGAACAACGCCTGTGTCGAGCCCATCGATGAACCGACCGAGCAGATGCGGGTGGATCGCGCCGATGACGGCGTCGCGCGCCATGATTTCTTCATTATTGGCCGTCCGCACGCCGGTTGCGCGGCCCCCGCTGACGATGAGTTTGGTAACCGGTGTATCGCAGCGGATCTCGCCGCCATGGCTCTTGATGCAATCGGCAAGCGCCCGCGACAATTCGCCGCTTCCGCCCACTGCCGCGCCGCACCCGTAGCGTTCGATGGCCGCGACAAAAAATAGCAGGCCAATCCCGGTGCCACGCTCGAAGGGCGCCGCCAGATTCTCGCTCAGCAATTTGAGGAAATGCATGCGGACTTTTTCATTCTTGAAGCGATCGCTCACCAGATCCCAGGCACTGCGCTGCAGGATGTCCAGCATCACGCGGCCTTCAAGGCTTTGATCCAGCATCGCAAACGTCGCACCAAAAGGTGCCGGCGGGACGAACATGCCAGCCGTAAGCATGGGCAGGAGCTTGGCGCCAAGAGCGGAAACTTCCGCGTAGGCCTGCGCGTCTTCGGCAGAGAAACGGGCGATCTCCGCCACATTGGCGGCCGGGTCCATGAACATGCTGATTGAGGAACCGTCCTCGAAGATCGACACGAACGGGCGCTTGGGGAAATTGTATTTCAGGCCGAATTTCGACTTTAGCCCCAACTCATCATTCACAATCAGCGGATTGGCCTGAAGCATGATGTGGCTCATGCTGTGCTGGTCATGCCTGAAGCCGGGAACCGTCAACTCCCGTGTGACCACGCCGCCGCCGAAGAAGGGTTTCGCCTCAAGGACGATGACCTGCTTTCCCGCTTTGGCAAGGTAAGCCGCAGCGACCAGGCCATTATGCCCGCCCCCAACAACAACGATATCATGTTGCGCCATGGACATTTCTCTCCGTTCACTATCGATTCGTTGACTCACTTTAAATGACAGTTTAAATCGAGGCAACAACTTCGCGATCTCAGATTGCCGGGGGAGCAAGTTGGACGATACATCGGTTGCGCCAGGGGGAGATAACATGACCGCCAATCGGCTGAAGAAAGGCCCAGGAACCACACGCGCCCGTATCGCCGAAGCGGCTACCAAGCTGTTCTTTTCACGAGGCTATAACGACGTGCGAATAGCCGAGATCGCAGCTGCCGCTCACAGCAATATCGCCTCGGTCAACTATCACTTCGGAAGCAAGGAAAGCCTGTTCGCCGACATCTTTACCGCTGAATGCGAGAAGGTGGCGACGGCTCGGTCGGATCGGCTGGAAGCGTTGCTCCGGGCGAATACAGCCCCCATGCTCGAAGACGTTGTGCGAGCATGGCTCGATCCGGTTTTCGAAAATCACGCGATCACCGAAAACAGAATCATTTTCACCCATCTCATGGGGCTCGTTCTCTGGTCCGACGTCAACGACAAAATCAGAGAGACGATGTCCAAATCGCTCGCTGTCGTGGATCAACGCTACATTGAGGTCCTCGCCCAGATCCGTCCCGACCTCTCACGCGATGTAATTGCCTGGCGCATGTTCGGTGCGCTGGGCGCCTACTCACTCACACTGGGCCATCCAGAACTCATCGATCAACTTTTTGCCGGCGCCACCAGCAGCAAGCATGCCACTGATCGATTGGGCGATCATCTCTTGGCCTTCATTACCGGCGGGCTGGCAGCTGCGGCCCCGCCTTCCGACTCAAAGGATGGAAACCAATGACCTTGAGCAAAGATATGCGCGCCGTTCGCTACCACCGGCGCGGAACGCCTGATGTCCTCATTCTGGAGGAAGTCCAGCGCCCTGTTGCCGGTCCGGGTCAGGCGCTGATCCGGGTCGAGGCAGCGGGGGTAAATTTTGCGGACGTCGTGCAGCGCGGCCATGGCTATTATCCGGCATCCATCACTTTGCCCGCTATCGCGGGCAGCGAGTTCATAGGCTGGATCGATAGCGTAGGCCCGGGCGTCACGCTTCAAACGGGAACTCGGGTCATCGGCTCCTGCCCGGGGGCCGGTTACGCCGAATATGTCGCGGTGCCCGCCGTGCAATTGGCATCTGTCCCCGAGGATTTGCCCGCGGCGGTTGCGCTCGCACTGTTTATCCAAGGCCTGACGGCGTGGTTCATGCTGACAGAAGCCGCGAAATTGGCCGCCGGGGAAGCGGTGCTGATCCCAAGCGCAGGAGGTGGGGTCGGCTCTTTGGCCGTGCAGATCGCCGCTGATCTTGGCGCAGGCCATATCGTGGCATTGGCAAGTTCCGAGCAGAATCGTCATTACGCACAGACAGCGGGCGCTACTGCCGTGATCGACTCATCTCAATCGGACTGGTCAGACGAACTCACTCGGACGCTTGATGGGCGAGCGCTGGATATCGTCCTCGACCGCGGCGGCGGAAAGTCGATGTTGGCTGGCCTTTCACTGCTTGGGCCGTTTGGTCGATTGGTTGTGTTCGGCTCTTCCGATGGCCAACTGCTGGATGTGCCGGTCGGTGATCTTTTGGAACGCAGCATCAGCGTTACCGGCTTCTTTCTGGCCACCTATTTCGCCCATCGTCCCCACGTACTGGGTGCTGCGCTGGACGCGCTCGTCCAGCGCTGGCGGGAAGGCCGCGTAAAACCGCTGCTGGGCCCCTCTTTCGCTTTGGGTGAGGCAGCAGCAGCTCACGCCTTGCTGGAAAGCCGGACCGCATCGGGCAAAATAGTTCTGGAAGTGTCATCGCAGTGATCCGAGCCACCGCGAGATGGCGTAGAGGCGCGCCTCGGTTCTTCGCCGGGCGCGTTCTACGATGTGGCCGATACCTTTCTTCGTGACAAAAAGAGGGGCGCAAAGGTTGAACTTTGCGCCCCTTCCATTTAGCCGCAGCGAGAATTACGCAACGATGCTGCGCTCCTCCACGATGAACAGGATCTCCGAACGGCGCTCCAAAAGCGGCAACAGCGTGGATTCGGCTTCCTCGATCGCCGAGCGATAGGCCGCGATGGCCTGATCGGCATCCTGTGCATCAAACCACAGACTGTCCACGCCCACATAGGAGCTGAGCGGGGCATTGGCGATGAAACCGGCGGGAAGTTGGGCCGCAAAGCCGTCGAGGCTGATGCTGCGCGTCATCCTACGCAGCATCGGTTTCAGGACGGAATGGTCGGCAATCCGCCTTGCCTCGGCTTGCCACTGCGCCTCAAAGCTTTCGGCGTCAGCCTTGCCATTGCTGGCGATAAAACGCATCAACTTCAACCGCGCGGTGCCGGGATGGGCCACCGGTTGTTCCTCCACCTGCGTTGCCAACAGGATAACCCGGCTTTGGCACACGAAGTTCAACTCATCGGGCTGAATGGTATCGTGGTAATATGGATCGGCAAGCGATCGGGCGAAGGCCGTGCCATCGGCAAAGCTGATCTCGCTAAATGAGTCGAAATCGGCACCAGAAATCCAGCCATCCTCCTTGGTGCCAAACGCGGCATCAAGGATGTGGTTTTGCATATATGTCTCCATGCTGCCCGGATTGTGCGCAACGGTCGCACCGTGGCAATGTTCAGCGTAGTACGAATACTCGGCATGGGTCATACCGGCCCGGCGACGACCGCCAATGATGATTTTCAGCATTTGTTGATCCTGATAAATGCTCCCACCGGCCAGATACGATTCCGGTGCGGTTGGGATCGGGTGGAATGGGCTCAAAAAAGCAGGCGTTGGTGAAGAGTCGCCTTCAGGCCACAGCTTGTTCGGCGCGGATCATCGCGGCCAGCTTGCGCCTTGCGCGGATCGCTCCTGTATCGGGCGACAGAACCAACGGCCTAAGGTCCATCAGTTCGGCACTGCCGACAGCGTGCTGTTGTGCCTCGACCATGGGCTTGTCTTCTTCCATGAAGACATGGGTAATCACCTCTGTCACGATGGCGTTGTATTCGGCATCATGCTGCCGAAAGCTGCGGCAATTGGCGTAGAAATAATGGGTGGTGGTGAGCGTTTCAGGCGTCATGATGTGAAATGCCGCGGCTCCCACGGGACTGTCATCTGGCCGCTCGATCTCGATGGTCAGGGCCATGGCGCTGGGGGCGGTCCAGATCACCTGGGTACGCTGACGGGCAGGCGTTGCCGGGTCGGGCATTTCCCGAGCGAAGGCGGGGGGCACACTGTCGCTGTCCACCTGCCAAGTGATCGTTACTGTGCGATCCTCCTCCTTCACCCCGGCGTTGGACCGTGAGATCGAACCTCCCCCCAGTGTGTCGGCATGCAGATAATCGACATGGCTGAGGTCCATAATGTTGTCACTAAGCAATTGGTAATTGGCCGCAACGTGCAACATACCACGCATGCGCCCGGTCTCTGGCGCGGCGGCCAGCAGCGTGTAGTCCGGGATCAAAGCCGGATCGGCCAAGGCGGCATCGCCCATCCACACCCAGATCATCAAGCCCGCCTCTTGGGTGGGAAAAGCACGGATGGCAGCGTTAGGTGCGATGCGCCCGTCGCCATGAGGATTGCGCGTGCATTGCCCGCCAGGGCCAAAGCGCAGCCCGTGATAGGGACATTGCAGTTCATCCCCTTGGCGCTGGCCCATGCTGAGCGGCACAAAACGGTGGCTGCACCGATCAGCCAGTGCAAGCACCACCCCATCCGTACCGCGATAAAACACGATGCGCTGTGACAGAATCGTGCGTGACAGCAGCGCATCTGGGCCCACTTCATCTGCCCAGGCCGCCATATACCAGGCATTTTGCAAAAAGCTCATTTTCACTCTCCCCAACTTTATGCTGGGAGTGAAGATAGCCACAGTTCTTCGGTGGCTTATATACCCGAAACTTTCTAAAATCGGCTCAATTCGCTCAACCCTGCGCTTTATGCTGCGCCTTCAGATAGTCGCGGGGCGACATGCCATAACACCGGACAAAGGCGGAGCGAAAGGCCCGTTCAGACTGATAACCGGCATTCTCGGCCAATTGCGCGATCGGCAGACGCTGGCTCAGCATCATATCGCGCGCAGCACTCAGCCGGACGCCCAGCACGTAATCCATGGGAGGCTGAGATAACAGTTCGGAAAAGCGGCGCGCAAAGGTTGATCGTGCCATGTTGGCCTCGCGTGCCATGGTATCCACGGTCCATTTCGCCATCGGCTGTGCATTTACCAGCGACAGGACGCCCCCGATCTGCGGATCGGAGAGGCCTTTGAGCCAGCCAGTGCCCGCGCCCGAATCGCTGGCGATCCAGGACCGCAAAAAGCTGGTGAACATCAGATCGGCCAGATGCGATGCAGTCGCCGTATAGCCGGGCAGATGCCCACCCTTCTGCTCAACCAGATAGGCGGAAAGGCTGGACAGCCATGGGAAGATGGTCTCCGCTTCTTGCCGGATAACAAATGAGGGCGGCAGGTCGGAGAGTACAGGGTTACGGTCAGGTTCTCGCAACAGATAGGCTAACGCCAAAATACGCGTGCGCGGCGTGCCATCCCCCATCGTGAGGTGCAAAGGCGCGTCGCGTCGCGGGGTTAAACGTCGCTGCGCCATTCCGCGAGAGCAGGTCGAGCAGCGCCAGAACCGGCGCATCAGGATCGCTGGCAAAGCTGTGGGGCGTGCCGTTGAGCACAATGGCGGTTTCGCCCGCCCCCAGCCACGTGCCCGGCGAACCCGCGGTGCATAACCAGCAACGACCTTCAAGCACAGTCAAGCTACAGGCGAAATCAGGCATTACCTGCGTCAGACCAAAGCCCCATTGGCCACCGAAATCAAACACCCCAATCGAATTGGAAAGCACCTTGATCGACAGCAGAGCGTTACCAAGCAAATCCATCTTGCGCCGCCAATTTCCTGTCCTGGGATGAGACGCACAATCTTAACCAATCAGCGGCGTGCAGCAAGCACCCCCTCCCCACGGTTGAGTGAAAGTTCATTACAAAACGGACCCTTCTAGATGGACACGTCTAGAGCCTATATCGATAGCAGAGTGGCCATTTTGATTTGGAGAAGTCTTTGAAACATGGCAGATTTGGCTTTATGCAGCCCATTCCTGTCGGAGCGAAAGCATTGTCACGATAAAGGCGAGACTGCTGTCTAGTTGCGGAACGTCATTGGGATCAGATAGGATGGGGCATCGCGGAGAACGCGTGGCGTTTCACCGCTGTCAGTGACGAGGTGCTGTGA
>NZ_JAAZQN010000011.1:0-43967 GCF_012275365.1 Novosphingobium sp. SG720 | reverse complement strand
AATCAATCCCCGGTTCATCACCGGAAACCAAAGCCGTCCGTAGCTATCTGGCGACCAACACCGCAGCACCTGGAAACAACCAAGCCGCCGGAAAAACCGGCTGCACCGCATCGGTGAAGCGGCATATATGGAGGCTCTCCCCAACCGTCAACGGCCATTTTTCCACATTCCTTCCACAGGCGCCATAAATTGATATTTTTCAGATATTTGGATGTCAATTTTCTGGCTTTTTTCCTGCCCCGCATGCGGTCCGCATGATTCTCTTGGACGCACGAAAGCCGAGAATCAGGCCTGCTTGAGTCGCGACGCTAGGGCCCGCCCCGTTCCGATCAGCAAGGACGTGGCCGAACGCATGCGCGAGGCGGGATTGCGCGTCAGCCCGGCGGGGCAATGTGCGGCCACCTGCGCCCGCGACAATGTGCCCGAACGCACGCATGCATCGGCCAGGCGCCACCACAGGCGCCCGTACTCGGCCATGATCAGCGCCAGATCCGTTGCATCGGGCTGCCGCGTCATCACGAAATGTTCGTGCACCACGCCGACCAACCGCCCAACCTCTTGCAGCGCGGCCAGATCGGGCGCCGGAACCCCGCCGGTGAAATGATGCAGCACCAGCCGTGCCGCCTCGGCGGCATGGGCGCCGAACAGCGCAGCATAGGGCTGGGCGAGCACTTCTACCGCGCTTTGCTCCATGCGCGCGGCATAGCGTTGCGACGCGCCGCCGGGATGGATGCGATAGGTGGCAAGTGGCGTGTCGATCCGCGCGATCGCGCCGAAGCGGGCCAGGCGATGGTAGAAATCGAAGTCCTCGGCATAGAGCCGGTCGGTTCGCTCGAACACCTCGAGCCGCCGCGCCGCATCGGCACGGAACATCACCGAAGACCACACCAGTGGGTTGCCCAACTGCAAGCGCCAGTCGAGCAATGAAGGCGAGGTTTGCAGCGGTGCGCGCGGCGGCAGGATCGCTCCTGCTTGCAAAAGATCGACCGCCGAAGCCACCAGCACCACATTGGGGTGGCTTTCGAGAAAAGCGTGCTGCGCGGCAAAGCGGGTGCGGTGGCACAAGTCGTCCTGGTCCAGCCCGACGATGTAGCGCCCTCGCGCAGCAGCAAAGGCCGTGTTGCGCGCCACCACCGGCCCGCCGTTGCGCTCTGCCGCGATCACGCGCACGCGCGGGTCGCGCACGCGGCGTAGCCGATCCAGCGTGTCGTCGGTGGAACAGTCGTCCACCACCACCAGTTCAAAATCGGCCAAAGTCTGCGCCAGCACGCTGGCAATGGTCTCTTCGATCAGCGGACCGCCGTTATAGGCCGCCATCACCACGCTGATCAGCGGCGCGTCGGTCATGCAACGGCCTGCTGCGCCCCTGGCGCCTGGGCAGCGGCCGGCAGGATTGCATCGACAATCATTTGGCCCACATCGTTTTGCCACAGCCACAGCCCGTTGGCATTGCCACGGAAACTGGGCTCGCCGCCCAGCGGCCCCCATGGGACGAACCCGGCGGCCAGCCCGATGCCGTAGACGCCGGGCACGACCTGGCCCGCCGCATCGCGCACGCGGCAGTGACGGTCGACCAGCGGCCCTGGTTCAGGCGCATCGGGCGCGAGCACGATCGGAGCACCATCCGCATCGAACAATGGCAAGGCGCGCGGACGATAGCCCGTGGCGCCGATCACCACGTCTGCCGCATCAAGCACGGCCCGGGCCGTGGCGTCGTCATGCTGGCCAAGTTGAAACAGCGCCAGGCGCGGATCGGGGGCACGCCCGCCCACGGCCAGCATGCGCAAGACCAGTTCCCGCGCTTCCAGCCGCAAGCCGGCCAGGCGATAGACAAAGCCGCTGACCGGGCAGACATCGGCGTCGCTGAAATCGGTAAAACCCTCGGCCAGCGCCGCCTCGCGCGAGGGGTAGAACGGCCGCAGCGGGCGGCGATGCATCAAGGTGATCGCACCCGCACCCAACGGCAACGCGGGATCGGACTTGAGCAGCAGAACCGCCGCCGCCACCGCGCTGGTCGATCCGCCAACGATCGCAATGCGCGGGTTGCGCACGTCGGCCAGGCGCTCTCGCAAGGCTTCGGGCCCGCCCAGGCGCAGGAATGCGTCGGACAGCACCAACCGCTCACCGGCAATCGCGCCCAACGTGCCCCCGGCAATCTTGGCATCCTGCACCGACTGCGGGCATTGCTGGCCGCCCGTCGCCAGGACGATATGGCGTGATACCAGGTCCTGCGCCTGCCCCGCACCATCGCGAACGGTGGTACGCCAGCGACCGTCGCTTTCGCGCCGCGCACAGATGGCAGCATGGCCGGTCAAGACCCGCGCGCCATGCTCCAGCGCCACGTCGCGCAAGCGATCACCGGTCACGGCCAAGAGGTCGCCGGCTTCCACCAGTGGTGCGCCCAAGGCGCCAATATGGCGTGCCATGCCCAGCCCGGCCGGATGATCGACCAGGGCGGCCAGTTCGGGATGAACGTTGTCCTTCACCGCGCTCAGAAAGGTTTCGGCCGTGCTGTCGGACCGGATGGCATAGCGACCCAATTCGCCGCGCCCCAGGGCATCGCCCTGTTCCACCACGGCAAGGCCGCCGGCCAGTTCCGCCAGCCGGTTCTGCTTGCTCGCCGCCGTGAGCATTGCCGTTCCGGCCGGGCCGCCGCCGATCAGCACCGTTTCATGCGTGGTCCTCGCGGGCATGGCGCTCGCTCCTCTGCTCCCTTCCTGCCGGCCAAGCGCGGCCACGGCGCCAGCCAGATGATCGATTACCACGTCCACGTCGCCCAGGCTCATGCCATCGGTGATCGGCAGGGACAGGACGCGCGCGCCCAGATCGTCGCTCACCGGCACGGGTTCGATCAAGGCGTTGGCCTGGAACCACGGCTGCTGGCCCAGGTGCGGGCTGAAATAATGCCCGCTACCGATGCCCTTGGCCGCCAAGGCAGCGATCAGCGCGGCGCGCTGGCCGGCCAGTTCGGGCGGCAGCAGCAGCGACCAGAACTGAAAGGCCTGCCGCCCCTGCTCCATCGGCGCCGGCGCGGCAAACCTGGGCCCCAACCGGGGCAGTGCGGCGCGATAAGCGTCGGCCAGGGCAGCGCGATGGTCGCAGACCTGGCCCAGTTCGGCGAGTTTGGCCGAGGCGAGTAGCCCGCCCACTTCCGACAACTTGGCATTGAGGCCGGGCATTTCTGCCGCCCGCGCGCTACCAAAGCCGAAGTTGGTCATCTGCCGCAACGCTGCGACCAGGGCCTTGTCGCCGCTATGCACCAGCCCGCCCTCTGCCGTGGCAAAGGTCTTGGTGGCGTGCATCGAGTACACCACGGCAAAAGGCGCGCCCGCGCCGAAATTGCGACCGGCCGCATCGGAACTGCCGAGCGAGGCGGCCGCGTCGATGACCACCGCCACGCCATGGCGGCGCGCCAGCCATGCATAGCGATCGAGATCAAGGCTGCGGCCAAATGCGGCATAGGGCACGATGGCGGCCACGCGCTCGCCATGGCGGGCCAGCAACTGCTCTTCGATGCGCGGATCAGAGGCCCAGGTCTGTGGATCCACATCGTGGATCAGCGGGGTGAGCCCGGCCCACTGGGCGGCCTGCGCGGTGGCGGCAAAGGTAAAGGCCGGGACCAGCGCCAGCGCGCCGGGGCGGATACGCTTGGCGGCGGCATGACGTATGGCCAGGATCAGGCCCAGCGTGGCATTGGCCACGGCCAGGCAATCGCCCTGCCCGCCAAACAATTGCGCAGTCGCTTCCGCTTCGAATGCCCGCACCGCAGGGCCGCCATTGCTGAAAATGGCACGCGCCTCGATCGCGGCAAGGCCTTGGGCCATGCTGCTGAGACGCGGCGGATTGGGCGCGATGAGCGGAATCGAAGGCATCGACACGGCGTTCCTGGCAGCAAAGCCCATAACAGGCGACGCCACCTGTTTGCCTTGCCATCCCTAAGATGCCGTTAGCAATGCTTTAGAATGCAGACCGGCGAGATCGGAAGCGCCGGCATGGCCGCCAAACTTTTGCCGAGCGCTGGAAATGGAGGCCCGAGCCGGAATCGAACCGGCGTAAACGGATTTGCAGTCCGGTGCGTCACCACTCCGCCATCGGGCCTCTCTTCGCGCGGCCCCTAACAAGGGCCACGGGTGGGAGAGGGGCGGTTAGCTGAGAGCGGCGCGCATCGCAACGGGATTCTTTGGCCCCGGCCGGGATTATCCCCGGCCGTGCACGTCTGCCTCGCCAAGACCTTGGTCTTGGGGTGTTTCCGCCCGACCCTTGAAACCTTGCGCGATCACGTACCACTCCGAGGAATCCTTGCGGCTGGCCGGCGGCTTGGCATGCTTCACGCTGGAAAAGTTGCGCTTGAGGATTGTCAGCAGATCGCCGTCGGTACCCCCGGCAAAGACCTTGGCGACGAATGCCCCGCCCGGCGCCAGGGTGTGGATGGCAAAGTCCACCGCCGTTTCCACCAGTCCCATGGTGCGCAAGTGGTCGGTCTGCTTGTGGCCCACGGTGTTGGCGGCCATGTCGGACAGCACGAGGTCGGGCGGTCCGTCGAGCGCGCCTTCCAGCGCGGCCGGGGCTTCGTCGGCCATGAAGTCCATCTCGAAGATGGTCACGCCCTCGATCGGTTCGGTGGGCAAAAGATCGATGCCCACGACACGGGCCTGCGGCGCCTTCTTGCGCACCACCTGGCTCCATCCGCCAGGCGCAATGCCAAGGTCGACCACGCGCTGCCGCCCCTTGAGCAGGGCAAAGCGCTCGTCCAGTTCGATCAGCTTGAACGCGGCGCGGCTGCGCCAGCCGTCGGCCTTGGCCTGCTTCACATAAGGATCGTTGATCTGGCGCGAGAGCCACCGGGCCGAAGACGCGGTGCGCTTCTTGGCGGTTTTCAGGCGCTCGTGCGGGTCCTTGCCGGAACGGCTCATAGGATGACTCCGGAACGGCTCATAGATTTGCTCCGCTATTCAGTTGGCGCAAGGCCTCGCGGCTGCGCACGGCATCGCCGCCGGTCGCCATGAGGGAGCGCAGGATGCCTTCGCGGATGCCGCGATCGGCAATACCCAGCCGGTCGGCTGGCCAGATGTCGAAGATGGTTTCCAGAATCGCGCAGCCGGCCACCACCAGGTCCGAGCGTTCGCGCCCGATGCAGGGCACGGCGATCCGCTCGGCCGGGGACAGGTGGGCCAGCTTCTGGCTGATGGCGCGCATCGATTGGGTGGGCACGATCAGCCCATCGACCGCGCGCCGGTCATATTGCGGCAGCCCGAGGTGCAGGCTGGCCAGCGTGGTCACCGTGCCGCTGGTGCCCAGCAGGCGAATGGCGCCATCGGCGAGGGCCTGGGCACGAGTGGGCGCGATGCGTTCGATGAACGGGGCAAAGCCCTCGGCCACGCGCGCGCGCATCTCGGCATAGGCGGCGGCGCGCGCGGCAGGGTTGTCGGCAATCGGCCCCACGCCCTCGGTCAGCGAGACCACGCCCCAGGGCACGCTTTGCCAATCCAGGATGCGCGGCACCGGATCGGCCGGATCGACCAGGACCATTTCGGTCGATCCGCCGCCGATGTCAAAGATCATCGCCGGGCCATCGCCATGTTCGAGCAGGATATGACAGCCGAGCACGGCCAGCCGGGCTTCTTCCTGCGCGGTGATGATGTTGAGCCGGATGCCGGTCTCACGATGAACCCGTTCGATGAATTCGGCGCCGTTGCTGGCGCGGCGGCAGGCCTCGGTCGCCACCGAACGCGCCAGGTGCACATTGCGCTTCTTGAGCTTTTCGGCGCAGACATGCAGCGCGGCAAGCGCACGATCCATCGCCGCATCGGAAAGGCGGCCGGATTGTGCCAGCCCCTCGCCCAGCCGCACCACCCGGCTGAAGGCATCGATCACCACGAAATGGCCGCCTGCAGGGCGAGCGATCAACAGGCGGCAATTGTTGGTGCCAAGGTCGATCGCGGCATAGGCCTGGCGATGAAACGGCACCGGCTTGTGCCAGGCGCGCGCGCCTGCACCGCCCAGCGCGGACCCTGGCTGCGGCGCAAACACCGATTCCGGCGCCAACTGGGGCACCATCACATGCGGCGCCGCAGCATTCGCTTCCGCCTCGGGCAAGAGATCGGGGGCAAGCGCGTCTGGCGCGGCAATGTCCACGCCCAGTGGCGCCGGTGCGGTCTGCGCAGCAACTGGGGCAGCGCCGTTGCCGATCGTCTTGCGGTTGCCCTTGCGCGCGGCAACACGGGCGCGGCCCCGCCCACGGGCCTTGCTTTTGGACTTTGCCGGTACGGCGCCTTGCGCCGCGCTATGGCCGGCCGGTGTGACGGTGGGCGACTGACCGGCGGCATCGGGCACGGGCGCGGCCTTGCGCGGCCCTCGCTGCCTCTTCCGTCCGCCGGATCGCGGCCCTCGTCCCCTGGCCGGCGGAGTGGATTCCGCCATGATGCAAATTCGCTTATGTTTTCCCGCCCGCATCGGTGCCGGTCGGGTACTTGATCGTCACCGTAGCGTCATGGCGCCCGCCCGGCAAGGTTCGCCCCGGAAGCCGCTCTGGCAGCCGGCTCGTGGCGGTGAAAAAGTGGGTTGACGCTCTGAAATGGCCCGCCTAGAGGGGCGCCTCCCGATGCCCCGTCGTCTAAAGGTAAGACTACGGACTCTGACTCCGTCAATCGAGGTTCGAATCCTCGCGGGGCATCCAGGATCTTCAGAAGTTTTACGGTTTTTCAGCAATTTGGCTGATTTGTCCGTTTTCTGCCCCCACATTCTACCCCACAATGCGTGAGCAGTGCGGCTGATCTTGAAACAAAGTTGAAGGCCATTCCAGGCCACAGGATGCGAATGGGCGTCGCCCACGCTGTACCTTATGATCTCCTCGACGATCGAGATACTGGCGATATTGAGCACAGCGCAAATCGCAGCCAATATGCCTTCCCGCCCTTGCGGTTCCTGTCCTGGCCGCCTCCAACACTACTTCAATGCAGCGCTAGGCGGCGTGGACAAATTTGAGCCAGTATCTGGCGGTGGCGATATGGACCATGCCGCCTAGCAGTTTTGATTCCGATGTATCGGCATGACCGGCCTGCAAAATTCCAATCGCATCCCAGCGGGGCGACGCATCCCGGCCCGGCTATGCGATGCTGATGCTGTTTTGCGCTGTTCAGGCAGCGTGCTGGAAGCCAGCGAAGCGCCGCCCATGCCGGTCTCGGCTTGCCGGCATCGGCATCGATGAGATCCGCCGTGGACGACTTCGCCTTCTCCCGCAAACGCCCCCTTGCTGCTGCGGCCCCTAAAAATCTATTTGCCGAAAACTTACCGGGCCAGAATCGACTGGGCGGCGATCGCCACCTGGGTGCGGTTGCGCACGTTGAGCTTGCGCATCAGGGCGGTCATATGGGCCTTCACGGTTTTTTCCGCGATGCCCAGGTCATAGGCGATCTGTTTGTTGAGCTGGCCGGAGCGCACGCCCTGCATCACTTTGAACTGGGTGGGGGTCAGGCGGACGGCAGGCGCCTCTGACAGGCGCTGTGCCGGCTGGTCCGGGCCACTGGTAGGGGCAAAGTCGCTCACCGTTGTCTCTCCCTATCGCCTACCGTTGCGGCATCTGCCGCGCGTCTGCCATGCTCGGACCAGCATTGCGAAGTCCAAGATCGGTTAGACAGCTTTTTGATATTATGCCGGAGTTATTCCGTCAATACACGATTTATTGCTGAAATTAGCGCATATCTGTTATACAACTTTCGCAGAACAATCACAGGCAGCCAGCGCCGTGGCGCGAGAGGAGAGCAGGATGGGCCATCACGGATCGGGGCAAGGAACGCGCGGGCAGTGTCAGCGTGGGCGGCGGTAGCGCAATGAGCGAGGATCTGCGCCTGGTCCTGGCCGCCCTTCTCGGCATTGGCCTAGCCATCGCCCTGATCGTGCGTGGGCGGTTCCATCCCTTCCTCGCCCTGCTCTGCGGCGCCTTTGCCGTGGGCATCGCGGTCGGCATGCCCATGGCCGAAACCGCCAAGGCCGTGCAGAAAGGCGCAGGGGATGTGCTGGGCGGCACCGGTCTCGTTGTCGCGCTAGGCCTTTCGCTCGGAGCCATGCTGCAATTGTCCGACGGGGCGGGCGCGCTGGCCCGCAGCGCTCTGAACCATGGCCGGCCGGCCGCGGCCCCGTGGCTGAGCATGGCGGTGGCGCTGCTGATCGGACTGCCGCTGTTCTTCGAAACGGGGGTGGTGCTGCTTTTGCCGATCGCGGCGGCGGCCGCCGCGGCGATGACCGGGCCGGCCGATGCCGGCACCACGCGGCTGCGCCTGCTGCTGCCGGCGCTGGCCGGCCTCTCCACGCTGCATGCCCTGGTGCCGCCCCATCCCGGCCCGCTGCTGGCGGTGGACGCGCTGCATGCCAGCCTGCCGCGCACCATGCTCTATGGCCTGCTGATCGGCGTGCCCACGGCGATCGTCTCTGGCCCGCTGTTTGCGCTGTGGATCGCGCGCCGGGTTCGGCCAGACGCCCCGGTGATGACGCCCGCCGTGCCGCTCGTCGCCGCAGCCGGCGTGGGCCGCGCGCTGCTTTGCGTGCTGCTGCCGGTGGTGCTGATCGCCGCCGGTCAGGTTGCCGCCGTGGCGCCGCCAGCCATTGCCCCGCATCTCGCCTGGCTCGGCCTGGCCAGCAATCCGGTGCTCGCGCTGGTTCTCGCCAATCTTGTCGCCCTGCCGCTGCTGTTCGGCCGGGGATTTAGCGCGCCGGCGATCCAGGGCGCGATCTGGAAGGAAGCGATGGCCCCGGCCGGCGCGATCATCCTGGCGATCGGGGCGGGCGGCGCGCTCAAGCAAGTGCTGGTCTCGGCCGGGCTGGCCGATTTCCTGGCTCATCTCGCCGCCCACGGCGGCATTCCCGCGCTGCCCATGGCCTGGGCCGTGGCGGTGTGCATTCGCCTTGCCACCGGATCAGCCACGGTGGCCACGATCACCGCCGCCGGCATCATGCCCGGGGTGGTCGCCGCCACCGGAGCCTCGCCGGAATTGACCGTGCTTGCCATTGGCGCAGGCTCGGTGTTCTTCTCCCACGTCAACGATCCGGGGTTCTGGCTGGTGCGCAGCTATCTCGGCACCAGCACGCCCGATACGTTCCGCACCTGGTCGGTGCTGGAAACGCTGATTTCGGTGGTGGGCCTGGTGCTGGTACTGGCCGCCGGATGGCTCGTTTGAAAAAAGGGAGGACCATGCACGAGGAACGCCTGGCCGATCGCGCCTATGCCGGGATCGTCGAACTGATCAACACCGACGATCTCCAGATCGGCGATCGCCTGCCCTCCGAAACGCGCCTGGCAGAAATGTTCGGCATGTCGCGCACGGTGGTGCGCGAGGCGCTGGTCCGCCTTGCCTCCGACGGGTTTACCGAAGCGCGGCGCGGCGCCGGCTCGTTCGTCAAGCGGCGACCGTCCGAACGGCTGGGTAGCCACTTGCCGATGCAGAACCTGGCCGCCACAATGGGCAGCTATGAAGTGCGCCTGGTGCTCGAGGCAGAAGCGGCGCGCCTCGCCGCGCAGCGCCGCTCGGCCGAGCAGATGCTGGTGATCGAGCGCGCGATGGACTCACTACGCACCGCCTTGCAAGCGAGCGGCCCGGCTCACGTGGAAGACATGGAACTGCACCGCGCCATTTTCGAAGCGACGGCCAACCCGATCTTCGTCTCCAGCTTCGATCACATGCACGACGAAATCGACCGCATTCTGCGTGCCGGGGTGGATATCTCGCGCTCCCGCCCGCCCGCCGCGATCAACGCCATGATCGAGGAGCACGAACTGGTCGTCGACGCCATCCGCGCCCAGGATGGCGATGCCGCCGCGCTCGCGATGCGCTGGCACCTGTGGCAGGGGCGCAAGCGGCTGATGCCCTGAGCGCCGCAAATACCGAAAAGTTAAGACCATGGTCGCGCCTGCCCCGGCGGGCGGCAGCGGCTATCCCGGCCTGATCGGGTGAGGAGAAGAACGCAATGCCACGGCAGGCCTGGATGATCGGATCAAGCATTCTGGCGGCCATTGCGCTCGCCCCAACCCTGGCGCAGGCCAAGGGGCCGTCGGTGTTCGACCAGGCGCCCAGGGATGCCCAGGCGATCACCGTGCGCGCGGTGGGCGATGGCAACGCCGACGATAGTGCCGCGATCCAGCAGGCGCTGGATCAGGCCGGGGCACGGGGCGAAGGCGTGGTTTTTCTGCCCAGTGGGCGCTATCGCATTAGCCGCTCGCTGTTCCTCTGGCCAGGCCTGCGCCTGATCGGCACCGGCAAGACCCGGCCCGTGCTCGTGCTCGGCGATGCCACACCGGGCTTCCAGCAGGGCGTGGCGACCATGGTGATCTTCACCGGGCGCGGTCCAAAGGGAAGCCCCACGGCCGGAGACGGCAAAGTGCCGTTTCCTCCGCCCGACGCGGTGCCGTTCAATCCGGCCATCGCCGATGCCAATTCCGATGCGTTCTATTCGGCCATGGCCAATATCGACATTGCCATCGGCGCGGGTAATCCGGCGGCGGTGGGCGTACGCTTCCACGCCGCGCAGCATGCCTATCTGCGGCACATGGATTTTCAGGTCGGTTCGGGCCTGGCCGGTGCCTACCAGGTGGGCAACATGGCGCAGGACGTGCATTTCCACGGCGGCCGCTATGGCATCCTGAGCGAAAAGACCTCTCCCGCCTGGCCGTTCACGCTGCTCGACGCCACGTTTGATGGCCAGCGCGAGGCCGCCATTCGCGAGCACGAGGCAGGCCTCACCCTGGTCAACGTGGCGCTGCGCAATGTGCCGGTGGGGATCGCCATCGACGAGGGCTATGGCGACTGGCTGTGGGGCAAGAACGTGCGCTTTGAAAACGTCAGCCAGGCTGGTGTGCTCATCGCCAACGCCGGCAACGCCTATACCCAGATCGGCTTCGACAATGCCGTGGCCAGCCGCACCCCGGTCTTTGCCCGCTTTCGCGAAAGCGGCAAGACCGTGGCCGGCGCCGCGCCGATATACCGGGTGAAGAGCTTCAGCCACGGTCTCACCCTGCCCGGCCTGGGCCTGCCCGGCACGTATGAAACGCGCATGGACCAGGCCGCGCTTGCCGCCCTGCCCCGGCCCGGTGTCCCCGCGATCCGCCCCCTGCCCGCGCCGGCGCAATGGTCCAACGTGCGCACACTGGGGGTCAGCGGCGATGGCCGGACCGACGACACCGCCGCCCTGCAACGCGCGATCGCCACGCACCGCGTGCTCTATTTCCCGATCGGCCGCTACCTCGTCACCGATACGCTGGCCCTGCGGCCCGATAGCGTGCTGATCGGGCTCCACCCCGATCTCACCCAGATCGTGCTGCCCGATGGCACGCCCGCGTTCCAGGGCGTGGGCGCCCCGCGCGCGCTGGTCCTGGCGCCAGCCGGGGGGAACGCCATCGTCACCGGCCTGGGCCTGTTCACCGGCGGCATCAACCCGCGCGCCACCGCGCTATTGTGGCAATCGGGCACCAATTCGCTGGTGGAAGACGTAAAATTCCAGGGCGGCCACGGCACTCTGGCGGCCGACGGCACCCGCTTCGATCCCTACAACGACACCCACACCGCCGACAAGGACCCGCGCCGGCGCTGGGGCGGCCAATATCCCAGCTTGTGGGTCAATGCCGGCGGTGGCGGCACCTTCGCCAATATTTGGACTCCGAACACTTATGCCCAGGCCGGCATGATCGTGTCCGACACGCAGACGCCCGGCCATGTCTACCAGATTTCGGCCGAGCACCATGTCCGCACCGAATTTGGCCTCACCCGCGTGGCCAACTGGGAATTCCTGGCGCCACAGACCGAGGAGGAAGCCGGCGAGAGCCCGGACGCGGTCTCGTTCGACATCCGCGAATCCCGCAATATCCTGATCGCCAACCTCCACGCCTATCGCGTCACCCGTTCGCGCCAGCCGGCGCGGGCCGCCGTGCGGATCGAGCGTTCGGGCGATATTCGCCTGCGCAACGTGCACGTGAACGCCGAAAGCGGCTTTGCCACCTGCGATGAAAACGGCTGCGCCACGTTCCTGCGCGCCAGCAAGTTTCCATTCGAAAACGCGCTGCTCGACGTGACGCACGGCCTGGAAGTGCGCGAGCGCGAATTTGCCATGCTCGACGTACCCGCCAATCCCGTTGTGCCAGAGGCGACGAAGGTGCCGGTGACCAAACTCGCCGACGGCTTCTTCTCCGCCAGCGGCGGCGTGGTCGATGCGCAGGGCAAGCTCTATTTCATCGATCATTTCCAGCAGCGCATTCACGGCTGGAGCGAGACCGAAGGGCTGACCACCGAACGCGATTCCCCGCTCGATCCGGTCAACCTGGCGATGGACCGGGCGGGCAACCTGATCGTGCTCTCCGCGCTCGGCCGCAACGGCACAGTCTATGCGTTCAAACCCGGCACATCAGCGCAGGCGCTGACGGTGATCCCGCCCACCGCCGCCGCCATGACACCGGCCCCCGACCGGCTCACCGCCCTGCCCGGCAACCTCTGGGTCAACGGTGAGTTTCGCAGCCAGCTCGATCCGGCGAACTACCGCTTCACCACCCTGGCAGAGATGTTCGCCCGCGATGTGGCGCTGCCAAAGGCGCAGGAATATGTCTCGCTCGACGGCAGCCTTGCCATCCCCGCCTATCGCGTGTTCCAACAAGGCCCGGCCGACCATCTCGGCTGGCGCTTTTCCGATACGCTCGATGCCTATGGCCTGGTTACCGCCAGGCCCGACGCGCGGGTATTCCTGAGCAACGAGTCAGAAGACCGGACCTATTCCGCCCGCCTCGGCGCGGGCGGCGCGGTGACAGACCTGCAACCCTTTGCCGATCGCGGCGGGGAAAGTGTGGCATCAGGGCCAGACGGACGCGTCTACATCGCCAATGGCCAAGTCTTCGTCTACGACGCAGCAGGCCGCCCGATCGACCGGATCGACGTGCCCGAACGGCCCGTGCAATTGCTGTTCGGCGGCAAGGACGGGCGCACGCTCTATATCCTCACCCACCACGCCCTCTTCGCCGCGCGGCCCTGAGGGAACTGAACCCGCAAGCGAGCTGCAACGCTACAATGCGCGCAGCAACTAAGCCGCGAGGCGCTGGGCGATCCAGGCCAGGATCGCGTCGGCAAGCCGATCCTGGCCCTGCGTGGAATCGAGAGTAAGCGCCGGCTCATCCGCGCCGGGTCGCTCCAGCGTGTCCAACTGGCTATCGAGCAGGCTCGGCGGCATGTAGTGCCCTGGCCTGTTGCCCATGCGCCGGGCCAACTCCGCCAAGGGCGCATCGAGCAGGGCAAAGGCGATCGGCTCGGCTGTCGCGGCAGCCAGCCGCTCGCGATAGGCGCGCTTGAGCGCGGAACAGGCCGCAACCACCACGCCGCCTTGCCGCACCGCCTGGCCCATCGCTGCGCCCAGGTGATCGAGCCAGGGCCAGCGGTCCGCATCGGTCAGGGCGATACCCTCGCGCATCTTGGCGACGTTCGCCGCCGAATGGAATCCATCGCCTTCCAGGAATGGGCAGCCCAGCCGCCCCGCCAGCGCCGCGCCCAGTGTCGATTTGCCGCTGCCGCTCACGCCCATCACCACGATGGCCAGCGGCGCCACGCTGCGGCCTGCAATCTTGCCCGACACGTTCCTGTCCTTCCTGCTTTGCCGTCTCCGCACGGCGCGCGCCGCCCGGGTTGCATGACAGCCATGTCAACAGCGTCCTTAGCCGCGTCGGCGGCGCCCGCCCAATTAGGACCATGGTCGCGGCTGCGCCAGGCGCTGCGCGGCCCTATGCCCTCACCACGAGGAAACCCGGCTGCCAGCGCCAGGACCACGCACAAGATTGTTAGCGGTACCAAGCCAGGCTGGGGCAGTGCCACCGGCCAAGGGACTATCCATGGGGGAGATTTCGATGACCACCACGCCCATTGCCCAGTCGACCAGCAGGCCACTGCGCACCGCCCTTGCCAAAGGCAGCGCACTCCTGGCGCTGGCCTGGGCCTGCCCGGTGCTGGCGCAAGAGGCCGCGCCGGCCGCTTTGCCCGAAACCCCTGCCCCGGCACCGGCGCCCGCGCCCAGCACCGGGGAGATCGTCGTCACCGGCTCGCGCATCACCTCCAGCGGCTTCAGCGCGCCCACCCCCACCCAGGTGCTCAGCGCGGCAGTGATCGCCAAGAGCGCGCAGCCCAACATCTTTACCACGATCGCCCAGTTGCCCTCGCTCCAGGGCAGCACCGGTGCGACGTATGGCACCAACAGCACGTCCAGCGGCACCCAGGGGCTTAGCTCGTTCAGCCTGCGCGGCCTTGGGCCGATTCGCACGCTCACCTTGCTCGACGGGCAGCGCGTGGTCGGCGCCAATGTCACCGGCGTGCCCGATATCAGCCTGTTCCCGCAGTTGCTGGTCGAGCGGGTGGACGTAGTCACCGGTGGCGCCTCGGCGTCCTATGGTTCGGACGCGGTGGGCGGCGTGGTCAACTTTGTCACCAACACCCACTTCGAAGGGTTCAAGGCCAACGCGCAAAACGGCATCACCACTTATGGTGACGATTACAACTACACGTTCCAGGCCGCAGCCGGGAAATCCTTCATGGATGGCCGTCTGCACGTGGTGGTCAGCGGCGAATACAGCCATGAGAATGGCATCCCCGCCTATGGTTTCGGCGAAGGCCCCGGCCCCAACGGGCGCGACTGGTACGAGACCGAAACGCTCATCAACACCGGGCTGCACACCGATGGCACGCCGCAATACCGCAACAGCAAGCATGCCCAAGCCTATCAATACACAAAGTATGGCCTGATCACCGCCGGCCCGCTCCAAGGGATTGCCTTCGACCAGAGCGGCAAGCCGTTCATCTTCGTCTACGGCTCCAATGGCGTGCCGGACAAGAACGCCGCGGGCACCGTAACCGGCTGCAACAACGGCTTCTGCGTGGGCGGCGATCTTTCCGGCAACGTTGGCAATGGCACCAGCTTGCAATCGGAAATCACCCGCACCAATGGCTATGGCCGCATCGGCTTCGATATCGATCCCGACAACGAGGTCTATGCCACGGTCAACGTGGCGCGCGTCACTTCCAACAACACGCCCAATCCGGGCGCGGCCAAGGCGAATTCCCTCACCCTGCAGTGCTCCAACCCGTTCGTGCCCACCTCGATCCAGGATCTGTGCGCGGCCAACGGCATCACCAGCTTCAAGTATGGCGTCAGCAACGCGGTGCTGCCCAAGTTCATCAACGTCAATCCGGTGCGCCAGCAGTACCGCTTCGTCGCCGGGGCCAAGGGCAAGATTCCGTTCCTGGGCAGCGACCTGCACTATGACGCCTATGTCGAGCATGGCGAAAACATCACCGACATCACCGTCAGCAACATCACGCTCAACGCCCGCTACAACGCGGCGATTCAGGCGGTGCGCCTGGATGACGGCACCATCGCCTGCGCCGATGCGGCCGCCCGCGCCAGCGGCTGCGTGCCGCTCAACATCATCGGCGGCGCCACCCCCAGCGCGGCGACGCTGGCCTATATCACCCCGGCCCACGGCCCGCACCAGCATACCCGCCAGACCCAGGACGTGGCCAGCATCGCGTTCAACAACCAGCCCTTTTCCACCTGGGCCGGCCCGGTTTCGCTGGCATTCGGCGGGGAGTGGCGCCACGAATTCTACCGCGTGAAAGGCGATCCCTATGGCAACGGGGTCACCGCCAGCAATCCCAACACCGCCGATTATCCGGCCGATCCGCTGCTAAACACCGCCGGCAACAACTGGTACGCGGGCAACTATCACGATGGCAGCGGCAAGTATTCGGTCTACGAAGGCTTCCTTGAAGCGAACTTGCCGCTGGTCGATACGCCCGGCGCGGGCAAAGCCAATCTCAACCTGGCGGGCCGCGCCACGCATTACAGCACCTCGGGCACGGTCTACACCTGGAAGGTCGGCGGCACCTGGCAGACGCCGGTGGACGGCATCCGCCTGCGCGCGGTGACCTCGCGCGACGTGCGGGCGCCCAATCTCAGCGAGCTCTATGCCGCGCCGATCACGGTCACCGTGCCGGGGCTGACCAACCCGTTCAACAACAACCAGCCCGTCACGGTGCAGCAGAACACGATCGGCAACACGGCGCTCAAGCCGGAAATCGCGCGCAACACCGAGGCTGGCATCGTACTGTCACGCCCCGGCTGGGCGCCGGGGCTCAACCTCTCGGTCGATTACTATCGCATCAAGGTGAAAGGCGTAGTGTCTTCGCTCAGCGCGCAGCAGGAAGTGAACTACTGCTATGGCGGGGTGACGCAACTGTGCAGCGCCTTCGATCTCAATGCCGCCACGCCCTATGTCAACGTGCAGGCGTTCAACCTCGCATCGATCTTCACCGACGGTTTCGATATCGAGGCCAGCTACCAGTTCCGGCTCGACAGCCTCGAGCTGCCCGGCAACCTGACCTTGCGCGCGCTGGCCACCAATGTGCGCAACTACATCACTGATATCGGCCTGCCCAACACTATTCCCACCCAGGGGGCCGGCGTCAACGCCGGGGCCACGCCCAAGTGGAAAGTGCTCGCCACGGAAAGTTGGGATACCGATACGTTCAGCCTGACCTTCACCCAGCGCTGGTTCAGCGCGGGCAAGATCAGCAACGAATACATCGAATGCCAGACCAATTGCCCGGTGCAGACCGCGCAACAGGCGACGCTCCACCCTACGATCGACAACAACCGCATGCCCGGTGCGTTCTATTTCGACGTGGGCGCCACCTACAACGTGACCAAGGCGATCACCGCCTATGCCAAAGTGGACAACCTGTTCAACCACGATCCTGCCGGATCGCCGCAGACCAACACCGGGATCGACGTGAACCCGCTGCTCTACGATGTCATCGGGCGGATGTATCGTATCGGCGTGCGCGCCAGCTTCTGACCAGCCCCTCCCTCACCGCCGGTCCCGCTCCCAGGGACCGGCGGTCCTTTTTGCCCGGTGTTGCCACAGGCCTATCCATTCCCGCCGAGCAGGAACGCGATATAGCCGATACTCTGGCCATGCTAGGCGGCGCATCTGACAGGGCGCGGCCCTAAGTGCATCTGGGCTTTGGCTCCGATGGCGCGATCTGAATTGATGTCGGCGAACCGCGTCCGACCATGAAAGCTGGTTCGTAAAAGTCTCCGCGCGCACGGATCCGGCCACTTTGCCCCCCCAACGGTTCGACCGGCCCGCGCTGCACAGGCTGGCGTGCATCCGCGATCCGTGAATGGATGCGTAATCCCATGTTGTGCGAGGTAAGCGACAGCCCCTAACGTCCGCGCGGCAAATACCGATCCACACCGGGCCGGTCGAGGTGAAGATTCACCCCACTTTAATATGTTTCGAGCAGCTTCTCTCGATGGCAATTTTTTACGCCGCGCTCGGGAAGATATACCGCATTGCGTTGCGCGTATCGCGGGCCGGCAGCACGTCCAATGCGACGTTGCTTACCGTGCTAATATGCCTTTCCGTGTTGACCTCGGTGCTGATCGTCAATGTCCTTGTCCGTAATGCCGACGAGCATGCCGATCAACTGGCCGCGATCTCGATTTCCGGGGCCATCGACCGCGAACGTTCGCGCATCAGCAACGAAACATTCATCAATGCCCACTGGAATGATGCCTATGCCCATGCCTATGGCACCATGGACGATCCCTGGATCGTGTCGCAATGGGGCACGCCGATCGGCTTGGGATATGTGATCGATGCTAGCGGGCACACGTTGTTCGCGCATCTTCCCACGGGGCACGAGCCTCCTCTGGCCGATCTGATCGGGCCCGACACGCTCCAGGCCTTGCTTGCCCGCGTTCCGCCGAACGAGGCCGCCGTCAGGAAGCGCGGCGATGCGACGGTGCTGATCGGCAAGGCCGGCAAGACCCCGGCGTTGATCGCGTTTTCGCCGATCGTGCGAGAACACGGCCCGGCAACCCTCGACCGATCCACGTATCGCATCTTTGTCGATATACGCCTGCTCGATGCCAAATTGCTGGACGAATGGGGCAAAGGCTTTGGGTTGCGGCAGCTCCGCTGGTCGCCAGATGACACCCTCGCACCGGACGAAGCCTCGACGCAGGTGCGGGATTGGTCGGGCGCGGTGATCGGCACGATTGCCTGGAAGCGCCTTGCTCCCGGGTCTTTGGCCGTTCGCGAATTGCTACCGGTGATCATCTTGTGCATTGTGCTGTTTCTGGCTGTCGCCGCCATTATCGCGCGCCGCATTCACAGTCTCAATCATGAACTCACGGTCCAGTCGCTCAGCGCCATCGAAGCTGGCCGACAGGAGCGCGAGGCGCGGCTGCTGGCCGACAGCGACGAGCTCACCGGGCTATACAACCGGCGGCGTTTCCATGCCGATCTGGAAAGCGCGGCGATCCCGGCCAATCTCCATGCCCTGACCGTAGGGTTGATCGATCTCGATCGCTTCAAACCGATCAACGATACGTTCGGGCACCTGGTAGGAGACCGCGTGCTGGTAGAGGTAGCCCGCTTGCTTCACGATACGGCGGGGGCCAGCGCCAGGCTCTATCGCGTGGGCGGGGACGAGTTCGCGATGATCGCGCGGCTGGATGGGAAAGCCGCGCTGGAGCTCGCGGAGCGGATATGCGCGGTCGTCGCCGCGCCAATGCGCATTTGCGATCGCCAGATCAGCGTGGGGGTGTCGATCGGGCTTGGTACTTTCGTCGACCCCGAGCTCGGACCGGTCGATCTTGCCAAGCGTGCAGACCATGCGCTCTACCATGCCAAGCGGGAAAAGCCCGGACGGGCCGTTCAATTCAACCTTGAGCTGGAACACCGGCTGCTGGACGATCACGTTATTGAAGCCGAATTGCACGCAAGCGAATTCGAAAACGAATTGCATTTCGACGTGCAGCCGATTGTTTCGATGAAATCGGGCGCCGTGGTGGGCGGCGAACTCTTGGCGCGCTGGACGAGCGCGCGCCTCGGCGCGGTCGAGCCGCAGCGCTTTATCGAAATAGCCGAACGCAGCACTCTGATCCATGTGGTGACGCGAAAGGCCATGCGTCACGCGCTAGAGCTGCTGGAGGTTCTGCCACCTGAAAAGACACTCTCGATCAACGTATCGGCCTGCGATCTACATTGCGTCGACACGGTCGATGCGATGCTCGCCATGGTCCGCAAATCGTCTGTCGATCCGCACCGCCTGTGTATCGAGGTGACTGAGACGGCGGTGATGCGCAACCTTGACGCGGCGATCACGGCCCTCCAGCGGTTTCGCGCGATCGGCATACAGGTTGCGCTGGACGATTTTGGCACTGGCTATTCCAGCCTGAGCAATCTCCACCGCCTGCCGCTTGACAAGGTAAAGCTTGATCGCAGCTTTGCCCTTAATTTTGACAACCGCTACAGCATATCGATCATCGATGCGGTCGTCACCTTGTGCCATTCGCTTGGGCTGGCCTGTATCGTGGAAGGGGTGGAGACCGCCTCGCAGGCCATCAAGCTGCAAAACATCGGTGGCGACCTCATGCAGGGCTACCTGTTCAGCTATCCACTGCATTCAAAAGTTTTTGTCGCGTTTGCCGCGCATTGGTCAGCGCAGAGCGAAGCGGCTCGCCCGCGCATAGCCGGGTAACTCGCCAGATCTCCCACCCTGCCCGCCGCGCCATGTCGCCGCCTCAGTTTCGTTGGCAAAGGTTGATTGAAGATTCGTCGGTTGATGCCAAGCGGCGTTTGGCTGACGGATTGGACTGCCGGACGAAGAGCAGGCGATAATCTCGGAATTACGGCCAGCTGGAAAAGGGGCTGCCGCACAGCGCAGGATAACCAGCGGTATTCAACAGCATGTTGCGGATTTTAGCATTCTGTTGCCTGGGCGGCGCCGGCCCATGTGCTGGTCAGGGCCAGCCGCCAGGGCCTGCGCCTCCGCCACCAAGGGAATGCGGCGGCTCTCGTTGGTCTTGGTGCGCTTGGCCGACAGACTCCAGACCTCACCCTCGATTTCATCGCTGGTGGCAAGCCGCACTTCGCTGGTGCGGGCAAGGGTCAGCATCAGGAAGCGCAACGCCCGTGCGGCTGTCGTGGCGAGCGTGCCCAACCACTGATAGAACTTGGGCGCCTCGGCATAAGGCAGGGCGGGAATGTGTTCGGTCTCGTGGCACTGCTTACCCAGCAGAGCGCATGCCTTGAGACAGGCCTGGAGATCGACGGCGAGCCCGAGCGCGGCAGCGTGGGTAAAGGTCAGACGCCTTGGCCGCCGCTTCAGGCTTGGTATGCCAGATCGGCGCCAGCAAGTCGCGCAGGGCGTGCTAGTCGATGTCCTCGATCGCGCGATCTCCGATCTTGGGAATGACATGGACGGTGAGCGGGGACAGCCAGCGCCCGGCCGCGCCAGCGCCTTTGAGCTGGGCCTTGCGCGCTTCGAAACAGCTGGCGATCGCCTGGGCGACCGTCAGGCGCGCGATCACCCGGTTCTGCTGGCAGCAGGTTTCGATCGGGCACTGCCCGGCGCTCAAGGTGGCGCGGGCCGCGGCGGCTCTGGCATCGGCCATGGAAACATCGGGCCAAGGCCCAAGTCCCATTTCGCAGCGGCGGCCCTTGAGGAAGTAGCGCAGCACCCACTTGCCCCTGGCCCGTTCAAGCTTGTGCAGCCACAGGCTCGCACCGTCACCATAGTGGCCGGGTGGCGCATTGCGCGCGGCGACGTGCGAGAGGATGTGCTGCTTTACCGATCCTTTCCTCAGCGGGGAAAAAAGGGGTGGTTTCAATCCCCCGTCTGCCCCCCGTTTTGCGTGCAGTGGGAGGATACACGATGGGTTGCGGTGAGGCAAGAAATGGCTGTTTTCAGCCATTTGGCGATTTTGTGAGCAGCCCTGCGAGGGGTGCTCGCACGGTCGAGAAGACTCGAACAAGCGTTCAACCCATTTATTTTAAAAGACTATTTTTCAAATGGGAAAATTCAGTCCCCCGTCTAGTCCCCCGTTCTCCGGACCCTGCATTTTGCTACGCAGCCAGTGCAGCTGTTCCCATCGCGCGCAAAGGCCCGCGAACGGGTTAGCACGTGAACGTGTCTTACGTGAGGAACGTAATTTTGGCTCCGTAGCGGCGCACGGCGGGTACGTAGGTCCACAACGGGCTGTGCTCCTTCGAGCCAGCCCTGCCATAGCATCATAGATGGCAGGGCTGGCGACTTGCCCAGCTAATTAAGCCACTACTGTGGGCGCGATCTGTACGCCTTCACAATTATTCCCGTCGCCCGCAGCGCCGCAGCGGCCAACTGGTCATTGCTTTGAACACCCGGCGCGCATGCAACGCGCGGCATCGCGTTGCAGACCGAAGCAGGTCCATGGCCCGACGTGTCAGTGCTGCTCGATGGTCACGTGTCGCAAAGACTCGATGCCGTTGAGGCGATCCCGCAAGACTGGAGTAGCAAGTGGCGCACCCAGCGTGCGCACACTTATAATCGCCGCGTGCGCGTCAGGGCCGATGCGCCAAACGTGAAGGTCGGTCAGTTGAACATCGCCCGCGGCGTTCATCTTTGCGCGAACAGCGGAAGCTATGCCGCCGTGCGTGCGGTCCAACAACACTGCTGCGGTATCCTGCATCAGTGTCCAGGCCCACCGCGCAATGACCAGACCACCCACGATGCCCATGACTGGATCGAGCCAGACCCAGCCCAGATAACGGGCCGCCAGCAGCGCCAGGATCGCCAGAACGGATGTGAGCGCGTCGGCGAGCACATGGACATAGGCAGACCGCAGGTTGTTGTCGCCATGTGCGTGATGATGGTGCCCGTGCCGATGATCGGTATCATTGTCATCATCATCATGATGATCATGATGATGCGAATGGTCATGGCCATGGCCATGGTCATGACCGTGGCCCAGAAGAGCCGCGCTGGCGATATTCACTGCCAGGCCGATCACGGCGATAACCGTTGCCTCGCCAAAGGCGACCGTGGCGGGCGTGAACAGCCGCACCAGCGATTCCACGCCGATGGCCAGCGCGATCAACGCCAGGACAAGCGCCGAAGCAAAACCGGCCAGATCGCCGACTTTGCCGGTGCCAAAGCTGAAGGCCGGGTTGTGGGTATGGCGGCGCGCATAAGCATAAGCCAGTGCTGCAACACTGAGGGCTCCGGCGTGCGTGGCCATGTGAAAGCCGTCAGCCAGCAGCGCCATCGAGCCAGTCGCGTAGCCGGCAACAATTTCCCCGACCATCATGGCCGCAGTCAGCATTACGACAAGCCGGGTGCGGCGCGCGTTGGCATCATGCGCTGCTCCGAGGAAATCATGGTCGTGGGCGGCCGCGGATACCGCGAGAGTATCGGAATAGTGCGTGCTCATGGCAGTCGCTCCCTTGCTCACTTTGCGTAACGGCGGATGGCTGCGATAAGCGCCTGCGCGCTCTCTTCGCGGTCTTCGTCGGAAAGCCCTGGTGCGGCGACATGGGCCTTGAGATGCGACTCGATCAGTTCATCGATCAGGCCACCCATCGCCCCGCGTGCTGCAGCGGCCAGGTGCAAAGTTGTGGTGCAATCGCCGCCTTCTGCAAGCGCGCGTTCGATGGCCTGGAGTTGGCCGATAAGACGTCGCACTCGCTTGACGAGTGCTTCGGAGTCCATGTTGAGATGCGCCATAGGGTACCCCCCTACCCTATATGGGCGCGAAGTCAACGCATGAAACCCGCGATGCCCCAAACGAACCCTATGCGGGCATCACCAGGATGGGAGGAAGCGCCCCTCTAGTGCGTGATCTTCACCCGGGTACCACAATCTGGCGAAGGTCACCGGAACGTCGCCGTTCCATATGCGGCGCTCTACCACCAGACAGGGCGCACCTTCAGGCACGCTCAGATGGCGCGCGACAACGGCGGTGGCGCCGCGCGCGATGATGCGGTGGCGAGCCTCGGTCCAAGGCACGTTGGCCAGCAGCCAAGGGCCGGGACTCACATCCTTGAGAGGCTGACATGTGATGCGTGGCGCCGCCTTCACATTGATCAGCCGCTCTTCCAACTGGAATGGCCGGTCATCAGCCAGATGCAAGCACAGCATCTCAATGGCTGGTTTTTGCGGATCCAATCCGTGCTCGGCGCGCTGCGGTGCATCTGTCGGGACCATACCGCAATCGAGCAACCAATAGCCATAGCGCCCACCAGCATGGCGGACGGCGTCTGCGGCATCCCAAATTTCGAACACCGGCCGCTCGCGCGCTCGCGCCGTGACAATGGTACCCACCTTGGTCCGGCGCTCCACCAGACCTTCGGCCGCGAGGCTCTGAATCGCCTTGCTCACCGTCATGCGCGCAGCAGCATAATGGTTCGCCAACCAGAGTTCTGAAGGCAGCTTGGTTCCAGCAGGCCAATCGCCTGTGAGTATGGCCAACGCCATCGAGCGGCGGATCTGCAGCCAAAGCGGCCCCTCGCCATCCAGCGAAGGAATTTGGCTGGTCTGGTCAGATGCCAGGGCCGCCTCGATAAAGTGGGTCGTTGCGATCGTTGCCTCCGTCGCGCGCCTTGGCAGACCGACAACCTACGCGCGCGGCCCCGCCTTTCGCAATGGCATGCCGGGCGTTCGGACGCATCGGACAAATTTTCGGATCCGCGCCTTGACGCAGTGCACAAAGCAGGTCAAGCTAAATTGACTAGACAAATAAACGGTCAGGGCAAACGGGGGTTTCACCAATGCATCGTTCCTATTGTCGCTTGGCTTCGGCTGCCTCTTTGATGGCCTTTGCCAGTTTTGCGCCTGGAGCAGCTTTTGCGCAGGACGTGGCAACTTCAGCTACACCCACCACTGCAGACTCGGGCGCGATCACCGTCACCGGTTGGCGTCTGCGCAAGCTGGACACCGCCATCCCGACCGGCAGCCGGCTCAACCTTTCGGTGCGCGAAACGCCCGCCACGATCGACCAGATTGATGCCAACGAAATCCTCACGCGCGGTTTCCGCACGGTGGAGGAAGCGACGGTGAGCCTGCCGGGTGTCACGTCCGGCGGATCGCCAGGCGATCCCTCGCTCTTCTCGATGCGCGGCTTCACCGGCGAACAGATTACCGTGTTGCACAACGGCCTCTATCTCGGCCCGGCCAACATGATCAACCGGCCGGGCAATACCTTCAACATCGCCAGTATCGACGTGATCAAAGGCCCTGCGTCCGTGCTCTATGGCCAAGGCGCCGTGGGCGGTGCCGTCAACATCGTCAACAAGCATGCCGACCTGGCGGCCGACAGCTATCAGATGCTGGGCTCCTACGGCACGTTCAACACGGTCAGCGCCGGGTTCGGGTTCAACAAAGTGCTGTCGCGCGATGTCGCGCTGCGCATCGACAGCAGCTATCACACCACCGATGGCTTCGTGAAGAATGCCGGATCGCACTCGCTCAATCTCACCGGTACCTTGCTATACCAGCCGTCGGCCGACTTCTCGCTGGAATTCAGCGTCGATTATCTCAAGGACAAGCTGTCCAACTATTTCGGCACCCCGCTGGTGCCTCGCTCTGCTGCCAAGGACCCCATCGAGGGCATTCTCTCCTCGTCGGGCGGGCTCGTGGTCGATCACGCGATGCGCTTCGTCAACTACAACGTCTCGGACAGCCGCGACAACAGCTGGCAGGTCTGGCCGCGCCTGGCCGTGACCTGGAAGCCGTCAGACACCCTTACTGTGTCCAACACCGCCTATTGGTTCCATGCCGAGCGGCAGTGGATCAACGCCGAAACCTATGCCTACAACACCACCACCGGCAAAGTGGATCGCGATCGCTTCTTCGTGTTCCACAATCAGGATCTGCTGGGCGACCAGCTGAGCGCGAGCCTTGACGGCAAAGTGCTGGGCCTGGCGAACAAGGTGGTGGTCGGCCTCGACTACAGCCATCTCGATTTCATCCGCTCGCGCGGTTTCCCCGATGGCGACAGCGTCGATCCCTACAATCCCGATCCGGGCCTGTTCGGGCCCTTGGCCAAGCGGGTGAGCCCCACGCGCTGGGACCAGATCGCGGTATTCGGCGAAGACGTCCTGAGCCTGACCGGCCAGCTCAAGCTCGTGGGCGGCGTGCGCGCGGAAAATCTCTATCTCACCCGGCAGAACTACAACGTCGACGGCACTTTCAACGCCGGCAGCAGCTTTGCCCGCACCTACAAGCTGTTCAACTGGCGCTTGGGCCTGGTCTACGACATCGCCCCGACGATCTCGGCTTACGCCTCGTTCAGCACCGGCAAGGACCCGGTGGGGGCCAATATCTTCCTGGTGAACGCCAACCAGAATTTCGGCCTGAGTTCCTCTCGCCAGTTCGAAGCGGGCGTCAAGGCCGACCTGTTGGGCGGCCGTGGCTCCATCACGCTGGCGGCCTACGACATCAAGCGGCGCAACATCCTGACGCTGGTGGGCACCGACACCTTGAGCAACGTGGGCAGCCAAACCTCCAAGGGCGTGGAACTGTCCGGCCAGCTCAAAGTGACCGACACCTGGACGCTGGTGGCCAGCGGCACCTATGTCGATGCCAAGTATGGTGATTTCATCGATCCCAACTATGGCATCGCGGCCAGCGGCAACACGCCCCCCAACGTCCCGGCATGGGTTGGCAATGCGTGGACCACGGTGCGCCATGTCGGCGGGCTGCCGCTCGAACTGGGCGGCGGGGTGAAATACGTGGGCAAACGCTATGGCAACACGGCCAACAATCTGGTGCTCGATCCCTATGCGACGGGCATCGTCTATGCCACTTACGAGCTTTCACCGCATGTTTCGCTGACCGCGCGTGTCAACAACGTCTGGAACAAGACGTTCGTGCAATGGGCCGATATCTATTATCCCACCCAGGTCGTGCTTGGCGAACCACGTCGCGTGGAGGTCAGCTTCCTTGGTCGCTTCTAAACGGAGACAGCGCAAAGACCGCATGATTCGCCAAATCGCCTGGTTTCATCGCTGGCTGGGTTTGGCGACCTGCGTGATCTTTGCCTTGTGGTTTGCCAGCGGCGCAATCTTGTTGTTTCAGCCATTTCCAGCCCTTTCGCGTAGCGGCCAACTGGCTTTGGCACGCCCGGTCGACGTGGCCGCCCTGCGTGTCGCCCCGGCCGCCGCTCTGCACCGGTTCCCGGAAGCCACAGCCCTGCAACTGGTGCAACGGGGCGACGTGCCGACCTATCTCGTTTCTTCCGGGCAGCAACCGATCGTGATCGATGGCATTTCCGGACGAACGCTGCCCCCTCTTTCCCTTTCCGCCGCACAGGCAGAAGCGGCGCGCACGCTCGGCGCCAATGCCCGCGTCCATGGTCCCTTCGCTTACGACCAGTGGGTGGTGCACAACCGCTTCGATCCGCTGCGGCCATTCTACCGCCTTGACCTGCGCGATGATGAAGGCACGCAATACTATCTGTCCGCCGTCACCGGGCAGCTGGTGCAGCGCACCACGGCGCGAGAGCGAACCTGGAACTGGGTTGGCGCGGTGCTGCATTGGGCCTACTTCACGCCGATCCGCGCACATTTCCCCCTATGGGACAACGGCGTTTGGTGGCTATCGCTGACATGCCTGCTCGTGGCTCTTGCCGGCTCGGTGCTGGGCGTGGTGCAAATGCTGGCGGCGCGGCGCCTGCCCCGGCCGGCGCTGACGTTCTACCAGCGCAAATGGATGCGCTGGCACCATCTTCTCGGCCTGTTCACCGGCTTGTTCGTGCTGACATGGATGCTGAGCGGGTGGCTGTCGATGGACCATGGGCGGCTGTTCTCGCGCGGCCAGGCCACTGCGGGCCAGACAACGGCCTACGCCGGCGCGCCGCTTGCATCGGGTCTTGCGGGCATGCCCTTGGCCGCGTTACGCCAGGCCGGCGAATTTCGCGAAAAGGCCTTCGGCATGGTGGGCGGCCAACTGATAACGACCACTTGGGACGGGAGGGGCGCCGCCACTTCGTCGCCCGGGCTTTCAGCGGCCATCGTCACGGGTGTGCGAGCGGCATGGCCCCAGGGCGGATCGCCGCAATTGCACGCTCTCGCGCCCGATGCATTCTACGCCCAGGCGGAAGGCGCCCCGGACAACGCGCTAATCGCGACCGATCCTGCCGCACAACGGCCCGACCTGATCATAGATGGTCGCGATGGACACCTTCTGACTGTGCTCAACGCGAGCCGCAAACGCTATGCCTGGAGTTACTACGCCCTGCACACCTGGCGTTTTCCCGGCTTGGTTGGGGTGCCTTGGCTGCGCCAGGGCGTGGTTCTGCTGCTCATGCTGGTTGGCGTTGCGTTCAGCGTGACCGGCATAGCTGTCGCTTGGCGCCGCCTGCGCCAATCGCTTTGACACTTTGGGAGTTTTGCAAATGAAGGACACACTCTTTCTCATGCGGCCGGGCTTCTTCAATGCCGGGCTGGGCCCTTTCTACTGCGGCGATTCAGCCCCGGTCGAGGGAATGCTAAGCTTCTTCCCGCAGCTGCGCGAAACAATCGATGTGGTCTACGTCGATTTTGAGCGCCCTCGCTTACCGATCGTTGCCTTGGTGGGCGAAGCACACCAGTCGGTGCCAGTACTGGTGCTTGCCGAAGGCCGCACGGCACCACCTGGGTTTGCTGCGCGCACGTTTACCGAGCGAACCTTTATCGATGATCAGGCGGACATACGGCAGTATCTGTCAGTTCTATGCGATCTCCCTACGGCTGGTTAGAGTCCGTTTTGAAAATGTGCCAAGGCCCATTTTCGTTGCGGTACCGGCCCACGCCCCCACCCGCCCCCCAACAATAGTGCCCTATGGAAGGTTGGGTGGTTGAGTGGGCCGGTGCGGCAAATCCGGCAAATCCGGATTTCCAAACAGTCTCTTAGGTCGGAGCTGCTTGGAAGCTTGCGGATAGGTAACATGCAAAGAGGACAACGGGCATCACTTCAAGGGGATGACATCACCCTCAGCTTGTTGACGCCACCGCCGGACCTGCCCTTTCGGCGGCGGGGCGATGGTGTTCAAGGCTAAAAGGGGATGCCTTTCAGATCAATTTTCGGGTTTGAGGACAAGCAAACGGGCGCTGCCGCCGGTCCAGCCGGCGGGCACCGCCACAATCAAGCGATCGAGATCGGGAGAATAGAGCGAAGTGCGCGCGCACGATCCGGTTTTGACAAAGCCGAGTGGAGAGGCAGTTTCAGAGAAGGCCTCGACCTTGCCCGAGCCGCAACTGACATACCATCGCTTCCGCCTGGCATCGCGAAACACATCATCGGCATCGCCGCAGGTTGACGGATCAAGATGAACCGCCCCGCTGGCTGCATCGAGCATCGACAGATAGGCTGGCAGGCGGGAAACGATGGCAAGGGTCTGCCCCTCCGCTCCCAACGCCATCGGGAAATTCAGGTGATGCGGCGCACGCCAGCGGGCCAGCACCGTTCCCTCGGCGAGGTCAACGGCGGCCACCGCACCTGCATTCGGCAGGTTGACATAGAGCCGCCCCTTCGCCGCATCGATTTGGAACCCCTCTGGATGCGCGGGCAGCGGTATGGTCCTGACGACCTCGCGCCTGACCGGATCGATGAGCGCTATCGCGCCCGCGCCATAGCCCACCGCCATAAGGCCGCTTGCCTTGTCCACCCTGACGTTGTCAGCATCGCTGCCGAGCTTGAGGCTGCCCACTGACATCAGCGTGGCGGCATTGAAGAACCGCACCGTCCCATCGCCACCGGAGGCGACAACTAACTGGTCGAGCCCAGGCAGGTAGGCCACCCCCTGCGGTTCTGCCAGGCCGGTGATGCGCCGCAGCTGCCCGCTAGCGAGGTTGACAGTATCAACCGAACCATTGGCGATTTCGGCCACGAACAACCGGTGATGCGCCACATCCAGCGCGAGATGATCGATCCGCCCTTTCACATCGGGCAAGATAATCTCGCGCTCCAGCGTAAAGGGCGTCTGCACGGAAGGCTGGGCCTGCGTGCACCCGCCAAGGGCAAGGAACGCGATGAGTCCGCCGTGTGTAAAACCTCTCATCGCACTCCCCTGTTCCAGCTTTAGCCGCGCGGCGGCTTTGTAGCGGGCATCGACCACTGCCCAGTCGATGTTGTGCATGAAGGCTTCGACATATTTTGCCGCCGCCGCGCCATAGTCGATGGCAAAGGCATGTTCATACATGTCGAGCACCAGCAGCGGCGTGCCGGCGACGGGGCCGTTGGTGTGATCCCATGCCCAGTAATTGTGGAGTGACTTCGTGTATTGATTCCACGCCAGAATGCACCAGCCGGAGCCGCCCGCCAACGCCATGGCCGTGCGGCGAAATTCGGCCTCCCAAGCCTCGAAATTGCCGTGGCTTTTCGCAAGCGCCTCGCGGATGGTGCCCTTCGCCACACCATCACCGCCGAATTGCTCGAAATAGAGTTCGTGCAGGATCACCGAGCCGGTGCGGTGCAGTTCCTCGCGCTTGAGGTCGCCATAGATGACCGGCGGCAGATCCTTGTCGGCCATCGCGGCGGAAAGGCGCCCCTCGACCATGTTCAGCGCCTTGACCGATCCTTGATAATTGTTTTCCCAATGCGAGCGTATCAACTTTTCCGACAGGCCGGTGAGCTTGGTGGCATCGAAGCTGAGAGGCTTGGGCGCGTGGCTGCCAGCGAAGGCCGGCACTGTGGCAGACGGAATAGGGGTTTGCGCGCCAGCATCGAGCGGCACTGCGACTGCGGCGGCACCGACGGCGATAGTGCCAAGAGCGTTGCGGCGGGACATGTTAGTCATGGGGATGCTCCAAATGGTGGGTGTCAGAGGAGGAACGACATGAGCCAGCCACAAGCCGCCGCGAGACTCAGAACACGCATGATGTTCCATTTGCGGGCGATGATCAGCCAAGCGGAACCGGCAGCGATCAGTCCTGCGCGCCAGTCGAAACTGGAAAGCACCGGCAGGCTGAGGTTGCCCGAGACCGGCCGCAACTCATGGAAAAGCACCTGAAGTGCGAACCATGCAGAGAGATTGGCTATCACCCCGACAATGGCCGAAGTGACCAGCGCCAGCGCACCTTTCAGCGCATAGGCGCGCTCAAGCCGTTCGATCCACGGCGCCAGCGCAAAAACCCACAGAAAGCATGGGGCAAAGGTCACCCATGTGGTCAAGCCCGCGCCCAGCAGGCCCGCCACGAGCGGGGTGAAAGGTGCAGGGCTGCGAAACGCCGCCAGATAACCGACAAATTGCGTAACCATTATGAGCGGCCCCGGCGTGGTTTCGGCCAGCCCCAGCCCGTCGGCCATCTAGGCGGCGGAAAGCCAGTGCTGCGCGCCCACCGCCTGCTGCGCCATATAGGCCAGAACGGCATAGGCACCGCCAAAGGTAACCACCGCCAGTTTGGAGAAAAATACGCCGACGCGCCACAGCACGTGATCGCGCCCCAGCAAGGCAAACACCGCCACCATCGGCGCGGCCCATGCCGCAGCGCCGATTAACACCGCCTTCACGCTATGCCTCCATGGGCGCGGCGAGGAAGGCGGGGCCACACCGCTCGCCTTCAACCCCAGCAGCGCCGGGCGCCAGTGCGCCACCAGCCAACCCACCAGACCCGCCCCGATCACCACCAGCGGAAAGGGCGCGTTGAACAGGAACAGCGCAAGGAACGACACCAAAGCCGCGCCCTTGCGGAACCGCGTCCCCAGCGCGCGGCCAGCAAGCCGAAACACCGCCTGCACCACAATGGCTAGAACCGCCGCCTTGATCCCCAGGAACAGCGCAGCAAACCACGCCAGCTGCGCCGCCGCGCCATAGAGCATCGAAAGCGCTAGAATGACAGCCGCGCCCGGAATGACAAACAGCAGCCCCGCCGCCAGCCCTCCGCGAATGCCATGCAGCTTCCAGCCGATCCAGATGGCCAGTTGCTGTGCCTCGGGCCCTGGCAACAGGTGGCAGAAATTCAAAGCGTGGAGATATTGCTCCTCGCTGATCCAGCCGCGTTCCTGCACCAGTTCACGGTGCATCAAGGCGATCTGCCCTGCCGGCCCGCCAAAGCTGAGGCAGCCAATGCGGGCGGATACGCGCACCAGTTCGGCAAAATCAGGATGGGAAGAAGAGGTCGTCATTTATGCGCCCATCACCTTTCCGCCCGCACAATACAGGCCGGAAAAGGCAACACTTGGGCTAACGCCTGGCCGGGAGGTTGCTTTATCCCGGTGCCCCCTCTCCTAGTGCAGCAACCCGATCACGGCAAGTATCTTGATTGATCCAAGGGCAAGCTTGACTGCTTTGCCAGACCGCACGCTAAACAGATACCTCTCCAGCTACGCAGACAAGATTGCAGCATCGGCGTTCCCCACAGCGACCTGTCACTATGCTACGTCGGCGTCATGCCCCGTCTCACCCTCGCCTCCTGTCCCGCCATTGCCGCCCTCAAACTGTACGTTCTTCGTTCGTATTCGGTCCGTCGAAACCCGCCCCTAGTTCATATGGTCGTGCCCGTCGCCGGAGAGCAGGGCTACGTCTGCTTTGCGGGCAGGCAGGGGGTAGCCAAACCGCCTGCGTCTTGCCGAGTGAGATAAGTTCAAGGTACCTACAGACAAAGACCGAGAAAGGACGCCTTTGGTAGGAGAAACGCAACCGACCATGAATAGAAGGACGGGCGGAGGACTGGATCGATGAAATACCGAACACTCTGGCTGGCGACTTGCGGCCTCGGAGCGATACTCTTGTTCGGCTGCGGCGCAGATCCCAAAGCTGCAGCCCAACGCGCCGAGCGTGAATATGCCGCACGAGACTATACCGCTGCGCAGGCCGATCTCGCGATAGCTCTCGAGGCCACGCCAGACGATCCAGCCTTGTTGGAACTGCACGCCCGCAATGCGCTGGCGCTGGGCAACGGCGAAGCGGCGGCCACATCGCTTGACAAGCTGGCCAAGTCTGGCCGTGCCCCAGCGGACATGACGCAGCTTGTCGCCGAAGCCGATCTTCAGCGCGGTCTGCCCGATCGCACGCTTTCCGGCCTGGCCCGCGCCAGCGACCCTGCATCCGAACGGCTGCGCGCGTTGGCGCTCCTGGCGAAAGAGGATCGACCTGGCGCGACCAGGGCGATTGCCTCCGCACTGGCACAGGCACCCAACGATCCGCGTGCGTTGGCCCTTGCCGCACAGCTAGACCTTCAAAGTGGTAATCTGGCCGATGCTCGCAGCAAGATCGATCGTGCGCTTCACAGCGACGGCGACCTGCTAGAGGTCATGATGGCCGACGCCCAGGTCGCAACCGCACAAGGCGACTTGGCACGCGCATTGGCCGCCTATGAGCGCGCCGCGCAGCGCTATCCTGGCAACGTGGCGGCGCTGGCCGGCAAAGCCGGTATTCAAGGCGATCTCGGCCGCATCAGCGACATGAAGCAGACACTTGCCCAACTCGGCAATTCGCGAGATCGCAACGTGATCTATTTGCGCGCGCGCCTTGCGGCAGATCAAAAGGATTGGGCCGGGGCGCGTGATATCCTTCAGGCGAACGAGAAAACCCTGGAAGGCCTCCAGGAAGCCGACGTGCTTTACGCCCGCGTGCTGGTGATGCTCGACCAGCCTGCCCAAGCAACTGCCCGTCTCGAGCCAATTTTAATGCGGAACCCGCAGAGCGCAATTGTTCGGCGGGAATTGGCAAGCGCGCAGCTTGCCGGCAACGATGCCCGAGGCGCGCTCGCAACGCTAAAGCCGTTGAGCGATGCGGGCAAGGCGCTGCAACCTGAAGACGCCCGACTGATAGCAGATGCTGCAAAGCGTGCCGGCGATCCTCAGGCAGCTGCTCTGGCGGCACGGGCACGCTTTCCCGATCCAAGGGCCTTGGCTGGCGAACTTGCCACGGCCGACGCCGCGATGAAGGCGCGCAACTGGGGCCAGGCCATCGCCAGCTACGAGCACATCCTTGCGTCCACCAACGGAAATGCCATGATCCTGAACAACCTTGCCTATGCCCAGGCCCAGGTCGGCAATTCTGCTCGCGCGTTGGATCTTGCCAAAAGAGCCTACGCCCTTGCGCCTGAAAATCCTTCGATCATGGATACGTTAGGATGGCAATTGCTGCGCGTACCCAGCGAACGTGCACGGGGATTGCAGCTACTGCGCGATGCAGCAGCGAAGGCGCCTGCAAACCCCAACATCAAAGCCCATTTGCAGGCCGCGGAATCCGGCAAAACTGGCTGATGGACGCCGGCCCTGCTGCTCGCGCTGCAGAGCCGGCATCGGACGTTTTAGCGAGCCAATCGCGCAACCGGCCGCCGGCGAGCGAGGGCAAGGCCAATGACGCCAGCCCCAAACAGGCCCAACATGCCCGGCTCGGGAACCGGCGTACCGCCGGTGCTCGTGCTGGTGCTGGTGCTCGACGTCGATCCCGAACTGGTCAGAGTGCCCGCACCGCTTGCCGAACTAATGCCGGGCACACCGGTGATCGACTGATAGCGGACATAGAAGTCGCTGAGCGTGAGCGACGAGACGGGTGCCGAGAATCCCAGCGAGAAGGTGCCGCTGCCGCTTTGACCCAAGGTCAATCCGCCACTGCCGCCCCCAGCGCAACTGCCCGTCTGCGCATCCTTGAAGCACACGTCCACGGTGCCGATCCCGTTGGGATAGGTCGAGGACAGCGTCGTGTAGCTATAGGCACCCGTGCTCGAAGCCGACGAAATGTTCGGATCGGTGTTGAATGCAAAGCTGGAAATGCGCGAGTCCGTCACCGGCGCCGACGACGTGTTGCTGACGGTGTAGTCGAAATTATAGGTGTTGCCGGAAATGCCCGTCAGCTTGAACGTGGTCGATCCGGTCAGGCCTGAAATCGTCGTTCCGTTCGAAAAGCCATCGTAATTGAGCGTGAAGCTCGAACCGATATCACCGGAACCGAGCGTGATAGAATCTGCGTTCGCGCTACCACACATGGCCATGAACGCTACGAGGGCAATTCCTGCCCGATATGCTGTGAATCTCATGTCGCCTACCCCTGCGCACTTACCCAATGCCTAATGCAGCGTTAAGCACAATTCATGCCATTTCGGGATATTTCTAAAAACAATAGACAATTAGAATCCGCTGCAGACGGATATGTAAATTTTTCCGACAAACCGAAGTCGTCGCGTACGTTGGCCTCGGCGGCTTACCTGTAGGCAGCTTCGAAACCAGCTCTAAGGCAGCGGGCCCCATAGACGCCGAATAACTCGCCCAGCCGCCCGGAATCCGCCTTCCATCGCACCGACCAGACCGTTTGGCAGATCGTGTCTGCTCGCTTGCTGTCGGCAGAGCGATCACCGTCAGACGCTCGGGAACTGACCTCAAAACCGGCACGGTGCAGGTCAGCAACGGCTTCCTCCTCGAGCGAGTCGATGGGATAAGCGGCATTAACCCGACGATCGAACTCTGGTTCTGCGTCATGAACATCGGACGGCAACTTGTCGGGGATCGACGGCAATGACGGAGGTGCGGCACTGCCACAGGCGGACAGCGAACTGAACATGAGTGGGGCGGCGAGACGGCTCACTCATGTTCGGCTTTCCAGAACACCAAATGAACGCAACCGGGCGTGAGCCGCGGATTTGAGCATCGCTCTGCCTTCTGCTGCGTTCGCCCCAAAAGCCGCCGTTCAGGCGCCTGAGTTGGTACGCCGGAAGCGGTCATTTGTTTATTGATGTCGCTGGCCCCACGTGTAGCCTGTGTTGGTGAATTGCGGCCGGTTCAGCGCTAGCTTACGGGAACCCCATGAGAGTTACAAGACGCCTTCCCTGGCTTGGGATCTTAGCAGTGCTGCCAGCATGCACCAGATCACCCGACACCCCGATCAGCCGCGCGATTACTTGCATTCGAGAACAAGTACCGGAAGGACGCGGCGTCTCAATTGCAAAAGCAGATTCGGTTCTAGCCCGTTGCCAGACAGCGCTTGATAAATGGTCCCGCTATTCTATTTCAGGGGCAAGTGGCAAACCCTTTTCACAGTCAAATCCGGCAATGCTTGTGGCATTCCGTAACCACCAAGCTGCGGTGCGCCGCTATTGGATGGCTGAGTTGTCGCCTGAGTATGCCAAATCACATCCCCAATAGGATGATTGAGACGGCGTCGTAACCGCCACGGCGCCTTTTGGACGACACTTGCCGGTTTCAGTGCCATCGCCCGCCGCCGAATCCGCCGCAAACCCGGACGTTCCTACCCGCTTTTGAGATCATCGATTCTGCCGTTCATTCACCCGCTGCGGCAAGGGACGAAAAATTTGACCGGGGACGTTTCTTCCCTGCCCACGTGGACCGATGAACGTCGGCTCGAGGCAGAAGCCGACGTTCACGCGTTCGGCGTCGCTATGCCTTGGAACAAGTTAGGTTGAGCCGATTGTGGAGCGGCAGGTTCCAAGTTCAAAATTGGGCTAGGCTGCCGTTCAGCCGGCCCACCGTCGGCGCCATCTTGCCTCGTCACCATGACAGGCGGACGCTCAGGGTCCCGTTTATGCCCTCGCCAATGTTGGTCTGGGTCCAGTATTTGGCGTTGAACAGATTGTTGACGTTGCCGGTGAAAGTCACCTTGCGTCCATCGAGCAGCGTGTCGAACTGGAAGCCCGCGTTCGCCGTAGTATAGGCGGGAACGTAGAGGCTGTTGCTGTCATTGGTGGGTGCTTTGCCGGTATGGCGGACATTGCCGTGCAGGCTGAGGCCGGGAATGGCGGGAACATGATATTCGGCATTGCTGGTGAGTTGCCATCTGGCCGCGCCTGCCGGCACGTTGCCGCGCAGATCCTCGTTGCCGGCTGACACATTACGAATGCTCGAATCGAGATAAACCACGCCCGCCCCCAGCTTGAGATCGTCGCTGAGCCGATAGCTCCCGATCGCCTCGCCCCCCTTGTACAGCGTCAGGCCGTCCTGCGTCAGCCGGCGCGCGCCATCGACGATGCGATCGATCGTGGCGGCGCGCTCGATCCGAAAACCTGCCAACGTCAGGCTCAACCGCTGATGCTCATATTTGGCACCGACTTCATATTGACGGCTGAGCGTCGCTTTCAGCACCTCGCCCGCATTGGCATATTCGCCCCCGACCCGGCTGCCCGGCTCCATCGCCTCGACATAGCTGCCATAGACCGAGACATAGGGCGCGGGTTTGTAGATCAGTGCGAGCGTCGGCGTCACCGCCGTTGTCCGATAACCGGAATCGACCGACGGATCCCCGTCCAGATCAAACAGCCTGTATTGCGTATGGCGCACACCGAGCATCGCCTGGAGATTCTCGCCAATATGCAGCGTGTCACTCAGGAACAAGGCCTCCTGCCGCTCCCGTGTCGGCCAGCCATCGGTTCCGAAGCTGATCGGACGCGTCACACGAAACGGTTGATCCTGGTAGATGTTACCATTGAAGTCGTTGCCCCAGTAATAATCCTTGTCGCTATAGCCAAAGGCGCTGTCCATGAGCTGGAAGGATGCCCCCGCCACGATCTCATGCCGGATCGGGCCCGTCACGACGTTGCCCTGCATTATCGCTTGCACGAAATGGTTCTTGTCCAGCTCGGCAAAATTATAGGCATAGCCATCATAGTCGCCAGCTTGATTGCGCATATAGACGAACATCTTGTTCGAGCGATGGAATTTGCTCGTGTAGCCATAGGTCAGCCGTGCGGACCAGCCATCGGCAAACGCCCAGTCGAACCCGGTGGCTGTGGCCAGCGTCCGCGCCTTGTAATAGCTATTGTCGACGTTGAGCTTAGAATAATCATAGGTCGGGCGGGGCAATTCGCTCCCGACATAGTCTGCCCAGTAGAACTGGAACGGCTCGTGCTGAAGATTGCTGTCCTCATATGTCGCGGTAGCGTGCCATTTGAGGTTGGGATTGATCGCATAGTCCAGCGCCAGCGACCCGACCAGCCGGTTCACCCCGGCCTGGTTATATGCGGTCCCCTTTTCTCCGCCCAAATTGACCCGATAGCCAAGTCTGCCGTCGCGGGTGAGCGGGCCACCCACATCAGCCCGGGCATAAAAGACGCTGTTGGTGCGATAGCCGATCTCGGTCGTCAGCATCGGCTCGCTGGTCGGCCGCTTGGTGCGATAGCTGATCACACCGCCCGGGGCGCCGAAGCCGTACATGAAGCCGGTCAGGCCCTTCAACGCAGTGACGCTTTCGATCGGCTCCAGCGGGAAGTCGCCGCCCCAGTACAGCAGCAACGGTACATCATCGATATAATAGTTGCGCACGCCTAGCCCGCGAATCTGAGTACCCCACCAGTTGGTCGATCCCGCCGGTGCCGAGGAGAAAACAGACGGATCGTTGGCAAAGATCTGCGCGATGCTGTTGGCCTGCCGCCGGGCAATGTCCTCTGCATCGACGACGGTCAGGGAATAGGGCGTGTCAAGTAAGACTTTCGAGCCCATCGCGCCATTCTCGCCGATCCTGTTCTGGCCCTCATCGGGCTTGAGGCCGGCGACGATGATCTCCTCATCGACACGCCTCTTATCCGCTGCCTGTTCGACCTCCTGCGCAGAGGCAACAGAACAAGCAGCACCTCCTGTCAGCATCGTAGCGGACAAGAACGGCAGGAAGAATTTATGCGTCATGGAACCCCCTCTTCATCACGGCGGGGCCTCCTATGCAAAAACGCTATTGCGAGTCAATCGCATTTTAGGTGTGGAGAGGAGTTATACCACACCGCGCGGTGACTGACTCACGGAGGATGCCCAAGACCGCGGAAATCTGACTCAATGGCGCCGGCAGATTGGAGATCGGCACCATGGGGACAGCGATTGGTTTACGGGACGATTTTGACGGTGCGTCACTGCGCCGATTGGCGCGGACGACCAAGCACGCGAACCCAGCGCGCCGCCTTCTGGCTCTATCGGTGGTGTCGGACTTCAGTTTGGCGGGGCTGGGTGCTCCGGTTCAATGCCCGTGGTCCCGACGGCTTGCTTGATGGAAAGGCACTCGGGGCCCGTTCACGACTTAACAATGCTCAGCGCCAGGCATTAGTCGATATTGTCGAGCGCGGCCCGTTCCCGGCAGTCCATGGCGTCGTGCGTTGGCACCTGATCGATCTGGTCCAGTGGCTCCATGGTCGAGAAGGACCCTGGTGTCTGACGCCATGAGCAGTGTGACACAGTAGATCTCCACGAGCTTGTTGTGGGCGTCCTCGTCGGCACGCGGTTCCTGCGTCAGGTGGACTGCGCTGTGCGCGAGCGTCTTCAGGTGGGGGATAGCCGCCATGCTTGGTGCCCCTGTCGTCGTGGTGGCAGGAGGATAAAACTCGGTCCACGCATCGCCGCGTTTGCGGGTGGATTAGGCGGCGTGGACAAATTCGCTGTTGCGCGGGATTAGGATTTTCTTTGGGCCGCCTCCAGTCGGGCCATCAGATCAGCCGGAGATAGATCATATCCTGTTGCGCGTGCGCCGGTCCAATTAAGCCCACAATAGAGGCCGTCCTTTTGCAAGCCGGGTAGCCACCGTTCGACGAACGTCGGTAACGAGATCGGCTCCGGGGTGAAGTCGCAGTACGCGGGGACGCTTTTGATGATCGACATGGCCCGATTTTCCGACGACCAAAAGGGCATTGCGGTTTCGCCGGACGCGTTTGTCGAGGTCGGGAAGCCATCCCTATCCTTGATGCCCCATACTTGTGCGCTGTTCAGTACTTCGGAGACGAAGACATCGGCGTTGATTGCAGAAATGCTCATGGTTCAAAATTGAGCATCAAACCCTGATTCCCGCAAGTAGGCGGACTTCGAGCGTCATGTGCGCGGAGGAAGCTTGACGCGAGCCGAGCGGGTTGATTCAAGGCTGCTTTTTGGAGGCAGGCTTGAGCAGGGGTGACCTGAGTGAGGCGGAATGGCGCATTTTGAAAGGCTTGCTGCCGATTGAACCTGAGAACCGTGGTCGCGGCAGGCCGCCCGAGCAGAACCGTTCAATCATCAACGGCATCCTCTGGCGGCTCCGCTGCGGCGCTCCGTGGCGCGACGTGCCGCCAAAATATGGTAGCTGGAACACCATCTGTCGCAGGTTCAGGCGATGGAGCGAAGCCGGGGTCTGGGAGACCGTGGCAGTCACGCTGGCTGAGATCATGGCGGACAGCGGTCACTACAGCATCGACAGTACCACCGTTCGCGCCCACGTCTCGGCAGCGGGCGGAAAAGGGGGACTCATCGACGCGCTCTTGGTCGCTCGCGGGGCGGGTTCACCAGTAAACTTCACTGCTTGGCTGATGCGCTCGGACGACCGCTCGCCTTCCATCTGACAGTCGGTGAGGCGGCAGATTGCAAGGCCTATGACGCCTTGATCGGCCTACCCGAGCGCGCACCCGACGCTTTGCTCGCCGACAAGGGCTACGACGCCGACGCAATCCGTGCCGACCTTGCCAAACGGGAAATCGAGGCCGTCATCCCTGGCCGGTCAAACCGCCGCGTGAAAATCGGGCATGATCGGACGCTCTACAAGCTGCGCAACCGCATCGAGCGCATGTTCGGACAACTCAAGATCAACCGCGCCATCGCAACCCGCTACGACCAGCTTGCCAATAGTTTCCTCGGAATGGTCTATCTCGCCACCGCCAGATACTGGCTCAAATTTGTCCACGCCGCCTAGGCTGCTTCAGTCTGCGGATGGCCGCTGTGCATTTCGACCGCCGCGGCGAAGCTCTGCCTGCGCATGCCAGGGCCGGCGCACTTTCCACGACTCTCCCTCAACCTTGGATAGCGACAGCACCGAAAGATCTTCGAAAAGCTGCTTGGGCGAGCGTGAAGTCTGTTAGTCTGCTCTCCTCGACCGCTCCCAGCCTTCCTCGGACTGGTTCAAAACTGCTCCGCCGCCCCCGGATTTTCGATTGCGAGACCTTGGAGCTATGACCGAAGCCGCCCAGTGTAACGGACTTTCCACCAAGGGCGCGGCTGACCGGCTCGCGGAGGAGGGCGCCAACGAGTTCCCCCGCCCCGATCGGCGCTCGGCGCTGCGAATTGCGCTGGAGGTACTGCGCGAACCCATGCTCGCGCTGCTGCTTCTCGGCGGGATTGCCTATTTGCTTCTCGGCAATCGCACCGAGGCAGTGATCCTGCTGGCATTTGCCACCTTCTCTATCGTCGTCACCGTGATCCAAGAGGCGCGCACCGAACATGTACTCGAGGCGCTGCGAGGTCTCGCCGCGCCGCGGGCGCTGGTGATCCGCGACGGAGCGCGCCAACACATTCCGGGGCGGGAGGTGGTGCGCGACGATCTGCTGGTGCTGGAACAAGGCGATCGGATCGCCGCCGATGCGGTGCTGGTCGAAGCCGCTGATCTCCAGGCCGACGAGTCGCTGCTGACCGGAGAATCTCTGCCCGTCGGCAAGGTAGTCGCGCGTGAACCTGGCGCCGAAGCGCCCGCCAGTGCAGGCGGCGAGGACCAGCCCTTTGTCTACGCCGGCACGCTCGTCGCCCGAGGGAGCGGCATCGCACGCGTGACGGCCACCGGGCCGCACAGTGCGATGGGCCGCATCGGACAGTCTCTCGCGACGATGGATACCCAGACGCCGCGCCTCCAACGCGAAACAACCCGGATCGTCACCTGGTGCGGGATCGGCGGCGGCGCAGTCGCGCTGCTGGTCGTGCTGCTCTACGGCGTGCTGCGCGGTGGCTGGATCGAGGCGGTGTTGGCGGGAATCGCCATCGGCATGTCGATGCTGCCCGAAGAATTTCCCGTCGTGCTGACGGTGTTCCTGGCGATGGGCGCATGGCGGATCGGCAAGGCCGGGGTACTGACCCGGCGCTCGACAGCCATTGAAACGCTTGGCTCGGCGACGATTTTGTGCACCGACAAGACGGGCACGCTGACCGAGAACCGCATGGCACTCGCCACGCTCTGGCTGCCGTCGGGCGATACGTTCGCGCTGGCACCGGACGTGCCGCTTCCCGATGCATATCACCCTCTGTTGACCACGGCGGCGCTCGCCAGCGCGGTCGAACCGTCCGATCCGATGGAGATCGCGATCCACCAGGCTCGGTCGGCGGTGGCTGCCATCCCGGTGCCGACCGGGTCTGTCACGCACGCCTATGCCCTGCGGCCCGAGTTGCTGGCGATGTCGAATGTCTGGGAAAATGGAGACGCTCTCACCCTTTCGGCGAAGGGCGCGCCGGAAGCGATTGCCCGCCTCTGTCGATTACCCTCCGACCAAAGCGCCGCGCTCACCGCTGCCGTCGAGGCGATGGCGGTGCGCGGCATGCGCGTGCTGGCCGTCGCAACGGCAACCCCGCCGGACCGTAACTGGGCAGAAACGCAGCAGGACTATGCCTATGCGCTAACCGGGCTCGTAGGGTTGGCCGATCCTCTTCGCGCCAGCGTGCCGGCTGCCGTCGCCGAATGCCGGCGCGCGGGCATTCGCGTGGTGATGATCACCGGCGATTATGCCGCAACCGCCCGCTCGATCGCGACGCAGGCAGGGATCGCCGCGGGCGCCGTGCTCACCGGGGACGAACTGGCACAGCTCGACGATGCCGCGCTGGCAGCGCGCCTACCAACCATCACCGTCTTCGCCCGGATCATGCCCGAACAGAAGCTGCGCATCGTCCAGGCGCTGAAGGCAACGGGCGAGGTCGTCGCGATGACAGGCGACGGCGTGAACGACGCCCCGTCGCTCAAGGCGGCTGATATCGGCGTCGCGATGGGCAAGCGCGGCACCGATGTCGCGCGCGAGGCCGCCGCGATTGTGCTGATCGACGATAATTTCGGCTCGATCGTGCAGGCGGTTCGGCTCGGGCGGCGGATCTACGACAATATCCGCAAGGCGATGGCCTTCATCTTCGCGGTCCATGTGCCGATCGCGGGACTGGCGCTGCTGCCGCTGTTCCTGGGGTTGCCGATCCTGTTCGGGCCGATCCACATCGCGCTCCTCGAAATGGTGATCGATCCGGTCTGTGCGCTGGTGTTCGAAGCCGAACGCGAGGAGGCAGACACCATGCGACGTCCGCCGCGCGATCCGGCCGAGGCGCTGTTCTCGCTACCGATGATCGTCTGGAGTGTATTCCAGGGCGGGCTTGCCTTCGGGATGGTCGCGATCATGCTGCTCGTGGAGCATCACTCGGGGATGCCCGAGCCCGAGTTGCGCGCGCTGGTCTTCTTTGCGCTGGTCGCCGAGATCGTTGCGCTGATCCTCGTGAACCGGTCGTTCAATGCCTCGCTGCGCGATGCGCTGGTTCGCCACAACGCGGCGCTGCGGTACGTCGTCGCCGCGATCGTTGCGGTGGCGGCAGCGATCCTGTTCCTGCCATGGGCGCAGTCGCTGCTGACGTTCGGATCGATCGCCTGGGATGACATGGGGCTGGCGGCAGGCCTGGGCGTCGTGCTGCTCGTCCTGCTCGAAGGGTGCAAGCCGCTGGTCCGACGGGCGATCGCCGGCAAGGCGCCGGCCTTCGCCCCCACGCCCGAACGCGCGCAATGACGGCACCTTTGCATCCCGGCGCCGCCCCCTCGCGGTTCTTCCTCATCGCGTTGGTCGGCGCGATCACACTCATCTTCTTCTGGCTCATCGCCCCGTTTTCCGGTGCAATTCTATGGGCGATCATCGCCGCGGTGCTGTTCGATCCGCTAAACCGCCGCCTGTTGCGGGCAATGCCGCAACGCCAAAATCTAGCCGCCCTCGCAACGCTGTGCGTCATCACCCTCGTTGTTGTCGGCCCGGCGCTGCTGCTCGGCGGCGCACTGCTCCGCGAGGCGACAGCTTTCTACGCGCGACTGCATAGCGGCGAGATCGATCTGGCGCGGATGTTCGTCGAAACAGAGGCGCGCCTGCCGGCATGGGTGCAGACATGGCTGGCTGATCTGGGACTGAGCGATGTGGTCGGGATCCAGACGAGAATCGGACAAGGCCTGGCGAACAGCATCAAGCCCGTCGCGGCGCAGATGCTGGGTATCGGCCAGGATGCCTTCGCCTTCTTCCTGTCGCTGGGCGTGATGCTCTACATTACCTTCTTCCTGCTGCGCGACGGGCGCAGGCTGGCCCCGCGGATTGAAAGCGCGATCCCGCTGGCGCCGGACCAGCGAGCGATGCTTGCCGCCAAGTTCCTTGCGGTGATCCGCGCGACGATCAAGGGCAGCCTGATCGTCGCCATCCTGCAGGGCGCGACGGGTGGGCTGGTGTTCTGGGCGCTGGGTCTTCCCGGTGCCTTGCTGTGGGGCGTGGCGATGGGCGTGTTCTCGTTGTTCCCGGCGATCGGCACGGGGCTGATCTGGGTACCGGTAACCCTCTACCTGTTCGCGACCGGCGCGATCTGGCAGGGCGCGGTCCTGTTCCTTTGCGGGTTCTTCATCGTCAGCAGCGTCGACAACGTGGTCCGCCCGATCCTGGTCGGTCGCGAGGCGCGGATGCCGGACTATCTGGTGCTGGTGGCGACGCTGGGTGGGTTCGAGTTGATGGGCTTCAACGGTTTCGTCGTCGGCCCGGTGATCGCCGCGTTGTTCCTGACTCTGTGGCAGATCCAGAGCCTCGCAGCACCTTCTGCGGCGATCGACCGCGCCGAATAGGTGCTGCTGCGATTGCAGCGGCGCCTCCGGCAGGCTTGTTCGGCCCCGCGATACTTTGCCGGCGGCGCGTGGGGTCTGGCCTGAAAGACCGAAAGATGCGCACTGCTGCCGAACCGCTGAATTGGATGGCTTTGGCGGCTTCCGGGAGGAATGCCGTTCACGCACGCCGGGAAACGGCTTCAGTTGGTCGGGATCTGCCGGTGCCGAACTTCGCATTCTGGTCGTGTGCTGTCCCCTGGGCTTTTGCGTATCCGAATGGCGGCTATCCTGTTTCGCGCGCTTCAAGCTGCCGTTCCGGACCGTCCGCCGCCCTGGGCATCCTGGCGCCGATGTTTGAGCCGATGAACGAAGGTCGGTTCGGGTCAATCCGCGTCCCAGAGGGGACTTTCCGGATCGTCCGCAACATCTGCCATTGAGACGGACGCCCCAAAGGGATTCAGTAAGGGCAATTTGAGACAACTCCCGTGCTAGGCGGCGCGGGACAGTGGGTATAAGGCGGGGAAGACGTGAAGTGCTGCGGACTGGACGCTCATTCACCCCCGTTACGATCAGCGCTCGCTATCGCGGCCATGAGGTCATCTACAAGGCGATCTTCCGCTGCAATCCTGACAGTCATTGTGCCGGAGGCGAGCGCCTCGCGCTGCTCATCC
>NZ_JAAZQN010000010.1:0-56611 GCF_012275365.1 Novosphingobium sp. SG720 | reverse complement strand
AATTCGCCCGCCGTCCGGACGAACTGGTCGTAGCGGCGCTGGCCCAGGCGCTGCGTCTCGGCATCGAAGGCGGGATGATGCGCGGTCAGTGTCAGCTGATGCCGCACGAACAGGCCGAGCACTTCGGTCAGGTAATCGAGCCGTTGCTCGAGCCGCTCGATGGCGCGCACCTGCCGGGAAAGCGCCTTGCCGAATTGTGCGCCTGCCTGCTCGTCGCCAGCTTGCTCAAACCATGCGCCGAGCGCCTTGCTCAGGATAGTCGTCTTCGTTGCCCCCGGCTCGGCTGCCATGGCATCAAGCCTCGCCGAGAGATGGTCGGGCAGGTAGAACTGGTGGCGGGTCTTGCGCGTTTGCATGCCGGCGATGATGCGCGGCGCATAGGCTTGGCAACAGACCCTCTCCGGTATCTCGACGTGCGCTTTGATGGCTCAGCCGATCTGCGGCCCGGAACGCTGCCGCCCGAAGGTCCAGTCGATGCTGCCGCCGCGCTCGATGGTCCCGGTGACCTGGCGGCCCAGTTGCTTCTCCAGTACCGGCTGCCACGGGACCAGCGTGAACTCGCGTGATTTGGCAATCACGGCATACTTCTCGCCGCCCACGTCGACGGCGCGACGATAGGTGCCTTCGACATGGTTGCCCTGCACGGGCGTGAACTCCAACCCAAGCTCCTGCGAGAGTTGGGCTCCGACGCGGTTCAGTTCGCGCTGGCGGAGCGTCGCCAGCAAGTTGGCGCGATAGCGGATCGTATCCCCTTCTTGGGCCGCGAGGCCCTGCTCAATCAGCCATTGCCGTCGCTGCTGCAGCGACTGGCCCATCGTGGTGCCGATGCGCCCCTGTAGTCGCTCCGGGTTGGTCGCGACGCACTGGCGGTCGAGCCAGGTCTCGCCATCGTGATGGACCAGCTGTTCGAGCGGCCGGTCGGTTAGCACCGCGATGGTGGCCGGGCGCCGGAGCGCTTGCCGCTCTTCATGGTGCAGCGCTTCGCTGAGGTAATCCGGGCCAACCGTCCATGTGCCATTGGGTTCGCGCTGCACAGCCGCGCCATCGCGGCGCAGGGCTTCGAGACGGCGCACGTGGGCCTGGGCAAAGCGATCGGTAGCGGAAGGATCATGCGCCAGGTGAAGGTCCACGCTGTAACGCCCGCCATTCGCGCGCGCGACTTCGGCGATGGCCTTGTCGGCAGGCCGCACCTCCACCGCTGCTGGAGAAACCCGGACCAGCCGATCCTTCATCGCCCCATCTGCCAGATCGTGCCCGAGATCGACGAAGTGCGTGCGTCCATCGGTCGCCTCGACGATCAGGTAATGGCGATCGCCATGCTCGTCGGCGAGCCCCCGGTCGAGCACGCGACCAACGATGGCTTGACGCGCGGCAGGGGCGTAGACCGCATAGTCCTGGGGCAACACCTCGGGATGGCTGCGCAGCCGCTCGTGCATGGTGGCGATGATGTCGCCGCGCTTGCCCATGGCGCGTAGCGTGGCTTCCAGGTCGTCATCGAGGCGGTAGAGGCCTTTGCCTTCCTTCTCCGCCAAGCCCATCGCGTGCAGCGTACCGAGGCGCGCGGCGCGCAAGGCTTGCTCGGCCGGGTCGGCATGCCAGGCCGAAGCCAGACCCTGCTCGTCGATGTCGCGCAACAGGCGGCGGTCGATGCGGGTGAATCGTTCCTGCGTCACCTCACGCGCGTTGGCGGTGGCGATCTCGAGCTCGGTACGGGGCCCGAGATCGCGGCTGACAATTTCCGAGGCACGCGCAGCGATGCCCTGGCTGATGTAGTCGCGGGCGATGACGAGATTCTTGCCGTCCTTACCGACGCCGCGCACGACGATATGGGTATGAGGATGGCCAGTGTTGAAGTGATCGACCGCCACCCACTCGAGGCGGGTGCCGAGATCCTTCTCCATCTGCTCCATCAGCCGACGGGTCACCGGCTTCAGGTCCGTGTACTGCTCGCCGTCCTCAGGGGCGACAATGAAGCGGAACTGGTGGCGGTCACCAGCCCCGCGTTCGAGGAAGGCCTTGCCGTCGGCGTGGTCGCTATCAGGGCCGTACAGCGTGCCGCGCTCGCCTTCGCGGGTGGTACCGTCGCGCTGCAGGTAGGCGAGGTGCGCGCTTGCCGCTTTCACCCCCCTGCCGGCAAGCTTCACGAAGCGGGCCTTCACCACCACGCGGCGGGTGCCCGCGCCCACCTGACGCGGCGCACCCGCCAGCATCCGTCCAGCGGCGACGCCGCGCCCGGTGCGGGCGCCGGTGAAGCGGGGCTTGGCCTGGCCTTTCGCCAGGCGTGAACCACCGGCATGGTTGACCGCCCGGCGCAGGTCGTGGCGCATGGGCCGTTCCTTGCCGATATGACCCAGCCACACGTCGAACCCGTCGTCCATTGCCGCTTCCTCGATGCTGGAATTCCTGCCGGAACCAGCAATCAGGGGTGGCGCGCGCGAGGCTGCAAGGGCCTCCACGCCTGTCTCGCGGCAAATGCCTGCAACGACACGCTTTCTTGGCCACGCATCTCGCAACCGGAGGCGGTCGGATGGCGCAAGTCCAGCCTATCTCCAAAGAAAACGACGTGCAGACAACAGCTTAGCACCCATCGCGAGATGGGGGCCTTTATCTTGCGTCGGTTCCTTTTCCTGCCGATCTGCCCCCCAGCACCCCTTCGCCCATCCTCACTAACCCTTACGTCGTTCGCTATATGGTCTATTTGAACTTTGCGACGTGAGCTGTGACGGAGGACGGGTCTATGCCTATACGGATCGAAGCAAAGGCAGGGCATCGCCTGCAATTGCAGGGTGGCATTTAGACAGTCCTAGATGTCCCGGCGCGTGGGATTGCGCGGGATTTCCGTTGGCCTTTTCGGATGGAACGCGGTGCTTGGGTGCTGGATTCCTGGCGGGAATGCGTGCCGTTTTGGCATCGCCAGCGAGGGTGCGGCGATGGTAAGGATCACCCGCCACGGGCTGGGCGAAGCGCTCGATCTGGACCGGAAATTTGACCGGATCACGCTGGCCTGCGGCGCGCAGACGCCGCAGGCGGAAGCCAGTGTAGCGATCGATGCTGTGCTGCAACTGACGCTCGATATCGAAGTGCGCGCGGCAGTTACTTGCATAGTTCTAGGATGGTTGCCGCTGGGACAATCAGGGAGGCGCAGGGGGCCACCACTCCCTGCTAGACGCGGGTCACCCTGCTTCTCGGACTTCCGAGTCGAGCAGTGCCAGCCGCTCTTGGCAGACGTCCTGCACGAGCTGGCCGAGCTTCTCGACCCGCTCGGCAAGCCACAGCAAATCCTCTTTTGAAATGCGGTAATGCTTGGAGTAGCGCGCCTTCACGTAGGCGTCTTTCAGCTTCTCGAACAAGGCCCGCTCGCGCCGGGTATCGCGCGGCCACGCCTCCACCAGGCGTATGTCCAAACCCTCAGCCTGCGTGCGTAAGAAGGCCAGATTGTGGTTGTGTGGGGTGTAGAAGGTGCAGACCAGCAGCACGCAGTGATAGAGACGTTCGGCAGCTTGGTGCGTCAAGAACGCTGCGTCTTTTAGCCGTCCCTGCTCTTGGCTGAAACGAGCCGTTTCCAACATTCCCGCCCCGGCAGGAAACCACTCATTGAAATATTCCTGCGCCATGGCAAGTGCCTGCTCCGGCGTCTTCGGCTTGGGTTCGGGCAAGGGCCTGTCGTCGGCCTCGAACAGCAAGACGCCATCGCGGGCGATGTCCATGAAGAAGTAGCGCCCATGGGCAAGGCCGTCGCCGACTTCCTGCCAGGTGTGGACCACGAAATTTGCCGGCGTGCGCAGCGTGCCGGCGATCTTCTCCTCGATCAGTCGCTGGTCGGCCGCCGTCCAGTAGGCGGCACGGTCGGTCAGTTCCTTCTGGTTGACGATCACCAGCAGGTCGAAGTCCGAGACGTAGCCCTTGGCGGTATGCGGCTCGTCCACCCAGCCGCCACGCGCATGGCTGCCATAGAGAATGACCTTGAGAATGCGGCCCCGACGGCGCCGTGCGGTGGCATTCTCATGCGCGGCGGCAAACTCCTCGAACAGGATCTGGACCACGCGGTCCAGGTCGCGCTGCTTGCTCGCAGGCAGATGGTCGAGGTCGGTCTTCATGGGTGCAGAATCGCGGGAAAACGGCGCTTTGCCAAGTACAAAGTGGTTGGCCGGCCCCAGTTGGAACCGGCCATATCCCCTGTCACGCCGCCTTGGGCAAGGTGGCATCGACTTCGGTGTCGTCGCTTGTTGCGGCTTCGACCTCGACGTCTGCGGCAGCTTCCGCCTCGGCCTCGCGTTCACCAACCGCTGCGATCCGGGCCGCTCGCTCGGCGCTGCCAACCCCGCCGCGCGGCGTATAGGCGCTCGCTGGGAAAGCCATCCAGCGTGGCACCCAGTTATCGCGCTTCGCACGCCCATTGCTGGCCGAAAGGCAGTCGCGGATGATGCCACGCTTGACCTTGGTGGCGGCCTTGCCGTTCTCGGTAGCAACCTGTTCGCCCGCCACATCGGCAAGCAGATGGCCCATCAATTCGCGGTCGCGCACGGCGTCGAGCAAGGCATCGTCCGCCTGCCAAACATCGGCCATGTCGAGGCCCAAGTGCTCGCCCAGCAGTTCGATCAGGCCGGTCCCGACGTCGAGCGTTTCGCCCATGACCACGGCCAACACGCGCAGCACGGCAGCGTCGTCCAGAGCGACCAGCCGCCGGACCAGACCGCAGATACCTTGCCCATCGGGATCGCTGCCAGTGACGGTTGGGGTGTCAGGATCAAGGTCGAGCAGGCGCAGAACCTCGCGCCGCCGGGCATCGAACAAGGCTTCGGACAGGCAGTTCTCGACGCTTTCGGCTACGGCATCGCTGGGGGCCTTCTGCGGTTCGATCCGCACCGTCCACAGACCCGACCCGGCAATTGCATGGGCGACCATCACCGGTAGAGAAAGGCTGCTGTCCTCGACCAGTTTGGCGCGCACGGCGGCATGGCGATGCAGGTCGACATAGGCATTCACCGTGCTCGACACTTCGGGCCGGACCGCCTTCTCCAGCGCTTCGCCGCGCTCCAGTCGCCGCGCTTCCTTGTTTGTTACAAAGCCTTCGTGGAAGCTGACATCACCGCGATGGCCGATGGTGACATAGACCCGGCCACCCTTGGATTTGGGACAGGAGACGTGCTCCCACGAATGGAACGCCTCGCCCCTGGCCATGATTACGACCTCGTCCCACCCGGCATCGCGATAGGCTTCGGCCCGCGCCTCGATGGCTTCCATCTGCGCGGTCCAGAACACATCGAACCCGACGCTGAAATTGGCCGTCCCTCTCGTCGCCGCCTGTCCTCAACAGCAGGATAGAAGGTGCCCAGAAAATTGCAGCTATCCAATAGCGGGCGGAGGCCGCCGTAGCACTACACCGCTTTGCCGTGCCTTACTACCGCTCGAATCAGTGCAAGTTCTGAGCCGCGCCGGACAAGGATGCGGCGGCGAAGTGGCCCCAGGCTTCCATCAGAGTTCGGCGCATGTCGCGCAGATCGGTGCGCAGATAGGCTTGCTCGGTGGACGTACCGACTTTGTGGGCTAATGCCATTTCTGCCACCATAGCGGGAACGGTCGGCATCCGTTCTGCGGCCCAATCACGAAAAGCAGAGCGGAAGCCGTGTACAGTGGCGGTCTTGCCTGAATTAGGGTCGGTGTAACCAGGTCGCCCAGCCAAGAGTTCGGCTTCGTGTGCAGCGCGCAAGGCCTTGGTCAACGACATATCCGACAAAGCGCCGCCATTCATGCCACTGAAAATTAGGCCTGTGCGCAGGCTTTCCTCAGGCGCCCAGAGCGTCAATAGCGCAACGGCGGCATCGGACAGAGTGACGACGTGGCCCCTGTCCATCTTCATAAGGCTGGCCGGTCGGCTCCAGGTGCGGGCATCAAGGTCGATTTGCTCCCAAGTCGCGCTCCGCACCTCACCTGACCGTGCGGCCGTCAATACCGTGAAGAGGACGGCGAATCGGCTGGCCGTGGCATTCTTGGCCAATTCTCCGGCAACGAAACTCGGTACCCTCATGAAGGCCATAGCGCCGAAATTCTTCCCTTTGTCTTGCTTGGCAAGGCCGGTCCGCAATTCGCGAGCGTCGGGCAAAGCGTCCTTTCTCCAGCCACGTGCCTTGGCAAAGGCGAGTACCTGTCCGATGCGGCTGCGCACCTTGCGGGCAATGACAGGCTTATCGTTCCAGATCAAAGCCAGCGCGGCGATGACTTCGGCGCTGCCAATGGCATCGACCTTCAATGCCCCAAGCCTGGGGTTTGCATGTTCTTCCAGCGAGGCCTTGAATGCCTTGGCAGTGCGATCGCTCCAGCCAGACATCAGGGCGTTGTGGGTTTCGATAACAGCTTCGGCAAACGTTGGCACCTTCACCCGCTGCCGATCGCGTTCCACCTTGGGGTCTTTTCCTGCTTTGGCGAGCTTCCGCAGTGCAGCCCCTTTTTCTCGGGCCTCCGCCAAGGACAGGCTTTTGCGTAGCATGAGGGGCAGATCAGAATGCCGGGAATCGTCCTTGCCGAAGGCGGTGCTGCCGAGATTGTCGATGTCCGCCGCGCCCAGTCCGATGTCCCGACGCTTCCCATCGGCCTGCATGCGAAGCATCCATGACTTAGCCCCGCCGGGCGAGACCAGAAGGAAAAGACCGTCTCCGTCCTGGTAGGCGCGCTTAACCGGCTTTCCCGACGGCCCGAATCCGGGCTTGGCATTGCGAACTTTGGCGGCGGTCAATTTCCCCACACTTTTATCCCCACATTTGCCCCCACACAATATCGCGGATTCTGGCGAACGTCAACGGACCGCTGCGGAGAACCATTTTTCAAGTTCGCTATAATCGTTGGTATTTTTCGGGCATTAATGGAAATTCGAGGATCAAAGTTCTAATCCTCGCGGGGCATCCAGTTTCCCGAAATCGCTGATTTAACGCCGCGGCCCAACCGCGGTTCGTTCGCGCACGCGGCCACGCGCTGCCAAGTCCGTTGAGCCCACGCTGAGCGCAGCCTGCGGCGACACGGGCGTTAAATCTTGCCAAGCCGGGCCCCGCAACAGATTGTGTCACTTCGTTGCGACAGCCCGCAGGCAAACGCCCGCTTGGTGTCCACGTCGGGGAACACGAGCCCCCAGGTATGATTCTTTTCATGCTTTCAGGTGCATGAAATCTGCTTGCGGATGTATTCGGCGGCCAGGGGAGAAAGCCATTGCGCGCATCGCGTCCGTTTCGATGGTTCGCGGAAATCGGACATGATCCTGCCTTGGCCGTGTCCCAGGCGGTCAACCTGCAACGCCAGGTGCCCTTGCTCTATGGCCTGCTGCTGATCAATTCGGCGGCGGTGGCCATTACCCACCGCCACCAGGCTCCCGCTGCGCTCACCGTCAGCGTGCCTGCCGTACTCTTTGCCGTAACGGTCATCCGCATGGTCCATTGGCTGGGCCAGGCGCGGCGTGGCGCACCCAGTCCCGAAAAGGCGCGGCGGCAGTTGCGGGCAATTACCATCGTCGCCGGGCCGGTGGCCCTGGCTTACGTTGGCTGGTCGCTGGCCCTGGCGCCCTATGGCGGTCCTTACGAACAGGCGCATGTCGCGCTGTACATCTCCACCACGGTGATCGGCTGCATCTTTTGCCTGATCGTGCTGCCGCAGGCCGCGCTGCTGGTGGCGCTGACAGTGCTCCCCCCGTTCATCATCGTATGCTTTGCGCGCCAGCAACTGATCTTCGTGACTGTCGGGATCAACGTGGCGCTGGTGCTGGCCGTGTTGCTGCGGGTGCTGTTCAACAGCTTTGCCCATTTCCGCAATCAGGTTTCGGCCGGAACTCTGCTCGCCGAGCAGCACGAAGAGTTGCAGCGCCTCAACGAGGAAAACCGCAAGCTGGCCATGACCGACGCCCTCACCGGGCTGGCCAATCGGCGGCTGTTCCATGCCGATCTCGATCGCTGGACCACCAGCGATGGCGGCAACGGCGCCTTTGCCGTGGGCGTGCTCGATCTCGATCGGTTCAAGCCGATCAATGATACCTATGGCCATCACGTCGGCGATCGCCTGCTTGCCGAAATCGGCGCAAGGCTGCGCCATGCTGCCGGCCCCACGGCGCGGGTCTATCGCCTGGGCGGCGACGAATTCGGGCTGATCGACAGCGACGCCAAGGGCTTTGCCCGCACCTGCGAGCGCTTGCTGCAGCAGATCCAGGCGCCGCTGCACGTGGGAGAAATCGTGCTCCATGTGGGCGGATCGCTGGGCGTGGCGCATTTCCCGCAGGCCGGCACAAACGCGGCCGACCTGTTCGACCGCGCCGACTATGCGCTCTATCATGCCAAGCACGTGAACGGCGGCGGCGTGTGCGTGTTCACCGCCGCGCTGGAAACCGCGGTGCGGGCCGACCGGGCGATCGAAGTGGCATTGCAAGCCAGCACGCTGGAAGATGAGCTGAGCATCGTGCTCCAGCCGATCGTCGAGCTTGAGAGCGGCCGGCTCAGCGCGGTGGAAGTGCTGGCGCGCTGGACCAGCCCCGTGCTTGGGGAAATCTCCGCCACCGACTTCATCGCCGTGGCCGAACGATCGACCGCGATCCACAGCATCACCCGCGCGGTGATCCGCAAGGGGCTCAAGGCCGCGCAACAATTGCCCGAATCCGTGGCGCTGTCGTTCAACATCTCGGCCTGCGACCTGACATCGGCCACCACGCTCGCTTTCATTCGCCGCGAGATCGAGCGCGCCGGCATTCATCCAGGGCGGATCTGGCTGGAAGTGACGGAAACGGCAGTGATGGCCAATGCCGAAGTGGCCGCGCAGGCGCTGCAGGCCTTTCGCGACATCGGCGTGCGCATCGCGCTCGACGATTTCGGCACCGGTTATTCCAGCCTGGGCTATGTGCAACGCCTGCCGCTCGACAAGATCAAGATCGATCGCAGCTTTGTCTCGGCGCTGAACGAGCCCGGCGGCGACACCATCGCCAAGGCCATGATCACCTTCTGCCACGCCATCGGCCTTCCCTGCGTGGCGGAAGGGGTGGAAACGACGGCCCAGCGGCGCATGCTGCAGGAAGCCGGGTGCAAGCACGCGCAGGGCTATCTGTTCAGCAAGCCGTTGCCGCTCGCCGCGCTGCTTGCGCTATGCGCCGATGATGATGCCCAGCCTTGGGCCGAAAGCCAGGGGAAACGGGGCGCCGCCTGAAGACCAAACCGCCCCTCTAGCGGGGCGTGTGGGCGAGGCGGCGATAACCATCAGAACGGCAGCGCGCGCCCCGCACAGATCAAGGCCAGGGCGCAACCCAGCACCGGCAGGCAAGCAAGCGCGTGCGCAGCAAGGCCTGGCAGGGCGCCAAGCGCCGGCCGGGCAGAGAGGGAGAGAGAGAGGGCGCGTACCATCCCTCTCCCATGATCCCACAAGCCTTAACGGGTCGTAAAAACCGACCAGGCTTTGTGCACGGTTACGCCATCAATCCGATTGCGGCTGCAACCATTCCCACAGCGCCGCCAGGCATTCGCGGCCCAGCAGCTTGCTGCGTTCCGCGCTCCAGCCATAGACCGCATCGGGCAAGTCGGCATTGTCCTTGAACGGCATTTCCAGCGTCATCGCCACGCAGCCAAAGCGCTGCGCCACCTGGTTGGTGGACATCGCCAGGTTGCCCTGCCCCGGCCGGCTTTCCGGATAGCCACGCCGCACCTGGAAATCGGGGCTGCGCCGATCAAGGATGGTGCGATAGCGCTGGTATCCCGCCAACTGTTCGGGCGTGAGGCCGGGAATGCCTTCGAACCCGGCCAGGAACACGGCGGGGATCGCCTCGTCGCCATGTACGTCGATGGCAAAGTCCACCCCGGTGGCGTCCATCGCATTGCGGATGGCCAGCACTTCGGGCGAGCGCTGCGCACTCGGTTCATGCCATTCGCGGTTGAGATTGACCCCCACCGCATTGGTGCGCAAATGCCCGCGCACGCTGCCATCGGGGTTGCAATTGGGCACGATGTGGAACGTGCAGGCCTGGCGCAGCGCGCGGCCATGCGGATCGGCCGGATCGGTCAGCGCTTCCAGCGCACCTTCGATCCACCACTCCGCCATCGTCTCGCCCGGATGCTGCCGGGCATAGAGCCACACCTGGCGCGGCCCGGTGCCAAGCGTCAGGCAATCGATCGGCCGCCCGTCGAGCGAGAGCCCCAGCACGCGATGGGAAACGCCCGGGCTGGCTGCGGCCTCGCTCACCAGGTCGTTATGCCGCTCCAGCGAATAGGGTGCGAAATAGGCAAACCATGCCTGGTCGCCTTCGGGCCGGTGCCGGATGTGCAGCGTGCCGCCATCACGCCCGCGGTCGAAATTCGATTCGGCGCGGGTCCATTCCTGGCGATCTTCGGAAACGCAGGCGGAATAGCCGGGCCAGCCATCGGGATAGGCCGAGGTGTTGAGGCCGGTAATCGCCAGGTCAAGTTCGCGCCCGGCCACGCCGCTCACGCGGAAATGGAACCATTGGGCAAATTCCGACTGGTTGTCGCGGCGGATCGCCAGGGTGGCACGGGCGCCGTCGATAGCCAGGACTTCGATATTGCCGGCATCGAAAGCGGCGTTGATCAGGATCGGGGCGGCAGGGTTTGCGTATTGCGTCATTTGACCGAGATAGTGTCGCCAGACTTGCCGGGAAAGCCTGCAAACAGCGCATGGGCCATGCGCGGGGCCAGAACATCGGCCGAAGCGGCCGGCGAACCGCTTTTCTCGCTGTATTCGGCGCGGCCTTCCCACAAAGGCTCACCAGAAGCGCGATCGCGCAGCACCACGCGCAGCCAGGTGCTGTCCACCCGGCGCGGACCACCACCGATGTTGAAGCCAAGGCCCAGGCCAACGCTGCTGTGCCGGCCACCGGTGGCCCCGCCCAGCCCCAGGCTGACCGGGCCATTGCCGCCGCCGCGCACTTGCGTGTCGTGCTGCACATCCACTTCGGCCACCACGTCAGCCGCGCCAGGGGTTGCCGCGCCAAAGCCGAGCGCGGCCACTTCGCGCTGCACCGCCAGCAGCCAGGGCTGGTCGGCCAGGCTCTGCGGATCGGCCTGCGGGCTGCCGTTCGGCCCGGCGCTGACGGAAACCACCGCCACCGCGCCGTGGCCCAGCCGGGCTACGCTATCGGGCTTGGAAAACCGCGTCACCTGGACAGGCGCGGCAAGTGCTGCAACCGGAACCGCAAGCGGGGCGGCCATGAGCATGAGAAACGCCAGGCGGCGCATAGGCCCTTCATCCTTCGTGAAATGCCCGCCGAACGCGGATCTGTTTCGAAGATAGGGATGACGCCCAAGGCACTCAAGGGCAGGGCACAAGCGCCATGGCGATCAGGGATTGTTTTCGCTGGGCGGTGCCATGCCCACCGGCACCATGCCGGCCGGCACATTACCCGGCGCGCCAGCATCGGCCACCACCACCTGGCCTTCGGGAAAGCGTGCGAACAGCGCCTTGGCCAGCCGCGCGGCCATCTTGCCATCGTCCAGCCCGCCTTCGCCCTCGCGTGCCATGCCTTCGGCGTGGCCTTCCCACAGCACGCGGCCACTGGCCTTGTCGCGAATGCGCACGTCCATGCGGGTGGAAACGATCGCCTTGGCCGGCTTGGTGAAATCCAGCGCCACGCCCAGCGACACGGCCGAGCCGCGGTTGCTCACCGTGGTGCTCATCGCACCGCTTACCGGAGAACGCTTCTGCTCTTCGGGCACCACGACCTGGTGGCTCACTGCCACTTGCGCGATCTGGCCGGCATCGGTGGCCGTCTGCGTGTCATAACCATGCCCGACCAGGGCATCGATCACGGCCGCTTCATAGACCGGCAGCTTGTCTGGCGTGGGTTCGTCGGCGCCCTGCTCCAGGTCCTCGGCTGGCGCATCGACACCGGCCACCACGATCTTGCCCTTGCCCAGCAGCGCCATCGCATCGGCACTGCGATAGGATGTCACGTCGATCTTGCTCGATGGTTCTGGCGCGCTCACGCCACGGCGCGGGCCGTCATAGCCGCCCCAACCGCCGCCACCATAACCGGGGCCATAGCCACCCCACCCGCCCCACGGCTGCGCCTGCGCCGCGATGGGCAAAGTCAGGGCGGCCAAGGCCGGAGCAAGCAGGGCAAGAACACGAACGCGGGCGGGCATGGCAAGGAATTCCCATCAATCTGGCCGAACGGCATGACACCAGTGGGCTGTCGCACGGCTGAACCATCAGGTTAAACGCGCCAGCGCCCAAAACCATGCGCCACGGCGGGCGGACAGCCCGTTACGGATGGAATTGCCCGGTGGCGGATCAATTAGCAAATTCTCTTAAGTGATCATGCTGCTAGTGCGAAAAGGCAGGCCACAAGAAGGTGATTCGCCGTGATGTTCAAGATCCCCGTTCTCGTCACCGGCGGTGCCGGCTACATCGGCAGCCATGCTGTGCTGGCGCTCAAGGATGCCGGCTGGCCCGTGGTGGTGATCGACAATCTGGTCACCGGCTTTCGATTTGCCGTGCCCGATGGCGTGCCGTTCTACCAGGGGGACATTGCCGATGAAGCGCTGCTGGCGCGCATCGTGGCCGAGCAGGGCATCGGCGCGATCATGCACTTCGCCGGGTCGGTGGTGGTGCCCGAATCGGTGGAAAACCCGCTCAAGTATTATGACAACAACACCGCCCGCACGCGCAGCCTGATCGCGTCGGCCGTGCGCGGCGGAGTGCGCCACTTCATCTTTTCGTCCACGGCCGCCACTTACGGCATTCCCGAGGTTTCGCCCGTCACCGAAGACTGCCCGCAGCGGCCGATCAATCCCTATGGCATGTCCAAGCTGATGACCGAGCTCATGCTGGCCGACACGGCCCGCGCGCATCCGCTCAACTTCTGTGCCCTACGCTATTTCAATGTCGCCGGGGCCGATCCCCAGGCGCGCACGGGCCAATCCACCGCCGGGGCGACGCACCTGATCAAGGTGGCGGTGGAAGCCGCCCTGGGCAAGCGTGACAGCGTGGCCGTGTTCGGCACCGATTTCGACACGCCCGATGGCACCGGCGTGCGCGACTATATCCATGTGACCGACCTTGCCGATGCCCATGTTCTGGCACTTGAGGCCTTGATCGAGAATCCGGGGCGCTCGCTTACCATGAACTGCGGCTATGGCCGGGGTTTTTCGGTGCTCGACGTGCTCGACGCCGTTGACCGCGCCACCAACCAGCCGATCAATCGCGTGCTGCAGGGCCGCCGCCCTGGCGACCCCGATTCGCTGATTTCCGACAACGCCCGCATCAAGGCCACCTTGCCGTGGGTGCCGCGCCATGCCGATCTCGACACGATCATCGCCCATGCCCTGGCGTGGGAGCGCAAGCTGGGCGAAATGCAGGCCACGCTGACGCCCACACCGGGCTGAACCGCCAACCATGATTCAGCCTGGCCACGGTTGACTTTCCACAGGTGGGCCACTAACGGCGCACCTTCAGTTTCGCGCCCGGGTCGGATTCGGGCAAAGGGAATAGTCATGAAGATTCGCAACAGCCTGAAGTCGCTCAAGGACCGTCACCGGGACAACCGCGTGATCCGCCGCCGTGGCCGGACCTATGTGATCAACAAGACCCAGCGTCGTTTCAAGGCGCGCCAGGGCTAATCAGCCCTTTCGCGCTGGCGGCCCCGGTCCGGCACACCACCGGCAAGGCTGCAACGCTGCTTCCAGCCCGCTTCCTGGCCCGGTAACCGCACCTGTTGCGGCCCCGGCCCAGGAAGCGGGCTGGTTCCGTTTGTGCGCCACGGGCGTGACGCCCACCTTTGCATGGATGCCCTGCCATGACCGATTCCCCTGCCCAACCAACCGTCGTCGTGTGGGATGTGGGCCGGGTGCTGGTGGAATGGGATCTGGCGTTGCTCTATCGCGATGCCATTCCCGATGCGGCAGCGCGCGCGCGTTTCGTGGCCGAGGTGGTGAGCGAGGAATGGCACGGCCAACACGATGCCGGCGTGCCCTGGTCGGACATGGTGCCTGCGCGCATAGCCCAATTTCCGCAGCATGCCGCCCTGATCGCCCGCTATGCCAGCCACTGGATGGACAGTATTCCAGGCCCCGTCGCCGGTACGCACGATCTTGTCCGCCGCCTGGGCGCGCGCACCGTGCCGCAATATGCCATCACCAATTTCGGGGTGGATGCCTGGGCGCTGTTTCGCCCCACGTTCCCGATCCTCGACCATTGCCGCGATATCGTGGTGTCTGGGGCGGAACGGCTGATCAAGCCCGATCCGGCCATTTTCGAATTGGCGGCGCAGCGGTTTGGCCAGACGCCGGAAACGATGCTGTTCATCGACGACAACGCCGCCAACATCGCCACGGCCCGCGCCCTGGGCTGGCACACCCACCACTTCACCCAGGGCGCCGCCGCGCTGGAGGCCGACCTGGTGGGGTACGGACTGCTCTGATCAGCCGTCCAGTTCGGCCGGCGGCGTCGCGGCCTTGGCGCGCTGCACCAAGAGCTTGTCGATCTTGCGGCCGTCCATGTCGACCACTTCGAAGCGCCAGCCCTGCTCGGTGAAATGCTCGCCTTCGGTGGGCAGCTTGCGCAGCACCGAAAGCGCAAAGCCGGCGGCAGTGGCATAGTCGCGGTCTTCGGGCAGATCGATGCCCAGGCGGTCTGCCATGGCATCGGCCGGCAGCGCACCGGCGATCAGCAGCGAACCGTCCTCACGCTCGGTGATCATCGGCCCATCGCCTTCGTCGCCATGGGCCACGAAATTGCCGGCGATCGCGGCCAGCAGGTCGGCCGGCGTGACGATCCCTTCGAGATGGCCATATTCGTCATGGACCAGGGCCAGGGCCACTTCGGCCTGCTGGATCACCCGCAGTGCATCCATCGTATCCAGGCGGTCGGGCACGATGGCCGGCTTCTTCATCAGGCTGGCCAGGTCCGGCTCTGCCCCGCGCAGGCGCGCGGCCAGCACATCGCGCACTTTGACCACGCCGACGATGCGATCGACCGAACCATCGGCCACCAGCAACAGCGAATGCGGGCTGTCCTCGATCGCGGCGTCCAGGTCTGCAGGCACGGCGTCCTGCTCGATCCAGTGCACTTCGATGCGCGGCGTCATCACCTCGCGCACGGGGCGATCGGCCAGGCGCATCACGCTGGCCATCAGCGCGCGCTCTTCTTCCTCGATCACGCCCGAACGCGTCGCTTCGGCAAAGATCATCTGGAGTTCTTCGGCGGTGACTTCCTGATCTCCGCCGCGCGACAGGCCCAACAGGCGGATGATAAGGCCGGAAGACCGGTTGAGCGCCCAGACGAACGGCGCCGTCACGCGCGACATGATGACCATGGGCCGCGCTGCCACCACCGCGATCGGCTCGGCCGCATTGAGCGCCAGTTGCTTTGGCACCAGTTCGCCCACCACCAGGCTGAGATACGTGGTGATGGCAATGACGAGGGCAAAGCCCGCCTCGGCAGCATAGGCCTGCGGCACGCCGAGCGCTGCCAGCCGCTCGCCCACCGGGCCGCCCAGGCTGGAACCGGAATAGGCACCGGCCACAATGCCCACCAGGGTGATGCCGATCTGCACGGTCGACAAAAATTTTCCGGGGTCTGCCGCCAGCTCCAACGCCACCTTGGCGCCCCCGCGGCCGCTTTCGGCCAGGACTTTCAGGCGGGCTGGCCGTGCCGAGACAATGGCCAGTTCCGACATGGAAAACAGGCCGTTGAGCACGACAAGGCCCAGGATCACGAGGGCGTCTGGCCACGGAAAAGAGGTCACGCGCATGCCCCTAGCAGATTTGTGCCGCGCCGCGAAGACCTTGCATCGCGCCGGCAGGGGCCCCGCCTATTCGGGAACCATTCAGGCGGGGCTGGTGTATTGGTTTCGTCCGAATTACCGATCATGTCGGGACGCCTGGCATGGCAAAACGCCGGGCGGTGGATGCAAAAGGGGAATTTATCATGAAGTTCAGTCGGGTGCTCGTCTCAAGCATGTGCGCCGTGTCGTTGGTCAGCCTTTCGGCCTGCGTCACCGATCCCAACACCGGCCAGCAGAAGGTATCGCGCACGGCGATCGGCGCCGGCGCTGGCGCACTGGGTGGCCTGCTGCTGGGCGGGCTGATCGGCGGCGGCACCGGCCGCATCGTGGGCGCGGGCATCGGCGGCATCGCCGGCGCGGCCGTGGGTTACACCATGGACAAGCAGATCAAGCAGCTGCGCGAACAGACCGCCGGTTCGGGCGTCGATGTGACGCCGACCGACAATGGCCAGGCCATCCTGGTCAACCTGCCCAACGGCGTCACGTTCGACACCGACAGCACGATGATCAAGCCGGCGTTCCGCGACACGCTGGACCGCGTGGCGCAATCGCTCACGCAGTATCCCAACTCGCTGATCGACGTTTATGGCCACACCGATTCCACCGGTTCGGACGCCTACAACATGACCTTGTCGCAGAACCGCGCCCAGGCCGTGGCGGATTACCTGTCTTCGCGCGGGGTGGCCCCGGCGCGCATCCGTGCGCAAGGCTTCGGCAAGACCCGCCCGGTCGCCTCCAACGCCACCGAGGAAGGCCGCGCCGCCAACCGCCGCGTGGAAATCAAGATCGTGCCCGTCACCCAGGACGACGTGGCCCGCGCCCGCGGCCAGTAAGCGCTGCCACCGGCAACCTAGCGAAAGGGGCGCCATCCGGATCGGGTGGCGCCCCTTTCCGTTTGCCCTGCATACTGGTTGACGCAATGCGGCATGGGCTGGCATCTCGCGCGTCAACAAGGAGAAACTGGCCATGTCCACTTCGCAGATCACCCGCCGCGCGCTCGCCGGGCGAACGCTCAACCCGATCGGCCTTGGCTGCATGTCGCTGAGCTGGGCCTATGGCGAGCGGCCGAGCGATGCCGACGGCATTGCCCTGCTGCACCGCGCCATCGACCTGGGCTACGATCATTTCGACACCGCGCGTCTTTATGGCCATGGCCATAATGAAACCCTCGTGGGCCAGGCCCTCAAGGGCAAGCGCGACAAGGTGTTCCTGGCCAGCAAGATGGGCATTTTCGCCAGCGGCGAAAAGCGCGGGATCGATTGCCACCCCGACACGATCCGCGCGGAACTGGAAAAGTCGCTCGCCCTGCTCCAGACCGATCACATCGATCTCTACTATATGCACCGGCGCGATTTCAAAGTGCCGATCGAGGATTCGGTGGGCGCGATGGCCGACCTCGTCAAGGAAGGCAAGATTGGCGCCATCGGCCTTTCGGAAATGTCGGCCGACACGCTGCGCCGTGCCGCCGCCGTGCACCCGATCGCCGCGATGCAGACCGAATATTCGCCCTGGACGCGCCAGGCGGAAATCGCCGTGATCGAGGCCTGCCGCGATCTGGGCACCACGTTCGTCGCGTTCTCGCCCGTGGCGCGCGGCGTTCTGGCCAATGGCGTGCGCGATCCCGAGGCGCTGGAACCCGGAGACATCCGCAAGGCCATGCCACGCTTCATGGGGGACAACTGGCCACGCAACCTGGCGCTGGTCGATGCCTTCAACGCCATTGCCACACGCGAAGGCGTGACCCCGGCGCAGCTTTCGCTGGCGTGGGTGCTGGGCAAGGGCGAGCACATCGTGGCCATCCCCGGCACCGGCAAGATCGCGCACCTGGAAGAAAACATCGCCCGCTGGAACTGGGCGATCCCGGCGCAGGTGACAGCAGAAATCGACGCCCTGATCAACCAGCAGACCGTGGCTGGCCACCGCTATGCCGGCGCCATGCTGCCCACGATCGACACCGAGGATTTCGAGCCGGCCTGATCGCCGCCTCGAACCGGCAACACCGTCAGCCGCGCAGCGCCTTGGCGGTGGTCGGCGCCACCCGCGCACGCGCTTCGGCGTGGATCGCGGGGGCACTGACCAGCACGCCGAACGTGCGCGGATCGGGTTTGTTGAACGCAAGCGCGCTGCCATGGGCATCGGTGACCGTCGCCCCGGCCTCCTGCGCGATGAGGGCGGCGGCGGCGATGTCCCATTCATAGCCCCAGCGCCATGTGGCCAGCAGATCGGCTTCGGCCGAAGCGACCATGGCCATGCGCAAGGCGATGGAATTGGGCTTGGCCACCATGGTCAGGTCCACGCTGCCGGGCGGCATGTGGTCTGTGGGCATGCGTGCGCCGTGCAATTGCGTGCGCTGGCTCGCCACCAGCGGCACGCCGTTGCGCGTCGCACCATGCCCGGCCTGGGCCAGCCACACTTCGCCGCGTGCCGGCGCCGCCAGCATCGCCACCACCGGGCGCCCGGTGTCGATCAACGCCACCGAGACGGCCCAGCCCGGCCGCCCGCGCACGAAATCGCGCGTGCCGTCCACCGGATCGACCACCCAGCAGCGCTCGCGCGCCAGCCGGGCGGGGTCATCCGCCGTCTCTTCGGAAAGCCAGCCGGCATCGGGCACAAGGTCACCCAGTGCGACGCGCAGGTACGTATCGACCGCGATATCGGCTTCGCACACCGGATTGTTCGGGCCCTTTTCCCACACCTTGGGCACGTGTCCATGTCCGGGCCACAGCGCCAGCGCCTTGGCAGCGGCTTCATCCACGATTGCGGCCAGAGTGACGGGATCGATCATATGCCGCCCAGCCTTGGGCGCGCCCAGCCCGATTGGCAAGACGGATTGCCAGGACGGAATGGCGGTGAAGAGCAAGGCTGCAGGCGCGCCGCGGGCTAGCGATTCCGACAGTGCACGGCCGATCGGGCAACGAAGGCCTTTGCAACTGCGAAGACCTGTGCTTATGGCAGCGCGGAAAATCACGGCGCAAGCCATCCCTTCACTCATACGTAAGCGGGGATCCTGCATGAACGTCCACGAATATCAGGCCAAGGAACTGCTGGCGAAATTTGGCGTCGGCATTCCGGCCGGCATCGCCGCCCTCACGGTCGAAGAAGCGGTGGCTGCGGCCAAGCAGCTTCCCGGGCCCCTCTACGTCGTCAAGGCGCAGATCCACGCCGGTGGCCGTGGCAAGGGCAAGTTCAAGGAACTGGGCCCCGATGCCAAGGGCGGCGTGCGCCTGGCCAAGAGCATTGAGGAAGTCGAAGCCTTCGCCCAGGAAATGCTCGGCAACACCCTCGTCACCGTGCAGACCGGTGAAGCGGGCAAGCAGGTCAACCGCCTCTACGTGACCGATGGCGTTGATATCGCCAAGGAATACTACCTCTCGCTGGTCGTCGACCGCGCCACTGGCCGCGTCGCCCTGATCGTCTCGACCGAAGGCGGGATGGACATCGAGGAAGTCGCCCATGCGACTCCCGAAAAGATCACCACGATCACGATCGACCCGGCGCAGGGCTTCATGCCGCATCACGGCCGCGCCGTGGGCTTTGCCCTTGGCCTTTCGGGTGACCTCAACAAGCAGGCCGCCAAGATCGCGCAGCAGCTCTACACCGCGTTCGTCGCGCTCGATTGCGATATGCTGGAAATCAACCCGCTGGTGGAAACCAAGGACGGCAAGCTGCTCGTTCTGGACACCAAGATGAGCTTCGATTCGAACGCGCTCTATCGTCACCCCGACGTTGTTGCACTGCGTGACGAAACCGAGGAAGACCCGGCCGAAATCGAAGCCAGCAAGTACGATCTGGCCTACATCAAGCTCGATGGCGACATCGGCTGCATGGTCAACGGCGCCGGTCTCGCCATGGCGACGATGGATATCATCAAGCTCAACGGCATGTTCCCGGCCAACTTCCTCGACGTGGGCGGTGGCGCCAACAAGGAAAAGGTGACGGCTGCGTTCAAGCTGATCCTGTCGGACCCGGCGGTGAAGGGCATTCTCGTCAACATCTTCGGCGGCATCATGAAGTGCGACATCATCGCCGAAGGCATCGTCGCCGCGGCCAAGGAAGTGAACCTGCAGGTTCCCCTCGTCGTGCGCCTCGAAGGCACCAACGTGCAAGCGGGCAAGGATATCCTCGCCAACTCCGGTCTCCCCATCGTTCCGGCCAACGACCTTGGTGATGCTGCCAAGAAGATCGTCGCCGAAGTGCAGAAGGTCGCCTGATCCATGAGCATTCTGGTCAACAAGAACACCAAGGTCATCACCCAGGGCATGACCGGTGCCACCGGCACGTTCCACACGGAACAGGCCCTGGCCTATGGCACGCAGATGGTCGGCGGCGTGACGCCCGGCAAGGGCGGCACCACCCACATCGGGCTGCCCAACTTCAACACCGTGGCCGAAGCCAAGCATGCCACCGGCGCGACCGCTTCGTGCATCTACGTGCCGCCGCCATTCGCCGCCGATTCGATCCTGGAAGCGATCGACGCGGAAATGGAACTGATCGTGGCGATCACCGAAGGCATCCCGGTGCTCGACATGGTGCGCGTGAAGCGTGCCCTGGCTGGCAGCAAGTCGCGCCTGATCGGCCCGAACTGCCCCGGCGTGCTCACGCCCAACGAATGCAAGATCGGCATCATGCCCGGTTCGATCTTCAAGAAGGGCTCGGTCGGCGTGGTCTCGCGCTCCGGCACGCTCACCTATGAAGCCGTGTTCCAGACCTCGAACATCGGCCTCGGGCAGACCACTGCTGTCGGCATCGGCGGCGACCCGGTCAACGGCACCAACTTCATCGACGTGCTGGAACTGTTCCTGGCCGACGAAGAAACCAAGTCGATCATCATGATCGGTGAAATCGGCGGCGACGCGGAAGAACAGGCCGCACAGTTCCTGATCGACGAAGCCAAGCGTGGCCGCAAGAAGCCGATGGCCGGCTTCATCGCCGGTCGCTCGGCTCCTCCGGGCCGCCGCATGGGCCACGCCGGGGCGATCGTCTCGGGCGGCAAGGGCGATGCGGAAAGCAAGATCGCCGCGATGGAAGCCGCGGGCATCCGCGTCTCGCCCTCGCCGAGCCTGCTGGGCGAAACCCTGGCCGAAGTGCTCAAGGGCTGATCCGCCAATCACGGTTAGCAAAGGGGCCGGAGGGGAAACCTTCCGGCCTTTTTTGTGGGTGCGGCGCTTGCCGCTCGTGTTGCGCTGGCCGCCCTTCCACAGGCTGAGGGCGAACGGGAGCTGGAAGACAATCGTGGAATTCCGTTCAGGCCGAGCCTGTCGAAGCCCCTGTCGGCCAAACCCAAGGCCGCTAATCCGCCCGCATCGCCAGCCCGCCCAGGCTTTCCGCCTCCAGCACCAGCTCATCATCCGCCGCCCCTGCCGGCAGGCTCTCGCGCCCGATCATCACCAGCACCGGCACGGCCAGCGGGGTTACGCGCTCCAGCTCCACATGGACCAGTTCAGCCGCCGATCGGTCGAGCAGGTCGGCCAGGCGGCCCACGTCGGTCATCCGCGCGCGGGCATCGGCCCAGGCGGCTTCGATCAGGACATGGTCGGGCTCGTACTTGCGCAGCACGTCATAGATCAGGTCGGTCGAGAATGTGACCTGCTTGCCGCTCTTGCGCTTGCCCGGATGCTGGCGCTCCACCAGGCCGGAAATCACCGCCACTTCGCGGAAAGCCCGCCGCAACAAGTGCGAGTTCTGCACCCATTCGACGAATTCATCGGTGAGGATATCGGGCGACAGCAAAGGCGCAGGATCGCGGATCGGGCGCAGGCTCCACACCGCCAGGGCATAGTCGTTGGCGACAAACCCCAGCGGACCCAGCCCGCGTTCCTCCATCCGCCGGGTGATCAGCATCCCCAGCGACTGGTTCGCGTTCCACCCCTCGAACGTATAGAACACGCTGTAGGCGCGGCCATGGTGGGGAAAGCTTTCGACCAGCAGTTCGCCCGGCGCCGGCAGGCGGCTGCGCCAATCCTGCATTTCCAGCCATTCGCGCACATCATCGGGGAAACGCGCCCAGGTGCCGCGATTGGCCAGCATCGCCTGCACGCGGGTGGAAAGGTGCGTGGTCAGCGGCATGCGCGCCCCGCCATAGCTGGGGATCTGCCCGGCCTTTTTCGCGGCGCGCACCACCAATTCCAGATCGCGCACGCCTTCCACTTCCAGGTCCAGCCCGGCAAAGCGGAACGTGTCGCCCGGGCTCAGTTGCGCGCCGAAATGCTCTTCCACTTTGCCAAGCGAGCGGCCGTTGCGAAAGCGCACTTCCAGCATTTCGGAATCGACGATGATCCCCGCGTTCAGCCGGTGCCGCGCGGCTTGCTCCGGGTGAGTCAGGCGCCAGGTGCCATTGCGATCGCGCACGATGCGGGCAAAGCGATCATAGGCGCGCAGGGAATAGCCCCCGGTGGCCACGAAATCGAGCACGCGGGCAAAGGCGGCTTCGTCCACCCACGCATAGGCCAGTGCCGAGCGCACTTCGCGCAGCAGTGCCGCTTCCTCGAACGGGCCAGCGCAGGCGCAGCCCATGACATGTTGGGCCAGCACGTCCAAGCCACCGGGGCGGAAATCCTCGCCATCGCGCTGGCCTTCGTGCACCGCATCGCGCGCGGCCATGGCTTCCAGGTATTCGAAGCGGTTGCCCGGCACCAGCACGGCGCGGCTCGCCTGGTCGAGCCGGTGGTTGGCACGGCCGATGCGCTGCAACAGACGCGACGAACCCTTGGGTGCCCCCATCTGCACCACCAGGTCGATGTCGCCCCAATCCACGCCCAGATCGAGGCTGGCGGTGCAGACCAGCGCGCGCAGTTCCCCGCGCGCCATGGCGCCTTCCACCTTGCGTCGCGCCTCGGCCGAAAGCGAGCCATGGTGAATGCCGATCGGCAGGTTGCCCTCGTTGGCATCCCACAGCAGTTGAAAGATATATTCGGCCAGGAAGCGCGTGTTGGTGAACACCAGGGTGACGCGATTGGCGCGAATCATCTCGATCAGCTGGGGCACGGCCCAGGCGGCGGCATGCCCGCCCCAGGGCACGCGCTCTTCTCGTGGCAACAGGATTTGCACTTCGGGCGGGGCGCCTTCCTCCCCCTCCACCAGCGCAACGCCGTCGATCTCGCCCCACAGGGCCAGCCACGCCCGAAACCCCTCGGGCTCAGCCACGGTGGCCGACAGGGCGGCGCGTTGCAGATCGGGGCTGATGGCTTGCAGGCGCGACAGGGCAAGGGCCAGCAAGTCCCCGCGCTTACCGGTCGCAAAGGCGTGAATCTCGTCGATCACCACCCGCTTCAGCCCGCTGAAAATTTCACAAGCCTCGGGATAGCTGAGCAGCAGCGACAGCGATTCAGGCGTGGTCAGCAGCACGTGCGGCGGGCGCGCGCGCTGCCGCGCCTTGCGATCGGATGGCGTATCGCCGCTGCGCGTTTCCACCCGCAGGTTCAGGCCCATTTCGGCAATCGGCGCGAGCAGGTTGCGCTGCACATCGTGCGCCAGTGCTTTCAAGGGCGAGATATAGAGCGTGTGCAGCCCGTCGGGCGCCGCCTCCCGGCCAAGGCGCGAAGGGCAGAACGCCGCCAGCGTGGGCAGGAACCCGGCCAGCGTCTTGCCCGCGCCGGTATCGGCCACCAGCAGCGCATGCTGCCCGGCATCGGCGGCATCGAGCATTTCGGCCTGGTGCCGCCGCACCCGCCAGCCCCGCCCGGCAAACCAGTATTCGATTTCGGGCGGGATCGTGGCCATTAGGGTTAGATAGGAAGCAGATGCCGCCAGCGCGAGAGGGCCTTTCAGGTACCCTGCAGGATCGGCACCCGGTCTGCCCCCTTCCACGCCAACGCCGCCTTGATCAGCGCCATGCGCACGATGCACTGGTCGGCAGATGTACCCTTGTTGTGAAAAGCGGCGCGCACGCGTGCTTCGGGCAGGCCGGTAAGGGCGATCACGCGATCGACCATCGGGCCGGGGATCGCATAGCTCCTGTCGCCTGGCGCGGGCTGCGGCGCATCGAGTTCGCCTGCCTCCAGCATTGCCCGCGCCAGCTTCTGCTGTCGCGCAAGGGCCGCCTTGGCCAGTTCGGCGCCTTGCGGCAAATCACCACCGCCTGCCACGGAGAGGCAGGTATCCGGCCCGTCGGCCAGCGCCGTCTGCATCATGTCCAGTCGCCAGCGGGCCAAATCATCCAGCCGGGGCGGCACCGCACGGTAGTGGGCCAACAGGAAGCGCAGATTGAGCACAGTCTGCCCTTTGCGATCCAGGGCAAAGGGATCATCGGTCGTTTGCCGGTTGGCGTAGAGCGTTTGGGCGAAATTGGGGCTGCGCTGCTTGAGATCGGTGTAGGACATACCCGGCCCAAACAATGTGCTGATGGTGCTCCCCAGGACGAAATCGCTGACCGGATCGAAACTCGCGGTGGTTTCATAGGCTGCGGGCGCCTGGCCGGGCGGCGCGCCATGATAATCGCTGATCGCGATCGCCAGGCGGATCAGCCCGATCACGACAATCGCGATCCAGCCGAAATTGAGGCCTTTGCCGGAACGGTTCGCACGCTCCCACGCGGCCACCAGCATCGGATTGAAATGCTGCTCCAGCTCGGGAAAATTGGTGCGCACGCCGTCGATCAACTGGCGCACCTGGGACTTTGGCACGAACAGGCCCTTGCGGCTGCCCTGCCGCGTCAGTTCCTGCCACGCGCGGTGCAGCGGGTGTTTCTTCTCCTGTACCTTTTTCACGAAGCGCAATCCGCGCAGGCGGGCGTTGAGATAGGCGATCTGCGGCCGCTCGTTCAGATGGCCGCGCTCGCTTTCCCAGTTGAATCCCTGCGCCGCAGGTTCGAGCAGCGGCGCTGAGCGCGGCCAGGACTGCACCAACAGGTCGGCCAGCCATGTCTCGATTTCTTCCGATCGCTCGATTCGGGCATCGCGCGCTTCGTCCAGCACGGCTTCGAGAGCCCGCCTTGCCGCTGCCTCATCTGCGTCATCAAGCGGTTCATCGCCCCCGTCGTCGGGTATCAAGAGCGCAAGCAGCGCGTCCTCGACCGGCCGGGCCGTGCGCAGCAGCGGGCGTTCGTTCAGGCGCGGGATGAGGAACGCGACGGCAGGCGAATCGCCAGTCGTGGCAGGGCGGTCCGCCCAGCCGAAGGCCTGCGCTGCGCTATCGAGCAAGGGTGCCGAACGCGGCCAGCCGCGCGCCAGGGTTTCGGCCAGCCATTCCTCTGTGCGGCCCCACAGGTCCACCCCGCCAGCATCGGCCTGCGCGATCAACGCTGCCACATGCGCCTGCGCGTCGGCGCGTTCGTCCTCGCTCAGGCCGAATTCGGTGCCCGGCCCTTCCAGCAGCAGGGCATGGAGCGCGTGATCGGCCCGCGGCTGTTCAGGCCGCGCCAGCCGCACCGGATCGACATCGGAGGCAAACCATTCGACCACGCCCAGCGTGGGCTGCCGCAGCGCGAACTGGGGATCGGACGGGCCGCTGGCGGGCGCAAGCGGCAGCGGCGGCACCAGCGCATCGTGGCGATCGTCCGTTCCGGCCTGCACCAGGCCATCGCCCGCCAGGCCATCGAGCCGGGGGGCGGCATGGGGCCAGGTGCCAGGCACGAACGCGTCCGCTTCCGCCGCCCCCTGCTCCGGCAAGACCTCCGCGATCGGCGCATCGGCGGGCTGCTGGCGCGCCCAGGCGAGCACGGCATCGCGGGCCTCGCGCAAGGCGGAAAAGCCTGCCACATCGGCGTCCACGTCCATCGCGCGCAAGGCATCGGCATAGGCGCGGCGGATTGCCCCCTGGTCGGCGGTGGGATCAATCCCCAGCCGGCGCCAGGCGGCGCGCAAGGCACCACTCACAGGTCAGCACTCATAGGGGCATCTCGGCGTCCAGGCTATCGAGCCGCATCGCCAGATCGGCGCTGGCCTGCGCGATCACACGGTGATCCTGGGTTTCCAGCGCGCCCTGGAACGCCAGGATCCAGTGCCCGATCGCCTCGCGCACCTCGCCCAGATGGTCTTCCCACAGGCGCTCGGCCCGCGCCAGGAGTGCCTGGTTGGCAGCCTCTTCGCGCGGGTGGACTTTCAGCGCGGCCAGCGCGCGGCGGCGGCGATCGAGCTCTGCCTCGTCCTTGCGGTCTTCCTCGTCGGCCAGCACCACATTGCGGCTTTCGCCCGTCGCTGGAATGGTCACGTCCACTTCCAGAAGCCCCGAGGAATCATAGCTGAAGCGCACATCCACCTGCACTTCGCCCGCTGGCCGCGGCGGCACCGGAATTTCCAGCGCCCCCAGCTTCACGTTGCCCGAAACCTCGCGCGCCTCGCCCTGGAAGATGCCGAATTCCACGCGGCGCTGGTTGTCGGCCATGGTCTGGAAATAGTGCACGCGGCTGACCGGCACCGGCGTGTTGCGCTCGATGATCGGGGTGAACAGGCCCGACATCACGTTGCCGCGCCCATCGCGCTCGCTGCGGTCCACGCCAAGGGTGAACGGGCACACATCGGTGATGCGCACTTCTTCCAGCCCGCCATCGCGCGCGATCAACCCGCCCTGGATCGCCGCGCCCAGCGCCACGGCATGATCGGGATGGACGGTGGAATTGGGGAAGCGCCCGAACAGGCGGGTGATTGCCTTGCGCACCACCGGCATGCGCGTGGCGCCGCCCACCAGCACCACCTCGGAAAGGCTGGCCGTGTCGATCTGGCTGTCGCGCAGCGCCCGCACGACAGGATCGCGCAGCCGGCGCAGCAGAGGTTCCGCCGCCGCTTCCAACTCGGCCGCCGTGACCGCCGTGGCCAGGCGCACCCCGTCAACGGTCAGGGCAAATTCCGCCTCGCCCTTGTCGCTCAGCGCGCGGCGGGTGCGCTCGGCCGCCTGGAGCAACAGGGCGCGGGCGTGCTCGGGATGCGCCTTGTCGAGCAGCCCTTCGGGATCAAGCCGCGTGCGGACGGCCTGGGCCAGCGCCTCGTTGAAATCGTCGCCGCCCAGGCGGTTGTCCCCGGCCGAGGCGCGCACTTCCACGATGCCGGCAAACATTTCCACGATCGACACGTCGAACGTGCCGCCACCCAGGTCGAACACCAGGAACGGCTCGTGCTCCCCGCGGCTGGCGAGGCCGAAAGCCAGGGCGGCTGCCGTCGGCTCGTTGATCAGGCGGCGCACCGAAAGACCTGCCAGTTCGCCGGCCCGGCGCGTGGCCTTGCGCTGCTTGTCGTTGAAATAGGCCGGCACGGTGATCACCGCTTCGGTCGGCACAGTGCCGGTCTGCGCCGCCACATCATCGCGCAAGCTGGCCAGCACCAGCGCCGAAAGCTCTTCGGCGGTGAAGGTCTGCCGCGCCAGCTTCAGCTTGCGATCGGTGCCCATAAACCGCTTGAAGCTGACCTGGGTAGCGCCGTCCTTGGCCGCCATGCGCTCCAGCGCGGCCTGGCCGACCAGCGTGGTGCCATCGGGCAGAACCGACACGGCCGAGGGCGTCAGCATCTGCCCCAGTGCATTGGGCACAAGCTGCGCCGCGTCGCCATCCCACAGCGCCACCGCCGAATTGGTGGTGCCCAGGTCAATTCCGATGATCATGCCGTCGTGCTCGCTCCCATGGGGCCATCATGGCCGGGCGACAGTGCCCATTGCAAGATGCTTCCATGTCCGTTCACGTGCAGTCATCGCGTCAGCAGCCACAGCCCGCCACCCACCACCAGCAAAATCGCCAAGGTGGCCAGCAGGCAACCGGTCCTGCCCCAACGGCGATGAACCGCCTTGCCGCTCTCGCACGCAAGATCGCCAAGCGCGTCCTGCATAAGGTCGCCAATGAAGTCGTGCATCGGTAGCGCCTTGGTTGTGCAGCTTCGCGGACAATCAATGCCCCGCCTGCGGCCCGCGCGCCAGGCCCGACAGCGCCAGTTGCGCATCAACCTGCTGCATCAGCCGGGCCAGGCCGGCCTCGGTCTCGCTTTCGGCCCGCGCCACCAGCGCAGCCTGGGTGTGCGAGGCGCGCAGCAGCCACCAGCCATCGGGCGCGGTCACACGCACGCCGTCGATCGCCACCATATCGGCGCCTTGGGCCTCAAGCCGGGCTTTCACCTCGTCCATCGCGGCAAACTTGCGCGCCTCGTCCACGGCAAAGCGCAGTTCGGGCGTGGCCACGGTTTCGGGCATGGCACTGCGCAGATCGCTGACGGAGCGGCCAAGCCGCGCAGCGGCGGCGATGAGGCGGATCGCGGCATAGATGCCATCGTCAAAACCGTACCAATCGTCGGCCAGGAACACGTGCCCACTCATTTCGCCGGCCAGCAACGCGCCGCTTTCACGCAGGCGGGCCTTCATGTGCGAATGGCCCGATTTCCACATCTCCGCCCGCCCGCCCAGCGCGCGCACGGACTCAAACAGCGCCCGACCGGTCTTGATATCGCCCAGCACCAGCGCGCCGGGATGGCGGGCCAGCAGATCCTGCGCCAGGATCATCAGCAACTGATCGGCCCAGATGACCCGGCCTTGCCCATCGACCACGCCGATGCGATCGGCGTCACCATCGAAAGCCACCCCGAAATCGAGCCCGCCGCGCGCCACCGCCGTGCGCAGGTCGGCCAGGTTTTCCTCCACCGTGGGATCGGGATGATGGTTGGGAAAAGTGCCATCCACCTGGGCAAACAGCACATCGTGCCGCCCAGGCAACCGGGCCACCAATCGCTCCAGCACCGGCCCCGCCGCACCATTGCCCGCGTCCCACGCCATGGCCAGGCCAGCAAGGCTTTCCCGGTCGATGCCATCAAGCCCCTTGAGCAGGCGATCGACATAGGCATCCATCACCGCAACCTGGCGCACGGCGCCCGTGCCGCTGGTCCAATCGCCGGCGGCAGCCTGATCGCCGAGCGCCTGGATCGCCGCGCCGAAGAACGGCTGGCCATCACGCACCAGCTTGAAGCCATTGTGGGTGGGAGGATTGTGGCTGCCCGTCACCTGGATGCCTCCCGCCACGCCGGGCAGGGTGATGGCCGCAAAATAGAGCATCGGGGTTGGCCCCATGCCGATGCGCAGCACATCGGCCCCGCTCGCCACCAGGCCTTCGACCAAGGCATGTTCCAGGATCGGCGAACTGACCCGCCCATCCATGCCCACGACGACCGCGCCGCCGCCATCGCGCACCACCAGCGTGCCAAATGTGCGCCCGATCGCGCGCGCATCATCGGCACCCAGGCTTTGCCCGAACACGCCACGCACGTCGTATTCGCGCAGGATCGTGGGATCGAACCGGTGGGTCATCAGGCGGCCCCTACACCACGGCCCAGGGTATCAGCGCCGCTCCACCAGCCGGGCCAGCAGCAGGTCGCGCGCGGCATTGGCTTCATGCACGGCTTCGCTGCTGCCACCGCGATCGGGATGGACCATGGCCAGCAGGCGGCGGTGCGCCTCGATGATCTGTTCGCGCTTGGCATTCGGCTCCACGCCCAGGAGATTGCGCGCCCGGGATTCTGCCAAGGAACGCGCCTGCGGCTGGCCCAGTTCCCACGGCCAGCGTTGCGTCAGCAGCTTGACCGCCAGGCACACCAGTGCGGCCAGAACCAGCAGCTTGGTCACGCCACGTCCACCATCGGGGTGGATTGCCCGTTTTCCCGGCCGCCATTGGCCGCGCGCTGCGAAGGCAGCGGCAGGTTGAGCCCGGCCACCAGCGTACGCAACTCCTGGCGCGCGACCAGATGGCTGGTGCCCAGTTCGCCCAGATGCCCCTTGTCCAGCAGCGTGAGGCCGCTGGGGAACAGTTCGCGATAGATCACGCGTTCCGACAGGCCGTTGGAAATGCGAAAGCCGACGCGCTTGGACAGTTCGTTGAGCGCCTGGTCGATACGCTTCTGGTTGCGCGCTTCCACGTGCTGGGTGCGGTTGCGCACCACCACCCAGTCCATCTCGCGCCGGGCCTGCTGGATCGTGGCCATGGCGCGCTTCTTGCGCGCTTCCCAGATCAGCTCGGCATAGAACGACAGGCGCCGCACGCGGAAGGTTTCGGCGTCCACCTGGCCGATCAGATCGAAATCGACGAAGCTGTCGTTCAGCGGGGTGACCAGCGTATCGGCGCCGGTCGCCACGTGGCGCGCCAGCGGATCGTCGCGGCCCGGCGTATCGAAGATCAGGAAATCATGGTCTTGCGAAAGATCGGCGACAAGCGCGTCGAGCGCTTCGGGCGTGGTTTCGTTGAACACCACGTGGGTGGCATTGGGCAGCGGGATCTGGCGGCGCCGGGCGGTTTCGTCGCGGTTCTGCAGATAGCGGTGCAACGTGGCCTGGCGGTTGTCCAGGTCGATCGCCGCCACGCGCCCGCCCTGGTAAGCGAGCGCCACGGCGACGTGCACGGCGGTGGTCGATTTGCCGGTGCCGCCCTTTTCGTTGGCGAAAACGATGCGATGGGGACCTGTCGACACGCGGCTCTCTCTCGATCTGGGCGGTTAACCGAACGCTTGAAGACCGGGCACGGCGCGGCTAGGGGAAACCCCGCCGCGCGGCCGGTTGTTGCCACGGCTTAAAGGAGAGGCACCCGGCGTGCAAACCATCTATCGCCTGGAAGACCTGCGCGCGGCCGTAGCTTCATCCAAAATCGGGGAAAAAACCCTGGCCCTGGTGCCCACGATGGGCGCCCTGCACGAAGGGCACCTCACGCTGGTGCGCCGCGCCCGCGATCTGGCCGATGCCGTGGCAGTGTCGATCTTCGTCAATCCGCGCCAGTTCGGGCCGGGCGAAGACTTCGACGCCTATCCCCGCCGGCTGGAAAGCGATGCCGCGCTGCTCGCCGCCGAAGGGGTCGACATCCTCTGGGCACCCAGCCCCGAGGTGATGTACCCGCGCGGCTTTGCCACCACGGTTTCGGTGGCAGGGCTGGACGAACCGCTGTGCGGCGCGGCGCGGCCCGGCCACTTCGATGGCGTGGCCACGGTGGTGTGCAAGCTGTTCAACCAAGTTCAGCCCGATTTCGCGCTGTTCGGGGAAAAGGACTGGCAGCAGTTGGCGATCATCCGCCGCATGGCCCGCGATCTGGACCTGGCGTTTCCCCGCGCCGACGCGATCATCGGCGTGCCCACCGTGCGCGAGGCCGATGGCCTGGCGCTAAGCAGCCGCAACCAGTACCTGACCGCGCACGAACGGGCCAACGCGGTCGCCCTGCCACGCGCCATCGAGGCGGCGATTGCCGCGTTGCACGCCGGCGCCGACGCCGATGCCGCACTGGAGGACTTGCGCACGGCCCTGCTGCGTGGCGGCTTTGCGCGGGTGGACTATGCCGACTTGCGCGATGCTGAAACACTCGATCCGCTCGACGCGCTGGGAGACCGCCCCGCGCGCGTGCTGGTTGCAGCGCACCTGGGCAAGGCGCGGCTGATCGACAACTGGCCCGCGAACTGATGCGTGCTGCGTGACAATCGCAGCGCGCCTTGGCCTGGCCCTTGCGCTGCTTGTCGCGGCGCCTGTGGCGCAGGGCCGGGGCATGGCAGAGCCGGCGCTCGATGCGATCCTTGCCCCCCTTCCCGCCGGGGCACGCATCGGCCTGATGGTGGTGGACGAAACCGGCGCCGTGGTGGCGCAGCGCAATGCCGATGCCCGGATGGTGCCAGCCTCCACCACCAAGCTGTTCACCACCGCTGCCGCACTGGCAACCCTGCCCGCCACCGACCAGCCCGATACCACCGGCGGCGCCAGCGTGAGCCTGGAAGGCGCCGGCAACCGGCCCGATGTGGTGCTGCGCGGCCATGGCGATGCGCGCCTGTCTGCCGCACCGGATTGCACGGTGGATTGCCTGGCCACCCTCGCCGATGCGATCGCGGCACGCACCCGCCGGGTGGGGCAGGTGATCGGCGATGACAGCGCCATGGCCGACGAGCGCTGGCCCTCGGGCATGAGCTGGGACAACATGGCGACGCCATCGGGCACGGCCGTTTCTGCACTCACGCTGGATGACAATATCGCGCTGGCAACCGTCATCGCGGGGGCGGAAGGCACGCCCGCAAAGATCGAGGCGCCGGTCGGCCTTGCCGTCAGCGGCACGGTGATGAGCGTCCGCGCCGGCCCGGTCGCCGTTGCGCGCAGCACGCTGCCCGGATCGGATAACTGGCAACTGGGTGGCACGATGCCGGCGGGCAGCAATCTGCGCGTGCCCCTCGCCGTGGCCGATCCCGCTGCGCGCGCGGCCGCGGTGCTGCGCGCCATGCTGGTGGCGCGCGGCGTGGCCGTGCGTGGCCCGGCGCTCGCACGCCATCGCCTGGGTGCTGCGTCGCCCAAACCAACCCCGCTCGCGCGCCTTGTCCCGCCGCCGTTGGCAGACGAGGTGGCGCTGACCTTGCGCAACAGCCAGAACCTCCACGCCGAACTGCTGCTGCGCCGCCTGGCGCCAAGTGGCACCGTGGCAGACGGCATCGCGGCGCGCACGGCGGCGCTGGCCCCGGTCGGCCTGATGCCCGGCAGCGTCAGCCTCTATGACGGTTCGGGCATGTCCACCTACAACCGGGTCACGCCAAGGGCGCTGGTCACGCTGCTGCGCTGGGGCCAGGCACAGCCCTGGGGCGGCACCTGGATTGGCGGCTTCCCAGTGGCGGGACAGAGCGGGACTTTGAAAAACCGCCTGCGCGGCACGGCGTTGGAAGGCAAGCTGCGCGCCAAGACCGGCACATTGCTGGGCACCCAGGCCTTGGCCGGCGTCCTGCCCACGGCCGATGGCCACACCCTCGCCTTTGCGGTGCTGGTGGGCGATCTGCCCGAAGGCACCAGCGCCACTGCCGTGGTCGACACGCTGCTGCTGGCGCTGGCCGGGCTATAGGGCAGGCGGGCATTGAGCCTGGGCTGCGCTGCTCTATACACCGGCCATGGCCAGCCTCACGCTCAACGCCCAGCCGCTCGACATTCGACTCCCTGCTGACACGCCGCTGTTATGGGCCCTACGCGATGCCGCCAATCTGACCGGTACCAAGTATGGCTGCGGCACCGGCGAATGCGGCGCCTGCACGGTGATGGTCGATGGCCAGGCGATGCCCAGCTGCACCCTGTCGCTGGGCGAAGCCGAAGGGCGCAGCGTGACCACGATCGAGGGCCTGTCGCCCGATCGCAACCACCCCGTGCAGCAGGCCTTTGCCGCCGAGCAGGCGATCCAGTGTGGGTTCTGCACACCCGGCCTGGTCATGGCGGCGGCAGCGCTGCTTGCCCACAACGCCGATCCGACCGAGGCCGACATCGCCGCTGCCCTGCCCCACGTGTGCCGGTGTGGGGTGCAGCCCCGGCTGGTGCGCGCGGTGCAGCGCGCCGGACGTATCCTGCGCGGCCAGGAAGCGCCGGTGCGCTTGCCCGCGCCGCGCACCGCCACGACCGGTGGATTCTGATCCCACTCTCATCAGGAGATTTCGATGCACGCCACGATCTGGCACAATCCCGCCTGCGGTACCTCGCGCAACACGCTGGCCCTGTTGCAGGAAGCCGGTGCCGAAGTGACTGTGATCGAATACCTCAAGACGGCGCCCAGGGCTGAAAAGCTGGCGCAGCTCTATCGCGATGCCGGCCTCACCCCGCAACAAGGGCTGCGGCTGCGCGGCACCGATGCCGAGGCGCGCGGGCTTCCCCAAGCGGACGACGCCACCGTGCTGGCTGCCATGGCGGCCGAGCCCAAGCTGATCGAGCGCCCGCTGGTGGAAACGCCCAAGGGCGTGCGACTGTGCCGGCCCAAGGAAAAGGTCTTCGAAATCCTGTGACGGCGGCGTGCCGCCGGTCGATGTGCCGGGGCTGGATCGCCTGAACACAAAGCGGGGCCGCGGCGTTGATCCGTGGCCCCGCCTTGTTTCTCCCGATCATGCTGCGCACAGACAAAGAAAAAGGGGCGGATCACTCCGCCCCTTGATCGGGTTTTCCGGTGTGGCAACCGGAAGAAACGGGCCCGAACGCCTTACTGCGCCTTCCCGAAGGTGGCGAAGTTTTCGTTCCCGACGAAGCCGAACTTGGTCACCTTGGATTCGGTGATGTCCTTCAGCAGCCGGTTGGCCGTTTCATAGCTGGCATAGGCGTCCGGCTGGAACTGCAGTTCCGGTTCCGGATTCATCGCCTTGGTCGCCTGGAGCAGCGAGATCAGGTTGCCTTCGGTAATGGTCGAGCCATTCCAGAGGATCTGACCATCCTGCGTCAGGATCAGCTTGTTCTTCACCGGGTCAATGTGAGGCGTGTTCGTAGGCGGGGTCGCCTGCGGCAGGTTCACGTTGACCGAGTGCGTGGCCACGGGGATGGTGATGATGAACATGATGAGGAGCACGAGCATGACGTCGATCAACGGCGTCGTGTTCATTTCCATCATCGGCGCGCCATCGTCCTTGCCGCCGCTCATTGCCATGGTGTGTTACTCCTGTTCGCCGTGCGCGCCCGGAAAGGCGCGCCCCGGGCGGTCTCCGTCAGGCCTTAGCCGTTGGGATCGACCGGGGTGGAGATGAAGCCGACCTTGGGATAGCCCGCAGCCTGCACGTTGTAGATCGCACCAGCGATGCACTTCCACGGAACATTGACGTCGCCACGGATGTGCACTTCGGGGATCTTTTCCGGGTCCATGTTGGCCGCGCCGCCTTCACGCTTCACGATCGCATCGAGGCGCTCGAAAGCCTGCTTGTACAGCTCGGTGTTGTCCACCGGAGTCACGTTGTTGAAATAGACGCGGCATTCACCGTTGCGGGTCGAGCCTTGATAGCCCGGTTCGCGCGGGCTGCGGCCGTTCGCGTCGGTCGAGACAACGGCGAGAAGCAGGTTTTCAACCTTGTCCTGCGTTTCTTCCGAGGGAAGTACGGGAACCTTGAGCTTCTCGACGGTCTGGATCGCGACCGGAACCGCGATGAGGAAGATGATCAGCAGCACCAGCATCACGTCCACGAGCGGCGTGGTGTTGATGTCCGACATCGGGCGTTCTTCTCCGCCAGCGCCGCCTACAGACATTGCCATTGGTTACATCCTATCCGATTGAAGCCGCGGGAGGGGCCAGGGTGTGGGCTGGTAAGGCCGCCCTGGCCATGACCCGCGTTCTGCGGACAAGACCGGTAGCGGTTGCCACCGGTCTTGGGGTGACAGCTTACTTCTTGACCGGAGCAGCAGCCGGAGCAACCGGCTTGGCGGCCGGAGCCGGACCCACGGCAGGCTTCACAGCGCCCTTCGAGGTGATGTTGGCCAGAACGTCGGTCGAGAAGCCCTGGAGCAGCTCGGCGATCTTCTTGTTGCGCGACTGCAGCCAGTTGTAGGCAAGCACGGCCGGCACGGCGACGAGCAGACCCAGCGCGGTCATGATCAGAGCTTCACCGACGGGGCCGGCCACCTTGTCGATCGAGGCCGAACCGGCCAGACCGATGGCGATCAGCGCGCGGTAGATGCCGACCACGGTACCGAACAGACCGATGAACGGCGCGGTGGCGCCCACGGTGGCGAGGAAGGGCAGACCACCGGCGAGACGCGCGTTGATCGAAGCTTCCGAGCGAGCGAGCGAGCCGTGCAGCCAGTCATGGGCTTCGAGCGAGTCGGTCATCTTGGCGTGCTGGTCTTCGGCGGCGATGCCGTCGTCGACGAGCTGGCGCCATGCGCTGTTCTTGTCCAGCTTGGCAGCGCCTTCACGCAGCGAAGGCGCGCGCCAGAAGTTGGCGAGAGCCTTGTACTGGCCCAGGATCTTCGCTTGTTCGAAGTACTTGGTGAACAGGATGAAGAACGAGCCGAACGACATGATGCCCAGGATGGTCACCGTGGCGTACGAAATGAAACCGCCGGCCTGCAGGGCTTCAACGAAGCCGAACTTGTTCTGCGGCGCGGCATTGGCCGCAGCAGCGGCAAGCGTCTGGATAAACATTCGGGTCTTCCTCTCAAGAATTCGATAGCAAGTGCAAAAAGCTGCGCAGGGACGTTGGCCGAACCCGGGGCTGATCCCCAGGATCGATGTCGAGCATCAATCCTTCGGGATCTGCCAGCGCACCGAACTGGAGTACACGCTGCCGACTGGCTGCCCATTTTGGGTGCCGGGCTTGAAACGGGCGCGACGCATCAGATTCTGACAGGTTGCGGCGTCAAGTTCCTGGTTACCCGAAGAGCGCGTGACCGTGCAGTTCGTCGGCTTACCGCCTGCGTCATATTCCAGACGGAAGCCGGTCGTGCCGGTGGCACCTTCACGCAGTGCACGCGAGGGGTAGTCGTTCGGCGTCACCCAATCACCCGGGTTCCCACGCGGCGTACCGGGAACCGGCGGCGGCGGAGGCGGGGGAGGGGGCGGCGCAGCGGGCGCCGGAGGCAGCACGACCGGAGCCGGCGGCGGGGCGACCGGCGGCGGCGTCGTCACAGCCTGAATCGGCGGCGGGGCCAGATTCAGGTTGATCGGCGGCGGCGGCGCAACGATCGGCGGCGGCGGCTGATCAGGCTGCTTCGGGGGCGGCGGCGGCGGCTCCTTCGGCTTTTCCTCTTCGATCTTGACCGCGGTGGTCACGTCCTTGATCTTCTTGAACGCCGAGTAGGCAAGGCCGGTGACCAGCGCATACCCCACGACGACATGAAGAACAGCAACGATGATGAGCGCGGTGATCTTGTTACCGCTCATCTGTTGGTCAGCGTATGCCATTCAGCTCCATTACTCCTGAACGTCCCGGCCAGGCCCGATACATCGCCCAAAGACAACGCCCATCGCGCCCAGAAAGGACCGACGCCCGGAATCACCGTTCCGGCCGACGAGACAATCCAGCGATTTCATTCCACCCTGCCGAACAACCCGGACCGCCGACATCGGACGCAGAGGGCCCGGCGGCGGCATGGTTCGGACTTGGTTTTTTCTTTGCCCGAACGACCGGGAGCTTTAACGCCGAACCCATAAGGGCGCAAATGCTTTATCGGTTAAGCCATGATTCAGCCATGCGTCCCGCAATCGCAAGGAAATCTTAGCAATTTTGCGGCGCAGCGCCGCACGGAAGGAGGAATATGCCCAAATCCGCGCATCCAGTGCGAAAATTTGTCGCTGGCTCGCTGCTGTTTGCAAGCATTTCGATGCCCTTGCAGGCCCAGACACCCCCGGCAATGATTCGCCCGATCGACGGGCCGGCGCTCAGCTATGCCGATCTGGTCGATCTGGCGATGCCCGCCCGCGTGGTGGCCAAGGCGGAAATCACCGTCCAATCCACGATCAAGCCCGGCATCGCCACCGACGTCGCCCCGGGCAAGGTCCGGCTCTATATCGAGGCGCGCACCACCGCCCTGCTGGTGGGCTCGGACATTGGCGAGACGCTGCGCTTCCTGGCCGACGTTCCGCTCGATGCGCGCGGCAAGGTGCCCAAGCTGCGCAAGCTGCCGGTGCTGTTGCTGGGCGAGACGGTGGATGGCCGACCGGGCGAATTCAAGCTCGTGGCGCCCGATGCCATGCTGGCGTGGACGCCCGAACTCGAAGCGCGCCTGCGCCCGATCCTGACCGAACTGGTCAACCGGGACCAGCCGCCGCTGATCACCGGCGTGCGCGAAACCATGCACGTTCCCGGCAATCTGGCCGGGGAGGGGGAAACCCAGGTCTTCCTGACCACGCCCGACGGCAAGCCCGCGTCGCTTTCGATCCTGCGCCGCCCCGGCCAGCCCACCGTCTGGGGGGTGAGCTTTTCCGAGATCGTCGATCAATCGGCCAAGCCGCCCCAGCCTGAAACCCTGGCCTGGTATCGCCTGGCCTGCTCGCTGCCCCCGGCCCTGCCGCCGCGCAGCGTGATCGGCGGCACGGCCGATGATCGACAGATCGCCAGCGAGGATTATGCCCAGGTGGTGCGTGAACTGGGACCATGCACGCGCAACCGGCCCGCGCACTGATGCCCACGCACTGATACTGGCCTTTTGGGCGGCGCTCGCCTAGGGCACCCCCAGACTTGACGAGAGTGGGAAAACCATGAGCGAACCCTTGCGCATCGCGCTCGCCGGGCTCGGCACCGTTGGCGGTGGCGTGATCCGGCTGATCGAAACCAACGCCGATCTCATTGCCCGCCGGGCCGAGCGGCGGATCGAGATCGTGGCCGTGGCCGCGCGCGATCGCAGCAAGGATCGCGGCGTCGACCTGTCGCGCTATGCGTGGGAAGACGACATGACCGCGATGGCCGCGCGGCCCGACGTGGACGTGGTGGTGGAACTGGTCGGCGGGTCTGACGGCCCGGCGCTGACCCTGGCGCGCAACACGCTGGCCGCGGGCAAGGACCTGGTCACCGCCAACAAGGCGATGATCGCCCACCACGGCCTGGAACTGGCCGCGCTGGCCGAAAAGGCCGACGCCGCGCTCAAGTTCGAAGCGGCGGTCGCCGGTGGCATCCCGGTGATCAAGAGCCTGAAGGAAGGGGTTGCCGCCAACGAGATCAACCGCGTCTATGGCATCCTGAACGGCACCTGCAACTACATCCTTTCCACCATGGAAGACACCGGCCGCGACTTTGCCGACGTGCTGGCCGAGGCCCAGGCCAAGGGCTATGCCGAAGCGGACCCCACGTTCGACATCGATGGCATCGATGCCGCTCACAAGCTGGCAATCCTGTCCAGCGTGGCATTCGGCACCAAGGTGGATTTCAAGAGCGTGACCACCACCGGCATCCGCCGCATCGTGGCCGCCGATATCGCCCAGGCCGATGTGCTGGGCTATTACATCCGCCTGATCGGCATGGCCGATACCGAGCTGGACGCCGCCGGCCAGCGCCGCCTGGTGCAGCGCGTACAACCCCACCTGGTCCACCGCGATCATCCGCTGGCCCACGTGGACGGGGCCACCAACGCCGTGGTTGCCGAAGGCAATTTCGTGGGGCGCCTGCTGTTCCAGGGCGCCGGCGCGGGCGATGGCCCCACCGCCAGCGCCGTGGTGGCCGATCTGATCGACATCGCCCGCGGCGACATCGGTGCGCCCTTCTCCATGCCGGTTGCCGAACTGCGCGAAATGCCGCCCGCGCAGACCGGCCAGCGCATCGGCAGCGCCTATATCCGCTTCAACGTGGCCGATCGCCCCGGCGCCCTGGCGGAAATCACCGCGGCGATGCGCGATGCCGGGGTTTCGATCGAAAGCCTGATCCAGAAGGGCACGCCCGGCCCGGTGGCCGGCGATGCCGATACCGTCCTGGTGCACATGGTGACCCACGACGGACCGGAAAGCGCGATCGACCATGCGCTGCGCCTGCTCGACGGCTCGCCCTGCCTGGCAGAGGCGCCGGTGGTGCTGCCGATCCTGGAAGAATGAGGCAAAGCACCTGATCGCCAATGCAAAAAGGCCGGGAAAGGACACCCTTTCCCGGCCTTTTTGCAGTTCAAGGCGCCCGGATCTCGCCCTTGGCGATGCGGTCCGCATCCGATCCGGCGGGCGGCTCGGGCAGCGCGGTGATATCGAAGTAATACATCGGTGGCGGCACGCTGCCAAAACCCACGCAGGCGCCATTGCCCTTGCACGGTGCCAGTCCAAAGACATTGGGCGCGCGGGGCAGGCCGTCGTTGGTGGATTGGGCGGTGTCGGTCTGGTCGCGCAGGGGCAGGCGCTCCTTCTCGCGCGATTCGGCATCCCGGCACACCACGATCGCGCCATCGGCGCTGCGGCCGGGGCGGCAGCGCGTCGCCTGGCTGCCGGTGATGATGCGCTGGGCGATATTGCCGTCGGTGTCGCTCAACGTGGGCAGGCCCGGGCCGGCCACCTGCGGCACCTTGACGGCCGGGGCCGGATCGGCGGAAGCATCGGTGGCAGGCGCAGCAGCCGAGGCACTCGTGGCATCCTGGGCGCGAACAGCGGGCGCCTGGCCCAGGGCAAGCCAGCCGGCCAGAGCCATGGCAACAATCGGCAAGGGCACTCTCGACAACACGGTAACCTCCCGTCTAGGGGCTGCCCAGACATAGCGTGCATACGTCTGCACAGGCGTCGACCGCGCTGTTTGTCCACCCACAGGAGGCACCGTGACCGCCCAATCTCCCGAGAAGCCCGCAGCTTCCCAAGTTCTCGACCGTGTTCTCGTGCTCGAAATGGTACGTGTCACCGAAGCTGCGGCGATCGGTGCTTCACGCCTGATCGGCCGCGGCGACGAAAAGGCAGCCGACGCTGCCGCTGTAGAGGCCATGCGCGCGGCCTTCAACGAACTTTACATGGATGGCACCGTGGTGATCGGCGAGGGCGAGCGCGACGAGGCGCCCATGCTCTATATCGGCGAGAAGGTTGGCTCTGCCCCCGGCACCGGACCGCGCATCGACATCGCGCTCGATCCGCTGGAAGGCACCACGATCACGGCAAAGGCCGGCCCCAATGCCCTGGCCGTGCTGGCCGTGGCCGAAGAAGGCGGCCTGCTCAACGCGCCCGACGTCTACATGGAAAAGCTGGCGATTGGCCCCGGCTACCCCGCCGGGGTGATCGATCTCAACCGGTCGGTCACCGACAACGTCAAGGCCGTGGCCGCCGCCAAGGGCGTGGAGCCGGGCGATATCGTGGTCTGCGTGCTCGACCGCGCGCGGCATGAAGGCATCATCGGCGAACTGCGCAGCCTGGGCTGCGGCATTCGCCTGATCCCCGATGGCGACGTGGCCGGTGTGATCGCGGTGACCAACGAGGACACCGGCATCGACCTCTACATGGGCACGGGCGGCGCACCCGAAGGCGTGCTGGCCGCCGCCGCGCTGCGCTGCGTGGGCGGGCAGTTCCAGGGACGCCTGCTGTTCCGCAACGAGGACGAACGCGCCCGCGCGCGCAAGTGGGGCATCACCGATCTTGGCAAGATCTACGATCTGCACGAATTGGCCAAGGGCGATTGCATCTTTGCCGCCACCGGGGTGACCGACGGCTCGCTGCTCGATGGCGTCAAGATCCGCAAGAACGGGGTGATGACCACCGACAGCGTGGTGATGCGCGCGTCTTCGGGCACGGTCCGCTGGGTGAAAGGCGAACACCGCCGACCGCGCTGAGCCTGGCGCTTGCCTTGCCCACGATCGCACGCAGGCGGCATATTGCGAAACATTGCAAAATGCCGTTTGCTGGGCAGCGTTGACGAACGCAGCAGGGGGCAAGAAACAATGAACCGATCCATCCTGGCCGGGGCCGCTGCCCTGGCCATTTTGCATGGCGCCGTGGCGCAGGCCGCCGATGCCGCGCCGCCCGCGCCGGTGACGGCACCGCCTGCGCGGCTGACCAAGGAACAGCAACGCAATGCAGAGGCTGCAGCAAAAGCGGCCGAGCTGGAGGATTTCCGCAAGAACGGCTCTTGGTACCTGCGTTGCGACGGCAATCCCAACAACCTGACCGGTGGCGAAAGCTTTGCCCGGCTGGTGGGCGCCGTCACGCTGCTGGGCCTGCTGGCCCCCGCGCGCGAGATGGCCGATCCGGCCAAGCGCCAGTTCGGCGCCAAGGGGGTGGAGGCCTGCAGCCAGCTGATCGACGATCCGCAGAAGGGCGAACACAACGTGATCCGCCGCCTGCCCCTGATCCTGGCGCGCGCGGCGCACCGGATCGAAGCCAGGGATTTCGGCGGCGCCGTGGCCGACGTGGGCAAGGCCCGGGCCGAGGCGCAGGCCGCCAACCTGGTCGGCAATCCCTATTTCGACCGGTCGATGGGCCTGTCGTTCGACCTGTTGGAAAGCGAGGCACGGCTGCGACTGGGCGACCCCGAGGGATCGACCGCCGTGCGGATTCGCGGCGCATTGAAGATGCCGTGGTCGTGGTATCCCAAAGTTACCGCGCAGCCCTATTTCGTGGCGGGCATGGCGCTGACGGCTGACGAGCTGCGGTTCTACGACCAGGCCGCGCTGCTCGATACCTTGAGCCTGCTGCGCGCCGCGATTCGCCTGGAGGATGCCGGCCGCTTTGCCGAGGCGGCAGCGCGGCGCGAGACGCTGTTGGCCGATTTTGAGTCGCAACTGGCCGACACGCGCGAATCCGCCGTCTATGCCGGGAGCGCCCTCACGCTGGCCCTGGCCGGCCAGTGGGAGCTGGCGGCCAAGCGGGCCGAGCAAGCGCGCCAGAACCTGGAAGCGCGCCGCGCCGAAGGCAAGGCCGAGGCCGACGCCAGCAACGTGATCGAATTGCTGGACCTTTACGGCGTCGTGGCCGCGTTCCACGCCGGCAAGGTGCCCGAAGCGCGGCGCGTGTTCACCGCGCGCAGCGAATGGACCGCCCCCTCGGCAGGCGCGCTCGAAGGCGTGGCCGCGCTGCTGCTGCCCGGCAGCAAGCCCGAGGAACAGATCGGCATGCTGGCCGAAACCCGGCTGCAGCGCGAAAACCGCCGGCGCGAACGGATGCTGGCCGCCCTGGCCGAGCGCGACAAGAACAACCGCACGCTGTTTTCCTACATCCTGCCCTATGCCTCGGTCAGTGCGTTCGAGGCGCAGAGCAAGCAGGTGTGGAACACCCAGAAATCGAAAATGGCAATCGTGCCCAAGCAGCCGAGGCCCAATGGCCTGGTGGCCTATTTCAACGACGGCGCGCCCCTGACCCAGCCCGATGCCTTGCTGCTGCATGCCGCGCTCACGGCCAAGGCGCAGGGCAAGATGTTCAATATCTTCATCAACGGCCAGAAGCCGTCGATTGCCTGGGTGCGGCTGGGCAGCAAGGGCGATGGCCACACGACAGAAGCGCTGCTGATCGATCCCGATCCGGTCATTGCCGAGCTGGGCCAGGTGATCCCCTCACCCGAAGCACTTGCCCAGCGCGCCAAGGCCGGCGCAGCGGCGAAATAGCAGGACAGGCGGCCCCGGTCAGCCCGCCGCCAGAGCCAGGCGGGGGCCGGTGCGGGCTTGTTCCAACATTGAATCGCGGCGCAGGTCTCCCGCCTTGGCGACGTGGGCCGGGCGGTTGGCCACGTCGCGGGTCTGGAACGTGCCGACGAGCTGGGCCAAAGCCTCGGCCTCTGTCGCGAGGCTGCGCGTGGCGGCAGACGATTGTTCGACCATGGCCGCGTTCTGCTGCGTCATGCGGTCCATGTCGCTGACCGCGCGATTCACTTCGCGCAGCTTGTCCGCCTGGGAAATCGCCGCTTCGGCAATGCCTGAAACCAGGCCGCCGATCTCGCCCACGCGGGCCACGATGTCACCCAGCCGCTCGCCGGTTTCGCCCACCAGCGTCACACCCTGGCTTACTTGCGCGGTGCTTTCGCCGATCAGTTCCTTGATGTCGCGCGCGGCGTCGGCGCTGCGCTGGGCCAGGGCGCGCACTTCGCTGGCCACGACGGCAAAGCCCTTGCCGGCGTCCCCGGCACGCGCCGCTTCCACCCCGGCGTTGAGCGCGAGCAGGTTGGTCTGGAACGCGATCCCGTCGATTACGCTGATGATCTGGCCGATCTTCTCGGACGAAGCTTCGATCCCGGCCATGGCCGCCACCGCGCGGGTCACCACGTCTCCGCCGGCCTCGGCCTCGCGCTGCGCGGCGCCCACCGCGCTTTGCACGTTGGCGGCGCGCTCGGCCGTTTCGCCCACGCTGCTGGTCACGGTATCGAGCGAATGCGCCGTGGTGGCCAGGCTGGCAGCCTGCTGCTCGTTGCGCTGGGCCAGGTCTTCGGACGCGGCGCGGATCTCGGCAATCGCGCGCGACACCTTGTTGGCACCCACACGCACCGCGCGCAGCGCCTCGGCCATGGCGCCGACGGCCGTGTTGTAATTGTTGCGCAAAGTATCGAGGTCGCCGGGGAACGGGTCTTCCAGGCGCACTTCCAGATTGCGTGCGGCCATCACGTCGAGCCCTTGGGTCAAGGCCCTGACCACCAGTTCCTGATCGCGCCGGCCGGCCTGGCTGCGCTTGGCCGCACCGCGGAACACGTCCAGCGCGCGCACGATTTCGCCGATTTCGTCAGGCCGGGTATTGCCATCGATGGGGTAATCGTAATCCCCCTTGGCCATTTCCTGAATGCCGGCCGCCGTGCCCACCAGCGGCGCGATCACCCGGCGGCGCAACTGGATCCCGGCCCAGACAATCACTGCCAGCACGGCCAGCGCCAACAGCCCGGCCAGCGCCAGCGAACCCAGCACCCGCCGGTATCCTTCATCCAGAAGGCGCCCCCGCTCGGCGTTGGACAAGTCGACCAGCGCATTCACGCGATCGTGCTGGAGGCCATAGGCCTGGGTCAGGGGGCCATCGTGAACCGCGCGCATCGCGGCGCTGTCACCGCGCCGAACGGCCGGCACGAACTGTTCGTCCACCGTCTTCCAGAATTGCACTTCGGCATCCAGCGTGGCGTTTACGGCGCCGCGCATGTCATCGGGCACGGGCGCAGCCTGCCAATAGGCCAGACGCTGTTTGAACTGGGCTTCTTCCTCCTGCAGGGCTTTGATCCCAGGCTCGACATGGCCGGGATCGGTGAGCATAAGCGTGGTGTGCAGGTAAGGCTCCACCACAAAGCAGGGCGGTGGCAGAATATCGGCCAGCAGTTCGTCCTGCAGCAGGCTTTCGTGGTGCATCGGCCCGCCAAAGCGGATTTGCCCGACCACGAACGCGGCAAGCGCGATGGCAAGGACGACCAGGCCGATGACAAGCCGTGTCGCTTGCCGGGTTTGCACGCTCAGCATCGAGATCACTCCGGTGGCGGATTTTCACACATTCCCTAGCGTTGGGATGCTTAATGGGCGGGCAGCCCGGCCTGCGGGCAAATGCGGAGCCGCACGAATCCGTAACAGACTTGATACAATGGCAAACTTGCAAATGACTCGCATTAGGTTAGGAGCGACCTAACAGACCGCCTCGGACGGACACCCCCTTGAGCACGCTTGACCAGATCGACCGCCCCCACAGCCAGGCCGCCGCGCCGGCCAGCGTGCCCGCGCAAGCCCCCGCCCGGGCTCCCGCTCGGCCCCCCGCGCGCGCGGATGCCAAGAAAGCGCGCAAGGCCAGGCAGTTCTGGCTCAAGCAGCTCCACACCTGGCACTGGATCAGCGCGGCGATTGCGCTGGTCGGCATGATGTTGTTCGCGATCACGGGGATCACGCTCAATCACGCGGCGCAGATCAACGCGCAGCCCGTGGTGGTCGATCGCAATGCCACCCTGCCCGGCCCGCTGCTGCGCCAGATCCAACCCGCCCCGGCCGCCAGCGACGCCCCCCTGCCAGATGCCGTGGCCGCCGCCGTGGCCGGGGCCGTGGGCATCGACCCCAAGGGGCGTGCCGGCGAATGGTCTGACGACGAAGTCTATGTCGCCATGCCCGGCCCGGGCACGGATCGCTGGGTCAGCATCAACCGGCAAAGCGGCGCGATCTCTTCGGAAAAGACCGACCGCGGCTGGATTTCCTGGGCCAACGACTTGCACAAGGGCCGCAATACCGGATCGGTGTGGTTCTGGTTCATCGATGTCTTTGCGCTGGCCTGCGTCGTCTTCACGCTGACCGGGCTGATCCTGCTGCAGCTTCATGCCCGCCATCGCCCGGCCACCTGGCCCCTGGTGGCGCTGGGCCTGGTGATACCGGCCGGCATTGCCCTGTTCTTCATCCACTGACGCAAGAAAGAACCGATCGTTCATGCGCAAGTCCCTTGCATTGGCAACCGGTGTGCTGGCCGCACCGCACCTCGCTTTCGCCGCGCCGGCCGCGCCCGCGGGCGTGATCACCGTCAACGTGCCGCGCCTTGCAGTGGCGGAATACCACCGCCCTTATGTGGCCGGCTGGATCGAGCCCGCCGGCGGCGGCGCCGCGCGCACGCTGTGGGTGTGGTACGATATCAAGAAAGTGGGCCGCGAACCGGGCACCAAGTGGCTGGGCGATCTGCGCAGCTGGTGGCGCAAGGGTGGCCGCTCGCTCTCGCTGCCGGCTGATGGCCTTTCGGGGCAGACCCGCGCGCCCGGTGCCTATCGCATCCCCTTGCCAGCCGGGCTCAAGCCGGGCGCCTATACCCTGTTCGTGGAAGCCGCGCGCGAAACCGGCGGCCGTGAACTGGTGCAAGTGCCGTTTTCCGTCCCCGCCAAGCCTGCCCCGGCGGGCGCCAGTGGCCATGCCGAACTGGGCCAGGTTTCCGTTTCCCTTCGCTGACAGGACTTTGCCGATGAATCGCAAGACTTTCCTGATGGCCGCGCCGCTGATGGCGTTGGCCCTGGCCGGCCCCGCCCAGGCCCACCGCATGTGGCTGCTGCCCTCGATCACCGTCCTGGCCGATACCAACCAGTCGGTCACCGTGGACGCGGCCGTTTCCAACGACCTGTTCTATCCCGATCATTTCCCCCTGGGGGTTGAGCAGGTGAAAGTCTGGGCGCCCGATGGCACCGAAGGCAAAGTGGAAAACGCCGCGCGCCTGCGCACGCGCTCGGTATTCGACGTGGCGATCGACAAGCCCGGCACCTGGAAGATCGGCACTGAAATGGCCAATCTTTCCGGCACGTTCAAAGTGAACGGCGAACTGTGGGGTGTGGGCATGCGCCGGCCGGGGGGCCCTGGTGGTCCGGGTGGTCCGGGTAACTTTGCCGGCCCGCGCGGCCCTGGTGGTCCGGGCGGCATGATGCCCGGTGGTCCTGGTGGTCCTGGCGGCCCCGGCGGCCCCGGCGGCCCCGGCGGCCCTGGTGGCCCTGGTGGTCCCGGCGGTCCGGGCGGCGAAGGTGGCCCGCGCGTGCAGATCGCGCCCGATCACATGGTGGCCAACGTGGCCGACATTCCGGCCAATGCCACCGACGTGAGCCTGACCGAGACGCTCAACCGCAACTTCGTGTTCGTTACCGCCGGCACGCCCACCACGCAGGCCTTTACCCCCACCGGCAAGGGCCTGGAAATGGTGCCCGTCACCCATCCCGACGAACTGGTGACCGACGAGCCCGGCAAGTTCCGCTTCCTGATCGACGGCCAGCCGGCCGCCAAGCTCAAGGTGACGGTCGTTCCCGGTGGCAAGCGCTATCGCGATATCGAAGGGGCGCAGGAACTGACCACAGGCACCGATGGCGTGGTGACGGTCAAGTGGCCGGTTGCCGGCTTCTACTGGCTCAACGCCAGTGTTGCCGATGATCACCCGGCCAACCCGCGCGCCGCGCACCGCCGCACCAGCTACACCACCACGCTGGAAGTGGTGGCGCCCTGACCTTGCCCGGCATGGCGCCCCTGTTGCGACGGATCGCCGTGCCGCCCACAATCGACCCGGCCAATCTGGCCGGGTTCGATCCTCATGCGCCCGTGGCCAGCCTTTCGGGCAGGACCATGGGCACGCAATGGCATGCGCGCCTGGCCATTCCGGCAGGTGCACCGCCCCAGGCCCAATTGCACGCCCGCATCCAGGCCCGGCTCGATGGCATGGAACGGGCGTTGAGCCATTGGGACGGTCAAAGCCTGCTGATGCGCTTCAACCACGCCAGGCCTGGCACCTGGTGCCGCCTTGCCCCCGATCTGGCCACGGTCCTGGCCCAAGCGCTCAGCGTCGCCCGTGCATCGGCCGGTGCGTTCGATCCCACCATCGGCCGCCTGACCGACGCGTGGAGCCTGGGCCCCAACCGCCACGCGTTTCCGCCCGATGCCGCCGCACTGGCACGGGCACGCGCCGCCTCGGGCTGGCAGCGCGTGATCCTGCAACAAGGTTGGCTGCGCCAACCAGGCGGCCTGTGGCTCGATCTGTCAGGCGTGGCCAAAGGCCACGCTGCCGATGCCGTAGCCGATCTCCTGGCCCAGGCCGGCTTGAACCATGCCCTGGTCGAAGTGGGCGGCGAATGCGCCGGGCGTGGGCTTCGCCCGGATGGAGACCCATGGTGGGTGGACGTGGAAAGCCCACCCGGCCTGGCGCTGCCGCCGCTGCGCGTGGCGCTGCACCAATTGAGCATGGCCACTTCGGGCCGTTATCTGGGCGGCCACACCATCGATCCGGCCACGGGCGAGCCTTGTGCTGGATCGCTCGCAGCCACCGTGATCCACGCGCGCGGCGGACTGGCCGACGCATGGGCCAGCGCGCTTCTCGTCAGATCACCAGCCGATGCGCAGGCGATGGCGGCGCACCATGGATTGGCGGCGCGCTTGATCGACGAGAATGGGGCGGAATGGCTCAGCCCCGCATTGACCGCGATGCTCGAATAATCGTGATACGTTAACTATTACATCGAACATGAAATGGGCCGCCGGAGCGTATCCGGCGGCCCATTGTGTGTGTCGGACTGTTCAGAGCTTGACGTTGGCCGTGAGGATCGCGGTACGGCCTGCAGCCTGGCTGGCAAAGTGCGAGTTATAGGCCTTGTCGTAATAACGCTTGTCAAACAGGTTGTTGACGTTGGCTTGCAGCGAGAAGCGCGGCGTTACCTGCAACGTGGCATTGGCATCAAAACGCCAATAGCCAGGCACATAGCGCGCGAGCGTCTTGGTCACGACGCCGCCGCTCACCGCGGCGCCATAGCCGCCATAGACCTTGCTCATGTACAGCGCGTTGGCGCCGAGCGACAGGCTATCGGTGGCCTTGTAGGTGGTGTTCGCGGTAAAGCTGTGGTCGGGCGTGTTGGGGAAACGCTGGCCGGTGCTGGGCGAGGCCACGTAATAGGTTACCCCGCCAGCCGTGACCGACGAATAGCCGCCATCGACAATGGTCGAATCCATGTAGGTATAGCCGCCGAACACGTTCCAGCGGTCGGTGATGTTGCCGCTGGCGGACAGTTCGATCCCCTTGATCCGCTTCTTGCCGACGAACGTGACCGTGCCGTTGGCATCAGTGGCGCGGGCGTTGGTGGTTTCCGTCTGGAATGCGGCCAGGGTCAGCGAAAGCCCTTCGCCCAGCAGGTTCCACTTCGTGCCCACTTCATAGCTGCGCGTGCGCTCCACCTTGAGCGAATCCGTGATCGCCTGGCTGGTGGTGTTGAGCGCGTTGCTTTCGCTGCCATTGGCCAGGTACGATCCCGGCGGCGTGGCGGCGGTGGAGGCAGAGGCATAGATGCTGCCGTTGGGCGCAGGCTTCCACGTCAGGCCGGCTTGCCAGGTCCACAGGTTGTCGATCCGGCTGTACCACGCCCGGCCGCTTTCATCGGCGGCGGTGACGGCCAGGCCGGGGCTGACGCGGGTGACATAGTGGTCATAGCGCAGACCCAGGTTGAGCAGCAGCGCATCGGAAAAGCTGACCGTGTCGAATACCGAAACGGCCTGGGTATTGGTGCGCGCCCTGGTCCAGGTCTTCTCGGCCGAAAGCACGATCGGCGTGGTCACGCCCGATCCATCGGCGGTATAGCTAACCCAAGGATCATAGGGATTGGGGTTGGCCAGGCTGGTGCAGTTGTAGGCCGCGATCGATGCCGTGCCGCAGCGCCCGCCAACTGCCGTGGTTCCCGTGGCAATCGCCGTGCCCGTGGCCGCATTGGAGACATAGCTGCCGACATTGGCGGTTTCGCGGCTCACTTCACCGGTCACGGCAAAGCTGTTCTTGATCCCGCCAAGCGTGAACGTGCCGAAGAAATCGGTCTGGTTGATGAATCCGGTCGTGCGGCTGTAGCGCGTGTTGGCCCGGCGCCAGACATTGCCGTTGAGCACGTTGCCCTGGCTATCGTCTGGCTGGGTCAGCACATAGCCCTGGCTGGAAACGCCATAGCGCGTGGTGTTGCGCAAGGTCAGGCCGTTGTCGAACCGGTGCTCCAGCCGGGCGGTGCCGGTGTTGACCAGGGTGTGGCGGAAATCGCGGTCGACCAGGCCATAGAACGCCGTGCGCGGCGTGCTGGCCACGGTGGTCTCGCTATAGCCGGCCGGGGCATTGGCGGTGGTATAGAGATAGGGAATGCCCGAATCGGGCAGTTCGTGGCTTTCCAGGTGATAGTAATCCAGCGTCAGGCTGGTGGGGCCAGACAGGCCGAACTTCACCGACGGCGCCACGCCCCAGCGATCCTGCCACACCGCATCGCGGCCGGCCACGTGCTGGTCGTGGTACATCGCAGCCAGGCGCAGGCCCACGTTGCCGATCGGCTGGTTCACATCGGCGGTCAGGCGCCGATATTCGGCCGTCCCGGTGGCAGCAGAGAAATTGGCAAAGCGTTCGCTGGTCGGCTGCTTGGACACGAGGTTGATCGCCCCGCCCACGCTGCCGCGGCCGTTCATCGTGCTGTCCGATCCCTTGACCACTTCGATCTGGTCGATGGCAAAGACATCGCGCGATTGCGCGCCGATGTCGCGCACGCCGTCCAGAAACAGGCTGTTCTGCGCATCAGAGCCGCGGATGAACGGGCGATCGCCCTGGGGATTGCCGCCCTCGCCCGCGCCCAGCGTGATGCCGGGCACGAAACGCAGCGCATCGGCCAGGCTGGCGGTGGCATTGTCTTGCAGGACTTGCGCGGGAATGACGGTGATCGAGCGCGGGGTATCGAGCAGGGGCGCGGTATACTTGGGCGAGGCGGCCTTGTCGGTCTTGTAGCTGCCTTCAACGATGGCCGTGTCGGTGACCGTTACCCCACCGAGCACGCGCGGCTGTTCGGCTGCGGTCGTGCCATCCTGCGCCAAGGCCGGGCCGGTGCCGGCCATGAGGCCAATGCAGCCCAGGGCCAGGAAGCGGGCAGCGCCGGCAGCGCTGTTGCGATCAGAAGAATCCCTCACTCATCAATCCTTTGCGCAGGTCATGTGCGTGCGACGGCGAAGGGGGTTGCAGGTTTTGGGCGGCCTGTTGGCCTGCCCCGCTGCTCCCTCTCCACCAGACGAATAGGCCGCCCTTAATGCGAACTGCTATCAGTCGCAACGCTATTGATAATGATTCGCCAATTTGCGCCTGGTCAAGGCAGCTGCGCCGGATGCCGGTCAAGCGTTGGCGAAATGGAGCCAACCACCCTGCCAACGGCAATCTGCCGGCGGCTGATGCGGTGAGGAAGCGCGACAAATGTAATGCTATTGCGATCTATTCGCTCGACTTCGCATTGCGAAGTGGCTATGCGAATGACTCTCAATAACCTGCGAAACCGCCAACGGGGGCCAGAATAGTGAGCAGCCAGGCCAGTTTGATCGCAATGCCATCCCTTGCGCCTCGCCCGGCCCAAACCGGGCCGCGTGGCGAAGTGGTGCCCTTGCGCGTCGCGACTTGGCAGCCGTCGCGCTATCAGGCGAGCACCCGGCCGCGTGGCCTGGCCCTGATCGGAGCTGGTGCCGCCGTCGGCGGACTGCTCGCCGCTTTCCTGTCGCTGGGGATCATCGCGGCAAAACCGCATCGCGAGGTGCTCACCGCCGTGCGCCTCTCGGCTGATCTCACGCCCCCGCCGCCGCCTCCCCCCCAGGCCGCGCCGCAGCATCCCCAATCCCCGCTGCGGCCGGCCTCCCCCATCGTGGTGCCGCCGCCGCCGATTGCTTTGTCGGTCCCGGCGCCTGCCGTGGCCACCGCGCCCGCCCCGGCCCCGGTGGCCGTACCGGTGGCAACGGCGGCGCCCGCCGCAGCCTCGCCCGCGCCGTCGGCGGCTGCCCCGGCAGCACCCTCGGTTGCCACGGGACGCGATCTTTCGGCCAACCTGGTCGATGCGGCGCCGCCCCGGTATCCGATCGATTCGCGCCGCGCGCGCGAGCAAGGCACTGTCGTGCTCAATGTCACGGTGGGCATCGATGGCCGCGTGGCTGAGATCGGCCTGTCGCGCTCCAGTGGCTTCGACCGGCTCGATCGCGCCGCGCTCGCCGCCGTCAGGCGCTGGCGCTGGACACCCACGCGCCAGAACGGCCAGGCGATGATGATTCAGGGCCTCGTTTCGATTCCCTTCGTGCTGCAGGGCTGATTGCCGCGTCATGATGCTGCACATTCCCGGCGTGCTGACGCCGGACGATCTGGCGCAGGCCCGGGCCGCCCTGGCCGAGGCCGAATGGGAAGACGGCCGCACCACCGCCGGCCACCTGGCCGTGCGGACCAAGGCGAACCTGCAACTCCCGCTCGACAGCCCGGTAGCCGCAGCGCTCGGCCAGCGCATTCTCGAACGGCTGGGCCAGACACCGCTGTTCATCGCAGCCGCCCTGCCGCTGCGCGTGCTACCCCCGCGCTTCAACCGCTATGAGGGTGGCGGCACGTATGGCAGCCATATCGACAACGCGCTGTTTCGCATGCCGGGCACCGACACTTATGTGCGCACCGACATTTCCAGCACGCTGTTCCTGTCCGGCCCAGACGAATACGAGGGCGGCGAACTGGTGGTGGAAGACAGCTACGGCGCCCACCGCGTCAAGCTCGCCGCTGGCGACATGGTGCTCTATCCCGGCACCAGCCACCATCACGTCACCCCGGTTACCCGTGGCACCCGCCTCGCCGCGTTCTTCTGGACGCAGAGCCTTGTCCCTTCGGAAACCGACCGGCGCAGCCTGTTCGAAATGGATCAGGCGATCCAGGCCCTGGCCACCGACCGGCCCGATCATCCTTCGGTCGCCGCGTTGACCGGGGTCTATCACAACCTGCTGCGCCGCTGGTCGCAACCTTGAGCGCCGCACCTTTGCCAGACGATATCGCCACGCTGGCCGATTACGAGCGCCACGCCGCGGCACGGCTCGCGCCTGCCACCTGGGCGCATATCCAGCAAGGCGCGACACCCGCCAACCGCGCCGCGCTCGCCCGCTGGGGCTTGGTGCCACGCATGCTGCGTGCCTTGGACAAGGGTGGCACTGCCACCACCCTGTTTGGCCAGATCCACGCCGCCCCCATCCTGCTGGCGCCTGTCGCCTACCATCGCCTGGCCCACGTTCAGGGAGAAATCGCCACGGCCCAGGCCGCCGCCGCGATGGATACGGCGCTGGTGGCAAGCACGCTGTCGAGCGTTCCGTTGGAAGCAATCGCGCAGGCACTTCGCGATGCCGCCGGGCAATTGCAGCACCCCGCGCCACCGCCGGCGTGGTTCCAACTCTACGCGCAGCCCGATCCTGCCCATTCGCTGGCCCTGGTGCGCCGGGCCGAAGCCGCCGGCTATGGCGTGCTGGTTTTCACCGTGGATGCCGCGATCAAGCGCGCCGAATTCGTTCTGCCCGACGGGGTCGGCGCGGCCAATCTGGCCGGCTTCCCGCCGCAGCGGCATCATGCCGGCGCGCAAGGGCAGCACCTGGTGTTTGGCAGTCCCCTGGCCCGGCAGGCACCCACCTGGGAAACGCTTGCCTGGCTGCGCCGCGAAACCGCCCTGCCGCTGGTGGTGAAGGGGCTGCTCCACCCCGACGATGCCCTGCGCGCCCGTGATGCCGGGGCCGACGGCGTCATCGTGTCGAACCACGCCGGCCGGGTGCTCGATGGGGTGGTGCCGGCGCTGGCCATGCTCCCCTCTATCCGCGCCGCGCTGGGGCCGGGCTATCCATTGCTGCTGGATGGCGGTATTCGCAGCGGCGCCGATGCACTCAAGGCCATGGCGCTCGGCGCACAGGCCGTTCTGGTCGGTGGGCCGCAGTTCCATGCCCTCGCCGTGGGCGGGATGGCGGGCGTCGCCCATATGCTGCACATCCTTCGCACCGAATTCGAGCTCGCCATGGCCCAATGCGGCTGCGCGCATGTGGGCGAGATCGACCCCGCCCTGGTGGTTGCCTTGTGAGCGCGAGGCGGTAGGTCGCGATCGACTTTGACTGCGTCAAAGCCGGCGCTCTACCATTTTGATTTGCCGCATTTTCCGAGTCGGCAGGTGATTCCACCTGCCTTGAAAATGCTCTAAGCCCCGCCGCATGATCTGCGACCTGCCCAGCTATCTCACCCGCATCGGCCTCGCCACTTCGCCTGCTGCCACCCCGCAGGGGCTTGAACAGGTGCAGCGCGCCCATCGCCAGTCGATCGGTTTTGAAAACCTCGATGTGATGCTCGGCCGCGGCATCGGCCTGGAGCCGGCGGACATTCGCGGCAAGTTGGTCGATCGCGCGCGCGGCGGCTATTGCTTTGAACACAATCGCCTGTTCGGCGCGATGCTGGCCACCATGGGCATGCCCAATCGGCCACTGCTGGCCCGCGTCTGGCTGCGGGTGGCGCCGGGCGTGGTGCCGCCGCGCACCCATACGTTCAGCCTGGTGACGCTGGGCGGCGAGCAATGGCTGGGTGACGCCGGGTTCGGCTCGTCCTATGTCCCGCCCATGCCCTTGGTCGATGGCGCCAGCGCGCTCGCCGCCGATGGCTATCGCCACCGCCTGCGCCGGGCGCGGGCGCCGGGTTCGCTGCGCGGCGAATGGGAGGTGGAACGCAGCCTGGATGGCGCCACGTGGGAAGCGCAATACAGCTTCGACACCACCGAAGTCGGCGCTCTCGATCTCGCGATGTCCAACCACTGGGTCGCCACGCGCCCCGAATCGCGCTTCACGCAAGCGTGCATCGTCTCGATCGTCCAGCCCCAAGGCTTCGCCTCGCTGCTCGACCGACAGATGACGGTGCAGACCGCCAAGACGCGCCATGTGGAGGACCTGCCCAATCCGGCAGCCTGGCAACGCACGCTGGCCGATGTCTTCCACATCGAACTGAGCGATACCGAAGTGGGCCAGCTCGCACCGCGCCTGTTCGGCTAACGCCACGGGTGGCCTTGGCCGCCAATCGCGCTATAGCGCGGGCCATGACTGTGGTTACCCGCTTTGCGCCTTCGCCCACCGGCCGCCTGCATGTCGGCAATATCCGCACCGCGCTGCACAACTGGCTGCTGGCGCAAAAGCATGGCGGGCGCTTCCTGCTGCGCATCGACGATACCGATGCCGAACGCAGCCGGGAAGAATACGTCGAGGCGATCCGCGCGGATCTCGCGTGGCTGGGCCTGCACCCGGAACGCGAGGAGCGCCAGTCCGCCCGTTTCGCGATCTACGAAGCCGCGTTCGAGCGCCTGGTGGCCGCCGGCCGGCTCTATCGCTGCTATGAAACCGCCCAGGAACTCGATCTCAAGCGCAAGATCCTGCTCGGGCGCGGTCTGCCGCCGATTTATGATCGCGCAGGCCTGGCACTGACCGAGGCCGACCACGCCGCCCGGGCCGCGGCCGGTGAAAAGCCGCATTGGCGCTTCCTGCTCGACCATGACACGCCGATCACCTGGAATGACGGCATTCGCGGGCCCCAGCAGTTCGATCCGCGCCAGATGTCCGATCCGGTTGTGCGCCGCGCCGATGGCTCGTGGCTCTACATGCTGCCCAGCGCGATCGACGATATCGAGATGGGCGTAACGGACGTGCTGCGCGGTGAAGACCACGTCTCCAACACCGCCACGCAGGTGCAGATGTTCCTGGCGCTGGGCGCCACGCCGCCGCGTTTCGCGCATGAAGCGCTGCTGACCGGCAGCGAAGGCAAGTTGTCCAAGCGCCTGGGCTCGCTGGGCGTGGCAGACTTGCGCGAGGCGGGGATCGAGCCCGAGGCCCTTGTCGCGCTCCTGGCGCGGCTGGGCACGTCCGATCCGGTCGACCCGGCACTCACCGCGCAGGAACTGGCCGCCAGTTTCAACCTTGCCCACTTCGGGCGCGCGCCGGCTCGTTTCGATGAAGCCGAACTTCAGCGCGTCAACGCCGGGGTGGTCCATCGCCTGCCCTACGCGCGCGTTGCCGCCCTGCTGCCGCAGGGCATGGGTGAAGCGGCGTGGGAAGCGATCCGCCCCAACCTTGCCCACATCGGCGAAGCGGCCGATTGGTGGCGGGTCATCCAGGGACCGATCGCCGCCCCGGCATTCGATGAAGACACGCGCGCCTTCCTGGCAGAGGCCGCGGAAGTGGCAGCGACGCTCGACTGGACGAACGATCCCTGGCCTGCCCTGACCGGCGCACTCAAGGACAGCACCGGCCGCAAGGGCAAGGCCCTGTTCCTGCCGCTGCGCCAGGCGCTGACCGGCATGGACCACGGGCCCGACATGAAAACCCTGCTGCCGCTGATCGCCCAGGACGAGGCGGTGCGCCGCTTGGGCGATTAACTCCGGCTGCCGCCGTTTCGGCAGCCGAAGCAGCAGGGCCAAGAGTCAACGAGTCGGCGCCTCACGCCCCTATTTGGCAGGGACGGCCCCGGGCTTTGCCAGCTTCTTGTTGACCCATTCGAGAAAGTCCTTGGAGAAGGCTTCGCGCAGTTCCGCCTTGGCCGCATCGACTTTGTCCGGCGTTTTGGGCGGGAAATCTTCGAGAGGGTTCTTCACGGCGCCTGATGAAACCAGCGGTGCTTCACGCCCGGTAAAATCGCGAAACATCGTGCCAACGAACAGGTTGCTGCCATACATCATCGCCTTGTGGTAGAAGATGCTGAATAAGAGCAGCTCGGCATAGCACGGGTTGGTCGACGCGGTTACGCGCTTGCCAGTCTTGAGCTTTTCGTTGAACGCCTTGGCCATCGCCTTGATTTCAGGATGCGCCTTAGCGTCATCACCCGAAGGCGTCGCCGGCTCGATGATGACACGATAGCTGTCATTCAGGCCGAGCGCCTTGACGAAACCGACGCGCTTGAGTTCCTCGACCTGAATATCCGGCCCGAGATAGCCCGCCATGAGATCCTTGACCGTCGCCACGCGGTTCTTGTGCGCCTCAACATCGGCAACCGCACCCAGCAAGCCCATGCCCGAGAGCAGACCGGTGTTCAGGCCGATATAGTTCTCGGTGGGAAAGACGTGCAGTTCGCACGACGATGCTGCCGACGCCGCGACGGCTGCAGGTGCTTCCTGTGCCTGCGCCGGCAAAGCCAGCAGGGCGGCCAGGGCAAGCGGTAACAACTTGACGATATGCATTCAGGTCCCCCGTCGATGATCCCTCTGGTCATCCGTTGTCATGCAGCGGGAAAGTGGGCTCAAGCGAGGGCATGGATGCGACGATTCTTTCTCTCGCCTCTGCGCATCAAGCAATCAACCTCCATCGGCATGACGCGAAATTTCCATCAGCATCCGTTTGCTACACGGGAGCCACGAAGCGGTCCAGATCATGAGTTCACCCTTTCCGGACACAAAAAACCTTCCACAGGCGAGCGGGTATGTTGCGGGGTGCATGCGCCAGACGCAGCAAAGCCGCCTCGTTGTGAGAGGCGGCTGAGATGTTGTGAGTGTGTAAGTGGTTGCGGGGGCAGGATTTGAACCTGCGACCTTCAGGTTATGAGCCTGACGAGCTACCGGGCTGCTCCACCCCGCGATGTTAGCAACAAAGCCC
>NZ_JAAZQN010000009.1:0-62307 GCF_012275365.1 Novosphingobium sp. SG720 | reverse complement strand
CCATCGCAAGCCTCCATGTGCTCGCAACGTCGAATCAGATTTTCACCGACTTGGGAATCCCCAGCGTGAGTCAGCCTCAGCGCACATTGGTATAAGGCACTATTTGCGTCGATCGAGGAGAACAGAATTGCGCATCACGGGTTCATTGCGCGCGACTTTAAGTTGAGCGACAATAGCCTTGCCTCACTCGCGACTTGTGCGCTCGGTCTCGGACCTCACGATCCGGTCGACGCGGCGTATGTTAAACGCCTTCGCCAGCGCGAACGCGACGAACGCCGGAACAGGTGACGAGGAGAATTAATCGATCTGTGGCGGCGACGCTCGTTTAATTGAGCAGCTAGACTGCGCGGAAATGGCTGCTTACGGCAATAACAGTCATCTCTGAGCTCGTCGGGGATGGCTCGAAATGCGAAGGGTTTCGGGCGCTTGCGTACGAAAGCCTCCAGTGCAGGAACCCGCGGGCCCCACGCGCTGATCTATGGGTAAAGCGTTTTCGGGATAGGTCTGGCGGATAAGCGCTGCCGGCCTGGCATTCCCCCGGGTGACCGGATCGAAGCGATTTTGGCCAGCGTTGTATTGCTGCTGGGATCGGTTTAGTTGACCGATACACCCTGCCTCCGGTGTAAACCTGGGACGGGCATGCGCGGGGCCATCGGTCGATGCGCCATGGGCAAGACCGTTGTGCGGGACGAGCCATGCCGGATCATGGCGCGTGTCTCCGGGCCAGCGGTGCTGGCGCTGGCGGAGCGCGGGGCTGGCACCAGCGGGCGAAGGTCTCGATGATGGCCATGTGCCCGCCGCAGCACGGGCATGGCGGGCGGTGATCGGGCGGCTCGTCGGGTGCGGGGTCCTCGGCCGGCACGGCGACGCCCAGCAGCCTGCGGGCGAGCGCCAGGGCGTCTTTATGCGTTGAACTGGCAAGCAGGCCGTAGTGCCGGATGCGGTGGAAGCCGCGCGGCAGGACGTGGATCAGGAAGCGACGGATGAACTCGTCGGTCGCCAGCGTCATGACCTGCTGGCGCTCGGCGCCATCGCGGCGATAGTCCTTGTAGCGGAACGTCACGCCGGTCTCGTCGAAGCTGATGAGCCGCCGGTTCGAGATGGCGACGCGGTGGGTGTAGCGCGAGAGATAGGCCAGCACCGCCTGCGGGCCGGCAAAGGGCGGCTTGGCATAGACCACCCAGCGCTTCTTCCGGATCGGGGACAGATGCCGCAGGAAGGCCTTGCGCGAGGCCAGGTCCGCCAGGGCGCCGAAGAAGCCCAGCTCGCCGGCGTCGAACAGGGCCAACAGGCGCGTGAGGAACAGCCGGCGGAACAATGCCCCCAGCACCCGCACCGGCAGCAGGAAGCCCGGACGCGAGGATATCCACCGCGAGCCGTCCAGCGCGATGCCGCCGCCGGGTACGATCATGTGCACGTGCGGGTGGTGGGTCAGTGCCGAGCCCCATGTGTGCAGCACGGCGGTGATGCCGATGCGCGCGCCGAGGTGCTTGGGATCGGCCGCGATGGTCAGCATCGTGTCGGCCGCTGCGCGGAACAGTAGATCATAGACCACCGCCTTGTTCTGCCACGCGATACCTGGCAACGAGCGGCTGCCAGTGGCGGATGCTGCCCAAGGATTTCCCGCCGCTCTCGACTGTGCAGCGGTACTTCTATGCGTGGCGCAACAGCGGCCTGCTTGCCACGATCAATCAGTTGCTGGTCACGACAGCCCGCCAACAGATGGGACGGGAGGCCAGCCCAAGTGCCGGTGTGATCGACAGCCAGTCGGTCAAAACCACGGAAAGCGGAGGGGTTCGGGGCTACGACGCCGGTAAGAAGATCAAGGGGGCAAGCGGCATATCGTGACCGATACCAGCGACTTCCTGATCTTCATCCTCGTCCACGCTGCCGACATTCAAGACCGCGACGGCGCCGTCGATGTGCTCAAAGCGATCCGCAATCGCTTCCCATGGTTACGCCATGTCTTTGCCGATAAGCACCAGCCCGCGCGCCTCCAACTGGCGCGAAAACTCGCCGAACAGCTTCTCGCTCAGCCCGGCCTCGACCAGGCGGTTGCGGAACCGGCATAGCGTCGTGTGATCGGGCGAAGAGGCTTCCAGTGGCAGGCCGATGAACCGCCGGAACGATACCCGATCGTTGATCGCCTCTTCCAGGTCAGCATCCGACAGACCATAGAACTGCTGCAAAAGCAGCGCCTTGAGCATCACAGCCGCCGATCGTTGGCGCGGATGGTGGCCAGATATATCCATTGAGCTTGTCGATCGGGGAGCGGATGGCGTCGCAGATGAAAGCATCAGGCATTGGATGTCAGCTCTCCAGAAAAGGCTGCGATGGCCGCGGCCAGCGCCTCTGCAGCCTCAAGCGGGGCCAGGTGCGCTGTTGGCATCGCAGCAATGGCGGGCGCCGGGAATGCGCGCAACTAGGTGTTCGCCATGGCCCTCGAACGGGGTCAAGGTGTCGCGCATGCCGATCACACCAAAGCGATCAGCGTAAACCCGTCGCAAGTCCTAGTCACGCGCGATGTCTATCCGCGCAGGCATGCGGTAAGGCTGGCGCATCGTCGACTGCTTGATCCACTCCACCGGCCCGGCCAGTTCGATCCGCACGTCAGGGGCGAACAGCCGGGCGAGCATGCGATGGACCATCAACCGGGCAATATTGCGGCCCGGGCACAGGTGAATGCCGCCGCCGAACGTGGCGTCATAGCGCCGCGTCCGCTCCAGCCTGTAGGCGCCGGGGTCTTCAAAAATTTCGGGATCGCGATTGCCTGCCGCCCACAGCATGGCAATTGCGGTTCCGGCCGGCACCAGCACATCGTCGAACACGAAGTCTTCCAGCGCATAGCGGTGTGTCACGATGACCGGTGACAACATCCGCAGTCCCTCGTCGATAGCGGCGCCGACACGCTGCAGGTCCGCCCGCACCTCTGCCACGGCAGCGGGATGGCACAGCAGCTGATAGGTGGCGTTGGCAGCAGCGAGTGCGGCCGTGTGAAACCCGTCGATCAGATTGGCGGCCAGCGACAGCGCCACGCTTTCCGGCTTGCCTTCGATCGTGATCGCACCGAACTCCGCCGCCATGGTGGCGAGAAGCGGATTGTTGCCTTCCGCCAATGTCCGGTCGATCGCCGTCGCCATCAGCGACAGATAGGCGCCGATCGCCGCGTTGGCCTGGATAGTCTCGGCAGTGGTGCGAACGAGGAAAAAGAACGGCGTCATCGCGCGCACCTGCTCGACGACCTGGCGCTGCTCGGATGGCATCAGACCGATCAGTGCGCCCCAGAATCCGGCAGTGACCTGTTCGGTGAAGTCGAACCCGAAATCGATCTCGCCTGCCCCAGCAACCTCGGCCAGGACCGTGTCCACCACGCAGCGCACGAGATCGTCGAACGCGGCCACCTGCTTCATGCCGAACGGCTTGGCCAGCAATTGGCGGGTCGGGCCGTGGAGCGGTGGGTTGGCGGTAAAGACCTGATTGAAAAGGATGCGGCCAAAGTTCGACACATCGGGCTGGTCCTGCTCGGCCCGATCATCCCCCGCCTCTTCCATCGCACGCTCGGCCAGCGCGCGAAGCGGCATGTTGCCCACCGCCGGAAGCGCGGCGATCTTGCGCAGATCCTCGCCACGAAACACGACGATGCGCTTGCTACCCGCCTTGAACAGCCGTTCGGCAGTTCCGAACAGCGCGGCGAAATCCTCGGAAAAACCCGCTTCGAAAGAATGGGGCAGGTCCGCAAGGTCACTGATCGACCGGCGCGTGACGTCGCCCTGCAATGGTTGCGCTGACATGAAACGCTGTCCCGGACAAGCAAGCCCCGGGGCGATGGGCACGCCGGAGCCGGGTGGATGATCCGCGCCCGCCCCGGCCCGCCAGGGTCGAGGCAGGTGCGCTGCAAGGCGCTCAGCCGCGCTCGCCATTGAACGAGAACGTGCCGAACGGGCCGGCCGCAACGCTGCCGTTCAGGCCGGTTTCGCCGACGGTGCCATTGAACGTGAGCGTGAGCGGCATCGGATTGGTGATATCGACCTTCCAACTTGCCTTATCGCCGGTGATCTTGCCGTCCTGGATGGGGTGCGGCGCGCCATCGGCATCGGTCGCGATGCCGGTCAGGCTGTCCCCCGAAACCGTGAAGGTGGTCACGCTCTTCATCGGCCCCATCGGCGAGTTGACGATGATGTTCCATGTTCCGGCAACAGACATATATATTTCCTTCCCTGGCTGGCCGCGCGGTGGACGCGTGCGCGCCGGCAAGCGGTGTGCCTGTTGCCGCACGCTACCGAAAAATTTCATATAGTAAATACTATTCTTTGTCGATGCGACAGATTTCACCCAGGGCCACGCGCGCCAGGCGTTCTGCGTCGAGAATCCAGATTACGCGATAGCCCAGCCGCACCATGCCCGCCTGCTCCGGCGTGCCCAGAATGGCATTGGCAGTCTGCCGTCCCATGCCGCAGGTGCCGGCAAGTTCGTCCTGGGTCATCGCCACCGGGGCATTGTCACCCGCGACTGATGCAAGCAGCACCTTGGCCACCCGTGCGGCGCGCGGTAGGCTGAGGAGATCCTGAATGTGGCTGATCGCCTGGCGCTGATGCGCGCAGGCCAGCCGGCCGATATGCCGCCATAATTCGGGTTGCCATGCGGCAATCGCGGCAATCGCGGCCAGCGGTATCCGGGCAACCTGGCACGCCCCTTGCGCGATCGCGTCCTGCTGGCGGGGCGCGGCATCGATGGTCGATACTTCGCCGAACCACATACCCTCGGCAGCGAGCAGCAGCAGGCAGCCGACGCCGCCCGGGCTCCACGCGATCAGGCGAACACGGCCCTGCAGCATGGCATACAACCCATCGGGCGCATCGCCCTGGCGATAGACCGCCTCGCCATCCTTGACCCGGCGCACCTGGGCCGCGGCAGCAAGCTGCGCCTGGATCGGATCGGCCAGGCTCGCAAACCATTCGCTCTTGCCCTGCATGGCCGCAAGGAACTGCGCTTCCTTTGTCATTCGATCATTCCTGGGTCGCAGGGAAATGTCGGCCAATCGACAAAGAGACCAGCCGGTCTGTGGCATCCTTGCGGCAATAACCACTGGAGAGACGCATGACCCTGAACGCCACGCAAGCCCCTGATTCCATGGACGCGGCGGAACGCCAGATCCGGATCGACCTGGCCGCGGCCTATCGGCTGGTCGCCCATTTCGGCTGGGACGACCTCATCTTCACCCATCTGTCCGCACGCATTCCCGGCCCCGAGCATCATTTCCTGATCAACCCATACGACCTGATGTTCGAGGAAGTCACCGCGTCCAGCCTCGTGAAGATCGATGTCGATGGCAATCCGGTGAGCGCGACGCCGCATCCGGTCAACCCCGCCGGCTTCACCATCCATTCGGCGATCCACATGGCCCGCGAGGACGCTGTCGCGGTGATGCATCTTCACACTCCGCACGGCCAGGCTGTTTCGGCCATGGAGAGCGGGCTGCTGCCCCATACCCAGACCGCGATGATCGCCGGCAGCGGCCTCGCCTATCATGAATATGAAGGGCTTGCGGTGGATCTGGCGGAGCGGGAACGCCTGGTGGCTGATCTGGGAGACGCCGACCTGATGATCCTGCGCAACCACGGTACGCTGGTGGTTGGCAAGAGCGTCGCTGCTTGCTTCCTGCGTCTCTATTTCCTCGAGCGCGCCTGCGAGGCGCAGGTGCTGATGCTGTCGGCCGGTCGCGATGCGCTGCATGCCCCGCCCCCCGAAACCCTGTCCAAGGTCGCGCTGCAATCGTCCCCTGCCGGCATGGGCCTGGTGGCAGAGCGGCTGGCGTGGCCGGCGCTGTTGCGCAAGCTGGACCGTATCGATCCCAGCTACCGCGACTGACGAAAGAGCTGGTGCGCGGGCCATGCCGCGCACCAGTCTCCTGGTCAGGATCAGGCGGTCGCGGCGTCTGCGGATGCCGACTGCTTGATCAGCGTGCGCGTTGTCGTCACGGCCTGGAACGCGGCCATGCCCATCAGGTTGACGTCGGTGGCCACTGTCACGATCTGGAAGCCCTTCGCCGCCATTTCCGCGGCATAGGCGGCCGTTCCGTTCTGGATGCCAGCAATGAGATTGCGCGCGCGCACGGCCGCGATCACGCGATCGTAGATGGCCAGGATCTCCGGCTCCTGGCGATCGAGCACGGGCGCGAGCCCCATCGCCAGGCCAAGGTCGCTCGGCCCCACATAGGCGCCACTGATGCCCGGCACGTCGAGGATTGCCTCCAGGTTCTCCACCGCCTCAACCGTCTCGATCTGTGGCAGGACCAGGACATTGGCATTGGCGATCCCCTGATAAGGCGACGCCGTCCCATAGAAGCCAGCGCGAACCGGCCCGTTGGAGCGGGCACCCTGCGGCGCATAGAGGCAGGCATCCACCAGCGCGCGCGCCTGCTCGGCATTGTTGACCATCGGGCAGATGATGCCCCATGCGCCCGCATCCAGGATCTTGCCGATGATGCCCGGCTCGTTCCACGGCACGCGCGCCAGCGGCACCGGGCCGCGGCCATGCAAGGCCTGCAGGCTCTCTACCGCCGAACGATAGTCATGCAGCCCATGCTGCAGATCGATCGTCAGGCTGTCCCAGCCGGTCTGCGCCATGATCTCGGCAACATAGCTATCAGGCGCCAGCAGCCACCCGTTGACGCAGACTTCGCCGCGCTTGAGGCGTTCGATAAGCGGGTTTGCCATAATTCCTCTCCAGTTTTTTGTGTGCTCAGAAATAGGTTCGGATGGATCCGACGACGTCGAACGCGCCGTCGATCACGTGCAGCACCCGCCACTTGTCGAAAGTGAGGCACGGATGAGAGATGCCAAAGCCGATCATGTCGCCCACCCGCAGCGGGGAATCGCGCGGGATATCGAGAAACCCGTGCTGGTCGTTGAGTGCGACAACCTGATGGTCCGGCGTAAGCGCCTGCGGCGCCGACATGTCTGCACTGGGGCGATGCCAAAGTTCCGGCTTGGGCATCTCGTCAAAGCCGACATCGCGCTTGCCCATGGTGACGATCGCGCGGCCGGGCTCGGGCATGGACTGCACATAGGCCCAGACGCGCAAGGCCGGGCTTGGCGCATCCTGGGCCAGCAGTTCGGGCGCCCGCATGTTCAGCAGGGAGAAGAGGAACGTGTAGAGGCCCGAGTCGTGCGTGATGTAGCAGCCGCTGCGCAGCAGCGTGGTGGTGCGGCGCTGCAACCGCGCCGCATTGAACGCAGTGACGACCAGATCGAAAAAGCCCGATCCGCCCGCGCTCAGCAGCACATCGTCCGAGACGAACAGCCCTTCCCGGTCACATGCCTGCGCAAGCGCGACAACCTGGCCCAGGAATACGTTCACGGCATCGAGCGTGGATTCCAGGTCCGCCTTGCGGATAATGCCTTCAAAGCCTTCGACCCCGGCAAGGTCGAGGTGGGGCGAGGCCGCCACCGCGCGCGCGACGGCAAGGCCCTGCTCCACCGTTCGGCATCCGGTGCGCCCGCCTTCAAAACCCATTTCAACCAGCACCGGCAGCGCACGACGGCCGCCGTTCTCTGCTGCGACGGCGGCAATCTGGGCGACCAGATCGAGCGAATCGACCAGCGAATAGATGGAAAGCTCAGGGTCCCGCTCAAGCTGATCCAGCACATAGGCAATGCCGCTGCGCCCGATCAACTGGTTCGCCACAAAGATGCGCCGATGCCCAGCCGCCACGGCCACGGCGATCTGGTGGGGTGTCGATACCGTAATCCCCCACGCGCCATCGCGCATCTGCAGGTCGAACAGCGCCGGGGCGAGCGTGGTCTTGCCATGCGGGGCCAGCGCCACGCCGTGCTCGGCTGCAAAGGTCCGCATCCAGCGGCTGTTGCGCTCCAGGCTGTCTCCGTCCAGCACCGCGACCGGCAGGGGCAGGTCTTCTCGCAAGAGATTCCAGCGCTTGCCCGCCACCTCTGCCAGCGGGATCGGTCCGCCGCCCCCCGGCACCCCTTTGTCCCAGGGCATGAGCGTGCCCGCCAGATCACCGTCGAAGCGCAGCGGAGTTTGCTCTGCGCCGCTCATGGATGCACCGCGACAACGGCCTCGATTTCGACCGTGATGTTCCCCGGCAGCGAGCCCACGCCCACCGCCGATCGCGCGTGCCGGCCAGCCTCGTCGCCGAACACCGCGCACATCAGGTCAGAGCAGCCGTCGATCACGCGCGAATGCAGCACGAAGTCCGGCGTCGCATTGACCATGCCGAACAGGCGCACCACGCGCCGGACGCGGTCGAGCGAGCCGAGTTCCTGGCGCATGACGGCAAGCAGCGAAAGGCCCACCAGCCGGGCATGCTCGCGCGCTTCGTCCGCAGAAACATCAGTACCGACCTTGCCAAAGCGGTAGCCGGCCGCATCGCGCGGGCCCTGCCCCGAAAGATAGAGCAAGCCCCCATCGAGCAGGGCAGGCGCAAAGTTGCCGATGGAGGGAATGGCCGGCGGCAGCACGAGGCCGAGTTCCTGGAGGCGGGCTTCGGGTGAAAGCGATTGGGTCATGCGGCGCTGCCTTCCAAGAATTTGCGCCCGAAGGCGCCCAGGTCAGCCTCCCCATTGGGGAAGGCAATAAGCTCAACCGCGCGCCCATCGGGATCGCGGACCGAGAAATAGCGGACGCCGAACATGGCATCGGGCTGGTCGCCCAAGCCGATGCGCACATCGGCCAGCGCCGCAAACGCGGCGTCGATATCGTCCACGGTGAGCGCAGGCGTGATGGTATCGGTGCCAGTCATGGGCTCGCGCTGCTCCAGTTCCAGCAACAGCTGCCCGATCATGCCCTTCACGTTCGGCACCGCCTCGGCCCGGCCATCGTGGATCACCGCCATGCCCAGGCGATCGCGATAAAACGCCGTGGTCACCGCCACGTCAGCCACGACGAGCGCGAGATGCGACAGTCCCCTGATCCGAAAATGCCCGGCCCCGGCGGCTGTTGCCGCGGGTGCTTCTGCCTGTGCCATGCCCATCTTCCTTCTCGTGCCTGGACCGAACGAACCATCATATCCGCAGCCCATTCGTTCTGTATAGCTTTCACTATATTTTTTATCTGTCAATCCGCGCGTGGACGCCCTACCAAGGCTTGGGGGCACCTCCGTCAGGGCTGCGCCGCTTGCGGGAGTCTCCGCGCAAGGCGGCATGCCGGCCCCTTTGGACGGTGATGCCGTTGCGGTCGGTTCAGAGAGGAAGACGAATGCGGAAGACGAAGGAAAAGATTGTCCTTGTAACAGGTGGCGCGAGCGGCATCGGCGCTGCCATCGCGCGCGCTGCTGCCGCGCAGGGACACAGGGTGCTGATCGCCGACATCGATGTTGCCGGCGCGGAACGCGTTGCCCAGCACATCGGCGAGCGCGCGCAAAGCGTCGCGCTTGACATTACCTCGGACGCGCAATGGTCTGCCGCGCTCGACCTGGCATGGGCGCAACATGGCCGGCTCGATGTGCTGATCAACAATGCAGCGATCGTGCGGACCGGCTATGTTCGCAATGTCGCCATGGATGATCATGCGCTGACGCTGGAGGTCAATGCCATGGGGCCGATGCGCGGCATGGTCGCCACGCTGCCGCGCTTTCGCGAACAGGGGCATGGACACTTCGTCACGGTGTGCAGCATGACCGCGTTCCTGCCCTTCCCGGGGCTTGCCAGCTATGCTGCGGCAAAGTTCGCGCTGCGCGCCTTCCACCTGGGCCTCGCCATGGAAGAGCGGGATTCGCCGCTGGACTTCACGATCGTCCACCCCACGTCGACGGAAACGCCGATGCTGGAGGCAGAGGCGGCCAGCGACGAAGTGCCCATGGCATTCCTCTCTGACTCGGTAAGTGCCGACTATGTCGCGCAGGTGGTGCTGGAGGCGATGCGCCGGCGCAAGCTGGAGGTGTTCATGCCCGCAGACCGCGCCAAGTTCGTGCGGCGGCTGGGTGGCAACGCGGCCGAACTGCTGAAGATTGCCGGCCAGGCCGAGCAGCTGGGCGCACATAACCTGGCGGAGCGTCGCAAGGGCAAGAGCGCAGCGGCCTGAAACAGCGTGCCTCGGCCCGCGGGCGCGGACCGAGGCACTTTCTGCAACGATGATCAGTCAGGGCAGGCCAGCGCCGGCCACGTCCATGCGAACGGCATAGACCCGGGCTGTCCGCACGTCGCGCGCGATCGCCGGCGTCCTGCTGTCGGCGGTGAGGATGAACAAGGTGCGCCGGTCTTCACCGCCGAACACGCAGGCGATCGCTTCCTGCTCGGTCGCGATGCGATCGACCACTTCGCCGTCCCGACGCAGGCACAGCACTTCGCGCGACGTAGGCGAGGCAGCCCAGACGCAGCCGGCGGCATCCAGGCAAATGCCGTCCGGCAGCGCATCGTCGGGCAATCGCGCCCAGAGCCGCGGTTCGACCAGCGCGCCGTCGGCTGCGATCGTCAGTTCGGTCAGCACGCGCGTGCCGCTTTCGGCAACGATCATCGTGGCGCCATCGGGCTGGATCACCATGCCGTTGGGAAACCACAACCCGGCCGCCGCCGTCGACACCGTACCATCGGCCGTAACCCGCGCGATGCTTGCGGTGCACGGCGAAATGGGATGGGTGTCGATATCGAAGCCGAAATTGCCGACATAGGCAGTGCCGTCTGGCGCCACGATCATGTCGTTCGCGTGCCACGTGGCAATGTCTGAAAGATCGGCATGCACCTCGAACACGCCGTTGCGATGGCGCAGGATCCTGCGATCATGCATCGACACCACCAGCATGTCGCCATCCGGCAACCAGCCCAGGCCCGAGACGGGACCATCGTGTTCGGCAACAACCTCCCACCCAGCGCTTTCCGAATAGCGCAGCACGCGGTGGGCGTGCATGTCGGAAAGGTAGAGCGCGCCGTTGTGCCAGCGTGGCGCTTCGCCGAAGGCCAGGTCGTCGGCCAGCAGCGTCAGGGTATGGGTCATGGTGGTTCGCTCGCTGAAGAGGGATTGCGCCTGGATCAGAAGTTTATCTTCGCGCCAACGCCATAGGTGCGCGGCGGCGCATAGTTGGGCTGGACGAAGCCGAACGGGCTGATGCTGTTGAACGCAGCGGTGGCGTAGTAGGTATTGCCGAGATTGCGCACGAAGGCCGACAGCTCCAGCTGCGAGATCGTCAGCGCGACGCGCGCGTCTTGCGTCCAATAGGCCTGCTGCGTCGTATAGGGATCGTTGGTCGCGTCCAGGAACTGCCGGCCCTTGTACGTGGCGCTGTATTGCAGATCGATCGCCTGGCTTTCGCCGATCGGGAGATGGTACTGCGCCTGCAGGAACGTGCTCAACTTGGGCGAGAACGCCAGCTGGTTGCCCGAATAGTCCGGCACGGTAGGATCAACCACCAGCAGGAACCGCACGAGCTTGGTGTTCAGCAGACCCACCTGCGCGCTCAACGTCAGATTGCGGACCGGGCGAACGGTCAGGTCGATATCCGCGCCATAGGTGCGCGCCTTTTCGGCATTGGCCGCAAGATTGAGCGGCCCGATCGGGCTGGGCACCAGGGCAAACAGCTGCATGTCGCGATAATCGTTGTAGAACAGCGCGGCATTGAACGTGACGGCGCGATCGAGGAACGTCGCCTTGACGCCCACTTCGTAGGTTGTCACCTTTTCGGGCTTCACCGGGCGCTGCTGATAGGCGGCCTGGGCGGGATCGGGGCTGAGGAAGCCGCCGTTGAAATCGCCGCCCTTGAAGCCGGTGGTCAGGGTCGCATAGGCCAGAACGCCAGGCATAGGCTTGAAATTCAGGCCGATGCGATAGGAGAATGCGGAATTCTGCAGGCGGCTCGTGCTGTCGGCAACCTGGGCCAGTGGCGTGAAGTTGTCCATGCCGCCGCTCTGGTACTGCACCTGGCTGTTGAACCGGAACGAACGGCGCTCGTGGGTAAACCGGCCGCCGAGCACCAGGCGTAGCGTGCGGGTCAGGCTGTATTCGCCCTGCCCGAAGGCGGCATAGGCGTCTGTCACCTGCGTATTGCGGGCGAACTGCCGGCTGGCCAACCCATCGCCTGCACCAGGACCGTAAAACCGGTCAATGTCGAGCAGGAGCCCATAGTCCTGGTTCTGGTTGAGGCGCTCGTGCAGGTAATAGACACCCGCCACCCAGTTATAGTTTTGCTTGGTCTGGTTGACGCGCAGTTCCTGGGTGAACTCGTTGCTGTTGTTGCCCCAGTTCACCTCCAACTCGCGATAGGGCGAGGAGTCGCTGTCTTCGGGCAGGAAGCGCTGGTTGTAATTGTAACCCGTCACGGACGTGACGGTGATCGTGCCCGGTGACCATTCGACCCGCCCGACAACGCCCCTGTCCGTCACTTTCAGATGCTCTGTCCGACTGGACGCGATGGAATAGCGCTTGGGATCGCTCGGCTGGTTGTAGATGTCGACGCACTGCGAGGCATAGGTTGCGGCAACCGAACAGACCACGGGCGATCCGGTTTCGACCGAGCCCGGCTCGAACGCGCCGAGATGGGCATAATTGTCGGGCAGCCGGTCAACATGGGAGACGTGCCCGACAACCAGAATGCGCAGATCCGGCGTCGGCCTGTAGAGCAGCGACGCGCGGAAGGACTCGTCATCGGCGCCGTTCTGGCGACGATTGAGGAACGTGTTGTAATTGTACCCTTCCGAGTAATTCCGGACGAAGGCAAAGCGAGCCGAGAGCGTGTCGGTCAGCGGGCCGCTGACCGCGCCGCTGATCTGCGAGGTATCGAAATTGCCGTAGCGCGCATCGAGATAGCCCTCGAACGTATTCGTCGGCTTGGCCGTGATGAAGTTGATCGCGCCGCCCGAGGTATTGCGGCCATAGAGCGTTCCCTGCGGCCCCTTGAGCACCTCGACACGATCCAGGTCGAACATCGCGAAGGCCTGCGATGTGGGCGCGCTGAGATAGAACTCATCCACATAGATGCCGTTCGGCCCGGAATTGTTGGAATTGTTCACGTTGAGCCCGATCCCGCGGATGGTGATCGCGGGCTGGTTTCCAGCGCCTTGCGGAAGGGAGACCACAACGTTGGTGGCAATCTTGCCGAGATCGGCGGCAGCCTCAACGCCGAGCTTCTTGAGCGAGTCACCCGAGAACGCCTCGATGGTGATCGGCACATCCTGGATGTTCTCGCTGCGACGCTGCGCCGTCACCACGATATCACCCTGGCCGACGGCGGCGCCCTGGCTCGCCCCTGGCGTGGTTTGGCCCGCAGCGGTCGGTGCGGTCTGGCCCAGCGCTTGGCCGGGCAGCAAGGCTGCGACGATCAGTGCCATGGGCGCCGTCGCGCTTGCTGCGCCGATCATGCGATTGGTCTTGGTGCTTCTCCCCATCGATCTGCTCCTCATCTGTTTGCGACAAGTTAGCTAAAACTATCCATTTGGCAATAGGCCGATCGACAGGAGGGGTCGTGGATGCATTTCCCGCCGCCAGCTGTCGCGTGGCGGCGCTTTTTCGGGTAGGGGAAGGCATGGCAGGAAAAACGGAAACCGTCGCAGACATGGCGACAGGCGAGAATAAAGGTCTCAAGAAAGCGCGCGCATCGTCGGCAGGAAGCAAGGCCGCACGCCCCCACGCGACTCCAAAGCGAGAGGCGGCGCGCAGCCAGGATCTGGAAGACACGAAAGTGGTTCCGCGCTCGCGCAGGGCGATCGAAACCTATGAGAAGCTAATCGCCGCGGCCGGCGAATTGCTGGGCGAAGTCGGGTTCGAGCGGCTGACGACCAATGCAATCTGCGAACGCGCGCAGCTCACCCCACCGGCGCTCTATCGCTACTTCGATGACAAGTACCAGATCATCGAGGAACTCGCCACGCGGCTGCAAAAGCGGCAGTTCGACGCCTTTGCCGTCTGGCTTTTCAAGAATGGCGCGACGCTGGACACCAGCGAAAACCCGATCCTGCTGGCAGACTGGTTTCGCACCGCATCCGAGATCATCGAAACGCAGCCCGGCGGCGTGTGGACAATCCGCGCCATGCGCGCGCTGCCCCATCTTGCCCATGTCCGGCTGGAATGGCAGCGGCGGTTCACCGACCAGATGTTCCGGTTTTACCGCCCAGCCATCACCGACCTTGCCGATGAAGTGCTGTGGGCCAGGCTGCGCATTCGTGCCGAATTCGGCTTCGTGGTCGACGAACTGGCCCTGGAGGAAGACCGGGTTGCCCGCGCGACCCTGTTCAAGGAAGCCGCCCTGATCCTCACCGGCATGAGCCGCTTGACCACGTCGTGAGCCGGGCGGCGGCGACACGCCATTGACAGGTGTATAGTTTTAGCTAGCCTCAATGCGTCGGCGATCCACCGGCAAGGAGAGCGCGTATGGCTACATCGGTGAAGCGTCGGCAGGCCTGGCTGCTCGATCCGCCGACGCACCGCGAGCTTGCAGCGGTGATGGCGGTGGGAACGTTTGCCCTGGTGATCGCCGGCATTCAGCCGCTGCTGTTCGGAGCGTTGGTGAACGAAGGCCGGATATCGGCCGCGGGCCTGGGCGGCGCGGTGACGGTGGAATTCCTTGCTCTTGCCTCCGGGGTGGCGCTCGCCAGCGCCAGGCTCCAGCCGGTTCATCTGCGGCTGCGCGGGCTGCTTGCGGCCATGGCGCTGATCGCTGCCAACGTGATGAGCATGCGCCATGCAGCGCCGATGCTCTACGTCGATCGCGGGATTGCCGGATTTAGCGCGGGGGTTTTGCTGTCGATCCCTTCGCTTTTGCTGGCGCGCTCGCGCAATCCCTCCAAGCTCGGCGCGGTGCTGATGGTGTTGCAGGGATTGGTCCAGGTGGCGTTTTCGGCGCTCCTGCCGCTCACCTTGATGCCGGCCTGGGGCGCCAACGGCGGATTCCTGGCGCTGGCCGGCACTTCGGCGCTCTCGGCGGTCTTCGCGCTGGGCGTGCCCAACCGACTGCCCGCCGTCGTCAATGACCAGTCCGAAGGGGCGCCCGCGCAAAAGCTGCCACCGGCCGGCGCGCTCAGCCTGCTTGGCGTGGTGCTGGTCTACGCCTTTGTCTTCGGCTTCTTTTCCTACCTCGGGCAGATCGGCACGGAAGCCCACCTCGGATCAGACCTGATTGGGCTGGTCCTTGCAGTGACGGTGGCAGCCTCGATCGTGGGATCGCTGCTGACCGCCGCGATCGCGCCGAAGGTTTCGTTTTTCCGGGTATACGGCGTTTCGGTGGCGTGCAACGCGGCGCTGATCGTCGTGCTGTTTCAATTGCCCGGGCCGATCGGCTTTGCCCTGTGCGCCGTCTGCTTCGGCGTGTTCTGGGGCCTGCTGATGCCCTATCAGCTCAACTTCACCGCCGAAGTCGATCCCACGCGGCGAGCCACCTTGCTCGTCCCCGGCGCCCAGGCGCTTGGCGCCAGCCTTGGCCCGCTGCTGTGCGCCCTCAGCGTTACTGCCACCGACAGCAGAGGGGCATTGATCGTCGCCGGCGCCTGCCTTGTCGGCTTCTTCGGCATCGTCATGGCCCTCCATGCCCGCCAGCGCCGGCTTCTGTCCCATCCCGAGCTGTTCGCTTCGACCTGACGCGTTGCTCATCGGCTGACCGACGCAGCGGCAAGGGCAAGCAGCGCCAGCACTTATCCGGTGGCATGCAAGGGCTCGGCCAGGCCGAGCAGCGGCGGCTCGATGCAGTTGCGCCCGCGCTGCTTGGCTTTGTAGAGCGCGGCGTCGGATCCCTCGATCAGCACATTGAGATCGAAATCATCGGTCAATGCGCCTGTCGCAATGCCGAAACTGGCAGTGACGAAGGGCGGCCCGACCGGTGCCTTGTGCGGTATGCGCCGCGCGGCAATCTCGCGCCGCATGCGTTCGGCAACAAGGATCGCGGTCGGCAGATCGATGTCGATGAGGAAGACAATGAACTCCTCGCCGCCGAAGCGGCATACCCGGTCACCCGTCTTGCGCGCCTCGGATACCAGCAACCCCGAAATGCGACGCAGGCAGTCGTCCCCGGCAAGATGGCCGAACGTGTCGTTATAGGCCTTGAAGTGATCGATATCGACCATCACCACCGATACCGGCCGGCCGGCATGAACCTGGCGCTGGACCGTGACCCACTGCTCCAGGGCGCGCCGATTGCCCAGGCCGGTGAGGGGATCGATGATCGACAGCTCCTCGAAAACCTGCGCGCACAGGCGATCGCGAACCGAACGCAGCCAGCCCCGCCGCTCCATCTTTTCCAGGCTGTAGAGCGCCACCAGCGCAAATCCGGCAAAGGCCATGGAGAGGAAGGCGGATGCCCCTTTCGACTGCGCCGAGGCGTCTTGGAGGCTGGCGAGCGTCAGGAGTTGGACCGTCACCGTGATGGCCGCTGCCAAGAGGGCATAGCGCCAGCGCAAGCGCAGCACCATCACTGTGAACATCATGACGAACAGGATGCCCAGATGATAGTTCTCGCGCAGCGGGCTCGCACTGGCGACAACCAGCACATAGATGGAAAGCGCCATGACCGTGGAGAGTGCCACCTGCAACCCTTCGCGCACGGCGGCCGGGGGATGGCGCGCGGTTATCCCGACCACTGCGGCCGTCAGGCTGGTCACCAGCCCGAGCCGCAGGATCAATGCCAGGCCAAATGCATCGGGCAGGGAAAAATAGTCGAGCACGACAAGCGAGTCGAACAGCGCCAGGGACAAGAGCGCCATGCGCACATACCAGCGCACCCGCACCGGCCCGGTTTCCTGTTCGAATTGCTCTTCCAGCGCGCGCGGGAAGCGCAGCGCAGGGCCGCGCTTGTCCAATGCCTGATCGATCAGCGCGAACTGCAGATCGACCGCACTCTTGTCGTGGAGGTCGTCCATCCCGTGTCTGCCCGCAGCAACTCCCGTTCCAGAGTAGATCGGCGGCAAGAATGAATTGTTAACGGGCGAAGTTTCACCACTGCCAATCAGGGGTAGGCACAATTCTGGATCGGCGCGGCTCTCCAGAACGGCTGCTTTATGGCCTCCGCCACCGCTTTCCTCAGCCAGCGGAGCGCAGGATCCTGCGATTGGCGCGCGCGCCACGCGATGTGGATGGCAATTTCCGGCAGGGCAACCGGCAATTCGTGGATCGTCAGATGGGCCTTCTCCTCCTCGCGCAGGATCGCCGAAGGGACGACTGCAAGAAGGTCTGACCCGATCACGACGCTGGCAACGATCAGGAAATGCGGCACGCGCAGCATGATGCGGCGGCGCAGGCCCATGGTTTCGATGAGCGAATCGACATTCGCCCCGGTTCCTTGGCCGATATCCACGCCGACGTGCGGCAGCGTCAGGAACGCCTGAAGCGTCATTCCGCCAGATAGTGCCGGATGCGCGCGATCGGCGATGCAGACCATTTTCAGTGACTGGACCGGCTCGCAGTGCAGCCGTTCGGGCAGATTGGGAAAAACCCCCAGGCCAAGATCGGCCGCGCCCGATAGCAGGTGCTCGGTCCCCTCTCGCGCACCTGATGCCAGCAGGTCGATGTCCACCCCAGGCGCGCTGGCCCGCAGGCGGGGGATCAGATTGGGCAGCAGATGCGCTGCACTCGCATCCGACATGGTAAGCGTAAAGCTGCGCTCCGCCGTGGCCGGCTCGAATTCGGGCTCGGTGTCCAACGCGGCGCGCAGCCGGTCGAGCGCGCCGCCGATCGGGTCGGCCAGGGCCAGCGCGCGCGGGGTTGGGTCCATGGTCCCGCCGCGGCGGATGAAAAGATCATCGCCCAGCACCCCGCGCAAGCGACGCAAGGCGTGGCTCATCGCTGGCTGGCTCAGCCCGACCCGATCACCGGCGCGCGAGAGGTGGCGATCCTTCATCAGCGCATCGAAGATGACCATCAGGTTGAGGTCGAGCGAAGCCAGGTTGAGCGGGGCCGTCATGCCCCCGCTATAGCAGCAAGGGATCATCACTGGAAACGAGGGAATTGCCCGGATCATTCATCACACGAATAATGTGGTGCAAACATGCAATTTGCCCACGCCCGGCAAACCGGGCTTAATCGCCCCAACAAGGCCCAAGAGAGCCACGAAGGGGAGAAATGATGAAGGCATTATTGTTGGTCGGCACTGCGTTTGCGGCAGTGTCGCTGCCCGTGATCGCCGCCGCGCAAGCTGCGACGCCTGGCACTGCCGTGGCGCCGGCAGCCAATGCCCAGGCCGAACCATCCGGGCAAACGACCGGGCTTGCCGAGATCGTCGTCACGGCCCAGCGCCGGGTCGAAAATGCGCAGCGCGCCGCCGTGGCGATCGATGTCGTTTCGCCTGGGCAACTGACCCGCGCCGGGGTAGTCACGGCAACGACGCTCAACGCCACGGTGCCCGCGCTGACGGTGCAGCAAGGCGGCGGCGCCAATACCACGTTCTTCGTGCGCGGCGTCGGCAACTTCACCAACAACGGCTATTCCGATCCGGCGATCGCGTTCAACCTCGATGGCGTCTATCTGGGCCGGCCCACATCGACCACCGGCACGTTCTTCGATCTGGAACGGATCGAGGTGCTAAAGGGGCCGCAAGGCACGCTGTATGGTCGCAACGCCACGGGCGGGGCCATCAATGTCATCCCCGCCAAGCCCAAGCTGGGCGAGCGGTCAGTGTCGATTTCGGGCGGTTTCGGCAATTACAATGCCATTGACGTCGAAGCTGCTGCCAATCTGCCGATCGGTGACAATGCCGCGTTCCGCCTGGCCGGCAAGATCGTGAACCGCGACGGCTACAACCAGGACGGCACGTCAGATGAAGTAGGCCAGGCCATCCGCGCCCAGTTGCTCGTCCGCCCGAGCCCCGGCGTGACGGTCAGAATCAGCGGTGACTATTCGCATCAGGGCGGCCGGGGCGTTGGCGGCAGCTATGTCGGCACGGAAAACTTCACGCCGGGCACGCCCGCAACCGCGACATCTCCGGCTAACTACACGTTCACGCCGGCGAACGTCGATCCATACAGCGGCCTCCTGTCGCGTTCGGGCAGCGCCTATTTTGCACAGGCGGTCATTCCCGGCACGTTCATCAATCCGGCCCCGCTGGTGCGCCCCTATCTCAACAACACCTACTGGGGCCTGACCGGCGAAGTGAATGCCGATCTGGCCGGGGGCACGCTCACCATCGTGCCGGCCTACCGGCATTCCAAACTCGACAACCTGTTCAATGGCCCGTCGTTCAGAGGGTCGCTCAATCGCGAGAACGACAGCCAGTTCAGCGGAGAAATGCGCTTCCAAGGTCCGCGGGTCGGTCCGTTCGACTGGTTGATCGGCGGCTACTACTTCGACGAAACCGTCAAGGGGCAGTACGGCATCAACCAGTACCAGATCATCTCCTTCCAGGATTTTACGTCGAAGACCACGTCTTACGCCACCTTTGGACGGGTAACTGCCCATCTTGGCGATGCGGTGCGGTTTGTCGCGGCCGGGCGCTACACGCACGACAGCAAGACGTTCAACGGCAGCTCCGACACGCTCGTCGAACTGTGCAACAACGCGCCACCGCCGTTCGGCACCGGCTGCTTTGGCGGGCCATCGCTGCCCGTTGTCCAGACCCTAGCCCAGGTGCCGGGCGTACCTGCACTGCCCGGGCCAGCCAATGCGGTTCCCTATGGTTCGGCCGGCAACATCCTGTTCTACATTCCCAACCAGGTGAATGCCGCGATCAGCAAGGGCCGCTTGACCTATCGCCTGGCCGCCGAATACGATGTTGCACGCGCATCGCTGCTCTACGCCAGCTATGAAACGGGCTATCGCTCGGGTGGCTTCTCCAACGCCCCCGGGCACGAAACCTTCGCCCCCGAATATGTCGAGGCGTGGACGCTCGGCTCGAAGAACCGGTTCTTCAACAGCCGCGTGCAGTTGAACATCGAGCTGTTCCACTGGCGCTATCGCAACCAGCAGGTGTCGCACTATGGCCTGGATGCCAACAACGCCACCAACTACTTTACGGAGAACATCGGCACCTCGACCATCAAGGGTGTCGATGTGGAAGCGCAGGTGCTGGTTACGCGCAACACGCGGTTGAGCGGGACGGTCCAGTATCTCGACGCCAAGGCCACCAGCTACACCTACAACACGCCCCGTGATGCCGCTTCGCCCCCGCCGGCGGTGGGCTGTACCGTAACGCCGACAACGGCGGGTGGCGCGGCTGTCTACGCGATCGATTGCGCCGGCAAGCCCAGCTACAATTCGCCGCGCTGGTCGCTCAACGGCGGGATCGAGCAGACGATTCCGCTGGGGGACCGCAAGCTCGTGCTGAACGGCGATGCGCGCTACCGGTCCAACAGCGTCGTCGGTTTCGAATATCTCGCGCAGCAGAACAGCGGTTCGTTCTGGACATTCGATGCCTCGGCCACGTTCGGATCAACCGACGAGCGCTGGTCGATCACCGGCTATGTTCGCAACATCACGAACCAGGCGGTGCCGCTGTTCACGCAGTATGTGGCCCCAGCCGGGGGTGTGCTGTCGTCGGTCTATGCCCCGCCCCGGACGTATGGCGTGCGCCTTGGATACAAGTACTGATCAAGCCGGAGAGAACGTGATGCTGAAGATGATCATCGGCGGGCGCCGCCGCGCGGGAATGACCCACCGCGAATATTCCCGCTATGCCGAGCAGGTTCATGGTGCAACGGTGGCGCATAACCCCGGCTACATGAAGAGCTACATCCAGAATCACGTTCTCGATGCGGTCTATGGCACCCATGCGGCAGGGTGGGTGGCCGGGCCCGACTATGACTCGTTCAGCGAGATCAGCTTTCCCGACGGGGCAGCGTTTGCCCGTTCGATCGCCGATCCCTATTATCGCGAGACCATCCAGCCCGACGAACTCAACTTCGTCTGCCACAGTGCCATCATCCTGCTGGCCACCCGGACGCAGGAGGTTGGCGTACGCGCGCCCGGCGCCGCGCCGCTCAAGCTCATGCGGTTCATCGCCAGCAACGATGCCGCGCCGCCTGCCGCGTTTGCCCAGGCCTGGGCGCAGGAGGCCGGCCGCGTCGCCGATCATCCGGCCCTTGCCCCGTCCATCCGGCGCATGACCCGCAGCATCAGCATCGCGGGAGAGGCCGACGCCAATCTTCCCGCCAACTTCATCGCCAATGCGCCGCTCAGCCCGTTTGCCGGGGTGGAAAGCCTGTGGTTCGACAGTGATGACGCGTGGCGCGCGATCGATGCCTATCGCGCGGTGATCGAGGAACCCCAATCACATCTTTCCGGCCTGCTGGACCGCCGGCAGGAAGCGCTGTTCGTGGTCGAGGAGCGCACGATCGTGGCCGATCACACGGCACCCAACGCCGCAGTGGAGATGACGTGATGGCCCGTTTTGTCCAAAACCGTTGGTATCAATTCGCCTGGGCCGATGAAATTGCCGATGGTGCCGTCCTGACCCGCACGGTGCTGGATATTCCCATGGTCGCCTTCCGCACCGACGCCGGAAAGATGGCGGTGCTCGACAATCGCTGCCCCCACCGCTTTGCACCGCTCAGCGAAGGCAAGCGGGAGGGCGACACGATCGCGTGCCCCTATCACGGCTTGGTGTTCAACACCGCCGGCCAATGCGTCCGCAACCCGCACGGCGCGGCAACCTCGACGCTTGCTGTCGCCAGTTTCCCGGTGCTGGAGCGGCATAAGGCGGTGTGGATCTGGATCGGCCAACAAGAGCCGGACGAAAGCCTGCTGCCCGACCTTTCCTTCATCGATGCCGCGCCGGAAACGGCACAGCTGCGCCTGCACACCGCTGTCCAGGCCAACTACGAACTGCTCGCCGACAATATCCTCGATCTGAGCCACGCCGATTATCTGCACGCCAGCAGCCTGGGTAGCGGGTTCAACACGCGGGCGAAGTCGACCGTGGAAGAATATCCCGATCACTTCTCCATCGCCTGGCGTTCGGACAGCGACGATGCGCCGCCGGCGTTCAACCTGGAATCGCCCGCCAAGCTGTGGACCGAGGTGGATTGGTATGCGCCGGCGCTGATGGTCCTGCGCGCTGGCGGGCATCCGGTGGGCAAGCCCGAGCGCGGCATCGACACGCTCAACCTGCACAACATGACGCCCGCAACGCTGACCACCACGCACTATTTCAGCTGCAACACGCGCAACTTCCTGATCGATGACGCCGCGTTCAACGCCGTGCTGCGCAAACAGTTGGTCCACGCCTTCCAGGTCGAGGACAAGCCGATGATCGAGAAGGTCCAGCAGCAGATGGGAACGCCGGACCTGTGGTCGCTGGGGCCAAAGATGCTGCCGATCGACAAGGGCGCCGTGCTGGCCCGCCGCCGTGTTGCCAAGCTGATCGAGGCAGCGAAATAAGGCCGCGTGCCCGGCGCGGGCCGATCGCCGCGCCGGGCTTGGCCGCTATTTCCGGAACATATCCATGGCGATGGCATCGGCCATCGCCTGGTAGCCAGCAACATTGGGATGCAGCCAATCGCCCGACTGCAGCTCCGTTCGCATTCGCTTGGGATGGAGCGGGTCCCGCGTGACCGCGTCGAAATCGATCACGGGACCATCACCGGGGTTGGTTCTGATCCAGGCGTTCACCGCCTGCCGCGTCGCCTCGCCCGCCTCGGAATAATAGTCGGCGCCTTCGAACGGCAGTATGGTTGCCAGGTGAACCTTGATGCCATGGGCATGGGCGCGCGCCGTGATCTGTTGATAGGCCGCGATCAGCGCGGCGGCGGGCGTTTCGGGCGCGCTGCCGATATCGTTGATGCCCTCCAACACGATCAGGTCGGTAACGCCAGTCATGGCGAACACATCCCGATCGAGCCGCGCCAGGGCCGGAACCCCGAAGATCGCAACCGGATCAGGCGCAAGGACGCGATTGCCGCTGATCCCGACATTGATCACCGCCGCAGACGCAAGGTCCGCCGTGCCATGCAGCCTCGCGGCAAGAAAGTCGGGCCAACGTCGGTCTGCATCTGGGGTCGACATATAGCCGTCGGTGATCGAGTCACCCAATGCCGCGACAACCCGGCCGGGGGCGCCCTGCACCTCGACCGCTGTCAGGAACGGCCGCGCGGGAGTGCGGGATGCCGGGGTAAATGCACGCGTGGTGTAATCGCCGGGTGGCGAGAGCAACGTATAGGCCTGCCCATCGGCGTGACACGTGCAGGCGGTCTTCTCGTCTGTGACGTAGATCGCCACGCTGAGCTGGGCGCGCGCGGGGACGTGGATCGCGATGGCATCGCTGATCAGCGGCGATCCGGGAGCCACGGTGAAGTCGGCATTGCCATTGGCGGTCACCACGCGCGGTTCGCCCACCGTCTTGGCACCTGCCGCATCGAGCAGGCGAACCGTCACGCGACCAATGTGCAACGGCGCCGCTCCGAACTCGTTGGACAGGCGGAGGCGCACCGCATCGCCACCCGCGCTCAGGCGGATGACCTGAACGATCGTCTGGTTCGCGATGACCGGACTGACAAATTCCGGCGGAACACCGGGGCCCGCCTGCAACGACGGCGCGGGTGATGCCGTCCAACTCGCCCGCCATGCCTGCGCGCCCGCTGGCGCTCCTGCGGCAAAGGCAGCCACGATCAGCGCCGCAGCGCGAACAACCATCCAGGGCATCGTGCCGAACACTCCTGCAACAGATTCATCGCGCATGGGCCAGCGGAATCATGCTTCCTTGCCGACCCATGCTTGCAACGATGATCAATAATGGAACGAAACCTGGACGCCATAGGTCCGCGGCGCCCCCACCGTCTGCGTGATCATCCCGAACGGTGCCGTCTGGTCGGCCGCGCCGATCGCATACTTCTTGTTGGCAACGTTGCGGACGTAGGCACCGATATCGAAGCCATGCTTGTTCTGGTAAACGATGTTCAGGTTATGAATCCAGTACCCGCTCTGGGTGATATAGGGGTCGTTGGTCGAGTCGAAATACTGGAAGCTGCGATAACTTGAATTCCAGCGGAAATTGAGATCCCCGTTCAACGCGTCGAGCGGGATTTTGTAGCTGGCGGTTCCGGAAAAGCTGAACCGGGGCGCATTGGCAAGACGGTTGCCATCGAGCGGCGTGGCGCCCTGGAACATCGGCAAGCCTGCGCTGATGATCTTGGCATTGAGCCAAGCCGGCGCCAGCGTGAAGGTCAGGCCGCGAACAGGGGCGGCGGTCAGCTCCACTTCGACACCCTCGGTCCGCGCCTTGTGGGCATTGGCCAGAACCTGCGTGATCTGCTCGATCGGTCCGGCCGCAGTGTTCACGGTCTGCGGAACCTGCGCAAAGATCTGCTCGTCGATGTAGTCGTTGTAGAACAGGGCAACGTTGAAAATCAGCCGGCGATCAAACCAGCTCGTCTTCGCCCCGATTTCATAGGCAGTTACCCGCTCGGGCTTGACCGGCTGCAGCTGAAACAGGGCTTGCTCGGGGTCGCTGCTCAGAAAACTGCCGTTGAACACGCCGCTTTTGAAACCGGTCGCGACGCTGGCATACGTCAGGATCGCGTCCGTGGGGCGATAGCTGACCGCGGCGCGCCAGGTGGCATTGGTGTTGGTCTGGGTCTGGTTCGAAGAAATAAAGCCTTCCAGCGGGCCGAAATTGCCGCGCCCGCCCGACTGGTATTGCCGTGACGCGTCATACTCGAACGTCTTGCGTTCGTGGGTGAGCCGGCCCCCAAGAGTGAGCGTCACGTTGCCGAGCGTGTAGTCGGCTTGCCCGAACGCAGCCACGGAATCGGTTTTCTGATGGCTGTGGTCATAGGCACGCTGGGCGATGCCATCGAAATTGCCGGCGCCAGCGGGAATGCCGAAACCGCCGTAGAGATCACCATCGATGAAAAGATCCAGCGGTTGATCCTGGCGGAGATCTTCGTGGAGGTAGTAGAGGCCGAACACCCAGTTGAATTTTGCGGAGGTGTACGCCGCACGCAGTTCCTCGGTGTAGGTATTGGTTTTCACGCCAAATGTCGCTTCGACCAGGTTGGCCGGGTTGGCGTCGCTGTCCTCGGGAAAGTATTTGTCGTTGTGCTGAAAGGCCGAAATCGAGGTCAACGTCACGCGGCCAAGGTCGTAGTCGATCCGGGCGGTTTCGTTGAGATTGAGGTTCCGCAGATACTGCGTGCGGTTGTACTGGCCGCGATAGAAGTTGGACGGCGTGCCGAAGCCGAACATGTCGACGCAGTTGCCGGCATAGGCATCGGCGACCGAGCACACCACCGGCGCCGGATCGCTTTGCGTGCCAGGCTTCAACGTGCCGATATGACGATATTCGTTGGGCACGTTGTTGACCAGCCCGGTGGTCGAGCTGAGCAGGATTTTCAGGTTCGGCGTCGGTTTCCACAGCAACTGCGCGCGCACGGCCTTACTGTTCGTGCCATTGGCGGAAATGCCGTAGAAGTCATTCTGCATGAACCCATCGGAATGATTGTAGACGACCGCAATGCGTGCACTGAGATTGTCCGCAATCGGCCCGCCGACCGCGCCGGTGACAAATGTGGTGTTGTAGTTGCCCTGCTCGATATGGACGTCCGCCGTTAGCTGGTCGGTCGGCTTTTTCGACGTGAACAGCAGGGCGCCGCCGCTGGTATTGCGCCCGTAGAGCGTGCCCTGCGGCCCCTTGAGCACCTGCACCTGATCTAGATCGAAAATCGCAAAGCTCTGCGCCGAGGGCGCGCTGATATAGACATCGTCGATATAGACGCCGTTGGGACCAGCGTTGTTGCTGTCAAAATCATTGAGGCCAATGCCGCGAATACTGATCAAGGGCTGGTTGCCGATCCCCATCGGGCTCTGGATCATGAGGTTCGGGGTCGCCTGGGCGATATCCTCGGTGCTCTTAACGCCGATCGACTGAAGGTCCTGGCCGGACAGCGCCTGGACGGAAACCGGCACCTTCTGAATATCTTCGTTTCGGCGCTGCGCGGTAACCACGATCACACCGACCTGGTTGGAATCCGCGGCCACGGCTGCCGCCGTGTTGGCAGGGGCCGCCTGGGCGGCAGCGCTTCCGGCATATCCCAGAACCATCATCGCGCTCGTCATCAACAGCGTTCGATTTAGCAACTGCTCGGACATAAGCCCCCCTCATGTTTTGTTGTGGACCGTGGCCTTTTCGCAGCGGGCGCTCGCGCCCTCATTGCGATAGCTAGTGCTATTGAACCATGTTCGACATACCTTGGCAATAGGGGAATGCTGGGGCGGCAGATTTAGCGTGACTGGTGCTATCGCAACCCGCACAAGTCCGCCGAAAATCCAGCCATCCGGCATCGGCGAACCAGCGCCAAAACACAGCATCCATCTCCGCTGGCTCGATTTCAGCGAGACAGCCGATGGCGCGGCGAACGGGCGAATCACGCGCCGTTATTGCTCAAATATTTTACATATTTACAGTATTTTAGTGTCATAATCCCGCAATCACGACCTGCTGCCAAGCTGGGGCGCCCTGCCCCTGCGGCCGCAGATTTGGCGAATCAGATGGGGAACGCTCGCTAGCGGATCTATGCCGCCGTTGCACGGCCGCCCACCGCTGCCGAGAAACAGCGGTGAGCGTCGCTGATGCCAGTACATTATGATAGTCTATGCAATCGTTATTTTAAGCCGAATTCGGCGTGCCTGGCGATCATGCATGCGGCGCGGCCTCGCCGCCTGCGATGCGTGATCGCGTCACATAGAGACCGACAATGAGCAGAGTCGCACCAATCGCCAGCACTGCGCACAGCTGAAGCACGCGGCCCGCGCTGGCATCGTCGGCCAGCGTGGAAGCAGCGAGCGGCCCCAACCCTGATCCGACCAGGACGGCCGACGGTACCAACAGCGCCGTGCGGCGGGTCGGGTCGTTTTCGATCGACAACGGCGTCAGGAACGGGGTAATGAAAATCCAAATCGCGCCAAACAGCGTTTCGAGAACGAAAAAGGCCGCAGCCCCTGGTGGGGTGGACAAGATGAACAGCACGGCGCTCAATGCGATGCTCGAGACCATCAGCGACACAAACCAGGGCAGGCGCCGGGCAAGAAATATCGCGGCAAAACCACCCACCACCTGCGCTCCCAGCGAGGCGGGCACCGCAAACGCAACCTGCTGCGGTGTCATGCCGGCCTGGCGGCCCAGCGGCTCGAAATAGACCCACGCCCCAACGATGCAGCTTTGGATCAAAAGCGATGCCGCCAGGACAACCCACCCCCGCAGCGGGGGCAGACCCGATACCTGCGCGGGATCACGCGGCAGGGGATTCAAGCGCTTGGGCAGCAAGGGAACCAGAAGCAGTGCGGCAGTGGCCAGGACGGCGATCGTCACGGGCACACCATCGCGGGCATTGGGAGCGGCAATGGCAAGACCGGTGGAAGTTGCGAACTGAATGATCGCCTGGGTCAGCAGAAACGCAGCCGACAACGCCGTAGGGCGAGCGGAGCGGACGATGACGCCGGTGGTCATCCACACCAGCACACCCGCCGAGAGGCCGACCAGCCCACGCACGAAAAGCACGCCCAATCCGCTGGTCCAAACCGTTGCGAGATTGAGCGACGCGACCAGCGCCAGGGCAACGAGCGTGGAAAGCCAGACCGAAACACGCTCCAGGAACGACTCGGCAATGACGACGCCGATGCCGATCGAGACGAGTTCGGCTGCCGCGACATGCCCCACTTGAGCCGCCGAAAGGCGGTCGGCGGCGAGCAGCGCCCCGAAGAAGACCGGCTGGACGCCGGCTATGACGAGCCCGACCGTGCCGATCAAGAGCGCCGCTGCCATCGCGGCCCGGCTCAAGGCGCCTTGCCCCGCGTTCGCCTGGCTATCTGCTGTCACCGTGCCGCTCCTTCTTGCGAGGTCAAGGTACTGTTATTCCAAACTTCGCTCCGTCGGCATCGGCAACACGATACGGCCATGGGGTCGCGCGCAGCGCCCACCGCCGCCCTGGGTCAACTTGCCTTTTCGTACCCTGTTGCCGCCTCGACCGTCACACCCAGCAGGTTACGATAATAGAGACTGACCATATTCGCGTACTCGCGCCCGATCTCGTCGCCCCACTCGGGCATGTCGGAGATGAGATCATTCGTGGCACTGCCCAGCGCCGTGCTCAGCAGGGTCGCGGCTCTCAACCGGGTCTCGTCCACGGCGGGATATTGTGCGTGGAGCTTGGCAAAGAGCACGTCGGAAACCGCCTGGGTCGAGCCGATCCGCACTTCTTGCAATACGGGCACCGCCCGCATGACCCGCAAGATCCATTCGCCGCCCGGAACTCTGCGCGCGGCCCGCCGCACCTTCGTCAAAAGATCCAGGCGATGTTCGACCACCTGCTCGAGCGGGCCATCGAAGCCGAGTTGCCCGGTCGCGATCGAGCGGAACACTACACGATCCTCGGCCTTCATCGCCCGGTCGCCCATCTCCCTGAGTATGGCATACTTGTTTGGAAAATACCGATAGAGCGCGGGCGGGGTCAGTCCCGCACGCTCACAGATCATATTGGTCGAAAGACGTTCGATGCCCACTTCGCCAAGCAACTCGCCCGCGACCTTGAGAATGATTTCAAACGTGACCTTGGAGCGATCCTGCGACGGCGCGAGCTTGGTATTGAGTTCGACATCCTGGTCGCTCCCGCTCTTTGCTTTTCTCGCCCGTGCCATCGCTGTTCCTTGAACTTTCAGATTACCTCCTGATCCACTATCCGCAGTGCCGGCCAATATCCAGCAATCGCTAGGAAGACGCGCCGACAGTCCGCGACAGCACCATGGTTTCGTCAAAGTTGGACAGCGCGCCCACAGTGCCCAAGCCCATCGCCACTTGCGCTGCGGTTGCCGTCGCGAAACGAAGCGACGCTTCTTCATCCAAGCCGCGCCGCCGCCCGGCATGGAATCCCACGCAGAAGGAATCGCCGCAGGTTGTCGTGTCGACAGGATCGATGGGCAAAGCAGGCACCTGAACCGCGTTATCCGGCTTCAACAGGATGGCGCCTTCGTGGCCAAGCTTGAAGACGCATCCCCCGGCGCCCATTGCGATGAACCGATCGGCCGCCGCGCGCAGATCGTCATTGCCGTGCAGGTGCAGCACTTCGGCCAGGCTCGGCATGAAAAGATCGACATAAGGCAGGATACGGGCAAGATCCTCCATCGTCCCCTCGCGCGGGGAGACAAGATCGCACGTTACGAACGCGCCCGCCGCCTTTGCCGCCTTCAGGATCGCGACAGCCTGCTCGGCAACGCCGGGGAAGTTTACCGCTCCCCAATGAATGGCCCGGATCTGGGGCAGCGCCGCTTCCAGTTCCCCATGCAAGGGCGTGACCATGCTTGCTCCCACCATATGATAGGTCGAACGCTGGCCGATGCTGCGCACGGGAAGCACCGTCGACGAGGTGGGAAACTGTTCGTTGGTGACGAGGAAACGGACATCGACCCCGGCCTTTTCCAAGCCATGGCGAACCGCAACCCCTTGCAGATCATCACCGATTGCCGATGCGAGGGCGACCTTTAGCCCGAGCTTTGCGGCGACCATCGCAGCCCCGCCGGCCGTTCCCGCCGGCGAGAGCAGGATCGATTCCACCAACATGCCGGTATCGATCGGCGGCAGTTCGTTCACCGGCCGCACCGCGATATCGACTGTTAGCAGGCCGACAGCGAGAAGATCAATCGACTGGTCCATGGTTGGCTCCTCGCCGCACGCGTCAGGCCAGGGCCTGGAGTTCTTCTGCGGATCTCGCTGCCGCCATCGCCAGGATTACCGGCGAAGGTTGCAGATCGGCCATGCGCGCCCGGGTCGCGGCAAACGCCCCATCTGCCGCGGCAACGGCCATGTCGATGTCAGCTTCGGTCATGCAGGCGGCGATGAACATGTTATGCCAGGGGTGGATATAGACGCCCCGCCGCAGCATCTCTTCTGCCCAGGCAAAGCCGACACGCAGATCGGGGTCATCGTCGAACAGCATGATCGGCATTTGCGACGGCCCGGTCTGGCGCAAGCCGAACCCGTGCCGCTCGGCTGCGCTGGCCAAGCCGGCCCGCAGCCGGTCGCCCATGCGGATCATCTGTTCAAGGTAATCGCTTTCGCGGATGATGCGAAGCGTCTCGAGCGAGGCTGCCATTGGCATAGCCGCGAACCAATAGGAGCCGGTGACATAGATCGAGCCAGCGCCCTTGCGGCAGCGATCCGATCCCAGCAGTATGGACAAGGGCTGTCCGTTCGCCACGGCCTTGCCCCAGCAGCTCAGATCGGGCTGCACGCCGACGAGCGACCAGCTGCAATCGCGCGCCAGCCGGAAACCAGCGCGCACATCATCGACAACCAGCATGGCCCCGGTTTCGTCGCACAACTCCCTTGCCCGGCGCGCATAGACCGGATCGGGCAGCGCCTGGTCGAAAAAGGCATCGTGCTTGAACGGCGTGGCGAAAATGGCGGCCAGATCGTCGCCCGCGGCGCGCACGGCGGCCTCGAGGCTCTCGGCATTGTTGTATTCGTAATAGCGCAGCATGGCGCGATCTTCGGCCACGACGCCGACGGGATTGGGCGTGCACCAGGGCGCCGCGCCGTGATAGGCGCCCTTGGCCAGGAGCACGATCCGTTTGCCGGTTTGCGCACGTGCGGCAACCATCGCCATGCTGGTGGCATCGGTGCCGTTCTTGCAGAACATCGCCCAGTCCGCGTGAGTCACCATGGCAACCAGTGCTTCGGCAAGATCGACCATCACCGGCGATGGCCCGGTCATGGTGTCGCCTTTCGCCGCCTGCGCCGCGGCGGCCGCGTCCACCCGCTGGTCCCGATACCCAAGCAAGCTCGGTCCATAGGCGCACATGAAATCAAGATAGCGGTTGCCATCGGCATCCCAGATATAGGCGCCCTCGGCCCGCTCGAAAAACTGCGGGAACGTGGCGGGCAGTGCATGCACCGCCTCGTGGCCATACATGCCGTTGGGAATGACCTTGAGTGCGCGAGCCTTGAGATCGCGATCGGCAGTACGATCCATAGAAACCTCGACAATGATAGTGTGAACTATTTAAATTTGAGCTTGCGGGGTTGTCAATTTGCTTTCCGCAAAGGCGGGAAATATCGAACCATAGAAACCCCATTTTCAACCAATCGATAGACAGTATCCGCCATGGTCGATGGGTTAAAATCGGCGCTCATCCGTTTTTCCATCGCCTAAAATTGCAGATCATTATCAGTCGATTACAGGGAGTTTTATCTAAATCAGAACTATCCTATCGACCGTAGGACATCTTTGCGATCTTTTCTCGGAACGCATCCATATCTTCGGCCGAAAGATGATTGGGCTCACCCAGTTGCTGCGCCAGAAGATATTGCCGGCAGAGGATCTCAAGCCGATGGGCAAACATCATCGCGATGGGCATCGAAGGCCCGCGCGCGGTCATGCCGTGATTGGCCATGAGGCAGGCGTAGCGGTCGATCAGCGCGTGCGAGACATCGTGCGCGAGTGCTTCGCTTCCAAAGGTTGAATAGGGCACGCACGGCACGTCATCCCCACCAAACAGGCCGACAAGGTAGTGAAACGGCGGCAAGGAATGGCAGTGGCACGAAACCGCGACACAATTATCGGAATGGGTATGGACGATTGCCGTGGTATTGGCATCGTTGCGGTATATTCTGGCATGTAGCTGCCATTCGCTCGAAGGATTGAGACTTTTGTCCCAATCGCCCGATGCGTTGACATAGACAATGCTCTCTTCACAAATATTGTCACCATCCGCACCAGCCGGTGAAATGAGCATGCCATTTCCAAAACGGACGCTCAGGTTTCCCGAAGACAGCTCGGTCAAGCCAAGGTCCACAACCCGCCGGTAAGCCTCTGCGAGCTGGTTTCTGGCCTGCTTTTCGGTCTGATCGCTCATGAGCCCTCCTTGCGCGAAACCCGCCGCCGAAAGCGCCTTTCAAAGGCACGATTCGCTCCATCCAGATGCACAGATACCGCAGCCAATAGAATAGTCCAGACTATTGTTAATGTCAGCCGCATGCGCTACGCTGCAACTGCGCTTGACGAGAAGGGATGTCAGGAATGGACACTGTCGAGATCGGAAGCCTGGGAACGCTTGCCGAGTTCGGTTTCACCGGCGGCCGCGACAGCATCCGCCCCTTTGCCGAGCGCGTTTTCGCCGGGCCCGAACCGCGTTTCCTGCAGGACCAGGACGGGAACCTGGCGGTTTTCCGCAATGCGGATTTGCAGAAACTGGGCGCCCTGCCCCAGATCGGCAACGTTCCCGCCGGGGTGCTGTTTGGCGAGTCGCTCACGCGCATGGACGATCCCGCGCCGCCCTTGGGTGCCGAAGTCGCGCGCGTGGTGGCAAACCAGGTCTTCACCGCCAATCCGCCGATCCATCGCCCTGTGCGCAAGGCACTGGTTTCCCGCCTCGGCCCCAAAGAGGTGAGCGCGATGCGGCCGGTGGCAGAGGAAACCGTGCAGCAAATCCTCGATGAGCTTGCCCCATTTGGCGAGATAGACGTGATGCGCGATGTCGCCGAGCGGCTCACCTGCGGGTTCTGGGGCCGCATGCTGGAGATGGACGCCGGCGAAATCGTGGCGATGCAGGCCTATACGCGGGACCTGACCCGGCTTTTTCACTTCAACCGCGACGCCCAAGACTACATCGTGCTCGATAACGCCATGCGCGGGTATTGGCGCGTGATCAGGGCAGCGGCCGAGCGTAGCCTTCGGCGGGGCGAAAACCTCTTCGTCGTTGCCCTGACTGACGACCTCAAGCGGATCGATCTACCGGACGATCCCGCGGAGGCGGGAATCGTTCCACGCGACGTTGGCGCCATGCTGGCCGGAAACCTGATCGACGGATTTCATACCGCGGCACTTGGTGCCGCCAACACGCTGTTCGCGCTGCTGAAAAATCCAGACGCCCTGGCGCAGGTGCACGCCGACCGGCAACTCGTGGCCAATGCCATCTTCGAAGCATTGCGTATCGAGCCGCCGGTGATCCACCTGCCCCGCTGGGCAATGGAGGAGGTTATCTTTGCGGGCGTGCGCATTCCACGCGGTGCGATCGTCTCGCTGATGTGGGGCGTCGGCGGTTTCGACCCTGCGGCCGTGCCCGATCCAATGCGGTTCGACCTCGACCGCTCGCGCAAGGGCAGCACGACGTTCGGCGGTGGCCAGCACATCTGCCCTGGCCGCTATGTGGCCGTGATGCTGGTCGAAGTGCTGCTCGACGCGGTGATGGCGCGCGGCCTGACGCTCACCCCTGGAACGACAGCGCCGCAATGGATTCCGGCGCATGCCATGGGCCAGATGGAGCGCTTTCCACTTTGTCTGGTGCCGGCATCCTGACTGCCCAAACGCCTGGCCGACGCAGCGCCAACCCAGACAGCAACAATACTGATCATTACCGCCCTGGCTGGTTCAAATGAACCGCGGGGACGCCGATTTGAGAGGAGCCAACATGCGCGATTACACACGATTTTACATCGACGGCCAATGGGTTGAACCGGCCGGCCAAGACACCCTCGATGTGCTCAATCCCGCGACCGAGGCGATCGCCGGCCGTATTGCGCTGGGCACCGCAGCCGACGTCGACAAGGCCGTTCACGCCGCGCGGCGCGCGTTTCCCGGCTGGTCTGCCACCAGCCGGGAAGACCGGCTCGGCATCCTGGGCAGCATTCTGGCGGAATACCAGAAGCGCGCCGACGATCTTGCTGCGGCCGTGACCGAGGAAATGGGTGCGCCGGTCTCGCTGGCGCGCAATGCCCAGGTACAGATCGGGTTGGCGCACCTCGCCACTGCGCTGGAAATTCTCAAGACGTTTCCATTCACCCAGGAGCGCGGACAGACACTGATCGCGCGCGAGCCGATCGGGGTCTGCGGGCTGATCACACCGTGGAACTGGCCGCTCAACCAGATCACCTGCAAAGTGGCGCCGGCCATTGCCACAGGCTGCACCATGGTGCTCAAGCCATCGGAGATCGCCCCCTTTTCCGCGCAGATCTTCACCGAGATCCTGGAAGCCGCCGGGCTTCCCGCTGGCGTGTTCAACCTGGTTCATGGCGACGGCGTCGGTGTGGGCGTGCCGCTGTCATCGCATCCCGAAGTCGACATGGTGTCGTTTACCGGATCGACGCGGGCAGGCATCGAAGTGGCGCGCAACGCCGCTGCAACCGTCAAGCGGGTGGCGCAGGAACTGGGTGGCAAGAGCCCGCACATCGTGCTCGACGATGCCTATCTGCCGCAAAGCGTTGCCGGCGGCGTACAAGGCATGATGGTCAACTCCGGCCAGTCGTGCAATGCGCCGTCGCGCATGCTCGTGCCAGCCGCGCGCATGGCCGAAGCGATCGAAAGTGCGCGCGCTGCCGCCAGCAGCATCACCGTCGGGCCGCCCGACGGCAACGCCCAGATCGGCCCCGTTGCCTCGCAGGCCCAATTCGACAAGATTCGCGGGCTTATCCAATCAGGCATCGATGAGGGCGCCACGCTGGTCGCCGGCGGGGTCGAGCGCCCCGAAGGCCTGGACAAGGGCTATTATGTCCAGCCCACGGTGTTCGCCAACGTGACGCCTGACATGACCATCGCGCGGGAGGAAATCTTCGGTCCCGTCCTGTCGATCATGGCCTACCAGACCCTCGACGAGGCGATCGCGATCGGCAACGACACCGAATATGGGCTCGCCGCCTATGTGAGCGGGGCAGACATCGAAACGGCGCGCAAGGTGGCGGCCAGAATGCGTGCGGGCCAGGTATCGATCAATGGCGCGCGTGACCTGATGGCGCCGTTCGGCGGCTACAAGCGCAGCGGCAATGGCCGCGAATGGGGCGATTTCGGCTTTCACGAGTTCGTCGAGGTCAAGGCCGTGCTGGGTTACGCCGGCCAAGGTTGAACATTGCGCAGCGCCGCGCTGAGGATTTTCTCTGACCATTGCAAATCGAGCTGCCCAAGCAGTCATGAAAAGGATGCGATATGAGCGTTGCAATTTCGGTCCCGGAAACCGGGCTCTTCAATCCCAACCCGTCTGACAACTGGAAACCTGTGGAAGGGTCTCCCACGATGAAGACGTGGCTGGAATTCCAGACAGCAGACAAGGCCATGGTGACCGGGACCTGGCATTCCACCACCGGCACCTGGCATTCCGAGAACACGCCCTATCACGAATATATCTATCTGATCGCGGGCGCGATCGAACTGACTGCCGATGGCGGCGAAACGGTCAGCGTCAAGGCCGGGGATGCCTTCCTGGTCGAGGCAGGGTTCACCGGCACCTGGAAAGTGACCGAACCGGTGGAGAAGCGGTTCTGCCTGCGGCTGGCGTGATCCCCACCTGACACCCAGGTGGGCAGACCGCCGTCGCTAGAAGGCCTGCTCCGACCGCATGCCGGGGCAGGCCTTCTTTTTCCCGTGCAACAGGAACGGTTCTGGCGGTCTAGGCGGCGTGGACGTCGAGACGATAGAATTTGGCAGCTGAGCGCGCGAACAGCCACGATTTCTCGTCTGCCGAGGCCGACTGCGTCAGGCGTTTGAACGCGTTCCACGTTTCGACATAGTCCGCGCCCCAGCGGTCGACCGGAAAGTTGCTTTCGAACAGCGCGCGATCCGTCCCAAACGCTTCGATGCAGCTTTCGATATAGGGCTGCCACAGGCGTGCGAGAGTCGCAGAGCCAACGCGCTGCGTGGGCCCGAGGCCGTCGAGCATCGTGAAGGGCATGCCCAACCCGCCCAACTTGACGTGGACGTTGGGGCAGGTCGCCAGTTCGCGGATGGCGCGCTGCCAGTCGGGAAAGGTCGCTGCCAGCGTGCCGCGGTGCCGGGCGATCCCCAGCGGCGTGCCAACGTGATCCAGCATGATCGGCACGTGCGGAAACGCGCGGGCGAGGTCCATCACTTCCCCGATCTGCGGCGCGAACACCCAGGCATCGAACGACAGGTCTGCCTCGGCCAATGCGGCAAAGCCGCGCCGAAAAGCGTCGCTGCCATAGAGCCCACGGGGCGCCGGGGCGACCGGGCCGAGCACACGCTCGTCGTCATGCGGGCCAATGTTGCGGATGCCACGCAGCTTGCCCGCCCCGGCCGCTTTCGCCCGCGCCAGCGCCGCAGCCGCATCATCGCTGGTCAGATCGACATAGCCAACGATCGCCGCGCACGGCTGGCCTCCCGAAGGATCGCCCGCGCCTGCCTGCGCGATTTCCACGACGCGTTCGATCTCACCCAGCGCGCGATCGTTCTCCGATCCATGCTCGTGGTAGAATGCGCCGCATTCGACATAGACGGTTGCGACGATGTTATGGCCGGTGCGCAAGTCCGCCAGAAACTCGTCGCGCAGATATACGGGGTCTTGCGCAAAGACATCGTTGAACGGGTGCGCCGCCTTTGCTGCATAGTGGCTTTCGGGATGATCCTCCCAAAGGTGATGGTGCGGATCGATGATCGGCAGATCGGGATCGATCGCGTCCTCGCGCGGCACCATCCGCGCTGCGTTACCCAGCCCCATGCTATTCGCTGTCCTTCGCTGTGGCCCGATACCGCCCCTGCCCTGCCCCAAGCGCGTCGGCCATTGTGACCCGTTGCACGGCGGTTCCGGGCCGGCAAAGCGGCGGGAGCGCATATTAATAGCTATCGCTATTGATTGGGTCAACCCGGTGCGATAGCATGCGCATTACGCATAGCGGCCCGGCTGAGCCAAAATCAGCGCCGCAGTTGCAGTAAAAATAGCGGTTGATGGACAGGAGAACTGAAATGGACACACTCGCACCGGCAGACCGGACAACCGCACAGACCGATGCCGCATCGCAGGAATGGCAGATCCGCGTAGAACTGGCCGCGCTCTATCGGCTTGTCGCCCTGCACGGCTGGGATGACGCGATCTACACCCACATTTCGGCGCGACTGCCCGGGGATGATCACCATTTCCTGATCAATCCCTATGGGATGTTTTTCGAAGAGATCACCGCCTCTTCGCTGGTCAAGATCGATCTGGATGGCAAGATCATCGCGCCGACGCCGTACAAGGTGAACCCGGCTGGCTTCACGATCCATTCGGCGATCCACGGCGCGCGCGAAGACGCCCGGTTCGTCATGCACCTCCACTCTGACCACGGCGTTGCCGTATCGACCCACAGCGAGGGGCTTCTGCCGCTGACGCAGCACGCGCTGATCGCGCTGCCCTCGATCAGCTACCACGGGTATGAAGGGATCGCGCTCAACCTTGCGGAGCGCGAGCGCATCGTCGCGGACCTGGGCGACAAAAAGACCATGATCCTGCGCAACCATGGCACGCTTGCAGTAGGAGAAACAGCGGCAGAGGCATGGCTCGGCATGTATTACCTTGAAAAGGCATGTGCCCAGCAGGTGGCTGCCCTGTCGATCGGGCGGGACAAGGTGATGCTTGCGCCGGCCGCTGCGCAGGAAGAGGTGCGGCAGCAGGTGAGCACCGGACGCGCAAAATCGGCGATGCTGGCTTGGCCGGGTTTCCTGCGCCAGCTCGATCGCCGCCTGCCCGGTTATGATAGCTGACGTCCTGCCGGTTCAAGCACGGCGGGACAGCGCGTCAGGCTTTGCCCCGCCGTTGCTGCCGCGGCAACTGTATCTGGAACACCGCGCCGCCGTCCGGGCGGTCGCCTGCCAGGACTGTCCCGCCGTGCGCCTCGACAACCGCTTTCACCACGGCGAGGCCAAGGCCGCTGCCCCCGTGCACGCGGCTGCGCGACGGTTCACCCCGCCAAAAGCGACGAAACACCTGATCGGGTTCGTGCGAGGGTAAACCGGGGCCACGATCGGTAACGATCAGCAAGGCGCTGGCGCCGTCGATTTTCGTTTCCACTTCAACCACCCCACCCGATGCGGCATGCCGGCGGGCATTGTCGACAAGCGCGAGCAGGACCTGTCCCAGCCGTTGCGCATCGATCTCGACCAGGGTTGGCGCGAGGCGCGTTTCCAGGCGCATGCCGGCGGTGGCCAGGATCGGCTCGAGGGCGTGCAGGTGGGTGGCGGCGAGCAGCGCCAAATCGGCCAAACGCACATTCAGCTCGAGACGGCCGGTGTTGGCGAGGCTGAGAGTCTGCAAATCCTCGACAATGCGCGCGAGCAGATCCACCTCCTGGATCAGCGCGGCGATCGCGGCACCATCGGTGGCAAACACCCCATCCAGCTGGCCTTGCAGCCGCCCGCGCAAGATCGTCAGTGGAGTGCGCAACTCGTGGGCGATGGCCGCAGAGCCTTCGCGCAGATCACGGTCATAGGCTTCCAGCGCTTCGGCCATGCTGTTGAAATCGGAAAGCAACTGCCGAAGCTCGCCTGCGCCGGGCGGCCCTTCGGCCGCGCGCGCCGACAGATCGCCCAAGGTGATCGCGCGCGCCGCATGGCTCACTGCCTCGATCGGGCGGGCAAGGCGGGTGGCCAGCGCCAGGCCAACCGCGATGCCGAACATCGATGCCAGCGCGGCCAATCCGATCAGCAGCACGCTCTGTTCGTGATCGATGGTCTGCGCGATCCGCACCCGCTCCTTGTAAAGCGCAACAGCGGCTGCCGCCGGCGGCCTGCCCCCGGCGTCGACCTCCATCAGCGTCTGGCGCGCAACCGGATCGAGCGCATTGAGCATCATCTGCTCTTGCCATCGCGCAAAGAGATTGAGCCCGACATAGCCGAACAGGATGGCCAGCAGGATGGCCAGGATCATCGCCGCGGCCAGTTGCGTGCGCAGGCGCAGCGTGCGCCACATCATCGCGCCGACAATCGATAGCCGACGCCGCGCACGCTTTCGAGCACGTCGCCAGCCCCGGCCATCTCCAGCTTGCGCCGCAATTTCGACAGGTGGCTGTCGACGGTCCGTTCGAGCGCCTCTCCTTCGGGCAGGCAGGCATCGAGCAGCGCGCCGCGACCGACCACCCGTGGGCTTGCGCGGGCGAGATATTCCAGCAAGCGGAATTGCGTGATGGTCGTCTCGATCAGGCGGCGCGGCCCCTCCCCTGCGGAAACCGACACGAGATGCGCATCGCAGTCTATCTCGATCACCCCGATCCGCAGCCGCTGCGGCACGCTTTGCGATCTTGCCCGGCGCAGCACGGCAGCAGACCTCGCCACGAGTTCGGCCGGATTGAAAGGTTTGACGACATAGTCGTCTGCCCCGATACGCAACCCCGCAAGGCGTTCGTAATCCTCGCCCAGCGCGGTTACCATGATGATCGGCGTGTCGGAATGCGCGCGCATCCGCGCCAAGGCCTGAAACCCGTCAAGCTTGGGCAGCTTTACATCGAGGATGACGAGGTCCGGGGCCAGCCGGTAATGGTTCTGGACGCCTTCCTCCCCATCTGCGGCGCGGACCACGCGATAGCCCTCGCGCTCGAAATAGGCCCGAATGATGTCAGCGATTTTCTGCTCGTCCTCGACGACCAGCACCAGGGGCCCGGACTCGGTCATGCAGTGTTGCCCAGCGATTGCGACATAGCAGCAGGTATTATAGCCCTGACTATATTATACAACCCAGCCGGGCGGCGCGGGAATGCCCTCCTCTCACTCCGGGGCGAACAAGCCGTTGCCCAATACCGACGTGTAGGCGTCCATGACCACGGCCAGCGAGCGATCCTTGCGCCACCCCTGCAGATCGTAGGCCGCGTTGATGGCCGCGAGCAGGAACTGTGCGGCAATGAACGGATCGACCAGGCGAACGGCGCCTTCGGCCATCCCCTCCACCAGCTCGCCCATCATGCCAAGCGCCGTGCGCTGGGCATAGCGCAGCGCCAGCGCGCGAACCGCAGGCGGCATCGCCTGATAGGCCGTCACGCGCAGCAGCGGGAACTCGTCGGCAAACTGCAACTGCAGCGCCGACTGCACCGTGGCGGAAAGCCGCTTCCACGCCGATGCCTGCTCGGCCCTGGCCCTGGTCTGCAGATCGGCCAGCCGGCGGTGGCTGGCCCGCCAGCACGCGACGACCAGATCATCCTTGGAATCGAGATGATGGTAGAAACTGCCCTTGGTGCGATTGAACTCCGCCATGATCCGCTTGACGGACGCGCCGCGATAGCCGGTGGCATTGATGAAACGCGTTGCCACGCGCAGGAAACTTTCCTGGTCGCCTGCATCGATCACCGCCCCGGGCGTGAACACGCGAACGTCCCAAGCGGTGCCGGGCGTGAGGATACCGCCGTCAAGTATCCGGAAAAAACGCTGCCGGACATTGGGCATATCACCGATCGCGAACTGCCCGAGCCATGTGCGCTGCCATAGCAGCGCCTCGTTGAGGATGTGCGCGCGCGCGATCAGCACGTCGCGGTGCGAGGCATCGCGGGCCGGGCCAAAGAAGCTGCGGATCGCCCGCAGCGTGCCGCGATACTGCTCGATCTGCGATGATCGCGCCGGCTCGTCCATCGAACGGATTTCGGAAAGGTTGGCCAGCGGCCGCTCCGACTGGCGCAAGGTTCCCGCAAAGTGCTCGAAATGCAGTTCGACGTAGCGGGCAACGCGCGCGCGGGGCGTCGGCTCTGCCTGCGCTGCATCCACCATCGCTGCCAGCCGGCCTAGCGTGTCTTCGAATACCGCCGTCAGCAACTGTTCCTTGCGGCGGAAATAGTAGGTCACGCTGGTCGTGCTCAAGCCCAGTTCGGTCGCCACGTCGGACAGCGTCATCCCGCGCATGCCCTTATCGTTCAACAGCGTCGTCGCGGCATCGACAATGCGCTGCTTCTGCCTGTCAAAACGGGTCGCGCTATCGACCAGGGCAGCGCCGGTTTCCGCGCCAGGCGTGGGAGGCATGGTGTCGCACATGCGTGCCTTATCGTCACTCGCGCCGCGGCTGTCGACCCACAGATTGCGCCGCCCCTAAACTCCAATTCGAATATCGGGTCAGTTTAGACAAAGCGACGAGCCGTGCCGATTTTACGCAATATATCTCGTTTTGAGCGTAGAGTCCTGCTGGACAGGTCTGCGGCGATGCGTCATGGTCAGGCATAATTAGAACTTAGGGTATGGCCCTTGAGTCGGCCGGCCTCTGGAGAGGATCGATGGATTTCACCTTCACCGAACGTGAGCGGCACTTCCAAGGCGCGGTGCGGGATTTTATCGCCATGCACGTCAGGCCGCAGGTCGAAGCCTATGGGACAGAGGTCAACACCGGCGATCGCTGGACGCCATCGCAAACGATCGAGGCGCTCAAGCCAAAGGCCCGGGCTGCCGGGCTGTGGAACCTGTTCATGCCGCCGGCATCGGGCCATACCCATGTCGACGACAGCTTCGTGTTCGCGGGAACGCAGCTCAGCAATCTTGAATATGCGCTCTGCGCCGAAGAGATGGGGCGCATCGGCTGGGCTTCGGAAGTGTTCAACTGCTCGGCACCCGACACCGGCAACATGGAAGTGCTGCACCGCTATGGCACGCGGGCGCAGAAGGATCGCTGGCTCAAGCCGCTGATGGAGGGCACCATCCGCTCGGCGTTCCTGATGACCGAGCCCGAGATCGCCTCGTCCGACGCGACCAACATCCGCACCTCGATCCGCCGTGACGGCGATCATTATGTGATCAACGGGCGCAAGTGGTGGTCGTCTGGCATGGGTGACCCGCGTGCCAAGCTGGCGATCGTGATGGGCAAGACCGATCCCGATGCCCCCGCGCACAGCCAGCAGGCGATGATCCTGGTCGATGTCGATACGCCCGGCGTGAAGGTCGAGAGGCTGCTGTCGGTTTATGGCTATGATCATGCCCCCCACGGCCATGCCGAGGTTACGCTGACCGATGTGCGCGTGCCGGCAGAAAACCTGCTGCTGGGCGAGGGTCGCGGCTTCGAGATTGCCCAGGGAAGGCTCGGGCCGGGCCGTATCCATCACTGCATGCGCACGATCGGCGCGGCCGAGGAGGCGCTGGAGGCCATGGCCAGGCGGCTTCTCTCGCGCACTGCCTTCGGCAAGCGCCTGTCCGAACACAGCGTGTGGGAGGAACGGGTCGCCCGTGCCCGCATCGACGTCGAAATGACGCGGCTGCTGTGCCTCAAGGCGGCCGACATGATGGACCGCGCCGGCAACAAGGCCGCGCGCAACGAGATCGCGATGATCAAGGTGCAGGCGCCGATGATGGCGCTGAAAATCATCGACGATGCCGTGCAGGCCCATGGTGGCGCCGGTGTCTCGGGCGATTTCCAGCTGGCGGCAGGCTGGGCCAACATCCGCACGCTGCGCCTTGCCGACGGCCCTGACGAGGTACACGCCCGCGCCATCGCCCGCGCCGAACTCGGCAAATACCGTGACGCCGCGCGATGAGCGATCTCGACCAGGACAAGCTGGCGGGATGGCTGAAACAGGCCACCACTGCCGAGCTGCATGCGGTGGAGAAGTTTGCGGGCGGGCAGTCCAACCCCACCTACCGCATCGCAACCTCGGCCGGAAACTTCGTGCTGCGGCGCAAGCCGTTTGGCCATTTGCTGCCGTCGGCCCACGCGGTCGACCGTGAATTTCGCCTGATCTCGGCCCTTTTCCCCACCGGATTCCCGGTGCCCCGTCCGATCGCGCTGTGCGAGGACGCGGGCGTGATCGGTGCCGTCTTCTACCTGATGGAACTGGTGGAGGGCCGCACGCTGTGGGACGGCACGCTGCCCGATATCCCCAGGCCCGATCGCCACGCCTATTACGAGGCGATGGTCGATACGCTGGCGGCGCTTCACGCGATCGATCACCAGGCCGTCGGGCTCGGCGATTTCGGTCCGCCGGGCAACTATTTCGAGCGGCAGATCCAGCGCTGGACCAAGCAGTATCGCGCCGCGCAGACGGACGACATTGCCGAGGTGGACAAGCTGATCGATTGGCTGCCGCGCACCGTGCCCGCGCAGACCCGCACTGCGATCATCCACGGCGATTACCGGATCGACAACCTGATCTACGCCGCAAACGCCCCCAGGGTGGCAGCAGTGCTCGATTGGGAACTGACCACGATCGGCGATCCGCTGGCCGACTTCACCTATTTCGCGATGAACTGGGCGATGCCGCGTGACGGGCGATCGGGGCTGGCCGGCATCGATCTTGCTGCCGAAGGGCTGCCGCCGCTTGGCGCCATGGTCGACCGCTATTGCGCGGCTAGCGGGCGGGACGCCTTGCCCGATCTGCATTGGTATTTTGCCTATAATCTGTTCCGCCTGGTCGGCATCGTCCAGGGCATCAAGAAGCGTCTGATCGATGGCAATGCCTCGAGCAGCAGGGCCGCAGAAGCCGTCGCCAAATTGCGACCGCTGGCCCAGGCCGCCTGGGCGCAAGCACGCCAGGCCGGCGCCACCGCATAAGGAGAGCGAGAAACATGGACTTGTTCGATCTGACCGGCAAAGTCGCGATCATCACCGGATCGTCTCGCGGCATTGGCCGCGCCATCGCCGAGGCTTATGCCGATGCCGGTGCCAAGGTGGTGATCTCCAGCCGCAAGCAGCAGGCCTGCGAGGAAGTTGCCAACGCCGTCAACGCCACGCATGGCGAGGAACGTGCCATCGCCATCGCTGCCAGCATCTCTGACAAGGCGATGCTGCAGACGCTGGTCTCGGAAACGCGCCGACGCTTCGGCAAGATCGACATCCTCGTCTGCAACGCGGCTTCCAACCCCTATTACGGCCCGATGGCCGGGATTACCGACGAGCAGTTCCGCAAGATCTTCGACAACAACGTGCTGGCCAACCATTGGCTGATCAACATGGTCGTGCCTGAAATGATCGAGCGCGAAAACGGCGCGATCGTGATCGTCTCTTCGATCGGCGGGCTGATCGGATCGGACGTGATCGGGGCCTACAACGTGTCCAAGGCCGCCGATTTTCAGCTGGTCCGCAACCTTGCGATCGAATTTGGCAGGCACAACGTGCGCGTCAACGCGATCGCACCCGGGGTGATCCGCACAGATTTTGCCAAGGCGCTGTGGGAAGACCCGGAGGCAGAGGCCGCGCTCAACCGCGTCACCCCGCTCGGCCGCATTGGCGAGCCCGACGAGATCGCGGGTGCGGCGGTCTTCCTCGCCTCGAAAGCCGGCGCCTATGTCACCGGCCAGGGCATTGTCGTTGACGGTGGCACGACGATCCGGGGCGGCCTGTGAACGCGCGGTTTGCGGGGAAGAGTGTCCTCGTCACCGGCGCGGCATCGGGAATTGGCCGTGCCACGGCCATCCTGTTTGCCGAACAAGGCGCACGGGTTCTGGCGGTCGACCTTGGTGATGGCGTGGAAGCGACCGCCGCCACGCATCCCGCGATTACCGCGATGCGCGGGGACGCCGGCAATGAAGGCGATGTCATGGCGATGATCGCCGCTGCAATCCAGACGCATGGCGGGATCGATGTGATCTTTGCCAATGCCGGGATCAGCGGCGGCATGGCGGGCATCTTCGACCAGTCGGTGGAGGATTGGCAGGCCCTGCTGCAGGTCAACCTGATCGGTCCGTTCCTGGCGATCAAGCATGGCGGCAAGGCCATGCTCGATGCCGGAACCGCCGGTGCGATCGTCTGTACCGCCTCTGTCGCAGGCTTGCGCGCCGGCGCGGGTGGCCCGGCATACTCCGCATCCAAGGCGGGGGTGATCAATCTTGTGCAGACCGCGGCACAGCAGCTCAGCGGATCGGGCATTCGCGTCAATGCGGTGTGCCCTGGCCTGATCGAGACGGGCATGACCCAGCCATTCTACGAACGCGCCCGCGCCAAGGGCAAGAGCGACCAACTGGGGCAACTCAACCCGCTCAAGCGCGGCGGCCAGCCCATCGAGATCGCCACCGCGGTTGCATTCCTCGCGTCCGACGAGGCCAGCTATGTCAACGGCCATGCCCTGGTCGTCGATGCCGGCCTCTCCTCCTCCCATCCCTTCGCCCGGCCGCGCGGCCTAGGCGAGACGTCCTTCTGACGAGAGAGCTTCCATGATCGAGACCAAGCTTCACGACGACGTCCTCGAGATTGTCATGGCCAATCCGCCGGTCAATGCACTGGGCGCGCAGGTCCGCCAGGGGCTGGCCAAGGCGCTGGCCGATGCGCAGGGCGATCCGGCGATCAAGGCGATCGTCATTCGCGGCGCAGGCAAGATGTTCTCGGGCGGCGCCGACATTACCGAGTTTGGCAAGCCGCCGGTCGATCCTTGGCTGCCGCAGGTGGTCGATGCGATCGAGGCGAGCGCCAAGCCGGTGGTCGCTGCCATTCACGGGACGGCGCTGGGCGGCGGGCTGGAAGTGGCGCTGGGCGCGCATTACCGGATCGCCAGCCCCAAGGCCAGGCTGGGCCTGCCCGAAGTCTCGCTTGGCATCCTGCCCGGTGCCGGCGGCACGCAACGACTGCCGCGCCTCGTGGGCGTGGAAACCGCGCTTGACATGATCGTCTCGGGCACGCCGATCGCGGCGAGCAAGGCGGCGCAGGCCGGGCTCGTCGACAAGCTGGCCGAGAGCGACGAAAGCCTTGCCGCCGAGGCGATCGCCTATGCCCGCACACTCGCCGCGCCCCGCCGCACCGGCGATCGCTCCGTTTCGGCCGATCCGGCAGTGTTTGAACAGTTCGCGACCCAAAATGCCCGCAAGATCAAGGGCCTCGATGCGCCCCAGGGCTGCATCGCGGCGGTGAAGGCTGCAACCGAACTGCCGCTCGACCAGGGGCAGGAAAAGGAACGCATGCTGTTCCAGCAACTTGTCGCCGGCGCGCAGTCCAGGGCGCTGCGCCACGTCTTCTTCGCCGAGCGCGCCGCGGCCAAGATCGATGGCCTGCCCAAGGATATCCAGCTCCGCCCGATCAACAAGGTCGGCGTGATCGGCGCGGGCACGATGGGCGGCGGCATCTCGATGAATTTCCTCTCGGCGAACATCCCGGTTACCATGGTCGAGATGGCGCAGGATGCGCTGGACCGTGGCATTGGCGTCATGCGCAAAAACTACGAGGCAACCGCCGCCAAGGGTAGGCTCACCGCCGAGCAGGTCGAAAAGGCGATGGGCCTGATCACGCCGACGCTCGACTTTTCAGCGCTTGCCGACTGTGACCTCATCATCGAGGCGGTCTATGAAAACATGGAGGTGAAGAAGGAGATTTTTGCCCGGCTCGACGGCATTGCCAAGCCGGGCGCGATGCTTGCGTCAAACACCTCCTATCTCTCTATCGACGAAATCGCGGCGGCAACGACGCGCCCGCAGGACGTGCTCGGCCTCCATTTCTTCTCGCCCGCCAACGTGATGAAGCTGGTCGAGGTGGTTCGCGGGGCCAAGACCGCGCCCGATGCGCTGGCCACTGGCATGGCTATCGCGCGCAAAATCGGCAAGGTGCCGGTTGTGGCCGGGGTCTGCTATGGCTTCATCGGCAATCGCATGCTGATCCCGCGCCAGGCCAACGCCAACGCGCTGCTGCTTGAAGGCGCCACGCCGGAACAGGTCGATCGCGTGCATACCGACTTCGGCATGCCGATGGGGCCGTTCCAGATGGCCGATCTCGCCGGCGTCGATATCGGCTGGCATCGCGATCCCAGCCGCATCGAAAGCCTTCAGGACGCGCTGTGCGCGCAGGGACGCTGGGGCCAGAAGAAGCAAGCCGGCTTCTACGATTACGACGAGAAGCGGCGGCCGACGCGATCGCCGGTCGTCGCGACGATCATCGACGATTTCCGCGCCAGGGCCGGGATCGTCCCGCGCGATATTTCCGACGAGGAGATCACGGTGCGTACGCTGTACTCTATGGTCAACGAAGGCGCCAAGATCCTGGAAGAAGGCATTGCCCAACGCGCTTCGGATATCGATGTCGTGTGGAACTATGGCTATGGTTGGCCGCGTCACAAGGGCGGGCCGATGTTCTGGGCAGATACGGTCGGATTGGACAAGATCGCGCAGTCGCTGACACGCTACCAGCATGCGCTGGGCGCCGAATTCACGCTGTCACCGCTGCTGCTCGAATGCGCCGCGCAAGGCAAGCCGCTCGACCGATAAGCGACGCAGAAAAAAGACAAGACGAGAGGAGAGCATCATGCCGCTACGCTTCGCTGAACCGGCGACCGAGGCCTATCGCTTCCCGCTGACCATCCGCCACCTGCTCGACAGTGTCCTGACCACGGCGGGCGACCGGCGGATCGTCTATCGCGAACAGGGCAGCTGGACCTATCGCGAGTTCGCCGGGCGGGTCGGCCGGCTCGCCTCGCTGCTGGCGGACCTGGGTGCCGAGCAGGGGATGACGATCGCGGTGATGGACTGGGACAGCCACCGCTATCTCGAGGCCTATTTCGCGGTTCCGATGATGGGCGCTGTGCTGCAGACGGTGAACGTGCGCCTGCCCGCGCCGCAGGTTGCCTACACGCTGAATCACGCCAACGCGGAGATCCTGCTCGTCCATCATGATTTCTTTCCGCTGGTCGAAGCCGTGCTGCCGTCGCTGCCCGGTGTAAAGGCGGTGGTCGCCATCATGGATGGCACGCAAGGCGCGCTGCCGGCCTATGCCAAGGGCGAGTACGAAGCGCTGTCAGCCGCAGCCTCGCCGGATTATCCGTTCGAAGACTTCGACGAAAACGCCGTTGCCACCACCTTTTACACCACCGGCACGACCGGCAATCCCAAGGGCGTGTGTTTCACCCATCGCCAGTTGGTGCTCCACACGCTGGCGTGCAATGCGCCGTTCGGCGCGGCGGATGGCACCGGCTTTGCCTACAAAGACGTCTACATGCCGTTGACGCCGATGTTTCACGTCCACGCCTGGGGCGTGCCCTATGTCGCGACGATGCTGGGCATGACGCAAGTCTATCCGGGTCGGTACGAGCCCGAGATGCTGTGCCGGCTGCATTCGCAGCACAAGGTGACCTATTCGCACTGCGTGCCGACGATCCTGCGGATGCTGCTCGATGCGGCCGAAAAGACCGGCACCGATGTCAGCGGCTGGACGATCACCGTGGGTGGATCGGCGCTGTCGGCGCAACTCTGCGCGGAAGGGCGTCGCAAGGGCATGCGCCTGATCGCGGGGTACGGCATGTCGGAAACCGGGCCGCTGGTCTCGGTCGCGCGCATCCGCCCCGGCACCGAAGGCGATGACGCGGCAGAAATCGAGGCGCTGACCGCGACGGTCCCCGCCCCGCTGATTTCGGCGCGGATCGTCGATGATGACATGAACGATGTGCCGCACGACGGGCAGACGCGCGGCGAGCTGGTGCTGCGCGCGCCCTGGCTCACCCCCTGCTACACCGGCGATGCCAAGGCCTCGGAAGCATTGTGGCGCGGCGGCTGGATGCACACGCAGGACATCGCGACGATCGATGCCGATGGCTATATCCGCATCCGCGACCGGCTGAAGGACGTGATCAAGACCGGCGGGGAATGGATCGATTCCATCCAGCTGGAGGAACTCGTCGCCACTGCCGAAGGCGTGGTGGAAGTGGCGGTGGTGGCCATGCCCGACGCCAAATGGGGCGAACGGCCCTTGGCGGTCGTGGTCGCGCGGCCCGGTGCCGCACTGACTCTCGAAGCGCTGAACGCGCCGATCGAGGCAGCGATCAGCCAGGGCACCATCACCCGCTATGCCAAGCTGGAGCGCTTCGCAGTCGTCGATGGCCTGCCCCGCACCAGCGTCGGCAAGATCGACAAGAAGCTCATTCGCGCCACCCATGCCGACAACGCCCAGGCGGGTGTCGCCTGATGCCCCACTCCGCTTGTCCCGGCAGGCCCCGCTCTGCCCTTGCCCGCCGCGTGGCGGCCTGTTTGAAAGGTTGATCTGATGGATCTCCACTTCTCGCCCGAGGAAATGGCTTTCCGCGAGGAAGTCAGGGCTTTCCTGAAGGATCGGCTACCCACCCGCATCGCCGAAAAGGTGCGCACCAGCAAGCGGCTCACCAAGCAGGACATGGCAGAGTGGCACGCCATCCTCAACGAACGCGGCTGGTATGCCAACCACTGGCCCAAGGAATACGGCGGCCCCGGCTGGTCGGTGGCGCAGGCGGCGATCTTCGACATCGAGAGCGCGCTGGCCCACGCACCGCGCATCGTCCCGTTCGGCGTTTCGATGCTCGGCCCAGTGCTGATCAAATATGGTTCGCAGGCGCAAAAGGATCATTGGCTGCCGCGTATCCTCGACGGCACCGACTGGTGGTGCCAGGGCTATTCCGAACCTGGCGCAGGCTCTGACCTTGCCAGCCTGAAAACCAGCGCGGTGCGCGATGGCGACCATTACGTCGTCAACGGCCAGAAGACCTGGACCACGCTTGGCCAGTATGCCGACATGATTTTCTGCCTGGTGCGCACCTCGACCGAGGGCAAGAAGCAGGAGGGCATCTCGTTCCTGCTGATCGACATGAAGACGCCCGGCGTAGAGGTTCGTCCGATCATCCTGCTCGATGGCGAGCATGAGGTGAACGAGGTGTTCTTCACCGATGTGCGCGTGCCGGCCGAAAACCTGGTTGGCGAGGAGAACAAGGGCTGGACCTATGCCAAATACCTGCTGACCTACGAGCGCGCGGGCCTTGCCGGGGTTGGCGGCTCGATGGCGGCGTTCAACCACCTCAAGGAAATCGCGCAAAGCCAGCGCAAGGGGGGCCGGCCACTTGCGGAAGACCCGTTGTTCGCCGCGCGGCTCGCCCGGTTGGAAATCAACCTCGAGAACCTCAAGATCACCAATCTGCGCGTGCTGGCCGCTTCGGGAAGCGGCGGGTCGGCGCCGCTGGAAATGAGCGCGATGCTCAAGATCTGCGGCACCGAGATCCGCCAGGAGATCACCAGCCTCACCCGGCGCGCGCTGGGGCCATACGCCCAGCCCTTTGTCAGCGAAGCGCTGGACGAGGGCTTCAACGGCGCGCCCATCGGCCCGGACTATGCGGCGCCGGTAGCGGTGGACTATTTCAACAACCGCAAGCTCTCGATCTTCGGCGGCTCCAACGAAGTGCAGCGCGAGATCATCACCAAAGCCCTGTTGGAGCTCTGAGCCATGTATTTCCACCACAGCGAAGATCGGCAGATGCTGGCCGACATGCTCGGCCGCTATCTTCAGCAGCGTTACCCGTTCGACATCCGCAACAAGATCAGCGCGTCGCCCGAAGGCTGGTCGCGCACGCATTGGGCGGAACTGGCGGAACTGGGTGTCGTGGGCGCCCTGTTCGGCGAGGGGGCGGGCGGCTTTGGCGGCACCGGCTTTGATATCGCGGCCGTGTTCGAAGGATTGGGCAAGGCACTGGTGGTCGAGCCGTTCCTTGGCACGCTGATGGCCGGCCAGGCACTGGCCATGGCCGCGGGCAAACAGGACGCGCTGCTGGCCGAGGTGATCGCCGGGACCACCCTGCTCGCCTTCGCGCATGAAGAGCCGCAGAGCCGATATGATGTCAGCGACGTCGAAACCCAGGCTTTGCCCAACAGCGCGGGCTGGGCGCTCCAGGGTTGCAAGGCGGTTGTCCCGCAGATCGAGGCGGCCGATCGCATTCTCGTCTCGGCGCGGATCGCCGGCGCACCGGGCGATGAAGCCGGCATCGGCCTGTTCCTCGTCGACAAGGCGGCGGCCCGGCTGCGCGGCTATCCCATGGTCGACGGCGGGCGCGGCGGCGAGCTGGTCCTCGATAACACGCCGGCCACGCTGGTGGCCAAGGACGGCTTCCCCCTCATCGAGCAGGCGATCGCCGCCGGCATTGTCGCGCTTGCCTGGGAGGCCGTGGCGGTGATGGACGTGCTCAAGACCACAACGCTCGATTATCTGCGCACGCGCCGTCAGTTCGGCGTGCCGATCGGCAAGTTCCAGGCGCTGCAACATCGCATGGCCACCGTGGCACTGGAGATCGAGCTGGCGCGCTCTGCCGCGATCAGCGCCGCCGATGCGCTGGGCCAGGATCGGCGCACCCGCGAACGTGCCGTCTCGGCCGCCAAGTACACGATCGGCCGCGTCGGCACGCTGGTGGCCGAGGAATCCATCCAGATGCACGGCGGCATCGGCATGACGTGGGAGCTGCCGCTCTCGCACTACGCCAAGCGGCTGACGATGATTGGCCACCAACTCGGCGACGAAGACCATCATCTTGAACGCTTCATTGCCTTGGGGCACGCCTGATGAGCAGCGATGCATTGCCCTCGGCCGGATTGCTTGCCTTCCAGCTGGGCGACTGGCTGAACGCACTGGGCGGGGATGACCATGGCACGTTCCTCGCCATGCTGGAAATGGCGCACAAGCTCGCGGCTGACGAATTCATGCCGCACTATCGCCAGGCCGACCTCCAGGAGCCGACGCTCGATGCGGATGGCGTGCATATTCTGCCCGCGATCAAGCAGGCCCTGGCCCGCTATGCCGAACTCGGCCTGTTCGGGATCAGCTTCCCCGAAGAGCTGGGTGGGCTCGGTCTTCCCACCACGACATCGCTGGCGCTCTACGCGGTCTTTGCCGCAGCCAATGTGTCGACCTCTGCCTATCCGATGCTGACGACGGCCAATGCCCGTCTCATCACCGCGTTCGGCACGCCCGCGCAAATCACGCGGTTCGCGCGTCCGCAGATCGCCGGGCGCTGGTTTGGCACGATGTGCTTGTCAGAGCCGCAAGCCGGTTCGAGCCTGGGCGATATCCGCACCCGCGCCACCCCCGATGGCGAGGACGAGCACGGCGTCCGGTATCGGATCACCGGCAACAAGATGTGGATTTCGGGCGGCGACCAGGATGTGAGCGAGAATATCGTCCACCTCGTCCTCGCCAAGATCACCGACGAGAATGGCGCGCTTCCGGCCGGATCAAAGGGCATCTCGCTGTTCATCGTGCCCAAATGGCTTGCGGATGGATCGCCCAACGATGTTGTCGTGGCCGGGCTCAACCACAAGATGGGCTTTCGCGGCACGTCCAACTGCCTGCTCAATTTCGGCGAGCGCGACGGCGCAATCGGATGGCGCGTGGGCGCCCCGGGCCAGGGGCTTGCCCAGATGTTCATGATGATGAACGAGGCCCGGATCGGGGTCGGCATGGGCGCTGCCGCCCTGGCCTACCGCGGGTATCGCCAATCGCTGCGCTATGCACGCGAACGGGTGCAAGGCCGCGCTGTCGGCACCAAGGGCGGCGATCCGCTGCCGATTATCGACCATCCCGACGTTCGCGCCATGATCCTGCGACAAAAGGTCTATGCCGAGGGTGCGATCGCGCTCTGCCTCTATTGCGCGCACCTTGTCGATCAGGCGAGCGAGGATGCAGAGGCACTGCTCGCGCTGCTTACCCCGGTTGCCAAGACGTGGTCGTCCGAGTTCGGCCTCGCTGCCAACGACCTCGCCATCCAGGTTCTGGGCGGGTACGGCTACACGCGCGATTTCGATGTCGAGCAGCTCTACCGCGACAACCGCCTCAATCCGATCCACGAAGGCACCACAGGCATCCAGGCGATTGACCTGCTGGGACGCAAGATCCTGTTTTCCGATGGGCGCGGCCTCGCAATACTGCGCGACAGGATCACCGCCACGGCCGCATGCACGGATGGCACCCTCGCCGGTTGTGCCACTGCGCTGACCGCCTTCTGGGACCGCTTGGCACAGACCATTGCCGGGTTGCAGAAGCGCAGCGGCGCCGGCGCCTTTGACGATGCGACGCTGTTTCTGCGCGCCTTTGGCCACGGTGTGGTCATGTGGTTGTGGTTGGACCAGGCCGGGAAGGCCACCGTCGATAGTCCGCTGCGGCCCGGCATCCTCGCTGCCTGCCGTTTCATGGCCGAAACCGAATTGCCACAGGCTTTGGCGTGGCTCCGCGTGGTCGACACGCACAGCGATCTGGTGCGCCACCTGCCGGAAGAGGCCTTCGCATGACCGATCTTCCCGCCGCCATCCAGGCCGAGATCGGCGTAACCCGCCATTCGGACTGGGTCATCGTCGATCAGAAGATGATCGATCTCTTCGCCGAGGCGACGCATGATCACCAATTCATCCACGTCGATCCGGCGCGCGCGGCGCAAACACCGTTCGGCGGCACGATTGCGCACGGCTTTCTCACCCTGTCACTGCTGGCCTGGCTCGAGGCTTCGATCGCACGCCCCGCCATGCCGCCTGCCAAGATGGCCGTGAACTATGGGCTGGACCGAGTGCGGTTCATCTCGCCGGTTCGCTCCGGCAGCCGGATTCGCCTGGCCTCGACGCTTGTCGATATTACCGAGAAGTCACCTGGTCGCTTTCAACAGACACTCGATGTCACGATCGAGATCGAGGGGCACGCCAAGCCCGCCCTTGCCGCCATTTGGCTCACCCAATTCACGATTTGAAACATCAGGAGATTTTCGTGCGCGACGCCGTCATCGTTTCCACCGCCCGTACGCCGATCGGCCGCGCCTATCGCGGCGCCTTCAACGCCACCCCCTCCCCGACCCTCGCCGCGCATGCGATCCGCAGCGCTGTCGAGCGGGCCGGCGTGGACCCGGCCGAAATTGACGATTGCATCATCGGCGCTGCCTTGCCGCAGGGCGTGCAGCACACGATCGGGCGCACCGCCGCCTTGCGAGCCGGCCTGCCGGTAACGGTTTCGGGCCTTACGATCGACCGGCAATGTTCCTCCGGGCTCATGGCGATCGCCACGGCTGCCAAGCAGGTCATTGTCGATCGCATGAACGTGGTCGTTGCCGGCGGCGTTGAATCCATTTCGCTGGTGCAGACGCCGCAAATGCGGGTTGAGCCCGATCGCGCGCTGCTCGCGATGGTGCCAGACATCTACATGCCGATGCTTCAGACGGCCGAGATTGTCGCCAAGCGCTATGGCATCTCGCGCGCTGCGCAGGATGCCTATGCGTTGCGCTCGCAGCAACAAACCGCCGCGGCCCAGGCCGCCGGAGCGTTCGACCAGGAAATCGTGCCCGTAACCGCAACGATGGCCGTCGCCGACAAGGCCACCGGAGAAATTTCGCACCGCGACGTCACGCTGACGAAAGACGAAGGCAATCGCCCGGAAACCACGGCAGAAGGGCTCGCCGCGCTCAAGCCGGTGGTTGAAGGTGGCGTCATCACCGCGGGCAATGCATCGCAACTGTCCGATGGCGCTTCGGCCTGCGTGATCATGGAAGCCAGGCTGGCTGCCGATCGCGGGCTCACGCCGCTCGGCCGCTATGTCGGCATGGCAATGGCTGGAACCGAACCCGATGAAATGGGCATCGGCCCAGTCTTTGCAGTGCCCAAGCTGCTCGAACGGTTCGGCCTTGGCATGGATGACATCGGGCTGTGGGAGCTTAACGAAGCCTTCGCCGTGCAGATGCTGTATTGCCGCGACACGCTGGGCATTCCCGATGACCGGCTCAACGTCAATGGCGGCGCGATCTCGATCGGCCATCCCTATGGCATGTCGGGCGCGCGCATGGTCGGTCACGCGTTGATCGAGGGCAAGCGGCGCGGTGCGCGGCACGTTGTCGTGACGATGTGCGTGGGCGGCGGCATGGGCGCGGCCGGCCTGTTCGAGGTGCTGTGATGAAAGCGCTCATCTCCCGCGCGCCCGGTGGCCCTGAAACGCTGGAACTGGCCGAGTTGCCAACCCCGCAGCCTGGCCGGTCCGAACTGCGGATCCGTGTCGTCGCCTGCGCCATCAACTATCCCGATGTGCTCATCATCGAGGACAAGTACCAGTTCAAGCCAACCCGCCCCTTCGCACCGGGTTCGGAGGTTTGCGGTATCGTCGATGCGCTGGGCGAGGGCGTGGAGGATTGGGCGATCGGCGATCGGTTGATCGCGATCACGCTTGGGGGCGGACTGGCTGAACAGGTCATCGTTCCCGCCGCCTCGGCAGTCCGCCTGCCCGACGGCGCCGATCCGGTCGAAGGCGCCGCGCTCGTCTTCACCTATGGCACCACGATCCACGCGCTGAAGGATCGCGGGCAACTCAAGGCCGGTGAAACGCTGCTGGTCCTGGGCGCGGCGGGCGGCATCGGCCTGTCTGCAATCGAGATCGGCAAGGCGCTTGGGGCCACGGTCGTGGCCGCCGTTTCCAGCGCGGAAAAGGCCGCCGCCGCGCGCCAAGCCGGTGCCGACAGCACGTTGATCTATTCATCAGGCCCCTTGGACAAGGCCGCGTCCAAGGCGCTGGCAGACACGTTCAAGGCGGCCGTGGGCCCGCACGGCGCGCATTTGATCTACGATCCCGTGGGTGGCGACTATGCCGAGCCGGCGCTCCGCAGCATTGCCTGGGAAGGTCGCTACCTAGTCACCGGCTTCCCGGCGGGGATACCGCATCTGCCCCTCAACCTGACGCTGTTGAAAGCCTGCGACATGCGCGGCGTTTTCTGGGGCGGCTTCGTTTCCCGCGAACCGGAACGTCATCGCGCCCATGTGCGCGAACTGCTGCACTGGTGGCAGAACGGACAGATCAAGCCACGGATCGACCGCGTCTTCCCCCTCGCCGAAGGCGGCGCAGCGATCGCGCGGCTGGCCAACCGTTCGGCGATCGGCAAGGTCGTCGTGAGACTGTCGCAGGACGACTAGCTATCTAGTTGCGGAACGTCATTGGGATCAGATAGGATGGGGCATCGCGGAGAACGCAAGGACCTCTTCGCCTGAGAAGTAGTCCCGGTCGGCCAGTATCGTCAGATCTTCCACGCCGGTCGCTTCGCGTGCCAGCTTGCCCATGGCAGCAAGCGCACTTCGGTCGTGACCGACGTTCGTAACCTCGTGCGCCACGAAAAGATGGTGGTCTGCGTCGACAGCTGCCTGAAGGTTGTAACCGACCTGTCCCGTCCCCTTGCCGGTGCTCGCCATGGCTCGCGCATCCGGGTCGGTCAGTGATATCTGCCGATCGGGCGCGGCCTCGACCGCCTGCTCCATCGCCTTGAGGTCGCGCATCTGTCGGCGAAGAGCCTCGAGCCGCTCGGCAAGTCGGGTCGTGCGAATCTCGGCGACCTCGCTTTCCTGCCGGTCGGCGGTATCGAGCATGACCAGATATCGCTCGATGCTCGCATCCACCTGCTCCATCCGACGGCGGATCGCACCCGGCGTGAAGTTCTTGTCGCGCGTATTAACCGCCCTGAACAGGCTGCCGTCCACCGCCACCGTTCCGCCAGCGATGAGGCCAAGGTTACGGCACAGTGCTACAAACTGCCGGCACGTCGCCTGGATCGCCTGGCCGTTGTCGCGCCGGAAATCAGCAATGGTCTTGAAGTCTGGCGCCAACTTGCCCGTCAGCCACATCAGCTCGACATTGCGACCTGCCTCGCGCTCAAGCCGCCGGCTCGACTGCACCTGGTTCAGATACCCGTAGAGATATAGCTTGAGCAGCATCGCCGGGTGATATCCCGGGCGCCCCGTAGACGCTGCATCCTCGAAGCCGAGCCCCGCCAGATCCAGTTCGTCGATGAAGACATCAACCACGCGTACCGCGTTGTCCTCGGACACGTAATCATCAACGCTATCGGGCAAAAGCAGCTTCTGCCGGCGGTCACAGCCCTCGATGAAACGTCCCACTTCGGCGCCTCCTACAACGCCAAAATCATAGCATATCAGGGCGTTTTCACACAGCCTCCACCCAATTTCGGTCGTTCCCGAAGCGCTGGATTTGTCCACGCGGCCTGGCCGCCGCGCCGGGGTTGCGCATGATTTACAACCCGCCAGTGACCAACCCAAAATAGACGTCTCGCTGCTGCTGCCTTCCATTGAGCAAGCAGCAGCGAGCAGCATCGATCAGGCTTGACCTGCCGGCTGGCCGGCTGGAACTTCGGCAACCTTACCGTCCTTGAAAAGGGCGTCATACTTGGTTTCGAGGTTCTTGAACTCGGTCCCGCAGATTTTGTCCCACCAGCGGAAATACAATCCATAGTTTCCGCGGACCATCTGGTGATGCATGTAGTGATGCATCGCGGTGTTCTTCCATCGCAGCACCGGAACCTTGAGCCACCAGGACGGATAGACCTCGTAGCCGAGGTGGCCGATCACGTTCAACGCCAGCTGGCCCAGCCCCCAGACCACCGGGATCGAAACGTGCCACGGCAGGAGGAGGAACAGGGGGAGCATGGCCACCGCCGCGCCTGCTTCGCCCAACGCCTCCAGCGGGTGGAAGTGAAACGCCGAGTAAGGCGTCGGGTCGGTGCTTTCGTGATGAACCTTGTGCACCCGATCATACAGCTTCGGGTGATGCATGATGCGATGCATCCAATAGAAGTACGCATCGTGGATCACGAAAACAAAGAACAGGATCATCGCGTAATAGGCCCACCCGTGGGAAGCGATGTCGCTATAGCTGTTTTTTTCCGATGCCGGGACGAGAAACGCCGTCCAGATATCGACAGCAATGAAAATTACCTGCGTGCAGGTGCTGAACAGCGCCTCGCGAAACACCTGACTGGGCTTGGGCCAAGGCTTGCGCGACAGTTTGCGCTTTTTCAGCGGCTTGTCGAGCAACACCCAAAACACCACGAAGAAGGTCGTCGCAAAGGCGATGTACTTCGCGGTTTCACTAAAGAAGATCTGCACCTGCTCGTTGGCTTCCGAGCCGAGCAGGGGATTGATGACGGTGGCCAGCAAGGCTGCGCCGGCGCCGCCCAATCCGATCCAGATCGGCGTGCGTGTCGACTTTATCGGGCCTTCTCTTGTCGCCATGGGATTTCCTCGCGTTGAGCCGACCCGCCGTACCGAGCTTCAATGGAGGAAATGTGGAGGGAAGTTGGAGCGCGCGTGGCGAAGCTAGTGGATTCCGGTCGATCAACCCGGCAAGGACCAGCCGCATTGAACTTCGCCACCCGATCTCGGACGATCTGCAACATGCCCCCGCCGATCCGCGCTGGCCGCCTCGGTCCGGCTCGCGCCATCATAGATCGCTGCCAGCACGAACAAGCGTCAGGTCTGTGCGCCGTCCCGCGAGCCGCGAGCCGCCTTCCTCACATAGGCGGCGTCGAAATCTGTGCAAATCGCCATGGCAAACTCCAATCCGCTTGCCTTCTTGAATCGGCGCCCCCCCCCCGATCGCAACCCCCGAGAGGCACGATCTCTGATCCTTGGTATGAGGCTGGTTGGCTGCCGGTACGCCATAATGGAAATTTTTGCCCTCATTGGTAATGTTCGCAGGCCCTTCCTCGGACGTAAAAATCGAGCATTCGTTCAGACGGCACCTGCGCATTTCTGCCCGCAGCAATGCCATCAGCACTTAAGAATTCGTCCCTTCAGCATCAGGCCGTCGCGCATATTGAGGCCCAGCAGCATGATGTTGACGGCGCCTGAGATCAATTCGATTACCTGAACCACATAGAAGGAGGCGTCGAACCGCCCGACCTGCGCCTTCTGCGCCAGAAAATACGCCGAGGGTATCAGGATTAACAAGCCGGTCGCCGCAACGAAAGGCATGCGCCGAAGTTTGGCGCCCACTATCCCCCCTTACGCCCCTTGGCCAATGCGAGACCCGATCCACCGGTGGCCACCAGAGCGGGTATCAGCAGGAAAAGGCCCCATGGCACAACGGATTTGACTGCGACGAACGGTTCTTGAGGCCAAGATTTCGCTACCCAGCGTAGAGAGCCAAACGGTGGCGATCGTTATCAGCGCGATGGCGCCCGCCACGGGGTGCACTGTCTTGAGCATCTTACCGCCCCTTCAACTGTATTTCGAATCACGACATCATGATGACATAACGACATCATACAAGCAATGTCAATTTGACATTATACTGTCCATCTGGGTACGACGAGCCATGACTGATGCCCACGCCACCCCCGTCGTTGAAGCCGTGACAGCCCTCGTGCTGGACTTGTTTCGCGTGAACAATCTCGCACTCAATTCAGGCGATAGGCTGGTAGCAGAAATCGGCCTGACCAGCGCACGATGGCAAGTGCTGGGTAGCATAGTTGCGGCAGAACGCCCGCAGCCAGTCGCCCGGCTGGCGCGCGACATGGGAACCAATCGGCAAAATGTGCAACGCATCGTCAACGATCTGGAGAAAGAGGGCTCGATAGAGTTTCAGCCCAATCCTCATCACCGGCGGGCGCAGTTGGTGGTGTTGACTGACAAAGGGCGACAGACTTTCGAAGCCGCCATGGCACGACAAGGGCCATGGGCAGAACGCCTGGCGCAAGGCCTGGATGCATCAACGATCGTCTCTGCTCATCGCGTGCTTTTGGCTCTTAAGCAGAACCTTACCCGCCATGGATGACATCGACCCCACGCACCTGATAGGCCCACGCGAGCAGTGGCCTATCTGGACCGTCGCTCGATCGAACTGCCTATTGCGATCGGCCCACTCATGGCGTGGAATCTGATGATGGCGCAACCGCTTCCTTTGCTGAAGGCTGCGTTCTGATTGCGCGATGCAATGTTACCGCCCGATTGCTACCGCCTCGCTTGGATAAGCCATGTCGTTATTGACGTCGTTATGTACGTCATGAGCGATGGAGGCCGGCGTGGCGGTGCTCGAGGTTTTGAATGTTGAACGGCGGCGGCGTTGGTCGGATGCGGCGAAGGCGTCGATCCTGTCCGAGGTTGGCGTTGATGGCTGGACGGTGAGCGATGTTGCGCGCCGTCACGACGTGACGCGGCAGCATTTGTACCAGTGGCGGCGGGATTTGCGGCAAAAGGGGGTGTGGCCTGGCCACGGCGGCGAGGCGTTTGTGGCGGTCGAGCTGCTGCCTGTGCCCGCAGATGCGGGTGGGCCCGCAACGTGCGAGGCGTCGACGTCCGAGGTGACGATCATTCTGGGCAACGGCCGGCAACTACGGTGCCGCGAGACGATCGGCGATGCCGAGCTGAGCCGGTTGCTGCGCGTGCTGGGGGCGGCGTGATCGGACCTGGCGCCGGCGCGCGGGTCTATCTGGCGTGTGGCGCGACCGATATGCGCAAGAGCATCACGGGCCTTGCCGTTCTGGCGCAGGAACACTTGCGGCAGAACCCCGCCAGCGGCGCGGTCTTTGCGTTCCGCGGCCGCAGGGGTGACCGGATCAAGTTGCTTTACTGGGACGGGCAGGGTTTTTGCCTCTATTACAAGATCCTGCAGAAGGGCCGGTTTCCCTGGCCCGGCAGCGGCGATGCGGTGGCGCGGCTGACCTCGGCACAACTGGCCATGCTGTGGGAAGGGATCGACTGGCGGCGGCCGTCATGGGGGGCGCCGCCGGCACGCGTTGGGTGATCTATCAGGCTGATTTTGGGTATTTTTCTGGCGGATTGACGGCAATTCTGCTATCCCGTGGGCATGCCATCGATCGCCGCATCACTGCCCGATGATCCCATCGCGCTCAAGGCGATGGTGGCGGCTTTGCAGGCGCAGAACAGCGCCTTGTCGGCCACGGTGCGCGTCTTCGAGCAACACATCGCCGACCTGCAGTTGCGCATCGCCAAGCTCAAGCGGCAGGCGTTCGGCAAAAAGTCCGAGAAAGTCGAGCGCGAGATCGAACAACTCGAACTCGCGCTCGAAGGCCTGCTGATCGCCAGGGCCGAGGCCAGTCCGGCCGCGGCAAGCGATGATGATGACGCGCCCGAACCGGCCCAGCCCGCGGCGGCAGCGCGGGCGCCGCGCCGCCGTCCCCGCGTCTCGGCCGAGACCCCGCGCGAACGCCGCGAACTCGATCCCGGTGCGGCCTGCCCCGATTGCAGCGGCACCCTGCGCGTGGTCGGCGAGGACGTCAGCGAGATGCTGGACCTGATCGCCGCCCGGTTGAAGGTCATCGAGATCGCGCGGATCAAGAAGTCCTGTCGCGCCTGCGAGCGGATGGTGCAGGCGCCGGCATCGAGCCGGCCGATCCCCGGCAGCATGGCGACCGCCTCGTTGCTGGCGTATATTCTGGTCTCCAAGTTCGACGATCACCTGCCGCTGTACCGGTTGAACGAGATCTTCGCCCGCATGGGCGCAGACATCCCCGACAGCACGATGGCCGACTGGTGCGGGCGCACCATGAAGCTGCTCCTGCCATTGATCGAGCGGATCGAGGGTCACGTCCTGGCGCATGATCTGCTGCATGCCGACGATACGCCGATCCGGGTGCTCGATCGCAGCCTGCGCACCGCCGGGGTTGGCGGGCAACTCGGCAAAGGCGTGCGCAAAGGGCGCATCTGGGCCTATGTCCTCGACCAGCGGCCGTGGGCCGGGCTGGCCCCGCCAGGTATCGCCTACAAGTTCGCCGCCGACTGGAAGCAGGAACACGTGCTCGCGCACTTGCGCGATGCACGCGGTATCCTCCAGGCCGATGCGTACAAGGGCTATGCCAAACTTTACGCGCCAGGACCTAATGGCACCGCGCCATTCCGCGAGGCGGCGTGTTGGGCGCATCTGCGCCGTGATTTCCATGACCTGTGGGTCGGTGCCAAGTCGCCAATCGCCCGCGAGGCTCTCGATCGCATCGGTGCCCTCTACGACATCGAGGCGCAGATCATGGGGAAAAGCGCCGCCGATCGGCTCGCTACGCGTCAGGCCCAGAGCAAGCCCAGGGTCGAGGCCTTCCACGCATGGGCTCAGGCCCAACTGACCAGACTTCCCATCAAGGGCGACCTCGCCAATGCCTTCCGCTACGCGCTCGCACGCTGGCCGGCCTTCTGCTTGTTCCTCGAGGATGGCCGCGTCGCCATCGACAACAATGCGGCGGAACGGGCGCTCAAACCCATTGGAATCGGCAGAAAGAACTGGTTGTTCGCCGGGGCCGACACCGGCGCCGAAACTCTCGCGCGGGCAATGACCATCATCGAAACTGCCAAGATGAATGGCCTCGACCCGCAAGCCTACCTTGCCGACGTGCTGGCGCGCATCAACGATCACAAGATCAACCGGCTCGACGAATTGTTACCCTGGAATTGGAGCCCGCTGCTGCCGGCAGCAAAGGCTGCTGCCTGATGCCCACCGTCCGCCATGTCTTCATGCTCGATTATGTCGCCGACATCCTGGGCGAGCACCCTGAACTCATCGACGCCATCGTCAGCAATGACGATAATCTGACCTACGGCTCGATCATCTCCGTTGGTTTGGGTCCGGACGAATGGCGCACCGCACTGACCGACAATGCCATCGACGAATTACGAAGCATGATCGCCGACGCACGGCGATCTCCTGACGAATGGGAGCAATTCCTGCAGGACCTTGTCTCCGATCCTGCCACCATCGAAATCGTCAAGGCCTATAAGCTGCGGTAACAATCGGGCGATTACGATGCAATTTCGGCTCCGTTCGGCGTAAAGAGGATCGGCGGGTTTAGCCGGCAGCAGCATGCGTCCGTTCAGGTGGGCGACTACCTTGATTTCTTCCTCGTTGAAGGCGTGACGTCCAACACCTTGCTACTCATCGAGCGTGATCGGCACCTCGATGTGATGACCTGCGTTTCAACGCACGGGACTCGCCTGAGTATTACATCCTCGGTGGTGGTGCGCAATGGCTTTGGGCACGCGTATATGCTGCTGGTAGGTCAGGCGCATAAGTGGATTGTGCAGAGCATGCTGTCTCGTTTGCGTCGGACTTTGTCAGTTCAGGGCTGATCCTACATCGGCCGCCGGCAACCGTAATCTGCGCGAAGTAAATTTATCCGGCGAGTGCTTGTCGTCTCCAATCGAAATCATCGTGAGGTGAATATCACCAGTTTCGCTGCCCCTTGATTGCCTTGGACCGCTGCCTAATACCAAGGTGCAATGATCAGAACCCATTTGCCCATTGGCGCATCCCGATGGACATGATCCGCCATGGCTGATCGACGAGCTTGTTCCATGC
>NZ_JAAZQN010000008.1:0-122652 GCF_012275365.1 Novosphingobium sp. SG720 | reverse complement strand
GGCAGAGACCCTCGCCAAACTCGCCAACGGACATCCAGCCAACGCCGTCGGAGAGCTCATGCCCTGGACCGCCGTGGCCTGAGCACATCGCTTACCTTGATGCGGCCAAGGCCCTGATAGATTCGGTACTTCAAAGGTCGATTGCTGATGGAATGGCGCAGGCAATTGTCAGTCGGAATTCTTGCGAATCTGCCTTTGCCTTTCTGGCAAAGTTTGGGACGAAGCCGTCGTTCCCTTCCCGGTCCCAACATCTCGGCTTCTGCTAGGAGCCGACATTTGCTCGTTCGACCGACCCGGGTCGCTTACCGCCTTGCGATGCCCATCAGTTTATTCATCTGCTCAATATATGCGTCACCATCGCGCTTTGATGTCTGTGCGATAAACGAGTGACCGTTAGGCAACGACAGAACATTGTCGCCCCAACTGACGCTGTGGCGAAACGGATCCATGCCCGGCATCGCCAGGAAGACGGTCTGAATCGCCTCCTCGAGTTCAGCTGCCGTCGCATATAGCGTGCGTTGAACGAGCACCGGCAGCTTGCCCGGCTCGCCGAAAAGAGCCCCGCCAATGGCCATCTGGCCGGAGGCAAGCAAAAGCTCCAAAAAACGCATGTCAGTAATCGGGCAGCCCTCATATTCCCATTCGACGCCATTGCTCTGATTGAGGACGACGAGAGGTTGAATGCGGCCCGCGCCAGCGCCGTCTCCGAGCCGCGCGTCGAGCTCATTGCGATTGTCGGCGAGCCATTTTGCCTTTCTTGAAGCCTGATGGCAGGCGCGCTCGAGCTTTCGAATGTGGTTGTTGCGATCGATAGGCTCGGAAGGTGCCACGAGGCACTTCACCTCGCAGACCAAGATCGTCGAGCCGATGCGTACCAGCACGTCGACTTCCTCACGGGCCTCGCCTTGGGCTATGCTGGCAACGCCAGTAGGAATGCCGATCAGAAGCGGATTGCGGCCCACCGCTTCTTCCAAAGCCTGGCGAAGAGCGGCTTCAAAGCGCAATCCCGCCGGTGTCTTCGACAGGTCGGCATCACCGTAAGCATCCTGAAGCCAGCGATCGAGACGCCTCGTCGATGAGCCCCAGACGAGCGCACCCGCGACGATCATCACCATCGTTCCGTCACGCGATCTCACCAACGGTTTGTGCCAAAGCCCAGTGTTGAACAGCGGGTTGAGATTACCAAATGGATCGGCGGTTAAATAGTCGAGGCAGAGTTCGGCGAGAGCGGGATCGATTGCGAGCGCAGCCGACAGGAAATCCAAGAGGTGCGTCCGTGGAAATGCACAGGCGAAATCGCGCGGATCGTCCAGATCTTTCGCGGCGGGATCGATATCGCGGGGCAGCCTCAATCCTACCAGATCCTGTAGCACGCACACCGCCTTCTCGAGTAGGATGGGCGTCATCCGCGGGTCCGCACCCACGGGCTCTTCGAGAAATGGAGCCGCGTAGCTTTTGCGCAAGTTTTCGAGCGCCGAGCGATGCATGGCCGCTGTGATGGCGTCCGGCGCGCAAACTTCAATCCCGTCCGGTTCGATCGCACACGCCGTTAGGGGCAAGGCAAGTTCCAATCCCGCAAGGTCTTTCTCGAGGTTACGGCTCAAGAGAGAGGATTGTGCCGCGAGGATCTGATCGCGCCATTCCCAGGCACGCCATCTGGCGAGATCATCGCGCGCGCGCGGTGTCATGACGGCCGCTGCCTCGTTGTAATCGAAACCCCATGGCTCCCACAAAATCTGCTGCCAGAAGGCGCGGAAAGTTTGCAGGAAGTTGGCGGTCATATGACCGCGTGCCATAAGAAGCCGCATGTCATCGAGGTCGAGCGCCTTGTCCCCACCGTCTGGTTCGGTCGCCTGGTCAAGCCAGTAAGGAAGCGCGTCGACGACGGCATTGTTCGCATGATTCGGGTCCATGAGCGTCCCGTTGGGACCGACCGGTATCCCCTCCAACCCGATGGTGGAAATGTATGTCATCTCGTCTCCGCCGTTGGGCAGCGCCAGGTTCACCTTCCAACGGAAGATGTTCCAAGCGCGATTGGCGTTTGCGACCGCGAACACGACGCGCTGGTCTCCCGAGAGGCCGTCGAAAAGGCCATCGAGCAGCTCGCTTCGGACGCTTTCGAGGAAACCTCCTATGTAGATCGCGGCGCGAACCAGATCCGCGTCCCGCTCTCCAAGCATGTCATCGGCAATCGTTGCGACCCAAATTTTCGGGTCGAATTCGAGAGATGTCGGATGTTTCAGCGGCGGCTGGAGGCGGCCGGTGAGTCGGTCAAAAACGGGGCAACGAAGTTGGGCGGTCGTGAGCATACGTAAGGGCTACACGTGCGCCGACCTCGCCGCCAACACCAATTGACACCCAAGGACGCCGCGAAGCGTCGGCACTCCGTGCAGCGAGTGGTCCGGGAGCCGAAGGCGAGTAGAGCGCCGGTACCGGCACCGCCGCGATGTGCCCTCACCTGCGCTTCTTCTTCCCCTTCCCACTGCCCGCCGGCGTGCCGGTATTCGGCAGGCTGGACGGATGGGGCGTCAGGGTGGCGTCGCGCGGCCAGACAGCGTCCGAGCCATTCTTGGCGCAGCGGAAATGCTCGATACCCTTGTGCAGATCACGCGAGCAGATCTCGTACATGCTGGTGCGCTTTTCGTTTTCCCACCGCCCGGGATGCGCGGTGAACTTGGCCTTGCCCTCGGCATGGCGCTCGACGAACAGCGGGCGCAGCAGATCGCTCCCCTTGGCCGACTCCACGATCTTCCAGCGCGTGTCGAAGCTCAGGATGACGTCCGAACGCCGGTGCCGCGCATCGATATAGTGGAAGTGCCATTTGACGCCTCCATGCTCCTCCCGCTCGAGGCCGTCGTCGCCACCGGGCAGCATGAAGCGAAGGTAGAGGGCGACGCGATCGGGGACACGCTCGACCAGCGGTAGATAGCGCACGGGCTGAACGAACCCCCGAACGATCTCCCGCATCGGCGCGCGCTGCGGGATCAGCCCATAGAAATAGCCGCCGCCGACACCATCGATGCCGAGCGCCGCCGCTGGTGGCGACCAATTCTCGTCGCGCAATGCGCGATCGAGGGCATCGACCAGCTGGCCCGCCTTCCGCTTCTCATGATCAAACGCCTGATCGGTCTCTGGGAGCGGCATCGGCTCCTGTTCGACGATCAGCTCCTCAGCAGCGAACGCATCCTGGTCCAGTAAGCGATTGCGCTGAAGCCTGAGCTGCAGGCCGAGGTCGGTAAGCGAAGCCATGGCGCAAAGTCCGTCGAAAGGGAGGAGGATTGGGCAAAAGCGCCTGGCGGCGCTAATGGTACCAGATGTTGGTGTACCTCACGGTACCATTGCCGATCAGCGGCCGCGCTGCGCCCTCTGGGCGCCCGAGAGGCGGACACGCCGTCGTACCGCCGGTTTTACCGGCACAGGCGCAGGCGCATCGGCCGCAGGGGGTGGCCCGAAGGGGGAGAAGTTCATGGTCTGAAAGAGGCTGGAGACTTTCAAGTCCTGCTCCTTCACGAAGTTCATGAAGGCGTCAGCGAAATAGCTGTGATCGGTGCCGGGAAAGCGGAACCAGAACGTTGGCGACTCCCCGTCCTGCTGATCCTCGTAGCCAAGGAAACCCCAGGATTTCAGCAGTCGGGTGTCGACCAGCAGATCCTGTGTGTCCGGATATTTGCGCTGGACGAGGTCGGCATTGATCTCATGCTTCTCGCTGAAGCCGTAGCGATGCTCGCTCTCGTCCATGATCCAGCCGAGCATACCGCGCGACAGGCGCGGCAGCGGCGCAAGCCGGTCGATGAAGCCGTCGAGCGCCTCGGCCGCCTCTGCGGCCGATTCGAACAATCCGCCCGTTGCGTCGCTAGCATAGAACAGCGTGCCATCCGACCGCGTAATGCTCGGTCGGCGCTCGACCAGATCGGCGGTATCGGTCTCGAATGTACCTTCAATCTCGGGCTCGAGTTCGATGCGGATTTCACGACGCTCCTGCTGAAGCTTCTGCTGGATCGCCCGGATCGTATCGATCTTGGTCTCCATAACCATCCGGCACAGGTCGGTGATGCCAATGATATTCGCCTCGGCGAAACCGTGGCATTTCGCGGAAAGCGCAGGATCGATGGTATAGCTCTTTCGGCGCTCGCCGATCACGAGGATGAAGAACTCCTGATAGGCGGCAAGCTGGGCTTTCTTGATCTTGGTGAGGGTGTCTTTGACCTTGGCGGGATCGGACCGCGAGGTGATCTGGAAGGCGATTTTGCGCTTGCTAGTGCTGTCACCGAGATCGAGGCCCGGCTCGTTCGAACGCTTCTTGTTCAAATTCACCAGAGCGGCGTCGAGCGTCAGGTTGAGAATTTCGAGGAAGAAATTCTCCAAGACACTGTTCAGGTCGGTCTGCCCCAGTTCACACCGACGCTTCACCTGATGGGAAATAGCATCCAGATCATCGATGATCTGTCCGATAAAGACACCCCTGCTCGACACTGCTTATGCTCCGCCCCATTTTGACTGTGGACGGACATGATAGGGGCAAAACAATCGATGGCCACCCCGCGCGCCCGGCAATCTTTCGGTGAAGCAAAAAAGGGGCCCGCTGCACGAGAGCGAAACGAGCCGTGTGATCCGCCCGTGCCGGCCGGGGTGCGATCCTTTGCTGGCGGCGGCTTCGCCGCCGGGATGTGCGGTCGCCGCGCATGCGGCGGCGCTGTTGGTGGGCCTCTCCCGGGCTAGCGCGGGTGGGCGGCGCTCCCTGCTAGGCCCGCTCGCGGCCCCGGCAAGCCGGGCTGCGCCCGGCTCCTTCACTGGCGTTGCGGCCCTTCGCCACCCCGTCGCGAGGGCGACGGGTCCCCCGGACTTGGGTGCCGGTGCCGCTTGGCGCGGACCTTTCCGGTCGCATCTTGCCGCCCACCCCCGCTTTTCGGGGAGGCCATGGTGGTTTTTGGGGCGGTGCAGGAGGTGAACGATGCTTGTCTCCCCGAACGCCCGCGCGCGTGACAAGGGCCGGAAACCCGAGGCTTCCAGCGCGGGAACCCCAAACCCGAGCGCTTTCCCAGCGAAACCCGAGACCGCCCGCGCCAGCCTCTATGACGAGGTGACGGGGCGGATCATCGCCGAACTGGAGGCGGGCCGCTTCCCATGGGTGCAACCTTGGGGACAGCCCGATGGCGACGGCGGCGCGATCAGCCCCGGCCTGCCGCGCAATGCACTGACCGCGCGCCATTACTCTGGCGTCAATGTGCTGATCCTGTGGGGCGCGGTGATCGAGCATGGCTATCCCTCGCAAGCGTGGCTGACCTTCCGCCAAGCGCTGGAGGCAGGGGGCTGCGTCCGCAAGGGCGAGCGCGGCACGACCGTCGTCTATGCCGACCGTTTCACCCCCGAAGCCGAAAAGGCGCGGGCCGCCGAAACCGGCGGCGACGCCAAGACCATTCCATTCCTGAAGCGCTTTACCGTGTTCAACGTCGCGCAGTGCGAGGGACTGCGCCCGGGCCTTGCGCCCGATCCGGCCCCCTTGCCCGAACGGCAGATCGTCCCCGTCGCCGAGGAAGTGATTGCGGCGAGCGGCATCGATTTCCGCGTCGGCGGCAACCGCGCTTTCTACGTGCCAGCGCAGGATTACGTGCAGGTGCCGCCGCAGCCGGCCTTTTTCGAACAGGTCAACTATTACCGAACCTGCCTGCACGAACTTTGTCACGGCACTGGCCACCCCACGCGCTTGAACCGCAATCTCGCCAATAGATTCGGATCGAAAGACTATGCCCGCGAGGAATTAATAGCCGAAATGGGCTCGGCTTTTCTCTGCGCCGCTCTCGGCATCACCCCAACCGTCCGCCACGCCGACTATCTCGGCAGTTGGCTGGACGTGCTGCGCGAGGATAACCGCGCGATCTTCCGCGCGGCGAGTGCCGCCAGCAAGGCCGCCGATTGGCTGCTGGCGCGGCACGCCGCCACGCAGGCGGAGGCAGCTCGGGCCGAGGCAACCCGAGGCGACACTGGCGAACGCCCCACCCCGCAGGACGGGAGGCTCGCGGCATGATCGTGCTCACCCCCGAACTTCACGCGGCACTGCGCAGGAACGCCGAGCGCTCCGCCGAAACCGATCATGACCCTGCGCCGGTCGTCAAATTGTTCTCGCCCATAGGCGCGGCAACCTGGCTCGCGACCGAGCTGCTGGACGATGGCGATACGCTGTTCGGCCTCGCCGATCTGGGGTTCGGCTGTCCTGAACTCGGCTATTTCTCGCTCGGCGAGATCGCGCGGCTCCATTTGCCGTTCGGCCTGACCATCGAGCGCGACATCGGCTTTTCGACCAGCACCAGTCTGTCGGTCTGGGCCGACACCGCGCGCCGCGCCGGTTCGATCCGAGAGGCCCAATCGATCCTCTGGCGCATCGAATCAGCGCCGGGTCCCGAGCTTCCGACCGATCCCGAAGAGGGGAACGGCGGATGACGCGCGGCGCGTTCCGCCGCCTTTCGCAAAGCCGGTCCGCCCACCCGGAAAGATCGACGGACCGGCACTCACAAGGAGTGCTGACATGAAACTCGAATTCATCCCCCTCGACAAGCTCGTCGTGAGCAAGGCCAACATGCGCCATGGCAGGAAGGCGCCCGATGTCTCCGACATCCTGCCGACCGTGCGCAGCCGTGGCGTCCTCCAGCCGGTCATCGTCCGCGCGCATTGCGCGCCCCCCAAGGGTGAAGATGGCGGTTATGAAATCATCGCCGGAAGCCGCCGCTTCCACGCCGCGAAGATCGTCGCCGAGGAACGCCGCGCGGCCAGGGACGGCGCTGCCGATGCCGAAACGGCGTTGCTGCCCTGCGCGATCCTCGATGCGGGCGACGATGCCGCCGCCGTCGAAGCCTCGCTGATCGAAAATCTGGCGCGGCTCGACCCCGACGAGGTGACGCAGTGGGAAACCTTCACCCGGCTGGTCAAGGAAGGCCGCAGGCTTGAAGACATCGCCGTCACGTTCGGCCTGCCCGACCTTGCCGTCCGCCGCGTGCTCGCGCTCGGCAACCTGCTCCCCGCCATCCGCGACCTTTACCGCCGGGAAGAGATCGACGCGGCCACCGTGCGCCATCTGACGATGGCGTCGAAGAGCCAGCAAAAGGCATGGCTGGCGCTCGCCGACGATCCCGACAGCTATGTCCCGACCGGCCATCAATTGAAGGCATGGCTCTTCGGCGGGCAGTCGATCCCGGCACGCCACGCGCTGTTCGACATCGAGGCGAGCGGGCTTGCGACCGTCGCCGACCTGTTCGGCGACGACCGTTATGTCGCCGATGCCGATGCCTTCTGGACCGCGCAGAATGCTGCCATCGAGGCGAAGCGCGCCGCCTATGTCGAGCAGGGCTGGGCCGATGCGATCATCGTGCCGCCGTCCGACCATTTCTCGACATGGGAATATGAGAAGGCGGGCAAGCGCAAGGGCGGGCGCGTCTATCTCGACGTGCGCGCCAGTGGCGAGGTGATCGTCCACGAGGGCTATATCAGCCGCAAGGAGGCCGCGCGACTCGCCAAGGCGGAAGGGTCGGACAATGGCGCCGGGACCGGTCAGAAACAGGCCCGCCCAGAGGTGACATCGACGATGCAGACCTATATCGACCTGCATCGTCATGCCGCCGTCCGCGCGGCGATGCTCGTTCATCCGAGGGTCGCGCTGCGGTTGATGGTTGCCCACGCCATCGCCGGTTCGCACCTGTGGCGGATCACTCCCGAGCCGCAGACCGCCCGCAGCGACGCGGTGCGCGAGAGTATCGACAACAGCAAAGCCGAGGCGGACTTCGACGAACATCGCCGCGCGGTGTTGGCGGTGCTCGGCTTCTCGCCCGAGGAGCCGACCGTTACCGGCGGAAACTGCGATGGTTATGGTGTCGTCGGCGTGTTCCAGCGCCTGCTCGACCTTCCCGACATGGTTGTCATGGACGTGATCGCCATCGTCATGGGCGAAACCCTCGCCAGCGGCAGTGCCGCCGTCGAGGCGGTGGGCATCGAGATCGGCGTCGATATGGCCCGCTACTGGCAGGCCGACGATGTCTTTTTCGAACTGATTCGCGACCGGGAGGTATCGACCCGGATCGTCGCCGAGGTTGCAGGCGAAAACGTGGCCAGCGCTAACCGGCAAGAGAAGACCAAGACCCTGAAACGCATCGTCCGCGATCATCTCGACGGCGTGGGCGGGCGCGAACGGCGCGCGCATTGGGTGCCGCGTTGGATGGCGTTCCCGCCCGATGCCTATACGGCGCGCGGCGGCGTCGGCACGGTCGCGGCTCATGCCAAGGCGCAGGCGGCGCGGGAGATCGTGCGGCTCCACCCGAGCGACGACGAGCCTGATCCGACCGCGCCCGGCGCGGGGATGGCGCTACCGGGGCTCGACGAAGAGGCCGACCGTCTCGCCGCCTGATCCCTCGCGGGCGGTAGGGAAACCGCCGCCCGCACCTCCTCCATCCTTGAAAATTCGGCCGCGCGCCCTCGCCCCGAGGGGCTCGGGCGCGCGGGAAAGGGAGGCCATCATGGCTGACCGTGTATCCGCGGGCATTATCATTAGCGGCGCTTGACCTCGATCCCCGCTGCCCGATCTCGTCGCTCTACTTCAGGCACAGGGTTTGCCCACCAACTGGGACGGCGAAAGGTATCCTCGTCGTGTCCCTTCCAACGCACGCCTGCAACGGCCAGCGGGAGCTCGGCCCAGCCCACGGTCAGGCGGAAGATGGACCTCGACATGGTCCTGGCCGCTATCGCCTTTTGCATCGAACCGGAACGCCTGTCCTGTCGTCGTCAGCCCAACGGCGGGAATGTCGGTGGTATCGACGAACGTACGTGTGGACGGTCGATCCGATAGTGCGGCGGCCTGTCCGCGCAGTCCACGACCCATTCATCGCGGGGAATGAACCAGCGGCATTGTCGTCGTCACTACCGCCGTGTCCCGCACCGTTTTCGGCTCCTCGGGCGCATGACCTGGGACGGCCGCAACCCCGCGAAACCATCGCCCTGCGGCTTATTTCCCCGCCCGCGCCCACCCCACGCGGCATGCCGCGCGGGGGCCCCAAGGCTACGGGCTCCTCGCGATCGCTGCGCTTCAAATAAGCCTCCGGCTCCGGTCCTCCGCTGTCGCTTCGGCCTGCCGGTTCGCAGGCCCGCCGTGACCGTCCCCCCGGTCCGCCTATCGCCCGGAAACGGTTCGGGGCGACTTTTCAGGAGACGAACAATGCCCGCCATCGGTTATGTCACCCGCAACGGAGAAGGCTTCAAGGGCCAGCTCAAGACGCTCTCGATCCGCACCGACATCGAGATCATTCCCAACGCCCGCAAATCCGGCGACACCCAGCCTGACTACCGCGTGTCGGCATCCGGCGTCGAGGTCGGGGCCGGCTGGATCCGGCGCGGCGAAATGTCTGGCCGCGACTATGTGTCGCTGTCGCTCGCCGCACCCGAATTCGGGCCGCGCCGGCTCTACGCGAATCTCGGCCGCGCTGCGGGCCAAGACGAGGATGCCTTCGCAATCATCTGGAATCCGGCCGATTGAGCGAACCGCCCCGCGCTCGCCGAGGGCGCGGGGCATCGCCAACGACCTGAAAACACTGGTGGCGATTGGGGGGCGGAATCGCAGGGGTCGATTTGCGACCCTGCCAAAGACGGCCGGATCGATCCAATCCGCACGCATCAGCCGGCGCACGGTGCGCTGGCGCGGATGGACTGGAATCATGGACGACACCGCCGACCGCGCGCAAGCTGCACGCGAAATCTGCCCCTTCCTCACCGCCAAGCAGGCGGCCTTTCATCTCGGCCTCGCCTATTCGACGCTGAAGCGCCTGCGCCATGCGGGAACCGGGCCGAAATGCCGACTGCACGGCCGAACCTGGCGCTATCATATCGACGATATCGAAGCGTGGTCGGCAGCCCGCGCGCGCGGCGGCGACCGTGGTTGAGCGCCGCGACATGCCGCTGTTCGCCTGGGGTGACGCGCTGCGCGCCGCCCGCGCACGCCGTACGAAGCTGCGTCGTCGCGCCGTGATTCTGGGTGGCGGAATCGCCTGCCTCGGCCTCACGATTTTGCTGCCGCCGCTGCCCCGGCTGGTCTGGAATGCGAGCGCCAGCGCGCCCATTGGCCTCTATGCCGTATCGCCCGGAGCGGCGCCCAAACGCGGCGATATGGTGATCGCGTGGCCGCCGCCCGAAGCGCGGCAACTGGCCGCGCGCCGCCGCTATCTGCCGTCGGGCGTGCCGCTGGTGAAGCGCGTGACCGCGATCGCTGGAGATACGATCTGCGGTGTCGGAAAGGTGGTGATGGTCAACGGAAAGCCGCTCGCCAGGCGCCGCGCCGCTGATGCCGAAGGCCTTCCGCTGCCAGCCTGGCAAGGGTGCGCACGGCTCGGGCCTGGCATGATCTTCCTGCTCATGACCGAGACGCCGGACTCGTTCGACGGGCGCTATTTCGGACCGACATTGGCGCACGATGTCATCGGCAGGGCGACACCTTTATGGGTCCGCTGAAGCCGCTCGCGTTCGCCGCCGCATGCCTGGTCGCGACCTCCTCCATAGCCCGCCCGCCAGACGTCGATCCGGTATCCCGCTGGCGCGCCGAGATCTTAGAGGCGTCCGCGCGGTTCAGCGTGCCGGTCGCCTGGATCGAGCGGGTGATGCGCGCCGAAAGTGGCGGCCAGACGATGCGCGACGGACGCCCGATCATCTCAAGGGCGGGCGCAATGGGGCTGATGCAGGTGATGCCGGCAACCTGGGCGACGCTGCGCGCAGCGCACGGCCTGGGCGCCAATCCGCATGATCCCCGCGACAATATCCTGGCAGGCACGGCCTATCTGCGCGCGATGTATGACCGGTTTGGCTATCCTGGGCTGTTCGCCGCCTACAACGCCGGCCCCGGCCGGTATGCCGCCCATCTCGCAACGGGTCGTGCACTGCCAGCCGAGACGCAGGCCTATGTCGCGCAGGTGTCGGGCACCCATTCGAGTCCAGCGCCATCCCTCCCACAGCGGTCGCCGCCAGCATTGTTCGTCGTGCTCCGGATCAGCCACACGGCCCCCGGTCCTTCGCCATCGCGGGCGTCGGACACGCCAGCGGACACGCTTTTCGCGGTTCGCGCACCCCGCTGACCAGACTATCCGGCAGCATCGAATGCGCCCTGCCGAAAGGGCGCGGCGCACCGGTGGGCAGTGGAGGGGCTCGTCTCGGCAAGGCCCAGCATGACGGGTGGCGGAGCGGCTGTGCAAGGCCGGCGGCCCCTCCAATTTTGCCGCGAGACGGAGCGTGCTGCGCACGCAAGTCTGTTTGTTTTCAGCGCAACAAAATCGGTTCCTCCGCCGCCGCGTACGCGGCGCTTCCGGCTTCGCCTCCAGCGGCCCTGACAGCCGCTCCGCCACCCGTCTTCGGAGGTCTGTCCTCGATGATGGGGACTTCAAGCGAAGGAGGCGATCATGACCATGTTTCAACCCATCGGTGCAGCGTCGGACCGCGTGATGGCAACGCTCGTGGCCGGGCTCGAGATCGAGTTTGGACGGGGCGCGGGCGAGGCGCTTGCCGCACGGTTCCTGGACGCCGAAGAGAGCGATTTCCTGTGGGATGCGCGGGCGTCGGAGCGCTGGCTCGGGGCGTATGAAAGCAACGAGGAGGAGGATTTCGAGCTCGATCGGATGGCGATCGTCGGGCGGCTGGATGGCCGCTGGTTCGTCGCGGTGTGCATCATCGATGGCGATGGCAACCCGCACGGATTGATGGGGCGACGCAGCTTCAAAAACGAACGCCAGGCCCGCGAAGCCTTTGCGGCGACCCATTGATCGGGGCCATCGGAAACGCCGGGACAGGGTGCCAAACAGGCACCTTCGTCCCGGCTTCTTTTTGCCTCGGCTTGGACGACATGGGCGGGTAGCAAGATAGTGGAGATAGGCGCCAGCAGCAGTCCAAACGGGTGGGCGGCGTAATGCCGCTGTAATTGGGCAAGCGAGGGTGCGGCGTGCGAGCGTTCCTGCGGGCAGAAACCGCAGGAGGCGAGCGATGGAGTATTTTGCCGGACTGGATGTGTCGATCGATGAGACCGCGATCTGCGTGGTGACCGACGCTGGCGAAACGGTGCTGGAGGTGTCGGTCGCAACCGACCCGGCGACCATCGCCGGCGCACTCAAACCTTTTGCCGGGCGCCTGCGCAGGGCCGGCCACGAGGCCGGCGCGCTATCACCCTGGCTGCACCCCGAACTGCTCGCGGCTGGTGTCCCAGCAGTTTGTCTCGAGACCCGCCACGTCCGCGCGGCGATGAGCGCGCAGCGCAACAAAACCGACGCGAAAGACGCGCTCGGTCTGGCCCATATCATGCGCACGGGCTGGTTCCGCCAGGCGCATATCAAGACCGAAAACTGCTATCGGATACGGCTGTTGCTGGTCCAGCGCCGCAATCTGAAACGCAAGTTTCTCGATCTCGAGAACACTGTCCGCCACTCGCTCAAGGCGTTCGGCATCCGGCTCGGGAAAGTCGGTCGCGGCGGCTTCGATCAGGCCGTGCGCGATGCGGTCGAGGGCGACGCGATGACGGTCGGCCTGATCGAATGCATGTTGCGCGCGCGGTCGGCTTTGTGGACCGAATATCTCGTCCTCAACAAACTCGTCGTCCAGCTCGCCATGGCCGACGATCTTTGCCGCCGCTTCATGGCGATCCCGGGCGTTGGGCCGGTGACCGCGCTTAGTTTTGTCACCGCGATCGACGATCCGATGCGCTTCAAACGGTCGCGCGACGTGGCCGCATACTTCGGCCTGACTTCGAAACGATGGCAGTCGGGCACCTCGATCGATGTGAAGGGGCGGATCAGCAAGGCGGGCGATCCGGACGTCCGGCGCGCGCTCTACGAGGCCGCGTCGGCGATGCTGACGCGCTTCAAGGGCGCCGACACGATCAAGACCTGGGGCCTCGGTCTGGCGAAGACAAAATGCCATGCCAAGGCGCGCGTCGCGGTGGCGCGCAAGCTGGCGGTTGTGATGCATGCGATGTGGCGTGACGGCACGTTTTACATCGGCGATCCGCAAGCGACCGAGAAGGAAACCGCCATCTGGATCGCGGCGAAAGCCAAGCGCCTGAGCTACGCCCGCACATAGGAGATCCGCGCGAGCGGATGAGGAATGGTACAGACGATGAAGACGGGAAGCACGTTATCTTGCCTGTGGCCGGCATCGCTGGACCACGCCGGAATGCCTGTGATGATGCCCCGTTACTCCGATAGCGACATGTGCCGCGACGACGCCGCAGCTGCCCGCGGGCCGCTGAAACCCGCCGTCGATGAGCACGGAAGAATGCACCGCGTACCAGACCTCGAATCCCGACTCGCTGGGCCGACTCAGCAGACCGTGATAGGAGAGCGACGATGGTAGAAAAGGCGACCAGGAAGAGCCCAATTAAGAAGGCAAGATAAAGCCATGGCACTGCGTTACCATAAGCCTTTGCCTGCACATCGTTTTTTGGAGCTGTTGCCGGCACTGCCTTCTCGGCACCAGTGCCGTTCCATGCCCAAAGGTCGGCATTCCGCCATGTTTGCCGGCACCGGTTTTCATGGGGGGCGCTGGGGATCATGCTTGCCCCTCCACGCCTCGGGAATCACGATGATGGCCGACGACAACAGCTTCTTGCCCATCCTTGGACGCCAGCGCCAGCAGGGCGGCAGGCCCGCCCGCGGCTATCTCGGCCGCGTCCTCGCCGCCGCCAATCTTGCACGCGGCGGCATGGCGGCGCCGGGTCTCGCGCGGGGAGCGTTCTCGGGCACCCGGGTCGGGCGCGGCGCGGGCGTTGGACGACTGCTCGCCAGCCGCGGCGGTCATGCTGCGGCAAACGGCCGTCGCGTCGTGGTCAAGGCCAGCATCGTCAAGCTCGCCGGCAAGGGGGTGTCGGCCGCGGCCGCGCACTTGCGCTATCTCCAGCGCGACGGCACGACACGCGAGGGCGAACGCGGCACGCTCTACGGGCGCGATACCGATACGGCCGACGGCAAGGCGTTCGGCGAGCGAGGGGCTAGCGATCGCCACCAGTTTCGCTTCATCGTCTCGCCCGAGGATGGCGATCAATATGACGATCTGAAACCCCTGACCCGCCGGCTGATGGGCCGACTTGAAGAGGATCTCGGGACGAAGCTCGACTGGGTCGCGGTCGACCATTTCAACACCGGCCACCCGCACACCCATATCGTCGTGCGCGGGAAGGACATGTCCGGTGCCGATCTCGTCATCGCCCGCGACTATCTGACGACCGGCATTCGCGAACGCGCCGCTGAACTGGTCGATCTCGACCTGGGGCCGCGCACGAGCCGCGAGATCCAGCAGTCGCTGCGGGCGGAAGTCGAGCAGGAGCGGCTGACCTCGATCGACCGGGCCTTGCTCAAGGGGGCGGATGCCGAGCGGGTGGTCGCGACCAAGGGGCGCGACGCCTTCGACCAGACGCTGCGCGCGGGCCGGCTGGCGAAGCTGTCGCGCCTGGGTCTGGCCGAGCCGCTGGGCGCCGGCCGCTTCCGGCTCGCCCCCGACCTCGCCGATACGCTTCGGCACCTGGGCGAGCGCGGCGACATCATCCGCACGATGCAGCGCGAATTTTCCCGTCCCGCGATTGCGCGTGCACCGGCCGACCAGGCGATCTACGATCCTGCCGCGCCAGATGCCCGCCCGCTGGTCGGCCGGGTGCTGGCACGAGGGCTTGCCGACGAGCACGAAGACCGCCACTACCTGATCGTCGACGGCGTGGACGGGCGCAGCCATTACGTGGCGATCGGCCGGGGTACGGAAACCGATGCCAGCCTGCCGCGTGGTGCGATCGTACAGATCGACCCGGCTAGACCGACGGTGCGCGAGGTGGACCGGACCATCGCCGCAGTCGCCGCCGCCAATGGCGGGCGATACGACGTAGATGCCCATCTTCGCCATGATCCGGCCGCCACGCAGGCCTTCGCTGAGACGCATGTCCGGCGGCTGGAGGCGATGCGTCGGATATCGGGGATCGTCGAGCGCGAGCCGTCAGGGCGCTGGATCGTAGCTCCCGATCATTTAGATCGGGTCGCAACCTATGAGGCCGCGCGCCTGCGGGACCGTCCGGTCGCGATCACCATGCTGTCGGCGCAACCGCTTGATCGGCTGGTCGATGCCGATGCCGCGACCTGGATCGATCGGGAGCTGGTTTCGGCCGCGCCCGTTCCTATTCGGGATGCCGGGTTCGGCCACGACCTGCGCGATGCCCAAGCGCGTCGTCGGCAGTGGCTTGTGGCGCAGGGTTTTGCCGAGGAAGCAGGCGGCGGCGCAACGTTTCAGAACGGCATGATAGCGGCGCTCCAGCGGCGCGAGTTGCTGCGGGTGGCGGGGGAGCTTTCCGAGGAACTGAAGATGCCGTTCCGGGAAGCTGCCGAAGGTGCCCGCGTCGAAGGCGTCTATCGCCGGTCGGTGGAGCTCGTCAGCGGCCGGTTCGCGCTGATCGAACGGTCGCGGGATTTCACGCTCGTGCCCTGGCGCCCGGTGCTGGAGCGGCAGGTCGGCAAGTCCGTCTCGGGATTGATGAGGGGCGACGGCATCAGCTGGTCGATCGGGCGCAGCCGATCCGGGCCGGGGATTTCGTGATCGTATGGAGTTTACATGCTTGCGCGGTGTAGGGTGAAATCCGCTTAAAAGCAGTTGTTTAACAGGTCGGGATGCGATCCGAACCTTTGCCGATCATTCATTTTCCGCCAAGATTAACTCGGCAAGCGAGTCTAGCTCCCTTTTAGCACTCTGCCAGTCAAGCATGTGCTTAGTTAGCAAATCGAAAAATCGCTTGCTGTGGTTATGTTCGATCAGGTGGCAAAGTTCGTGTAAAATAACATATTCGATGCAGTGACGTGGTGCCCTTATCAGCGTAGGATTCAGGTAGATAACCCCTTCGGGCGAGCAACTTCCCCATTGCGTTCTCATACGCATAAGTTTCAACGGTGGTGGGGCGCTAATCCAACTCAGCCGCTCCGAGATTTCGCCGACTTTCTTACTCAAATATTCGGTGGCACGATCACTATACCACGCATTCAGCCTGCGTCTTACGGCGGCTCGATCCGCCACTGGTAGCGAAACTTCGAGTTTGCCTCGCAAGAGTTTGACTTCCGAGCGCTGCGATTTGCTCTCATGGATAATGAGCTTGTGCCGCCGGCCAAGGTAGAAGTGGGTTTCGCCGCTTATATATTCGCGCGGTAGCGCCATTCGTCGCGCGGCGATGGCTGCGTTGCGATGCTGGAAAATCCATCTTGCACGTCGCTGAGCCGCCGCCCTGATGTGATCTACTTCCTTATCTTTGGGAGCTTCAATTTCCACATCACCGTTGGGGTAGACGTGGATGCGGATTCGGCCCGTGACAGCAGCGGTTTGTCGAACGAGGCACGACACTTCTTGATCGCCGTATCGAACAATCATGCCTTCGCGCCATTACCACGAGCAAGGCCGACACGGGTGACCTCGACAATCTTGTCGGTGATGACTTTGGCCTTCTCCAAGCCGGTCAAGCCGAAGAGACGCGGCAATAAGGCTTTACGGATGGCCGCTTCAATGTTTGCTGGATTCAGCGAATTTTCCGCGATGGCGTTCTCGACAAACTTCTCCATATCCAGCGCTGCGTGGATGAACTCCTCTTGTTCAACCGCCTCAGCGACCACATCCCCCATCTCCAGCCGGATAATCCCGAAATAGGCGCTGGCGTGACGATGATCTTCGAGGCCTTTGGGCAGATCGTCGATGGTCTTGGCAGCGAGCTTTTCCTCCAAATCTTTGAACAGAACATACTGTTTGTAGGGGTGATCGAACAGCGCGGACGCCTCCGCAATGGCGCGCTTGAGAAGGTCGGAAAAAAATAGCTGCGCATAGGGATCGTCAGCCAATTCCTGCTCAATCGTCTTGCGCACTCTGGATCGGATGATATCGGTTTCGTTCCGGGTTTTCTCAGGAGACCAGGTTTCGGCGGCCGGTTGATTCCCAAGCTCGTTGACGATCAGAACGCCGTCCACGTTCTCCACGTCCTCACCCACAACATAGCGATCGACCAGCCTCCTGATCTGGTCTTCGTAGGCGCTGTAATCGACGGCTTCCTGTGCGTCCTGCTTCACGATCTTGCGAAGGTTGGTAAAAAACTTGAGGTCGCGCTTGTATTCGGCAATTTGCACCTCGGTGATCGATGTGTCTTCGAAGAAGGAACGCGATCCCAGAGCGATCTTCAAACACATGCCGTAGGCTGTCAGCGCCTCGTAGAAATCCTCCCTGATCTTCTGGTTCAGGTCGATAGGTGATCCGCCCTCGCTCTCGCGAGTCTGTGGCACCAGCAGCTGCCGATACTGCTCGATATCGGCCCTGTTCTTGACCGGCCTGAAAATCGCCCAGAGCTCGGCGTGGAGGCTTGGCAATCGCTTATACTCGGTACTGACATCGGCATAGAGTTGATCAATGTCGTCGAGATCGAAGCCGCCCTGAGTGCGTTCAGCGAGGTCCTGATATTCCGTGAGCGCGGTATCCAGCGCCTTCAGAATGCCCCGATAGTCGATGAGCAAACCGTACTTCTTTTGCTCATGCAGCCGGTTCACGCGGGCGATGGCCTGGATCAGATTGTGCTGTTCGAGCTTCTTGTCGATATAGAGGACAGCGTTGCGCGGTTCATCAAATCCAGTGAGCAACTTGTCGACCACGATCAGGATGTCGGGTCGGCCCTCGGTCGAGAAATCCTCGATAACTTGGCGCTCGTAATCCTCGGGCTCGCCACGCACGTTTTCCTTCCACCATTGCAGCACCTCGGGCAGCTCTGCCTCATCAACTTCCGAATGGCCTTCGCGCGTATCCGGGGGGGAAATGACGATGGCGCTGCTGACCAGGCCGGTTGCATCCAGCGCCTTCTTGTAGCGGATGGCTGAGCGCTTGGAATCGGTCGCCAGCTGACCCTTTAGACCGAGATCGAGATCCTTGAAGTTTTCCTTGAAATGGGTCGCGATATCGAGTGCAATCAGATTAATCCGGTCGCCAGAGCCATAAACCGCGCCCTTGGTCCCGAACTTCTTCTTGAGATCGCCTCTTTGCTCATCGGAAAGGCCAGCGGTTACCTTCTCGAACCAGTTGTCGATCGCGCGCTCGTTCACGTCGAGGATCGGTTTCCGTTCCTCGTAGAGCAGCGGCGTTACCGTGCCGTCCGACACGGCGTCCTTCATCGTGTAGGCGTGAACGATCCGCCCGAACTTGTTGGCCGTCTTGTCGTCCTTCAGCAGAGGCGTGCCCGTGAACGCGACATAGGCGGCGTTTGGCAGGGCCTTGCGCATGCGCTCATGGTTCTCGCCGCCCTGGCTGCGGTGGCCTTCATCGACCAGCACGATCATGTCTGCGCTGTCGTTGCGGCATTCGGCGTGGCGAGCCGCGCTGCCGAACTTGTTGATGATCGTGAAGATGATCCGCTCGGCGCCCTTGCCGATGCGCTTGGCCAGGTCGCGGCCCGATTGCGCCTTGGCTTTGCCCGCATCCTTGGAGCCGATGTCTGAGCCGAAAGCTCCGCCAGTCAGGAAGTTACCTGCCAGCTGCTTTTCCAGATCACGCCGGTCGGTCACGACCACCAGACGGCATGCCTTCAACTTTTCATGCAGCAGCAGAGCCTTGCACAGCATCACCATCGTGAAGCTCTTGCCCGAACCGGTGGTGTGCCAGATCACCCCGCCTTCGCGCGCGCCATCGGGTTTGATCCAGCTGATCTGGTCAAGCAGCGCGCGGATGCCGAAAAATTGCTGATGGCGGGCGACGATCTTGTCCACCTTTCGGTCGAACAGGACGTAAGAGCGGACGAATTCCAGCAGACGATCAGGCGTGCAGAGGCCGATCAGCAGCCGGTCCTGTGCGGTGACGGCCTGCTCGTCGCTCCACAAGTGCCGAAAGTGGTCACGCACTTCGCGCACATGGTTCTTCAGGATCGCCGCACGCGGATCGATTTCCTTTGCGGCGTTCTTGATCTGGCGGAAGTGGTCTTCGGAAAACTCCTCCTCGCGCCATTGCGCCCAGAATTTGCGCGGGGTCCTGGTGGTGCCATAGCGGCCATCGGTCATGCCGATGGACAGCAGCAGATGCGTATAGGCGAACAGGTGCGGGATTTCCTCCTGCCCCTGGTTGCGGATCGTCTGGCTGATCCCCTCGTCGACCATCGACTTGTTGGGGTTGCCACTGTCAGGCCGCTTGGCCTCGATTACCAACAGCGGGATGCCGTTGACGAAGCCGACGAGATCGGGTCGCCGCGTGTGGGTGCCCGGCACGGCGAGCACCTCCATCTCATCACTGACAACAAAGCTATTGGCCAGCGGGTGCGCCCAGTCGATGATCGGCACGGTGACGCTGTGCTTCTTGCCATCGACAAATTCGGTGACGGTAATGCCTAGCGTGATGGCGTTGTAGAGCTTCTCGTTGGCGGTGATCAGCCCTTCATTGAGCGCGGGCGAAGTCAGCTCGCGGACAATCTGGTCGATCGCGTTGGTCGACAGCGGATAGGTCCGCCCCTTGTAGTCGAACGTCCGCCGCCGCAGTTGCTCGACCAGCACAGCGCGCAGCACGACCCCCTGGTTGCCGCCGCGCGAGGCGAGGCAAGCCTCGGGCGAGAGATAATCCCAGCCTAGCGAAACCAGCGTTGCGAGGGCCGGGATATGGGAGCTGTAAAGCTCGGCGGTATTCGGCGTCATTACGCGGCCAACTCGTATGGCCAGCCAAAATGCGTTGTGAGGCTCCCATCATCGGCAACTTTTACGACCATGCGATAGCGGGTCCCAGCCGCACTATCCTTAACCGCCTTCGGACACCTCTTGATGGGCACAACCGTATCCAGGCCTTGGCCGGGCAATGCACGTACCACATGGCCATTCGCATCGTCCTGCACTTCGACAAGAAACTGCTGATGCTTAGAATGGCCTCCCTTCGCCGGGCTTTCGTCGGGAATGAATGCTAGCGCGCAAGGTACGCGCATCACGTCAAGGCGCTGCATATTCCGCATGAGACTGATTTTGGAAAAGAGCGGAAGATTGTCGGAAAGGCCCCCAGGGTCTTTGTGAGAAATGATCCCAAACACCACCCTGAAATCGAAATGTTCGAAGGGCGCGAGGTAGGTTGGTTGGTCGTTCCCGCCCAGCCGGTCGACGACCAGCTGCTGCATTTTCGCACAGGAGCTCTCCTCCAGCTCGATCAGCTCGATCGAGTTCACGCCTTGATTGAACAGGTGACTGAGATGGGAAGAACGCGTCGAAATCTTGATGTGGTATAACGATGCCCGGTGCCCGCACCTGGCACTGCCATCGGCCTGTACGCTGTAGAGATCGCAAGGCTCGATATTGGTGCTTCCCGTAGGGCTAATGTCTGTTTGGTCAAGGCAGATGAAGCGCCCCTGCCAGCCCGGAATGGCGGCGTTGTAGTTGCCTTCGCTGTAAATGGCTTTGCCGTCCTTCACGCCGTCATGATTGTACGGGCACAGGTCAGTCGCTTCGCATTTGGCATCCAGATATGTCTTCAGCCTCGCGACGAAGCTCTTCTCGGCTTTGTACCAATCCCCTTCATTAAGGTGGTACAAGACGTCCTCGCCCTGCGGCTCGGCGTCAAAGATGAGACTCCGAAAGACCCCATATGTGCGACCCGGCGCTCCCTCTACGTCGGTCAGGATCATTCGATAGGATTTGAGCTGGTCGATAGTCAGGGTGTTCAGATCGAAGTCTTCGCCCAGATAATCGTAAAAGGCTTCCATTGAGATGTCTGGATAGACCTCGCTGGTTCCGCCCGGACCTTGAAACATGCAGCAGGTGTTGTCCCGATAATCGACAATGTCGGGAATCGTAAGCGTGGTGCTGCCATCTCGGGACCGCACAGATTCCAGAACGAGTTGATTGAGGCGGTTCACCTCTGCAGGATCGCGAACCGGCACGATGTTCTGGATGTTGGGGAACGTCTCCTTGTAATCCTCGCTGTCGTAGAGGGCGAGCAGACGCGCACAGCGCTCGGCAAGCTCGCCCGGATCAATCTTCATGCTGATCTTGAGGCTTGCTGAGCCGGTCGCGTTGCTGAACAGGTCCTTGTATTCAGGCTTCACCTTGCCAGTCAGGCTCTTGATGATCTCGCTGTCCCCATCGAAGTCAAGATAGGTCAGCTCGGTTGAGACCGGAACCTGCGTCCGCCTGCGGCGGGCAGGGCCAGGTTCGATCATATCTGCGCTCTTCAGTTCCTTAGGGTCGACACTGTTCAATGTCACGATCAGGCCGAAGTCGTATTCGTACGCCTCGTCCCTCATGTGGTGCAGTACATGGCCGAATGTCAGGGCGAAGCATCGATCGCCAACGGGTAGGAAGAGGATTGCGCCCTTGAACTGCTGCCAGAGCTCTTCCTGGATCCCGAAGTAGCTGCGCCACCACGGGTGCTTGCGTTCGGCATCAAGGATGAAAAGCGTTCCGCCATCGGGCAGAGCAGTTGCCCCTGCCGCCGGCTGAAGCTCGTGATCGTCTTCCAGCGTGTTGGTCGCGTCGAATCCGGCTTTCAGCAAGTAGATCGAAAAGGGACGAGATTTGCTCATCAGGCTTGCCTCCGTAGTTCAGCGACCGCCAGGAACAGGCTGAACAGCTGCCCGGCCAGGCGCTCGGCCTTTTGCCAGGACATGCGCTGCGCGGTGGCGTCGAAGGAATTGTCCCATTGCGTTGGCGGCGGGACGGAAGTGAGTTCGCGGTAAAGGCTGTCCAGCGCGGCCGCGAGGTCGTCGGGCAGCTTGTGCATCTTCGGGCTGCGGATTGGCAGCAGATACTGCTTGCCAGCGCGCGCGAGGCGTTCGGGGCGGGTGCCCTTGCCGGTCGCCATGATCTCCATCGCGCCCAGCAGCTTTTCATAGGCATAGCCATAGGGCGCGATTGCCATCATGCCACCTCGCTTTCCGGGAGTTTGACCCGTCGTTTGCCGGTGAGCAGTTGCTGCATCAGCGCGGCCTTTTCCTGGCGGAGGGTGGTGAGTTGGGCTTCGTAGGCCTGCTCTTCGGCCTCTGCCGCGTTGATGACTTTCGCAATGGCGGCTTGCTCGTCCGGCTGCGGGATGTGAAGCGAGGTCTCGAAGAACTCTACGACGCTGACATTGAGCAAGCCATGGTTGCGCGCGCCTTCCTGCGCGATTGCGGCGATCTCGCGGTTGAAGAGGCCTGCTTCGAAATAGTGCCGGAAGAAATCCTGATCGAAGCCACGCCGGGTCAGACGGAAGCAGATATAGAGGCTGGAGACGATGCCGCTGTCGTAGCGGTCGAGCGGCTTGATCGCTCCCATTGGGTAGCCATCGGAATAACTCTTGTTGTAGGCGAAATCGCCGCGTTGGAGCAGCGTGTAGCCCCGGACGTCATCGCTCGCGACGCTCTTGTTGAAGTACTCAACCTGGCTGATGAGGCCATGCTGGGCCGAGATGGTGAGTACATTCGTGTTGCCTTCGGCGTTCTTTGTTTTCACCCGGCCGAACACGTCCGCGAAGTCAGCCCATGCCCACGGCTCGGAGAAGCCTGGCAAGCGTCGCTTGCCACTTAGAAGCTGCTGCATCAGCGCTCGCTTCTGCGCGCGGGCGTTGGCGATCAGCGCTTCGACCGTCTCGATGGCGCGGTCCCACGCTCTTATGATTTTAACGATAGCCGACTGTTCCGCGTATGGCGGGTAGCAGATTTGCAGGCGCTTGAAGTACGGGAGCCCAATTGTCTTGATTGTAGAACCGACAGCCTGACGTTCGAATTCGCGTTTGTTGAATTGGAGCCAGATGTAGAGGAACCAGTTTTGAAGACCGAGGGACGGGGAGCAACGCCAAGCAATAAAGTGCTGGCTCACCGCCATATCACCATCAAGAACGGCGCTCTTCCCTACTCCTGCGTCACGCGACAGAATCACCGTCCCTGACGGGTGAACAACAGCGGAGGACTTGGCAATACCAAGCTCAGAAATCTCTTTGTCTGTTTCCGATATCGCACCCGCATCAAGCCGATGCGAATCGGCGAGCGAGACCCATTTGATCCCACCGTTCCAGTATTCAGGATGCTCTTTATCGGGGGTGTGGCCACTCCCCCGCTTTGTGACGCTGTCGAGCAGCGAGATTTTCCAGCCCTCCGGGGCCTCCATCCGCCGCGCCATCAATTTACGTCCCGTTTCTTATCAGCGGCGAGCTGCTTCACCTTGGCGGTGGCCTCGATGAAATGCTGCTCGACCGCGCTCGGCGCATTGATCGCGCGGCTGTGCCAGCGGTCGTATTCGGCATCGACATGGCGCTGCGCCTGTTTGGCGGAGACCCGGCCCGCGCCATCGAGCAGCGGGTGATCGCCCAGCTTCAGGAAGTCGTCCAGCTTGGCGATCCAGTCGGCCATGTGCATCGGCTTGCGGTTCTTCGCCATCGCTTCGGCAAATTCCAGGAAGGCGACGGTGATGCGGTTCAGCGTCTCCATCTCCTCATCCTGCAGATAGTTCTTGGCGATCTGCGCGTCCTGCTTGGTCGGCAGGCGGCCCTGCTTCTCGCCGGGCCAGCTGGTCAGCCCCATCATCGGCTTGGCGGCATCGGCGCGGGCCAGTTTGGTTTCCGCTGCCGTCTGGCCGTGGGCGGCGTGGTGCATCTTGTTCTGCACCGTCTGAAAGAATTGCGTACTCGCCTCTGCCCTCGGATCATAGTCCACCGCGGTGGCGTAGATATCGAGCACCTTCTTGTAGAACAGCTTTTCCGACGCGCGGATGTCGCGGATGCGGGCAAGCAGCTCTTCGAAATAGTCGTTGTCCGGCTCCTTCAGCCGGTCGTCGTCCATGACGAAGCCCTTGACCAGATATTCGCTCAGCGCCTCCGATGCCCAGCGCCGGAATTGCATGCCCCGCCGCGACCGCACGCGGAAGCCGACCGCCAGGATCATTTGCAGGTTGTAGAGCAAAATCTGGCGGGAAACCTTGCGTTTTCCCTCGGTTTGAACTGTCAAGTTTTCTTTGACAGTTGCCGCTTCCTCCAGCTCGCCTTCTTCCAGAATGTTCCGGACATGCAGGCTGATGCTCTGCTTGGTGGTCTGGAACAGCTCAGCCATTTCGGCCTGGCTCAGCCAGACGCTGCCGTCGCTCGCCTGAAGGCGGATGACGGTGACGCCATCTTCCGTCTGGTACTGGATGATCTCGCCCGCCATCAGTAGCCAAGCTCCCTGAGGTAGCCGTCCATCTTCTCCTCCAGCACCGCGAGTTCGGCCTTCAGCTTGAGCCGCTCGGCGCGGACGGCAACCAGGTCGATCTCTTCCTCTTCCTCGAAGGTATCGACATAGCGCGGGATGTTGAGATTATAGTCGTTTTCGGCCAGCTCCTCGGGGGTCGCGAGATAGGCATATTTGTCGACGCTCTCGCGCTTGCGATAGGTATCGACGATCTTCGCCAGATGGTTTGCATCAAGCTGGTTCTGGTTCTTGCCCGCCTTGAACTCGCGGCTGGCATCGATGAACAGCACCTTGTCGTCCGTCTTCGTCTTGCGGAAAATCAGGACGCAGGCCGGAATGCCAGTGCCGTAAAACAGTTTCTCCGGCAGGCCGATCACCGCTTCAAGCAGGTTTTCCTGGATCAGCTTCTGACGGATCGTGCCTTCGCTCGATCCCCGGAACAGCACGCCATGCGGCGCGACCACCGCCATGCGCCCGGTCTTCGGCTTCATCGTCTCGATCATGTGGAGGATGAAGGCGTAATCACCCTTGGTCTTGGGCGGCAGACCGCGACGGAAGCGTCCAAACCTGTCATTCTCCGCCGTATCGATGCCCCACTTGTCGAGGCTGAAGGGTGGATTGGCGACGACCACATCGAAGTGCTTCAGCCGGTCCCTGCTCGGTTCGAGCATATTATTTGTACGGCGAGGGTCCACTTCGAGCAGCTTGGGGTTGCGGATGGTGTCGCCCCATTCGATGCGGTGATTGTCCTCGCCGTGCAGGAACATGTTCATCTTGGCGAGCGCCCAGGTGCTGCCGATCGATTCCTGCCCGAAAAGCGCATACCGCTTTGAGCCTCCGAATTTGGCCTGCACGCGGCGACCGCACTTCATCAGAAGCGAGCCAGAACCGCAGGTGGGGTCGCAGGCCTCTTCGCCCTCAGCCATGTCCATGATTTCGGCCATCAGTTCGGACACTTCGGGCGGCGTATAGAATTCGCCCGCCTTGCGCCCTGCATCGGCGGCGAAGTTCTTTATCAGAAATTCGTAGGCGTTTCCGATCACGTCGAGGTTGCCGATGCGCGAAGGGCGCATGTTCAGCTCGGGACGGGAGAAATCCTCCAAAAGGTGACGCAGGATGTCGTTCTTCTGCTTTTCCTCACCCAGCTTGTTGGAGTTGAAGCTGATATCCTGAAATACGTCGCGCAGTTTGCCGACGTTAGCTTCTTCGATGGCGTGCAGCGCCTTGTCGATCCGCTCGCCATTCCCCGGTTCATGCCGTGCCTTGTAGAGTGTGGCGAAGTTGGCAGATTCCGGTAGGACGAAACGCTCGCTCGTCATCAGCTCCGCGATCAGTTCGGGCGTGTCGCCATACTGCTTCTTGTACTCGTCATAGTGATCCTGCCAGACGTCCGACAGGTACTTGAGGAACAGCATGGTGAGGACATAGTCCTTATAGACGTCAGCCGAGACCGTCCCGCGAAAGGTATCGCAAGCGGCCCACACAGCCTTGTTTACTTCGTCCTGTTTAATCTGGTCGTTCACGATGTTCTCTGCTCCGAGCGCTGAAAGGCAGGTGCAAGCAGCTGCCGGGCAATGGCCGCCATTTCGGCGGCTCTGTTATCGATAAGTTGGGTGAGGATCGCACGTTCGCTGCGCATTGCCGCCTCCAAATCGACGATGTGCTGCTGCTTCGCCAGCGGTGGGATCGTGATTGGCAAGGTCTCAACCACCTCGCGTTTGAGATTGAGGATGTAGGAGCCGGTCGCGCCCGCTGCGAAGTGGTCTTGCGCGGGCTTCTGCATCATCTGCCAAGCCAGGAATTGGGGCAGGATCGCACTTGTCATAGCGCGAATGACGAAGAAATGCGGCGAGCAAACAACCTGCTCGTCGCGTTCCTCGATGCAATAGGGGAAGTTGCGTCCACCGCGCGTGGACAAAATGATGTCGTCGGGCCGAAGAAATGCTTTTGTGGATGGGCGTGGCAGCTCGATGCGCGAAAGCCTATTCCAATCGATCCCAGTGTCAGGATCGGCATTGCGCATTTGTATAACGGCGACCCCGCCTTCCGGCAGTGCGTCGATCTTGCCGCGAAAAGGGTAGCCCGCAGAGATTGACGCGAAGCCACCCAAAATACCAGAATCATATGCATCAAAGCGCTTCATGCGACTCGTAATGAGTTGGTGGACGAAGTTTGTCAATCCATCCTGCATTAAGTCGCTTGACGCATCGAAAATGTGGCGCACGGCCTAGCTTCGTTTGATCGTGTGCAATCTCGGCGACGTACCTGCGATACCATCGAGCAGTCGGAATGGCGGCTTCTGGCCTTTGCATTCTGCAAGGAAGACGCTCCGGATCGTCCGACCAAGCTGTCGTCAGATTGTTCGTGAGGGCAACGGCTCCGTACCCTCGCTGAGGATCGCAAGATATCGCCGGTACCCGAAAACGCGGCCACGCCGCTTGCCCGTGATTTCCTCAACCACCCCCAAGCGTTCAAGGTCGGCGAGCACCGCATTCACGGTCGGCGCTGACAGGCCAGTCCGTTCGACCAGTTGGTTCGCATTGAGGAACGGGTTCTGCTGGAACAGATCATGGACGCGCAGCGCCGATCCGGCACGATCACTCTCAGCGGTGATCCGTTCGCGATCCTCCTTGAACAGATCGACGATGCGGGTGGCAGCGTCAAAGGCCTGATTGGCGGTATCGGCCACGCCGGCGAGGAAGAAATCGAGCCAAGCCTCCCAGGCGCCCTCTTCGCGGACCTCTTGCAGCAATCGGTAATAATCGTGCCGGTGCGTCTTGAGATACAAGCTGAGGTAGAGCAGCGGCTTTCGAAGGACGCCGTTGACGCACAGGTACAATGTTACCAGTAACCTGCCGATCCGTCCGTTGCCATCGAGGAAGGGGTGGATCATCTCGAACTGGACGTGAAGCAGGCCCGCCTTGATCAACGCCGGCAGGCGAGACTCCTCCTCGTGCATGAACCGTTCGAGGGCATCGAGACAGCCATCGAGTTCCGTGGTCGGGGGTGGGACGAACAGCGCATTGCCGGGACGGGTACCGCCGACCCAGTTCTGCGATCGGCGGAATTCGCCGGGACTCTCGGTGCCACCTCGGCCGCTTTGCAGCAGGCGCTCGTGCATCTCGCGGATGAGGCGAAGCGAGAGTGGCATTTCCTCCAGACGTTCGAGGCCGTGCATCATGGCATCGACGTAGTTCGATACCTCGCGAATATCTTCGATAGGCTGGCCGGTCTGTGCCTCGGTTTCGAAGCGGAGCAGGTCGGAGAGCGTCGATTGTGTGCCCTCGATCTGCGACGAAAGCACCGCTTCCTTCCTGACGTACATGTAGAGGAAGAGTTCCTGGCGCGGCAGCAGCATGGTGATACCGTCGAGGCGCCCCAGGGCACGCTCCGCAAGGCTGAGCCGGTCGAGCAGCGCCAACACGTCGATCGGTGGCGCAGGTGGCTGCGGCGGCGGCACGAATGCCCTGACCATCTCCCCGGCTACGGGGGTCTCCACGAAACGGCCCAGCCGCGGATTCGGTTCTGGATCAGTCATGCGCGCCAATATGCACGGCACGCCTTATTTAAGCAATCGCCACTTCACTTAATTAGCAAATGCGCTAAGATAAGCTGGCTTAAATAAGGGAGGCGGCAAGGTGCGCGATCATCTGGAACACACGCGGGATAGCGTTCGTGCGTGACGCGCGATCATCGGCGCACCCGTCCATGTGGTTAGGGCTTGCCAACTTCATGGTCTGCCGTGAGAATCCCCTTCGTGCGGAGTGACATCGACCATCTGCCCCCGGTCCAGCAAAGCGAACTGGACCGCGTGAAGCAAACGCTTATGGGCGAGTTTGCCGATGCGATCGCGCGCGCGAACCAGCCGTGGAAGAAGAACGGCAAGATCCTCAAGATCATTCTGTTCGGCAGCTATGCCCGGACCGACTGGGTGGACGAGCCGGAGAACGGCTACCAGTCGGATTTCGACCTGCTGGTCATCGTCAGCCACCCGGACCTCACTGACGTAGCCGATTACTGGTATGTCGCCGAGGACAAGATCCTGCACGACAGCGCGATCGCGCGGCCGGTGAACATCATCGTCCATACGCTGGACGAAGTGAACCAGGCGCTGAGCCGGGGTGAATATTTCTGGACCGATATCGCCCGCGATGGGATCGTGCTCTACGAATTGCCCGGCAGCGCGCTTGCGACGCCCAAACCGCTGACGACAGCTGACGCCCACGAGATGGCATCGAAATATTTTGCAGAGAAGCTTGGCGATATCGATGTCTGGCTCGAAACAGCTTCGGCGCAGCAGTCACGTACCGACGATCCGGTTCGATATAGGCGACATGCAGCATTCAACCTACATCAAGCGACCGAAACGGCTTACGCTTGCTTCCTGCTCGTCCGCACCCTCTATTTCCCCCGCTCCCACAACATCAAGTTCCTGCGCTCGCTCGCCGAGGACAGCGAAGCGCGGCTGATCGAAGCTTGGCCCCGCGCCACTAGACTTGACCGCCGCCGGTTCGAACTTCTCAAGCGCGCCTATGTCGAGGCTCGCTATTCGGCGAGCTATGAAATCGGCAATGAGGATTTGGACGCCCTGTCGCAGTCGGTCCGCGCCCTGCGCGACATCGTCGAGACTGTTTCGCGCGAACGCCTCGACACGCTGAAAGCCGACGCCGGCCTCTAACCGCTTGGAACCCGCTCCCGGATAGCCTTCCGTTTCGGCATCCGACCGGAGCAGACCGACACGAGCCCATCTGCGCCCATCAGCGCCGTTCAATTTTCGGCGCCTGTCACCGAGTCTGAAACCGCCCGAACCGGTCCTGTCCGGCGGGCGGGAGCCTCGACGTGACACCCACCAAATTACTCATCGGCCAGATCATCGTCGTCTTCGCCATCGTCCTGCTGGGCATCTGGGCGGCGACACAATGGGCGGCAGCCATGCTGGCCTATCAGCCAGAACTGGGTGCGCCCTGGTTCCGGCTCGATGGCGTGCCGGTCTACCATCCTTGGGCGCTGTTCCCCTGGTGGTATCATTACGACGCTTATGCCCCGCACGTGTTCGACCGGGCGGCCATGTTCGCCGGCGCCAGCGGCTTCATCGGCTGTGCGGCGGCGATTTTCGGTTCGCTGTGGCGCGCGCGACAATCGAGCAACGTCACCACTTACGGGTCAGCCCGCTGGGCAAGCCGCCGCGAAATCGAGCAGGCCGGATTGCACCGTGACACCGGCGTCATGCTCGGCAAGCTGCGCGGCCGTTATCTGCGTCATGACGGCCCCGAGCATGTCATGGCGTTCGCGCCGACCCGTTCGGGCAAGGGCGTTGGGCTGGTCGTCCCCACCTTGCTCTCCTGGACCGGCTCGGCCGTCATCCACGACATCAAGGGCGAGAACTGGACGCTGACCGCCGGCTGGCGCGCGCGCTTCTCGCACTGCCTGCTGTTCAATCCAACCGACACCGCCTCGGCGCACTACAATCCGCTGCTCGAAGTCCGGCGCGGCACCAACGAGGTGCGCGACGTCCAGAACATCGCCGATATCCTGGTCGATCCCGAGGGCGCGCTCGAACGCCGTAACCATTGGGAGAAGACCAGCCATTCGCTGCTGGTCGGCGCGATCCTCCACATTCTCTATGCCGAAGAGGAGAAGACGCTCGCGCGGGTCGCGACCTTCCTGTCCGATCCGCAGCGCAGCTTCGTCGCCACGCTCCGCCGGATGATGACCACCAATCATCTCGGCGACGACAAGAACCCCAGGGTCCATCCGGTCGTCGCGTCCGCCGCGCGAGAACTGCTCAACAAGAGCGAGAACGAGCGCTCGGGCGTGCTGTCGACCGCTATGTCCTTCCTCGGCCTGTACCGCGATCCGACCGTCGCGGAGGTTACGTCGCGCTGCGACTGGCGGATCGCCGACCTGATCGAGGGCGAGCGGCCCTTGTCGCTCTACCTGGTCATCCCGCCATCGGACATCAGCCGCACCAAGCCGCTGATCCGGCTCGTGCTCAACCAGATCGGCCGCCGCCTGACCGAGCGGCTCGACCAGCCCGGCACCTCCGCACGTCGGCACCAGCTCCTCATGATGCTCGACGAGTTCCCGGCACTGGGGCGTCTCGATTTCTTCGAGACGAGCCTTGCCTTCATGGCCGGCTACGGCATCCGCGCCTTTCTGATCGCGCAAAGCCTCAACCAGATCGAGAAGGCATATGGCGAGCACAACGCCATTCTCGACAATTGCCATGTTCGCGTTGCCTTCGCGACCAATGACGAGCGGACCGCGAAGCGCATTTCCGATGCGCTCGGCACCGCGACCGAGCAGCGGGCGATGCGCAACTATGCCGGGCACAGGCTCGCCCCCTGGCTCGCCCACGTCATGGTCAGCCGCCAGGAAACTGCCCGGCAGCTGCTGACGCCGGGCGAGGTGATGCAGCTTTCGCCCGACGAGGAGCTTGTGCTCGTCTCCGGCCTCGCGCCGATCCGGGCGCGCAAGCTGCGCTATTTCCGCGACCATAACTTCACCGCACGCGTGGCTGCTGCACCCAAACTGACGCCGGGCCAATATGCCGATCGGCCGAAGTCGCGCAGCGACGACTGGTCCAACCAAGTACGCAGCACCGACGACCGACTGCATCAGGCCGGGGACGCCGCGGGTGGCGAAGACGATGGTGGCATGCAGCAGCAGCGCCATCCCGGCCTTCCCCAGCAGGTCTCCAGAACGAACGACGCCGCCGAAACGCGCGATCCGCAGGTCGTGCCCGACGATGACGACGTCACCGCCGACAAGCGCGCCATGGACCAGGCGCAAGGGCAGAACGCCGTTGTCCGGGGGCATGCCATCAACGAGGGCGCGAAGCGCGACCTCATACCGGATTTCTGAGGCTGCCATGAAGATCCGCCAGAACCTCTATATCGACCGCGAGCTCAGCGACGCGCTGGAAGCGCTCGCGGCCGGCCCGCGCGGCAACAAGAGCCACCTCGTCAACGATGCGCTGAAGGATTGGCTGGCGCGCCGGGGAACCAAGGAGATCGACGATCTCCTCAAGCTTCGTCTCGACCGCCTGACCCGCGAGCTTGCTGGCGCGCGGCGCGACATCGACGTGCTGCTGGAGAGTCTGGCGCTGTTTGTCCGCTACCAGCTGATGGTGACGGCGCCGTTGCCCGATGCCGATGCTGCGGCCCGCGCGATCGGTCGCGACCGCTTCGAGGCGTTCGTAGCCCAGGTCGGCCGCCACCTCGCCGGTAGCAGGCGGACGCTGATACCCCCCGAAACCGATGGAGGGGCAGCATGACGGTGCATCCCGCTGACAGCGTTTCGACGGAACGCCGCCGCGCCATGCTGCGCACCGCGATGGGACCGGCGATTGCCGCCGCGCTCAGCGACCCCCGCGTCCTCGAGATTATGGTCAATCCCGACGGTGCGCTCCGTATCGACATCCTCGGCGAAGGCCGCGTTGACACCGACGTGAAGCTCGACGCGCCCCAGGTCGAGCGGATCATTCGGCTGGTGGCGTCGCATGTCCGGTCTGAGGTCCATGGCGATAAGCCCATCGTGTCGGCCGAGCTGCCACCGTTTGGTGCTGGCGCAGGCGAGCGGTTCGAGGGAATCCTGCCGCCGGTTTCGACCGCTCCCTGCTTTTCGATCCGCAAGCCGGCGGCCCGCATCTATACGCTGATGGACTATGTGACCGACGGCATCCTTACGGCAGAAGCCGCGAGGCTCCTTGCCCAGGCCGTCGTCGACCGCCGCAACATCCTCGTCGCTGGCGGGACCAGTTCAGGCAAGACGACACTCGCCAACGCGCTGCTCGCCGAGATGGCGCATCTCGACGAACGGGTGATCCTGATCGAGGACACCCGCGAGCTGCAGTCGCCGGCGCCCGACACGGTTGCGCTCAGGACCCGAGCGGACACGGTCACCATGGGCGCTCTCGTACGCTCGACGCTGCGCCTCCGGCCAGATCGCATCATCGTCGGCGAAGTCCGCGGCGGCGAGGCGCTGGACATGCTCAAGGCCTGGAACACCGGCCATCCCGGCGGAATCGCTACCGTCCATGCCAATAGCGCGGCGTCCGCCCTCTACCGGATCGAGCAGCTCATCCAGGAGGCAGTGGTCACCGTGCCGCGCCGCTTGGTCGCCGAGGCGATCGACATGATCGTGTTCATCGCCGGGCGCGGCACCGCGCGGCGCATCGAGACGATTGCCCGCGTCGCCGGGCTCGACCCAGACGGCGGCTACGCCGTCGTCGATCTCACACCAACGCCAACCCCTGACTTGCAAGGAGACTGACATGACGACCGTTCGTATTCTCAATCGCGACCGCTTCTTCCTGACCGGGGTGATGCTCGGCCTTTCGGTCACCATCCCCAGCCGCGCCTATGCCAGCGGCGCAGGCATGCCCTGGGAGCAACCGCTGCAGCAGGTGCTGGAATCGGTCCAGGGACCAGTCGCCAAGATCGTCGCGGTCCTGATCATCATTTCCACCGGTCTGGCGCTCGCATTCGGCGAGACCGCCGGCGGTTTTCGCAAGCTCATCCAGATCGTTTTCGGCCTGTCGATCGCGTTCGCCGCGTCGAGCTTCTTCCTGTCCTTCTTCAGCTTCGGCGGCGGGGCGCTGGTGGCATGAGCCATATCGAGGGCTTCGATGCGCCGATCCACGCCAGCCTGGGGCAAGCCATCCTGCTGGGTGGTGCGCCGCGCGGTATCACGATCGTCAACGGCACGGTCGCCGCCGCCGTTGGCCTGGGCCTCCAGCAATGGCTGGTCGGGATCGCGCTCTGGGCGATCGGCCACAGCATCGCTGTGTTAGCGGCCCGTAGCGACCCGGACTTCGCCCCCGTACTGCTCCGTCATCTGCGCCAGAAAGGATATCTGGCATGCTGAACCTCGCCGAATATCGGTGGCGCGCGGACCGGCTCGCCGACCATCTGCCCTGGGCCGCGCTGGTCGCACCCGGCGTCGTCCTCAACAAGGACGGCAGCTTCCAGCGAAGTTTCGCCTTTCGCGGACCCGATCTCGAAAGCGCGACCGAGGGGGAGCTGGTCGCGACCTGCGCGCGCGCCAACAATGTCCTCAAGCGGCTCGGCTCCGGCTGGGCGTTGTTCTTCGAGGCCGAACGACGCGAGGCGCTCGATTACCCCGAGAGCGTTTTCCCCGATGCGGCGTCCTGGCTGGTCGAGCAGGAACGACGTGCCGGGTTCGAAGCCGAGGGGCAGCATTTCGAGAGTGTCTATCACGGCACGCTGGTCTGGCTGCCGCCCGCCGACAGCAGCGACGCTGCGGGACGGACACTGGTTGAGCGACCCGATGATGCGAAGGGCCGGGACTGGCATGCCAGTCTCTCCAGCTTCATCGCCGAGACCGATCGCGTGCTCGATCTCCTGTCGGGCTTCATGCCCGAAGTTCGGGCGCTGGATGACGCCGAGACACTTACCTATCTCCACGGCACCGTTTCCAGCCGGCGTCACCCGGTCGCCGTGCCGGAAACGCCGATCTATCTCGACGCACTGCTTGCCGATACGCCGCTGGTCGGCGGGCTGGAGCCGATGCTTGGGCAGACCCATCTGCGCACCCTGACGGTGCTGGGCTTCCCGAACCTGAGCCGGCCTGGCATCCTCGACGCGCTCAATCATCAGGATTTTGGCTACCGCTGGGTCACGCGCTTCATCGCGCTCGACAAGACCGACGCCACCAAGGCGCTGACCAAAATCCGGCGGCAATGGTTCAACAAGCGCAAGTCGATCACCGCGCTGCTGCGCGAGGTGATGTACAACCAGCCGGTCCAACTCCTCGACACCGACGCTGACAACAAGGTGGTCGATGCCGATCTCGCGCTCCAGGCGCTCGGCGGCGATCACGTCGCCTTCGGCTACCTGACCACGACGATCACGGTATCGGATGCCGACCGTAACCGCGCCGAGGACAAGGTCCGCGCGGTCGAGCGGATCGTCAACGGCCTCGGCTTCACCGCCAAGCGCGAAGGCGTCAACGCGGTTGAAGCCTGGCTCTCGTCGCTGCCCGGCCAGGCCTACGCCAATGTGCGCCAGCCGCTGGTCCATACCCTCAACCTCGCCCATCTCATGCCGCTATCGTCGGTCTGGGCAGGACCAACGGAAAACCGGCATCTTGGCGGACCGCCGCTACTCTACGCCCAGACAAGCGGATCGACCCCGTTTCGCCTTTCGACCCATGTCGGCGATGTTGGCCATATGCTCGTCGTCGGCCCGACTGGCGCCGGCAAGTCGGTGCTGCTGGCGCTGATCGCGTTGCAGTTCCGGCGCTATGTCGGCTCCCAGCTCTATATCTTCGACAAGGGCTATTCGGCGCGCGCGGCCGTGCTGGCGATGGGCGGTGCCCATCACGCGCTCGGACTCGGCGCGGACAGCGGCGACACCCTGGCGTTCCAGCCGCTGCGCCGGATCGACGATTCGAGCGAGCGGAATTGGGCGGCGGAATGGATCGCGGCGCTGCTGGCGCACGAGCAGGTCATCGTCACCCCCGAGGTGAAGGACGCCGTCTGGTCGGCGCTCGGCAGTCTCGCGTCGGCACCTCCCGAGGAGCGCACGCTGACTGGACTTGCCATGCTGCTCCAGTCCAATGCGCTGCGCACCGCGCTCACGGCCTATACGCTCGACGGCCCCTATGGCCGTCTCCTTGATGCGGCCGAGCAGCATCTCGCGATCGCCGACGTCCAGTGCTTCGAGACCGAGTCGCTGATGGGACAGGCCGGCGTGGTTGCCCCGGTGCTGACCTACCTGTTCCACCGCCTTGAAGAACGGTTCGACGGCCGTCCGACGCTGCTGGTCCTCGACGAGGCGTGGATCTTCCTCGACCATCCGCTCTTCGCTGCGCGCATCCGCGAATGGCTGAAAACGCTCCGCAAGAAGAATGTCGCGGTGCTGTTCGCAACGCAGAGTTTGGCGGACATCGCCGACAGCAGCATCGCGCCCGCCATCATCGAAAGCTGCCCGCAGCGCATATTGCTGCCCAACGACCGGGCGATCGAGCCGCAGTCGCGCGCCGCCTATGAGCGGTTCGGCCTCAACGACCGGCAGATCGAACTGGTCAGCCGCGCCACCCCCAAGCGGCATTATTATCTGCAATCCGCACGCGGCAACCGCCTTTTCGAACTGGGCCTTGGCCCGATTGCGCTGGCGCTGTGCGGCGCCTCCGATCCCGCAACCCAAGCGCGGATCGACGCCCTGCTGGCTGAGCATGGCCCCAAGGATTTCGCCGCCCGATTCCTTGAGGGAGCCGGTCTCGACTGGGCTGCCGGCCTCCTCGCCGATTTTCCCGTCCCTCAAGCCAAGGAGTGAAGTGTGATGCGTATCCCAATCCGCAAATATCTGGTCGCGACCGCACTCGGGGCGGGCGCCATCGGTTCGCTGGCCTGCGCACTGATCGTGCCGAGCGCGCCCGCCCATGCGCAGTTCACCGTGTTCGATCCGAGCAACTACAGTCAAAATCTGCTCACCGCCGCGCGAACCCTTCAGCAGGTCAACAACCAGATCCGCAGCCTGCAAAATCAGGCACAAAGCCTGATCAATCAGGCGAAGAATCTCGCCAAGATCGGCTTTCCTGAGATCCAGGCCATCACCAGCACGCTCCAGCAGATCGACCGCTTGATGGGGCAGGCGCAGGGCATTCAGTTCCGTGTCGACGGCCTCGACCAGCAATTCCGCGCGTTATTCCCGCAGAGCTTCAACCAGGCGCTGACCATGAACGGTCAGGTTGTCGCCGCTCGGTCCCGGCTCGATGCCGAGATGGCGACCTACAAACAGACGATGGGCGTGCAGGCGCAGGTCGTCGAAAATGTCCAGGCGGACGCGCAGACCCTGAACGGCATTGTATCGCGAAGCCAGGGTGCCGAAGGCGCGCTGCAGGCGCAACAGGCGACCAATCAGTTGCTTGCCCTCACCGCCAAGCAGCAGTTCCAGATTCAGGACCTGATGGCGGCACAATATCGGGCGCAGACGATCGAGCAGGCGCGCCGGGCGCAGGCCGAGATCGATGCCCGCGCGGCGACCACAAGATTTCTCGGTTCCGGCTCGGCCTATAGCCCATTGCCCCGTGGCCAATAGGCCCGAGCCGGTGCGCGGGCAGCGGCGAATTCGCCTCTTCGCCGCTGCCGCCGCGGGGTTCGATCCCGCTCCCCAGATCGGACCCCGCGGCTTCCTTCCTAGGATTTTCTCATGAACGACCTGAACGTCATCGATCGGTTCCTCCAGACCTTCATCCGCTACATCGACAGCGGGTTCGGGCTGCTGGGCGGCGACGTCGCCTTCCTGACCACGACCCTGATCGGCATCGACATCACGCTCGCCGGCCTGTTCTGGGCGATGGGCGGCGAGCAAGACGTGATCGGCCGCTTCATCAAGAAGATCCTCTATATTGGCGCGTTCGCGTTCATCCTTAATCGCTTCTCGACGCTCGCCGACATCATCTTCCGCTCCTTTGCGGCAGCTGGCCTGACCGCCGGCGGCGGCACGCTATCGGCGGATGATCTGCTGAAACCCGGTCGACTCGCCGGCACCGGCTTCTCGGCGGCATGGCCGATGCTCGACCAGATCTCGAAGCTGATGGGCTTCACCAGCTTCTTCGACAATTTCCTGACCATCATCGTGCTGCTGTTCGCCTGGGCGATCGTGATCATCGCCTTCTTCATCCTCGCGGTGCAGATGTTCGTTTGCATCGTCGAGTTCAAGCTGACGACGCTCGCCGGTTTCGTGCTGGTGCCGTTCGCGCTCTGGAACCGGACCAGCTTCCTCGCGGAGCGGGTGCTCGGCAATGTGGTGAGTTCCGGCATCAAGGTGATGATGCTCGCCGTCATCGTCGGTATCGGCTCGAATTTCTTCAGCGAATTCACCACCGCCCTACAGGGCCAGGAGCCCGACATCGGCCAGGCCATGAGCCTTGTGCTGGCCTCGCTCACGCTGCTCGGCCTCGGTATCTTCGGTCCCGGCATCGCGTCGGGCCTCGTTGCCGGTGCCCCGCAACTGGGTGCGGGCGCCGCGCTTGGCACCGCCGTTGGTGCGGCGGGCGCCGTAGCCCTGGGTGGCGGTGCCGCGATGGGTGCGGCCCGTGCGGTTGGCAGTGCCGCGCTCGGCGCGATCCGGGCCGGCACGACGATGGGGTCGGCTGCGTCTGCCGCCTACCAGCTCGGCCAGACCGCGGCCGGATCGTCGAGCGTCGGTGCGGGCATCGGCGGCATGGCGCAGGCGGCGGGCAACACGGTGCGCCAGAAGGCCTCGTCAGCGCTGGGATTGGGCGAGGCTGCCGAGCGCGGCCGTGACGCCGCCTGGTCTGCCCTCAACGGCGGGGCCGGTGTCACCAGATCCACGCCAAGCGCCCCCACCGACGGCGCGCCGCCCTGGGCACGGTCGCTTCGTCGCCAGCAGGACGCCCGTCATCACCGCCATGTCGCCATGCAGACGCTGAAGGAAGGCGATCGCGGCGGCGCATCCGCCACCCCCGACATCAAGGAAAGGGAAGATTGAGCCATGATCTTCATATCCCATGTTCTTTAAGCGCGCCGTCCAGCGCTACGCGCAGACGCCCGAGCCAGAGACTCCCTACCAACGCGCCGGGCAGGTCTGGGATGACCGCATCGGGTCGGCCCGTGTCCAGGCCCGCAACTGGCGGCTGATGGCATTCGGCACGCTTTCGCTGTCGACCGCCATGTCGGGCGCGCTCATCTGGCAGTCGCTGCAAAGCCGCGTCACGCCCTATGTCGTCGAGGTCGATCGCCTCGGCGAGGCCCGGGCAGTGACCGAGGCCGAAGCGGGCTACCGCCCCACCGATCCCCAGATCGCCTGGCATCTGGCGAAGTTCATCGAGAATGTCCGCGGCGTCTCGCTCGATCCGGTGCTGATGCGGCGCAACTGGCTCTCGGCCTTCGACTTCACCACGACCCGCGGCAGCCAGTTTCTCAGCGACTATGCGCGGGCGGCAGACCCGTTTGCCAGGATCGGCCAGCGGACCGTGTCGGTCCAGGTGACGAGCGTAGTCCGGGCATCGGATCGCTCCTTTCAAGTGAAGTGGACCGAGACCGCCTATGAGCGTGGGAATGCTGCAGGCACGTCCCACTGGACCGGCATCCTGACGATCCTGACCAAGCCGCCGGTATCAGCCGACGCGCTCCGGAAGAACCCGCTCGGCATCTACATCGACGCGATCGACTGGAGCCGTGAACTCGAGCCCGCAGCGTCGCCTGCTTCGGCGCGCACCGTCCCGCCGCCCAGCAACGTGCCGCTCGGCTCGCCGCTGGACCCGAACCTTGGCGCTCAACCTACCGTCAATACGGAGACCCAGCCATGACGAGACTCTTCGCAACCACCGCGCTGCTGGCGCCTTGCCTGATCCTTGCCGAAGCCAGCGCGGGGGCAAGTTCGCCTCGCGATAATGCCGGGCGCGTTCCCTCGCCGATCGTCGGCGCCGACGATGGGTCTACGCACGGTCCCGTCGTGCAGGGCTCCGTCACCGCCGTGCAGACATATCCGTTCGCCGATGGCGCCATCTACTCCGTCGCCACGGCGCCGGAGCGGGTAACCGACATTGCCTTGCAGCCGGGCGAAACGCTGGTCGCGGTCGCGAGCGGCGACACGGCGCGCTGGGTGATCGGCGATACCACCAGCGGTTCGGCTGCGGAGCGGCGGACGCATGTTCTGGTCAAGCCGTACAGCGCCGGCCTGTCCACCAACCTTGTCATCACCACCGACCGGCGCACCTATCACCTCAACCTGACCAGCAGGGCGAAGGCGGCAATGGTCGCGCTCTCCTGGACCTATCCCCAGGACGCGCTGATCGCGTTGAAGCGCGCCACCGCAGCAGCCGAGGCGGTTGCACCGGTGGCCACCGGGATCGAGGTCGAGCAGCTGCACTTTAATTATGCGGTATCGGGCGATCGACCGGCCTGGCGGCCACTTCGCGCGTTCGACGACGGGCGGCAGACCTTCGTCGAGTTTCCGGCATCGCTGGCGGTGGGGGAGGCACCGCCCCTTTTTTTGGTGGACGGGAAGGGCGAGGCCCAGCTCGTCAACTACCGCGTGAAGGGGCGCTTCTATGTCGTCGATCGGATCTTCGACGTCGCCGAGCTTCGCCTCGGCACGAAGCAACAGCAGATTGTCCGCATCCGCCGCGTGGCGGAAGGTTCGCCTGACCGGAGGGAATCATGACCGCCGAGGCAGCATCCCCATCGGCTCCTGAAGCGCCTGCCATCCCGGCCAAGGTGGATCCGGAAACGCTGGCGCTTCGCGCACAGCCCGTGCGTGCGATCCGCTTCAAGCGAGGCGCCATTGTCGGCATCGCGGCGATCGGCTCGGTCGGTCTGGCCGCGACGGCGTGGGTAGCGCTGCGCTCTACGGACCTGCATCTCGCGGCACCGGCAGAGGACACGCCCGCAGCCGCGAAGGCGCCTGCCGAGACCCTCAACCGTCTGCCAGGCAGCTATGGTGACGTGCCCAAGCTCGGCCCGCCGTTGCCGGGTGACCTCGGGCGGCCAATCCTCGAGCACCAGCGCGCCATGCCGATCGCGCTCGAGGGCGGTGAAGCGGCGCACGCTGAACAGGCAGCCGCAACCGAACGGGATCGAAGGGCCGCAGAACTAAAAGCAGCACGCGAGTCCTCCGTGCTGGTACAATCGGGCAATCGCACCGATCCGGCTCGCATTGCGGATGCGACGTCCCCCTTGCCGTCGCCTGCGACCAATGCGCCGCAGCTCGCTATCGACCCCGATCGTGATCCCAATGCGCAACAGCGCAAGGCTGACTTCGTGGCTGCGCGCGACACCGGTGGCGATGTCAATGCGCACCGGCTGAGCCCTCCCGCGTCACCAAACATGCTGTCTGCCGGCAGCGTCATCGCCGCCAGTCTGATCACCGGACTCAGGTCCGATCTTCCCGGGCTCGTCATCGCCCAGGTGACGGAGCGGGTCTTCGACAGCGCCACGGGCAGTATCCTTCTCATCCCCCAGGGTGCGCGGCTGATCGGCAGTTACGATAGCGTCGTCGCCTTCGGGCAGAAGCGCGCACTGGTGGTGTGGCAGCGGATCATCCTGCCGGACGGCAACTCGATCCGGCTCGACAATGTGCCCGCAACCGACCCGTCAGGCTATGCCGGGCTTGCGGATCGCGTCGATTTTCACACTTGGGCACTGCTCAGGGGCGTCGCGATTTCGACCCTGCTGGGCGTGGGCGCAAACGTGACCTTTTCCGGCGAGAGCGATCTCGTCCAGGCGATCCGCCAATCGACCCAGCAGAACGTCTCCCGCGCCGGCGACCAGATCACGTCCCGCAACCTGCAAGTCCAGCCCACCATCACGATCCGACCGGGCGCGCCGGTCCGGCTGGTCGTTCACCGCGATCTCATCCTCGCGCCCTGGAGAGAATAGGAGCTCGATATGGCAGATCTCAAGTTGCCCCGCCTGCCCGACAGGACGCCCGTAAAGTTGACGATCAGCGTCACGCCTGACCTTCATCTGGCCCTGGTGGATTACGCGACGATTTACCAGCAGGCCTATGGCGACGAGCAGGCGATTGCTGATCTGGTCCCGCACATGATCGCAGCTTTCCTTGCGAGCGACCGCAGTTTCGCAAAGGCCCGCGATGGGCTGGAACGACGCAAATGACGACCGAAATCGAGGGCGCACCGGTGCCTGATCGATTGCTACGGCTGGCTGAGGTTCGGCATCGGGTGGGCCTCGGCAAGACCATGATCTACGCCATGATCGGCGAAGGGCGCTTCCCAAGGCCATATAAGATCACGCCAGCGGCAGCGCGCTGGAGCGAGCGCGAGGTTGAGGCGTGGATTGCCGTGGTTACGAGAGCCGTTTCAACTCCGAGCTGATCTGCCAGCGCCCTACGTGGCGTGATCGAGCGCACCAGAAGACAGGAGCATGCCGGCTGCATCCCTGCCGGCATGCAGGAGGAACTTGCGGGATGCGGCAAGTCGGCTGGTCTATGGCTACCAGCCTTGGCAGGCCTCAGCGGGATCGCCGCCCTTCCTGCCCCGCCCTTGATCCGCCCCACTGTGCGGCGTCTCCTGCGGTCCCCGCGCTTTCGGGTCCGGGTCCCCATCACACTTCAGGCCCGAACTCTTCCAGCGTCTCGAATTTTCTGAAACTCGCTCAATATGTCAGGATGAACCTTGGCAAGGTGACGCAGGACGGCCGCGTTATCGAGCAGCTTTGATACAAATCCCGTGATCACCGCCAAGGCGAGATTGTCGGCCCCATAGCTGTCTTCGATCGCGCGCACTTCCCGGTCGAGATTGGCTGTCTCGCGCTCCATCTCCACAATCTGCTCCGCCGTCAGTTCCTTTGGCTTGGCTTTGCCTTCGACCAACTGGCTTGCGGGCGTCGCGGCGACCAGGAAGCGCGCCTGATCGTTCGTGAAGCGGTTCATCTTTATCATCGATGCTGCGGCTTCGACCTGCCGTACCGATTTCATTTTCCTGAGCTCGGTGAAAACGCTGATAGGAACCTGACGATCCTTCAGCATTTCCTCGACCTCGGGGCAAATACCCGCCAGCAACCTGCGTTTGGATCTGATCGTCGATACATTGACGTTCAAAGCGCGCGCGATGCGTTCTTCAGGCGTTCCTTTCTCGATTGCCTTGAGGATCATCTTGTGTTCCTGGATGATCGACATGCGGCTTATTCGCTTGTTGTAGGTGAACGCTTCGTCTTCCGTAGCAACGAGGCAGTCCACGCGATCGGCACCTTCGCCGACGAGAATGTCCAATCGGATATGTCCATCAAGGAGGTAGTATGCATGTTTTACAGATGGATCGGGCACCACCACCAAAGGCTCGATGATGCCCACCTCCTTTACCGATGCCGCGATCTGCCCATATTTTATCCCTGATCGCATGGCTTGCGTAACAGGCCGAAGAAGTTTGATCTTCGAGATCGGGATGATGCGGCTTTCACGCTCGAACGCGATCTGGACCGGTTTGCGCAGCTCGGACATCATGCGATTCTCCCTGGGAAGACACGGTCGGAGAGGACCTTCGGCATTGTGGCCAGACCCTCCTGCTGCATGATTTCAACCAGTGCTTCATCGCGCATCATTTCCCGCATTGCTGCGGTAATCAGTAGCAACCGTGCCTTGGTGGCCTCGGCTTTGCGTATCAGCATCCGCTTGCGCTCGGTGTCCTGTTCATAGGCTCGCACCAGCGACATCGATGAAATCTTGGGCTTTCTCGTCAGGTTGGAGACGAGCGCGTTGCCGTATTTGGCACGCCGGTCGACCAATCGCTTGGCGGCAAGCAGGCGCTTGCCGCGCAATTCGTTGCGCTCATACGCCTGCTGGAGAGCTTCCTGAACGCCGATATCATCAGCATCGGCGATCTGCACCGCGACCGCGACCGGCACGATCCCAGCTTCGACAGATTGCAGGAGTCGCTGTTCACCCTTTTCGAGCAGGTGAATGATACCCTTCACATATTCCGATGAGAGCCCGGTCATTCGCGTGATTTCGGCTTCGGTATGCCCTCGCTGTTTCATCGCGCCGATGTCGTGCAGCAGGTCGACGCCGCGCAGTTGGCGGCGGGCAAAATTCTCGACCAGGCTTGCAATCAGGCTTTCCTGTGGGTCGAGGTCGACCACGAAGGCCGGTATCGTCTTCTCGCCCAACAAACGAAAGGCCTCAAGGCGCCCCTGACCGCAAACAAGGTCATATCCCGCGCCCTGGTCCCGGCTTCGTGTAACGGTGATCGGCTTTTTCAGGCCGACAGAGGCAATACTGTCGACCATCTCCTTGAAGCTGCGTTTCGGACGACTTCTCGGATTGACGACAGTGATGCTGTCGATGGCGATGAAAGCGACCGTCTGACCCGTCTCTTGTGACATTCATGCAGCCCTTCTCAGCTTGGCGCGCCGGGATAAGGCGAACAGCGACTCGAGCGAGGGAACCCGATAGGCATCGAAGCCCAACCCATTATGTTCGCAGAGCCGGAGGAATGCGTCTCCAAGCGACAGGTGGGGGAGCAGATAAAAGTCCATCGGTGTCCGATTGTCGGCATCCATCCGCACGGCGACTGTAATATCCGGCTTCAACTGGTGGTCGATCTTGATGTGCCATCGAGCCGCACCAGCGCCGGTTTGGCGATGGCGGGCCAAAACAATGGATAGCGTGAATTCATCATTGACCCGGACAAGGTCCGTATCGGGATCCAGCATGGCCGAACCGCCGACGTCGTCTATTCCGGCCAGGATGTCGGATATGAGTTCGGGGTGGAGGCGCCGCAGTTCCTTATTGATTTCAAGATAGCCGTAATCCTGCCGAGGCGTGAAGCCGACCAGCGAGTAAGCGCGCAGCAGACCGCCGAAGCGATTGCGGAACGCGCTGCTGGAAGGGCAGTCTTCGCTCTCATCGATGATGAGACCGGACAATGCGCCGTGCTGGTTCAATAGTGCTTTCAGGACATCGAGCATTTGCGCATCAGTCAGTCGGATCGACCGCTGGGCGATAATCGCCTGGACTTGAGCAAACAGGCTGGCATCGACAATCGGTGTGAAAGCGCAGTCGCGCCTGATCCATTTTTCTCGTGGATTGCGGGTATGCGCCTGCTTCAGCCGGAAGGAGGTGCGGTTCCACACATTGTTGCCAATGTATTTTTCGTTGATCAGGATTTGATGGACAGTTCCACGCGTCCATGGGCGCCCCAGGTTCGTCCGTAATCCTCGATGGTTCAGATCTTCTGCGATTTCGCGCTCGGAACGACCGTGCTCGACAAATGCGCGATAGATCGCCTGGACGACAGCGACCTCCTCCGGTGGGCCGGGCACCAGGATGACCCGATCTGTTTGAATGCTTTTATGCTGGCCTGCTGCCAGATCCCCCTTGGGTTGCAGGTGCTCATCGACAAGTTGGCGACGGATTCCAAATCCAGGAGCGCCGCCTTGTCGAAAACCCAATTCGATCAACCGTGTTTGTCCGGCATGGACCTTGACGGAGAGTTCACGGCTATACTCACCCGCCATCGAGCGCTTGAACGCCTTGAACAAGCCAGCCATCATGGACCCGTCGTTTTCAAATTGCTCGGCGCAATATTGAATGGCTACGCCCGCACGCTTGCAGCGGAGTTCAAATTCGGCCGCTTCGTCGGTGTTCTGGAAACGACCGAGACGACTTACATCGTAGACCAGGAGCGCAGAAAAGTCGGCTGTTCCCGATTCCACATCGGAAAGCAGGCGCTGTAAAGCCTCCCGCCCATCTATGCGAAGGCCGCTCTTTCCTTCATCAGCATACGTTCGGACAATTTCATAGCCACGCTGGGCGGCATAGAAGGCGATGTATTCCGATTGGTTTTCTGTCGAGTATTTCTGGTGGTCGGTCGACATGCGCACATATTGCGCAGCGCGAACAAGGCCGGATCGGCCGCCAATGCCATGTTTTCCATTTTCCGAGTCAGATGGCATTGCTTCTCTGCTATCGAGTCGCAATATCATTACACGGTTGTAGGGGCGGGCGCAACGGTACGAGATCGACCTTGGACAATCGGGTTTAAATCGACGGGCCGGCCGCCTGCATACCGCCCCTGGGTGGAGTGCTGGCCGTCAAGGCGAGCATCATGGCTAAGAATTGGAAAAGCCCGCCATTTCTGACGGGCTTCCCATTTATCCGATGACGATGAGGGGGGGCTTGCGCCCGCGTGTCTCAAAGCCGCTGGTTGAGATAATGGGTGCGAAGGGGTTAAAAGTCAACCTACAGAGGGGAATCTCCCCACCGAGTCGCCCCATCAATGTTCACTGCCGACGAAATTCGCGATCTTCCTTCCGTCATTTCCGGACCGCGATTCGCCACGTATCTGCGCGCCACAAACAACGACGTCGATCACGCACTCGCCCTATATCAGTGGAATCTGGAAATTTCCGCCGCGTTTATCGTGCCGCTGCAAGTGTGCGAAGTCGCGGCCCGCAACGGCGTCGTCGAGGCGATCGAGAAGGTGCATGGTCCGAACTGGCCATGGTCAAACGGTTTCATTCGCAGCCTTCCAGTGCCCAAGAAGGCCTATCACTACAATCCGCAGAACAACCTGCGCGACGTTGCGGCAAGGCAGCCAACCACGGGCAAGGTTGTGGCGGAACTCAACTTTGCCTTCTGGGAAAAGGTATTCACGGTCGGCCAGGACAACCGCCTCTGGCTCCCCAATGGAAACTTCAATGCCTCATTCCCGGGCGTTCCTAACGCAACTCCAATTCCCACGGCTCGTGCGGCCGCCTTCAACGCACTGCTGACGATTCGACATTTCCGGAATCGCATCGCGCACCATGAGCCGATATTCGGTCGAAACCTCGCCGTCGACTATGCGCTCCTTCATGAGGTAATTGGTTGGAGAAGCAGCGTCGCCGCCAACTGGGTGGACAAGATTCAGGGCGTGACTGGGCTTATTGCCAGCAAGCCCTAACTCGCGGCTACGGTTTTCCGACGACACTCCTGGCCACGCCACGATGACTATGGCTACGCGGCCACTCCCGCCAAATCCGGTTTTGACCGGCCTTTCGGCTGTTTCGACTTCAGCGCTTTGGAATCGAGATAGCCCTCCCAATCCTTCATCAGTTCGCGCCGTTTCAGGAAAGCATCCCCTCGCCGGTAAGCGCGGGTGGTCTCGTCCCCGATCTGGTGGGCAAGAGCCTGTTCCACGACAGATTCCGGGTGGTTCGTCATGTCCCCCATATAGTCGCGAAACGCGCTGCGCATGCCGTGCACGGTATAATGGCCAAGCTTCATCCGGCGGAGCACCATCGTCATCGACATCTGGGAAAGCGGCTTTCCCATCTTTTGCCCTTCGAACACGAATGTGCCTGGATCGCAGTTGGAGCCCTTTGCAATCTCACGAAGAATCTCGACGGCGCGACCCGGCAGTGGGATTCGGTGCCCAACACCCATCTTCATGCGATCGGCGGCGACGTTCCATACGCCACCGTCCAAATCCACCTCTGACCATGTCATGCGCAACGTCTCATTGGTACGCGTTGCGCAGAGAATGGTGAACTCGAGGGCGCGTGCCGCAAGCGCCGACCGACGGCGCAGGCGCACGATGAAATCGGGTAGATCTTCATATGGCATCGCCGGATGATGGCGCACCTGCGATTTCTTCCTGCGGCGTGGCAACAGATGGATCAGATTGCCTCGCCAGCGTGCAGGATTCTCCCATGGACCGGCGATGTGCTTCGATGCCTTGGCGGCATCGAGGATGTTCTCAATCCGCCCACGCAACCGCCCTGCGGTTTCCGGGGTCGAGCGCCAGATCGGTTGTAGCACCGCAACCACATCATCCACGGTGATCGCATCGACTGGAATGGCGAGCAACGATTCCCCGTGCGTCTTGATCGTGTTGCGCCACTGCTGGCGATGCTTGGGATTTTTCCATCCCTCTTCCTGGGTGTCGATATATGCTTCTGCGAAAGGACCGAATAGCGGGGCACCGGTCTGCTTCACGATTTCCGGTTCGGACTCCGGCTTCTGTTCCGGCTCGAGAGGTCCAGTGGCCCGCCGCTGCTCGATTGGATCGAGACCTTCGCTTAACAGCTGCCGCGCCGCTGCCGCTTCTTCTCGCGCCTTTGCAAGCGACACATCCGCGACGGCCCCAAGGCCCATCTCGCGTCGGCGCTTGTTGCGCTCGTAGGTGAACACCCAGCGCTTAGATCCATCGGTCTTGATGCGGAGGTAGAGGCCGCCGCCATCGCCATACCATCCTGGCGCGGACAGCGTGGAGATGCGTCGAGAGCTCAGCTTATGTAATGGGCGTGACATTTCGAATCCCAATGGCTCCGTCGAACTGCCAGCTTGAGGGTTCCGCCCGGGTCCGCGCCCGGGTTTGTGCGCTGGATCGTAGCGAACCGGTCCGAACTGCGGCGACCTGCAATCCGCATGGATCTCTGCTAAGCAGTTGTTTACGATGACTAAATATGCCAGAAAAAGCCAATTGACGCAAAGTCATGAAAAGGGGGATACGAATCCCTCCGTCTCCGCCAAGCGGCTGGGCCATTGAAATAGCCAAGCGCTTACGGCAGCGGATGCCGAAGAGATGGCGCCCACCCGCGATTACGGACATTGATGAGCTGCGCTGCATGCTAGGCATGCTGGCTCAGGACACCCTGATCAAAGCCAGAAGAGCACGGTGGCGGTGAGCGCGAGGGCGGGAAAAGACAGTGGGACCGCGCCTGCCTCACAACATCAAAATGTTCCGGACAACAAGTAGAACGATGCCAAGGTTGCTCGTTGCCAGGTTCGCGCCGCCAGTACGAAGCGGTTGCGCTCAAGGCGGAGCGAGCGCGGAAGCATCATTGCGGATCATCTGCGTGATCCGCAAGCGCGCGCGCATTGCTCCCAAATCGGAGGACATGGAGATTTCCCGGGGCAACGGCGTGCCTGAGGCGAAAGCCTCCTCGATTGCTTCCAGGGCGGCCTTGTCCTGCGCGACGACAGCCTTGTTTTGCGCAGCAAGGGCGCTGCTCAGAATTTCATCATCGAGGCGGAAATCTCGCGTGAGCATGATCCAGTAATGCGTGGTCGTTTCGGTTTCGGGAGTGAGGCAATGGATGAAGTTCACCTGGCCCAGTAGAGCCGAATCGGCAGAGGGACCGGAACGCGTGAAACTGCCGGCGTTGATCAGCGATATGCCAATCAAATCGGTGCCAATTCCAACGGTCACGCGCTCGGCAATGTCGGGGAAAAGGAACCGTTGGAAATCGTCGGGCGTCGTGTCGCATTCGGTTCGCGAAACGATGAGGCGCCCCTCGCGCTCCTCCACATCGGGTTTGATCAAGGCGATGCCGCCCTCGCCCACGATGCTGGCATGGATAAATCCGAGATGGCTCAGATCAAACAGATTGTCGATCAACAGCATGTAGCGAGATTTGAGCAGCGTGTAGTCGACACACTGGGTCAAACAGCCCTCGCTGCCGATCAGGCACGCCTGTTGTGGTGGCAAGGGCGTGCGTTCGCCAAGCGCCGCATCCCCCATCCAGATCCACACCAGAGGAGCGGCCTCGCGGACAAGGAATGCGTCCAGTGCGCAATTGGGAACCGAAACCGCAGTCGGCGCCGCAACGCACTTCCCCTGCAGGTCGAAGGCAAGCCCATGGTAGCCACACACGATCTTGCCGTCCTTGAGCGTACCCAGTTCCATCGGCATCATGCGGTGCGGGCAAAGACCTGCCAGGGCGTGGACCTCGCCCTGATCGTCGCGAAACACCACGACACGACGCCCGAGGTAAAAGCGCGCCATTGGCGTTTCGCTTATCTCGGAAGAAAATCCGGCGACATACCATTGGTTTACCGGCCAAGGGGCGCCCGCGTTGAGTGGATACACAAACCTCTCCTGTTTTTTGCGCGCTCCAGAATGCCGGTGCAATCCTGGCATGAATAGTGACAATTCGGCGTTATTTCGATACAGACCGTCCACATGGATGCACTTGCCTTCGCGCTTGCCAGGATCAGGCTGACCTCGCCCCTCATTGCACGCATGCAACTTGGTCGAGATGTAGTGGTTGAAATGGGAGCCGGCAGCCGCATGGATGGCGCCTGCCCGTTCCACTATCTCGTCAGCGGCACCGCGCGATTGGTCTGCGAGGACAGGGTTGAGGTATTGACCTCCGGCGACCTGATATTCCTGCCGCGATGGCCCAATTATCGGATCGAAACGGGGCAGGCCGTGCAACGGTACGGCATTCTCGATCTGGCCATGCGCGACCATGCCGAGCAATGGTCGCCAGATGACGGGCTGGACCAGTCGTTGATAATCGAAGCTGGCGAAGAACCTCTCGCGGCAACACTACTCGGCGGAATCTGTCTTTTCGAGCAGCCTCATCTGGGATCTTTGTTGCAGGATCTGCCCGCCGTGATCGTGACCAACGAATTGGGCAAAGGGACAGAAGGGCTGCTTCAGGCAGTCCTCGCGTTTGTCGACGAGGAACGCAACAGCCGCCCGGGTTATGCGGCGACCGCGGCGCGCCTGCTGGAGGCGTTGCTGATCGAGACACTGAGATCATGGACGTTGGATCATGAACATGGTCCCGGCCGGCTGCGCGGCATGACCGATCCCAAATTGGCGCGCTTGCTCCACCACATCCATGCCAAGCCAGGCATGAACTGGAATTTGGCCAGCATGGCGTCTCTTGCAGGGCAGTCTCGATCCAAGTTCGCCGCTCACTTCAAGCATGCCATCGGTTCAAGTCCAGCGGACTACGTCAGACACGTGCGCTTCGAAACAGCGCAGCAACAGCTGCTCCAGGGCGAGTCCGTGGCGAAAATCGCGCATGACTTGAACTATAGCAGCAGCTTTGCCTTCAGCCGGGCTTTTCAGCAGCACACCGGCATGAGTCCGGCACAGCTCCGCCGCTCCCGGCGCATGACGTTTCCAGACCCCGCCTGAGCGTCATTGCCGGGCCGACGCTGAACTGGCGGTTTTTGCCTCCAGCCGTGGCGCTGTGGAAACTGTCCACGCCGCCTAAGATCTGTCCTATTTGCGGCGACGATAGGTGCATTCGGCCAGAAGGCTTTGACACGTTGAAGATCTTTCCCGCAAACTCTGGAGAACACAAGATTGGGGGTAGGGAGTAGACGTCCATGGATAAGGACGAGAAACGCCGAATTGTCCTGACAGGCGCCGGCGGTTTCATAGGCAGTCGATTAGTCCATGCGTTGCTCGCCTCTCCCGATTATTCGGATTGCAATTTCGCATTGATCGACGTTACAGCACCGTCTACTTTCGAAACCGACCGCATCGAAATGATTACCGGCGACCTGACTGACGCTGGTGTTCTGGATCGGGCATTCAGCACGCCCGCCAACATCGTGTTCCATCTGGGCAGCATCCTCGGGGGCGCTGCGGAAGCGGACCCAGTGCGCGCGCGAAAAACCAACGTCGACGCGACACTGGACATGCTCGAACGCCTGCAGATTGCACAAAACCGCCCCCGCGTGGTGTTTGCAAGCTCGGTTGCTGTGTTCGGACCGGATCAGACTGATCCTGTCGACGACGAGACGACGCCTCGTCCGGCCATGGTCTACGGCTGCCACAAGCGCATGATCGAAATCGCGATTGAACACATGAGCGGGCGGGGTTGGATTGATGGCTTGGCCCTTCGCTTGCCGGGCATCGTCGCCCGCCGAGACACTGACCAGCGCCTGCGGTCTGCATTTATGAATACCTTGTTTTTTGATTTTGCGGCCGGCCGCGCCCAGAGTCTTCCCGTGTCGGCAGATGGCGCCGCGTGGTGGCTCTCTGTTTCCGCCTGCGTGGCCTGCCTGGTCCACGCCGGCAGCATAGCGCCGGAAAGGCTTGGCACCCGCCGCGCCTTTACCCTGCCGGCCCAGAAAATCAGCTTTCGCGCGTTGATAGACGGCCTGGCGCAACGTTTTCCCGATAGCGGAGCCACTGTGGCGTTTCACCCGGACCCGGATGTGGAACGGCAGTTCGGGCGACAACCAGATCTGAAAACGCCTTTGGCCGACAGTCTCGGCTTCCGGCACGATGGGAATGTAGACGCACTTATCCGGCGCATTTTCGAATGATAATTCAATAAGTTTGTTTGGGAGGACAGTATGAAAATTGCGACGATCCGCAACGGCGATCCGGACGGTCGACTGGTCGTGGTGTCTCGTGATGGCACCCGTTTTGTGGCCGCCACAGGGATTGCCCGCACGCTGCAGGAGGCCATGGAAAATTGGTCAATCGCGGAACCGGCCCTGCGCCAGCTCGCCGGAACGCTCGAGGCTGATGTTGCCGCCGGCGAACCGATCCGGTCCGCCGATCTGGCGGCACCATTGCCGCGCGCCTGGCAATGGCTCGACGGGTCAACCTATCTCAGTCACGCCGTGCTCATGTCGCGCGTGTTCAGGATGGATTTGCCGCCCACCGATCGGCCGCTGATGTACCAGGGGGCATCCGATCATTTCTATGGCCCCTATGACGATCTCATCGTGCCGACCGAAGCCGACGGGATCGACTTCGAAGGCGAATTCGGCGTTGTAACCGATGAAGTGCCCATGGGCACCGATGCGCGACGGGCGGCTGAACACATAAGACTGATCGTCCAGATCAACGACTGGTCTTTGCGCGCACTGGCGCCGATCGAGATGAAAACCGGTTTTGGCTGGATCCAGGCCAAGCCACACTGTTCTATGGCGCCGTTTGCGGTCACCCCGGACGAGCTCGGCCAGGCCTGGCGCGACGGTCGCGTTGCGCTGCCACTGGAAGTGAAATGGAACGCAGAGCCCTTCGGCGTGGTGGATGGCTATCCGATGGCCTTCTCGTTTGCCGAACTGGTTGCCCATGCCGCAAGGACGCGCAAACTGGTCGCCGGCACCGTGATAGGCTCGGGAACGATATCGAACGAAAACTATCGGGAGGTGGGCTCGGCCTGCATCGCCGAACGGCGCGGCATCGAACTGGCCGATTCCGGGGAAGCCCGTACGCCGTTCATGTCGTTTGGCGACACCGTAGAAATGGAAGCGCGCGGGCTTGCGGGTGAAACGCTGTTTGGACGCATCGTCCAAAAGGTCGCACAAGGATGACAACCCGGGCTCGATGAACCCTGTTCAATCGAGCCCGGGCTTCATGCGCGCTTTTTCAAGGCTGCACAGGCTCGGCGATACAGGTCAGTCGCTGGGTTCCCAGACCGGTGATCGTTCCCTCCACGACGTCGCCCGGTCGGAGGAAGCGCTGGTAATGCGTGCCGTTTCCAGCAGGCGAGCCGGTGCAGATGATATCTCCAGGCAAGAGCCGGACGAGGGAGGAGATGTATTCGATCTGCCGCGCAACATCGAAAATCATGTCAGTGGTGGATTCATCCTGCATTGTCTGCCCGTTGAGCTTGAGCTCGATGCGCAAATCCTGCGGATCGGCGACAAACCGGGCAGGCGCGATAAACGGCCCGAGCGGCAAGAACGATTCCTGGCATTTGGACGCCAACCAATCCGTGCCGATCACTTTCATGTCAGCACGGTAAATGCGGTCACGGCTCGAAATGTCGTTGGCGACGACATAGCCGGCCACCGCCGAGAGCGCGTTCTCCCGGGAAATGCGTCGCACGGGGCGGCCGATCACCACGCCCAGTTCCAGCTCCCAGTCCGGCTCTTCGACACCGGCTGGAAGAACGATATGGTCGTATGGCCCCGTCACGGCTGAAGGCAGCTTCACGAAGGCATAGGGCACGCCATTGCGGGCGCGTTCGTCCATCATCGCGTAGGCCGCTGCCACGCGTTCGTCGCTCGACATGCCTGCCGTGACAGGGTCAGTCTGCTTGGCGGTGAGTTCGGCCACATGCCTGCGGTAATTCGCGCCGGTGCAGAAAATCTGCCGCGGTCGCAGCGGTGCCTCGAGCCGCACATTTGCCAATGGAATGGCGCAATCTGGGGGCGGATCCTGCATCACGGCCGCAATTTGCCCATCGGCGTAATCCCACGCTTCGAACACAGCCAGGGTGTCACGAAATGCCGCCAGTCCTGGCAAGCGGGCGATTTCCCAGACATGCTCGCCACGGATAACACAGGCAAACACGCGTTGTCCGTGTGTCGCCGTTCCTATCGCGTATCGTTGCGACACAGCGTTTCTCCCATTTCTGTTGTGCTTCAGTCGCCTTGGCGAACTGCGTGGAAACTGACCGTGCGCCAAGCGCCATCGCGCAGCGCCCACACCTGCGTGACGAAAGCCTGCACCTCGATCGTCTCGTCCACGTCGCGCCGACCGACGACGTTGGTCATTGGTCCGGTGACGACCACGACATCGTCGGCCAGAACGCGCACGTTCAGTTCGCCGCGCCGGACTTCGAAAAAGCGCAGGATGCGCCCGGCATGATCAAGCAGTTGGGCCTTGGTATGCACGCTGCCGGTGGTGTGCACGTGCACGAGATCATCGGCCATCAGATCAGCAAGCGCATCGATGTCGTCTGCAGCCAATGCCGCACAACGACGCGCTTCCGCCGCTCTGACCTGGGCTTTGATCGCAAGGAGAGCGTTGGGTGTCATCGCGGTCATTTTTCAACTTCCGTCCGTAATCAGAGTGCCCCCGTCCACAACAAGGTTGTGACCCGTGACGAAGCCCCCGGCAGGGCTGGCGAGAAATACAGCAGCGCCCGCCACTTCGGCCGGGGTCCCCGGCCGGCGCAGCGGGGTCAATGCCATGCGCCGATCGCGCACTGCGTGGTTGTCCAGCAAGGAACGCGACAGTTCGGTTGCGATGACGCCTGGCGACAGGGCATTGGCGCGCACGCCTTTCGGTCCGAGCTGGACCGCCAGATTGCGCGCCAACTGGGCCAACGCCGCCTTCGCCAGGGCATAGGCATTGATTCCGCCATTGCCGCGCAGGCCAGACAGGCTGGCGGTGAAGATCACGTTGCCTTGCCGCTCGATCAAATGGGGCAAGGCCAACTTGGTCAGCAGCACCTGCGACGTCAGGTTGATTCCGATAACGCGTTCATACTCCTCGATATCCATGTCAGCAAAGGACCCGAATTGCTCGGGAACGCCGGCATTGCACACAAGGATGTCGAGGCCGCCGTGCTCGGCCACCGTGCGGTCGACCAGCGTCGCAAGCTGCGCCGGGTCGGAAACGTCGCAGACCACGCCAAGCTGGCCCAATTCCGCAGCCACGTTTTCCGTGTCAGCCGCATTTTCGCTGGAAATCACCACGCGCGCACCGGCCGCGATCATCGCTTGTGCAATCGCCCGACCGATCCCGCGGGTAGAGCCGGTGACCAAGGCCACTTTGCCGGTCAGATCAAACATCGTCATGGCTATTCCGCCTTGTTTTCAGGCAGCGGTTGGCCATTGTGGACATAGGCCGGCGCTTCGATCAGCACGAACGCAATGCGGCAAACCGCGTCGGTCGTATTCCGCCACAAGTGGTTGGTGCCGCGCTGAATGATGATCCCGCCAGCCTCGATTGTCTTCGTGACGCCATCGTCCAGTTCGAGCTCGATGGCACCGCTGAGCACAATACCGTAATCGATGCTGTTGGTGCGGTGCATCGGGCTTTCAGAGCCGGGGTGCATGTCGACAATCCGGATCACCGAGCCAGCGTTGAGGGTCAATCCGGCATCGCGCTCGCGGCCATCGGTCTCGTCGTTGTTGTCGGCCGGCACAGTAGCCGTCGTCCACATCAGCAAAAAGTCTGCCGGTGCAGACGCGATCGGCTGTGGTTGGGCAAAATCCTCTGATACGAATATTGCTCGCCCCGCCGCATCATGGCCGGTGACGACCCGTTGTACGGGGGGCATCTTCTGCAGTTCCACCATGTTATTTACCCCGAAATGCCGGTAATCGGTGATATCAGTGGCCTGCGCGCTCTTTTCTTTTCGGCGTCGTGCCTTCGACATAGCGCACTTCCCATGGGCTCTCGTCGAAAATCCAGGGTTGCAGATTATGCATGAAACTCATCGTGCCGAAGCCGGCATTCCAGTGGCGCGGCACCCAGCTGTCGTCGTGCATGTCACTATCGCAGCCATATTCCGCGTCGCCGCCCGCTGGACAGGGCAGATACAGGAACACCGCGCTGGCAATGCGATGGCGGCCCAGCCCCCAGATCGACTTCTTCCAGCCACGCCGCTCCATATAGTTGCCACCGACCATGACTTCATCGATGTCTTCGACGCCGAAATTGGCATGGTTGAAGCGAACCTGGCCGTCGCAACCCGGGAAGGGCAGATCCGCCCTGAGCCAGTAGATCGAATGATGGTCGAGCGTGCCCGGCGCGCGGGCAAAGACACCGAAACCTTCCTGCACGTCCGACAGGCGGAAATCGAGGTTGTCCCGGTACCATTCCCAACTCGCCTGAGGGTCTGGCGTCTGATAAACGACATGCTGGATGGTCTTGGGATTGGCCTTTAGCCGCCATTTTCTGTGCTGGTTCAGCCGATTGATCGTCCCCAGGCTATTGACCGGGTCCGGCGCGCCAAACACCCTTTGCTTGGCGAACACGCGAATACCCGAAGCGATGCCGTCGCAATCGAAGAAATGAGCGGTCCCCTCGGCGTCGATCGAGACCTCGGTCACGGCGCTCAGCCGCTTGACCGCCCGATCGAGATGTTTTTGATTGGGCACACCCCAGATGACCTTCTGGACGCCGTACCCGACCAGGCCCTGCCCCTCGGTCCGCGCGACATCGAGCGGGCGAATGATGACGGAAGATCCCTCCTCCATCTCGAACAACGCTTCGCTCTCGCTCGACTCTATCAGCGGCAAGCCGAAGTCGGTGAAATAGCGCGTGCAGATGCCGACGTCTTCGACGCCGTACACAATCGTCTCGATGCCATTGATTCCAGACACGGCGTGCCTCCACGATTTGATGAATTGGGTTCAGTATTCTGCCGCCAGCGCCTTGAGCGGCGCAGCCATCAGCGGGCCGAGCTTCTCCATCGGCCCCCGTTCGAGCTGGTGCCGGCCGATCGCCAGGCTGCTTTCCACCACAACGCGGCAGCGTTCGTACCGGCGGGCGGTGAATGCATCGAGCGCTGCCATGACATCGTCGCCATGACGCTCCAGCTCCTCGGCCAGAACCAGGGCGTCCTCCACGGCAGCGCCGGCACCGGATGCGAGGTGCGGAGTCGTGGCGTGCACCGCGTCCCCAATCAGCACGACGCGCCCGGCGTTCCACGGCGCTGGCTGGAGCGCGGCTTCCAACGGACGATAGACGATGGAACTGGCTTGCGAGACAGCATCGCGGATATCGGCGACCGCACCGCCGAAATCGGCCAGCAAGGCGCGAACCAGCGCCGGCTGTTCGGCGGGGGCGACGCGCCGGCCATGCGGATCGGGATTGAGAATAAAGAGGTAGACGGAGTCATCGGAAACCGGGGTAATGCCGACGAGGTTTTCGTGGCCGACGTAGAAATGCCCGTGCATCATGTCGGCAGGGCGCTTGGCCACGATGCGCCAGCTGCCTTGCCCATTGGGCACGGGTAGTACCGCCCCGGGGAACAACATGCTGCGCGTGTTGGAGTAGATGCCGTCGGCCCCAACGACGAGATCGAACGATTGCTGCTCCCCGCTGGAGAACGTCACCGCGACGCGGTCGGCACTATTCTCGATCTCCTGAGCGGCGACGCCAAGAACCACCTCGACCCCCAACGCCCGCACCTCGCGCGACATGATCTGGTGCAGCAGGGGCCGCATGATCCCGCCGGAAGACGGCAGGCCGGGCTCAACCGGCGCAGTTTCGATCTGGTTCAGCAATGTACCGTCGTAAAGGTAGGTCCTGAGGCCAGAAACGAAACCGCCCTGCTCCAGGATTGGCGCCAGAATGCCCAGCCGCTTGAAAGCGCGCAATGTCGGCGCGGTGATCGAAATGCCTGCACCATAGACGCGCCAGTTCGGATCGCGGTCGATCAACTTTACCTTGTGTCCCAGTTGGCTCAGCCGGATGGCGGTCGCCATGCCACCAATCCCGCCACCGATGACAAGCACAGAATGCACAGCCATTTTTTGATCCACCACCTTTATGCAACGACGAGGCCGAGCAATTCAGCCGCATTCAGTCCCAGGACTTTCTCTCGCACCGCTGGATCGAGCTGGCTGTGGAACCCGACCGGATCGGGTTCAGACATATCGAACGGATAGTCCGTTCCCAGGCAGAGGCGATCGGCGCCATGCACCCGGACCAGCGCATCCAACTGGTCCCGTTCGAACACCAGCGTATCGACCCATATCTGCCGCAGGTAATGGGACGGCGGGTGCGCGCTGTTGCAGTTGCAATCCGGCCTCACTCTCCAGGCGTGATCCATGCGCCCCCAATAGGCTGGCAGATAGCCTCCACCGTGGGCCACGCAGAGCTTGAGTCCCGGATAGGCATCGAGCACGCCGCCAAAGATCAGATGCGAAAGCGCCAAGGTGGATTCGAGCGGGTTTCCGATGATGTTGTTGAGATAATATTCCGTCAGACGCTGGCCGTGGGTGAACCCGAGCGGGTGGATGAAGACCAGGATGCCAAGCTCCTCGGCGGCGGCAAAGAATGGTGCAAACGCCGGATCGGCCAGTTCACGCCCGTTGACGTTGGTATTGATTTCCACCCCGCGGAAATTCAATTCCGTCACGCAACGACGCATCTCCGCAATTGCCATTTCGGTGTTTTGCAGGGGCACGTGACCCAGCCCGACAAAGCGATCCGGCTGGCCGGCAACCACATCGGCCAGACCATTGTTGACCATGACGCTCAATTCACGTCCCAATTCCGCGTCGGCGAAATAGAAGTATTGCCCTGGTGATGGGCTCAAGGCCTGAACATCGATGCCGAGCCGGTCCATGTCCTCCAACCGTTCCTGCACGCCGTGCAGGCGCGAACCGATGGCGGCAAACTGGGCGCCATTCACTTTCTGGGAAGCCTCGGACGTGAATGGCATGGCTGCGGGCGCAGTCGGCATGGCTTCGCGCAAGAGAACGTCTGCTTCGCGCACGGCATAGTGACAATGGATATCCACGACCAAGGACTGCCCTGCCCGCCGCACCATTCGGGGGGTGCGGCCATGCTGGCAATGATGGAAGCCTCCGTTCACCACATTCTCCCACAATCTGGCTCGCCTCCTTTGAGAAAGCCATGCCGTTGTCTGGGAGACTAGAGCCTGCGCCGCGCGGCCCAAAAGCGTTCCTTCGGATAGGTTATATCGGCCAAAACGATGGCCAATTGGATTCGATTTGGCCCGGTAGATGGTCTATCCCGACGGGGGAGAATTTATGCGCTTTGACAAGCTAGATCTGAACCTGCTGGTGGCCTTTGACGTCCTGATTGAGGAATGCTCCGTGTCCGCCGCCGCACGGCGCCTGAACATGAGCCAGTCGGCGACAAGCGGCGCATTGGCACGCCTGCGCGAATTCTTTCAGGACAGCCTGCTGGTGCAAGTCGGGCGTGTGATGGTGCCAACCGAAGTTGGCCTGGAACTTGCCGGACGTGTGCGCGAAGTTCTCACCCTGATCCGGGCAACGATCACCACTCCGATTGCTTTCGATCCTTCGACCATCAAACGCAATTTCCGGATCGCCGTATCGGATTATGTGTACGATGTGGCGCTAGCCGAGGCGATCAAAGAAATTCAGAATATTGCGCCAGACCTTACTTTTGACCTGTGCACTCCCAATCAATACAACTCTGACCGGTTTCAACGCGGTGAGATTGATATTTTCATTACCATCGAGGAACATACGCACGTCGATCATCCGGGCCGGCCGCTTTTCCAGGATCAGCTCAAAGTCATCGCCTGGGATCAAGAACCTGCAGAAAACGGGGAATTGACGTTCGACGAATTTCTCAGACGCCCGCACGTGGACGTGACATTTGGCCAAGGGCGGGCGCCGTCCTTCAGCGAGCGTTTCATCAGTGAGGCGCAGTTGGCGTTGAAGACAGAATTGCGGGTGGAAAGCTTCAACGCTGTGGCCATGAGCGTGATTGGCACGCGGCGCATGGCGCTGCTCAATGGCCTGCACGCCAAACGCTTCAGCCGCCTCTTGCCGCTGCTGGTCTATCCTCTACCGATGTCCGCGCCGCCCATTCGCGAAGTCATCCAGTGGCATTCGATGCGGCGTGGCGACACTGGCCTGCAATGGCTCAAGGAGCAGATATTCGCGCGCAGCCAGGCCATCGTCCAGCGCGAAGACTGAGTTTGACTTGCTACGGGGTCCAACCCATCGGGGGGATGGACGAGACTTTCGGCCAGGCGCGGGTAACATTGCCGCCTGGGCCAGACACCGCCCGATGGATTGATACCGCGCATATCGGCGAAACGCGGGGCCTCACCGCCGCGATCGGTTAGGTCGTGACCAAACACCTAGATTGGCTGGGCGAGTTGCTGGCTGACGTCGCGCATGATCCCGGGAACGTCGATGTCCTTCTGGTGCTCGACTTCGGCGCGGGCGAGTTGCCAGCTGGCTTCCACCACCATGCGCGCCCGCTCGTAACGCCGATCGGCAAAGCGGGTGCGCGCGGCCGGAATCTCCTCAGGCGTAGCCGATATTTCCTGTGCCAGGACAATGGCATCCTCGATCCCCATTGCGGCTCCCTGCGCCAGCACCGGAGGATTGGCGTGGGCCGCATCGCCGATGAGCACCACCCGTGCACTGCCCCAGGGCTTGGGGACGATCATGGCGGGAAGCGGACTGAAGCTGACCATCGCGGGATCACGCACATGCTCGACGAGCTGGGCAATGAGCCCCCCGTAGCCCTGCACTTCCTCGGCAAAGATCGTGTGGAGCCGATCCTCCGCCTGCCTGCCGCCATCATACGCCTGGACGATATACATGTACGCAAGATCGGACGAAACCGGGCAGACGCCCACCACGCCATGCTTGCCTCCGAAGAAGATATGGCTCCGATCCAGGCCGGCCGGCCGCGGAACGGCCGCGCGCCAGCACGCCTGCCCCGAGGGCGACGGTTTGACATCGGGCATCAGCACGGCACGGGTGGACGAATTGACCCCATCGGCTGCAACGACCAAATCGTAATCTGCAGTCGATCCATCGCTGAACGAGATGGTGACGCGGTCATCGGTCTCGTGCCAGCTGCCGATCGTCAACGCACAACGGATCGGTGCCGATACCGCACTCGCCGCCTTGAGCAAGATGGCATGCAGGGCGGCGCGCTTGATCCCCGTACCACCGGGCCATCGCGGGCCGCCGATGCGCGGCAGCGGGTTTTCGAGCAGTAGCGAGCCCTCGGCTTTCATGATGTTGATGAAATCTGCCGGCACGCCGGCAGCGACGCACTGTTCTGCAACCCCTATTTCATCCAGGGCCCGCATTGCATTTCCAACGAGCGTGAGGCCGACCCCGCCACCGTCGTCGATCACCGGCTTGCGCTCGATCACATCGACATGCCAGCCCCGCCGGCCAAGAGCTGCGGCAGCGGTAAGCCCGGAAATCCCGGCACCGACCACGAGAACGCGGCCTTTTGTGTCAACAGCGGCGCTCATGCGAGCACCTTGGCTTTCTCGCGCTCCTGCGCCACCTGTGCTGCAATCAGCCGGCGCGTTCGAATGGCGCCTTCGTCCGAACGCACGGCGACCTCGGGTGCCCGGCCCTGGCCAAGCTGATCGAACAGGATCTGGATGTCGTCCAACGCCACCACATCCTCCATCAACAGGTGGCGCAGGTCCTCGAAAATGCCGGGGTGCGTGTTCTCATAGTCGTTGGCGAGCGCCACGAACTGGATGCAACTGCGCGGTCCGGTCGGCGTGATGCCGAACACCAGGCGGCTGTCGCGGCGCGCCTTGTCTTCGCTGTCGGTTTCCACAAAGCATTGCCGGACAACGCAGACGTTGGGTGCGTAGCTAATCAGCTCCAGCGTGCGGTCCGCGCGCGTTCCCTTGAGGCCCATGCTGCGGGCAACCATGGGGGCGATGACCTCGTTGCTGAACTCGCGGACCATCGTCACGCGCACGCCGTCCTGATGGCAGGCATATGGGTGGGCAGCGACGTTGCCATCGTCGATCAACCCGTGGTGCAGAAACGAGATGTGCGTTGCGTCGACCAGGTTTTCCAGGGAAAACAGATAATTGGAATTGGCCGTCAGGACCAGGCCATGATAGGCGTGGAAACCCGGCGCCGTCAGCCCGAGGGCATCATGGTCGGGGATCAGGCTTTCGTCGACCTGCTCGGCGTCGCCCGGCCAAATCCAGATCCACCCGCCGATTTCCTTGAGCGGGTAGCGACGCACCGCCAGAGCGGACGTGGGCACGCCGCCAGAAGGAATGAGGCAGGCCCGGCCCTCGGCATTGAAGCGGATGCCATGATAATGGCACTGGATCGTGTCACCGAACAGCACGCCGCCGTTCGAGAGGCGCATGCCCCGGTGGGGGCAGCGATCGAACAGCGCCACCGGGTCACCCGCCTCGGTTCGATAAAAAACGATCGGCTCGCCAAACAGCGTCCGGTGCATCGGCTCACGCGTGACCTCCGTGCTGAAGGCTGCGACATACCATTGGTTGCGTGGGTATTCAGCAGCCCCTGGCTGCATGTTGACGCCGTTGATCTGCATTGCCTTGTCCTCTCGTGTTCTGGTCTCGGACGCACTGCCCCTAGGGCCGCTTCGCCGTTGAGCCCGGCCTGGCAATCTAGCGGTGCGCCTGCCCGATCATTTCGACCCGAGGCAAAGCCGCCCGCCACGATCTCGTGAGCAACGCGAGGCGCACAATTCCATGGGATTGTGCAAAACCCACCAGCCCTCGGTCGCCGGACATCCGAGCCAGTTTGCAAGCAATATCGGATTAACGAAGCCATTCGAGTGGACTGGGGTCCATTTTTGGGCTCTATTCGTCCGAAGGCATTTCGGACACCGATATGGACAGCCTCAGCAGAGCGCTTTCAGACAAACGGCTACGTGGTTCGTTGCTGGCCATGCTCGATTTCGCCAACCCCTGGAAAGTGGATTTCGAATCCGCTCCATCGGGTGCGCCCATGCATTACATTCTGGAAGGGTCTGCTTGGCTGGACCGACCCGGAATGGAACCCATTGAGTTGCGTGAAGGGGACTTGGTGATGTTCCCGCGCTGGGACCGCCATTGGCTGCGCAGCGCAGATGGCCATCTGCGCGAACTGACGGTACGCGAGGTGGTCAGCCAGAACAGCGGCGACGTATGGCGACCTGGGGACTGGCTGAACCGGCCGCTCTGGCTTACGCTCGAAGGTGGTGCACAGCACACCCGCATTCTATCCCTGGTTTTTGAACTCGACGAGACCACCCCGCACCCTTTGCTGCTGGGCTTGCCCCGTTTCATCAAGATAGACGCAGCAAGAACGGGCATGGAGCCCTGGCTTCGCATGACGTTGGACTTTTTGTCGGCGGAATCCGAACAGCAGCAAAGTGGCTATGCCGTCGTTTCGAGCAGATTGGCGGACCTGGTATTTACGCAGATCGTCCGATCGCACATTCTGCGGCATCCCGACGAAGTCGCGGGATGGCTGCGCGCGCTTGTCGATCCTGGAATTGGCGCGGCGCTTGCCGTGATGCATGATCGGCCGGACGAGGATTGGCCACTGCACAGGCTGGCGAGGAACAGTGGCATGTCGCGCAGCACATTCTGCTTAAGGTTCAAGCAATTGCTTGACCAGACGCCTTACCAGTATTTGCGCATGGTCAGGCTCGATCGGGCGCGCGAACGGCTGCTGGCAGGCGAGCGGATCAAGCTGCTGGTAGAGGAAGCAGGCTATGCGACGCATTACGCGTTCAGGAAAGCCTTCCGCCAGCGTTTCGGCATGTCGCCGCAAGAGATGCGTCGGCAGGGAAGCCGGACACAACAAGAATGACCGACAGCAAAGCGGCCTGTGAATATGCTCCACAGGCCGCGAATTTATGATCGTTCCATCATGACAGGTCTAGAAAACGCGATCATTCTCTGAGCATCTGCCATCGCCCCGTTTATTAGCAAAAGCGGCTTTCAATTTTTGCTATCGGGCTTCAGAACTTGCCCGAGAAACGAACGCCATACGTCCGCGGGGGTGCGTAGCTGGTTGTCAGGACGCCCGCGACTGAGCTGTTATACGTGGTGAGAACCGGAATCAGCGTGTTGGTCAGATTGCGCCCCCAGAACGTCACGTTCCAGGCGCCCTGGGCGGAACCGAACCGAATAGCTGCATCCACACTGAAATTGGCGCCGGTGTTTTGCTGGACCAGGTAATCGAACCCGTCCACGGCATTGGAACGATAGCGACCCTGCGCCGAAAGCGCCAAGTCGTAGTCGCCCAGGTGGAAGGTTTGCTCGAAACCACCGTTGATCGACCACTTGGGCGAGTTCAGGCCCGGCTTGCCGGCGCAGTTGACCAGATAGACCGCGCCCTGGGCATTGGTTCCGGGCGTGTAGGGACAGCCCACCACAGGCGGAAGATTGGTACCGCCGGCGGGTGTCGAGTAGGTGAACTCCGTCAGCTTGTTGTCGAGATATTGTACTGTCCCGGTCAGGAGCAGGGTATCGGTCGCCTTCACCTGCACGTCCAGATCAACCCCGCGGATGTGCGAAGCGCCGGCGTTGTCAGCAAAGAAGCTTGTCTGGCCGTTGCTATCCAGGCCGAAGTGCGAAATCCGCTGGTTGGAATAGCGCCAATCGAACAGTTCGATGTTGACCTGCAGCCGACGATTGAAAAACCGGTTCTTCAAACCGACCGTCCACGCGCGAATGGTTTCCGGCAAATAGGATTCGTGGCCGAGCGAAAGCGAGAAGCCGCCCGAGCGATAGCCGGTTTCGTAGCTGACATAAGCCAGCGAATCCGCCGCGATGTCCGCCTCTGCCCCCAGGCGATAGGTGAACTTGCTGTTCTTCTGCGTCTGGTCGACGTCGGTGGGCGAATAGAACAGGATATTGCCAGCCGAGCCGAACGGCCGGGCATTGGCGGCGCCGGCAGCAGGCGGGAAGCCGAATGGGAGTTGCGAGGCGGGAATGGCCGCAGCGATGCTTGCCAGCGTGTCGCCGACCGGCAACGACGGCCCGCCAAAGCAGCCGGGGCCGTTCGGCGGCGGCGCATTGGTGCAAATGTTCAGCAGAGAAATCGCGGTGCCGTCAAAACGCTTTCGATCCCAAGTATAGCGGCCTGCGGCTGTCAGGCGCAAGCGCGGGGTGAGATTGGCGACAATGCGACCAAACGTGGCCGTCGACCGGGAATCCTGCCGATAGTCCTGAATGCTGCTGAGCACATATTGCGCGTAGACAGCGTTCCCGGACAGCTTTTCATCCATGTAGAACCCGCCGACGAGCCAGTCGAAAATGCCGATACGCTTGCCGTTCAGCCTGATTTCCGAACTGAACTGGGTGTCGTGCTGCTGGTCGTAGGAGCCGCTGAACGATGGTCCGTTGTAAAGGTCGTCCAGCACCGCCTTGCGATAGGCGGTTATCGACGTGATCTGGCCAATGCCGGTGTCGATGTTGAGTTCGCCGTGAACACCCCAGATGTTGTCATTGAGCTTCGGCGTGGCCAAGGGGGCGGGATTGTTGAAAGAGCCGCCGATTACCAGCTTGGAAAAGTAGTCGCGCGCCTGCGTGGTCAGCAGCCCGCTCCGCGCCGCCAGATTGACCGGCACATAGGAATAGTCGGCCGGCGAACTGGCTGTCTGCGGCGTGCCGGGGGTATACTGGAATGACCCATTATAGGCTTGGCCGGCCCCCATCCCGCCAATATTGGTGTAGTCGGCAGACAGTCTCAGGCTCACGCCCGGTGCGGGCTTGGTCAGGAACTGCACGCGAACCGCCTTGGCATTGCTGTCATCCGTACCATCGGCGTTATAGCCGTCGGAGCGCTGGATGCGACCGGAGACGCGCAAGGCAGAGTTGTCGCCCACAGCCAGGTTTGCGGCGGCCTCGGCTTCGATCCGGTTGTAGTTGCCATAGCCCAGAGTGAGATCGAGCGAATTCTGGCCGATGATCGGATGCTGGGGAATGACGTTGATCGCGCCGCCCGTGGCGTTGCGCCCATACAGAGTGCCCTGAGGGCCCTTTAGGACCTCTACCCGTTGCAAATCGTAGAACGATCCCGCCGCGCTCGGCTTGGCGATGTAGATGCCGTCAAGATTGAAGGCGACCGCGGAATCGCTGTAACCGTTGTTGTTGTAGTTACCCACGCCACGCAGGAAGAAGCTGGTCGTAGACCCGCCACCCTGGGCGACAGTCAGAGCGGGTGCTACCGTATTGAGGTTGTTAACGCTGGTAACGCCGGCATTGGCGAGGGCAGCTTGTGAGATGACGTCGATCGGAACCGCTGCCTTCTGGGCGGATTCAGACTTGCGCTGCGCAGTAACGACGATCTCCTGGAGCCCAACAGATCCGCTCTCGCCGTCAGCCCATGCAACAGAGGGCATGCTGCAGAACGACGTGACAAGCATTGTCGATATCATGAAGTTTTTCTTCAAGGCCATCCTCCCTAATGGTATTTTTATTTTCCGCTAATATTATAATTATATATGCGAATTCGACTTCTATTCAGAAGGCATTTTGATTGCCCAAACGCGGCGAGGCGCCATTTAATTTTTGATAAATCTTTGCCACGCTGAGTCTGCGCAGATATCCTGCAGGCGATCCGCCCGGTAAAGTCGCTTGACCGGATAACACCTATCGCTGCCGCCGATATTTACTGGAGAGCGCCTGGCCGCGGCCGGCGATGATCATCGCCAAGGGTTGGCTCATGTCCTGAACACGACTGTACGGCCCACGGTAGGAAAGGGTGATTGCGTACCGCAGTCGCGATATCGCGCCCTTTGTCGACGAGTGAAAAGCCCCCAGGTTTTTAGGCGGCTCAGATCACCGCGCGGGGGTATCCGGCAGCGGAAGCGCGCCGTCGATCGCCGTGCGTCAGGGCAGGATTGTTGTTTGGCAGGCGCAATGCCTGCGCGGGCACATCGCCGATCGGATCAATAGCTGCGCAATTGACGCAAGGATGCGAACCTTGCCGCGATCACCAGCACCGCAGCCGTGGTGACCGCGCCGCCCAGAACGATCGCCGGAACCAGCCCCAGCAGATCTGCCGTCACCCCCGATTCAAACGCGCCGATCTGGTTCGAACTGCTGATGAAGATGCCGTTCACCGCGCCCACGCGGCCGCGCAGTTCTGGCGGGGTGCGAAGCTGGACCAGTGCGCTGCGGATGTGAATGCTGACCATGTCAGCCGCGCCGATCCCGGCCAGCAACAGGCTGCTCAGCACGAAGCTGCGCGACAGGCCAAAGGCGCAGGTCAGGAGGCCGAACACCAGCGTGGCCCCGATCAGCACGCTGCCGGAATTCCGCGATACCGGATGGCGCGCAAGCCAGATGCCCAGGGCAACAGCGCCCAGGCCCGGTGCGGCCCGCAATATGCCCAGGCCAACGGCGTCGACATGCAACAGGTCGAGCGCGACAGCCGGCAGCAACGCCGTGGCGCCGCCGAACAGGACAGCGACCAGATCGAGCACCATCGCGCCGCCCAGAACGCGATCGCGCCAGATCACGGCAAATCCGGCGAAGGCGGACTTGAGCCCGAGCGGCTGATGGGCCGGCCTTCTGGCCGGGGCCGGCAAGGAAAGTGCCGCCACGGCGGCGGCCAGCCACAGCACCACGGCCACGCCAAAGCTGAGCTGCGGAGTGATCGCGTACAACACGCCTGCCAGCAGCGGACCGCCCAATCCGGCGACTTTGGCCACCGACATGGTCCAGGCTACCGTCGCGCCGACATGCTCGGGCGCGACAACCAGCGGGATGAGCGCCGTATTGACCGGATGCTCGAACGCGCGGGTAAAACCGGTGATCAACGCCGCGGCAAACAGCGCGGCAGCGGTGACGGGCGAACCCATCACCGTCGGCACCAGCAGAATGAGCCCCGCCAGAGCATTCACCACCTGGGCGATCGCGGCCACCCGGCCGGGCGGGAAGCGATCGATCAAGTGGCCGGCAGGCAATGCAAAGCAGATGCCCGGCACGAACTGGATCAACCCCAGCAGGCCAAGATAGAGCACCGAGCCGGTGGTCTGGTACAGTTCGAGCGACAGGGCAAAGGCGATCAGTTGGGTGCCCAGCACCGACAAGCCACGCAACGCCCATATCGACAGGAACGGGCGTTGCAGCAATCCCAAAGCGACTGGTCGCGCCTCCGCCGGAGACGCGACCAGTGCCTTTTCACCCTGCTGCCCGGCTTCGAGGTTCACTGCACACCGGCAGGTGCCAGGCGCTCTTTCATGGAACGACCCGCCAGTTGAACGGCAGCCCGTTCCACGGCCAGCCCCGGATTGGTGCGCGCCATCGACATGTCGCGGAAATAGCGCTGGAGGCGCGTGCCATCCTTGGCCGCCGCGCTGGTGCCGACCGAGGTGTAGAGCAGGTCGATCGCTTCGCCGGCGAGGCGCGCGGCGTGCTGCATGCCGGCCTGGATCCGCATGTCGTCGAGTGCGGTATAGGCGGCCGGGTCCTTGATCCCGGCAGCGCAGTAATCGAGATAGGACTGCGCGCCCGCCAGCACCGCATTGCGGGCCGCTTCCAGCAGACCCAGCGCGATACCATAGGGCCGCGTCAGATCCTGCAACCCAGCGCTGACGATCGGCGTGCTCGGCCCGGCCATCTTGTCACGCGCGATGCGCTCGAATTCATCGAGCGCGGCAAAGCCCGCACCCACCAGAATGGACGAGATCTCGGTCTGGAAAAAGCCGAACATGCGGCCCGAATACATCGGGTTGCCGTGAAGGTGATACCCCACCGTCCCGCCGGTAATATCCAGATCGAACAGATTCTGCCGGACCAGGAAATTCTTGGGGATCAGGACCTTGTTGATCCGGATGCTGTTCGATCCGCTTGCATGCAGGCCAATGAAGCCGCGCCAGTTGTCGAGCAGTTCCCAGTTCGCGCGCGGGACGATCGCGATACCGATCTGCGGCGGGCCGGCTGGATCTCCGCCGGCAATGCGCACGCCGAAAATGGCATAGTTGCTGTGTGGCGAGCCCGAGCAATAGTCCCACAAGCCATCGATGATCCAGCCATCGTCGGTTTCGGTGGCCGTACCGCTGGGCACGGCACGCGCCGGCGCACAGAATTCGCCGGTTTCGCCAAAGATCGCGTCCTGCGCGTCCTTGGGAAACACCGCCGCGACGTTGAGCGCATGCCCTGACGCCAGGCTCAGCCCCCAGGCCGTGCCCGGGCAGCCGCGCCCGACTTCCATGATCACGCGGGCAAAGACGGTGAGGTCGAATTCATAGCCGCCGTACATTTTCGGCTGCAGGATGCGGTAGAAGCCGGCCTTGCGGAAACGCTCGTGCATTTCCACCGAGCAGCAGCCCCGCTTTTCGCTGTTGGCCTGGTCTTCGAGCAGCAGCGGACGCAGCGCCGCCGCGCGCCGGATGACTTCGTCAGGTGTCAGCCCCGGTTCGGGTTGAGGCAGACTGGTCTGCCTTTCGATCACGGCATGAATGGGTTTCGGCACAGCTTCGTTACTCCTGCGAACTGATGCCATCGACCTTGCTGCGCATGGGTTCAGCGGACAAGTTGCCGCCCGTCTTCGTCCGCCACGAGTACATCAGCCGGGCAAAGCAAAACGCCGCCTTGTTACCCGGCAAGACTTGCCGGATGACAGAATTGCCAAGAAATGGGAGTGTAAACATGGACTTCGAAAATGCCCCGCGGATCGCTGCCGTCACGCCCGAGGCGATGACGGCCGACCAGAGAGCGGCGGCAGACGCGCTGGCCGCCGGCCCGCGCCAGGCCGTGCGCGGCCCGTTTGCCGTATTGCTGCACAGCACCGGGGTATTTGGACCAGCCCAGGCGCTGGGGGCTTACTTGCGGTTCGAGAGCACGATCCCGGCCCGGCTGCGCGAACTGGCGATCATTGCCACCGCCCGGCATTGGCGACAGGACTACGAATGGCAGGTGCATGCTCCGCTTGCACGCGATGCGGGGCTTGCCGAGGCAGCGATCGCGGCGATCGCCGCCGGCGACGTTCCGCAAGACCTGGCGCCCGACGAATGCACCGTGCTCGATTTCACGCGCCAGTTGCACGCGACCGGCCAGGTGGACGACGAGACGTTCACCCGCGCCCAAGCGCTTCTGGCCCCTGCAGGCGTGGTCGAGCTCTGCGCGATCTGTGGCTATTATGCGATGTTGGCGATGGTAATGAACGTGGCGCGCAACCCGTCGCCGCCCAACCCATCCGCCTTTTCCTGACACGACGGCAAGCCGCCCGCAGGACAGAACGTCCTGCGGGCGGCACTGCACCCATGGCGTTCAGAACTTGCGTTCGACCGTCAGCACGAACTGGCGCGGGCGCGCGGGCGTTGCCCGCACCGTGCCCTTGCCCTGAAGCGTATCGTCGATGTTGAGATAGTAGTACTTGTCGGTCAGGTTGCTGACATCCAGCGCCGCGCGCCACAGCTTGTCGGCAGATTTCCACGTCAGGTGCGCATTGAAAATGGTGCGCCCCTTCAGCCGGTTGACTTCCGCGTTCACCGTATTGGTGAACAGATCGGACTGATAGTTCGCATCGATCCGCGGTGTGAGCGATCCGACGGTGCCCAGATCGAATTCATATTGCGTGCCGAAGTTGGCGCGCCACCGGGGCATATAGATCGGGTCCATCGTCTCGGTCACGCCCGATGCCTGCGCATCGGCGCTGAGCCGCGTGGTCTTGAACCGAGTGTAGCTTGCCGATCCATCGAACGACCAAGCGTTGGTGGCACGCGCGCTCAGTTCCAGTTCGAAGCCATAGAGGCGTCCGTCACCCGAATTGAGCGGAATCGCCGAAGCGGGAAAACCGCCATAGCCATTGGTGATCGTGCGCTGGAAATCATTGTAGATGTCATAGAATGCCGCAGCATTGAGCTGCACCCGGCGATCGAACAGCGAGGATTTGGTGCCGAGTTCGAAATTGTAGAGCTTTTCCGGCCCGAACGAGGCGATCTGCGAGGGCACGAACGGACGCGGGTTCACGCCGCCTCCGCGGAAACCGGTCGAGAACGTCGCGTAAGTCATCACATCGGGCGTCCAGCGCTGGTCCAGGCTGACGCGGAAATCGACAATGCCCTTGGAGTAAGTGCCCGTCAGCCCGTTGACCGAGGCGTTGAGGTCGCTCTCTGGCACGGTCACAGCCGCGCGGATGAAATGATAGTCCTTGGATTCGTGGGTGTAGCGGGCGCCCACGGTGAGGGTCGTCCTGTCGGCCAGGTGCCAGTCGGTGTGCGCGAACACGGCGCGGCTCTTGGACTTCACGATATCGCCCTGGGTGAAGTCGGTATATTGCGTGTCGGCGTTGACCAGAAACGCAGGGCCCGTGAAGCCCAGGTTGAAACGGCCCGCCTGCACGCCATCGCCGTTGAAGAAATAGCCGCCAACGATCCAGTCGAACGCACCGATCTTGCCGCTCAGGCGCAGTTCCTGGCTATAGGCATCGAACGTCAGGTCGTTCTGTTCAAGCGAAGCGTTGAGCGGCCCGCCATCGGCGTCGTTGGTGAACTGGGCGGTGTAGCCGGTATAGGCCGAGATCGAGGTCAGCGAGACGGTGTCCGAAATCTTGTATTCCACCTTCAGCGAGGCGGCATGGCTGTTGGAGCGCGAATAGGCGCCCGGGCTCCAGTTTTCCTCGGGCACAGCATACGTGGAATAGTTGACGAAGCCGCCGCCGGTGACGAATTGCGGGAAATTGGTCTTGTTGGAAAACGGGGCATAGGTATCGCGCGCCGCGATCAAGATGGTGCCAGCCGGTTCGTCGCGCGCAAAATTGAGATCGCCCGACAGGTTGACTTCCAGCCGGTCGGTCGGCGTCCAGCGCAAGGCCACGCGGGTGCCGAAATGCTTGGTGCCGCCTTCGGTACCGAGCTTGCAACCCGCCGCAGTGGTCTGTGCCGCCACGCCGGAATTGGGATGGAGGCAGCCATAGTCGAGACGATCGACATAGCCGTCCTGCCGCGAGAAATAGCCCGAGACGCGGACCGCGAGGGTATCGGTCAGCGGCAGGTTGAGGATGCCACGGATGGTCGCCTTGTTGGCGCTGCCATAGGCCGCCGTCAGCGAACCGCCCAACTCGTTCGTCACCGGGCTCGACACGAGCTTGACCGTGCCACCGATCGAGTTGCGGCCCGCCAGCGTGCCTTGGGGCCCGCGCAGGATCTCGACCCGCTGCAGATCCATGAGATCGAGCGCCGAACCGAACAGCGTGGGCTGATAGACATCATCGACATAGATGCCGACGGCCGGCTCAAGCGCGAAATTGTAGTCGTTGGCGCCGATGCCGCGGATCGCCACCGATGGCGTGGCGCCATAGCCCGAATTGCCCTGCTGAATGGTCACGCTCGGCGCCGAAGCGGCAAGGTCCACCAGATTCAACTGGTTGCGCTGCTTCATCTGTTCGGACGAAACGGCGGTCACGGCAAGCGGGATGGTCTGAAGCGCTTGCGAACGATACTGCGCCGTCACGATGATTTCGGGAGCCTGCGGAGCGGATTTGGCCGGCGTGTCCTGCGCCTGCGCCAGAACTGGCGATGCATAGGACACAAGAGCGACCAGACTGACGCAAGATGCTGCCAAGTGCGGACGCCCAAGTAGAGACTTTTTCATTTTCCTCCCCTTTTGCCATATTGTGTGGCCTGCTCCCCATCCAGACTTTTACCGGGGGTTTGCGCAACGCCCAGCCTTGGCGCGTCCGCTTGGTGTCGTGGATTGGGACGGGACCGCGGGGTCAGAAATGCCGGAAAACGGGCGCATACCGCGCCGCAGCGGGATGGATTGCGGGGAAGCGTGGCGCAGGCGCGGATTGCGAAAGCGTTTCGCGCCGCCGGTCTGCGTGACTTTGCCGGATAAAGGAACGGCGCGTTTCGAGAGGAGACTCTCCCCCACGAAACGCGCCGCGCATTGGCTTAGCGTGCAGCAGCAATGGCCGCTTCGGCGCCCGCCTTGGTAAACAGCTTGAACTTGTTGGCGAGCGGCCCGCCCATGGCGATGAGCCTGCCACCTTCGTCGATCGCGCCAAGGTCGACCGGCTCTGCCCCAAGGTCCTTGATCAGCTTGGCGACCAGGGCATTGGCCTCGCTGTCGCTACCGGCCAGGAACAACACATTCTCTTCGCCCGCCGGCGGCAGCGTCTGGTCATAGACCGGAATGGGCTCGTGGTTGAACGCCTTGACCAGCCGGGCACCGGGCAGAAGCCCCGCAACCACATCGCTCGACAGCACGTCGCCGATTTCGATGACATCCTCGGGCTTGGGCCCAAGGCGGTTGTTGGTGGCGTCGATCACCACTTTGCCGGTCCAGTCGATATCCTTGACCGCACTTTCGATCTGCGGCCATCGAATGGCCAGGATCACGACGTCGGCCGCCTTGACCATGTCTGCCGGCGTGGCTGCCGACACGTTGCCTTCGATCTTGGCCACCAGTTCGGCAAGGCTCTCGGGCCCGCGCGAGTTTGACAGGATGACATCCCAGCCGGCCTTGGCCGCTTTGGGGGCGAGCATCTGGGCAAGGCGCCCGGCTCCGAGAAAACCAATCGTACTCAAGGCAACACTCCAACTGCAGAAAGGAAAGGTGGATCGGGTGGTTATTCCGCAAATTCGACGGCAAGCCCGTCTTGCGCCAAAGGCAGCGCGGCATAGGCCGCATCATGAACCGGGATCGCCTGCTCCCCCCCAAGCGCCGACAGGGCATCGGCGACGAGATCCGCAAGGTGCCGCTCGATCCGGTCGCGCCCGGCAAGCAAGGGCGGGCCCAGCTGTTCACGGGCCTGATCGAACGGCATTTCCTTGAGGTCCCAGACCAGGTTCATCGCCGCCACGACCTCGCCCCCGGCCCGGATGGGCACGGCAATGCTGGCGCAGCGCGTATGCGGCAGTTCGGGACACATGCTGAAACCGTCACGACGCCCTTGCTCGACGATGCGATCGATCGCCTCGCGATCGGCCATCAACCCATCGTCGGGCAGCCTCTGTGCGGCCAACGCTTCCAGGATCAGCGCGCGCTGCGGGGCATCGCAATGGCTCAGAAACGCGCGGCCAAGCGGGCTGAGCAGCATCAAGCGCTGCCGCCCGACCATGCCGATGTCCGACGAGAACGGGCTAAGCCGATGGGTGGATTCGATAATCAGCATCGCGTTGTCCTGGAACACCGCCAGGTCGCACGGCCACAGATAGCGCGCGGTCAATTCATGCATGACCGGCCAAGCCGCCTGCCGCAGTTCTTCGTGCACGCCCTTGGCCCGTGCCAGCCGCTGCACCCCGCCGGTCAGGCGAAATTCGCGGGCGTTGTAGCCACGATGAACCAATTTCATCTCCTCGAGCGTTTCAAGGATGCGATGGACAGTGGGGCGAGGCAGTTTCAATTCTTTGCAAATGTCGGTCGGCTGGGCGCCTTTGACGGAATTGAGGAAGCGCAGAACATCGATGCCGCGCTGAAGCGAGCGGATGCGCCTGTAGGTCACCGGCAATCTCCCAAATATTTTTGTTTCTATGCCAGCGACGATACTACGTCGGGCGGGGGCCGCAAAGCAGGCTGTTGGCCCCCGCGCCCAGCCCCGGACGGCTGATCTCACCGGAAAACATCAATTATACTATTGATAAATATGTATATTTTTGCCGCTGCGGCAAATCCCGAAAATGTACACCAGGCGGACCAACGCAGCAGGCCGGCCTGGCGACAGGCCGGAAACGCAAAATCGCGCCGCCTTTGAGGCGACGCGATTTTCAAGCCGGACGATGCGGGCTCAGCCGAACTTGGCCTTGAGTCCATCAAGCGCGCCGGAGATATCGGCGCCGATACCCTTTTCGGCCATTTCACGCATCGGTTCGGGGATTTCCACTTCGATGCTGTAGGCGACCTGCGCCTTGTCGCCCTCGGCAGTCACGTGGAACTTGGCGAGGAACCCTTCCAGACGCGGCACGCCGGGGGGGAGGTCCTGGTTGGGGACCATTTCGTAGGCCAGCACCTTTTCGGCATCGTCGAGGGTGTGGATGCGGTCGAGCACGGTGTTGCCGCGCTTCATCAGCACCTTGCGCTCACCGGGGTTAACCCCGCGCTCGATCGACGTGATGTGCGGCTGCCATTCGGCAAAGTTGTAGAAATCGCGCACGTAGTTCCAGACCTCGTCGGCCGAAGCGTTGAGCGTGACTGTTTGGGAAACTTTCATAGCGAATATCCTCCTGCTTATTATAATGGCGCGCTTAACTCACGGGAATGGATGCAATTTCTTCGGAAAATGCGAGTGCCATCGGCGTCAATGCGGCGATCTCTTCCTTGGAGAAGCCCTCGACGATAGCGGTCACGGTGAAAGTGCCTTCGCGCATTTCCATGATGGCCAGATCGGTCACCACGACGTTCACGCAGCCCGGCGCCGTCAGCGGATAAGTGCACTCGGACACCAGCTTGGGCCGCCCCTTGCTGTCGCTGTGCTCCATCAACACGATGACGCGGCTGCCCGAGGCGGCAAGGTCCATCGCGCCGCCAATGCCGCCCCCAACCTGGCCGGGCAGCCCATAGTTCGCCAGGTCTCCGCGCTCGCTGACCTGGTAGGCGCCCAGCACGATGGCCGACAGCTTGCCCGAGCGCGCGACTTCGAACGAAACCACGCTGTCGAACACCGCGCCGCCGGGGCGCAGCTTGATGAAATTGCCCGCGGCATCGAAGAAATCGACATCGATCAGGTCGGGGTCTTCGATCAGGTCATAACCCAGCGCGCCATTCTCAGCGTGCAGGATGAAGGACTTGCCCTGTGCATGGCCCGCCACCAGCGTCGGCAGGCCAGAGCCGAGATTGACATAGGCGTCTTCGGGCAGCATCGCCGCCACCTGCCGTGCCATCGCCGAGCGGCTAAGCGCGGGCTTGCCGAAGTATTCGCGGTTGGTGTCCGCGCCGCGGCGCCCCATCCCTCGCTTGGGTGCGGGATAGCGCTCGGTGGTGCGCACCACCCGCGACACGAAAATGCCGGGCAGGCCAATCCGCTCTGGCGGGATCACGCCGGGCTCGACGATCTCCTCCACCTCGACCACCGCCATTTGCGCCGCCTTGGCAAAGCTGGCGTGGAAATGCGCGCTGCTACCGCGAAATTCGACATTGCCGAACCGATCGGCGCGATAGCCACGGATCAGCGCGACATCGACCGGCAGCGCATGTTCGAGCACGAAATCGCGGCCGTTGAAATTGCGCACTTCCTTGCCTTGCTGCAACGGCGTGCCCACGGTGACGGGGCTGTAGAAGGCAGCCAGCCCGGCACCGGCCGCACGCAGCCGATCGACCAGGATGCCCTGTGGCACCAGCTCCAGATCGATCTCGCCCGCCTCGATCTTCGCCTGTTCGGGCGATGGCAGACCCGGCCGCGCCGAGAACGAGAGCACCACGCTTTTCACCTGATCGTTCTTCACCAGGATGTGAGGGCGGAAATCCTCCCCCGCGCCCAGCGAGTTGGCCACGATCTTGAGGCCCTTTGCGCCCTGTTCGCGCAGCGCCAGAACAAGGCTGTTGGGATAGGAATGCCCCACCCCGAACCCGGCGATGGCCACCGAAGCGCCATCGGCAACATCGGCCAGCGCCGCGGCGCAATCGTCAAATATCTTCTGCATCACGTGTCGCTCGATGTTGGAATGGGGGTAAATCGCACCAGCGCAGCGGCCTCGCCGGCATCGTGAAACACGGCGCGCAGGCGTTGGCCGACGGCAAGGCCGGCGGGATCAGCATCAACGATATTGGTCAGCACCCGGGCGCCCTCGTCCAGATCGACCAGCGCCAGGACAAAGCTGGCACACTCGCGATAGGGGCCTTCGCCGCGGAACACCTGGGTGAAGCTGTAGAGCGTGCCCAGGCCTGACGCCTCGCGCCATTCGACATCGAACGCGCCGCATTCGCCGCAAAAGGCCTTGGGATACCAGATGGTGTGGTCACACGCGCGGCAGTGCGGCAGCACCAGCTTGCCGGCCTTGGCGCCCGACCAGTAAGGTTCGGTTTCGGGCGAGACGAACGGGGCGGGCGTGGGCAGTGGGCTGTTGCTCATCATGCGTCCTCCCGGCCCAGCACAAGCGTGACGCTGGCCTGACGCGACATGCCGCCGCCCGTGCCGTGGGCCACCGCGATGCGGCAATCGCGCACCTGCGTGTTGGCATTGGCCTCTCCGCGCAACTGGCGCACGGCTTCGATCACTTTGACCAAGCCGCCCTGATAGCCCGGATGGTTGTTGCACAGGCCGCCGCCATCGGTGTTGACGGGGATCGCGCCATCCAGCGCCAGCGCGCCATCGGCGACGAACGCCCCGCCCTGCCCCTTTTTGCAGAAGCCGAAATCCTCCAGCGTCATGATCACGGTGATCGTGAAGGAATCGTAGATCGAGGCATAGTCGATGTCGGCCAGGCTGATCCCGGCTTCGGCCAGCGCGCGCGGCGCCGATTGGGTGGCGCCCGTGCTGGTGAAATCGTTGGGCCGGCCGCCGCTGTGCTTGATCGCTTCGGCATGGCCCAGGACCTTGACCGACCGCCGCTTGAGATCGCGCGCGATTTCAGGGGCGACGACCACGATGGCGCCGCCGCCATCGGTCACCACGCAGCAATCGAGCCGGTGCAATGGATCGGCGATCATCGGCGAATTGACCACGTCTTCGATGGTCACCAGCTTGCGCAAAAGCGCATGGGGATTGTGCTGCGCATAGGCAGCGGCCGCCACCTTGACCGCGGCCAGTTGCGCGGGCGTGGTGCCGTATTCGTGCATGTGCCGCCGCGCAGCCAGCGCATATATGCCCGCGTTGGTTTCACCATAGACGGTTTCGAACGGGAATTCGGGCGTATCGGCGGTGTGCTTGGCGCCGCGGATCACGCCGCGCACTTTCGCGCCCTGGGTGATCAGGGCAATCTTGCACTTGCCCGCGGCAATGGCCGCCGCCGCATGGCCGACATGCGAAATATAGGACGAACCGCCAACGAAAGTGGCATCGACACAGCTGGGCCGCAGGCCAAGATATTCAGTCAGCGAAACGCCGCCGAAGCCGAGTTGCCCGGTCGAGAAATAGCCATCGACATCGCGGATCGACAGCCCGGCATCGGCCAGTGCGCCCATCGCGCATTCGGCATGGATTTGCTGCACGGAATGCTGCGGCAGATCGCGCAGCGGATGCTCAAAGGCACCGACGATATGCGCCTGTCCCCTGATGCTCATTGGTCGGCTTCCATCCTTGATCGTCCCCAGTATTTTTTGATTTTGGTCTGGTCAGGCCAGCAGCCTGCCAAGCGCGGGAATGCGGTCGCGCAGGCCCGCCTGCCGCAAACACCACCACAGCATCGCCTGGTTGCTGCTGATCACCGGCAGGCCCAGATCGCGCTCCAGATCGGCAATCACATCGAAGGCGCGGATCGCGGTGCAGCTCAGGAACACGAGGTCCGCCCCACTGCCGGCGGTCGCCATGGCATGGCGATACCACTCGCCCGGCTCGATCGCGGACATGGCCTTGCCCTCGCCCAGCCCGAGCCCGAAATCGACCACCACTTCATAGCCATAGTGTTCGAGAAACGCGATTTCGCGCTTGACCACGGGATCGATATACGGGGTGACCAGCGCAATGCGGCGCGGCGCCAGTTCGGCCAGGGCCGCGGTGATCGCGTCCGATGTACTGGTGGCAGGCTTGCCGCTGGTCACTTCCATCCGCTGGCGCAATGTCTCGCCCATCGCGGGATCGAACGTGGACACCGCCGTGCAGTTGAACACGATGCGATCGACACCGGCATCGACCAGCAGCGCGACCGCCTGCTCCACGCCATCGGTCATGCCCAGGAGATCGTCGCGGGTGCTCCCGGCCAGCTTGAGCCGGGTGGTGTGCAGCGAGACGCCTTCGGGCAGAAAGCGGATCAGTTCGGGCTCTGCCACCGGATTGCTGGACGGCAGCAGCATGCCAAGGCGCAGCCGCCATCCATAGCCCTTGCCGCGCGCAGGATCTTCCAGTGACATCGACCGCATTCCAGCTTGAAAATTGCCCGAGGCGATTTTGCTCTCCAGGGCATCAATGCGCTGTCTGGGTTTGGCTGACCAACCATAGTGGCCAAGGGTCCGTCTGGTGTACCTGCATTTCTGGCGTCACGACGCGGAGTTCGATAAACGCCTTGCACGAGGGGCAATTCAACAGTCAGGCACGCCATGAACGACACCATTCGCGCACTGTCCCGTGGGCTCAATGCACTTAGAATCATCAGCGAGACCGGCGGCACCACCTGCCAGGCCATTGCCGACGAACTCCAGCTATCGCGCCCCACCGTCTATCGCATCCTGGGAACCCTGGTCGACGATGGCCTGATCAGCGTGGACGATGCCAAGATCTATCGCCCCACGGTAGCCACCCGCACGCTGGAGAACGGCCTGACCGCCAAGGCGTGGGCGCATTGGGCGGCGCTGCCCACCCTGATCAAGCTGCAGAAGGAAGTGATCTGGACCTGCGAGATCGCGACCTTTGAGGACTATGCCATGGTCCAGCGCGATTCGACCCACCTGCAGAACCCGTTCCGCATCGATGTGCAGGAATTCAACGACCAGCAACGCTCGATGCTGACCAGCGCGGTAGGCCGGACTTATCTGGCATTCTGCCCGCCGCAGGAAGCCGAGCAGATCCTGTCGCATCTCGAACAGTTCGGCGACAGCGTCGATCCCGAAGCGAAAGTGGGTGAGCACACCCGGCCGATGCTGCAGGCCATTCGCGAAAAGGGCTATGCGGTGGAACAGCGTTTTTCCTATCCGCATGCCACCTCGATCGCGGTGCCGATCCAGTTTCACGGCCGCGTCCTGGCCTGCATCGACATCGCCTGGATCTCGCGCGCCGTGCGGCTGTCCGATGGGATCGACAAGTTTCTCGCCGCGCTGCTCAACGCCAAGGCCGAGATCGAGGAAAGGCTGACCAGCTACAACTTCGACACTTTGGGCTAGCGGCGCGCCTGGGCCCCGTTCGCAGGGCGGACGCCCAAGGCAAGTCGGTTCCGCGCCGCGCACCATCCCCCTACCGTCCGCGGCAACAAGGGCGCGCCGGTAGGGCGACGCCCAGGTCAAGCGGGATGGTGCAGCGATGGAAATTGGACATATCGGTCTGTATGTGAAGGACTTTGATCGGATGCTGGCCTTCTACCAGGGCGCATTCGGCTTTGCCGTCACCGACATCGCCCGCAGCGACGCGCGCTCGATCGTCTTCCTCACGGCCGACCGCACCTCGCATCACCAACTCGTGCTGGTAACCGGGCGCCCGGATGGGGAGCAGCATCTGATCAACCAGCTTTCGTTCCGCCTCAAGACGCTGGGCGAGCTGCGACGCGTGTACCGCTATCTGGTCGACAACAACGTGGCCAAGCTCGAACCGCTGACCCACGGCATCGCCTGGTCGGTCTATTTCGCCGATCCCGAAGGCAACCGGGTGGAAGCCTATACCGACACGCCCTGGTACATCACCCAGCCCTATCGCACGCCGATCGACCTGCTCGACAGCGAAGAAGACATCTATGCGGAGACCGAAGCGCTTTGCCGCGCTGCGCCCGGCTTCAAGCCGATGGCCGATTGGAGCGACATGACCGCGCGCACCATCCGCGCGCTCTGACACGGCGCCGCGGACCAGATCATGACCCAGATATTCGACGTAGCGATCATCGGCTATGGGCCGTCAGGCGCCAGTCTTGCCAACCTGCTGGAGCGGCAAGGGCGCCGAGTGCTGGTGATCGAACAGTTCCCCAGTTCCTATCCGCTGCCGCGCGCCACCCACATCGATGGTGAGGCGATGCGCATCCTGCAGGCAACCGGCATCGGCGAAGCGCTGGCCCCAAAGCTGGGCATCTACGCGCGGATGCGTTTCGAAAACGCGCAAGGGGAAATGCTGATCGACTGGCCTCGCTCGATCGCACCTGGCACGCACGGCTGGCGCGACAGCAACCGGTTCCACCAGCCCGATCTGGAAAATGCGCTGCAGGCGCGCCTCGCTAGGTCTTCGCTGGTGACGGTGCATCGTGGCTTGCGCGTCACCGCCCTGGCACAGGATGCCGAACGCGTCGCGATCACCGCGCGGAACGACCGGGGCGAAACGACGGAATTCGCCGCACGCTTCGTGGTCGGCTGCGATGGCGCGAATTCCACGGTGCGCGGCCTGATCGGCGCCGAACTGAAGGTGCTGGCCCCTTCGCAGCAATGGCTGGTGGCCGATTTCATCATGCAGCCCGGCGCGCCCGAATTGCCGGAAGGCACGGTGCAATATTGCGATCCGGCCCGCCCCTTTACCTATATCGAGGGCGCCGGCCTGCGGCGACGCTGGGAAGTGATGCTCATGCCCGGCGACGATCCCGCCACCTTTGCCGAGCCCGAGCGCGTCTACGCCTTGTTGAAACGGTGGATCACCCCCGAACACACCGTGCTGGAACGCGCGGTGGTCTATACATTCGGTTCGGCGATCGCGTCGCGCTGGCGCAACGGGCGCATCCTGGTTGCCGGCGATGCCGCGCACCAGACGCCGCCGTTTTTGGGACAGGGCCTGTGTTCGGGCCTGCGCGACATCATCAATATAGCCTGGAAGATCGACTGGGCGCTCGACGGCCGCGCCAGCCCTGACCTGCTCGACAGCTATCAGCAGGAACTGGCCCCGCACGTCAGCCAATACATCGCCGAGGCCAACCGCATCGGCGACATCATCCAGGAAACCGACCCCGACAAGGCGCGCCGGCGCGACGCCTTGCTGCTCGACCAGCCCCAGGTACTCACCCCGATCCGGCCAAGGCTGGGCGGCAGCCTGTGGGGGCAGCAGCACGATCCCGTCGCCGGCACGCTTGCGGCACAGCCGCGCCTGCCGGATGGTCGCTTGCTGGACGATCGCGTCGGCCTCCATGTCGCGGTGATCGCTAGGGCCGGGACGGTGGCGCAGCTTGCCCCAGCCAGCCAGGTCCGGCTGCAAAGGGCCCGCGCCGTGACGGTGGAGGGCGAATGCGATGCATATCTCGATCAACTGGGCACGGACGCCGTGATCATCCGGCCAGACCACTATATCTTCGGCACCGCTGCAACGCCCGCCGAACTCGATGATCTGGTCGCCGCCCTGCCGCTTGCCGCCAACTGAACCATGGCCGTCACGCTCACCCCGCTGGGCCGCATGGGACGCGATCTGCAGCGGCCGGAATGCGTGGTGGTTGCCCAAGACGGCAGCGTCATCGTTTCGGACAGCCGCGGCGGCGTCAGCGTCTGCGCCGCAGATGGCGCCTGGCACCATCGCCCCTGCCCGGGCGGAGCCACCAATGGCGTGGCGCTCGATCGCGACGGCACGCTCTATCTGGCTGGCATCGACAGCGGCACAGTGCACGCGCTTGCGCCCGATGGCACGACGCGATGCGTGATCGACCGGTTCAAAGGCCAGCCCCTGGGCGCGGTGAACTTCGTCCATTTCGACCCGCACGGCCGGCTGTGGGTGACCATTTCAACCCGCGTCGAACCGCGCTCGCGCGCGATCGAACAGCCCATTCCCGATGGCTATGTGCTGAAAGTGGAAGACGGGGTGGCCCATCTGGCTGCAGGCGGCCTGTGCTTTGCCAATGAGATCCGGTTCGATCCGGCCATGCGCTTTGCCTATCTGGCGGAAAGCCGGATGGGCAGAGTGCTGCGCATGGCGGTGGGGCCAGAGGGCACACTGGGCACGGCCGAAACCTTTGGGCCGGAACGGCTGTTCGATGGCGCGATCGTCGACGGGCTCGCCTTCGACGCGCAAGGCGGCCTATGGGTTAGCGAAGTTACCCGCAACGGCATCCATCGCATCACCCCCGATGGGCGGGCCCAATGCCTGTTTGAAGATCCGGCAGGCGCGGTGGTGGATTTCCCTGCCAGCATCGCCTTTGGCGGTGCGGACCGACGAACCGTGTTCGTGGGCTCGATCCGCGCCGATCATCTCGTCACGTTCCGCAGCTCGGTGGCCGGGGCCCCCATGTGGCACCACCTTTAGCGCGCAAGGCCTGCCATGAAGGCCAGCGTGCGTTGAAACGCCAGATCGCGTGCGGCCGGATCGAAATTGCTCCCGCCTTCGCGGCAAAAGGCATGGCCGGCCGGATAGACATGGATCGCGGCGGCAGGATAGCGCGCGGCGACCTGGGCGACATCGGACAGCGGAATGCTGCCGTCGCGATCGCCGTAATGCATCTGCACCGGGCATTGCAGCGGCGCCTGCAACTCTTCGATGATCCGTCGCCCGTAAAAGCTCACGGCACCGGCAAGGCCATCGAGATGCTGCGCGGCGATCCACGCCATTACCCCGCCAAAGCAGAAGCCCACGGCAAAGTGCGGCCCTTCTCCCAGCCTGGCAAAGGCCGCGTGCATATCGCCCAGCGCCTGCGCATTGGGCGTGGCACGCGCGGCCGCGATGCCTTCTTGCGCGTTGCTGCGCAAAAAGCCGGGCTCGATGCGGTCGAACAGCGAGGGCGCAACCACGTCATAGCCTTGTGCCGCCAATCTTTGCATCACATCGGCCATATGCGGTGTCAGGCCGAAAACCTCGTGGAGGACGACAACACCCCCACGACGCGTTGAGCGCGCGGCAAGGTGCCACGCGCTCAAGCGAAAGCCATCATAGGCCGAGGTCAAGGTGGTCCGGTCGATGACCGGCTCGGCCTCTGCCACCATGATCAGGCCTGTTCGGCCTTGATCGGGTTCTGCAGCACGCCAACCTCGGTGATTTCCACCTCGACCAGGTCACCGTCCTTCATGAACAGCTTGGGTTCGCGACGGACGCCCACGCCACCGGGCGTGCCGGTCACGATCACGTCGCCGGGCTCAAGCGGGATATAGGTGGAGCAATAGGCGATGAGGTAGGGGATCGAGAAGATCATCTCGTCGCTGGTGGCATTCTGCACTTCCAGCCCGTTAAGCCGGGTCTTGAGGTGCAGCGTCTGGCCATCGGCGATCTCGCCGCGGGTGGCCATCCAGGGGCCGAAGCCGCCGGTCTTGTACCAGTTCTTGCCCGGCCCCCACTGCGCGGTGTGGCGCTGCCAGTCGCGGATCGTGGCATCGTTGTAGGGCGCATAGCCGGCGATGTGCTCCCAGCAGTCCTCCTCGGAAATGCGCCGGCCACCCTTGCCGATGATCACGGCGATTTCGCCCTCGTAATCGAAAGTCGGGCTTTCGGGGGGCAGCAGCAGCGGCTCCAGGTGGCCGGCCTGGCTGGCGGGGAAACGCGCAAAGACCATCGGGCGGGCGCTGGGATCGCGGCCGATTTCGGTGCGGTGCGAGTCATAGTTCACGCCGATGCAGATGATCTTGGGCGGATTGGGGATCACCGGCAGGATTTCGACGTCAGCCAGCGCATAGTCGCCCGCCTCGCCCGCCAAGGCGCCTTCCACCTCGCCCAGCGCATCCGCCTTGAGCACGCTGACGATATCGGCATAGCGGCCGGCAAACTTGCGGCCCAGATCGACGACCTTGTCCCCGACAACCGCGCCGAAGCTTTCGCGCCCATCCTTGGTAAAGCTGAGAAGTTTCATCTTTTCATTCCTTTTTTCAATTTCTTGTCAGTTTCGCCGGCAGGGCTCGGCAATGGCCGAAGGCCTTGCGCTCACGCTGCGTCGGGCAAGGGAAAGCGGGCCAGAAACGCCTCGTACTCGGGCTCAAGATCGATCTCGATCGCGGCCATCACGCGCACCAGCCCGTTGTATTCACCGATCGCCACAAGCAGATCGACAAGCTGGTCGGCGCTGAGCGCGGCCGCGAGCGCATCGAACACGCCCTGCGCCAGCGCAATGTCTTCGGTCAGGCTGCGCGCCGCCTCCAGCACCGCCAGCGCGAGCGGATCGAGATGCGTTGCCTCGCCGCGCGCCACCTGGCCGATGGCGTGGATGTCCGCCTCGCTCACCCCGAACGAGAGCGCCACATCGACATGATGCGCCCATTCATAGGCCGAGCGGGTGGACCAGCCAACTTGCAGGATCGCCAACTCGCGCAGGCGCGGTTCGAGCTTGCTCTTATGCCGGAAATACATGCCCCGCCCGGCCACCAGGCGGGCCAGATCAGGGCTATGTGCCACGGCGCGGGTGATGTTCGACTTCATCCGCGGGATTTCCTGATGGTCAGGCCCCAGATCGGCGTTGTCGAGATAGCGCAAACGTCCCATGTCGCCCCCCGTTCAGGCCGCTTCGGCCTGCGCCTGGCGCACGATCGCGAAGGGATCGAGATTGCCGGCGGCGAAATCGACGAGATCCGGCAGGTAGCCCTCCTGCGAGCAGACGAGGAAATCACCGCGGATCAGGCCATCGACGAAAACGCCCGACGCATAATCGGCGCTGACCCGCACCGTGCGCCGCTCGGGCACCCCGATGCGGAAATCCTCTGGCTTGGGCGCACCAGGGATAGCCGGCGGCGGGCCGCCGGGCTTGGCCGACGTGGCGGTAATACCCGGGCAGAACACCGACAGCGAAACGCCCGTGCCCGCGAGCGCATGGGCAAAGGCATAGCTCATCGCCAGCTGCGCGCCCTTGGAGGCGATATAGGGCCCCATGAAGCGGATCGGCGGATCGGGCAGCAGCGCCAGCCCCGAAGAGGTGTTGACGATATGGCCGCTGCGGCGCGCCAGCATGCCGGGCAGGAAGGCACGGATCATGCGGACATAGCCCAGGACGTTGACATCGAGCGCCTGCCGCCATTCCTCCAACTCGGTAGAGAGGACCGAGCCCGTCACCGGCGGCTTGGCAGCGTTGTTGATCAGCAGGTCCAGCCCGCCGAATTTACCCACCACCGCCTCGCGCAGCGCCGCAACGTCAGCATCGTTGCTGACATCGCAGCCATAGCCCTTGGCGCCGTTGGCCAGGCTCGCCGCCGCTGCTTCTGCACCGGCCCGGTCGAGATCGGCAATGACGATGCGCGCGCCCAAACCGGCCAGCCGGCGCGCCGTGCTCAGGCCGATTCCGTTGGCAGCACCGGTGATCAGGACAGCCTTGTCGACAAAATCTTTCATGTGCTCGTTCCTTTGCGCCGACACGTCAGTCGGCCGAGTGCTCTGCCAGCAGGTTCAAGAAGGTTTGCCACGCGCGCTGGTCGGCCTTGGGCGAATAGCCAAACCCCGGCATTGCCGGCACGTCGCGGTCGGTAAAACCGTGGGCCACCCCACAGTAGAGGCTCACTTGGCAATCGATGCCGGCCGCCCGCATCTCGTCGGTGAAATGGGCAATCTGCGCCGCCGGAACAAAGGGATCGGCGTCACCGCTGCAGACCAGCACCGATCCGCGAATGGCCGTGGCATCGCGCGCGCTTGCCAGCGCCCCGTGAAACACGCTGGTGCTGCGCACGGGCGCGCCGCTGCGCGCCAGTTCCAGCGCACACCAGCCGCCAAAGCAATAACCCGCCAAGGCCAGATTGCCGTTGCTGACATGGCCGTGGCGCACCAGCGCGTCGAGCGCACCGTTCATGCGGGCGATCAATTCGTCGGGATCGGATTTCAGCGCGTCCACCCAGGCGCGCGCCTCTGGCGGGCTGGCGGCAAGCCGCCCTTCGCCGTGCAGATCTGCAGCGAGCGCGGCATAGCCCAGCCCGGCCAGGGCTTCAGCGCGGGCGCGAACATGCGGGCCAACGCCGGGCGCCTCGTGCACGACCAGCACGCCGCCCTTGGCCTTGCCATCGGCCGGCAGTGCCAGATAGCCACGCGCGGTGACGGAACCGGCGGGATAGTCAATTGCGCGGCCCAGATTCATGGCTGCTCTCCGCTCAGTTCGTTGATCAGGGGCAGCGCAAAGACCATCGCGTGGATGCCCATACTCGATACCAGACGCGCCACGTCCAGCACTTCGTCATGGCTTGCGCCGTGGGCCAGCGCGGCATGCGCGTGCTGGCGCACGCCGGCGGCGTTGAGCTGCGTGCACTGCGCGTGGACCGCCAGCGCGATGAGGTGCATCTCCTTGGCCGACAGGCCCGCCGCGCCACGCAAGGGTGCCGTGGCGAATGCCAGCCAGCGGCCATGAAAGTCGGGATCGAGCCGGATGCCGGCGGCAAATTCGTCCCGAACATCGCCGAACAAGGCGGCGTGATCGGCCCATACCTGCGCATCGGCCGGCGCTGACCGAGCGCTGGGCAGTGCCTCGGCCACGACCTGCGCGGTCATCACATAGGACGAAAACCCCATCGCGCTGACCGTGGCGACGACCGCCATCAATTCATCCCGCGTCGCACCCAGCGCCAGCGCCTGGCGCGCATGGTTGCGAAAGCCCTTGGCGAACATGTGCGTGGGCGTGCAGTTGGTCGCCACATAGATCAGCTCGCGAAATTTCGCGCTGAGCGTGCCCCTGTCCGCCACATAGGCCGAGAAATCCAGATAGGCGGCAACATAGGCTGGCGAATAGGCCAGCATGGCCTCCCAGTCATCGTTCCAGTGCCCTCTCCTGCGCTTGAACTCTTCGCGCACAACCGCAGGGTCGAGCGCCTGGTCCAGCTTGCTTTGGTCAACCATGGATCAGAACGGCGTCAGCGCGGGCAGGCCAAAATGCAGCCGGGCAGCGTTGACCGCCGTGCGCGAACGCTGCTGGACGAAATGGGTCTTTTGCACGCTGGCATCGCGATATATCCGCGCCAGCATGGAATCCTTCGCGCCGATGCTGGTCCCGGCCGTGGTGAAGATGATTTCCAGCGCGTCCCACGCCAGGCGGCAGGCTTCCTGCGCCATGACGAACAGCCGGCGGTCGGTTTCCTCGCTGAAATCGCCGCCCGTGACGGGGTCGGCCGCGCAAGCCTCGACGTAGCGTTCCACCACTTTGAGCAACAAGGCTTCGGCCGCATCGACCTTGCCCTGGGCGTCGCCGAAATACTGCTGGAACTCGTGGCTTTCGAACAGCGGGATCTTGGGCGGGAACCGCATGGATTTGGTGCGGCAGATCTCTTCATAGAGATCGAGCGCGCCCTTCACCGTGCCAACCACCACCGCGCCGAGTTCGATCAGGAAGTAGGAGCCCTTGCGACCGTTGTACATCGGGTTGGGATGAACCGCCGTGCCGCCCCTGGCCTGCCACATCGACATCGGCGCCGTGCGGTAGGCGGGAATGTAGAGATCCTTGACCACGACCTTGCGCGATCCGGTACCCTGCATGCCGATCATCGACCAGTTGTCGGTGATCGTGAAGTCCTTGCGGTCGATCAGCAGCAACATCGCGCTCATGGCGCCAGTTTCGTCGCGCGCCATGCCGCTAACCATGGCATGGGTCGAAACGTCGCAGCCCGAGGCATAGTCCCAGCTACCCGACACGCGATAGCCATTGCCCTCGCGCTGCATCAGCACCGGCGAGCCGACCGAGGGGCAACGATAATCGCCCTTATCGCCATAGGCCTCTTCCTGCGCGCGAATATCGAAATCCGCCAGCATGATGGGATGGCCCGAAACCAGCGCCAGGACCCAGGCGCTTGACGGACAGCCCCGGGCGATTTCCATCATCACCTGGACATACGTGGTGAGCTCGAACTCGTAGCCGCCGAACACGCGCGGCTGGACGATGCGATAGAAGCCAGCGTCGAGAAATTCCTGGTTGGTCACCTCAAGGAGGCGCCCCGCCGCTTCGGCCTGGGCCTGGCGCGAACGCAAGGTGGGGATCATCGCCCGTGCCCGTGCAATCATGTCCTGCGGGCTCAGGCCCGGTTCGGGAACATCGGCGAATGTCTTTGAACGCGCCTCTAGCACAACCATGACCTTCCTCGCTTTATCGTCTGCTCGCGGTGACGAGCTTTGAAGGATGTGTTGGTCCATGCCGCCGACGCATCGCAACCAGCGAGCCATGCACGTCCGTGCAGCGTACAATCGCACCTGGTACGCTGCACGGACGCCGTACCTTGTGCGGCTGACGGCGCGCGCCCTTTCCCATAGCTGAGCTAGGCACCCCTGCGCTCAAGACCTAAGAGGGGTTCGGGAGATCATCATGGACCTTGCGGCGGAAACCGGATTCGACACGGGCACGCGGAGTCAAAAGCTGCGCATTCTTGCAGCCTGCGCCTGCATTCTGTGCATCAATGCGGCGTTTCCGATCTATGGCGCCAGCGTCGTGAACACCGCGATGGTGTCGGAAATGAAGCTCGACCGCAGCCTGCTCGGCTTGCTGGTATCGGCCAACATGATGGTCACCGGCCTGACCGCCCCCTTGATGGGTGGTGCCGTCGGGCGCTTTGGCGCGCAGCGGACGCTGATCTTTGGCAGCTCGGCGCTGATCGTCGGCTCGCTGATCATGGCGTTTCTGGTGCATGGTTCGCTCGCCGCGATCGGGGTGTTCGGCCTGATCGTGGGCCTGGCCATGAGCGCGGGCGGCTTCGTGGCAAACCAGGCCTGCGTCGCCGGCTGGTTCGTGGAGGACCGGGCACGACCCTTTGCCGTTCTCTATGCCACGATGGGTGCGGGCGGCTTTGTCGCCGCGCCGGTGATCAGCGCGGTGATCGAGCACAGCCATCGCTGGAGCGCGGGCTGGCTGGTGTTCACCGCCGTGGGTTGCGTGGCGCTGGCCTTGTCCGTCTTCGTGGTGCGCGATGCGCCGCGCTCGGCCCACGTGGTGGATTTCGGCCCTCCGGGCGAAGGCACCGGCAACGGCAACCTGGCCTCGATCAGCATCTGGCTGATCATCCTGTGCATCATGGCGGCCGGCGCAAGCAGTTCGCTCTATATCGCCCATGGCCTGGCCATGCTGCAGGACTTTGGCCATAATCCCAATGCGGCCGCCAGCTCGATGTCGATCATGGCCGCCTCAACCCTCATCGGCAATTTCCTGATCGGCGCCTTTGGCAAGAAGCTGGGGGTGCGGCGCATTCTCGCGGCGGGCAGCGTGACCTTCGCACTCGGCCTCGTCATGCTGGCCAATGCCCATGGCACCTTGTTGTTCTATGCCTATCCGCCGGTGCTGGGCGCAGGCTTTGGCGCGGTCCAGGTCGGCGCGATGGCCTTGCTCAGCCGCTGCACCTCGCCTGATCGCTTTGCCGCGATCTCGGGCGTGGCGATCTCGCTGCAGACCATTGCCAGCGCGATCACGCCATTTCTGGGCGGCTGGATGTTCGACACGCAGCACACCTACATGCCGCTGTTCGCCGCGCTGGTGGCGCTCAACCTTGTGACGGCGGTTTTCCTGGTCGCCGGCAAGGCCCTGTTCCCGAAGGACGCCTGACAAAAAGCGTACACCCAGCGGATGGGTGTTGCGCGCCGTCTTGTCGCGGCGCGCCGGGCGTGGCTCGTTCCGGCCATAATCGCGCGCGTCAGCAGCGTGAAGCAGCGGGGGAATGTCATGGAAATTCAAGGTTTACGCGAAGATGCCGGGGTCGCGGACTGGACGCCCGCCTACGAGCGGCGGGCGGTGGCGCTGTTGACCATCGGCTTTGGCCTAGTCGGGCTCGATCGCTGGATCGTGGCGCCGCTTGGCCCCAGCATGATCGCGGACCTGGGCCTGACGCCGCAAAATCTCAACAATCTCATCGCCGCACTGGGGGTGAGCTGGGGCATTGCCGCGGTGCTGCTGGGCGGTCTGTCCGACCGCGTCGGACGCAAGAAAGTGTTGATCCCCTCGCTGCTCGCCTTCTCGCTGATGTCGAGCCTGTCCGGCATGGTCAGCGGGCTGGCTGCGCTGTTCGTCGCGCGGGGGCTGATGGGCGTGGCCGAAGGGGCCTTTTGCCCCACCAGCTTTGCCTCCACCGCCGAAGCTTCGCACCCCAAGCGGCGCGGTTTCAACCAGGGCTTGCAGCAAAGCGCGTTTGCCCTGTTCGGGCTCGGCTTTGGCCCCATCCTGGCAACACAGATGCTCGCCGTCTTTTCGTGGCGCGTGATCTTTCTGCTGGTGGCCATACCGGGCTTGATCCTCACGGCGCTGCTGGCCTCGGTCATCCGCGAGCCGCGCCCGATCGCGCGCCCGTCCAAGGCAGAAGACGCCAACCCGGACAAGCCGAGGCTGGCGGATCTCTTTGCCCATCGCAACGTCGCCCTGGCCATGGCGGGGCTGTTTTGCGCGATGTGCGGGATCTTCGTGCTGAGCGCCAACATTCCTCTCTACCTGACCGGCTATCTCAAGCTCACGCCCGCGCAGATGGGTATCGTCACCTCGGCCATCGGCTTTGGCGGGTTTGCCGGGCAGTGGGGCCTACCTGCGCTGTCTGACCACATCGGCCGGCGCGTCACTGCGATCATCGGCTTTGTGGCGGGCACCGCGTTTCTGTTCTGGTTCACGCGGATCGGCGCAGACACGCCGGTACTGTTCACCCTGCTGTTCGTGGCGAGCGCCTTCAGCTTTGGCCTGCTGTCGCTGCTGACCGGCCCCGTCGCCACCGAAGCTGCACCCGCAGGCCGGATTTCGAGCACCGCTGGGCTGATCATCGGCGCGGGAGAAATCTTCGGCGGTGGCCTTGCACTGGTGGTGTCGGGCATCGTGATCGGCCACTTCGGCATCCAGGCCATGCTCTACGTCGCGCTTGGCGGCCTGTCGGTCGGCGGCGTGCTGATGGCCTTCCTCAAGGAAACCGCACCGCGGCTGACCGATGGCAGACCGCACCCCTTTCACCGCGACGACAGCGGCTTGAGCGAAGCGGAAAAGGCCATGCGCGCCACCAACATCGCCAGGGCGCTGGAGAACAGCATCAGCAGGCATTACCTATGAACCACGCTAGCGAAGCCGCGCTGACCGACCGTGTGCTTGCCCAGTATCGGAACACACCGGACCCGCGCCTGCGGCAGATCCTGAGCTCTCTCATTACCCATCTCCATGGCTTTGCGCGGGAAACCGGGCTGACTTTTGCCGAGTGGCAGCAGGGCATCGCGTTTCTCACCCGCGTGGGCCAGATGTGCACCGGCGATCGGCAGGAGTTCATTCTCCTGTCCGACGTGCTGGGCCTGTCGATGCTGGTCGATACGATCGACCACCGCAATGCCGACGGCGCATCGGAATCGACCATCCTGGGCCCCTTCTTTGTCGAGGACGCGCCGGACCTGCCGATCGATGCCGCCATGGACGCCGGACAAAGCGGCGTGCCGCTGCGGGTCACCATCGACGTCAAAGGCGGCGAAGGACAGCCTTTGCCCGATGCCGAAGTGATCGTCTGGCACAGCGACAACGACGGGCTTTACGATATCCAGCACGAGGCCGGCAGCGGCTATTTCCTGCGCGGGCGCTTCCGCACCGATGCGCAAGGCTGCCTGCGATTCTGGACGATCACCCCGCCGCCCTACCCCATTCCCGACGATGGGCCGGTGGGTGACCTGCTCGGCCTTGCCGGTCGGCATCCGTGGCGCCCCGCCCATGTCCATTTCCTGATCGCGGCCGAACAGCACCGCACGCTGGTGACGCATCTCTTCATCGGTGGCGGGGACTATCTCGATTCCGATGTGGTGTTCGGCGTGAAGCAGGGGCTGGTGGTCGATCTGGAACGCCATGCCGCGGGCCGTGCGCCCGATGGGCGGGACTGCCCCCAGGGGTGGAACTGCCTTTCCTACAACTTCTGCCTTGCCCCCAGCGCCTAGATCCAGGGCCGGGATTTTCGGGGATCGATCGATGTCATCAAAACTCTACGCCACCCCTGCCCAGGCGATTGCCGGCCTGCTGTTCGATGGCATGACCATCATGTCGGGCGGCTTTGGCCTGGTCGGCAATCCCGAAAGCCTGATCCCGGAAATTCGCGCCTCGGGCGTGCGCGATCTGACGGTGATTTCGAACAACGCCGGCGCTGATGGGTTCGGTCTGTGGATGCTGCTGCACAGCCGCCAGGTGCGCAAGATGATCGCGTCCTATATCGGCGACAACAAACTGTTCGAGCAGCAATATCTGTCGGGCGAACTGGACCTGGAACTGACGCCGCAAGGCACCCTGGCCGAACGGATCAGGGCCGGTGGCGCGGGCATTCCGGCGTTCTACACCCGCACGGGTGTTGGCACCGTGGTGGCCGAAGGCAAGCCGACCGAGATGTTCGACGGCCATCTCTATGTGCGCGAAACCTGGCTGCGCGCCGATCTGTCGATCATCAAGGCGTGGAAGGCCGACAGCGAAGGCAATCTGGTCTTCCGCAAGACGGCGCGCAATTTCAACGCCCCCATGGCCACCGCTGGCAAGATCACCGTGGCGGAGGTGGATGAGATCGTGCCCGACGGCACGCTCGATCCCGACGGGGTGCACATCCCCGGCATCTACGTGGACCGTATTGTCAAAAGCACGATTGCCGAACGCCGCGTCGAAAAATTGACCACCCGTCCCCGCCTGGAGAACGCCTGATGCCTTGGTCCCGCGACGCCATGGCCGCCCGTGCGGCCCGCGAACTGCACGATGGCTATTACGTCAACCTGGGTATCGGCATTCCCACGCTGGTGGCCAATCATCTGCCCCAAGGCGTGAAGATCACGCTGCAATCGGAAAACGGGATGCTGGGCATGGGGCCGTTTCCCTATCCCGACGAAGTCGATCCCGATCTGGTCAATGCCGGCAAGCAGACGATCACCCAGTTGCCGACCTCCACCTATTTCGACAGTGCGCAGAGCTTCGCCATGATCCGCGGCGGCCATATCGATGCTGCCATCCTGGGTGCGATGCAGGTTTCGGCCAAGGGTGACATCGCCAACTGGATGATCCCGGGCAAGATGGTCAAGGGCATGGGCGGGGCGATGGACCTGGTGTCCGGCGTCAAACGCGTGATCGTGATCATGGACCACGTTTCCAAGGATGGCAGCGCCAAGATCCTCGAGCAATGCACCCTTCCCCTTACCGGAATGGCCTGCGTGGAAATGATCATCACCGACCTGGCCGTGTTCACCGTATCGCCCGATTATGGCCTCACGCTGATCGAACTCGCCCCAAACGTCAGCGTGGACGAAGTCCGTGCCAAGACCGGCTGCGGCTTTGCCGTGCCGCACGCGGCGCTCGCGCCCCAGCATTGAGAGGAACCCCGGTGGTATCCCCCTTCGTCTACCAATCGCATCCCGCCCGGGTCGTGTTCGGGCCAGGCAGCCTTGGCACGCTGGCCGAGGAAATCGGCCGGCTTGGCGCACAACGCGCCTTCGTGCTTTCCACGCCCGACCAGGCCGGCGTCGCCAGCGATCTGGTCGCGCGCCTGGGTGATCTGGCCTGCGGCTCGTTTACGGGCGCGCGGATGCACACCCCGGTCGATGTCACGCTGGCCGCGATGGCCGACGTGACAGCGGCCGGGGCGGATTGCCTGGTCGCCGTGGGCGGGGGATCCACGATCGGCCTGGCCAAGGCGATCGCCCTGCGCACCGATCTTCCGCAGATCGCCATCCCCACCACCTATGCCGGATCGGAAGCCACCGCGATCATCGGTCAGACCGAAGATGGCATCAAGACCACGCAGACCAGCTTGCGGGTCCTGCCCGAGGTGATCCTCTACGATGTCGACCTCACCTCCAGCCTGCCGGTGGCGATCTCGGTGGTTTCGGCGCTCAACGCCATCGCCCATTCGGTCGAAGGGCTCTATTCCCAGCAGGCCAACCCCGTAATCTCGCTGATGGCGCAAGAGGGCATCCGTGCGCTGGCGGCAGCCCTGCCCCGGCTGGTGCGCGATCCGCATGACTTGGCCGCGCGCTCGGACGCGCTCTATGGCGCCTGGCTCTGCGGCACGACGCTGGGCGCGGTGGGCATGGCCCTGCACCACAAGCTTTGCCACACGCTGGGCGGCACGTTCGACTTGCCCCACGCCCAGACCCATGCCGTGATCCTGCCCCATGCCCTGGCCTACAACGCATCCTACGCGCCAGACGCCATCGCGCGGATCGAGGCGGCCCTGGGCCGAAGGGACGCGCCCTTGGCGCTGCACAACCTCGCCCAGGCGCTGGGCGCGCCGGTCTCGCTCAAGGAACTGGGCATGCCGCGTGACGGGCTGGACCGGGTGGTCGAACTGACCCTCGCCAAGCCTTACTGGAACCCCGCCCCGCTCGAGGCACGGCGCCTCAAGGCCTTGCTCGAACGCGCCTGGGAGGGCCTGCCACCCGCCGCCGATTGAGCCCGCGCCGAACGCCCAGCGGACGGGCCGCCATTGCCGATTTACAATCCACGGCCTTGTCTGGGAACTATCCCCATTCGCTCTGACGCCGAACAGACACAAGACGAACAAGGACTTACCAATGGATTACAGCACCAGTCTCGGTTCACTGACCGACTACGAGAAGGGTAAGGTCATTCCCATTGATGATGACCCCAAGAACTACGTCTTCTCCAACGTCTTCGAAGTGGCGGCAACATCGCGCCCCTACGAACGCGTGGCTGTTGCAAAGAACTTCGAATACGTGATCGAAGTGGCTCGCGCCGAAGGTCGATCGGACTGGTACACCGCCGCGCATGATGAATTCGCCCTGGCGATGGACGGCGAAGTCGAAATCGAACTGTTCAAGCTCGACGCCCCCGCCGCTTTCGCCCCCGAAGGCAGCCATGGAGCACGCAAGCTGGGCGGCGAACCCGAAGGGCGCAGGATGGGACGGATCGTCCTGTCTCGCGGGCACCAGGGCCTTTTGCCGCGTGGCGCCGCCTATCGTTTCAACGCCGCCAGCCCAGGATGCCTCATGATCCAGACCGTCGAAGGTCCGGAAACGGTGCAGAAATGGGCAGAGATCTGCCAGAACTCTTGAGATTGGGATCCCTATCATGGCCATGTCAGCAGACGCCCCGACCGCAGCGCCCTCGGGCGAAGCGCTTGTCACCCACACCGAAATCGGACCGATCGACAACGCCACCGGCTACCGCTCGTTCACAGCCGGCAGCTTCACGTTCTCGCGCGACGAGTATTTCGCGCGGATCAGCTGGCCCAAGGGCACCCACACCATGCCGGTCGATGCCTTCCTTCGCGCCATGATGCGCGACGTGGCCTGGGGCTTCTTCTACGGCACTGTCAATTTCGACGACGTGGTGGGCACGGTGAACCATTATGGCGAGGTGACGCTGTTCGCCGGCCGCTATAACGACGCCTATCACGATGCCGGCCGCGACCATGAGGAGCGCTTCCCCAGCGAAGTGCTCATGCCGCTGTTCAAGGCGATCATGAGCGACTGGACCAACCAGGGGTTCGACCCGTTTGCCGCACCGATGGAAACCGGATCGGCCTGGGGATCGAAGAACGGCAGCAACGAAGACGCCATCACCCGCACCCGTGTTTCGGCCAAGCGCATGGTCGGCCTGCCCGGTGACACCCCGCTGCGCACAGATGCCAACGGCTTTCCCGCCAACCGCATGTTCCCCGACATCGATCGCTCGGCGCCGGTGATCGAAGCGGAGCCGGGATTTGAAGGCGAAGTGCACGCCTACAACCTGTTCGACTACCTCTCGCGTTCGGACGTGACGTGGAACCCCTCGGTCTGTTCGGTGGTGGGCGAAAGCCTGTTCTGCCCAACGACCGAGGAGTTTACGCTGCCGGTGGACCATGGCAACGACCGCTGCGAATGGTTCATCACCCTGTCGGACGAAATCGACTGGGAAATCAAGGACAAGGAAAGCGCCAAGCCGCGCGCCACGGTCGTCACCCGCGCGGGCGACGTCTCGTGCATGCCCGCCGATATCCGCCACAAGGGCTTTGCCAAGAAGCGTGCCATGCTGCTGGTCTGGGAAAACGGTTCGCCGATGATCCCCGAACTGATCGCCAAGGGCGAGGCACCGATCGTCGCGGTCACCTGGTAGCACCCGAGCCGGATTTCGCGCTCAGGGGGCAGGCACTTGGCAAAGTTCCTGCCCCTTTCTGTCCCGTTTTCAAGGATATGCCCCCGTGCCCAGATTACAGCCGATTGCCCCATCCGAACTCAAGACCCGCCTTTACATCAACGGTCAGTGGGTCGACGCGCTGGCGGGCGGCGAGATCGATGTCATCAACCCCTTCGACGGCTCTGTCCTGACGCGGGTGGCCGAGGCGCGCGCCGAGGATGTCGACCTGGCCGTCGAGGCCGCGCGCGCGGCAGCACCGGGCTGGGCACGCCTGCCCGCGCACGAACGCGGCCGGCTCCTGCTCAAGCTGGCCGATGCGATCGAAGCCGATGCCGACTACCTCGCAAGGCTGGAGGCCACCAACACCGGCCACCCGGTGCGCGATTGCATCGGGCTCGACGTGCCGCGCACGGTGCTGTGCTTTCGCTATTTCGGCGGCATGGCCGACAAGCTGGAAGGTTCGGTCATCCCGGTGGACGCGGGCTTTCTCAATTATGTGAAGCGCGAGCCGATCGGCGTGGTCGGCCAGATCGTGCCCTGGAATTTCCCGCTGATGTTCGTCAGTTGGAAGCTCGGCCCCGCGCTGGCAGCGGGCAATACGGTGGTGATGAAGCCCAGCGAAATCACCCCGCTGTCCACCCTGCGCGTGGCCGAACTGATCGAGCAGGTCGGCTTTCCCAAGGGCGTGGTCAACATCGTCACCGGCTATGGCAACACGGCCGGCCAGCGCATTGCCGATCACCCCGGCATCGGCAAGGTTTCCTTCACCGGATCGACCAATATCGGGCGCGAGATCGTGCGGTCCTCGGCCGGCAATCTCAAGAAGGTGCAGCTCGAACTGGGTGGCAAGGGACCGAACATCGTGTTCGAGGACGCGATCATCCCGGCGGCGGTTGGCGGATCGGCTTTCGGCATCTTTCACAACCAGGGGCAGGCCTGCATCGCCGGCTCGCGCCTGATCCTGCATGAAAAGATCGCCGATGAATTTCTCGATCGGTTCATCGGCCTGGCCCGTTCGATCCGGCTGGGCGATCCGCTCGACACCGACACCGAAATGGGGCCGCTGACCTCGCGCGTCCACCACGAGCGCGTGCTGTCGTATGTCCAGGTGGCGCAAGACCAGGGCGGCGAAATCCTGTCGGGCGGGCAAGTCCCGGCCGCACCTGAACTGAGCAAGGGCTTTTTCATCGAGCCGACGATCGTGCGCGCCGCACCGGGCGACCGGGTGCAGCGCGAAGAAGTCTTCGGCCCCTTCGTAACGGTCACCACGTTCAAGACCGACGAGGAAGCGATCGCCATTGCCAATTCGACCGATTACGGTCTCGGCTCGGGGCTGTGGACGCAGAACGTAACGCGGGCGCATCGTTTTGCCGACCAGATCCATGCCGGCATGGTCTGGATCAACTGCTACAAGCGGGTTCATCCCGCCTCGCCCTTTGGCGGCGTGGGCGTATCGGGCTATGGCCGCGAGATGGGCTTTGAAGCGATGCGCGAATATACCCAGCCCAAATCGGTCTGGGTCAATGTCGACGCGCAGATTCCACCTTTCTACGCGCGATAGGATACTTGGCTGGGCGCGCTATGGCGGCGTGCTCAGCCCCCATTCCCAGCGGTCCACCTCGAACCGCGCGAACAATCCTGCGTGCCAATAGGGATCGCCTTCGAGATAGCGCAGCACGGCGCCACGGTCGGGCGCCTCGAGAACCAGCATGGTTCCGTGTGCCGCCTCGCCACGGTCGTCCACGACCATGCCGCCTGCTACTGCGCGCACGCCGTGATGCTCCTGCCGGATATAATCGCGATGGGCGGGCCGCACGCGGGCACGGATTTCGGCCGACGTGGCGGGCTCGTCATAGGCGCGGAAGATGAAATAGGGCATGGCCGGCTATCCGATCACCACCAGGCCCGCAGCATCGACGCGCAGCGGCACGGGATCGAGCTTGCTGCCGACGCAGGCGCCATCGATGCAGAGCCCGTCCTCGACCTGGAACACCGCCAGGTGGCGGCGGCACATGATGCGGCGGCCATCGCGCGCAAGAAACTCGTTTTCGCGCACGTTGAGCGGCAGCGAATAATGCGGGCACAAGTTGAGATAGCCAAAGACCTGCGCGCCCTGGCGGATGACGAACATCCTAAAGGCGTTGAGGCCCGTGCCAAAGACATATTCCCTTCCGCCCGCCCCGATATCGGCAATCGGGCCCAGCGCCGTTCCGGGCGCGGGGGCCTGCGCCCGCAAGCGCCAGGTTGGCTCGGCCTGCTCGGCTGGTTCCATGGCTCCCACTGCCGCTTAAAGGGCGTGCGGGGCGTGAAAGCCGCCCTTGACGAACACCAGTGGTGACGCCGTGCCCTGCCCCAAGGCCTCCACCGCGCCAACGACCAGATAGTGATCGCCGATCTCGATCACCGATTCGGTTCGACATTCCACCCAGGCGGCCGCGCCGTCGATCAGCGGCAGGCCGGCCGGGGTGACCCCGCAGGCAACCTCGGCAAACTTGTCTTCGACTTTCGAGGAGAACGTCTTGCAGAGCGCGACCTGCTCGGCCGACAGGACGTTGGCGCAGAACCGCCCGGTCTTCTCGATCTTGGGCCAGGTGCCCGAACCCTTGCCCGGAAAGAAGCCGACAAGCGGCGGATCGAGCGAGATGGACGTGAACGTACCCACCACCAGCGCGAACCGTTCGTCCCCTTCGCACGCCGTGATCACCGCAACGCTCGTGGGGCAGCATCCCAGAACGTCACGGAAGGTTCTCGGATCGGTGGCGTCCAAAATCGTGCTCATGGGCTGTCGCTTCCTAACCTGCTGTTGTCCCGCCGATCGGAACAGGCCTGCCCAGGCGGCATGCCTGCCGGCGTTCCATGCGTCCAGATCGGCCGCGACCGCTGGGCGGACGGATCGACTTTTGCGGCTTACCGGCGGCCGGCCAAACCTGAAAAAGCAGTCCCAGCCGCCGCATAAAGCCGGCGCGACCGCACGTTTGCTCAAGGAAAACCCAGTGCCAGAAGCCTTTATCTGTGATGCGATCCGTACCCCGATCGGGCGCTATGCCGGTGCGCTGTCATCGCTGCGTGCCGATGACCTGGCGGCCATGGCCTTGCGGGCCCTGGCCGATCGCAATCCGGGCGTGGACTGGGCCCAAGTCGACGATGTGATCCTGGGCTGCGCCAACCAGGCGGGCGAAGACAACCGCAACGTGGCGCGGATGGCCAGCCTGCTGGCCGGGTTGCCGCTGGATGTTTCCGGCACGACGGTCAATCGCCTGTGTGGCTCCGGGCTTGACGCCGTGGCGATCGCGGCCCGCGCGATCAAGTCGGGTGAAGCGGAACTGGTGATTGCCGGCGGCGTCGAAAGCATGAGCCGCGCGCCCTTCGTCATGCCCAAGGCCGAAACGGCATTTTCGCGCGCCAATGCCATCTTCGACACCACGATTGGCTGGCGCTTCGTCAACCCGGCGATGAAAGCCGCGCATGGCGTGGATTCGATGCCGGAAACGGCGGAAAACGTTGCCAGCGAATATGGCATCTCGCGCGAGGACCAGGATCTCTTCGCGCAAGGCAGCCAGACCAAGGCCGCTGCCGCCCAGCAATCGGGCCGCCTGGCGCGCGAGATCGTGGCGGTCTCCATCCCCCAGCGCAAGGGCGAGCCCCAGCGGGTCGAGCGCGATGAACATCCCCGTGTAGTCACGCTTGAGGCGCTGGCCGCACTGCGCCCGGTCGTGCGCGCCGATGGCACCGTGACGGCGGGCAATGCCAGCGGAGTCAACGATGGCGCCGGCGCGCTGATCGTCGCCTCGGAAGCGGCGGCCAAGCGCCATGGCCTTGTCCCGCGTGCGCGCATTCTGGGTGCGGCCACGGCCGGGGTCGCGCCGCGGGTGATGGGCATCGGGCCGGTGCCGGCAACGCAGCGCCTGCTCGGCCGCCTGGGCATCGGCATCGACCAGCTCTCCACGATCGAATTGAACGAGGCCTTCGCCAGCCAGGCCCTGGCCGTGTTGCGCAAGCTTGGCCTGTCGAGCGAGGACCCGCGCGTCAATCCCAATGGCGGCGCCATCGCGCTTGGCCATCCGCTCGGCATGTCGGGCGCGCGCCTGGCGCAAACCGCAACGGAAGAGCTGGCGTTGACCGGCGGGAACCTGGCCTTGGCAACTATGTGCATCGGCGTGGGCCAGGGCATCGCGATGGTCATCGAGCGGGTGTGACTGGGCTCAGATCGCGTTGATATCCACCACCGTAGGAATCGTATCGTTGAGCAGGATGATCTTCTTGGATGCGATGGCCCACCCGCCCTCTGCGGGAACCAGCCGGTATTCATAGCGCCCGAAGAACACGTCGGTCCGATCCATCCGCACATCAAAGCGATGGCACGTGAAAGCCGCCGACACCGCCCCGTTTGCTGCATCGGTGACCAGGATGTTGGCAATCATGTGCACCACGCGCGGCGGCGGGGTCGACGCCACGGAAAGGCCCGATTGCAGCCGCATGATGCGATCTTCCAGATTGCGGCGGCCGCGATAGTAGATCAGCGAAAGCTCGCGCTCGGGATCGGTCGAAAGCGTGCCCTCGTCGCGCCAGGTGGGCATCCAGAATTCGATATCGGGAGTGAACAGCGCCAGCCATTCGGCATAGCGGCCGGTGTCGATCAGCAGTGCTTCGCGATAGAGCAGGTCGCGCGCCGCCTCGTGCGTCAGGGCCGCGGTCATGCCTCCAGCTCCTTTGCCATGCGCGCCACCCACGCGCGATAATAGGTCTGCAACAGCGTTTCATCGCACAGCCGCGAATCCGCCAGCACGCTGCGATCGGGCTTGAGGTCGATGCGATCGCCAAACCGATTGCCGCCGGCAACGCTGGCCGTCATGCCGCGGCCATGGCCTTGCAGCCAGGGGTCGACCATGCCGGCAAAGCCCGCCTGGCAGTTTTCATAAGACACCGTGTCATCGGGCGTCGCCATGCCGGTGGGGTTGAAGAAATCCTCGTACTGCCGGATGCGCTGGCGCCGGGCTGCGGCACTTTCGCCCTTGGGCGCGATGCACCAGGTGCGCATTTCGGTCATCCCCGGTCCGATCGGACGGATCACGCGCAACTGGCTAGACGCGTTTTCGGCAATCTGCAGGTTGGGAAAGATGGTGAGGTTGCGCATGTTGAACATCCAGTCGCGCTTGCCCTCGCCCAGCCGCTCACCCAGCGCGCCGGCCTGCTCGTAGAGCGGGATGGCCGGCGTGATCCCGAAGATGCCCCAGTTGAGCACATGGCCATGGGCAAAGCTGAAGCTGCCCCCGGCCACGCCCTGGGCCTCTTCCTTCCAGTAGTCGCTGTTTTCCCAGACAGAGGCGACGACATCCGCGCTCATCTCCTGCTGCCGTCGTTCCAGCACGCTGATGTAAGAGGGATGCGCCGAGGTGAAGTGATAGGCGTCTGAACAGTTTTCGAGCTGCAGCTTCCAGTTGGCGGCAAAGGTGAAGGTCACCTGGCCCGGCACCAGTTCCAGCCCTTCCTCGCTTTGATCGGCCACCAGATCGAGCAGCTTGGCCGCATCTCCCAGATAGTCGGCCAGCGTCATCTCGCCCGTGGCAAGACTGCCGAACAGGAAACCGCGATAGTTGGCAAAACGCGGCAGCGCCGCCAGCCCGTGGTCATCGCGGTCGAACGCCTCGGCATAGCAGCCCGCGCTTTTCCACTTGATCGCCCGGTTGCGCCCCGCGCTGTCGAAGCTCCAGCTATGATAGGGGCAGACATGCAACCGCGCGTTGCCTTGGCGCAATTGGGCCAGGCGTGCGCCCTTGTGCGGGCAGGAATTGACGAAAGCGCGCAACTGCCCCTCGCCATCGCGCTGCACCAGGACCGGCACCCGGCCCACTGTGGTGGTGAAGAAGTCGTGCGGCCCGGCGGCCTGCGATTCCATGCCCAGGAACATCCAGCCCTGTTCAAAGATCGCACGCTGTTCTGCCGCAAACACCGCGGCATCGGTGAATATCGCGCGGTTGACGCGGAAAACGCCGTCCTCTGGTCGATCGTCCACCAGGTCGCGCAGTGTGAAATTGCCCATCGTCCGTCTCCCGCTCGGCTCAGTCGATGATGGCTTCGATCAAGGTCGGCCCATCGGCCGACAGCGACCAGGCCAGCGCTGCATCCAGCGCAGCCGTGTCGTGCGCGGAGCGGCCGGGCACGCCATGCCCGGCGGCCAGCGCCACGAAATCCAGCTCTGGAAAATGCGTGCCGACCAGTTGCTGCATGCCGAAATGACGGCCGAAGTGGTGCAAGGCTTCATACCGCCCGTTCTTGAGGATCAGGAACGTGATCGGCAGATGCCATTGCGCCGCCGCATGCAGCCCCTGGATCGCATACATCGAAGAGCCATCGCCCAGCACCGCGATCACCTTTTCGTGCGGCCGTGCCAGCGCCATGCCCACTGCCGCGGGCAGGCCATGGCCCAGCCCGCCGCTCGCCGTGGTATAGAACGTGTTGGGGCGCACGATCGGCAGGTGATCGTGCATCGGCCCCCGGCTGGAAGGCGCTTCTTCCACGATGATCGATTGCGGCGCGCGCAGATCGGCAAGCTGTTGCAGCACATAGCCATCGGTCATCGCCGATCCATCGAGCCGGGCGGGGCGCGCCAGCGGCGCCGGCGCCGCGCGCGGGGGCGGGCTGGACAGGGCAAGCAGGGCATCAAGCGCATGATGGCACTGCGCCACGATTGCCCGGCCGGCCGGGGCCCAGGCGGCATGCACGTGATTGTCGCCGATCAGCCACACCTCGGCATCGGGCGGGGCGTGGGGCCCCTGCCCTTCCACGTGATAGAGATGGACCGGCCCGCCCAGCCCCAGGATCACGTCATGCCCCGCCAGCGCACTCACAATCGCCTCGCGACTGGCGGTAAGGAAGCCGCCGAACAGGGCGTGGTCTTCGGGAAAACCGCAGCGCGCCGCCATGGGCGCCACATAGACGCAGGCCTGGTGGCGTTCGGCCAGGGCAACCACCTGGTCCCAGGCGCCGTCCCGTGCCACGCCGGCTGCCACCACCAGCGCAGGCCGCCGCGCGGCATCGAGGCTGGCCGCGCATTCGGCGATCGCCGCCGGGTCTGCCAGTCGATCGGCATGGACCTGCCGGGTCCGATGCGGCGGGCATGGCTGGTCCCAATCATCGATCGGGATGGAAACGAAAGTCGGCCCGCGCGGCGGCTCCATCGCCACCAGCCAGGCGCGCTCGATCGCGGCCGGCACATCCTGGGCGCGGGCCGGCTCGCACGCCCATTTGACGAAGGGACGCGGGAACTCGGTGGCCCGTTCGGCAAACAGGAACGGCTCGAAAGGCAGGATCGAGCGTGCCTGTTGCCCGGCCGTAACCACCAGCGGCGTCTGGTTCTTCCACGCGGTGAACAGGTTGCCCAGGGCGTGGCCGACACCGGCGGAACTGTGCAGGTTGACGATGGCCGCGCAGCCGATGCCCTGGGCAAAGCCATCGGCCATGCCCAGCACCACACTTTCCTGAAGCCCCATGACATAGCGAAAGTCTTCGGGAAAATCGCGAAACATGGGCAGTTCGGTCGATCCCGGATTGCCGAAAACCGTGGTCATGCCCAGTTCGCGCAACAGCGCAATCGTCACGTCACGCACGGTCTGCATTGGCAACTCTCCCGGTGTTTTGCGGCAGTCTGACGCGCTCAACGATAAGCACAATTGCAAATTGGGCTAAAAGCCATAACCTGGCTGCATGGATTTTGACGAACGCGAGTTGAAAGCCTTTCTCGCCGTGGCCGAATGCGGCAGCCTCGGCCGCGCCTCGCGCCAGGCCAATCTCACCCAGCCCGCGCTCAGCCGCCTGGTCCAGCGCATGGAGGAACGCTTGCAGCAGCCGCTGTTCGATCGCACCACGCGCGGCATGGTGCTGACCGATCCGGGCGCGCTACTGCTTCGCCATGCCCGCCATCTGCTGGCCGAAATGGACACGCTGCGCGATGAACTGGCCGCCTATCGCGGATTGCGGCGCGGCGTGGTGCGCGTGGGAGCCGCGGCGGCAGTGATGCGCACGCTGGTGGCCACGCATGTCGGCCGGATGCTGGCCGACAATCCCGACCTGACCTTCGAAGCGATGGAGGATGTCGATAGCGGGCTGGTGCGCGCGCTGGAACAGCGCCTGATCGACCTGGCGATCACATCGGGCCGGGTCGAGGACGATGCCGAGGACGTGCTGTGCCTGGGCCAGTGCGACCACACCGATCTGTTCGCGGTGTTCTGCGCCGCCGATCACCCGATTGCCGACAGCCCCGATCTGGCCAGCGTGTTTGCGCAAGGCTGGGTCATGCCCGATGCCGGAATGACCCCGCGCACCCGGTTCGACGCGCTGGCACGGCAACTGGGTCACCAGGCGCGCGTGGTGGCCCGCACCAGTTCGGTCGAAACCATGATCGCCATTGCCGGGGCCAGCCGGCTGCTCTGCTGGCTGCCCGTTCCGCTGCTGGCGCCCTACGTTGCCGGCGGCCAGTTGCGCCGGCTCGACGTGCCCGCGCTGGAAACGCAGCGACAGTTCTGGGTCTATCGCCGCCGCGCGGGTCTGCTGCCCGATGCGGCGCGCTTTTTCCTGCGCTACATGCCGGTTCTGCCGCCGGGTTGACAGCGCCAGAACCGGGTCCGGATACTCGCACCCACATGGGCATGTACGCGTGCCCATGCACGAGGGAGAATTTTCGGATGCAGCAGATTGTGGTGATCGGCGCCGGGGCGATGGGCTGCCTGTTTGCGGCGAAGCTGGCCCTGGCCGGGCATGCCGTGACCGTGACCGACGTTGACCAGGCGCGCATGGCCACCATCGCGAGCCAGGGCATCGACCTGGCGCTGGACGATGGGCGGTGCAACGCCCGCGTCGATGCACGGCCGGCAGCCGAGATAACCGGACCGGTCAATCTCGTGATCCTGTTCACCAAGGGCATGCACAGCGCCGGCGCGATCGCTTCGGCAGCGCATCTGGTTGACAGCGGCTGCACCGTGCTGACGCTGCAAAACGGGCTGGGTAACACCGATGCAATCGCCACGGTGTTTCCGCGCGATCGCATCGTCTGGGGCGTTACCGATTTTCCCGCCGACCTTCACGGCGCCAACGCCGTCGCCTCGCACGGACAAGGCCACGTCTGGCTGGCGGGCTTGACCCAGGCGGCCGACGATCGGGCGCGGGCGGTGGCCAGCGCGCTCGACCAGGCCGGTCTCAACGCCCGGTTCGATCCCGCGGTCGAAGCGATGGTGTGGGACAAGGTGGCTTTCAACAGCGCGCTCAATGCCCTGTGCACGCTGGGCCAGGTGCCGGTCGGCCGGCTCGACTGCGCGCCGGCACGCCGAATCGTGGGCCTCATCGTCGACGAAATCGACGCCGTCGCGCAGGCCGAAGGCATCGCGTTCGATCGCGCACGCACCATGGCCAAAGTGGATTTCGCCCTGGCCAACCATGGGGGGCACAAACCCTCGATGCTGCAAGACAGGCTGGCCGGCCGGCGCACCGAGATCGAATCGATCAACGGCGCGATCCTGGCCATCGCCGCGCGGCATGCAGTGGCCACCCCTACCCTGCAAACAATCACCGATCTGGTTCGCCTGGGAGAACCCGCCTGACAAACCGGACAGGCAGCGGAACGATGTGTTTTCAGGAGCGAGAAATCATGCCGCCGCGCGGCGACGTTCGTCCGCAATCCAACGCACATAGCCGACCACGGCAAGGCCGGTCATCGCGGCATAGAGCCCTGCGGTTGGCAAAAGCCCCTTGAACACGAACATGCCGACATAGATCACATCGACCGCGATCCACAGCAGCCAGCTGGCTGCCTGCCGGCGCGCGGTCCACAGTTGCGCGACAAGGCTGAAACTGCTCAGCGCGGAATCGAGCCAGGGCAAGGCGGCATTGGTATAGCGGCTGGTCAGCCAGCCGATCGCCAGCGCGCCCAGTGCCCCCACGGCCAGTCCTGCGCCAGCCTCATGCAGCGGCAGCGGGCGCACGGCCACTTCGCCTTGCGCGTCCCTTCCCCGCGCCCAGGCAACCCAGCCATAGACGATCGACAGGCCGAACAGCGCCTGCAGCACCATGTCGGCATAGAGCCGCACATCGAGGAACAGCTTGAAGTAGAGCGCGCAGGCCACCATCCCCAGCGGCCAGCACAACATGTGCCGGCGCGCGGTCAACCAGATGGTCAGGAAGCTGACGATGACGGCAACGATCTCGAGCATGGACATGGTGCGCTTTTGCGGCACGTTCAGCGCCACGACAAGGCCGGCCTCACTGGCCCGCCACCACCCCCAGCAGCGCCTGCCCCGGCGGAGTCTTGAACCAGTCGGCATGACCGATGAGATAGCCATGCCAGGCAAGATCGGCATCGGCCCTGCGCGCCAGCACGCCGTGGAAATAATCGACCTCGGAGAGGGCGAATTCGATATGCACGAGCGGCAGGAGCCGCGCGAGCAACTGGCGATCGCCCGCTGTCAGCGGCCGTTCCTGCGCGTAGCCTGCCAAGAGCGCGCGGGCCGTCTCGGGCTCGGCAATGGAGACAGCCTCGTCCAATGGTGCGTCGGGTTGCAGCTCGAGCCAGCGAACCGCGCAGCGCTCGAGCGCTGTCGCCAGGTCGTGCAGTGCGCAAGTCCGATCGGCCAACCCGAAATCGAGGACGCTCGCCACGGTGCCATGCTCGGTCCACAGCAGATTGGAAGGATGCCAGTCGTTGTGGGTCCAGAGCGAAGGCTGCTGCGCCAGTTGCGGCGCCAGCGTGGCCGCATCATGGTCGGCCAGGACCCGCCCCAGCTGGCCGGTCCAGTCCAAGGCGGCACAATAGTCTGCCAGCGCCGGCCGCGCCGCGACATAGGCCTGGGCCGCGGCCAGCGGATCGGCGGCCGGCAGGATCGACAGGCTCGTCACCAAGGGGCGGGCGGGACGGGACGGCGCGGCAAAATCCTCGGCCGCGCGATGTAGCCGTGCCAGCATGGCGCCGCTGGCGCGGGCATGGCCAGGATCGAGGAACGGGGTCCACGATTGCCGATCGCGATAGAGATCCAGCCCAGGTGCCTTGCCATGCACTTCCCAGGTCCAGTCTCCGATTGTCACGGCCCCCGCACCATCATGGGCGGTCAGCACCTGGGCCACGGGCACGCCGCGAGCGCCGAGATGCGCGATGAATGCATGTTCGCCGGCCAGCGCTTGCGCATCGCGCAGGCGGCGATGGTGCCGCTTGAGGAACAGTTCGCCTGTGCTCGTGCGCGCAAGCGTTGCCGAAGAGAACGGGCGCGGCGAATGCCATTCAAGCCGTGCCAGCCGCCCCGCCGTCGGAAAGTGCGCCAGTGCCTCGGCCGCTTCAACAGCGGTGATGGCGGGCCAACTCGGCGCTTCAAGGCCGGTGCCCATGCCATGGACACGATGTTCCCCTGCCCCCATCGTCAGCGCGGCCGATCAGCGCTGCGCGACAAAACGATACTCCGCCAAAGTCTTGACGATCTGGCCGTTGGCATCGACCAGGCCGATGCCGATCCCGACCACCTGTCCCTGCGCCTGGGGCGGATGCTGCGCGCGCGTGGCAAGATAAGTGCCAAGTGCCGGATTGGTTTCGTTGGCCAGCAGGGTGAGGTGCGGATCGAACTGCATGAACACGTTGGGCGAACCATAGCGTTCGAACGCGGGCAGCTTGGCCGGATAGTCCTTCATCCAGGCCGGGGGCGCCAAGTCGTGATCGCGCAGCGGCTCTGCCGCCAGGGTCACTTCATCGGCCAGCCGCTGCAGCGCCGGGGTTCGGTTCACGCGCAGGAACAGCCAGTTGGTGGCTGTGCGCTCGGTGCCGTCCACCGCCAGGGGAATGGCCTGCCGGCCCCGCGCCAGCCGGGCGATCGCGGCTTTCAGCCGGGGCAACGCGCTGGCGGGATATTGCGTGAGATAGAGCGTGGCATGCACCGCCTGGCCGCGCGCACGAAACGTCGTCATGCCCAGCTTGCCCAGATCCGCGCTGGCCTGGTCCACGGCCGCGACGATCGGCCGCGAAGGGATCGCGTAGATGTCCACGCTCACTTTGGCGGGCAGGTCGGCTTGCGCGTGGGCGGGCCCGACGCTGCCCAGCGCCAGAGCGAAAGCCAGGACTGCGTGGCGCATCTTCATGGTGTTGGTCCTGCAAGGCGTGGCATCACGCGCGGCCTTGGCGCCTGCGCGCCGGGCTTGCAACCGCAATCCGGCGCGCAGTGACCATGGCACGCGTCAGGCCGTGGCCCGCGCGATCAACCGGCCCAGCCGCTCGGCAAAGGCGCGCGGATCACGCGGCGGTTCGCCATCGACGATGCGCGCTTCGTCCAGCAGCAGATGCGCCGCATCCACGCGGAGCTCGTCTTCGGCCGGTAGCGCGGCCAGGCGCGCGATCTGCGCATGGGCCGGGTTGACCTCCAGCACCGGGGCCGAACCCGCCGGCAATTGCCCGGCATTGGCCAGCAGCTTTTCCAGCTGGCGATCGAGCCCGCTTTCGCTTGCCACCAGGCACACCGCGCTGTCGGTCAACCGGTCCGACGCGCGCACGTCGGACACCGCATCGCCCAGCGTTTCCTTGACGAAGCCGAGGAACGCACCCACCGCGTCGCTCGCCTCGGCCTTGGGCGCCTCAGCGCCTTCGGGCAGCGGGATCAGGCTAAGATCGGCCGCCCCTTGGGTGACCGACTTGAACGGCTTGCCATCCAGGTCGATCGCGCCGCGCACCCAGAAGCTGTCCACCTGGTCGGGCAGCAGCAGCACTTCCACCCCGCGCGCGCGGAACCCTTCGAGCTGCGGCGAACTGGCGATGCGATCGAGGTCGCTGCCGGTGGCATAATAGATCGCGGTCTGGTTTTCCTTCATCGCCGCGACATAGTCCTGCAGCGAACGCCATTCCCCGCCCGAGGTGGTCGTCTTGAACCGGGCCAGGCGCAGCAGTGTCTCACGCCGCTCAAAATCCTCGTAGAGCCCTTCCTTGAGCACCGCGCCGAACGTGTCCCACAGCCTGGCATAGGCAGCGGGATCATCCTTGGCGGTCTTTTCCAGTTCGCCCAGCACCTTGCCGGTCAGGCCTTTCTGGATCGCGGCCAGGATCGGGCTGTCCTGGATCATCTCGCGCGACATGTTGAGCGGCAGGTCGGCCGAATCCACCAGCCCGCGCACGAAGCGCAAGTAGCGGGGCAGCAGCTCGGCCTCGTCGGTGATGAACACGCGGCGGACGTAGAGCTTCATCCGCCCCTTGCGATCGGGATCGAACAAGTCGAACGGCCGGGTTTCGGGCACGAAGGCCAGCACCGAATATTCGTGCCGGCCCTCCGCACGGTAATGCAGGGTCAGCGCCGGATCATCCCACTGCCCGGCCACGCTGCGGTAGAAGTCCTTGTATTCCTCGGCCGTGATCGCGCTTTTCGGCTTGGTCCACAGCGCGGTGCCGTCGGCCACCTGCGTGCCTTCGGCGTCGGGCTTGTCCTTCACCGTGATCGGCACGGGCACATGGCCCGATTGCGCGCGCACCATCTGTTCGATGCGGTGCGCTTGGGCATAGTCGGCCGCGTCTTCCAGCAAGTGCAGCACGATGCGGGTGCCGCGCGCCGGCGCCTGGTCGGCCGCGACTGGCGCGATGGTGTAAGTGCCCAGGCCATCGGACGACCACTGCGCGGCGCCGTCCTGCCCGGCGCGGCGCGAGATCACGTCGACTTTCTGCGCCACCATGAACGCGGAATAGAACCCCACGCCGAACTGGCCGATCAACTGGGTGTCTTCCCCACCCTGGGCGGCGGCGACCCGGTCCATGAACGCCTTGGTGCCCGACCGCGCGATGGTGCCCAACGTTTCGGCCATGTCGGCGGCGGTCATGCCGATGCCGTTGTCCTCGATCGTCAGCTGCCGCTGATCGGCATCGAGCGTGATGGTGATGCGCGGGGCGGGATCGTCACCCAGCAGATCGGGCTGGGCGATGGCTTCATAGCGCAGCTTCTCGCAGGCATCGGCCGCGTTCGAGATCAGCTCGCGCAGGAAGACATCCTTGTCCGAATAGACGGAATGCACCATCATGTGCAGCAGCTTGGCCACATCTGCCTCGAAGGCATGGGTTTGCGGCGCAGCGGCGGTTTCGTCCAGAACGTCGGCGGTCATGGGCGGGCAAGACTCCATTGGTGAAAAAGTAAACCGATGGCTTGCAAGATGTGCCCCGCCGCAAGCGAGTTCAAGGGCCAGGCGATGCCCGCGCAGGGTTGCAGGCGATCATGCGGCGGCCGCGATTGGTGAAGGCTGCTTCAAGCCGCTATGAACATCTTTCATCACGCCTTCACGCCTGTTTTGCGCCACTATGGCGCCTTGGGCAGGCCCGCGCGCAGGCCCGCCCCGCCCAAATTCCACGTGCCAGATCCGTTCCATTGCGATATGCAACGGACATGCACAATGCCAACCGGGAATACTCCGCCACATGATCGAATTGACCATCAACGGCCAAAAGCGTCGGGTTGACGCCGAAGGCGACACGCCCTTGCTGTGGGTGCTGCGCGACGACCTGGGCATGACCGGCACCAAGTATGGCTGCGGCATCGCGCAATGCGGCGCCTGCTCCGTGATGATCGACGGTACGGTGACGCGCAGCTGCGTCACCCCGGTGGAATCGGTCGCCAGCGCACAGATCACCACGATCGAGGCTGTGGAAGCCGATCCCGTGGGCGCCCGCGTGGTGGAAGCCTGGGTCAAGCACCAGGTGCCGCAATGCGGCTATTGCCAGTCCGGTCAGGTCATGGCGGCCACTTCGCTGCTCAAGCAGAACGCCAAGCCCAGCGATGCCGACGTGGAAGCGGCGATGACCAACTTGTGCCGCTGTGGCACCTACAACGCGATCAAGGCGGCGGTGCGCGACGTGGCCGGCCTGGCCGCGCAGGAGCAAGGCGCATGACCGAATGGACACCGCTTGATCCCGCGCTCGCCAAGGTTCTGCCCACCGGCGATCCGGTCAACGTCTCGCGCCGGGGCTTTCTCGGCAGTGCCGGTGCTGGCGCGCTGGTGCTGGGCTTTGGCCTGCCGGTGGCCGCACGCGCCCAGGCCGCCGGCAGCGCGCCGGCGGTAACGCCGGGCACCCGCGTGCCCGCGTTCCTGGCGATCAATCCCGACAACACCATTCGCCTGCAAAGCCCGTTTGCCGAAGGTGGCCAGGGCGTGTGGACGGCCATGGCCCAGATCGTGGGCGAGGAACTCGATGCCGATCCCGCCACGTTCGTGGTGGAAAACGCGCCCACCGGGCCTGACTATCAGGTGGTCTATGGCCGCATGCGCATCACCGGCGGCTCGATGTCGGTGCGCACCAGCTATGACACCATGCGCCGCCTGGGCGCCAGCGCCCGTGCGCTGCTGATCCAGGCGGCGGCCAAGCGCCTGGGCGTGCCGGCAAGCCAGCTTTCCACCCAGCCGGGCCGCGTGGTCCACCAGGCTTCGGGCCGCAGCGTGACCTATGGGGAACTGGCGCCCACCGCGCTCGATCTGCCGGTGCCGGCCACCCCGCCCACGCTGAAAGACCCCAAGGATTTCCGCTGGATCGGCAAGCCGCAGGCGCGGCTCGACGTGCGCGCCAAGTCCACCGGCAAGGCCCAGTTCGCCATCGACACCAAAGTGGATGGCATGCTGCACGCCGCCGTGCAGCATGCGCCGCGCCTGGGCCTGACCGTGGGCAAGATCCGCAACGAGGCCGAAATCAAGGCGATGAAGGGCGTGCACTCGGTCCACGTGCTCGATGGCGCGGTGGCCGTGGTGGCGCAACGGTTCTGGCACGCGCGCCGCGCGGTGGAAGCCGCGCAAGTCGATTGGGCCGAACCGACCGGCGCCACCTATCGCGCGATGCCGGCCAGCTTTTCCACGCAGGCCCATGCCGCCCACCTCGCCACGGTACAGGGCACCGAGGAAGTGGCCGAAACTGCCGGCGACGTGGCCAAGGCCTTTGCCGCGGCCAAGGCCACGGTCAGCGCCACCTATCACAGCCAGTATCTCAACCACGCCCAGTTGGAGCCGCCTTCGGCGCTGGCGCGGTTCAACGCCGATGGCACGCTGGACATGTGGTTTCCCAACCAGGCGCCCGACATGTTCCTGGCCGAAGTGGCCAAGGTTGCCGCGCTGCCGCCGGAAAAGATCCGCATCCACTCGCCGTTGCTGGGCGGCTTCTTCGGCCGGCATTTCCTCTATCCGCACGGCAATCCCTATCCCCAGGCGATCGAACTGGCCAAGCGGGTCAACGCCCCGGTCAAGCTGATCTGGACGCGCGAGGAGGAATTCCTGCGCGATCCGCTGCGCCCGATGGCCGCCGTGCGGTTTCGCGGCGCGCTGGACGCGGCCGGCATGCCCGTTGCGATCGAGGCGATCAGCGCCACCGAAGGGCCGACCGAGGGCATTGCCGACAAGCGCAGCGGGCAGATCGATCCCACCGCGCTCGAAGGGCTGGCGGGCAAGAGCTATGCCCTGCCCAACAAGCGCATTGCCCAGATCTTCGTGAAAAGCCCCACGACCGTTGCCTATTGGCGCTCGGTCGGCAATTCGATGAACGACTTCTTCTATGAAGCCTTCCTCGACGAGCTGGCCGACAAGGGCGGGCAGGATCCTTATGCGGTGCGCCTGCACCTGCTTTCCGGCAATGCCCGGCTCACCACCCTGCTCAAGGCCGTGGTCGATCTTTCGGGGGGATGGAAGCGTGGGCCGTTCAAGGCCGCCGATGGCACCACGCGCGCGCGCGGCATGGCCATGGCCTCGCCGTTCGGCACGCAGACGGCGGCCATTGCCGAAGTCTCCATCGCCGATGGCCAGGTGAAAGTGCACGAGGTGTGGCAGGCCATCGATCCGGGCAGCGTGGTCAATCCGGCGATCATCGCGGCGCAGGTAAATTCCGCCGTGGCGCTGGGCCTGTCGCAAACCCTGGTGGAAGAAGCCGCCTACAAGAACGGCGAGCGCGTCGCCCGCAATTTCGACGGCTATCCGATCCTCACCCCCGATCGCATGCCACGCGTGCATGTGAAGATCGTGGAAAGCGGCGAAAAGATGGGCGGCATCGGCGAACCCGGCCTGCCCGCCGTGCCGCCGGCCGTGGCCAACGCGGTTTCGCGCCTGCGCGGCCAGCGCGTGCGTTCGCTGCCGCTGGGCACCGTGGCCTGAACTGGTGCTGGCCTGATTCCCCTTGGGGATCAGGCCAGCACCAGCGGCCCGGCCCCGCCCGCTGCCGGGTCTGACCACGATGGCGCGCCGTCTTCCAGGTGGCCGGCAATGCGCCAGGTCTGCCCGCCGCCGGTAAATGCGCGATCATACCAGCCATGGCTGGCGGCCAGGTTCACGGCCAGGCTGCGCACCTGGCCCGGAGCAAGGCGGATGGTTTCGGGCGCGGCGCCATAGGCCATGTCGCGCATGGCCAGCGCCAGCGGCGCAGGCCCAAGGTTTTCACAGCGCAGCATCGCCTGGCCAGCGCCGGTGCCACGCACACTCACCGAAAAAACGCCGGGCCGGCCGGTCAAGCGGCGATGGAAGCCATCGGGGCCCAGCACGAAGAGATCAACCGGTGCATCCGTGCCGGGCAGCGGATGGGCAAGGTCTGCCCCCGCCCCCACGGTATAGCGCGCAGGCCCAGCCGCTAGGTCTGCCAGGTCATAGACATGGAACACCGCCGCCCGCGCGGCCGATCGGTTGGCCATGACCAGCGCATCGGCTTGCAAGCGCGCATCCAGGCGATAGGGCGTGGGCCGGCGCCGGCGCAGCCCGGTTTCCTGCACCGGCGCGGCCAGTTCGGCCGGCAGCGGCGGGGGGATTTCCTTGAGCTTGCCCGCCGCGGCGCTCAACTGCGCGGTTGCCGGCAGGCCGGCCATGAACAGGCGCGTATCGGCACTGGCAAAATCGAAGCACGACGTGAGATCGCCGCAGACCGCGCGGCGCCACGCGCTGATATTGGGCTCTGCCACGCCAAAGCGGGTTTCCAGGAAGCGCAGGATACTGGTGTGGTCGAACACTTCGGACGCGACATGGCCGCCCGCGCTCCATGGCGAGACGACATAGAGCGGCACGCGCGGCCCCAGGCCATAGGGCCGGCCGAGATAGGGCGCATCCTGCGCACCCTGGCTGTGGCGGTGGTATTCGTCCTCGGCCGGGATGGTGGTGGCACCGTGCAGCCGCCCTTGCCCCTGGGCAGGCGGGGCGGGCGGCGGGACATGGTCGAACAACCCGTCGTTCTCGTCGAAATTGATCAACAGCACGGTGCGCGCCCAGACATCGGGGTTGGCGGTCAGCGCATCGAGCACGCGGGCGGTGTAGTCTGCACCCTGCAAGGGGGTTGATGCCCCCGGATGCTCCGAAAGCGTGGCTGGCGCCACCACCCAGGAAACCTGGGGCAGCTTGCCGGCCATCACATCGCCGCGCAGATCGTCCAGCGTGCGCGTGGCCAGGGTGCGCCGCGCCAGCAGCGCTTCGGCCGCGCTCGCCGTTGGCTCGCTCGCCCGGCGATAGCGTTGGAAACCGACCAGCGGATTGTCGGAAAAGTTGTCGGCCATGTCCTGGTAGATCTGGAAGCCGATGCCCGCCGCCATGAGCCGTTCGGGATAGGTCGTCCACAGATAGCCGCCATGGCTGCGCGGATCTGCGCCGGCTTCGTCATAGCCGTTGTCGATCGCCGGGCCATTGGCCCGGCCCAGGGGATCGTGCGTGCCGGTCCAGATGTAGAGCCGGTTGGGATTGGTGCTCAGGTGCATGGCGCAGTGGTAGGCGTCACACAGGGTGAACGCTTCGGCCAGGGCATATTGGAACGGCAGGTCGGCCCGGGTGAAATGGGCCATGGCGTGGTTGTGCTTGGCCCGCGTCCACGCGCCCATGCGGCCATTGTCCCATGCGGCCTGGCTATCGGCAAAATTGTGCGGCGTGCCGAGCGGGCGATAGAGCCGGAAATCGTGCGCGGTATCGAGGCGGAACGGCGCGATGAGCGCGGGACTGGCCCCCTCGTGCTCGTTGGGCTGCACCAGCACGGTGCGGCGCGGGGCATCGGGCAACGCCGGGGCCGGCGCGGCAAAGCGATCGCCAAAGCCGCGCACCCCGCGCATGGTGCCGAAGTAGTGATCGAACGCGCGGTTTTCCTGGGTCAGGATCACCACGTGCGCCACATCCTGCACCGTGCCGGTGCGGCGATGGCCGGGAATATCCAGCGCGCGGGCAATGGCCTGGGTAAACGGCGCGGCGGCGCCCGCCCCGGCGGTGAGCGCGCGGATGAAACTGCGGCGATCCTGCATCGCAATGCCGGCCGACGTTTCGTTCCTGGCGTGCTTGGGCGTCATGATCGTCTTTCGTGATAGCAAGGGCACGCGGTCTAGCTGCACGATATGGCGGCGCGATGACGGGGAGAAGCGACAGCCGGCGCTTCTCATTGGAAATATTTTGGCGCAATCGGAAGGAAACGAGACGGACAGGTCTCTAGGGACGGGAAAGAGGGAAAACCCAAAGCCGATGGAGGATGGGACGGGACCGGATCTGCGAGCGCAACTCGAGCGTCGCCGCGCCCTGGCGCTGTGGGTGGCGCGCGAGATCATGCCGCACGAACCGCGCATGCGTGCGTGGTTCGTCAAGCGGCGGATTGCGCCTGACGTGGTGGATGAACTGATGCAGGATGCCTATTGCCGCGTGGCCATGCTCGATACCGTCGATCACATCGACTGCCCGCATGCCTATTTCTTTTCGATCTGCCGCAACTTGCTGGCGCGCCGGCTCAAGCGGCAGCAGATCGCGCCGTTCGAAGCGATCAGCGAGATCGAAAGCTACCGGGACAGCGGCACTCCGTCTCCCGAGGAACAAGTCGCCGCGCGCATGGCGTTCGACCGGGTGCGTGCCCTGCTGGCGCAATTGCCCGAACGCTGCCGGCGCATCGTGGAACTGCGCAAGATCGAAGGCTGGTCGCAAAAGGAAATCGCCGCCCACATGGGCATGACCGAAAAGGCCGTGGAAAAGCAGGTGTGGTCGGGCGTGCGCGCCATCCGCGCTGGGTGGGACCAGTTGGAACGTGAGCCCGATGGTCACCAGGCCGGGCGCAAGGCGGTATGACGATGGACCACAACACCGCTTCTGCCGATCGCGACCAGGCCGCCCGGTGGGTGGCCATGATGGATGGCGCCGGCTGGACCGCGCAAGACGAAGCCGGCCTGCAAGCCTGGCTGGCCGCCGATCCGCGCCGCCACGGCCTACTGCTTCAGGCGCAGGCCGCCTGGCTGCTGCCCGATGCCGTCACGCCGCAAGCCGCTGCCGATGTGCCGCAGCCGGTGGGCGGCCGCCGTGGCTGGGCGCGGCGCGGCGTGCTGGGCGGCCTGGTCGCGGCCAGCGCCGTGGCCGCCGTGGCCACCCGCTTTGCCATGACCCAGGGCGCCGACTATGTGACCCGCCTGGGCGAAATCCGCCGCGTGCCGCTCGACGATGGCACGGTCATGACGATCAATTCCGACACCGCGCTCAAGGTCAACCTCACGCCCCATGCGCGCGAGATCGAACTGGCGCAGGGCGAGGCCTGGTTCGAAGTGGCCAAGGACGCCCAGCGCCCCTTCGTGGTTGCGTCCGGCCCGGTGCGGGCGCAGGCGATCGGTACGGCCTTTTCGGTACGCAAGCGCGAGGAAGGCGTGGAAGTGCTGGTCACCGAAGGCGTGGTGGAAACCTGGACCGCGCAGGACGCCAGCCAGAAGCTGCGCGTTGCCGCCGGGGAGCGCGCGATGATCAATGCCCGCGCGCTGGTGCACTATCAGGCCAGCGAAACCGCACCGGTCGATCGCGCGCTGGCCTGGCGCAACGGCATGATCGATCTCAATGGCACCACGCTGCGCGATGCGGCCGATGAATTCAACCGCTACAACCAGCGCCAGATCGTCATCGCCGATCCCGACGTGGCGGGCGAACAGTTCGACGGCCTGTTCCGCATCGGCGATCCGGAAGGCTTTGCCGAAACGATCAAGGCCACGCTCAACGTTTCCATCAACACCAGCGACCCACGCACCATCCGTATCGAGCGGGCGGCCGAGGTGAATTCCATGAAATAAATTTTCACATTCGCAGAAGGAAAACAGCCGGAGCATGTCTCTAGGCGGATACAGACCGAAAAGGTCTGAAGCGATACGAAATCCTGATGGGAGGGATCTATGATGACGACCACCTTGCGTGGCGTTTTATTTGCATCGGCCAGCGTCGTCTGCATGACGACGATGCCCGCCGCTGCACAGGCCGCAACCGAACTGCGCCAATTCGCCATTCCCGCACAGCCGGCTGAAACCGCCATCGGCGTGCTGGGCCACCAGGCCAATGTCCAGATCATCGCCTCGCGCAAGCTGACCCGTTCGGTGCGCACCAACGAAGTGCGCGGCCGCCTGACCGTGTCCGACGCGCTGGAGCGGCTGCTGGCCGGCACCGGCCTGTCCGCGCGGCAAACCGGCCCGGCCACATTCGCCGTCGTCGCTCGCCCCGCCGCGGCGCGTGCCCCGCTGGGTGGCACGGCCGTGGCCCTGGCCAGCCAGCCCGCCGAACCGCAGGCCCGTGCCGCCGCCGCTCCCCCGCCGCCGCCCGCCGCCCTGCCCGAGGCAGAACCCCAGGCCATCGTCGTGACCGGCCTGCGCGCCAGCCTCGACAACGCACGCGGGATCAAGCGCGCCTCGTCCGGCATTGTCGACGCGATTTCCACCAAGGACATCGGCAAGCTGCCCGATGCCAACCTGGCCGAATCCCTCCAGCGCATCACCGGCGTCTCGATCGACCGCTCCGGCGGCGAAGGCGCCTTCATCACGGTTCGCGGCTTTGGCCCGGAATTCAACACGGTTCTGGTCAATGGCCGCCAGGTGGCCACCCCTACCGACCCGAGCCAGGCCTCGGGTCGGGCCTTTTCGTTCGACACGCTGGCGTCCGAACTGGTTTCGGGCGTGGAAGTCTACAAGTCTTCCACCGCGCGCTACCAGTCGGGCGGGGTCGGCTCCACCGTCAACATCAAGACCGCGCGCCCGTTCGATTACCGCGGGCGCAAGTTTTCCGCCACGGTTGATGCCAACTACGATGGCAACGCCAAGAAAGCCGCGCCCGACGCTTCGTTCCTGTTTTCCGACACGCTGGACGACGGCAAGCTGGGCATCCTGATTTCGGGCAGCTACCAGCACCGCTTCACCCGCCTGCAACAGGCGCAGACCGATGGCTGGCTGGTCAACCCGGCGGTGCCGGCCGACCAGGTCAACGGCGGCAAGGGCACGGTGAGCGCCAGCAACCCGCAGGGCAACATCTTCATCCCGCAGAACTTCGACAGCAAGATCACGCGCGAGGACCGCGAGCGGATCGGCGGCACCGTGGTGCTGCAATACCGCCCCAGCGATGCCGTGACGATCACCGCCGATGCGCTCTACACCAAGTTCACCAACAAGACGCAGACCCGCTCCTACGGCCACTGGTTCACTGCCTCGAACCTGACCGACGTGGTCACCGATGCCAACGGCACGGCCACCGATCTCACGCAGGCCAGCGGCATCGCCACCGATTTCCACTACAAGAAGTTCGACAAGCGCACCAACACGCGCGAATTCGGGCTGAACCTGGAATGGAAAGTCACGCCCAACCTCACCGCCTCGTTCGACGGCACCTATTCGCTGGCCAAGGAAGATCCCAACGGCGGGCAGGAAGCCTATCTCGCGCTGCTCGGCTATCTGACCGGCTCGTCGCGCTATCAGTCCGACAGTTCGATCCTGCCGTGGCAGACCGAAACCCTGCCCACGTTTGCCAACCCCGCCAGCCCCTGCGGCAGCGCGGTGACCAATTCGGGCCAGGCCGGCAGCACCACCCCGGTGGGCGCGGGGCAGCCGATGTGCCAGCACGTGATGCTGCTGCGCGGCTATGGCATTCGTGACCAGGTGACCCAGGGCCGCGCCGATTTCGCCTACAAGGGCGATGGCAGCGAAGGCCTGGTGAACGCCAACTTCGGGTTCTATTACTCGCGCGACCGCAAGGATACCTCGCTCTATTCCAACGACGGCGGCACCGGCTGCACCACCTGCGGCTACAACGCCCCGGCCCCGGCGGGCGTGGCGATCACCACGTTCAACGCCGGCAGCAATTTCCTCTCGGGGTTGAGCGGGTCCAACCGCCTGCCCACGCAGTGGCTGACGTTCGATGGCCCCACGCTGTTCGACGCCATCACCGCGCAGCAACGCGCCACCAATCCGGGCTTCACCTTTGCCCCGCCGCTGGTGAACGACACCATCGTGACCGAACGCGTGCTGGGCGCCTATCTCGAAACCGAGTTCAAGGGCGATGTCGGCGGCCGGCCGCTGTCGATCGTGGCCGGGGTGCGCTTCGAAGACACCCGCACCGATGTGAATGGCCTCGCCACCGCCTACACCGGCCTGGTCAAGCTGGCCAACGACCAGACCCAGTATGGTTCGGAATCCTCGGGCACCACGCGCACCGTGGGCCGCGCGCACTATCTCGACGTGCTGCCCAACATCGCGCTCAAGTGGCAATTGACCGACGCGGTGACACTGCGCTTCGCTGCTTCGCAAACCATCACCCGGCCCACTTTGGAGCAGCTCTCGCCGGTCACCACGCTGGTCACGCTGCGCCCGGGCAACTTTGCCGCCAGCAGGGGCAATCCCGATCTCAAGCCGTTCAAATCGAGCAATCTCGATTTCTCGGCCGAATGGTACTACGCGGCGGGCAGCTATGTTTCGGTGGGGGTCTACCTCAAGAGCGTCAACAACTTCATCGTGCTGAACCAGACCACCGGCACGGTCGCCAATGCCACGGGCGGCCCGCTGCTCGATCCGGCCACCGGCCTGCCCGCGCAGTTCACCGTGACCGCGCCGGTCAACGGCCAGGACGCCACAGTCACCGGTATCGAGGCCGCGTGGCAGCATACCTTGGGTAACAGCGGCTTCGGCTTCCAGCTCAACGGCACGCTGGTCGGTTCCAACCGCCATCTCGATCCGCAGAACCTGGGCAACAAGTTCGCGCTGACCGGGCTGTCCAACTCGGCCAACGCGGTGCTGTTCTATGACAAGAACGGGATCGAGGCGCGCGTTGCCTGGAACTGGCGCGATCGCTTCCTGCAATACCTGGCCCCGCCGCCGCTCAACGGCGCCGGCCAGGCCGTTACGCAGGTTCGCCCCTATTCGCAGATCGATGCGAGCGCGACCTACCACATCACGCCGCAATTCTCGGTCTTTGTCGAAGGTGCGAACCTGACCAATTCCCGCACGTTGAAATATGCCTATTATACCAACCAGTTCCTCTATGCCGAGGATTCGGGGCGGCGTTTCAAGGTCGGGGCACGGGTCAACTTCTGAATGCCTGGTGCACCGATACCTGTATAACATAACGTGATGATCAAGGGGCACGCGCTGGCAACGACCGGCGCGTGCCTTTGGCGCCCGGGGCCGGGCGGCGGGATGGGAGAAGGAAGGCAATGTCCGCCACAGAAAACCGCGCGATCCGCTCGGTCTGCATCGTCGGCGGCGGATCGGCCGGCTGGCTCACCGCGGGCCTGATCGCCGCGCGCCATGGCCCCGATCTGGCCGTCACGCTGGTCGAAAGCGTGAGCCGGGGCACCATCGGCGTGGGCGAAGGCACCTGGCCCACCATGCGCAACACGCTGCGCAAGATCGGCATTGGCGAAACCGATTTCATGCGGTTCTGCCATGCCTCGTTCAAGCAGGGCGCCAAGTTCGCCCGCTGGCGCACGGGCGCGGCCGACGATTTCTATTACCATCCGCTGGTCCTGCCCGAAGGCTTTCCCGATCTCGACCTGGCGCCCTACTGGAATGCCCAGGCCGCCGCGCCCGGCAACGGCGTGCCATCGTTCTCCGATGCGGTGTGCTTTCAAGAGGCGCTGTGCGAGCAGTCCCTTGCGCCCAAGCTGATGACTTCGCCGGAATATGCCGGGGTCGCCAACTATGCCTATCATCTCGATGCGGTGAAGCTGGGCGAACTGCTTGCCCGCCATTGCGTCGACACACTCGGCGTGACGCACATCGATGACGAGATCGTGGACGTGACCCTGGCCGAAAACGGCGATGTCGCGGCCGTCGTCGGCAAGCGCAATGGGCCGATCGCGGCGGATCTCTATGTCGATTGCACCGGCTTTGCCGCGCGCCTGCTGGGGGAAGCGCTTGGCGTGCCATTCATCGACCGATCCGACGTGCTGTTCATCGATCGCGCCATGGCCGTGCAGTTGCCGGTGGAGGAAGACAGCCCGATCGCCTCGCACACCATCTCCACCGCGCAGAAGCATGGCTGGATCTGGGACATCGGCCTGCCCACGCGGCGCGGCATCGGCTATGTCTGGTCCACCCGCCACGCCGGTGCGGATCGCGTGGAAGAGGAACTGGCCGCCTATGTCGGCCCCGGCTTTGCCAAGCTGACCCCGCGCGAAATTCCCATCCGCTCGGGCCATCGCGAACTGTTCTGGAAAAACAATGTCGTTGCCGTGGGGCTGGCGGCTGGCTTCCTCGAACCGCTGGAGGCCTCGGCCTTGGTGCTGATCGAGCTGTCGGCCGATTACATCGCCACCAGCATGCCCGCCACGCGCGGTGCCATGGATTTCGTCGCGCGGCGCTTCAACACGATGACGCGCTATCGCTGGGATCGCATCATCGAGTTCCTCAAGCTGCACTATATCCTGTCTGAACGGGAGGATACCGCGTTCTGGCGCGACAACCGCGATCCGGCCACGATCCCGCAAGATCTGCAGGACCAACTGGCCTTGTGGCGCGACAATCCGCCCGGCGAGCACGACTTCGCAAGCGCGCACGAGATGTTTCCCGCCGCCAGCTATCAATATGTGCTCTATGGCATGGGCTTCCGCACCCGCCCCCGCGCCGGCCAGTTGGCGCAGCGCGATGCGGCCGAAGATGCCTTTACCCGCACCGCCGCCATGAAGCGCAAGCTGACCGGCATGATGCCCACCAACCGCGCCTTGCTCGGCAAGCTGGCGCAGCACCGTTTCCCCACGCTGTGAGAGCCGCCATGAACCTTGTGCAACTGACCCGCAGCGACCACGCCGGCCTGCGCATCGATCCCGCCAAGGCCGCGGCCAGCGCTGCGGCCATCCATCTCGTGCCCCTGGTGGCCGACGAGATTCGCAAGGTCGCCGGCCAGTTCCCGGTGTTCCTGGCCAAGGACGGCGAAACCGGGCAATTCTACCCCGCCGCGCTGATGGGGCTGGAGCCGCAGGAAAACCTGTTCTGGAACGGTACCGCGCTGGAGGCCGACGTCCTGCCGCTCAATCTCCTGCGCTTGCCGTTCTTCATCGGCGGCGAAGGAGAAGAGGCGGTGATCTGCGTGGACATGGCCAGCCCGGCGATCGATCCGGCCGGCCCCTGCCCGATCGTGACCGAGGATGGCCGGGAAAGCGACTATTTCCGCGCGGTGCAGGCCATGCTGGGCCGGCTGGCGCAAGGGCGCGACGCCACCCGGCGGTTCGTCGACCTCGCGCTCGAGCACCAGGTGGTGCGGGAAATGAAGCTGGACCTGGCGTTTCACGATGGCAGCACCAGCCTGCTGACCGGCCTCTATGGCGTGGACGAAGTGGCACTGGGCCGGGCGCGCAGCGCCATTGCCGATTTTGCCGACCTGATGATCCTGGCCGCCATGTGCCTGTCGCTCGATCACGTGGCAGGCCTGGTGCGGCGCAAGAACGCGCGGCTGGCGGCGCAAGCGGCCTGGTTCACCCCCGGCGCCTAGGATGGACGTGCATCCCTCGCAGTCCATGGGGCAGGAAGGCGTGCCGCTATGGCTGGTCGATCAGGCGCACCCTGCCCCGCAAAGCCTGGAAGCCACTGCTGCCGGTGCGGATTTCGCCGCAAGCGAGGGCGACTTCTATCCAGGCCGCCGCGCGCCAGCACCCCGGGCCTGGTGCGATTGGCTAGGGCAGACCTTGGCCGCGCTGCCCGGCTTGTCGGGTGCGCGCGTGCTGCGCGGGGATTTCGCCGTGGCCGACCGCGATCCGCGCCGTCTCGCGCCGGTACAGCGCATCCCGCATTTCGATGACAGCGACCCGCAGATCTATGCCGCGATCCATTACCTGTGCAACGCGCCGCATGGCGGCACCAGCTTCCACCGCCATCGTGCCACGGGCTTCGAACGCATCACGCCGGCACGGGCACCCCTTTGGCGCCAGGCCCTCGCCACGGACGCCGCACGCCACGGGATGCCAGAGGCCACGTATCACGATGCGGATACCGCCACCTTCACCCGTATCGGCACCGCAGAACTGCGCTACAATCGCCTGGTGGTCTATCCCGCCAACTGCCTGCATTGCGGCGATATCGGCCCGTCCTGGCAGTCCGGCACCCGGCTGACGATCACCGCCCTTCTCCACATCCCCTGACGCCAACAGCCCCTCCCGCGAGTGGGAGGGGCTGTTGCGAGCTTGCGCGCGTGCTGGGTGCAACGAAGCCCCGAGGCGTTAGCGACGGGGCTTTGTGGGATTCTGGTTGCGGGGGCAGGATTTGAACCTGCGACCTTCAGGTTATGAGCCTGACGAGCTACCGGGCTGCTCCACCCCGCGATGTTAGCAACAA
>NZ_JAAZQN010000007.1:0-269660 GCF_012275365.1 Novosphingobium sp. SG720 | reverse complement strand
AGAGACCCTCGCCAAACTCGCCAACGGACATCCAGCCAACGCCGTCGGAGAGCTCATGCCCTGGACCGCCGTGGCCTGAGCACATCGCTTACGGTTTATCGGCCAGCCAAGTTGACCCCGGAGCAGCTCAAGCTGGGGTATGACCGCGCCTACCGCCAGTTTTATTCATGGCGCAACATCCTAGAAAGCGCGCTGACACACGACAGCACGAAGCACAGGGTGAAGCATTTCGCCTACGCAGCAGGCTGGAAGAAGTTCGAGCCGCTGTGGGATCTGGCGATCAACGCCAAGCGGCTGGGCACGATGACGCCGGTTCTCGAAGCCGTTCTGTCAAAGGTGACGCGGCATAAAGCGAAACCGCAGCAACCCCTAACCATCGCGCAAAAGCCAGAACTCTCTTGAGCAAATCCGATGTGGAACGCTGTAGTCGTTACTGGTTGTAATCGCTGCAGGATGCGCAAGCCTCAATCCGCCCCAAATTCCGACATTCGCGGGCGCAGGACCGAGAAGCGTTAGCGAGCCTTCGTTCATGATCCCCGCGTCGTTCGATCGATGCCAAGGCGACTAATCGTCGGCTTGGTAGGAGGCAATTTTAGCAGGAGCGGACTGGGTGATCGTACGCCATGAGTCGCTACAGCCTCACCAAATGCGCCGAGCAAAGGCACCGCCGAAGAGCGAAATTGTCAGGGCGGCTAAACCAAGGCCAAGCCACAACAGATCGAAATGAAAGTACCCGCTTTCCCGGGCATCTCGCGGATCTGAAGGTAAGTAATATATTTGCTCCTGTTCTCCGACCTTGAACAGGCCAACACCGCTGATCGACGTCAGCCGATGACTGATGCCGCCCACTTGGTAAGTCAGAACGCCCATTTTACCCTGTCCATCAATCCGATCATCTGGATTGACATAGGTCGCCACGGCTACGAGGCCAACCTGCCGGTAATGCCAATCCTGCTGCAGCCCCGTAACAGCGGCGAACACCGCCCCCGCCCCCCATATTGCGAAAAACACCCGCATCCCAATGAGACTTCGGGATTTTCTAGTACCAGCGGGCGCCTTGAGGTCTCGACCACCATGTTTGATGGTCTGTCGGCCGACGGCATTTACGAAAGCATTCTCATCATGCACGACAATCTCGATAGGCGCTACGCCGCCATATTCGAACTCTATCCTCAGCGCCTTGCGAAAGAAGGTCGTTACTGGGGTAATTGCAGAGACTGCGTCCGTCGGGACCTCAAGATCCAGGCCGTGAATCTCAGGCAAGAACATGAGGTTGAAGGGGAATTGAGGCGTCACGACAAGATGCTTACCGCGCACCACCACCAAGAGGCAGTTGCTAGCGCCACCTATCCTTGACATCAGGCCCCGGAGTGACTTCCCCGAACAGCCCTTCTCAGCAAACTGAGCATCGTCGAGTACTCGGGGGAAAGTCGGCCTCCCTTTAGAACGGCGATGCCATACCGATGCCGTGATTACCGCAGCGATCCATAAAGGCGAGGTCCAGAAAATCCAAGAATTGTCCGCCAATCCGGATACCTCTGCCATATCCAGTTGTTTCCCAGCACGACATTCCACACCAGTGTAATATCTGCAATGGTGTCTTGTCCAAATCGACCGATTTGGGCGATAGGGTGCCTATTGCCCCTCCATCGCACCAACGCAACGCTCAAGTGATTGCCGCCGCGAAAGAAGACGTTGCAGTGCCTGAAGGCCGACCACGAAACCGCTCCTTCGTTCATCTTCTGGGAAGATACGGTGAACTGCGGGTGACAGCGCGGCCGTATGCATCGCCGATCCGCAGCAATGGCGGGGCGATGCTGGCGTGCCCAAGCACTACCGTAAAGCAGCAACGGGCTAAAGTTCGTCCATAGTCACTCTGTATCCCCTTTTTCCGGAGTTCGCGAACGAGGTTGGACCAGTAACCGCGCCAAGGCTCAAGCGCGTCATTGATACACTGTCTTCTGATCACCAGCGGCACGCGTAGCTGGCCCGCTTCCCAACGAGCTTCGGCACTTACACTTACCTTAGGACTCTGCATGGCTACGGTCTGGCGGAGCGTTTTGCCATGGCTATCCAGCAAGCCTGAGCCCCAAGGTGTCATGCCGATGCGTTTGGCGGTCATTCGTACATACCGTACGGGGTTAGGTATGAAACATTGCGGCCCTGCGAATCCCTTCTAATAAGAATATCATGTTGAAGCGCTGGTGGCAGGATCGGAAAGAGCGTCGGAACGAACGGCAACGTCTGGCGCTGCTAGAAGCCGCTCTGGAGGTGCCGGTTGAACTGCGGGATCTGGACCATGTCTACCCCATAATCCTGCCGGGCGAGATTCTGGATCTGGATTGGGTTGGGCCCTGCATTCCCATCAACGAAACGCCCTTTGCGCTTGCCTGGGCAGAAGTGCGCGACGGTAATGCCTGGACCTATGTGAGCTTCGCGATGGCTGATTGGTGGAATGGCAAAGGCCTCGATTGGCAGCGGATGGCATTCCAAAATCTTCGCAACGCCAGCGAGCTCGGCGCAAACGGCGAGAAACTCGACTGCGAAGGGCGCCCTTTCATGAAAGTCATGCTGCAGGCTGACGCCTTTGGGCCTTCGAGGCTGCTGATCCCTGGACTGTTTCAGCACGAATTAGGAGCGGCGTATCAAGTGGCCATCCCAGAGCGCACATGTGCAGTTGCCCATCGCTCAGAGCTGACGGTCAGCGAAGCTTCCGATGTGGAAGGTGTGATCAAGGGTTGCTTTGCGCATGGAACGGAACCCATGTCACCGGAACGATTTCACGCTTCCACATTCTGGAAGCCAGCTATCTTTGGGGGGTGGTGACAGGTTCTACGATTTGCATATGGCATGCGGGAGCGCGGAACTCCGCCCTCATTGCTGACGTTCAGAGGCCCTGGCTGCGGCGTCGGAACCAGTAGTACGTTCACCGCGATCGCAGTGCAGGGGAATGCCGGGGTCTGGGACATAGCGGGCATGAACAAAGGCTTCGGCGAATGGCCGCTTAATCCGGAAGCCGTCGGTTCATCCTAAGTTTAGCTTTTCGTCTTGTGACTGGGCTGTCACGACCTGCCGGTGCCAACCGCAACAGGGTGGCCATTTCCTCGCCCGGCCACCCCTTGCTGACATTTAACGCTGTAGCCAACGAGCAACGTGCGTAGACATGAAGTCAACGAAGACGCGCACCTTTGGCAAGGGGTACTGGCTCGCGGGCCATAGAATGTGCAGCGCCCCGGTTTCCTGGACCATTCCCGGCAAAAGCTCGACGAGCAGCCCCTTTTCCATGCTCGGTCGCACTGCAAAATCGGGCAGATGCGCGATGCCTCTCCCTCGGATCGCAAGTTCAAGAAGTGGCTCCATCATGGTCGCGGTGATGGTCGCATCAGGTAGTGACGCTTCGCCATTCGCGAGAGCTGGCCAAGGTAGCAGCCGCCCGGTTTCCGCGAGGCGCTGGCGTAAACAGGCGTGGCCCGCCAGATCCGCAAGGGATTCCGGCACGCCTGATCGCTCGACGTATCCTGGGGACGCCACGAAGCTCCATCCGAACTCTCCAAGTTTTCGATGCCGCAAACGGCTATCGGCTGGCGCGCCAGAACGAATAACCGCGTCGAAACCCTCGTCGATCACGTCGACGAACCGATCGTTGATGTCGAGATCGAGTTGGATGTTCGGATAGGCCTCGTGGAACGCGGTGATCACCGGCAGCAACAGCGTTGGCTCGACCGGGAGGCCGATTTTCAACCGTCCTTGCGGCGCAGCGCGGGCATTGGAAACTTCCGCCTGGGCGGCTTCGATCTCGCTGAGGATACGACGGCAGCGATCCAGGACCAGCGTCCCTTCGTCGGTGATCGCGATCGATCGCGTCGACCGATGGAATAGCTGAACCGATAGCTGCTCTTCGAGCTTCTGGATGGCCTTGCCGATCGCGGAAGGTGTCAGCCCCATCGTCTGACCGGCGAGTTTGAAGCTCCGCTTCTCCGCCGCCAGCACAAAAGCCTGAATGGCGGCGATGCTTTCGACCTGGACACGCATGGTAGAATTATATTCTCTTTTGAACAGAATTATAGCCGTTTTTCATATCATGCTGGAGGCCATAAATTGCGAGCATCACCAATCGCGAGGCGCGCATTATGGAAGCCCTTTTCAAACCTTTCGACCTGTCCGGCCTGAAGCTGCCGAACCGCGTCTTCATGGCACCACTGACCCGCTCGCGCGGTCCCGACGATGCCGCCACGGATCTTGTCGCGCTCTACTACACCCAACGTGCGACTGCTGGCCTGATCGTGTCGGAAGGATCGCCGATTTCACAGGAGGGCCAAGGATATTTCCACAATCCCGGCATCTTCACGCCCGAACAGATAGCCGGATGGCGGCGGGTCACGGACTCGGTTCACGCAGTCGACGGTCGCATGTTCATCCAGCTCTGGCATGTCGGGCGCATAGCCCACACCTCGAACCAGCCCTATGGTCGCGCCCCAGTCAGTTCGACCGATCGGGTGGCTGAAGGCGCGATGGCGTTCGGCCGCGGCGATGACGGGACGATCGGCTTTGTCCCGGCATCCTGCCCCCGCGCACTAAAAACTGACGAAGTGGCGCGCGTTGTCGAGGACTTTGCAGTTGCAGCACGCAATGCGATGGCTGCGGGCTTCGATGGGATCGAACTTCACGCGGCAAACGGCTACCTGTTCGATCAGTTTCTTAACCCGAATATCAACGACCGGACGGATCGCTACTCGGCCGCGACGATCGAAGGGCGGATGCGCTTCACCCTTGAAGTCGTCGATGCCGTCAGCGCGGCGATCGGCGCGCACCGTGTCGGCATCCGACTTACGCCTTATGGGGTCATCGGTTCGGTGCCGATGTTCGATGACGCGGAAGAAACCTACGTCGCTCTGGGCAAAGCCCTGGGTGAACGTGGGATCGCCTACTTTCACGTGATGGATCAGACGGGGTTCTTCAACACCCCCGCCGGCCAGAAGCCGACAAGCGAGCTCATCAAGGAATTGCTCATCAAATGGCGCGTGGTCGCGCCGCATACGGCAATCCTGCTCGACGGTGGAATGACGAAGTCCCGGGCGAACGAGCTTATCACCAACGGCGTCATCGACCTTGCCGGCTTCGGCCAGCCGTTCATCGCCAATCCCGATCTGGTCGCCCGTTTGCGTCACGACTGGCCGCTCAACCAGCCTGATCGCGCGACATATTATGAGGGCGGCGCCCATGGATATGTCGATTACCCCCCATACCGCCCCGCCGACGAGCGCGTTGCGGCCTGACGCCATTAACGCACCTCCCAAGCGAAGAAGGATCAACGCATGCCCCAATATTCCGAACTTAAGGGCAAAGTTGCCCTCGTAACCGGCGCTGGTTCGGGCATCGGCAGGACGACCGCCCTGGCGTTCGCACGACAAGGCGCGCAGGTCGTCGTCTCGGATGTCAACCCCGACGCGGGCGAGGAAACCGTCAAGCTCATTCGCGATGCAGGCGGCGTAGCGATCTTTGTCAAGACCGATGTGAGCAAGGAGGGCGAGGTGCAGGCCCTTGTCAGCCAGACCGTGACAGAATTCGCGCGGCTTGACATCGCCTTCAACAATGCGGGCCTGACGCAAAATTCGGCGCCACTCGCGGAGCAGCCTTCCGGCACCTACGACGAGATTTTCGACGTAACCGCGCGCGGCGTATGGCTGTCGATGCGTGCTCAGATCGGCCAGATGCTCAGGCAAGGCGGTGGCACGATCGTCAACATGGGATCGATGTCGGCCGTCGTCGGCATCCCCGGCCTTACGACCTATGCAGGCTCCAAACATGCCGTCCTCGGCCTCACGCGGGGCGCTGCGCTGGACTATGCGAAACAGGGCATCCGCATCAACGCAGTCGGCCCGGGGACGATCGACACCCCGATGATCGACCGCTTTGTGGAGCTGGCAGGATCGGACAGCATCATGGAGCCGATCCGGGCCGCGCATCCGATCGGTCGCACCGGCAAGCCGGAGGAAGTCGCGGAAGCCGTGCTATGGCTCGCCTCTGACGCATCGAGCTTTGTCGTGGGTCACATCCTCATGGTGGATGGCGGCTACTCGATCAAATGACACCACCTTTCCGGCTGCCCCTTTGTGGGGTAGCCGGGGAGCCTTCAACGGAATTTCATTATGCAGACATGGTTTATCACCGGTGCAAGCCGTGGCTTTGGCCTGGAAATGGCCCGCGCTGCGCTGGCCGCCGGTCACAAGGTAATCGCGACGGCCAGGATTCGCCGGCACATTGTCGATGCCCTGCAAGGCGATCATGAGCGGCTTTTTGCGCTGACGCTTGATGTCACGCAGCCCGCGTCGATCGAGGCTGCGGTGCGCGATGCGGTCGAGCGTTTCGGCAGGATCGATGTGCTGGTGAACAATGCCGGCTACGGTCAGCTCGGGGCATTCGAGGAAGTGTCCCGCGATCAGCTCGTCCGCCAGTTCGACACGAACGTGTTCGGGGTGTTTGATGTGACCCGTGCGGTTTTGCCGATCATGCGACGCCAGCGAGCAGGCCACATCATCACCATTTCCTCGATCGCCGGCATGAGCGGGGGCGCGGGATCATCCATCTACTGCGCGAGCAAGCATGCGGTCAGCGGCTGGTCCGAGGCTCTGGCGGAGGAACTGGCGCTGTTCGGGATCAAGGTCACTTGCGTCTATCCGGGCCGCTTCCGCACGGATTTCCTTGATCGCAGCTCTGTCCGATACGGTGACATTAAGATTGCGGACTACGCCGCCTTTTCGACCGCACGCATTGAAGCGCTCGACGCTAACAATCACCTTCAGGCCGGTGATCCGCAAAAGTTCGCATTGGCGATCATCGACCTGGCCTCAAATAAGGCGCCGCCGGTCTGGCTAGCGGGCGGTTCGGAAGGCTATCGCGTTTTCATGGCGAAGGCCAACGCGCTACGCGACAACGCCGAGCGCTGGAAGGAGGTAGCCACCTCGCTTGATGTACAGGGCTGACAGCCGCTAGGGAAGGCTTTCGGTAAACGCAGACGTTTCAGACGGAAGATGGGCAGGTGGTAATCTGGTCGACACTTGCCAGTTTCAGCGCCACGCGACTCGCCGCTGGGTCCGCCGCGATTCCGGTCGTTCACTGTCCTGTCCATTACCGTCTGAAGTGCCCCTTCATTCATCGAACCGCTTCGGGTGAATTTTGCGGCGTCTCATCGCGCCAATCAGCTGACCGAAAATGCGACCGGCATCACGCCGGCGATCGGCGCCCCCGGCACGAACCTGTGCCATCCGCACCATCATGGCCGGCCTTTCCGCAGTTCGCGTGGAAACAGACTGTCGCGCGGCGGCACCCGAAGCGCGTCAACGCTGGCGGGATACGTCGACCGGTCCGTTCCGCCAAGCGGCCGGGGCGAAGAGAACAGTGGGACGGCACGCCAGTCTGGCATTGCCGCGTGCTCGTCCTGCGCCGCCGGCACAGTGGTGCCGAGATCCCCCGACAAGGCGAGCCGAGCGGACAGCCGGGCCACATAGCGCAGGGTCTCGGCAGGCAAGGGGCGAAGGCCGCGACGATAGGCGTCGTAGCGGGTCGGCCCGGCGTTGTAGGCCGCCAGAAAGCCGGGACGGCCATAGCGATCGCGCAGCACCCGGACATAAGCCGCGCCGGCCAGGATATTGGCTCGCGGTGCGAAGGGATCCTCGCCCAATCCATAAGTGCGGGACAGCGCGCGCCAGGTGTCCGGCATGAGTTGCATCAAGCCCATCGCACCGGCCGGCGACACGGCCGCAGGATCGCCACCGCTTTCAGCAGCGAGGATCGCGGCCAGCCAGGTTTCGGGCACGGCGAACCGCGCGGCGGCTTCGGCGACAAGCGGCGCCCAGGGCGACCGGTCCGGCGGTGCCGCTGGGGACAAGCCAGTCAGCGGTTTTGCCTGGGCCACTGCGGTCGGCGAGGCCAGGCCGCAAACCAGCAGCCGCGCCGGCATCACCGTGATGCTGCGCACGACGCAGCGCATGCCGCTGGACCGCCCTGCCCAATACCAAACCAGGCCACGCCGCCCATTGCCGGCGCGGCACTGCCGACAAGGCATCGGCGCGAACCGGGCAGGATGGGCCCGATCGTCGGCGCCGGTGGGCCATGGACCACGCTCACCCTGCGCGCAAACCGATGCCAGCGCGCTCGGCGACCACCAGGCACGGCCTGCCGACCTTTGCGAGAAAAGACCAGGAGGGATCATAGCTGCGTCCTTGGCATGAGAGACAGAGACGACGGCGCGAACTGGCACGGGCGAAGCCAGCGCCTGCTGGACAGTTGCCACATGCTGCGCGGGCACGGCCGCGATACGGGCCGGAGGCAGGCAATGGTCCGCCCAGAGTTGCATCAGCCCACGCCGCTTGCGGAAAAAGTCCGTGCGCAAGTAGGCTGCCTTGGTCTTGTTGCCGATGGAATGCGCGAGGCAAGCTTTGGCCACCTCATCGGCAGTGTCGGTTTCATCGGCAACCCAGTCGCGAAAGCTCGAGCGAAAGCCATGGACCGTCACAGGGATGTCCATGCCGCGCACCAGTTCGAGCAACGCCATATCCGTCAAGGCCGCACCCGAAATCGGTCCTGGAAAGATATACATGCTGTCGTCGATCGCCAGTTGCCTGGCACGACGCAGCACGTCGGCGGCCTGGCGCGAAAGCGGCACGATATGCTCCACACCCATCTTCATGCGCTCGGCCGGAATGGTCCAGATCGTCAGATCATCGTCCACTTCCGACCAGAGCGCATGCCGGACCTCGCCCGAACGGACCGTGGTCAGGATAAGCAATTCAAGGGCCAGCGCGCCGGCGCTGCTCGGCTTGGCACGCAGGGTCTCCAGAAAGGCCGGAACCTCGAAATGGGGCAGCGCGGCAAAATGCCCCTTGCGCTTGGGCTGGCGCGGCAAGCCGCGCGCGAGTGAGCGCATCGGCGCTTCGCTGTCACGCAACCCCTTGGCATAGCACCAGTCCAGCACCGCACCGATCCGTTGCCGCACCCGGCGCGCGGTTTCGGGAATATCCAGCCAGATTTCGGCCAAGACATCGCGGATCATCGGCCCATCGATCTTGTCGACCGTGCGCTTGCCCAGCTTGGGAAAGGCATAAAGTTCCAGCGTTTTGATCCACTGCTGCTGGTGCTTGCCGTTTTTCCAGCCCTTGCACATCTCGGCATGGGCCCGTCGGGCTGCCTCCTCGAACCGAGGGATCACTTTCTTGGCCTTGCGCCGCTCCTCGGCCGGATCGCCACCTTTCGCAACCTGCGCGCGCAGGGCGGCCGCTTCGAGCCGGGCGGCCTTCAGCGAGATGTGCCGAGCATCGCCGATGGTAATGTCGTTGCGTGTACGGTGGATCTGGATCCGCAACATCCACTTCCTGCCACCGGCAGGCGAAATGCGCAGATACAACCCCTCGCCATCAGCATAGCGACCAGGTTCGCTTAACGCGTTGACCATGGAGTTGGTGAGCTTTCCCATGCCCGGAATCTATCACTGGAAGGTCCGATTTCAAACCGACCGTCCCTGCGCTAGCCCACACTCTAGCCCACACTTCGCACTTCAACGGCTCGCCCAGCGAAAATAGGCGGTTTCAAAAAACGCTTATTTTTCCGTGCCTTGAGTCGTATTTTAGGGTAGCCCGGCGGGCTGCCGGAGGGGGCACATGGCGGAGAGGGTGGGATTCGAACCCACGGTACGGTTGCCCGTACACCGCATTTCGAGTGCGGCGCATTCGACCACTCTGCCACCTCTCCATGAAGTGCCGTGTGAAGGCGGCGCTGGCGCCGCCCCGGTCGAGGACCGCGCCACTAGCGCACGATTCCGGGCTTGCCAAGAGGAAACAGGAGTTATCCCCAGGCGCATATTCCCCAAAAGCCTTGCTTGTTTCGCACCTGCCGCAAACCTATATTCACCCCATGTCGATCTTTGCCGAAAATACCAGTTACTTTTCGCCCCAGGCCGGCCGCCAGATTTCCGTTCCGGCGGTAAGCGAGGCACGCTTTGCGATCGGGGATGTGGTGCGCCACCGCCTGTTCGGATTTCGCGGCGTGGTCTTCGATATCGACCCGGTCTTTGCCAACAGCGAGGAATGGTACGAATCCATTCCCGAAGACATGCGACCGATGCGCGAGCAGCCCTTCTACCACCTGCTCGCCGAGAACGACGAGAGCAGCTACGTCGCCTATGTCAGCCAGCAGAACCTGGCGGCCGATGCGGAAGCCGGGCCGGTCGACCATCCCTCGCTGCGCGAGATGTTCGAAGGCTTTACCGACGGGCGCTATCGGCTAAGGCGCAGCCTGTCGCACTGATCTGCGCGGTACACGAAAAAGGGCGCCTTTCCCATGGGAACGGCGCCCTTTTTCGTATCCGTGAAAATTTCAGGCCTTGAGCTTCCAGCCCGAGCGCAGCAGGCCATAGACAATAAGGCCCAGCACCAGGTTGAGCACGCCCAGGCCGATCGCGCCGTGCAGCACGGCCATGTTGCTGCTGCCGATGTCGCTCTGCCCCAGGAAGCCATAGCGGAAGCCCGAGATCACGTAGAAGATCGGGTTCATCCGGCTCACGGTCTGGAACGCCGGCGCGAGCCGGTCGATCACGTAGAACGTGCCCGACAGCATCGACATCGGGGTGATGATGAAATTGGTCACCGCCGCGTTGTGATCGAACTTTTCCGCCCAAAGCGAGGTGGCAACCCCGATGAGCGAGAGCAGGATCGCGCCCATCAGGCCGAACCATACCACCGCCCAGGGGTGCCGCACCACGAGCGAGACGCCCGGCCAGAACATCATCGCAGCCGCCACGGCCAGGCCCACCAGGATCGCCCGCGTCACCGCCGCGCCGACCATGGCCGCCAGCAGTTCGCCTTCGGAAATCGGCGGCATCAGGTAATCGATGATGGTGCCCTGGATCTTGCCGCCCAGCAGGCCAAAGCTGGCATTGGCAAAGGCATTGTTGATCATGCCCATGGCGATCAGGCCCGGGGCCACGAAGCTGGCGAAGGGCACGCCCAGCACCACGCGGCCGCCACCACCCAGCGCGAGCGTGAAAATCATCAGGTAGAGCAGCGTGGTTACGGCCGGGGCCCAGATCGTCTGGGTCTGCACCTTGAAGAACCGCCGCACCTCCTTCATATAGAGGGTCCAGAGCCCGACACTATTGAAGCTGCGGAAAATCGGCTGTCCGGGCGGCGGGAAACCGGCTAGATGCCCATAGGCATGACCGGCGGCGGCGCCTGCAAAGGTGTTGCCGGCGTCAAGCGGTTTCGTTTCTCCGGTGGGAGACGGGAATTGATTGGCCATGGGCTGCGCGGTATCGCGCGCACGGGCCGATGGCAAGACAATGAAAGGGCAAGGGGCAATCCCCTTGGCCCATGCAAAGGTTTTCGAACGGATGAGCTGGACCGACGAGCGGATCGAGAAACTGACCAAGATGTGGGAAGGCGGAGCCACCGCCAGCCAGATCGCCGAGGAACTTGGCGGGGTCAGCCGCAACGCCGTGATCGGCAAGGCCCACAGGCTGGGGCTGAAGGCGCGGCCTTCCCCGGTCAAGGCCAACGACAAGACCGAGGCGACCGCCGCGGCGCCCAAGCCGGCCAAGCCGACTGCACCCGCAGCGGCGCCAGCGCCGGTGGAAGCGCGTCCGGCAGCGCCCAAGCCTGCCCCGGCGCCCGCGCCGGTGGAAGCGCGCCCGGCCCCGGCCGCCCCGGTGGCCCGCCCTGCCCCGGCAGCCCCCGCCGCCCCGGCGCCTGCCAGCGCTGCGCCGGCGACGGACGCACCCACCCCGCCTGCACCGCGCGTGGTTTCGGTCGGCCCTGGCGGCTTCCTGCGCCAAGGCCCTGGCGACCAGCAAGCGCCGATCCCGCCCGCGCCGCCGCGCCGCCTAGTGCCCGCACGCCCGAGCCCGGAAATCGCCGACAAGACCAGCTTGCTCGATCTCAACGATCGCATCTGCCGCTGGCCGATGGGGCACCCGGGCGAGCCGGACTTCCATTTCTGCGGCGAAAAGGTGAACCCTGGCTTCCCTTACTGCGTGGAACACTGCGGCCGCGCCTATCAGGCGCAGTTGCCGCGTGGCCATCGCCGCCCGCCCCCGCCGATGCCGTTTGGCGGCCCGCGCGTGCGCTGATCCACGGGGCCTGGCATAGCCGCCGGGCCCCGTCGTACCATTGCCGAAAATAACGCAAGGCCGCGCCCTTAACCGGGACGCGGCCTTGTCGTTCTGGCGCGCATGGCCAAGCAAGACCGGTGGGCAGAGAGCCCTTTCCAGCGCCTGTGGCACAGGCTGGGCCTTGGCCCTGAACCGCACGCGTCTGCCGACGTGGCCGGCGTGGCCGAAACGCTTGCGGCGCGCCGGGCGCTGCTGGCGCGCCTCGCCGCGCTATTGATCGATCACGACCTGCCGATCACACCGTTCACCCTGGTCATGGCGCACGATTGCGTGACCGGGGCCAATCCGCGCTTGGCCGAACTGCTGATTCAGCGGATCGGTGCCGGCCTGCCGGTGGACCTTGCCTGGCTGGAGCAAGCCCTGCGCCATCCCGCGCAAGACCTGGCGGCCGAACAGCTCGTCACGCTACTGTGCCATGTGCGCGAAAGCCTGACCGCCTTCGATCGCAGCACCCATGGCGCCATGCAGGCGAGCGGCGATTTTGCCGATAGCCTGCAAGCGCACCTGGGAGAAATGGCCAAGGCGGGCGCCGACAAGGCGCTGGTGCGCAGCCTGGCCGAAGCGACGCGCGCCATGCTGGCGCAGGCAGGCCAGTTGCATGCCGAGCTGGCCGCCAGCCGTAAGCGTACGGCCGAACTGCAGAGCACCCTGGAACAAGTGCAGCGGGTGGCCGATGAGGATCACCTGACCGGCTTGGCCAACCGGCGCGCGTTCGAACGCCAGTTCGCCCAGGCGCTGGAGACAGCCCGCGCCACAGCCGCGCCGCTGTGCCTGGGCGTGGTCGACATCGACCATTTCAAGCGGATCAACGATCGGCACGGCCACACTGCCGGCGACCGCGTGCTCAAGGTGGTGGCAGAAACCCTGGGCGTGCTGCGCGAGGCCGGCTGCATCGTGGGCCGGATCGGTGGGGAGGAATTCGGCGTGCTGTTTCCTGGCCGCAGCCCTGGCCAGGCCTTGGCGCTGCTCAATTCCGCGCGCGCCAGGATGGCGGAACGCCGCCTCATCAATCGCACCACCGACGTGCCGTTCGGGCCAGTGACGTTTTCAGGTGGTATCGCCGATGCCATTGCCTGTGGCGACCTGGAAAGCGCGCTGACCGCCGCGGACGGGGCGCTCTACGCTGCCAAGGGCGGCGGCCGCAATCGCGTGATGCTGACCGACCGCGCGTGGCCAGTGACCAGATAGCCAATCGCGTCGCGATCACGCCGATCTGGCGCGATATGTATTTGTTGCCCAAGGCCTGTGATGGCACCCTGCCGATCGAAGGGAGCGCGTCCGTGCCTTATCCAAACCCATGGTTCAAGTTCTGCGCCTCAGTCTCGGTTGCCCTTCTGGCTTGGGCCGTGCCTCAGACAGGTTTGGCCAAGGAGGCGTTCGATCGGCAGGGCTATGAGGCGGCCATTGCCCGCGCCCAGAGCGGTGCTGCCGACGTGGACTATCTGTTCCTGCGCCAACAGGCCGCGATCAGCCACCACTATGCCTTTCCGCGCTGGGACGATCTGCCCAAGGCAGATGCCGCGCTCGACAGCGCACCCGCGCGGAGCCTCGCGCTGGCGCAGGCACGGCTCAAGGACGTGTGGGTCGACATGTTTGCCCATGCCGTGGCGCGCATGGCGTTGATCAAGCTGGGCCGCACGGCGGAGGCGGCGCAGGAAAAGACCATCATCGATGGCCTGATCCGCTCGATCATGGGCGGCCATTCCGGCAAGAGCGCGCAGGATGCGTTCAACGCGGTGACCATCGACGAGGAATATGCGTTCCTGGCCCTGGGTGGGATGAAGACCACGCGGCAGGCGCTGTCCAATGTCGAGGGCCACAATTTCGACGTCATGACGGTCAAGAGCGCGCAGGATAGCGGCGAGGAATTGACCTTGTGGTTCAATATCGATTCCTTCTTCGGGAAGGAATTCCAATAGCTTGGCCAAAGCGAGGCGTGCGCCTTCATCGTGACCGCCACTCTTTTGCAAACGGGAAAATCTGCTAGGCTCGCATCGGGATCGAAAGGCACGGAGATTGCCATGAAGATCCTGTTGTCCGTGCTTGCTTTTGCCCCGATCGCCGCCCACGCCGCGCCACGGCTGGACGAGGCCTGCAGCGGTTCGGAAACCTTGCAGGTCGGCACCCAGGCGCCGCGCACCCTGCCCTATGCGCTGACCTTTCATGCTGACCTCTTGGCCGGCACCTATTGCTATGACCGCTGCACCGCGAATGAAACCTATCCCATCGCGCAGCGCCATGCCGTGCCGATCAGGCTCGCCGATGTCTCCTGGCCGAGCCAGCAACGACGGATCACGTTCGATCCGCGAACCGGCATGCTTGCGGATCACCAGGTGATGACGCTGGGCGTCATGGGACGGATAGAGCGCGATGCCCACGCCAAGTGCACGCCCGCCAGCCCGCTTGCGGTGCCGGCTATCAAACCCTGACGCAGCGTCCTCATACAAGAAAGGCCCGCACCGGGTGGGTGCGAGCCTTCCTTGTTGCCATCAGGCTGGCTTGTCCTCAGTCGTCAGACTTGAGGAACGCCGGCATGTGATCGGGGGCCGGGCCTTCGTCACGGTCGCGACGCGGGCGGTCGCCACCTTCGCGGCGGGGGCCACGGTCGCCATCGCGGCGCGGACCGCGATCGCTGCGGGGGCCACGACGATCGCCGCCCCGGTCACCGCGATCGCCGCCACGGTCACCGCGCGGTTCACGCGGTTCGCGCGCCGGGCGGGTGTCTTCCAGCGCTTCGCCGGTTTCCTGGTCCACCACGCGCATCGACAGGCGCACCTTGCCACGGTTGTCGATCTCGAGGACCTTGACCTTGACTTCCTGGCCTTCCTTGACGACGTCGCCCGGCTTTTCCACGCGCTCGTTCTTCATTTCCGACACGTGGACGAGGCCGTCCTTGCCACCCATGAAGTTCACGAAAGCGCCGAAATCGACGATGTTCACAACCTTGCCGTTGTAAACCTTGCCCACTTCGGGTTCTTCGACGATGCCGAGGATCCAAGCCTTGGCCGCTTCGATCTGCGCGATATCCGAAGACGAGATCTTGATCAGGCCTTCGTCGTCGATGTCCACCTTGGCGCCGGTTTCCGCGACGATTTCGCGGATGACCTTGCCGCCGGTGCCGATCACTTCACGGATCTTCGACTTGTCGATCTGGATCGTTTCGATGCGCGGGGCATGGGCCGACAGTTCGGTGCGGGCAGTGCCCAGCGCCTTGGTCATTTCACCCAGGATGTGCGCGCGGCCTTCCTTGGCCTGGGCCAGGGCCTTGCGCATGATTTCCTCGGTGATCCCGGCGATCTTGATGTCCATCTGCAGCGAGGTGATGCCTTCGCTGGTGCCGGCCACCTTGAAGTCCATGTCGCCCAGGTGGTCTTCGTCACCCAGGATGTCCGACAGGACGGCAAAGTCCTTGCCTTCCAGGATCAGGCCCATGGCGATGCCCGAAACCGGGCGCGCGATGGGAACGCCGGCGTCCATCATCGACAAGCAGCCGCCGCACACCGTGGCCATCGACGAGGAGCCGTTGGATTCGGTAATGTCGGAGAGCACGCGGATCGTGTAGGGGAACTCGTCCTTGGTGGGCAGCACGGGGTTGAGCGCGCGCCAGGCGAGCTTGCCATGGCCCACTTCACGACGACCCGGAGCGCCGAAGCGGCCCACTTCACCCACCGAATAGGGGGGGAAGTTGTAGTGCAGCATGAAGCGCTGGTAGGTCAGCCCGTCGAGACCGTCGATCATCTGCTCCGCATCCTTGGTGCCAAGGGTGGTGGTGCAGATGGCCTGGGTTTCGCCACGGGTGAACAGCGACGAGCCATGGGTGCGCGGCAGGAAGCCGACGATCGATTCGATCGGGCGGACCTGCGTGACCGTGCGGCCGTCGATACGCTGGCCGTCCTTGAGGATGGCGCCGCGCACGATTTCCGCTTCCAGCTTCTTGAGCGTCTTGATCGCAACCATCTGCGTCTGCGGGGTTTCATCCGCAAACAGCGTCTTGGCCTTGGCGCGCACTTCGTTCAGGGCGTTGGAGCGGGCCGACTTGTCGGTCAGGCGATAGGCAGCGGCGATATCGGCGCCGACGCCCTTCTTGAGCTTCGCCTTGATGTCGGCCGTGTTGTCCGACAGGTCGATTTCCCAAGGATCCTTGGCAGCCTTTTCGGCCAGCTCGATGATCGCACCGACGACCTTGCGGCTTTCCTGGTGGGCAAAGACCACCGCGCCGAGCATTTCTTCCTCGGTCAGTTCCTTGGCTTCCGATTCCACCATCATCACGGCGGTGTCGGTAGCGGCAACGACCAGGTCGAGGCGGCCGCTGGCAGCTTCAGACAGCGACGGGTTGAGCTGGTATTCGCCATCCTTGAAGCCGACGCGCGCGGCGCCGATCGGGCCCATGAAGGGAACGCCCGAGATGGTCAGCGCGGCCGAAGCGGCGATGATCGCGACGATATCGGGTTCGGTCTCGCCGTCATAGCTCAGCACCTGGGCGATGACGTTGACTTCGTTGTAGAAGCCTTCGGGGAACAGCGGGCGCACCGGACGGTCGATCAGGCGCGAAACCAGCGTTTCCTTTTCGGTGGCGCCGCGTTCACGCTTGAAGAAGCCACCGGGGATGCGGCCGGCGGCCGAAAACTTTTCCTGATAGTGCACGGTGAGCGGGAAGAAGTCCTGGCCTTCCTTCACCGACTTGGCGGCGGTCACGGCGCAAAGCACCACGGTTTCGCCATAAGTGGCCAGCACCGCGCCATCAGCCTGGCGTGCGATACGGCCGGTTTCCAGGGTGAGGGTCTTTCCGCCCCACTCCAGCGATACGGTCTTGACGTCGAACATGAATTTTCCTTCGGCCCGCAGGCCCTATTGCCGGCGGGATTTGCTGCCGGGGATACCGTCCCGGTCCGGTCTGGGGCTTGGCCCCACAGAGCCCGCGCCGAATTGCGCAAGGCCCCTTTGCCTTACCATGGATTGCAGGGATGCCGAATGCCTTTTGCATCGGCTCGCAGCCCATCCTGGTCGATCCACCGTGACGGAGGATCAAATACAAAACCGCCCGCCTGGGGCGGCCGCCGCCAGCCTTGCTGGCGGACCTTGAAACAAAACGGCCCGCCGGGGGCGGGCCGTCTGTGAACTTACTTACGCAGACCAAGCTTCTGGATCAGCGCGTTGTAGCGATCGACATCCTTCTTCTTCAGGTAGTCGAGCAGCGAACGACGCTTGTTCACCATCTGCAGAAGGCCACGACGCGAATGGTTGTCCTTGTGGTGGCCCTTGAAGTGTTCGGTGAGGTTGACGATCCGCTCGGTGAGGATGGCCACCTGAACTTCGGGCGAACCGGTATCACCGGCGGCGCGCGCGTTGTCCTGGATGATTTCCTGCTTCTTTTCCGGGGTCACCGACATAAGTATTCACTCCGCGACATGCTATAGATTGAAACCCCGTTCAACGCGCAAGGCGCCGCCTGCCAGCATGACCAGCGCGACCGGCTTGCCGCCGCATCGCGCCCACCACAGCCCGTCAGGAAAGGGCAACCCCGATAGAACGCGGCCCTGGCGGACCGCCCCGGCCTGTTCGGGGTTGAGGTCAAGAGCCGGGATGTCGACCAGCCCTGCCTCCACAGGCAAGATCACGTTCTCAAGGGGCGCGCCTTGGCCCCATTCGTTCAATTTGTCCAGCGAAATCGCCTGATCGAGCGTGAACGGCCCGGCTTTCAACCGGCGCAGCATGGTCACATGGCCGCGCGTGCCCAGCGCCAGGGCCAAGTCGCGCGCCAGGCTGCGGATATAGGTGCCTTTGGAAACATCGGCCTCCAGCGTCGCGCTGTCGAGCGCATCTGCGCGGCCGGTGGTTTCCAGCACGCGCAAGGCGTGGATCGTGACGTTGCGCGCCGCCAGTTCCACCGTTTCGCCCGCGCGGGCCAGGTCATAGGCGCGCTGGCCATCCACCTTGAGCGCGGAATAGGCCGGCGGCACTTGCACGATCGGGCCGGTAAACGCGGCGAGCGCGGCATCGAGCGCAGCGCGCGCAGGGCGCACCGGGCTTTCGCCGATCACCGCGCCTTCCAGGTCGAGCGTGTCGGTTTCCGCGCCGAACACCACGGTAAAGGCATAGGTCTTGCTAGCGTCGAGCATCCGCCCGCACAGCTTGGTCGCCTCGCCCAGCGCGATCGGCAGCACGCCGGTGGCCAGCGGATCGAGCGTGCCGCCATGGCCCACCTTGGCCTTGCCCAAGCCGCGCGTGCGGGCATTGCGCTTTACCGCCGCCACGCCCTGGGTGGAGCCCAGGGTCAGCGGCTTGTCGAGAATGATCCAGCCATCTGCCATGGGCCTGCCCCCTAGGGGGCAAAGCCGACCGGCGCAAGCAAGGCTCAGGCGGCGGGCCTGCTGCTTGCAGTGTGCGCGGCCTTGGGCGCCACGCGCGAGGGCGGACCATCCACCTTGACCAGGCTTTGCACCGGATAGCTGTGCCCGCGCACCAGCACGCTGGCAAAGCGATCGAAGGTATCGGTGCCGCGCCCATCAAACCCGATCGTTTCCACGAAAGGCAGGTCGAATGCCGGCGCCATCAGCGTGGCGCGGTACCACTGGCGGTGCTGGTCCTGCACGTACAGGGTGCTGTCACCTTGCGCGCGCCAATCCTGGATGCCGCCATGGTTGACGAAGGGGATCGAGGCTTCGGCCGTTGCCGGGGCCGGCGCGGTGGGCGCCTGGGCGAGTGCCGGCGCGGCTGCCAGGGCCAGCGCGGCGAACAGTGCGTTGCGGATCATCAGATCTGCTCCATGCGTAAAATCATGCTTGTGACATGGGAAGCCCGCCGCCCGCATCAAGCGCGGCGCGACAAATCGCGACCAAGCTGAAATTCCATTCAGCCCGAAACGGTATTCAAGCGAGCGGCCGCCCGGCCACCAGGCCGGCCAGGGCGAGATAGCGATCCGCTAACCAATTCACCGGCGGATCGATCACGGTGCGCAACGGATCGATAGCGGGAAACAACCAGGGCAGCCCGATCAGCAGCAACAGGATCACCGGAAAGCCAAGCGGCCGCAGCCGGGCATAGCCGCGCGCCAGCCGTTCGGGCAGCAACCCTTCGACAATGTGCGAGCCATCGAACGGCGGCAGCGGGATCAGGTTGAAGCAGGCGAGAAACAGGTTGATCGCCAGGAAATTGACCAGGTTGGCGGCGACGAACTGCGCCACGGCGCCCGGCCCGGTGACAAACCGGGCGAGCACGCCGATGGCCAGCGCGGCCACCACCGCCAGGGCGAAATTCATCGCCGGCCCGGCTGCGCCCACCAGCATCATCGCCCGGCGTGGCCGGGGCAGCCCGCGCACGTCCACCGGCACCGGCCGCGCCCAGCCAAACACCGGCGCATGGGCCAGCGCCAGCATGCCCGGCAGGATCACCGTGCCCACCGGATCGACATGGCGCAGCGGATTGAAACTCAGCCGCCCCATATCCTTGGCGGTGCGATCGCCCAGCAGCAGCGCCATGCGGCCGTGGGCCACTTCGTGAAACACGATGGCCACGATCATCGGCACCGCCAGGGTGGCGACGGTATAAAGCGTCTCGTTCATCCCCGTGCCTCTTCCCATTCCTGTCGCAGCAGCGAAAACAGCACGGTATCGCGCACCCGCCCGGTCCAGGTGCGGCGCTCGTGGCGCATCACCCCTTCGGTCTGTGCGCCCAACTTGCGCACCGCCGCCTGGCTGCGGGCGTTCACCTGATCGACCTTGAACACCACGCGCTCCAGCCCGCAGGCAAAGGCGTGGTCGAGCATTAGGCGCTTGAGCCGGCGATTGAAGCCCGTGCCGCGCAGCGCCGGCACGATGAAGCTGTTGCCGATCTCGATCGACCAGCCCGGCGCGCCATGTTCGAGCCAGCCCGTCATGCCCGCCACCCCGCCATCGGCCAGCACGGCATAGACCCGCCGCTGCGGCGCGCTGGTCAGCAGGCGATCGAACTGCACATCGAAATCGCCACCCAGATAGTTGTGCGGATAGACCGCCCAGATCTCCGTATCCTGCGCGCAGGCCGCGCGCAGCCCCTCGCGATGGCGCTCCGCCAGCGGCTCCAACGCCAGGTTGCCCTCGGCCAGGGGCACATAAAGTTCGTCGCTCATTGGCCAAAGCTCATAGGCGTTCATCCGGGCGCATGGCCGCGCTGAAATGGGCGCGACACAGGGAAAGATAGCGTTCGTTGCCGCCGATTTCGGTCTGCGCACCCTCGCGCACCGGGTGGCCGGCGGCATCGACGCGCAAGTTCATCGTCGCCTTGCGCCCGCAGTGGCACACGGCCTTCAATTCCACCAGGCTGTCGGCCAGGCCCAGCAGCGCGGCCGAACCTTCGAACAGGTCCCCGCGGAAATCGGTGCGCAGGCCATAGCACAACACCGGCACCCCGGCACGGTCGGCCAGATCAGCCAGTTGCCAAACCTGCGCGCGTGTCAGGAACTGGGCTTCGTCCACCAGCACGCACGCCAGCGGCACCTGTGCCAATTGCGTGCTCACCGCCTGCCACAGGTCGGTGTCGGGCAAAAAACGATGCGCGTCGGCATGAAGACCCACGCGGCTGGCGATGGCCCGCCCCGGTCCGAGATGCTCTGCCCGGTCGTCAAGCGCAGCGGTCCACAGCATGGTGGCCATGCCACGCTCATGATAGTTGAACGCGGCCTGGAGCAGGTTGGTGGATTTGCCGGCATTCATGCTGGCATAATAGAAATAGAGCTTGGCCATGGCGCCGCCCGCGGGCGCTCAGCCCTCCGCCTCGCCCGAGAGATCGCGCTGCACCCTCGGATCGGACAGCAACGCGTCGATCCGGCTCGCCTCGTCAAAGCTTTCGTCGCCCAGGAACTTGATCCGTGCGGCATATTTCAGCTTGAGCCGGCCGGCCACTTCCTTCTGGAAATAGGCAGTGTGCGTGCGCAGCGCCTTGAGCACGATATCCTCGTCCTCGCCCAGCAGCGGCTTGATGAAAACGGTGGCGTGGCGCAGATCGGGTGACATGCGCACTTCCGTTACCGAAACGGTGTGGGCAGACAGCACATCGTCGTGCACGAGTTGGCGCGTGAGCAGTTCGGAAAGCACGTGGCGCACCTGCTCCCCCACCTTGAGCAGGCGGACGGAGCGTTGTTCGGGAGAGGCATTCTGTCGGTTCATCGCCGGCCTATATGGGGCATTGGCCACGATTGCGCCAGAACCTGTGCACGATTGCCGGTGAAGATTTTATGCCAAGGCGGCACGGCCAGCCCCCGCGCCATGTCTCCCAGCGTTACAAAGCGGATACAAAATCAGACATTTGTTTCGGGAGCCGCAACCACGTTGCGGGGTTAAGGCAGAGTGCTTCCGGCATGACATGAAAGGACCGTCATGAACAAGCTTTCCTCTGCCCTGATCGCGCTTGCGATCACCCTGCCCGCCGCAACGCCGGCCCTGGCCCAGCACCGCGACGATCGCCACGACGACCGCCGTGGCCCCGCCGCCCATGGTCCGGCCCGCCCCGGCCCCAACCGCATGCAGGCCGGCAATCCGTTCCGCAAGGGCCAGCGCTTTGAAGCGCGCCGCGCGCCGAACTACCGCGTGGTGGACTATCGCCAGTATCGCCGTCTCGGCCCGCCGCCGCGCGGCTATCACTGGGTGCGCTCGGGCAATGACGCGCTGCTGGTCGCCATCGGCACCGGCGTGATCGCCTCGGTGATCGCCAACAACTTCTGATCGCTCCCCCGATCGGAATAAGAAGGGGCGGCCTTGCAAGGGGCCGCCCTTTTTGCTTGCCCGAAGGCGCAAAAACCCGCCGCCGGGCAAGCGCCACGCACGCCTGGCCCAACCATTCGGCTATCGCGGCAGCGGACCGGCTGGATCGGACGGACGATTGGTGCGATGCTGCCTGGCATGGAACCGATCGTCACGGCCTTTGCCAATTCGCCCGATCGCGGCCGGGGCCTGGCGCGCGACATGGCGGTGCGCTGGGCGCTGGAAGAAGTGGGGCAGCCCCATGCCGTGCACCGGCTGACTTTCGCCGAGCTCAAGGCGCCCGAGCACCTGGCGCGCAATCCGTTCGGCCAGATCCCGACCTATGAGCAAAACGGGCTGGTCCTGTTCGAATCCGCCGCCATCGTGCTGCATATTGCCGAACGCCATGGCGGGCTGCTGCCGGCCGAGCCGCAGGCCCGGGCCCGCGCGATCACCTGGCTGTTCGCGGCCGTTGCCACGGTGGAGCCGCCGATCGTGGAGCGCAGCATGGCCCTGCTGCTGGAGGCGGACAAGCCCTGGCATGCCGAGCGCCTGGCCATGCTCGACGCGCGGGTGGCGGCGCGCCTGGCGCAGCTCGCCCACCATCTGGGCGAGAAGACCTGGCTCGACGGCGCGTTCTCCGCTGCCGATCTGGTGATGGTTGCCGTGCTGCGCCGCCTTTCGGGCTCCGGCCTGCTCGATGCCCAAGCCCCCCTCGCCGCCTATGTCGCGCGGGGCGAGCAACGCCCGGCCTTCGTCCGCGCCTTTGCCGCCCAGCAAGCCGTGGCGCAACGCAACGCGTGAAGGTGGCGGTTACTGGAAATGCGCGAGATTGGCGAACCCGTCGTTCGCCTTGGCCTGCTTGATCAGCTTGCGCAGGCAGGCGCGCACCTCGCGCTCGAAACGCCTGTCATCGTTCACCCCGGCCAGAAGATAATCGTCCTTGGCCAATTGCGTGGTCAGGAATGCAACGAAGCTGGCCTGGTCTTCCACGCTGGGGCTGCGGCGGGCCATGCCGCAGACATAGCCCTCGGCGGCGGCCTTGTCGTAGTCGTCGCGGTAGTCGCGGCCCTTGCGATCGGCATAGATCTGCTCCTGCGCGGCCGCCGCCATGCGGCTTTCCAGCCAAGTGCGCACTTGCGCCGGGTTCCATTCCGCCCCGCCTGCAATATCCCTTGCTTTAGCCAACCGCCTGCTCCCGTCTGCCAAACGAAAGGGCGGCCTTTCCAACAGGAAAAGCCGCCCTCTTGATAACCGATCCGAAGATCAGAGCGTGCGTTCGCGCTCTTCCACTTCGAACACTTCCAGCATGTCGCCAGCCTTGATGTCGTTGGTGTCGTGCAACACCACACCGCATTCCAGCCCGGCGCGCACTTCGGCCACGTCGTCCTTGAAGCGACGGAGCGACGCGATGGTCGTCTTGGAAACGATGACATCGTTGCGGGTAAGACGGGCGTGGATGCCCTTGCGGATATAGCCTTCCAGCACCAGCAGGCCTGCGGCCTTGTCCTTCTTGCCGGCGGGGAACACTTCCTTGACCTCGGCACGGCCGACCACGGTTTCGATGCGTTCCGGACCCAGCTCGCCCGCCATTTCCTTGGCGATGTCGTCGGTCAGCTGGTAGATCACGTCGAAGTACTTCATCCGCACCTTGTTGCGCTCGATCAGCTCGCGCGCCTTGGCGTTGGGACGGACGTTGAAGCCCACGATCGGGGCGCCCGATGCCTGGGCCAGGCCCACGTCGCTCTCGGTAATCGCACCCACGCCCGATTGCAGGATGCGGACCTTGATCTCGTCGGTCGACAAGCGGTTGAGCGCATTGACGATCGCTTCGGTCGAGCCCTGCACGTCGGCCTTGATCACCACCGGGTATTCGATGACGGTCTGCTTGGCAGCCAGCGCCGAGAACATGTTCTCGATGCTTGCCGGAGCCACGGCGGTGCGCTTGGCCGTCGCCTTTTCCTGGCGATAGGCGGCCACTTCGCGGGCGCGGGCTTCGTTTTCCACCACGGTGAGCGTGTCACCGGCCATCGGCACGCCGCCGATGCCCAGCACTTCGACCGGCAGCGAAGGCGGCGCAGACTTCACCTGGCGGCCCTTGTCATCCAGCATGGCGCGCACGCGGCCAGACTGGGTGCCAACCACCAGGATGTCACCCACATGCAGCGTGCCGCGGTTGATCAGTACGGTGGCGAGCGGACCCTTGCCCTTGTCAAGCTTGGCCTCGATCACGGTCGCCTCGGCGGCGCGATCGGGGTTGGAACGCAGTTCCATCAGTTCGGCCTGGAGCAGGATCTTCTCGATCAGCGTGTCGAGCCCGGCGCCGGTCTTGGAGGAAACTTCCACGTCCTGCACGTCGCCCGACATGTCTTCCACGATCACTTCGTGCTCGAGCAGGCGCTCGCGGATCTTCTGCGGGTTCGCCTCGGGCTTGTCGGCCTTGGTGATCGCCACGATCATCGGCACGCCGGCCGCCTTGGTGTGGTTGATGGCCTCGATCGTCTGCGGCATGATGCCGTCATCGGCCGCCACCACCAGGATGACGATGTCGGTGACGTTGGCACCGCGCATGCGCATCTCGGTAAAGGCTTCGTGGCCCGGCGTGTCGAGGAAGGTGATGTAGTCACCGCCCTTGGTCTTGATCTGATAGGCGCCGATGTGCTGCGTGATGCCGCCGGCTTCGCCGCGCACCACGTCGGTGCCGCGCAGCGCGTCGAGCAGGCTGGTCTTGCCATGATCGACGTGGCCCATGATCGCCACCACCGGGGGACGCGGCTTGAGCGACGCCTCGGCATCGATGTCCGAAGCGGTGTCGATGTCGACGTCGCTTTCGTTCACGCGCTGGATGTTGTGGCCAAATTCGGTGACGAGCAGTTCGGCGGTGTCCTGGTCGATGGTCTGGTTGATGGTGACCATCATGCCCATCTTGAACAGCGCCTTGATCAGGTCCGCAGCCTTTTCCGCCATGCGGTTGGCCAGGTCCTGCACGGTGATCGCCTCGGGCACGACCACGTCGCGCACCTGCTTTTCACGCTGCTGGGTCTGCCCGGCAAAGTGCGCACGACGTTCCTTTTCGCGGGCACGCTTGAGCGCGGCGAGCGAGCGGGCGCGGGCGCCTTCGTCTTCGTTGAGCGCGCGCGTCACGGTCAGCTTGCCCGCCTGGCGGCGGTCGTTGGCGTTCTTGTCGCGCGGGGCATGGGCCGGCTTCTTGGCCGGTTCGGGGCGCTTGGGCGCCACAACCGGGGTGAAGCGACGCGGTGCGGGCACGGCGGCCTGCGCCGGAGCAGCAGCAGCCGGCTTGGCCGCAGCCGGAGCGGCAGCCGCCACGGGCGCAGCGGCCGGGCGGGCCGATTCTTCGGCCGGGGCAGATGCCTCCGGCTCGGCAGCGGGCGCAGCGGCAGCAGCGGCAGGCTCGGGCGCCGACGGCGCAGCGGCCGGGGCGGGTTCGGCAACCGGCGCAGCCGGGGCAGGCTCAACCTCGCCGGCTTCCTGCGCGGCAGCAGCCTTGGCAGCCGCTTCCTTTTCCTCGGCGCGGCGGCGCTCGTCCTCGATCGCGCGCAGGCGTTCTTCCTGCTCGCGGCGGTTGGCCGCTTCCAGCGAAGCAAGGCGGGCTTCCTCGGCCTGGCGCAGCAGGCGGGCCTGCAGTTCCTGGCGCGTTTCGCGCGATGCGGTGGGCGAGACCGGCGGCGGGGGCGGCGGCACGACCGGGGCGCGGGCTGCAGGCGCAGCCGGACGCGGCGCCGCGGCAGGGGCGACGGCTGCCGGCGCAGCGGCTGCGGGCTGCCCGCCGGGCACCAGCTTGCGGCGCTTGACCTCGACCACCACCTTGTTGGTGCGACCATGGCTGAAGGTCTGCTTGACCTCTCCGGCCTCAACTGCGGTCTTCAGGCCCAGTGGCCTGCGGCCCAGTGTCGGCTTCTTGTCGCTATCGCTCATCGAACTCATTCGCCCTTCGTATCCAAATCGTCGTTCGCTGCTTGCGCAGCCGGTGCAGTGGCAGGGGCAGGCCCGCCTGGAGACTCGATCCCAATCGGGGTCCCAGGTGGTCCTTCCGGTGCCGCAGCCCCGATAAAGTGCATCAGACGGTCCAGTGGACCGGCAATCCGTTCGGCCGCAGCCGGATCGGTAACGCCCAGGTGAACGACGTTGTCGCGGCCCAATGCCACAGACAACGCCGCCCGGTCCAGCGGCAAGATGACCCCAGCCATCCCCGATCCTTCGGCCATTTCGCCCACGCGCCAGGCCTGTGCCAGCTTGCCCACGCCATCGGCGCGCGCATCGCTGGCGTGGGCAAGCCACGCTATCGCCCCCGAACGGGCGGATTGGGCAATTTTTTCGGTGCCCAGCACCAGACTGCCGGCCCGCAACTCGATCCCGAGTCGGTCCAGCGTGGCGCGCTTGAGGCCCTGTTCGATCAGATCGGGCAGGTCGGCAGGAATGGTGAGTGGCGCGCCCTTGAACGCACGCGCCAGCGCTCCCCTAAGTTTGCCATTGGCAAGCGCAATTTCAAGGTCTGCCCGCGACACGCCGATCCAGGCGCCGCGCCCGGGGGCACGCGCCAATGGGTCGGGCAGGACCAGGCCATCGGGCGAGATCGCCAGGCGCAGCAACGCGCCCCGGCCATCGTGGCGGGCGGTGAGGATGCATTTCCGCTCCGGCAAAGCCTTTTCAGGCCTTACCGGGCGGTCTTGCGGCCCTTGCGCGCTCAGCGTCTCATTGTGAGGATTCCGCATCGGCGGCCTCCTCGGTTGCGGGGGCTTCGTCAGCCACCGGTTCGTCGTCGAACCAGTGGGCGCGTGCCGCCATGATGATTTCGTTGCCCTGCTCGTCGCTCAGGCCATATTCGCCCAGCACGCCACCCTTGTCTTCGCTGCGCTCCGAACGATCGCGCTCGCGGCGGTCGTTGCGGCGGCGCTGGTCGTTGTTGCGCTTCTTGGCGATCAGCTCGTCGGTGGCCAGATCGGCCAGATCGTCGAGCGTCTTGATCCCGGCCTTGCCCAGGGTCACGAGCATCGCTTCGGTCAGGTGCGGCAATTCGGCCAGGGCATCGTCCACACCCAGGGCGCGGCGTTCCTCGCGCTGGCCTTCCTCGCGGCGCTCCAGCGCTTCAAGCGCACGGTTCTGCAACTCGGACGCCAGCTCGTCGTCGAAACCTTCGATATTGGCCAGTTCGCTGATGTCGATGTAGGCCACTTCCTCCAGCTCGCTGAAGCCTTCGGCCACCAGCAGCTGCGAAAGGGTTTCGTCCACGTCGAGTTCTTCCTCGAACGTCTTGGAGCGTTCGGAGAATTCCTTCTGGCGCTTTTCGCTCGCCTCGGCCTCGGTCATGATGTCGATGGCCGAACCGGTGAGCGAGGAGGCCAGGCGCACGTTCTGGCCGCGACGGCCGATCGCCAGGCTGAGCTGGTCATCGGGCACGACCACTTCGATGCGGCTTTCTTCCTCGTCGATCACCACGCGGCTCACGGTTGCCGGCTGCAGCGCGTTGACCACGAAGGTCGCTGTGTCTTCGCTCCAGGGGATGATGTCGATCTTTTCGCCCTGCATTTCCTGGACCACCGCCTGAACGCGGCTGCCCTTCATGCCGACGCAGGCGCCGACCGGGTCGATCGAGCTGTCGCGGCTGATCACACCGATCTTGGCACGGCTGCCCGGATCGCGCGCAGCGGCCTTGATCTCGATGATGCCGTCATAGATTTCGGGCACTTCCTGGGCGAACAGCTTCTTCATGAAGTCGGGGTGTGCCCGGCTCAGGAAGATCTGCGGCCCGCGATTCTGGCGCTCCACCTTGAGGATCAGCGCGCGCACCCGCTCGCCCACGCGGGGCACTTCGCGGGGGATCTGCTGGTCGCGGCGGATCACGCCTTCGGCACGACCGAGGTTGACGATCACGTGGCCGAATTCGACCGACTTGATCACGCCGGTGATGATTTCGCCGGCACGGTCCTTGAACTCGTCATACTGGCGATCGCGCTCGGCATCGCGCACCTTTTGGAAGATGACCTGCTTGGCCGACTGGGCGTCGATGCGGCCCAGGTCCACCGGGGGCAGCGGGTCGACGATGAAGTCACCCACCTTGGCGCCCGGCTGCAGCTTTTCGGCCTGCTTGAGATCGACCTGCTTGAAGTAGTCTTCGACATGCTCGACCACTTCGACCACGCGCCACAGGCGCAGGTCGCCGGTGCGCGGATCGAGCTTGGCGCGAATGTCGTTCTCGGCGCCATAGCGGTTGCGCGCCGACTTCTGGATCGCCTCTTCCATCGCTTCGATCACGATGGACTTGTCGATCATCTTTTCGGCAGCGACCGCGTTGGCAATCGCCAGCAGCTCGGCACGGTTGGCGGAAATCGCACTGGCCATGGCTTAGTCTTCCTGTTCCTCAAGAAATGCGTCGGTTTGCGCCAAAGCGTCTTCTTCTTCGAAATCTTCCTCGTCCACGCCGGAGGCATCCACCGGGCGGGAGGCAGCAATCAGCCGATCGGTCAGGATCAGCTTGGCATTGGCGACCAGGGCAAACGGCACGGCATAGACCTGGCCATCATCCTCGATCGAAATCGTGCCGGTATCGGCATCGAAGCCCTTGAGATCGCCGCGAAAACGCTTGCGATTGTCCAGCAGCTCGGCCAGCTCGATGCGGGCTTCGTGCCCGATCCAGGCAGCAAAATCCTTGGGACGGGTCAGCGGACGGTCGATCCCGGGCGAGCTGACTTCGAGGCGATAGGCTTCCTCGATCAGCATTTCGCCGGCTTCTTCGAGCGCGTCGATCTTGTCGGAAATGCGGTGCGACAAGGCGGCGCAATCGGCGATTACCAGCTGCCCGGTCTCGGGCCGCTCGGCCATGATCTGGAGCGTATGCTCCTCGTCGCCCACTTCGCTTTTGCCATAAAGGCGCACGCGCACGAGATCGAATCCCAGGGCCTTCACCTCGGGCTCCACAATCTCGATGATCCGCGCGATATCCGTCATGCCGTCTCCAATGACCCGAACATGCCCCTGGCATGCAAACCCATGCAGGCAACGGAGTTTCGCGCCGGCCCCTTTCGGCGCCAGCCCGCTCTTGCCTTCACAATGTCGGGATGAATGTGCAGATAAGGCAAGCAGCCCAAAATTGCAAGAACAAAGCGGCGACGCCGTTCCTTGCACGCGAAAAGCAAGGCTGGTCGCGGCAAAACGGGACGGGAGCCGCCGGATTGCTCCGGCGGCGCGCCGCGGTGGACTCGCCCGGTCCACGCGGCTCGCCTGCCTTCCAAGGGGAAAAGAAGGCCGGCTCCCGCCCTCAAAAGCTGCGCGGCATGCGAATCGCGTCAGCCATGGGAATACATCATCCAAATTATCGGTGAATAATCCCAATCCTTGGCATTCATTTGATGTTCATTCCAGCGCAGGGATAAAAAAATCCCGGAAAACCGCCACTTTCTGAATTTGGCACGGCCCATGCAAAGCAGGGAGCATCGGCCGGAAGCAAACGCTCCGGCGCCACTTTCAGGGAGTACCTCACGATGAACACCTTGCTTGCCATTGCCGGCCGCGCCTCTGCCGCGGTTGCCGCCCTCGCCCTTTCGCTGGCCCTGATCGGCCAGACCGTGGAAACGCCGGCCGTCACCGCCCAGGGTGCAGCCCCCGTCGTGGAGATCGCATGATGACCGACCTGCGCTTTGAAGACGGCCCCGTCCGCCCCGCCCGCCGCCGTGGCAGCATTTTCCGCCGCGACCGCCAGAACGGCAAGATCTTCGGCGTCTGCGCCGGCATGGCCGAAGCGCTCGACCTCGATGTCACGCTGGTGCGCGTTGCCTGGATCGCCGGCACGCTGCTGGGCTTCGGCTCGCTGCTGCTGATCTACCTGGCCATCGCCCTGCTTGCCGATTGATGCGGGCCGGATCCGACCCGCACCTCTTCACACCGAAGCGGTGCGGGCAAACGGCGAAAAATCGGTGTCGGTGTCGAACACGTCCACGCCTTCGCGCCGCTTGAGGAAATTGACCACCGCATAAGTCAGCGGCGTCAGCACCACTTCCCACAGCACTTTCATCGCCCAATTCGTGATCATCACGTGCACGACATCGGCGTTGGTCCAGGTGCCAAGGAACGCCACGGGATAGAAGATCAGGCTGTCAACCGCCTGGCCCACGATGGTGGAGCCCCAGGTGCGCGTGAACAGATATTTGCCGCCCGTCCACACTTTCATCCGCGCCATGACGAATGAATTGACGAACTCGCCCGCCCAGAACGCCGCGACCGAGGCGAGCACGATGCGCCAGGTGCTGCCGAACACCGAAACATAGGTGGTCTGGCAGACGGCCCCGGCGGAAGACTTGGCGACAAGACCGGCAAACTGCGGGTCGCCGCTCGATGCGCACCCCCAATCGGCCGCCGGAGGCATCGCCACCACCACGAAACTCATCACCGCCATGAACAGCAGCGCGAAAAAGCCCACCCACACGCAGCGACGCGCATTGGCATAGCCGTACACTTCGGTGAGCACGTCGCCCAGGATGTAGGAGATCGGGAAGAACAGGATGCCCGCGCCAAAGGTGAACCCGCCCACGCTCGACAGCTTGGACGCGCCGATCAGGTTCGACAGCAGCAAGATCGCCACGAACGCGGCCATCATATAGTCGAAGAAGCGGAAATGGCGGCGTGCGCCGAGCGAGCCTCCAATCTTTTCGAGCGCAGGCTTTTCGAGCGTCGGCGATGCAGGAGCGGGATCGTTCATGGGGATGAACTGCTATCGCCATTTGCACCAAAGGCAAAGCCGTCTTATGGGCACGGCTGTGCGCGCCCTTAGCTCAGCTGGATAGAGCATCGGCCTTCTAAGCCGGTGGTCGCAGGTTCGAATCCTGCAGGGCGCGCCATCACCGTGCCCTCACCATGCCTCGTCACGGCGACAATCGGGGCACATGTCGATCAACTTGCAGTTCGGGGCGCCATAGGGGCAGCGCCAACTGAAAAACCGACGCAGAAAATCGACAATCGCGCGCATCCCTGAACAGCCCCCCGATCATTCCGTTCAGCGCCAATACTGCCCGGTCCCACGATGGCATTTAGACCAAGCCAACTCGAATCGCCAGTGTAAGTTGCTGCAAATATGGCAATACTTCAAATTGGGTATTGATTTCCCCGTCTCGATGCGTTCCTGCAAATTGCCCCAAACTCTGCCGCGCCAGGCGCCGGCGCCAACAAAGGAGCCTCCCCCGATGCCCCAAAAGCCCCCCATCGGCCGTGACACTCGCTTGTGCATGTCGCTTTCGGGTCGCCCCGGGAATGCCGGATCGCGCCTGCACAACTTCCTCTATGAAGCGCTGGGCCTCGATTTCCTCTACAAGTCTTTCTCCACGCGCGATCTTCCTGCTGCCGTCGCCGGGATTCGCGCGCTCGACATTCGCGGCAGCGCGATTTCGATGCCGTTCAAGGAAGCGGTGATCCCGTTGCTCGATGCGCTGGAGCCCTCCGCGCTCGCCATCGACAGCGTCAACACCATCGTCAACGACGACGGCCGCCTCACCGGCTACAACACCGATTACACCGCCTGTCGCCAGTTGCTGGAAGCCAGCCCGGCCGATCGCGCCGCGCCCTTCATCCTGCGCGGCAGCGGCGGCATGGCCAAGGCGGTGGTTGCCGCGCTGCGCGATGCCGGGTTTGCCCAGGGCACGATCGTGGCGCGCAATGGCGTGGCCGGCCCGGCACTGGCGCAACGCTATGGCTTTGCCTGGGCAAGCGAACTGCCAGCCGAAGGTGCGCCGCTGCTGGTCAATGTCACGCCGCTGGGCATGGAAGGCCCCGACGCATCGACGCTCGCCTTTCCGGCAGCCATGATCGCCGCTGCGCAAGTGGCGTTCGACGTGGTCGCCCAGCCGGCGCAGACCCCGTTCATCCAGGCCGCGATCGCCGCCGGCAAGCCGGTGATCTCTGGCGCGGAAGTCATCGTGCTCCAGGCGGTGGAGCAATTCGTGCTCTACACCGGGGTGCGCCCCTCGGCCGATCTGGTGGTAGAAGCGGCGCGGTTTGCCCATGGCGATGCCACGGCCGCGCGCCTCGCCGCGGCCGGCCTTGCCCAGGCATAACAAACCTTGGGCGCCCCCCTTTCCGTGGTGGGCGGGCATCCTATATGATGCGCGAGAAGCCAGACCGCCCACGATCGACGGTCCACGCAGGCGCAGGAAGGACATGAGGGATATGGGCAAGGCCGACGTGGAATTTCCCGAGCCACCATTTGCCGTCAACGAAGTGGTCGAGCGACTGCGCGACGTGCGCGAAAACTGGCGCGACGCACGCAGCAAGCGCGGCGATTACGGCGCCGTGGGATTCCCGTCGCGCCATGCGCTGGGCCGCATCATCGACGTGCTCGCCGCCGCCCTGTTCCCGCTGCGCCTGGGGCCGGCAGAAGTGACTGCGGTCAACGAAGACATCTTCGTTTCGGCCAGCCTGCAATCGGCCCTGCCGCTGCTCGCCGCGCAAGTGCGGATGGAACTGCACTACAGCCATCCAGAAGATGGCGACGCCATCGTCGACGCCGAAGTGAACCGCATCGTCGGCACCCTCGCGGCGCGCCTGCCCGAAATCCGCCGCCTGCTCGACAGCGATGTGGAAGCCGCCTTCGATGGCGACCCCGCCGCGCGCTGCGTCGATGAAGTGCTGCTGTGCTATCCGTTCGTCACCGCCGTGCTGCATCACCGCGTGGCGCACGAACTCTATAAGCTCGGCGCGCCGCTGGTGGCCCGCATCCTGGCTGAAATCGCCCATTCGCGCACGGGGATCGATATCCATCCCGGCGCCACGATCGGCGAAAGCTTCTTCATCGACCATGGCACCGGCGTGGTGATCGGGCAGACCGCAATCATCGGCAAGCGCGTGCGCATCTACCAGGCCGTAACCCTGGGCGCGCGCAGCTTCAGCACCGACGAGGACGGGAAACTGGTCAAGGACGAACCGCGCCATCCGATCATCGAGGATGACGTGACGATCTATGCCGGGGCCACGATCCTGGGCCGCGTCACCATCGGGCGCTGCTCCGTCATCGGGGGCAATGTCTGGCTTACCCGCTCGGTCCCGCCGGGCAGCCGCGTGCGCCAGACCCAGGCCAGCGTCACGGTGGAAGCCGGCGACCCCTGCGACTGATGCCGCGCCGTCAATGCGCGGCGGAAACCTCCAGGTCACGCCGCGCGCCGCGCCCATCCCCGGTCACCGTGATGGCCGTGCTGTCTTGCGCCACCAAGCCATAGCGGCGAACCTGATCGGGATCGACACGCAGGTGATATGTGCCGGGCCGCACCTGCTCGAACAAGTAGAACCCGTCCGCTTCTGACCGCACTTGCGCCACCACGGTGCCCTTGGCGTCAACCAGTTGCACCGCCAGGCCCGAAACTTCGCGCCGCCGCCTACTCCCGGCGCTGGCAAAGCGCGCGGTGCCTTCGATCTCGCTCAGGGCTTGGATGGCAAAATGGCTGACATGGATGCGCCCCGGCCGGGGCACCACTTCCACCCCGCGGGTCACCGGCGCCAGGGCAATGTCGGGCAGGCTGTCTATGTCCACCTGCACGCTGGTGCGCGTGCCACTGCCCAATTGGCCCAGGAAGGCCTGGCCGTGCCGGTCGCTTTGCACCACGTCCGCGCCCGACGTAAACGCCGCGCCCGGCAAGGCCGGCTCGCCATCATCGTGCCGCCCGTTGCCGTTGTTATCGCGAAACGCATCGACCATCACCGCGCCGGACGAGGCCAGCCCCGGCCTTGCCAGGAAGAGGCGTCCATCAAGCGGATTGCGCCCGATGCTGAATCCCAGGCGCACCATCGCGGCATAGCTGCGATCGGGAAACCCGACCGCCGCATCGAATCCTATGGTAAGGCGCGGCAGGCGGCGAATGGCGCTCACCCCCAATTGCGTCTGGTGGTTGTCAAAGGCGTGGGAAGCCGTGGCCGCCACCAGCGTCTGTTCGCCGATACGCCGGTTCACTTCCACCGCCGCACTGGCAAAGGCCGGGCGCGGCAGCACCCGCGTGCCCAACCCGGCGCGCACCTGCCAGCGAGAACCCGACAGCGTGGCAAGGTCAAAGCTCGCCAGCAATTGCCGGCTCGTCGCCATGCCCGGCGCGCTTGTGCTGGTCAGTTCCCACGCACTCGACACCAGCACGCCACCCCGCGCCAGGGAAGAGCGCAGGCTGGCGGTCACATCGCGCTGTCCATCAAGGTGGTCCACCATGCGCCAGCGCGCGGCAAGCGGCAGCGTGAGGCCGTTGCCACGATGCGACAGCACCAGTTGTCCCGAAAGCTCCGCCTCGCTCACCGCGCGCAGCGGCTGGGCGGAAAGCGCCTGTACCTCGTCGACAAAACCCCGGCGATATTCGCTGTGCGCCGCGGTGAACGACAGCCCCAGCACGCGTGCCCCGCCGCCCAGCGTGATGCCATAGGCCCCGCCCTTTTCGATGCCGGCATCCGCGCGCAAGGCCACCGGCCCGATCCCGGTGCGCAGGCCCAGGCTGGCCAGATAGTTGCGGCCGGCATCGCCATCGAACCAGGCCAGGCCCCCCAGCACGGTCAGCGCCGGATTGATCCCCCAGCCCAGCTGCGCACCGGCGCGCCAGCGGCCATAGTCCTGCCCCGGCTGAAACGCGGCGCCATGCGCGCCCAGCACACTCGATCCGTTCTGCAGGGCTGCCAGGCTATAGACGAACTGGCCGGGCGACAGCCGCCCATCGCCCACGCTGATCCGCCGCACTTCCGCGCGCCGCTGGCCTTGCGGGCCATAGAACACCAGCCGCAAGACATTGAGGCCGAAATCCACCGGCACCGCCAGGAATTCGTACTGGCCATTGACCGGCTTGGCCGTCGATCCCACCAGGATGCCGTTGCGATAGAGTTCCACTTCATAGCCAGCGAGCAACGGCCCGCGCAGGTCGAGCGTATCGAAAACGCTGGTCTGTTCGATCGGCGCGTTGGTGACTGCCACGCCCCGGCCCGAAACCCCGCGCAGGCCGATCGCCATGGGCATGCTGGCCACATCGCCCAGGGCAAAGCCGGTGGCGCGCAGCGGCCCCAGCAATTGCCCGTCGGGATCGCGCCGGCCCATTTCCACGCGGGCTGCCACCAGGCCTTCGGCGCTATCGAGGCTGGCATAGGCCTGCGCGGTCATCCAGGCCAGGTCACCGGCCAGACGCAGGTCGGCCTGGCCGCGCGTGCCGCGCTGATCGTCGGACACGGCGCGCAATTCCGCTTCGGCCGAAGGCACGCTGGCCGCGAGCCACGGCGTTTCCTCGCGCGGCCAGCGCTGCGGCCCCTGGTTGTGGTGCCGCCCCGCCAGACGCTCGCGCGCGGCCTCGCGCGCCAGGCGCTGTTCAAAGGGAAACGGCTCGTGCGTGCGGATCACCAGCGACTGGTCGCGCAAGTCGGCCCGCGCCTCCAGTGGCAGCAGGGTCGCCACGCGGTCGGCCCGCACATACAGCTCCCCGTCAAAGGCCGTGGCTTCACCTGTTTCGGTCGCGCGTTCCTTGCCGGCCACGGCAATCTTGCCCTGGCGCAGGTCCACGCTCAACGTGCGGTTTTCGGCCAGGAACCAACCGCTGGCAAAATGCCCCTCGTCGCTCACCCGGATCGGCAGATCGAGGAAGCGGGCCAGCGCGCCCAGCGGCAGATAGACCCCGGCACGCGTGCCATAGGCAATCACCGTGTCTTCGAAGCCGCCCTTTTCGGTGCGCATCTGCAGCACGAGTTCGTCGTCATAATCGAACAGCGGCGCGCCTTTGGCCGAAGGCGCGTGATCGGCCGGTGCGCGTGGTGCCTTGGCCTGTGCCTTGTCTGGAGGTGCGGCGCGCGGCGGGGGCGCTTGAATCTGCGCCGGCGTTGGTGCCGGCGCCTCGGCAACCGGCCCGCTCGCGGCTTTGGCGCCAAACATCGGCCGTGGCAGGCGCGGGCCAGCGCTCGCCGACGCCCGGCTCCTGCGCGGGGCCATGCCGGCGTGTGCCAATGCCCGCGGCGCGACAGAAACCAGCAGGTTGCGCCGTATCACCGCACGGCGATGCATGCGCCAGGCGCGCCACAGGTGGCGCCTGCGATGATGGTCCCACCGCCGCGCATGATGGCCCTGGAGGAAGCGCAAGCCCGGCATGGCAAATCGCTGGCCATGGCCATGCCCGCATGAGGGCCGGGCGATCCCCGCGTGCACGGGACCGGCGTGACATGGCTGTGCCCATGCAGGCGTGCCATGGGCCAGGCAGCCCAGCCCCAAACCCAGGCCCGTGCTCCACCAGGTGGCCCGCGCTGCCAGGGCCTGCGGCAAGGCAGGGCCCATGGCAGGCGAGCATGGCGGCGTGATCACGGCACGGTGAAGTCCTGCTTGGCCAGCGTCTGGCCGGGCGCAAAGTCATCGTCGGTGTACGTCACCGTGACGCGCGCGCCCGGCGCCAGCGGCCCCGCGGCAGGGTTGAGCGGCAAGGTCACCGTGCGGCCATCCACTTCGGGATAGATGCCCACCCCGCGCGCCACCGCCAGTGGCGCCTTGGCGCCCGGCGCCGTTACCGTGATGTCTCCGAACGCGGACCGCGTGCCGCCGCGGGTGATCGCAAGCGCCAGCGCCTGGCGCCCATCGGGCAAGGCCGTGCGCCGCACGCTGGCCAGGCCCACGGTCAGCGTGGTTTCGCCCACACGCACGATTACGGGAATGGAAATGCCAAAGCGCGGCACGATCTTCACGCCGATGGCGTTCTTGGGCGGGTTGCCGGCCGCATCGGCAATCGACAGGCCCTGGTCCACATCGGGCGGCACTGCCACGGCGGAAAAATGCGCACGATATTCGCCCGGCGGCAGCCCTTCGGGCAGGCGCGCCATGACGCGCACGGTCTGCGCTTCATTGCCTTGCAACACCACGCGGCGCGGCGACCAGCGCAGCATGTCGGCCGCGGTCTTGACCCGGGCCTTGAGCGCAGGATCGGTGACGGCGGCCAGGTCCACGATATCGCCGCCCGGCGTCATCGCGCGGTCGGTGATGGCGATTTCATAATCGCCCGATCCGGCACTGCGATTGTAAAGCCCGATCGTGGCCACACGCTGGCGATCATCGAGCACCACGCGCTTGGGAAACAGGTTTACATCGCCAAGCCCGCCTACCGCCCCTTCGGGTGGCACTGCATTGGCGACCGGCGCAGCTGGCGGCGGATCATCGGCGGCGCGCACCGCGCCCGAAACCATTCCCCCAACCATGGCCGTGGCGATGATGCCCAAGATCCGCAACCCGGCATCCCGCACGCCAATAGCCCGCACACCTTTAGCCCGCGCGCCTTTAGCCCGCACTGGGGCCCCCGCCCCCGCGCAACGCATCCCCTTCATCGCTTACCCCCGTACAGCTTGGCGGAAGCTATAGGGATTTTTCCTAGGGGTTCACAAGATGGATATCGCGAAACAATACGGCGTCATCACAGGTAGGTGACTGTCACCGCATAGGTTCCTCGATAGGTTCCAACAGCTTGCCTTGCATTCACGTTGAGTTGCGCGCCCACGTTAAGCGTGAATTCGCCATCGCTGTCCGTCCAGGCAAAGCCGAAAAAGGTGGATTGGGTGAAATTGCTCACCGTCATGCTCGCGCCGTTACCCGTCAACGTGATCGACGAAGGCAGCGTCACATAGAACAGCCGGCCGGCATCCCCATCCACGGCAAATTGCCCGGCGCGCGGCGGATTTGCGCTGTTTTGCGCGATCGTGGTCTGCGCGCCCATGCCGCCCGAGGCGGTCAGCGTGCCATCGGTGCTCAGCACAAGCGCGCCCGCCGATGCGGGCTGAACGAACTGGCCAAAGCTCATGCCATTGATCTGGCGAACCGAAATGGGATCGACCACCGTTCCCGCGGCAGTCCCGCTGACGGTAACCTTGTTCGGCGCCGCTTGGGCCGATCCGGGCGCCAGACCCAGGACGATCCCGCTCGACCACACAAGGCCCGCTGCCGCCCATCCCGACCAGGTCCTGCGGCCAGGTTTGCGGTTTCCAATCATGGTTAATTATCCTGTACCGAAAGAGACCGGCTCACCCCCCGATGAGCCGGCCCCTCGTCGCGATCAGTTGTAGGTGACCGTCGCGCTATACGTGCCCGAATAGGCACCAGCCGGTTCCGTGCCGGCCAGGGTCAGCGTACCGCCAACCGTAAACGATGCATTGCCCTTGCTGTCGAGCGCGCCGGTGGCGGCAGACGCTGCGGTGGTGAAGGGAATGGTGTTGGTGCCGTTGGCGATCGTGCCACCCGTGGTGGTGATCGCAAACGAACGGCTGGGATCACCGGTCACGGTGAACGCATCGGCCGCGTTGGCATTGCCCGTCACGAACACCACGCCGCCCGAAACCGAGCCAGCGCCGCCGGCGCCCACGGTGATCGAGCCCGCACCGGTGGTGAAGGTGCCGAACTTGAGCGCCGCGCCCGAAGTGTGGGCCAGCGTGATCGGCGCGATCACCGTGGCGGTGGCCGTACCGTTGGTGGTGGCAGTGTTGCCGGCGGCAAAAGCCGGAACGGCAGCAGCAGCGGCGATCACGGCCGCGATAACAGCAATCTTCTTCATCGTCTTTACCCCTTAAAGACCCCCTGGGTGCTCTCTGCGAGAGACACCGCACCAGCACGTTCTACGTACTTTCCCCGTCCTGCGGTGCAGGCCTTCTTTAATCTGGGTTAAGTTAACAATTCACCCAATTGGCGTTTACCCCTGGCTTTGGCAAAACAAGCACATAGGGAATTTCCCCTGTAAATTTCCCGCCACATCGCAAAAAATTTCGCCAGTCCGGCACGAAAAAAACGCGCGCGAGAATCAGCCGTAAGTGACGATCAGGGGAATCGTCAGGCGATAGCGCGCTGCCGGGGCATCGGCAGGGACAGTCAGCGTTCCACCCACGCTGAACGTATCGGTGCCCTGCGCATCAAGCAGCCCGGCATTGCCGGTGGGCCCCGGGGTGTGCGCGAGCACGGCCAAGGCATCGACCGTCAGCACGGGGCCTTGGCCATCGCCACTGACCACCAGGCTTTCCGGCACGGACACGAGATAGACGCGCCCCGCCTCGCCATGCACGGCAAAGCGGGCAGGATGCGCCGCAGCGCAGGGCACGCCGGCCCCGCACGCCGCGATGGCTCCTCCGCCATAGCGCGGCGCTCCGCCGGCGGGATCGACCGCCACGGTGCCGCCTGTCGTGGCGCGGCCCACCACGACGCCAAAATCCAGCGCGTCGAGCGCATCGATGGATAGCGTGGCGACGACCCGTGCCTGCGCCTCGCCGGTGGCGGTGTTGGCCTGGGCTGCCTGGGCGCTGCCCGGCAAGGCAAGCACGGCCATAACGGCACACCTACGTGCCAATTTGGCCCGAAACTTTGGTGAACGATTATCAACCACCTGATTGCCTTGCGTTTCCCATTGGGAGGAAACCACGAAGCGTATCGCAGAACAAGAGGCTAAAGCACGGCCAGCAAGATGGCGGTGACCGGCAAGGGGATCGTCAGGTCAGCCCCGCCCGCCTGCCGATCCACATCGATGCGCGCACCAATGGCGAAATTGGCGGTGCACACCCGCGTGGTGCAATTGGCGATCGTCACGTTGACGGGCATTCCCGAAACCAGCAGGCTGCCGCCCGGCAGATCGGATTCGAATGCGGAAAGGCGCGCCACGACGCCATCCTTGATCAGTTGCCCCGGCGCGATCAACATCACTTGCGCGGCCACCGTGATCGGGCGGGTGCTGGTACTGCCGCGATCGTAGCGGAGGGTGAATTGCGCCGGGCCGGTGCTGCTGCCGGCCACCGCCATGATCCCGCTGCCACTCACCGCACCACTGGCACCCACGGAACGCCAGCCACTGGCAAACACGGCAAAGCGGCCGAACCGCAAGTCTGCCGTGCGCTGGATCGAAAAACTGTCCGCCTGCGCTGCCGGCGCTAGCGACAGCGCCACGACCAGCGCCGCCATGCCCAAGATGCCCCGCCCCATGGCCTGCCTATAGCGCAAGTCTGGCGGATGGTCATCAAGGGCATTGGGGCAACACCCCTCCCCTAACCCCTCCCGCACGCGGGAGGGGGATTTTGCCTTAAGCTCCCCTCCCGCTTGCGGGAGGGGCTGGGGGAGGGCATGTTCCCGTCAAATCACAGCTTGCCCACCAGCTCCGGCACGGCGGTGAACAGGTCGGCGACCAGGCCCACGTCGGCCACCTGGAAGATCGGGGCGTCTTCGTCCTTGTTGATGGCGATGATGGTCTTGGAGTCCTTCATGCCGGCAAGGTGCTGGATCGCGCCGGAAATGCCCACCGCGACATAGACTTGCGGCGCCACGATCTTGCCGGTCTGGCCCACCTGGTAATCGTTGGGCACGTATCCCGCGTCCACCGCCGCGCGGCTCGCGCCGATCGCGGCGCCCAGCTTGTCGGCGAGCGGGGTGATCGTCGCGGCAAAGGTCTCCGCGTCCTTGAGCGCGCGGCCGCCCGAGACGATGACTTTGGCGCTGGTCAGTTCCGGGCGCTCGCTCTTGGCGATTTCCGAACCGACGAAGCTGGAGAGGCCCGCGTCGCCCGCGCCGCTCACCGCGTCCACGCTCGCGCTGCCGCCGGTCGCGTCCGCCTTGGCAAAGGCGGTGGCGCGCACCGTCACCACCAGCTTGGCATCGCCCGATTCGACCGTGGCGATGGCATTGCCGGCATAGATCGGCCGGGTGAAGGTCTTGGGGCCTTCCACCGAAAGAATGTCGGAGACCTGCGCCACGTCGAGCAGCGCGGCGACGCGCGGCGCCACGTTCTTGCCGGTGGTGGTGGCCGGGGCCACGAAGGCGTCGTAATCGGCCATCAGGCCGGCCACGAGCGGCGCGACGTTCTCGGCCAGGGCATGGGCATAAGCCGCGTCGTCGGCCTTGAGCACGGCGGAAACACCGGCGATCTGCGCCGCCGCAGCGGCCACGCCATCGACGCCTTCGCCCGCCACCAGCGCGACCACATCGCCAAGCTGGGCTGCGGCGGTCACCGCGCTCAGCGTCGCGTCCCGAACCGCGGCGCCATCGTGCTCGACCCAGAGAAGAACCTTACCCATCACGCGACTCCCAGTTCCTTGAGCTTGGCCACCAGCGCATCGACATCGGCCACTTTCACCCCCGCCGCGCGCACCGGCGGCTCGGCCACTTTCAGCGTCTTGAGGCGCGGCGCCACGTCCACGCCCAGGTCAGCGGCGGTCTTGGTGGCGAGCGGCTTGGACTTGGCCTTCATGATGTTGGGCAGCGAGGCATAGCGCGGCTCGTTCAAACGCAAGTCGGTGGTCACCACCGCAGGCAGCGCCAGCTTGACCGTTTCCAGCCCGCCGTCGATCTCGCGCTTGACGATCAACTGATCGCCTTCCACGCTGACTTCATTGGCAAAGGTGCCCTGCGGCCGGCCGAGCAGCGCGGCGACCATCTGGCCCACCTGGTTCGAATCGTCGTCGATCGCCTGCTTGCCGGTGATGATCAGGCCGGGCTGTTCCTCGCCGGCAATCGCCGCCACGATCTTGGCCACGCCCAGCGGCTCCACGTCTTCGTCGGACTGCACCAGGATCGCCCGGTCCGCGCCCATCGCCAGCGCCGTGCGCAGCGTGTCGGCCGCCTTGGCCGGGCCCACCGACACTGCAACCACTTCGGAAACCACGCCCTTTTCCTTCAGGCGAATCGCTTCTTCCACCGCGATCTCGTCAAACGGGTTCATGCTCATCTTCACGTTCGCCAGCTCGACACCCGTGCCATCCGCCTTCACCCGCGGCTTCACGTTGTAGTCGATCACCCGCTTCACGCAGACCAGGGCTTTCATCGATTGTGTCTCCTCGAACTCGCTCAGCATTCCACCACGTTGACGGCCACGACGTTGACCGCCAAGCCGCCTAGCGAGGTTTCCTTGTATTTGTCACGCATGTCTGCGCCGGTTTGGCGCATGGTTTCGATCACCTTGTCAAGGCTCACCATGTGCTGCCCATCGCCCAGCATGGCCAGGCGCGAGGCGTCGATGGCCTTGACCGCGCCCATCGCATTGCGCTCGATGCAGGGGATCTGCACCAGGCCGCCCACCGGGTCGCAGGTCAGGCCCAGGTTGTGCTCCATGCCGATTTCAGCAGCGTTTTCGATCTGGGCGTTGTTGCCACCCAGCGCTGCGGTGAGGCCGGCTGCCGCCATCGAGCAGGCCACGCCCACTTCGCCCTGGCAGCCCACTTCCGCGCCGGAGATGGAGGCATTGCGCTTGTACAGCGCGCCGATTGCCGCCGCCGTTAGCAGGAACGTGCGCCGCCCTGCCCGATCGCCGCGATAGCAGCGTTCGTAATAGCGCAGCACCGCCGGAATGATGCCGGCCGCACCGTTGGTGGGCGCGGTCACCACGCGGCCGCCGGCGGCGTTTTCCTCGTTCACCGCCATGGCCCACAAGTTGATCCAGTCGAGCACCGCCAGCGGTTCCGACAAGGACATCTGCTGGCGGTGCTGCAATTCCTGCGCCAGCGGCGCGGCGCGGCGCCGCACGTTGAGCCCACCAGGCAGCGTGCCGGTCTGTCCGCAGCCGCGATCGATGCAGGCGGCCATGGTATCGGCCAACAGGTCGAGCCCGGCGTCCACCTCAGAAGGGCTGCGCCAGGCCAGTTCGTTGGCCAGCATGATCTGGGCAAAGGTCAACCCCGTCGCCTCGCCGATCTCGATCAGTTCGGCCGCGCTGGCAAAGGGATAGGGCAGGTCCGGCAGGTCTTGCGCCGGGGCATTGCGGATCACTTCGTCTTCATCGAGCACGAAGCCGCCGCCGACCGAATAATAGAGCCGCCGCGTGAGCATGTCGCCCGCCGCGTCCCAGGCGGCCAGCGCCATGGCATTGCTGTGATAGGGCTGCCGCTCGCGCTGGAGAAAGCGCATGTCCTGCGCCGGGGCAAAGGCCACATCGTGCCGGCCCAGCAGGGCAACACGGCCACGTTCATTGACGCCCGCCACGATGCCGGCCACGGCATCGGGCGCCACGGTTGCGGGAACTTCCCCGGCCAGGCCCAGGATCACTGCCACATCGGTGGCGTGGCCCTTGCCGGTCAGCGCCAACGACCCATAGAGATCAACCGAAACCCGCGCCGTCGCGCCCAGCAGGCCAGCGGCATCAAGTGCTTCGGTAAAGCGGCGGGCCGCCACCATCGGCCCCACCGTGTGCGAGCTGGACGGCCCGATGCCGATCTTGAACAGGTCGAAGGTGCTGACAGTCATGGCCGCTCCGGAATACCTGACACGATCGGGGCGTGATTCCAGCCTGCCAAGGCGCGCAACAAATCACCACCGGAAAGACCGATCGTTGCCGTGTTGCGCAAGGGATGAACGTGAACCTTCGCGGCGTCAACCAAGTCCGCATCGATCACCACCCGCACCGCGCCGCCCGCATCGTTGATCGCGGCAAGCGGCGTCACCGCGCCCGGCGTCACCCCAAGCAGACGCTCCATGTCCTCGGCCTTGCCGAAACTGAACTTCTTGGCGCCCACCGCACCGGCCAGCGCTTTCAGATCCACGCGCTTGGCATGGTCCACGGTCACCAGCCAGAACGTGCCGTCGGCGTTCTTGAGAAACAGGTTCTTGGTGTGCGCGCCAGGCAGCGCGGCGTGAATCGCTTCGCTTTCCTCCACGGTGAACACCGCTTCGTGTTCCAAGGCATTCCAGGCGATGCCCAGGGCGGCAAGATCGGCGTAAAGCTGCGCCTCGCTCATTCGAACACCCCCTATTTGAACACGACGGTGCGATGGCCGTTGAGCATCACGCGATGCTCGCAATGGGCCTTGACCGCGCGGGTCAGCACGCGGCTTTCGGTTTCCTGGCCCTGGGCGATCAGGTCGTCGACGGTATCGGCATGGTCCACCATCGACACATCCTGCGCGATGATCGGCCCTTCATCCAGATCGGGTGTCACGTAGTGCGCGGTGGCACCCACCATCTTCACGCCGCGCTCATACGCGCGGTGATAGGGCATGGCGCCCTTGAAGGCCGGCAGCGACGAATGGTGGATATTGATCACGCGGCCCTCGAGCGCGCGACACGTCGCGTCCGACAGCACCTGCATGTAGCGCGCCAGGATGACGAGATCGACATTCTGCTGCGCGATCATCTCCAGCAGGCGCGCTTCCTGTTCGGCCTTGTTTTCCGGCGTGATCGGCAGATGATGGAACGCGATGCCCTCGTGCTCCACGCGGCGCTGCCAGGTTGTGTGGTTCGACACCACGCTGGTCACTTCCATCGGCAGATAGCGCGTGGCCGTGCGATAGAGCAGGTCGTTCAGGCAATGCCCGCCCTTTGAGACCATGACGATCGCGCGCACCTTGACCGACAGGTCGAACACCTTCCAGTCGATGCCATAGGCGCTGCCCACCGACAGGAATGCCTCGTTGAACTTTTCCACCGTCATGCCCGCAGGCGCGGTGAACGCAACGCGCATGAAAAAGCGGCCGGTCACGGCATCATCGAACTGCGCGCTTTCTACGATGTTGCAATCCTGCGCCGAAATCGACGTGGCGATCGCCGCCACCAGGCCCTTGCGATCCACACACGAGACAAGCAGGACGAAATCCGGTTTCAAAAGCGCCACGTCAGCTCCCTTCCGCTGGTTGCCACCCTGATAGGACGGCTTGCCCGCGACAGGAACGGGCCAGCACACACAATAAGCAGATATAATCTGGTAGTTCAGGCTTCATGATGGCACAAGGAAAACACCGGGGGGCCGGCAAAGGGCGGCCCCAGAGGATCAATGCCCATGCGCCTGCCCGCCGAATTCGATCTGCACGGCTTGGAAGTGTTTGTCCTGACTGTGGAACTGGGCGGGATGACGGCCTGCGCCCAGCAATTGCGCATCACCCAGTCGGCGGTTTCGCAAACCATCACCCGGCTGGAGCAGGGCATCGGTGCGCCGCTGTTCGATCGCTCGTTGCGGCCACTGGGGCTCACCCCGTCGGGCCGTGCCCTGCACGAACGCGCGCGCAAGCTGCTCGCCAACGCCCGCACCGCTTATGATGAAGTGCGCGAAGGCGCGCAGCAGCCGATCGACCAGTTGACGGTGGGCATGTCGGAAAGCCTGGCCAACCTGCTGACCGCGCCGCTCCTGCGCCGCCACGGCATGCGCGTGGGATCGTGGCGCGTGCGCTCGGGCATCTCGCTCAAGCAGCAGCAGGAATTCCTCGCCCGCCGCTGCGACATGCTCGTCACGGGCAGCAACACCTTGGAAAAGCATCCGGGGATCGAACACCACGACGTGATCGACGATCCTTTCGTGATGATCTTCCCGGCCGATCACACCGGCAGCGTGGAACCGGCCGACGTGGCCGAGCGCCTGCCCTTCGTGCGCTATTCGCTCGACACCGGGATGGGCCAGCGTATCGAAAGCCAGCTCACCCGCATGAAGCTGCGCCTGCCCAACGTGATCGAGGTGGAAATCATCCACCAGCAATTGACCACCGTGGGCATGGGTATCGGCTGGAGCATCACCTCGCTGCTGTGCCTGGCCGCCCTGCCCCAGCTGATGCCGCAACTGCGGGTCGAGCCGCTGCCACGCGGCCGCTTCGCCCGGCGCATCCAGGTGGTGGCGCGCATGGGCGAACTGGGCGACCTGCCCGGCCAGACCGCCTCGCTGGCGCGCGAAACCCTGCTGGACCAGGTCTTGCCACCGCTGATCAACGCCCACCCTTGGGCCGGGCCGCTGCTGGGCTGAAGCCATGGCGGCGTGAACCATGTGGCTGGGCTGCAAGCGCCCGCAAGCAGGCAATTCCGTATCTATGTGATTGCATTATTCCTGCGTGATGGCCAGTCTGCGACAATGACCGCAAGGGGCTCAAATCAAACCGCGAGGCGAATGTTTGAAGCGCTGGAAGCTGTCTACCGCGCATTCGAAATGCCGCCGCCCACGATAATCGAAGGTTGCCCTTGCTGCATCGCGTCATGCGGCACTGATGTACTGCTGACGACGCCACTACGGCTAATCACCGGGCAATCACTCTGGCGGTATGTATCCGGAGCGTTTCTGACCGTTGGGAACAAGCAAGATTTCCGTTATTTGCTCCCACGCATTTTGGACGTTTCAGTGTCTGATGGATCAAACGCGAATGATCCAGAGATTGTGCTAGGAAAGCTTTCACTCGCCGGGTGGCAAGAATGGAAGCAGAACGAACAAGTTGTCATCAAAGCATTCATCGACACATGGTTTGAACATGCGCTTTTAAACGATCTAGCCGAAGCGAATGATGGCCCGATAGGCTGGGAGGCGGAAAGTGTGCTGTGCGGCGCAGCGCGAGCGGGGTTGCCTCTAGAACGCTGGCTGCGCCGCTTGATCGAACCCGACGCAGCACCAGTTTTGAAAGACTTGAAAGAGCGGTTCCCAAGCGCGTTGTCGGGATTTTGGGATGACGTGCCAAACCGTTTTCAGGAGTTCCGAGCGATTTTGACGCAAGGACAAGCGTAGGCCTCCTTCCCACCAATACCGGCACCCTGCCCGCTACCCACCTTTCCCAAGCCGCCTATTCGATGTTGACGATATTATACCGCCGCAGGCCGGTATCGTTGACAAAGCACACGCCAAGCTGGCGCTGGCCGAACATGCCGCCCAGGAATTCCAGCGAGGCCGACATTTCCACCAGATAGCGGGCCAGCCGTCCGGCCGCGAGCGCGGTGCCGCGTTCGTAATCCATCATGATCTCGCGATAGACTTCCGAAGACGTGCCCTTCTTCACGCGCTCGGCCGCCACCAGCAGCTTCATGAGTTCCACCTGTCGTGCCGCCGCTTCCTTCTTGTCGAAGAACAGCGAGAACATGTGGATGCCGTAATAGCCGCCCTTGTCCACGGTGCGCAGCGCCCCGCCAAGGAACGCCACGGTGCAGGCGCTGATGCAGGCGCGCCCTTGCGGCACCCGCACCAGCACACGGCGCGCGCGCAGCGCCCGGCCCATGGCCATGCCCTGCTCCAGATTGCCGCCGGGCGAGGATAGCCACACTTCGTCCACGTTCCCCGCCTGCGAAAGCGCGGCGGCGAGGCGGCTGCCTTCCTCGTCCCCCACGCCGCCGCTGGCATAGAGCACGCGCACCCCACCCTGCTCGATGACCGAATAGGTCATCTGCTCATCGTCGAAATGGGGCACGGCGAAAACCGCGTCGGGCGGCTCCGCCCCGCAATAGGTGCCTTGGGCGCCGGCCGGTGGCACGGCCAGCGCCAGACAGGCCGGAAGGGTGATCGCCCACCTCAACTTGGCCATGGCGCAGCGCCTCAGGCCGGGGCCCAGGCGCTGCTGGGCGGCGTGCGACAGAACCGCGGATTGTCCTTCATTTCCTGCCCATCCACATAGTTCACCTGGCTGACATTGCGGCACACGCGCCCGTCGGGCTGGGCCTGGGGCGTGGAGGCCACCACCGTTCCACCCACGCCGGGCCGCGTCTCGCTGGTCCATTTCTGCGTCGACGCCTGATCGCTGCCCTTGGCATTGAGCGCCGCTTCGGTGGCCGTGGCCATCTTCTCCTGCTCGCAGCGATCAAGCGACTTGCCGATCCGGCTGCCGACGACCACGCCCAGCGCGCCGCCCAGCACGGTGCCCAGGGTCTTGTCCCGTCCGCCAGCCACGCTGCGCCCCAACAGGCCGCCCAATACGCCGCCGACCACGGCCCCGGCCACTTGCCCGCCATTGCCGCCGCACTTGGCTTGCGCCTCCACCGGCATCAAGACAAGACCCAAGGAAGACAATACCATGACAATTGCAATAAGGTTCTTTTGCATAAGCCCCCGTCCCCATGCTGGTTCACTCTAGAAGATGCTAGCATCAAGCCGCATGGTTCGGAAGTAACGAATCGAGACAGGGCATTTCCGTATGTACCCCATTTGGGTTATGTCGCTATATTTCAGGTCCAATGCGGTCTTGACTGTCATTGCGCTTGCCATACTTGCCCTTCCCGCCAGTTCGGTGGCACAGGAAAGCGGCGGCCGCGAATGCAAGACGATGCAGGCAACCAGCGGCGATGTCGCCGTGCCGGTGCGCGTGTGCCGCGACCCCGGTGGCGTCTGGCACCGCGTGGAAACGCCGCTCGCGCCCACGACAGAGGCTGCCTTTCGCGGCCGTCTTGTCTACGCGGGCCAATTTTCCGGCAATGCCGGGCGCATCCAGCGCACGCCAGCCTCGCTGAACCTAGGCCGCACAAGGATCGACCTGGGCTTTTCGACGACGGCCTATCGCAGCCGCCGCGACGTGACCGGCACGGCCCGCATCGATCTGGCCATCCGCAACGGCACGATGCAGGCAACCATAGCGCTGGCCGGACCGGGCCTTAACCAACGCATCGCGCTGGGCGGCGCGGTGCGGGCGGGCGCCTGTGCGCTCGACAGCGCGTCGGGCGACGCCCACTTTGCCGGTACCTGCACGGAAGAGCGCATGACCGGCAAGCTGGTGGTGGAAAACGCCAGCGGCTGGCGGCTGGAGACGGGCATCGATGCCATGCTGCAAAGCCGACAGAACGATGGCGATGCAGCTCTGGCGGCCGCGGCCGAGCGGCAACGCCAGCAGGAAAGCCAGCGGGCGCAGGCCGAACGAATCTCGCTCTATATCGGCAAGCTGACATTGCGCGCCCGCGGCGGAGACGTGGATGCGATGGGCACGCTTGGCGATATCTATTCCGATGACAGCGTGGTGTCGGCAGACCTGCAGAAAGCCGTCTATTGGTATGGCATGGCCGCCGGGCACAACGATCCGCGCGCGATGTTCAACCTGGCGCTCAGCTATGCCAAGGGCGAAGGCGTGGGCAAAAACTCCACGATCGCCAGCGATCTCTATGCCAAATGCGCCCGCATCGCCTCGAAATACCAGCCCGACTGCGCGCGCAACCTGGGCCTGGCCTATGCGCTGGGCGAAGGCGTGCCGCAAAGCAAGAAGACCGCGCTGTTCTGGCTGCGCGCCTGCGCCCGGATGGGCGACAGCAAGTGCGACGAGATCGCCAATGTCGTGGAGCGCAACTAGGCAGCATTGGCTGCGGTGTTCGGCGCCAAGCCCAAAAATTGCCCATCTGTCGCCGATCGCGGGAACCAAGATCGTTTCCACCGATTTGATAGCAATCGTGAAGGTGCGCGCGCAGCCCGCCTGACCGGATGTGATGGGGAACTCCGGCAGCAGACATGACGAACATCAAACTTTCCCAACAAGTTGCCGGAATTTCCCACGTCTCCCTGGCCACCGCTTTGGACCAGAGCGTAGACTGCGTGAAAGTCATCGGGCTCGATGGCACGGTCGCCTACATGAACCCCAACGGCATCTGCGCCATGGAAATCGATGCCCCCGTCGACGTGATCGGCAAGCAGTGGGCCGATCTTTGGCCTGCCGAAGCCAGGCCCCATATCGAGAGCGGCTATGCCGCAGCGCTGGACGGCGGCATGTCTCGGTTTCGGGCGCACTGCCCAACGGCCAAGGGCAAAAGCCGCTGGTGGGACGTGAGCGTTTCGGCGCTGTGCGATGACACGGGCAACCTGATCAGCTACCTGGCCGTTTCGCGCGACGTGACGGACGCCGAACTGGCCCGCCAGGTGCTGGAAACGGCCACCCGCGAACTGCACCATCGCCTCAAGAACACCTACACGATGATTTCCAGCCTGATCCGCGGCTTTGCCCGTGGGGACGCGCAGAACGCCGAATTCGCCACCGAAATGGCCGAGCGGCTGCTGGCCATGGGCCGTGCCCAGGCGCTATTCACCAGCCGCGATGTGCCATGCAGCCTGGTCGACCTGATCGAGGCCCTGACCATGCCCTTCAGCAGCGGGTTCTGCCCGGTGGCGATGGACGCCGTGCAAGACATCCCGATCGCCCGCGCCTTGGCCGACACCATCGCGCTCGTCGTGGGCGAATTCGCCGTCAATTCATCCAAGCATGGCGCCATTGCCCATGGTGGCGAGATCCGGCTCGCCAGCCGCGACGAGGATGGCGACCTGGTGATCGTGTGGCAGGAAAAATCCAGCCGTCCCGTGGCGGCCACCTCGCGCGAGGGCGGACAGGGGCTTAACCTGATCGACCGCATCGTGCGCCTGCGCGATGGCGCCATCACGCTCGATTGGCAGGCCGACGGCCTGGTTGCCACCTTACGCTTCAAGGGCGCGGCGCACCCCGCGCCCGACTGAGCGTCAGCCCAGTTGCACCGCCTTGAGCGCGTGCCACAGCCAAGGGGCAAAACTGCGCCACACGAACACGCGAAACATATCCGCCTGTTCGCGCCAGACGATCACTTCCACCGTCTCGAACACCGTGCGCGTGGCCCGGCCCACGGCAAAGCGTTCGAGATCGAGCGGGCAGCCCGAACACAGCACCCGCGCGGCACTGGCGCCTTCCACGCGGATCACCACGCCGCGCGCGGACACGTCCACCACGCTGACGGGCTGCCCAGCACCGTCGGGCACGACGGTTCCGGCGGGCAGATCGGCCAGCCATTCATCAGGACCAAGGCAAGCGATGCCATCCAGGGTCTCGCCGATGCGGGTCGGCACTGCGCGGCCGATCACGGCACCAAGCGCCTCGGCCGTGCGCGCGCGCAAGGACCAGCGGCTTGCCGGCGGCTCCAGCGTCAGCGTCACGCCGCCGGGCAGGACCGCGTTGCTTTCCAGCGCCAGGTCGGTGCCGGCCACGGCCAGCGGGGGAATCGCAATGGCGTCAGACATCGAGGCGGCTCCCTTGCGCATCATAGAACACCGTGCTGGCCGTGACCCGCGCGCGGATCGTGCGCCCGGGCATCGGCACATGGATCACCTGGCCATCGCGCGCGCGGCCATCGGCGATCACGGCCATGGCGATCGACCGCCCCAACGTGGCACTGTGATACGACGAGGTGACGTGGCCCAGCATCGTCATCGGCACCGGCTGGGCCGGATCGGCCACGATCTGGGCGCCTTCCTCCAGCACCTCGTTCGGATCTTCGGTCAACAGCCCGACCAGTTGCTTGCGCCCTGGCGCGGTCATGTCGGGCCGCGCCAGCGAACGCTTGCCCACGAAGTCGGGCTTCTTGGCGCCCACGGCCCAGGCCATGCCGGCGTCATCGGGCGTCAGCGTGCCATCGGTATCCTGGCCGACGATCACATAGCCCTTTTCGGCACGCAGGACGTGCATTGTCTCGGTGCCATAAGGGGTGATGCCGTGCGGCTGGCCGGCGGCGTGGATGGCTTCCCACACCATGCGGCCATGCTCGGCCGGCACGTTGACTTCATAGCCGAGTTCGCCGGTAAAGCTTACGCGGAACAGCCGTGTCAGCACGCCGCAGATCGTGCCCTCGCGGATTGCCATGTGCGGAAAGGCTTCGCGCGACAGGTCGATGCCTTCCACCAGCGGCGCAATCACATCGCGCGCCAGCGGACCTTGTACGGCGATGACCGCCCATTGCTCGGTCGTGCTGGTCAGCCAGACGTCCAGATCACTCCATTCGGTCTGGAGATAATCTTCCATCATCGCCAGCACGCGCGCCGCGCCGCCGGTGGTGGTGGTCAGGTGAAAGCGGTCGGGCGCCAGCCGCGCCGAAACGCCATCATCGGTGATGAACCCGTCCTCGCGCAGCAGCAGGCCATAGCGGCAGCGGCCCGGCGCCAAGGCCTTCCACGGGTTGGTGTACATGCGGTTGAGGAATTCGGCGGCGTCGGGGCCGACCACCTCAATCTTGCCCAAGGTGGAGGCATCGAAGATCCCCACCTGGCGGCGCACGGCCAGGCATTCGCGCGCCACGGCAGCGTGCATGTCCTCGCCCCCTTGCGGGAAATAGCGCGCACGGCGCCACTGCGCCACGTTCTCGAACACCGCACCGCGCGCATCGGCCCAGCCATCGATCACCGTCTTGCGGATCGGCTGGAATAGCGCGTCCTTGTGGTGCCCCATCAATGCGCCGAAGGTTTGCGGCGTATAGGGCGGGCGGAACGTGGTGAGGCCGATATCGGTCACCGGCTTGGCCAGGCTACCCGAGGCGATCTGCAACCCATTGAGGTTGCTGGTCTTGCCCTGGTCGGTCGCCATGCCGTTGGTGGTATAGCGCTTGATGTGCTCGATCGAGCGCATGCCCTCGCGCACAGCCAGATCGATGTCGCGCGCTTTCACGTCGTTCTGGAAATCGACGAAAGCCTTGGTCTGCCAGATCGGCTTGGGGCCGGGCAGCGTACCCAGCGCCAGGCCGCTGCCCAGATCCCAAGCCCCGGCGCCAGCGCCCACGGCACGGCAGTTTTCCTGTGGCACGTCGGGCAGATAGGCGCCCCATCCGGCGTCCCAGCGCAGGCTGCCCTTGGCGTGGCTCCACAAATGCACCGTGGGCGTCCACCCGCCGGCCATCAGCAGCGCATCCACGGCCAGTTGCTGCGAATGGCCGGTGCCATTGGCGGCAAAGGTGATGCCGGAAACACCATGCCGGCCCGAAACGCCCGTCACCGCGTGACCCAGATGCACGGCAATGCCCGCCGCGCGCACGGCGCTGACCAGGTCGGCGGCCACTTGCGCGCGCAAGTCGATCACCGCCACCACGTTGACGCCCGCGGCCTTGAGCGCCAGCGCATCGCGCCAGCCGCTGTCGTGCACCGCCATCACCGCCACGGCGCGGCCCACCGCCACGCCATAGCGCACGGCCAGGGTGCGGCCTGCGCTCGACAGCATCACGCCGGGTACATCGTTGCCATCGAACACCAGCGGGCGCTCGATCGCACCCTGGGCCAGCACCACTTCGCCCGCGCGGATGCGCCACAGCCGCTCGCGCGCACCCTTGGCCTCACCCGGCGCCAGATGATCGGTGAGTTGCTCCACCGCGCCCACGAAGTTCTGGTGGTAATAGCCGAAAGCCGTGGTGCGGGTCAGCACGGTCACATTGTCCAGCCGGCGCAGCGCCATCGCCTTGTCCGCCACTTCGCCCCACAGCGCCTGGTCAGACAGCGCGCCACCGCCCAGTTCTTCCTGTTCGTCGATCAGGATCACCCGGCTGCCACCTTGCGCCGCCGCCAGCGCGGCGTCGATGCCGGCCAAGCCACCGCCCACTACCAAGACTTCGCAATGGGCATAGGTCGCATCGTAATGATCGGGATCGCGCGTCGTCGGGCTGGCACCCAGCCCGGCCATGCGCCGGATCGCCGGCTCATAGAGCTTTTCCCAGGCCGAGCGCGGCCACATGAAGGTCTTGTTGTAGAACCCGGCGGGAAAGAACGCACCCAGCCGGTCGTTCACCGCGCCCAGGTCGAACTTGAGCGAAGGGAAGCGGTTCTGGCTCTGCGCGTCCAGCCCTTGATACAGCGCGACGGACGGCGCGCGCAGGTTGGGCGTGGCGCGGCCCCAGCCCGGCCCGGTTTCGCCGCGATCCACCGTCACCAGCGCGTTGGGCTCTTCCGTCCCCATGCCCAGGATCCCGCGCGGGCGGTGATACTTGAACGAGCGGCCGAACAGCATCTGGCCCGACGCGACCAGCGCCGAAGCCAGACTGTCTCCGGCAAAGCCGCGATGCGCGCGGCCGTCAAAGGTGAAATCCAGCGGCGCGGCGCGGTTGATCCGGCCGCCGGCAGGAAGACGATAGCCGCTCATCGGCGCGCTTCTCCGGCCTTGTAGGTTTGTTCGAAATGGTCGCTTACGGTGTCGCGAACCGCGTTGAAAAAGCGTCCACAGCCGTGGGTGTGGCGCCAGCGTTCATGGTGCCGCCCGCGCGGGTTGCGGCGGATGTAGAGGTAATGCTCCCAATCCTGATCGCTCAGCGCGGCCGGGTCGAGCGGCCGGGCGACATGCGCCTCCCCGCCATAGACGAATTCCACCTCGGGGCGATCTTCTTCGCAATAGGGGCAACGAATCAACAGCATGGCTTGGCTCCTGCCCCTTGCTCAGTGGGCCACGGCGGCCGCGGCCGCCTCGTCGATCAGCCGCCCGTTGCGGAAGCGATCCAGGTTGAACGGCGCGTTGATCGCATGGGGTGCATCATGGGCAATGGTGTGGGCCAGAAGGTCCGCCGCGCCCGGCGTCGCCTTGAACCCGCCGGTGCCCCACCCGCAATTGACATAGAGCCCCGGCACCGGGGTCTTGCCCAGGATGGGCGAGCGGTCGGGCGTCACGTCCACGATCCCGCCCCAGGTGCGCAACATGCGCATGCGGGTAAAGATCGGGAAAATCTCGCAGATCGCCGCCAGCGTATGCTCGATGATGTGCAAGGCGCCGCGCTGCGAATACGAGGTATACTGGTCGGTCCCCGCGCCGATCACCAGCTCGCCCTTGTCGGACTGGCTGATATAGGCGTGGACGGTGTTGGACATGACCACGCAAGGGAAGATCGGCTTGACCGGTTCGGACACCAGCGCCTGGAGCGGATAGCTTTCCAGCGGGAATTCCAGACCCGCCATGTTCATCACGACCGAGGTATTGCCCGCCGCCGAAACGCCGATCTTCTTGGCGCCGATGAAGCCGCGCTCGGTCTCCACCCCCAGCACCGCGCCATCCGCGCCCCGGCGAATGCCGGTGACGGCGCAGTTCTGGATGATGTCCACACCCAGCGCCGTGGCCTTGCGGGCATAGCCCCAGGCCACGCTATCGTGCCGGGCGGTGCCACCGCGCCGCTGCAACGCGCCGCCCAGCACCGGATGGCGCGCATTGGGCGAAATATCGAGCGGCGGGCAATAGGCCTGGCACTCTTCGGGGCTAAGCCATTCATTGTCCACGCCGTTCAACCGGTTGGCGTGGATGTGGCGCTTGAAGCTCTGGATGTCGTGCACGTTGTGCGCGAGCATCAGCACGCCCCGCTTCGAATACATCACGTTGTAGTTGAGCTCCTGGCTCAACCCGTCCCACAGCTTGACCGCGTGGTCATAGAGGTGGGCGCTTTCATCGTAGAGGTAGTTCGAACGGATGATCGTGGTATTGCGCCCGGTGTTGCCACCGCCCAGCCAGCCCTTTTCGATCACCGCAACATTGGTGATCCCGTATTTGGCCGCCAGGTAATAGGCCGCGCCCAGGCCGTGCCCGCCGGCGCCCACGATGATCACGTCGTAGGCCGCCTTGGGCGCCTTGTCGGGCCACTGTTCGGGCCACGACTGGTGCCCCGAAAAGGCCTGCGCAATAAGATTGAGCCCGGAAAAGCGCATCATCTCAGGATTGTCCTGCCGCTTCCAGCGCAGCCTTGCCGCGCTCGACGTAGAAGGTCTTGAAGGCATCGACGAGGTTTTCCTCCAGGGCATAAGGCCCGGGACGATAGCCATCGGTGGCAATGCCGGCGTGGTTCATTTCGGCAAGGCGCCGATCCTGGCGATTGGTGGCTTTCCACACGTGCGTCAGGTTCTCGACGGTGTAGTCCTCGCCTTCCACGGCGTCTTCGTGGACGAGCCACGAGGTGCGCAGGATCGAACGATCCGGCCCCTGCGGCATCACGCTGAACGTGACGACATGGTCACAGCAGAAATGGTGCCACGAATTGGGCTGGGTCCACACCGAAACGCTGGTCGGCTCGGCATGATCGACCGACCAGATCAGCTTCCGCGACGCCGGCTGTCCGTCGATCGTTTGCGACAGCGCACCATGGGCCAAGCCCAGCCGCCCCACCCGGTGCCAGCCGCCATCGGGGAATTCGACCAGGTCCTGCCACACGCCCAGCGCCTTCCAGTGCTCCACCTGGTCGGCCACGTCGGCTTCGTCGCTGGCATCGCCATCTTCCGGGTTGCCCCGGCCAAAACCCGATCCGCTCAGCGAATTGAGCAGTTCGGGATGGTTCGCCTCGCAGTGATAGCACTCGCGGTTGTTTTCCATGACCAGCTTCCAGTTGGCCGTGTCGTGCAGGTCTTCCACCGCCGCCACTTTCAGCTTGTCCAGGTTGTAGATGCCGATCGCGGCGGCGATGTCGGCCTTGGCGCGATCGATCGGCGGTGGATTTTCCGCCAGGCAGATGAACAGCAGGCCGCCGCAATTTTCCAGCGCCACTTCGCGCAGGGCATGCGCGCTCTTGTCAAAGCCTTCGGGCATGCCGCGCGCAGCGATCAGCTTGCCATCCAGCCCGAATGTCCAGAAATGATAGGGGCACATGATGCGCGGCATCGTGCCGGCCTGCACCTGGCAGATGCGCGAGCCGCGATGGGTGCAGGTGTTGTAGAACGCGCGGATCGCGCCATCCCGGCCGCGCACGATGAACACCGAATTGTTGGCCATTTCGAACACATAGAAATCGCCGGGGTTCTTCACGTGGGCCACGGTGCAGGCATAGAGCCACACCGACTTGAGCATGACCTCGGTATCGAACTTGAACGCCTGCTCGCTCGTATAGAGCGCCTGGGGCAAGGTATATCCGGGACGATCCTGGTTCAGCAGTTCGGCAATCGATTCCAAATCGCGCATGGGACTAGCTCCGCAAGGCAAGGTTTTCGGGGTCGAAGGGCGAGTCTGGGATCACCACGGCCTTGTGCACCGTGCCGAGAATGGAAATTTCCAGCTCGGTGCCAAGGTTTGCGTGTTCGGGTGCAATCATCGCCAGCGCCAGCGACTTGGCCGTGCGCCAACCATAGCCGCCCGACGTGGCGCGGCCAACAAGTTGTCCATCGCGATAGATTGCTTCGGAGCCGCGGGCATCGGCATCGGTAACGCCCAGCACCTCCAGGGTAACAAGGTTCCAGGAAAGGCCGGCTTCCTTCTTCGCCAGCAGCCCGTCACGGCCAACGAAGTCCGGCTTCTTGAACGAAATGAAGCGCTCAAGCCCGCTTTCCAGCGCGTTGTATTCCACCGACAGTTCGCGGGGGATCAGCTTGTAGCTCTTCTCCAGCGCCATCGACGTCATCGCCCGGATGCCAAAGGGCTTGATGTCGAATTCGGCGCCGGCGGCCATCAGCTTGTCGAAGATGTAGTTCTGCATCTCGATCGGGTGGTGGAATTCCCAGCCCAGTTCGCCGATGAAATTCACCCGCAGCGCGTCGCACGGCGCGGCGCCGATGGAGATGCGCTTGCCGGTCAGCCAGGGGAAGGCCTCGTTCGACAAGTCGGTGTGCGTCACCTTGGCCAGCACGTCGCGCGCCCGCGGCCCGGCGAGGACCAGCACGCCCATCGCCGTGGTCAGCCGCTCGAACTTCACCGAACCATCGGCGGGCAGCGCCTTGATCAGGTAATCGTGGTCATGCGATTCCAGGGCGCCAGCCGAAACCAGATAGTAGCTCTGCGGGCCACGCTTGTAGACGGTGAATTCGCTGCGCACGCCGCCGGCCGGGGTGAGCAGGTAGGACAGCGTGACGCGGCCGATCTTCTTCGGGATAGCGTTGGACAACAGCTTGCCCAGCCATTCTTCCGCACCGGGGCCGGAAATCAGGCACTTGGCAAAGGCGCTCATGTCCTGGATGCCAACCTTTTCCGTCACATGGCGGCATTCGTTGCCAACATGCTCGAAGTAGTTGGAGCGGCGGAACGACCACTTTTCGCGGATCGGCGCGCCCGGCACATCGGGGTGGTTGTGGTTGAGCAGCGTTTCGGGCTTGTCGAGATCGGCCTCGCTCAGTTCATAGCCTGCGGGCGCGAACCAGTTGGGGCGCTCCCAGCCGAACACGCTGCCGAACACCGCGCCAAGCGCCTTCATGCGGTCATAGCAGGGCGTCTGGCGCAGGGGCCGCGCGGCCTCGCGCTCTTCGTCCGGGTAGTGGACGGTGAACACCTTGGCATAGGCTTCCTCATTCTTTTCGATGAGATAGCCTTCATCGGCATAGGTGCCGAAGCGGCGCGGGTCCACACCCATCATGTCGATGGTGGGTTCTCCGCCCACGATCCAGTGGGCCAGCTGCCAACCCGCGCCGCCTGCCGCCGTGATGCCGAAGCTGTGGCCTTCGTTGAGCCAGAAATTCTTCAGCCCCGGCGCCGGTCCGACGATGGGCGACCCGTCGGGCGTGTAGGCGATGGCACCGTTGTAAACCTTCTTGATCCCCAGCTCGCCAAAGGCGGGCACGCGCTCGATGGCCGAGAGGATGTACGGCTCCAGGCGTTCGAGCGCATCGGGGAACAGCTCGTATTCGCTGTTGGCCGCCGGACCCTTCACATAGCAGGCCGGCGCGCCCACTTCGTAGGGGCCGAGCAGCAGGCCGCCGGCTTCCTCGCGCATGTACCAGCTCGAATCGCTTTCGCGCAGCACGCCCATTTCGGGCAGGCCCTTGGCGCGGCGCTCCATGATCGCCGGGTGCTGCTCGGTCACGATGTACTGGTGCTCCACCGGGATCACCGGCACGTCCAGGCCGACCATCGCGCCGGTCTGGCGGGCAAAGCTGCCGGTGGCCGAAACCACATGCTCGCAGGTGATCTCGCCCTGGTCGGTGGCCACCACCCATTCGCCGTTCGGCTTTTGCGTGATGCCCGTGACCGTGGTGTTGCGCATGATCGTGGCGCCGCGCTGGCGCGCGCCCTTGGCCAGGGCCTGGGTCAGGTCGGCGGGCTGGATATAGCCATCAGCCGGGTGCTGGATCGCGCCCAGCACGCCATCCATCTGCGCCAGCGGCCAGATTTCATGCACTTGTTCGGGCGTCAGAAAATTGACGTCGACCCCGATGGTCTTGGCCACGCCCGCGTAATAGCGGTATTCGTCCATCCGGTCCGGGCTGTTGGCCAGGCGGATATTGGACACCCGCGAAAAGCCGACGTTGAGTTCGGTTTCGGCCTCCAGGCTGGGATAGAGATCCACCGAATACTGGTGCAGCTTGCCCACCGAATAGGACAGGTTGAACAGCGGCAGCAGGCCGGCGGCGTGCCAGGTGGACCCAGAGGTCAGCTCCTTGCGCTCGATCAGCACGACATCGGACCAGCCCATCTTGGCCAGGTGATACAACGTGCTGACGCCGACGACGCCGCCACCAATCACCACAACGCGCGCAGTAGTCTTCATGTCATGCCTCGGCTTTGCTTGGCTGCCTGTTGACAATAGCGCTATGCCAGCGCGTGCGCCTTCGCAATCACGGCACTGCACCATTTCACAAACTAATGCGAGGGATTAGAAATAGTGCTTCCCGAAAGGGTGATCCGGCCCCTTGGACGACTCCTCGCCGGGCCTCTGACACGATGCCCTGGCCGTTGCCGAACGCCGCCCCCGCCCAGCCTATCCCGCCATTAGGCAAGTTAATGAGAGTAGTAAGTAGGTGTTATTACCAAAAGCAACCGGAAATTCCGAGTTAATCTAATTTAATCAGCACTATACACCCAAAGTCCGCAACACTTCCGCTTAGCTTGCCAGGGCTTTCACTCTGTTGCCAGAGGGTTGCTGCGCCTGCGTTCCTGATGCACGATCCGGGTGCAGGTATTGTGCCCCCACAACGAGGGGCCGGCTTGGAGGGAAGCTGTCATGCGTAACCTGGTGCTTTCGGGCCTTGGCCTCGATCAAAACAGACAAAAATCTTCATCCGTAACGCGCCGCCGCTTGCGCGGCATGGCCCTGGCGGCCACCGCCATGATGCCGGCGATCGTCTTGGTGCCCGGCCTGGCCCAAGCGCAAACCGCCGCCCCGGCGGATGCCCCGGCTGCCGCGCCGCAGGCCGAAACCGGCAGCGGCGATATCGTGGTGACCGCGCAGCGCCGCGAACAGAAGCTCAACGATGTCGGCATCGCGGTCTCGGTCATTTCGGCCAAGGACCTGCGTGCGCTCAACATCAATAACGCCACCGATATCGTCCGCGCCATCCCCAACCTGAAGTACAATGCCTATGGCTCCAGCCAGGTGGTGTTCAACATTCGCGGCGTGTCGCAAAACGACTATGGCGACCAGCAGGAACCGCCCGTCGCGGTCTATCAGGACGACAGCTACGCCGCCTCGATCACCACGGCCAGCTTCCCGATCTTCGACCTCGCCCGCACCGAAGCGCTGCGCGGGCCGCAGGGCACCCTGTTCGGCCGCAACGCCACGGGCGGCGCGGTGCAGTTCATTTCCAACCAGCCCACGCACGATTTCGGCGGTTATGTTTCCGCCACCACCGGCAGCTTCAACCAGTCGGTGTTCGAAGGCGCGCTCAACGGCGGGCTCACCGATACCCTGGCCGCGCGCATTTCGGGCATCTACGATCGCGATTCCGGCTATATCAAGAACCTGCTGCCCGGCGGCGCGGATCTGGGCGCCAACAACCACTGGGCCACGCGCGGTATCCTGCAGTGGGACCCGTCCAGCGATTTCCGCGCCCGCCTGACGGTGCGCTATGCCCAGGCCGATCACGAGCGCCAGGCCGGCGTCTATACCCTCACCCCGGCCTGCCCCAATGCGCAATTCCAGGGCGAATTCCTCGCTGCCAACCAGGTCTGCGATTATTGGAACAACTACGGCGGCACGTCCTACAACAACGGCGTGCCCGGCTCGGTCGCCAATGGCTATGCCAATCCGGCGATCACCGCCACCCAGGGCGGCAACCCGTGGCAGACCTATAGCGCGGGCGAAAACTATGTGAACCGCAAGCAGTTTGCCGCCACGCTGCGCCTGGAAGCCAAGCTGGGCGCGTTCGACGTTACCTCGATCACCGATTACCAGAACCTCGCCAAGTTCTATATCGAAAGCGATGATGGCGTGCCGGGCCTGCCCTATCAGGAAGGGGTGGCGCTGCCGCCCTATACCACCGGGCCCTGCGCCACAGCGCCGAGCATCACCTGCTATGCCTCGGGCACGATTTTCTACCAGCGCGCCCGCACCCAGCAGATCACCCAGGAACTGCGCGCCGCCACCCGTTTCGGCAACAACTACCTGGCGTTCGGCGCCTTCGGCATGCTGCTGACCGGCAACTATGGCGCCAAGTACGCCACCCCGTTCGACCAGTACGATCCCACCGTGCGGTTCTATCAGCGCACCAAGTCTTTCGCCGTGTTCGCGCAGGACGAATACAAGTTCGACGATCACTTCAAGCTGATCCTGGGCGCGCGCTATTGGCGCGACAGCAAGCTGGCCTGGTACACGGCGAAGGAGTCGATCTCGGGCCTGACGGTGAACTGGGGGCCCAGCGGGATCAATTTCTTCGATCCCACCGGCGCTGCCGATGCGGCCGGCATCACGGTTACACCTTCGGCGGCCAAGCCCACCTATGACGGCGTCACCGCGCGGGCAGAGCTGGATTACAAGCCCGGCCCCGACACGCTGCTCTATGCCAGCTACAACCGCGGCTCCAAGTCAGGCGGGTTCACGTTTTCCACCGGCACGCCATTCCCCGGCCAGGCGTTGATCGATACGCTCAACAACATCCCTTACCGGCCGGAAACGCTCAATGACTACGAAGTGGGGCTGAAGACCAAGATCGGCCCGGACGTGCAGTTCAACCTTGCTGCGTTCTATTATGATTACAAGAACTACCAGGCTTATGTTCAGGTCGGCTATACGCAGCTGGTGCGCAACCTGCCCGCCACGATCAAGGGCGTGGAAGCCGAATTGACCGCCCACCCGATCGAGGGCTTCACGCTCCAGGCCTCGGCCGCCGTGCAGGACAGCAAGGTCAAGAACGTGCTGCTGCCCGACGGCGTCACGGTGGTGAACCACGATCTGCCGCAGGCGCCGGGCTTTTCCGGCAATGCCCTGGTCCGCTATGAATTCGGCCTGGGCGGCGCGCGCGTTTCGCTCCAGGGCGATGCACTCTACACCGGCAAGTTCTGCTTCTCGGTGCTCTGCGCGCCCGACGAGCGTGAAGGCGCCTACCACGTGGAAAACGCGCGCATCGGCGTGATCCCGGCGGGCAACAGGCTGGAACTGGCGTTCTTCGTCAACAACCTGTTCAACCGGGTCTATCGCTCTTACGCGTTCGACGGGTCGCTCTATTGGGGCGATGCGCTCAGCGTCTATGGCAAGCCGCGCACCTGGGGCCTTACCGCCCGGGTCAACTTCGGCAACTGATCACCCCAACAGACAAGGCCCGAACCCCGGCAAAGGGTTCGGGCCTTGGTCATGATGGCCATGGCGCACGCGATGCCTCGCGCCGAATGGGCGGGCGGCGGTCGGCGATTGCGGCTGTGGATAAACTGTGATCTATCTTGCCAAACGCCCTCCCCCGCCGGAAAGTGCCAGCCCATGAAAACCCTGCGCGCCAGAAACCTGCGCCGGCCCGCCCTGCTCCTGCTTGCCTCCGCCGTGCTGGGCTCGGGCGCGCTGCTGCTCAACGCTTGCACCAGCGCCCGCGCCGATGTCGCGTCCGATACGCCGGGCCATCGTGCTGCCGCGCCGCTCGCCGGGGCGGAATGGCCGCTGACCGGGGGAGACACCGCCGGCACGTGGTTTTCCGCGCTATCCGATATCAACGAAACCAACGCGGGCGATCTGGGCTATGCCTGGTCCTATGACATGGGCACCGAACGGGGGCAGGAAGCAACGCCGCTGGTGATCGACGGGGTCATGTACACCTCGGGCATCTGGGGCAATGTCTACGCCCTCGATGCCGCCACCGGCAAATTGCTGTGGCAATACGATCCGCAGGTGGATGGTCAGTGGGGGCGCAACGCCTGCTGCGACGTGGTCAACCGGGGCGTCGCCTATCGGGACGGCACGGTCTTCGTCGCTTCGGAAGACGGGCGGCTGCACGCGATCGACGCCAAGACCGGCCAGGCGCGCTGGATCGCCGATACCATCGTCAACCACAAACAGCCCTATGCCTCCACCGGCGCGGTGGTCCTCACCAAAGACAGCGTGGTGATCGGCAACGCCGGTGCCGATATCGGCGATGGCGACCTGCGCGGCTATATCTCCGCCTGGGACATCAAGACCGGCACGTTCAAATGGCGCTTCTTCACGGTGCCGCCCGCGCCGGGACAGCCGTTCGAGCATCCCGAACTGGAACTGGCGGCCAAGTCGTGGGGGCCGAACCGCGATGGCCGCACGCAGAATGGCGGCACGGTGTGGGACGGGCTGTCCTACGATCCCGAAACCGACCAGATCGTCTTCGGCACCGGCAATGCCTCCCCCTATCTGCGGTCGGCCGATGGCAAGCGCCACGACGATCTCTTCAACGCCTCGATCATCGCGGTCAACGCCCAGAGCGGGCGGATGAACTGGTACTACCAGACCACGCCGGGCGACGAGTGGGACTATGACGCGGTCCAGAAGTTCGTGTTCGCCAACCTGGACCTGGGCGGCCAGCCCCGCCGCGTGGTGATGCAGGCCTGCAAGAACGGCTTTTTCTACACGCTGGACCTGAAAACCGGCAAACTTCTGTCGGCCGATCCGTTCACCTATGTGAATTGGGCCAAGGGCGTGGACCTGGCGACCGGCCGTCCCATGGTCACGCAGCAGGCGGACTATTCCAAGAGCCCGAAGAACGTATACCCCTCGTGGGCCGGCGGGCACACCTGGAACCCGATGTCGTTCAGCCCGCAGACCGGCCTGGTCTATATCCCGGCGATCGACGCGGGCAACGTGCTGCTCAACATGAAGGCCAACGGCGGCTCGCTCACCCATCTCGAAGGGTTTTTCTCGTCCGACGGCATTTTCCCCGACGATCTCTACGATCCCGCCGCGCTCAAGCGCACGCTGGGGCCGCTGCCGGCCAAGGACGAATTGCAGAAGGAGCGCCCCGGCGTGAAGCTGGTGCGCGAAGTGCTGCGCGCGTGGGACCCGGTGGCCCGTAAAGTGGTGTGGGAACGCGTCACCTCGCAAGGGGTGCGTGGGTATGATGGCGGGGTGCTGAGCACGGCGGGCAACCTGGTGTTCCAGGGGCGTGGCGACGGCAGCTTGTGGATCTACAACGCCCGCACCGGCGCGCCGATCAAGACGATCCAGACCGGCAGCCACATCATGGCCGCGCCGATGACCTACAAAATCGCGGGCGTGCAATACGTGGCGGTGCAGGCCGGCTATGGCGGATCGGGCATCACGTTCCCGATTCCCCCCTCCAGCGCGGCCTATGGCTATCGGAATGCCAACCGCATCCTGGTGTTCAAGCTGGGCGGCAGCGCCGTGCCCATGCCCGACAAGCGCGAGCCGCTGCCCTATCCCGCGCCGCCGCCGCTCAAGGCCAGCCCGGCGCTGATCGCGCGTGGCGAGGACAAGTTCACCGAAAACTGCTCCCGCTGCCACGTGCTGGGCACGCCGGGCGTCACGCCCGACCTGTCGCGCCTGCCGCGCGAGGTGCATGGCCTGTTCAACGACATCGTGCTCAAAGGGGCGCTGGCGCCGCTGGGCATGGCCCGCTTCGATGACGTGGTGACAAAAGCCGATGTGGAAGCCATCCATGCCTATCTGATCGACCAGCAGGCGCGTGGCTATCGCGCCCAGCAGTCTGCCAAGAAAGCGAGTCACTGATCATGTCTGCATCTCCCCCCGGCGAAGCGCTGGCCCATTCGCTCAAAGCGCGCCACGTCACCATGATCTCGATCGGGGGGATCATCGGCGCCGGCATCTTCGTGGGTTCGAGCGCGGCGATCCATATCGCCGGGCCGGCAGTGCTGCTGACTTATGCGCTGTGCGGCCTGCTGGTTTTCGTGATCATGCGCATGCTGGGCGAAATGGCCATGGCGCGGCCCGGCGTGGGCTCGTTCACCGGCTATGCCGCGCTGGGCCTGGGGCCCTGGGCGGGCTTCACCACGGCCTGGCTCTATTACTATTTCTGGGTGATCACCATCGCGGTTGAGGCGATTGCCGGGGCGAACATGCTGATGCCGTTCATCCCCCTGCCGATGTGGGCGCTGGCTGCGCTGCTGATCGCGGCGATGACCATGGTCAACCTGTTCTCGGTCAAGACCTATGGCGAGTTCGAGTTCTGGTTCGCCTCGCTCAAGGTCGTGACGATCGTAGGTTTCATGGCGCTGGGCCTGGCCTACATCTTTGGGTTCGGGCCGGGGCTGGCACGTCTGACCAGCAACTTTGCCAACCATGGCGGCGCCTTTCCCACCGGGCTAGGCGCTGCGTTCACGGCGATTCCGGTGGTGATCTTTTCGATGATGGGTTCGGAAGTGGCGACCATCGCCGCGGTGGAAACCGAAGACCCGGCGCGCAACATCGTGCGGGCGGCGCGCACCGTCACGTTGCGCATCATGTTCTTCTACATCGGATCGATCGCGGTGATCCTGGCAATCCTGCCGTGGGATACGGTCGTTTCCGGGCAATCCCCGTTCGTGGCCGCCCTGTCGATCATCAAGGTGCCCGGCGCCAAGGGCGTGATCGGCGCGGTGATCTTCACCGCGATCGTCTCGTGCCTCAATTCGGCGATCTACGTCACCTCGCGCATGCTGTTTGAAATGGCCCAGCGCGGCGATGCCCCGGCCGCGTTCGGGCGGGTATCGCCGCGGCGGGTGCCGGCGCTGGGCATCGTGGTTTCGGGCGTGGCGGGCTTTGCCGTAGTGCTCACCTCGGTGTTCTCGCCCGATGGGCTGTTCACCTTCCTGCTGCAATCGTCGGGCGCGACGATCCTGTGCGTCTACCTGCTCATCTCGATAAGCCAGATCGCCCTGCGGCGCCGGCTGGAAGCGGCGGGCGAAAGACTGGCGGTGAAAGTCTGGGCCTTCCCGGTGATCTCGTGGGTCGCGGTGGGCGGGATCATCGCGGTGCTGGTGATGATGGCGCTGATGCCCGATCAACGCCTGCAGGTGGCCTTGAGCCTGGCCGTGTTTGCCGCCTGCATCGGCGCGCATTTCCTGCGCCGGCAGCGTGCCCACAACGCGCAGGTGGCATGATCGGGCGCGCCTGCGCCATTCTGCCAACGACATGCTGGCATCGACAGGCGGCTTTGCTTTCATCGGAAACCATCGGCTAGCGCAGCGGTGTGGTCGTCGTGCCCTCGACGACCCGATCCCCCCCGCTGCCGCGCCCGGCGCCCCCCCAAATGCGGGCGCGGCAGCCCCCTGAACGCCCAAGAATGGATTTGCCGATGAACCGCCGCCACATCCTCAAGGCCGGTGTCGCCAGCGCCGGGCTGGCCGCCTTCTCCACGCTTGGCCAGGTTCGTGCCGCAACCCCCGGCACCAGCCCGGCGAGCGCCGAAGGCAGCGCGGAAGACCGCCGCCTCAACACCCTGTTCGATGCGATGCTGGCCGAGCAACTCGCCCATTCCCCGGAAATGGCCACGGGCCTGGGCGTGGACAACGGTGCGCGCGCCGGTGCCAAGGCGCGGCTGGACGATCGCTCGCTCCACGCCTGGGAAGAGGCCAAGGCCCGCACCGCGCGCGACCTGGCCGCGCTGCGCAAGATCGATGCAGCCAAGCTGACCGGCAACAACCGCTGGAACCATGCCAGCATCCTCTATTCCACCCAGCTCAACGATACGATGAACCGCACGTTCGCGACCGTGGGTTCGCCCTATGTCGTGACGCAGTTGACCGGCTGCTATCAGCAGATTCCCGATTTCCTCGATAGCCAGCACACCATCGCCAATGCCGCCGATGCCGATGCCTATCTTTCGCGCCTGGATGCCTTTGCCACGGCGATCGACCAGGACAGCCAATCGGTGCGCCATGACAGCGCCGCCGGCGTGGTGCCGCCCGATTTCATCCTGGCCAAGGCGCTCACCCAGTTGAAGGCCCTGCGCGACGTGCCCGCCGCGCAATCCAACCTGGTTTCCTCGATCACCCGCCGCACCGCCGAGCAGCACATCGCCGGCCCATGGGATGCGCGCGCACAGGCCATCGTGGCCAAGCGCGTGCAGCCCGCGCTCGACCGCCAGATCGCCCTGCTGGAAAGCCTGCTGCCCAAGGCGGTGCACACCGCCGGCGTGGCCCGCCTGCCCAAGGGCGAGGAACTCTACCGCCTCTCGCTGCAAAGCTATACCACCAGCGACATGGCGCCCGAGGAAATCCACCGCACGGGCCTGGAACTGATCGCGCAGCAAAGCGCGCAAGTGGACGCGATCCTGAAAAGCCAGGGCTATACCCAGGGCACCGTGGGCCAGCGCCTGCGCGGGCTCTATGACGATCCCAAGTTCCGCTATCCCAACACCGATGCGGGCAAGGACAAGCTGCTGGCTGACCTCAACCGCCAGGTCGAGGCCATGGAAGCGCGCCTGCCGCAATACTTCGGCACCCTGCCCAAGACCGCGCTCAACATTCGCCGCGTGCCCAAGGCGATCGAAGCCGGCGCGCCGGGCGGGTATTACCAGAACGGCTCGCTCGACGGTACGCGGCCGGGCGCCTATTACATCAACTTGCGCGACACCGCCGAAGTGCCGAGCTGGACCCTGCCCACCCTCACCTATCACGAAGGCGTGCCGGGCCATCACCTGCAACTCTCGCTGGCGCAGGAAGCGGGCCTGCCCACGCTGCGCAAGATCCAGTTCTTCTCCGGCTATGGCGAAGGCTGGGCGCTCTATGCCGAGCAGCTGGCGGTGGAAATGGGCGTTTATGAAAACGACCCGCTGGGCCATGTCGGCCAGTTGCACGACAGCATTTTCCGCGCCGTGCGCCTGGTGGTGGACAGCGGCATGCACGCCAAGGGGTGGAGCCGCGAACAAGCGGTGAAATTCTACACCGACACCATCGGCGATCCCGAAACCATGGCGATCACCGAAGTGGAACGCTATTGCGTGTGGCCGGGCCAGGCGTGCAGCTACATGCTGGGCAAGCTCGATTGGCTGCGCCTGCGCGACAGGGCACGCACCGCGCTGGGCGACCGGTTCGACATCCGCAAGTTCCACGATGCCGGCCTGCTGCCGGGCGCCATGCCGCTGCCCGTGCTGGACCAGTGCATCGACGCCTATATCGCGGCGGCCAAGGCCTGATCTGAGTGGCGTGGCGTGGCGTGGCGCGGGGCCAAGGGCCACCGCGTCACGCCCTCTTCCATTCACTCATCCCAGGGCGGAATTTCCCCGGCGCCCACTTTGCTCGATGTGCCGAGCAGGAACCCACCATAGACTTCGGTGGCGTCGGGGTAGGCCTTGTTCATGGCCGCGGCGATTTCGGCCGCGGAATGGCTGGCCGCGCGCGCGGCCACGAAGGTCTTGATATAATCCCGCGTCCAGCCGATCGCGCCATTGTCGTTCGGCGCGCCGGGATGGCGGTGCCCGGCGACGACCGTGACGGGATGCAGCGCATCGAGCCGGTCGAGCGTGGCGAGCCAGGCGGCATAGCGTTGCGGCGTGTGTTCGCCCAGCCAGACGTGGACGCCGTTATAGAGCACGTCTCCGGCCACCAGCGTGCGGCTTTGCGCATCCCACACCACGGTGGAATCCACATGGTCGCCCTGCATCGGCCCCAAGACCTGCAAGCGGTGCCCTTCCAGATCGACACTGTCGCCGGTCATGGCCACGGGCTGCACCGGGCGGCGCGGGGCGTTGGTGCCCAGTTGCCCGCTCCAACGCTTGAACTTGATCGGGATGGACCGCGCCATATCTTGCGCGGCGACGGGATTGGCCACGATCTGCGCATCGGGAAAGGCATCGGCCAGCACGTCCAGCCCAAAGAAGTGATCGGGATGATCATGGGTGATCACGATGGTCTTCAAGTGCTTGCCGCTGTCGAGCACGGCAGCCGCCACGCGATAGGCATCGGAACGGGCAAACGGCACGTCCACCAGCACCGCGTCCTTGTCTCCCTTGATCAGGGTGACATTGGCGAACATGCTGATCGGGCCGGTGGGAATGACTTCGTATTGCAGCGGCTTGGCCGCCGATTGCGCCAGGGCCGGCGCCGCGCCGAGCAGCGCGGCGGCCAGGATGAAAATCCGCATCTTCATGACAGGTATCTCCCTCAATGTGCCGACCTTCCTCAATGAGAAGTCTGGCCGCCGTCGATCACGAACAGCGCGCCGTTGCAGAAGCTGGCCGCGTCGCTGCACAGATGCAGCACGGTGCCGGCCACTTCCTCGGGCGCGCCGGCGCGGCCCGATACGTTGTGGGCAAAGAACGCGTTCCGAAAATCCTCGCTGTCGAGCCAGGCCTGGGTCATCGGCGTGGCGATGAAGCCGGGCGCGATGGCATTGATGCGGATATTGCGCGCGGAATATTCCACCGCCGCCGCCTTGGTCAGCCCGACCACGGCGTGCTTGGCCGCCACATAGTGTGACATGTTGGGATCGGCGACCAGGCCGGCGACCGAGGCGGTGTTGACGATGGCGCCGCCGCCCACGCTCAGGAAATGGCGGATCTGCGCCTGCATGGCATAGAACACGCCCTTGATGTCCACGTCGAAGATCAGGTCGAGGTTTTCGGGCGGCACTTCGTGCAGCGGCAATGGCGGCGGCAGGACACCGGCGTTGTTGAACGCCATGTCTAGAGAGCCATACGTGTCGAGCGCCAAGGCGACGAGATCGCCATGCACGGCAGGATCGCGCACATCGGCCTTGCGGAACGTGGCCTTGCCGCCAGCCGCAACGATGGCGTCGGCCACACGGGCCGCCTCCTCGTTCCAGTCCCCGATCACCACGGCCGCCCCTTCGCGGGCAAAGGCCACGGCCGTGGCCGCCCCGATGCCGGTGGCGCCGCCGGTCATCACCACGGTCTTTCCGGTAAAACGCATCAGATGATCCCCGATTTGCCAGGCGAGAGGATCCCGTTGGGATCGATCGCGTGCTTGAGCGTTGCGTTGAAGCGGCGGTTCACCTCGCCATATTGCTGCGCCACCAGGTCCATCGAATTGACCCCGGTGCGATAGCTGGCCCAGCCCTTGGCCCCGAACTGCACCACCAGATCGCGATAGCATTCGTCCGCGCGCTGGTGTTCGGCCGGATCGGCCTTGTCGAACAGCAGGGCGATGATGTGGTGCAGGTCACGCCAGCCGATGGCATAGGCGGCGGTGTAATCGAAGCCGTGGCGCTCCACGATGGCCTTGGCCAGCGCGGTCTGCCGCTCCGCCTCCACCCCGCGCGCGGCGGCCACCGGAGCGAACCAGGCCAAGCCCCCGCCCGATCCGCGCCAGCGCAACAGGCCGATCTCATCGAGGTTGAGGCCGCCCTGCATCAGCGTCTGGTGATGGTGGAACCACGGGTTGTCGCCCATTTCCGCCGCCGTGAGCACTTCGCCACCACTGGCCGTCAGGCTGGCGCGGATGATCGGCTCTACCCCGGCAATCGTCTGGTCGGTGCCGTAGAGCGCGAAATAGGTGTTCCACATGCCCAGGCCATTGGCCTTGGCCGCCTTTTTCAGGCTCGCCTCGTCCAGCGGCGCGCCATCGGGCACGATTTCGTTACGCCGCTTGAACATAGCCAACTGGTAGCTGGCGCTCATCATCAGGTTGCAGTTGGCCACCAGGTTCGACACACGCAGCGGGCGCATCGCCTCGATGATGCGGGGCACGTCGGCCATTTCGGCGTGGCGCACCATGAACGGCTTGTAGACCGGAGGCCTGGGCATCAGCCACATGCCCATCTTGGTGACGATGCCAAAGTTCGATTGGGTGAACAGCCCGTCCAGATAGGGGCCATAGCCCCATTTGAACGCCTGCCAGGCGGTGCTGCCCTTGATGCTGCCCATGCCCGTGCGCATTACTTCGCCGCTGGGCAGCACCACTTCCATGCCGCACTGGAACATGAAGTGCTCGCCATAGGGCGTGTACCCCACCCCGCGATCGAGCGTGTTGCCCACGGGCGAGGCAATCGGCCCCACGGTGGGCACGTCGATCCACAAGGGGATCTTGTTCTCGTCGAGATAGTCCTTGAGCTGCTGGTAGGTAACGCCCGGCTCCAGCAGGCAGGTGCCCAGTTCCGCATCCACTTCCAGGATGCGGTTCATGCGCTTGAGATCGAGCACGACCTGGCCCGGCGTGGCCGGCGAGGTCATGCCATAGCCCATGTTCTTGCCGGTGGAGACGGTCCACAGCGGCTGGCGATATTCGTTGGCGATGCGCACGATCGCCTGCACTTCTTCCAAGGATTGCGGGCACACCGCGCCCACCGGTTTGTAGCGGTGCGCGGGGTCGGGAATATAGGCCTTGTCATAGGGGGCGACGGCTTCCTCGTCGCCGAACACCCATTCCGCACCCACCACGCCGCGAAACGCTTTCATCGCCCCGGCAAAGTCGGCCACGCTGCGGCCGGGGGCAAGCGGCGCCGGCTTGGCCGCCGTGGCGCCCGTGCTCCATCCCACGCTGGCCACCCCGGCCAGCCCCGCGCCCAGCAGGCCGCGTCGATCCAGGTCCAGGCTCATTGTCCGTGCTCCTCGCTGCGGGCCGGGCTGGTGGAAACCCATTGCGACAGGGCATCGAGTTCGGCCGGGGAAATTTCGGTGGGGCGGAAAGCGGGCATGGCGTTCTGGCCATGGCGGACGATGTATTTCACCGCCTCGGCCGGCAGCTGGCGTCCCAGGATGATCGGCCCCACGTTGCGCCCGTGGCAATAGCCGCAGACCTTGGCATAGACTTGCGCCGGGGCGCGCTGTGGCTGGACTTGCCCCAGGCGCTGTGGCGCTTGCGCGGGTTGGGCACCGGCGGGCGGGGCCGGCAGCTGCAGGGCAGCCGCCAGCATGATCAGCATGGACCTTGTCATCATCCCCTCTCGTCTGCCGGCCTGCGTGGCGTGTGTGCCCGCATGACCTTGCCCGAAAGGGTGTATCCCTGCCCCGCGCCCCGCGCCACGGCGCGGCGTGCCTGCCGTTTCATGAGGTGAAAAGCGCGCTGGCACGCGGACAGACCCATCAATCCATGCTATCGATCGATCCTGCCACCAACCATCGACAGGCAATTCATGCGCTTCAAGGGTCTCGATCTCAACCTGCTTGCCGCGTTCGACGTGCTGCTGGAAAACCGCAGCGTTTCCGCCGCCGCCCGGCAGATGAACTTGAGCCAACCGGCGATGAGCGCGGCGCTGACCCGCCTGCGCGAATTCTTCGCCGACGACCTGCTGGTGGCCCAGGGCAAGCGCATGTACCCCACGGCCTTTGCCGAAGCGCTGGTGCCGCAAGTGCGCGAAACCTTGCGCACGGTCGAAGCCATGCTGGTCACCGCCAGCCGGTTCGATCCCACCACCACGCAGCGCACCTTCCGCCTGGTGGCGTCGGACTATGTGGTAACCGCCGTACTTGCCCCGGTGCTTCAGGCCCTGCCGCGCCTGGCGCCGGGGATGCGCATCGAATTGGTCCTGCCCAGCGATGCTGCCCATGCCGACCTGCGCGAAGGCCGCGCCGACCTGCTGATCGCGCCCGAGCAGTTCATCGTGTCCGACCACCCGAGCGAGCTGCTGTGCGAGGAACGCCATGTGGTGATGGGTTGGGCGCAGAACCCGGCCTTTGCCGGGCAAGGACCCGATCGCGATGCCTTCCTGGCGGCAGGCCACGTTTCGGTACGCATCGGCGCCTCGCGCGATCACGCCTTTGCCGACCGCCAGCTCAACCAGATCGGCATGGCGCGGCGGATCGAGATCGAGGCGCCCTCGTTCAGCACGATCCCGTGGATGCTGATGGACACGCAGCGCATGGCCGTGGTGCAGGAACGGCTGGCGCGGCGCATGGTGGCAGCGTTTCCGCTGGCGATGGCGCCGCTGCCCTTCCCGTTCCAGCCGATGCGTGAGATGATCCAATACCATCGCACCCGCACCAGCGACGAAGGGCTGCGCTGGCTGATGGCGCGCCTGCGCGAGGCGGCGTTTCGCAGTTGATCCATTTCATGGATCGATGACGATCAAAACAATCTAGTATCTCAATTCCTATTCTCCTTTAGGGTGCGGGTCACAAGCAGTCCTTGGGAGAGACCTGACGTGCAAGATTTGCCCATTCTGGTGGTAGGTGCCGGGATCGGCGGCCTTTCGGCCGCAATCGCGCTGCGCCGCGCCGGCCATCGCGTCACCGTGATCGAAAAAGACCCCAACTGGTCGGTCTATGGCGTGGGCATCATCCAGCAATCCAACGTCATCCGCGCGATGGACCAGTTGGGCGTGCTCGATTCCTTCCTCGATGCCGCCTGCGGCTTTGACGCGGTGGAAATCTATGTGCCCGATGGCACGCGCGTGGCCCGCGTGCCCACGCCGTCGCTGGTGGAAGGCAAGCCTTCGAACGTGGGCATCGGCCGCCGTGCCCTGCAAAAGGTGCTGGGTGACAGCGCCCGCGACCTTGGCGCGGAAATCCGCCTGGGACTGACCGTGACCGCGCTGGACCAGGATGCCGATGGCGTCGACGTGACGCTGTCCGATGGCAGCCGCGAACGCTATGCCGTGGTGGTGGGCGCCGACGGGGTCTATTCGCAGACCCGCCAGACCGTGCTGCCTCAGGCCGAAAAGCCGCAGTTCACCGGGCAAGCGGTGTGGCGCTACAACTTCCCCCGCCCGGCCGACCTTGACGCGCTGCACGTCTACAACGGCCGCACCGGCGTGGGCCTGGTGCCGATCTCGGCGCAGACCATGTACATGTACGTGACCACGCCCGAACCGGACAACCCGCGCTATCCCACCCAGGGCATCGCAGAGGCCATGCGCAGCAAGCTGGTCGGCACCGCCCCGCAGATCCAGGCGCTGGCCAGCCAGATCACCGACGATGACGGCGTGGTCTATCGCCCGCTCGAAGGCATGATGCTGCACGGGCCGTGGCACCAGGGCCGCGTCGTGCTTCTGGGCGATGCGGTGCACGCCACCACGCCGCACCTGGGCCAGGGCGCGGGCATGGCGATCGAAGATGCGATCGTGCTGGCACAGGAACTGACCGCTGCCGACAGCGTGGAAGCGGCCTTCACCGCCTACCGCACGCGCCGCTACGAACGCTGCCGCTATATCGTCGAAAGCTCGCTGGCGATCTGCATGGGCCAGCTGGGCAAGGCACCGCCGGTGGATAACCACAAGGCCACCGCCGAAATGTTCGCCGTCGTCGCCCAACCGATCTGATTTCCCTCTTCCCTCCTTTCTATTCAGCCAGGATCCCAAACCCATGAGCCGAGTGACCGAAATCCGCTATGTCGGATATGGCGTCGAAAACTTCGACGCCGAACGCGCCTTTTACGCAGACGACTGGGGCCTTACCGAAGTGGCCGCCAGCGATGGCCTGGCCTGGTTCAAGGCTCAGGGCCACGATGAACACCACGTGGTGCGCCTGCACAAGGCCGATGTGAACCATGTGGAAGTGATCGCCTTTGCCGCCGAGACGCCCGCCGATGTCGATGCCCTGCACGACAAGATCGTGGCGGCCGGCTGCAAGGTGATCCACGCCCCTGCCACGCTCGATGCGCCGGGCGGTGGCTATGGCTTCCGCTTCTTTTCGCCCGACGGGCTGCCGTTCGAAATTTCGGCGGGCGTGGCGCGGGGCGACAAGCGCCCGCTCGAACGCTGGGAAGGCGTGCCGGTCAAGATCAGCCACATCGTGATGCATTCGCCCGATCACCAGGCCATGGTGGCGTTCTTCACCGACGTGCTCGGCTTCAAGGTGTCGGACTGGCTGGGCGATTTCATGTGCTTCCTGCGCTGCAACGAGGCGCATCACCGTGTCGCCATCCTGCCCGGGCCGCCGTGCCTCAACCACGTGGCTTATGACATGCTGTCGGTGGACGACATGATGCGCGGCGCCAGCCGCCTCAAGAAGCGCGGCACCGATCTGCGCTGGGGCCCTGGCCGCCACACCGCCGGCAACAACACGTTCAGCTATTTCACCACGCCCGCCGGCTTTGCCGTGGAATACACCGCAGACCTCGAAGTGGTCGATTTCGAAACGCATGAAGCCAAGGTGCACGTTCCCGCGCCGAACGTGATGGACCAGTGGGGCATCGGCGTCGGCGGACCGCAGACCATGCCGCATCCCGCGCCCGACGCGCGCCTGTTCCAGCCGGCGGGAGTTTGATCGTCATGGCGTTGTTTGAATACTTCCCGAACTATATCTGGAACCTGTCGGTTGCCATCGCCATGGAATCGGGCGGCAAGATCGGCGAGATCGTCGACATGTGCCAGCCGATCAAGGACGCGGCCGCCAACGGTTCGGATGCCGGCACGCCGCAGTTCATGAAGGCCTGGGTCGCCATGGGCGACAAGCTGCTGGAACTGGCCGGCGAAGACGAAGCCAAGGGCCGCCTGTTCTCTGCCTCCACCAAGCTGGAGCGCGCCTCGCTCTACCTGTTTACGGCAGAGCGCATGCAGGGCCACGGCGCGCCCGGTCGCAAGGAAACCTATGCCAAGGCGCGGGCCGCGTTCGACAAGTCCACGCAGCTGGGCAAGATCAACCGCGAGCGGGTGGAAATCCCGCTCGAAACCGGCACCATGCCCGCCCTGTTCACCCGCGCCCCGGGTGAAGGAAGAAAGCCCGTTGTGGTGTTCTGCAACGGGCTCGATAGCTGCAAGGAACTGCTCTACTGGACCAACCTGCCGGTGGAACTGGCGCGTCGCGGCATTTCCACGCTCTGCGTCGACCAGCCCGGCTCGGGCGAGACGCTGCGCCTCCAGGGCCTGCCGGTCGATCCGCATTCGGAAAGCTGGGCATCCAAGGCGGTGGACTGGCTGGAACAGCAACCCGAGGTCGATCCCAAGGCCATCGGCATGACCGGCATTTCGTTGGGCGGGCACTTTGCCCCGCGCGCGGTGGCTTATGAGCCGCGCTTTGCCAGCGGCGCGGTGTGGGGTGCCAACCACAACTGGCGCGAAGTGCAGGACAAGCGGATGCAGCGCGAGGGCGAAAACCCCGTGCCGCACTATTGGGCGCATGTGCACTGGGCCTTTGGCGCCAAGGACCAGGACGATTTCCTGGCCAAGTCCGAAGCCATGAACCTCAACGGCCACATGGACCACATCAAGGTGCCGTTCCTGGTCACCCATGGGGCCAACGATCGCCAGATCAGCGTCGCCTATGCCGACGATCTCTATGATCAGCTGGTCAATTCCCCACGCCGCGAAAAGGTGATCTTCACCCCGCGCGAAGGTGGGGTGGAGCATGTCGGCGCTGACAACATGTCGTACGGACGCGACTTGCTGGCTGACTGGTTTGCCGAGACACTGGGCGGCAAGACCGCCTGAGCATAAGAATGCCGGCCGGCTCGCGCGGATGCGCGGGCCGGCCGGCATCGTCACGAGAGGATCCCAAAATGGCCCGCCGTTTCATCGATCTGTCGATCACCCTGTGCAACGACGTGGTGAGCGACCCGCCGTTCATGCGGCCCGAGATCACCTATCAGACCCATGCCGATACCGTCGGCGAACTTGGCCACTTCTTTCCCGGCGTCACCCAGGACGACATGATCGACGGCGCCGGCTTTGCCGCGGCCGAATGGGTCAAGCTGACCACGCACAACGGCACGCACCTGGATGCGCCGTGGCATTTCCACCCCACGATGGACGGTGGCAAGCGCGCCATCACCATCGACGAAGTGCCGCTGGAATGGTGTTTCCAGCGCGGCGTGAAGCTGGACTTCCGCCACTTTCCCGATGGCTATGTCGTCACGGGGCAAGACGTGGAAGACGAGTTGAAGCGCATCGGCCACGATCTCCAGCCGCTGGACATCGTGCTGGTCAACACCGCAGCCGGCCAGGCCCTGGGCCGGCCCGATTTCGTCAACGTGGGCTGCGGCATGGGCTATGAAGCCACCATGTACCTGACCACGCGCGGCGTGCGCGTGACCGGCACCGACGCCTGGAGCTGGGATGCGCCGTTCAGCTATACCGCCGAAAAGGTCAAGGAAACCGGCGATACCTCGCTGATCTGGGAAGGCCACAAGGCCGGCCGCGACATCGGCTATTGCCACCTGGAAAAGCTGCACAACCTGGAAAGCCTGCCCCCGCACGGCTTCACCGTCAGCTGCTTCCCGGCCAAGATCCAGGGTGCCTCGGCCGGGTGGACCCGCGCCGTCGCGATCATCGAGGAGTGAGCAGCATGCGCCTGGCAACTTTGCGCAATGGTGCGCCCGACGGGCAACTGGTGGTGGTTTCGGCCGATGGCACGCGCCATCTGCCCGGCGGCCCTGCCCTGCCCAACCTGCTCGCCGCGATCGAGAACTGGAGCGAAGCCGAACCGGCGCTCGCGGCCCTGGCCGACGAACTGGCCGGCGGCGCGGGCCTGCCGCTCGATCCGGCGCTTCTCGCAGCGCCGCTGCCGCGCACGTGGCAGTGGCTCGATGGTTCGGCCTTCGGCACGCATGGCGATCTGATGCAGGTGGCGTTCAACATGCCGCCGATCGAGACCGACCTCCCGCTGATGTACCAGGGCGTGTCGGACCGGTTCTATGGCCCGCGCGATCCCGTGCCCTTTCCCGACGTTGCCCACGGCATCGATTTCGAGGGGGAATTCGGCGTGATCGTGGATGCCGTGCCGATGGGCACCAGCGCCCAGGACGCCGCCGCGCACATCAAGCTGGTGGTGCAGATCAACGACTGGTCGCTGCGCACGCTGGCACCGATCGAAATGAAGACCGGGTTCGGCTGGATCCAGGCCAAGCCACCGTGCAGCATGGCTCCCTTTGCCGTGCCGCCCGCGGCGCTGGGTGATGGCTGGCGCGATGGCCGCGTGGCGCTGGACCTGGCGGTGGACTGGAACGGACAGCATTTCGGCCATGCCAACGGCGGGGCGATGGATTTCAGCTTTCCCGAACTGGTCGCCCACGCGGCGCGCACGCGCGATCTGGTGGCCGGCACGGTGATCGGATCGGGCACGGTGTCCAACCCGGAATACGCCACGGTGGGATCGAGCTGCATTTCCGAACGCCGCGCGATCGAGATCATTGCCGATGGCAAGCCGGCCACCGCGTTCATGGCCTTTGGCGACACCGTGCGCATGGCTGCGCAAGGCGCGGACGGCAGCACGCCGTTTGGTGTGATCGAGCAGACGGTGGTCGAGGCCGCACGCGCTGCCTGACCGGTTGCGCCTGCGCGGCTAGATGTGATCTCGGCTGAAAAAATTGGCGGGGCGAAGTGCGGCGCCCCGCCAAAAGTTCAGGGAGATCAGGATGGCAGCCAGCCATCCGCAGACGGGAGGAGGGTTCGCCCCGTTGCCCGATCGGTTTATTGATAATGGATCGCAATTGCAAGTGATAAATCCGTGGGCGTGCATTTTCACCTGCCGGGCCACCGTTTTCGTCCCGATTGCCCTTGCGCCGCGATTCGCCTAATATGTTGCGATGCAGCAGAATCAGACTTCCTCCAGCAACGCCGAAACGGCGGACAGCGCACCCGATATCGAACAGTCGGTGCACATGTTGGGCTTTGCCATTGCCAACAAGCTGTGCGTGCGCGCGGTCTACAACCGTGGCGATGTGACGCTGGCGCCGCACGCCCTGTTCGAGCGGCACGGTGCCCCCCATGTCGATGCCGTGGTGCGCGAACGCGATGGCGTGGCGCCTGTCGAAGAAAAGCTGGGCACGTTCCGCCTGTCTGGCCTGCGCGATGTCGTGCTCACGTCTGAACCGGCCAGCGTGTTCGCCGGGTTCGACCCGGCCGATGAACGCTATAGCGAGAAGCTGCTGGCCGCCATCGCGGTCTGAGAGCCTCGTTTTATCTACCCATGTTTCCGGGCGGGCATCCACGGCGATGGCCGCCCTTTTTTTGCGCCGTCCAAACACAATACTTTCCTGGATCAGCATCGGCTTCTGCCCGGCGCGCTGGCCGCACAGGCCATCCCGTTGGCGCGTCCCTGGCAATCTCTTCGCGCCCGTTCCGGGTTGTCGGGAAAAGCACAGCACAGGAGAGTACCGATGGCTGAAAGCATTGCCACCCAGGAAACCGGCAGCCTGATCGCCTCCAACAAGGTGGAAGGCACCGCGGTCTACGGCGCCGATGGCGAACGGCTCGGATCGGTCTACAACTTCATGGTCAACAAGCGCACCGGCCAGGTCGAATACGCCGTTTTGCAGTTCGGCGGCGTGCTCGGCTTTGGCAGCGACTATTATCCGCTGCCCTGGAACACGTTGAACTACGACACCGGCCAAGGCGGCTATGTCGTCAACCTGGACCGCGACACGCTTGAAAACGGGCCGCATTACGGGGCCACGGCGGAACCGCTGCACGACCCGGAATATGGCCGCCAGGTCCATTCGCACTACGGCCTCTCTTACCCATACTGATCCAGCGCCCTCGCCACGTCACGCGAGGAGAGGCCGGCCCTGCATTTGGCAAGGTCGGCCTCTTGCGTATCGTGGCACGGGGGCTGTCTCAGACAGCGCCGGCCTTGCGGTCTGCCAGGGGGTAGTCCTCGGGCTGGACTTGGCTCACGCTGGGGCGCTTTTCCACCGGTTCGGCTCGCTGGCCGCCGGCGGTGCGGGCATCGCGCCCATCGTTGGTGGGAATGGCATCGCCGGCCGGGCCGCGTTGCTCTTCCACCGGGCTGCGTTCGTTGCTCATCGTCGTTCTCCTGTGCGGGGGCACAGAACATCAACGCGCAGATGGTGGTCGCACCCACCCCGGTGCAACCAGGGTTAGCGACACGAGGCGAAACCCCGTCATGCCAGGCGGAGCGGCCCATGCGGCTCCAGATAATCAGGATCGAACAGCGTGCGCTGCGCCAGCGCGGAAAACTGCAGGATGCGCAGGGCACGGTGTTCCAGGTCGATCAGCCCCTGCAGGCGCATGTCGCGCAGCACGCGGTTGACGTGCACCGGGGTCAGGCCCGTTGCCTCGGCGAGTTCCACTTGCGTGACGGGAAAGGCAAAGCTGTTCTCGTGCGCCAGCCCGATGGCATCGAGGCGATGGTGCAATTCGCAAAACAGGTGGCCGATCCGCTCGAACGCGGTGCGCTGGCCCAGGTTGACCAGCCAGCGCCGCTGAACCGCTTCGGCCACCCGATCCTGCGTGGCCAGGGCCATGGCGATGCCCGGATGCGCGGTGACAAAGGGTTCGAACGCACCCGACGCAATCGGCACGACCATGGCCGGCGTCAGCGCCAGGATCGAGAAGTCCATGCGCACGTCGCCCATCGGCCGCCAGAGGATGTCGCCGGGCAAGTGAAACGCGGTGATCTGGCGGCGGCCATCGGGCAGCATCACCAGGCGGCTGGCCCACCCTTCCAGCAGGATGTGCACTTGCCCGGGGCGATCGCCCTCGCGCAGGAATTCCCGCCGTGCGGCGACGCGTCGGCGCGGCACGGCGCAAAGCCGGTCGATCGCGCGCAGGTCGTCCTCGTCAAGCGGGAAGCAGCAGGCCAGGCGCCGGGCCAGGGCGTTGTACGGCATCGCAGGCAGGCTCAAGGCAGGTCGATGATCGGGGCAACGACGCAAACGGGAATCGTGGCGGCGATCATGGCGGCGGCGCGGACAAGCGCCCCGAAACGAGCATCGAAGTGGCGCGGCAACATCGCATCCTCAAACCATGAGCGCGCCCCCGCGCCGTCGGCGGCCTTATGAAATGACTGTCACACAGCCTTCTTCACATATGTAAAGCCTTGCCACCTTTTCTTGTTTTGGGGGTTTTCAAAAGCATCCCCGATGCGCGGCGCGTGCCGCCTGCCCCTGCAAGGACCGTTTTCATGACCGATTCACAAGCCGCCAGCCTGGGCAAAGTGGGCGAGACCCAGCACGAGCAGGCCGGCAAGGCCGCCGATGCCCAGGCCGGCACCGCCGCCGCACCCGATCGGCAGGGCCAGGAACAATCGCTGGCCCGCGATCCCAAGTGGCAACCGATCTATCCCGGTTCCGGCCGCCTCGCCGGCAAGGTGGCGATCGTGACCGGGGGTGACAGCGGCATCGGTCGTGCCGTGGCGGCGCTCTATGCCCGCGAAGGTGCCAATGTTGCCATCGTCTACCGCCAAGATGAGCAGGACGCCGAGAACACCGCCGCGATCGTGGGCCAGGAAGGGGCTGACGCCCTCACCCTGCAGGGTGACGTGGGCGATCCGGCCTTCTGCCAGGACGCCGTCAACCGGGTGATCGATCGCTTTGGCCGGATCGACATCGTGGTCAACAACGCGGGCGAACAGCACCCCGCCAAGGACATCCGCGATATCAGCAAGGAGCAGTTGGAGCGCACGTTTCGCACCAATATCTTCGGCATGTTCCACATGGTCCAGGCGGCGGTCGGTCACCTGGGCGCAGGCAGTGCGATCATCAACTGCACCAGCGTGACGATGTACGAGGGCGCGCCGCAACTGTTGGACTACAGCGCCACCAAGGGCGCAATTACCGCCTTCACCCGCTCGCTCAGCGAAAACCTGGTGGGCAAGGGCATCCGCGTCAATGCGGTGGCGCCCGGCCCGATCTGGACCCCGCTCAATCCCCAAGGCGGCGCCGATCCGGAAAAGGTGCGCAGTTTCGGCGAAGACACGCCGATGGGCCGCCCGGGCGAACCGAACGAAGTGGCGCCGGCCTTCCTGTTCCTGGCCTGCGCCGACAGCAGCTATATGAGCGGGCAGGTGCTGCACCCCAACGGCGGTACCGTGGTCAACGGATGATCGCGCGGCCCCGCCCGGTCGGTCAGGCCGCGCGGGGCATGCCGGGGCCGGGCTCTGTGGCAACATCGCCCAGTCGTTGCAGCGCCGCGAGGTCGCGCACCTGCATCCACCGGCCCTTGAGATCGAGCAACCCATCGCCGCGAAGAGTTTGCAATACGCGGTTCACGTGAACAGGTGAAATGCCGACGATATCGGCCAGGTCATATTGCGTCAGCGGCATGGCGCAGCGGTCTTGCACAACCCGGTTGCGTGCCTGGAGCCGCGCGTACAATTCGCACAAGAGGTTGCACAACCGCTCGGTTGCGGTCATCCGGCCCAGGTTGAAAATCCATTTCTCGCGGTTGCGCAGCAGCACCAGCATGGCATCGAGCACGCGCGTCATGCTGTCTTCTTCATGCGGCGCGCGCGCCTGGATGCGGGCATGGGGCAGCGCACGGGCACGCACCCGCGTCAAGGCCACGATCGGCAACGTCGCCCGCCCCTGCAACAGCCATTGCGGCTCGCAATAGTCTCCCGGCAGGAACAGGGTGATGATCTGGCGCCGGCCATCTGGCACCAGGCGATATTGCGCCGCCCAGCCTTCCTCGATCCGCAGCACGCAGTTCTGGCGTTCGTCGGCGCGCGCCAGAAATTCGTGGCGACGGAACGTGCGCACGTGGCTGGTCGCTTGCTGCATTTCCTGCGTCATGTCCTTTCCCCTGGTTTCTGGCGCGATGCCTTTGTCGAATCAGGAGAAAACGTAGGCGCGAAGCATTCGGCACAATTCACATAAGTTTGCTTTACCAAGGTGGGGCGACCAACCGTGGCGTGTCAGAGACAGGGCGTATCTGGCGCCGCGACCGGGCTGGCCTGTCGCGCGACCACGCGCGCCCCACCGTTCATTCCCATCGCGATGCCGCGTTCTCGTCCACCTCGGCTTCGCCATCCTCTGCGTCGGCATCCGTAGGGGGCTTTGGCAGCCTGTCGCCGTCGAGACGTTCGGAACCGTCCTTGGCATGGCTACCGGGGGGCAGTGCAACAGGGTCGGGCACGGGTTCGTCGATCGGCTGTTCTCTGGGCGGTGGCGTCCCCATGCCGCCGGTGCCGCCGGTCATCTGGCCGGGATTATCGCGTTCTTCGTCATGGTTCGATTGCTGGCCCACGGGTGCGCCGCGCACTTGCCGCGGGGCAATGGCGGGTTGGGCTGGAGAACGATCTGTCATGTTCAGGCATCCTTTGGTGACAATGATTTCCCGCAACATGCTTCAATCCCTGCGCCTGCCCATCGGCCCCGAAAAACAATCTGCGAGAGCAAGGGGAACAAGCACCGACATCGGGTGTTGCGTTTGACATGCCGGCGCGCCGCGCCGGACACTTGCCCCCACCACGGAACCGCATGAATCCCCTCCAGGCCAAATTTGCCCGCTATGTCGAACTGGATTTCCAGGACCAGGTGACGCTTGACGCGCTGCTGCGAACCGAAGCGCGCCTGGTTCCCGCCGGCACCGATCTTATCCGCGAGGGCGAACCGATCCATTTCGTGAAGCTGGTGACCGAGGGTTGGGGGTGCCGTTACAAGCTGCTGGAAGACGGGCGGCGCCAGATCGTGGCGTTCCTGCTGCCGGGAGACTTGTGCAATCCCGATGCCCTGGCGGCCGAGCAGATGGATCACTCGATCGGCGCCGTGGGCGAGATGCATTGCGCGTTGATTGCGCCCGACGTGTTCGATCGCGCCTGCCTGCGCTCGCGAAAGCTGCGCCAGGCCCTGGCGTTCGATGCCTGCGCCATGCTGGGCACGCAGCGGGAATGGACGCTCAACCTGGCGGCACGGCCGGCGCTGGCCCGGATCGGTGCGCTGTTGTGCGAATTGCACTATCGCCTGGCCGCCCTGGGCCTGGCCGAAGGCGGGCGGTTTGTCGCGCCGGTGACCCAGATCACCCTGGCCGAAGCCACCGGCCTCACTTCGGTTCACGTCAACCGCGTGGTGCAGGACTTGCGCGGGCGGGGCTTGCTGCACTGGCAAGGGCGCAGCATCACCCTGCCCGATCCTGACCACCTGGCCCAGCTTTCCGGCTTTAACCCCCGCTATCTGCACATGCCCCGCTTCACGCCGGGAACCTTTGCACCCGATCGGCAATTGCATGCCGGAACGCCCACGCCGCCGCCCGGCAACGCCGGAAAATCGACCGGGGCATTCTGATACAACTTGAGAGACAAGACGGCTTGCACCGCGCCGGACCATCGCCGAAAACGCGGGTGCTCGATCCGGGACCGTCGAGTCGCAGGTGTTGCAAGGGTTTGCTAAATGAGCGCTGCCGACGCGAGTACCCCCGTTTCCCCGGATCAAGAACCGCCCGTTCATCGCTCTGCCAACCGCAAACGCACGGTCCTGATCGCACTGGTGATTATCGCCGTGTTCCTGGGCCTGGCCCTGGGCGCGCGCTGGCTGGCCAAGGGCGGCGGTGACAAGCGCGGCGGCCGGCCGCCGGCCGCCGTCAATATCGCGCCCGCCACCAAGGCCGATGTGCCGGTGACCGTGGCCGCGCTCGGCACGGTGCAGCCCATCGTCACGGCGACCGTGCGCACCCAGCTTTCGGGCGTCCTGTTCAAGATCATGTTCCAGGAAGGGCAGATGGTCCGCCAGGGGCAGGTCCTGGCGCAGATCGATCCCCGGCCCTATCGCCTGGCGCTCGACCAGGCGCGCGCCAACCTCGCGCGGGACGAGGCACAGCTGGTTTCGGCCCGCCTCGATCTCAACCGCTACCAGACGCTGCTCAAGCAGGATTCGATCGCCAGCCAGCAGGTCGATACCCAGCGCGCCACGGTGGGCCAGCTGGTCGGCACCGTGGCGGCCGATCGCGCCGCCATCGGCACGGCCGCGCTCAACCTGGACTACACCGCGATCAAGGCGCCGATTTCCGGCCGCGTGGGCATTCGCCAGGTGGATATCGGCAATTACCTGACCCCGTCCGATACCAACGGCGTGGTGGTGATCACCCAGGTCGATCCCATCGACATCAGCTTTGCCCTGCCCCAGGCGCAGCTTTCCGCCATCGGCCAGGGCGCTGGCGCCGGCAGCGGCTTTCCGGTGGAAGCGCGCGACCAGAACAGCGCCACCCGCCTTGCCACAGGCCGCTTCCTCACGTTCGACAACCAGGTGGATGCCACGACCGGCACGGTCAAGGCCAAGGCGCGCTTTGCCAATGCCAGCAACGTGTTGTTCCCCGGTGCTTTCGTGAATGTCTCCATGCTGGTGCAGACGCTGCATGACGTGGTCACCGTGCCGGTCAGCGCGGTGCGCCACGGCAGCCAGGGCGATTTTGTCTTCGTGGTAAAGCCTGACAACACGGTGAAGCTCACCGTCGTGAAAGTCGGGCCCACGGCGGGTGATCGCCTTGCCATCCTGTCGGGCCTTGATGCCGGCACGCCGGTGGTGATCGAAGGCGCCGATGGCCTGGAAGACGGCGCCAGCATCAACAAGGGCGGCAAGCGCGGCGGCGCGGGCGGTAACGGCGGCAATCGCGGCGGCGGCAACGGCCAGCATCATCGCCGCGCCAATTCCGGCGCCAATTCCGGCAATGCGGGATGAACACGCCCGCGCCTGACGCGCCCGCCCCTGCCCAGCCCGGCGGGCCATCCCGCCTGTTCATCCTGCGCCCGGTGGCAACCACCCTGCTGATGGTGGCGATCCTGCTGGCGGGCCTGGTGGCCTATCGCATGCTGCCGCTCTCGGCCTTGCCGGAAGTGGATTATCCCACGATCCAGGTGACCACGCTCTACCCCGGCGCCAGCCCCGATGTGATGGCGCTGACCGTTACTTCCCCGCTTGAGCGGCAGTTCGGCCAGATGCCGGGTTTGACGCGCATGACATCGGCCTCCTCGGCCGGGGCATCGGTGATCACCATGCAGTTCCGGCTCGACCTCTCGCTCGACATTGCCGAGCAGGAAGTCCAGGCGGCGATCAATGCGGCCAATACCCTGCTGCCCACCGACCTGCCGGCCCCGCCGATCTATGCCAAGGTCAACCCGGCCGACGCCCCGATCCTGAGCCTTGGCATTACTTCGAAAAGCCGGCCACTGGGCGAAGTGCAAGGCATTGTCGAACGCCAGTTCAGCAACAAGATTTCCCAGGTTTCGGGCGTCGGCCTTGTCTCCATGTCGGGCGGGCAGCGCCCAGCCGTGCGCATCCAGGCCAATGTGCCCGCGCTCGCCGCGCGCGGCCTGTCGCTGGAATCGATCCGCAGCGCGATTGCCAATGCCAACGCCAATGCGGCCAAGGGCAGTTTCGACGGGCCGACCAAAAGCTGGACGATCGATGCCAACGACCAGCTATCCGACGTGGCCAGCTATCGCAGCCTGGTGGTGGCCTTCGCCAATGGCGCGCCGGTGCGGCTTTCCGACGTGGCCAACGTCGTCCAGGCCACCGAGAACACGCGTCTTGCTTCGTGGATGAATGGGCAGCCGGCCGTGGTGCTCGACGTGCAGCGCCAGCCCGGCGCCAACGTGATCGGCACGGTCGATGCGATCAAGGCCTCGCTGCCCGAACTGGAAGCGCAACTGCCGGCCGACGTGCACGTCACGCTGCTGACCGATCGCACCGCCGGCATTCGCTCATCCGTGGCTGACGTGCGGATGGAACTGGTTCTGGCGGTGGTGCTCGTCACGCTGGTGATCTTCCTGTTCCTGGGTTCGCTGCGCGCCACGGTGGTGGCCTCCATCGCCGTGCCGCTCTCGCTCGTGGGCGCCTTTGCGGCGATGTATTTCCTGAATTTCTCGATCAACAATCTCACGCTGATGGCACTGACCATCGCGTCGGGCTTCGTGGTCGACGATGCCATCGTCGTCCTGGAAAACATCGCCCGCCATATCGAGCTGGGCATGAAGCCGTTCGAGGCCGCGCTGAAAGGCGCCAGCGAGATCGGCTTTACCATCATCTCGCTCACCGTTTCGCTGATCGCGGTGCTGATCCCGCTGTTGTTCATGGGCGACGTGGTCGGTCGCCTGTTCCGCGAATTTGCCGTGACGCTGGCCGTCACCATCCTGATTTCCGCGCTGGTCGCGCTCACGCTGGTGCCGATGCTCTCGGCCCGCTGGCTCAAGCCCGAACATGAAGAGCGGCAGTATCGCATCACCCGCGCCACCCGCGGCTGGTTCGATAACCTGGCCACCCGCTATGTGTCGGCGCTCGATTGGGTCATGGCGCGCAGCGGGCTGACCATGGCGGTGTTTGCCGCCACCCTGGTAATCACCGGGGTGCTGTTCTGGGTGATCCCCAAGGATCTGTTTCCCGAGCAGGATACCGGGCAGATCGCGGTCACGACTGTTGCCGGCCAGGACATCGGCTATACCCGGATGAGCGCGCTGCAACAGCAGGTGGCGCAGGCGCTGCTGGCCGATCCGGCCGTGGACAGCCTGAGTTCCTCGGTGGGGGTGGACGGGCAGAACCCCACGCTCTCGCAAGGGCGCATGGTGGTGAACCTGAAAAGCGAAAGCGACCGGGGCAACCTTTCCAGCGTGATCGACAGCCTCACCCAGGCGACCAGCGGCATCGTGGGGGTGAAAACCTATTTCCGCCCGGTCCAGGACCTGACGATCGACACGTCAACCGGGGTCAACGCCTATCGCTTTTCGCTGCAAGGGGCAGACGAGGACCTGGTCAACCAGTGGGGCGAGAAGCTCGCCGGGGCGCTCAAGAACGATGCCCATCTGCAAAACGTCACGTCCAACGTAATGGGCGGCGGCCAGGCGGTGACGGTGGACATCAACCGCGACATCGCCGGGCGGCTCGGGCTGTCGGTGCTGACGATCGACAATGCGCTGTATGACGCCTTCGGCCAGCGCATCGTGTCCACGATCTATACCCAGTCCAGCCAGAACCGCGTGATCCTCGAAGCGCAGCCCGGCTCGGTCACCAGCCCGCAGGCGCTGGGCGAATTGCGCATTCCGCTAAGCAACGGCACCACAGTGCCGCTGTCCACCGTCGCTGCGATCCACACCGGCCCAACTGCCCTTGTCGTCAGCCGCGAGGCACAGTTCCCCGCCGCCACGATCGGCTTCGACCTGGCGCCGGGCGTCTCGCTGGGCAAGGCGGTTTCCGTGATCGAACGGGCCGAGCAGACCATCGGCATGCCGGCCGCCATCACCACCAATTTCTCGGGCGCGGCGTCGGCGTTCAAGTCCTCGCTCTCGAACGAATTGTGGCTGATCCTGGCCGCGATCGTCGTGGTCTATATCGTGCTGGGCGTGCTCTATGAAAGCTTCGTCCATCCCATCACGATCCTGTCCACCCTGCCCTCGGCCGGCATCGGCGCGCTGCTCGGCTTGTGGCTCACCGGATCGGGCCTTGGGGTGATCGGCATCATCGGCATCGTGCTGCTGATCGGCATCGTCAAGAAGAACGCGATCATGATGATCGACTTCGCGCTGGAAGCCATGCGCGAGGAAGGCGCCGATCCGGACCATGCCATCCGCCAGGCTGCGCACTTGCGCTTCCGCCCGATCATGATGACCACCTTTGCCGCGCTGTTTGCCGCGCTGCCGCTGATCTTTGGCGGGGGCATGGGCCATGAACTGCGCCAGCCGCTGGGCATCGCCATTGCCGGCGGCCTGATCTTCAGCCAGGTGCTCACCCTGTTCACCACGCCGGTGATCTTCCTGGGCCTCGAACGCTGGCGCGAGCGGCGCGAGAAGCACCGCGCCAACCCTGCGCCGCGCCCGGCATGACCATTTCCGCGCCTTTTATCCGGCGCCCGGTCGGCACGCTGCTCCTCACCATCGGCTTGATGCTGGCGGGCGTGGCAGCCTTCTTCAACCTGCCGGTAGCGCCGCTGCCAGCGGTGGATTTCCCCACGATCATGGTTCAGGCCAACCTGCCTGGCGCCAGCCCCGAAACCATGGCGTCGACCGTGGCGGCGCCGCTGGAACGGCATCTGGGCACGATTGCCGGGGTAACGGAAATGACCTCCCGCTCGGGCGTCGGGTCAAGCCAGATCACGCTGCAGTTCGATCTATCGCGCAACATCGACGGCGCCGCGCGCGATGTGCAGGCCGCGATCAACGCCGCACGCGCCGATCTGCCCGCCACGCTCAAAAGCAACCCCAGCTATCGCAAGGCCAACCCCGCCGAAGCGCCGGTGCTGATCCTGGCGCTCACCTCGGACACGCGCAGCCCTTCGGAAATCTATGATGCCGTGTCCAACGTGGTGCAGCAGAAACTGCTCCAGGTGCAGGGCGTGGGCAATGTGGAACTGGGCGGCGCGGCGCTGCCGTCGGTGCGGATCGAGGTCAATCCGCTGGCCCTTTCGCGCGCCGGCATTGCATTGGAAGACGTGCGCACCGCACTGCAATCGGAAAGCGCCAATCGCCCGCGGGGCATACTCGATACCGGCAATGGCAGTTTCCAGGTCTATTCCAACCAGGCCGGGCGCCATGCGGCCGATTATCGCGATACGGTCATCGCCTGGCGCAATGGCGCGGCGGTCCGCCTGTCCGACATTGCCAACGTCACCGATGGCCCCGAAGATGTGCGCACCATGGGGCTGTTCAACGGCAAGCGCGCGGTGCCCATCCTGATCAGCCGCCAGCCCGGCGCCAACATCGTGGAAACGGTGGATGCGCTCAAGGCGCAGTTGCCCGCGCTCAGGGCGGCGCTGCCGCCCGACATTCATCTGTCGATCGGCTCCGATCGCACCGCCACGATCCGCGCCTCGCTGCACGAAGTGGAAGTGACGCTGCTGATCGCCACGCTGCTGGTCGTGCTGGTGGTGGGACTGTTCCTGCAATCCTGGCGCGCCACGCTGATCCCGGCGGCCGCCGTGGTCGCCTCGCTGCTCGGCACGCTGGGGGTGATGTACCTGGCGGGCTTCTCGCTCGACAATCTCTCGCTCATGGCGCTCACCGTCGCCACCGGGTTCGTGGTGGACGATGCCATAGTCGTGGTCGAAAACATCAGCCGCCATGTGGAAGAAGGCATGGCACCCATCCCCGCCGCGCTGCGCGGCGCGCGCGAGGTGGGCTTTACCGTCATGTCCATCTCGGTCAGCCTGGTGGCGGTGTTCGTGCCGCTGATCTTCATGGGCGGCCTCGTCGGGCGGCTGTTCCGCGAATTTGCCCTGACCATGTCGGTCGCCGTGGCGATCAGCCTGGTCGTTTCGCTTACCACCACGCCGATGCTCGCCGCGCGCCTGCTCGATGGCCAGGAAAGCAAGAGCTGGGTGATGCGCAAGGCGCGCGCCTGGGTCGAATGGTCCGAGGCGCGCTATGCCCGCAATCTCGATTGGGCGCTCGCCCATCGCGGCCTGGTCATGCTGGTGCTGGTGCTGACCGTGGCGCTCAATGTCTGGCTCATCGCCATCGCGCCCAAGGGCTTTTTCCCGCAGCAGGATACCGGCGGCCTGATGGGCGGCGTGCGCGCCGACCAGTCGATTTCCTTTGCCGATCTGCAGGACAAGCTCACCCGCATCACCCGCATCGTCAAATCCGATCCGGCGGTCGATACCGTGGTCTCGTTCGCCGGCGGATCGCGCGCCGGCGGCGGGTTCCTGTTCGCCACGCTCAAGGATCGTTCGCAGCGTCCGCCCGCCACCGAAGTGATCGCCCGGCTGCGGCCCAAGCTCGCGCGGGTGCGCGGGGTCAGCCTGTTCCTCAATCCGGTCCAGGATCTCCAGGCCGGCGGGCGGCAGACCAACAGCTCCTATCAATACGTGCTCAAGGCCGATCACGCCGATGTGCTCCAGGCCGCCGGGCAAAAGCTGGTCGACGCGCTCAAGACCCATGGCGACCTGATCACCGACGTCGATATCGACCAGCAGGATGCCGGTGCCGACGCCTTTGTCGAGGTGGACCGTGATGCCGCCGCGCGGCTGGGCATCCCGATGCAGACGGTGGACGCCACGCTTTATGACGCGTTCGGCCAGCGGCAGGTGGCCAATATCTATTCCGGCCTCAACCAGTACCACGTGGTGATGGAGGCCGATCGCCAGTTCAATGGTTCGCCAGAGGCGTTGAACAACATCTACCTGCCCGTGGGCAATGCGATCAGTTCGGCCAGCTCGGCCGCCAATCTCACCGGCTCGGGCGGTGCAGCGGCCGGCGGCGCCCTGGTCGCGAGCGGCAGCGCCGTCAGCACCAGCGCCCGCACGATGACGCCGCTTTCAGCCATCGCCCGCTGGAACACCGGCTCCACCGATGCCTCGGTCAGCCATTCCGATGGCGAACCTTCGGCCACGGTCTCGTTCAACCTGCCGCCGGGCGTTTCGCTGGGCCAGGCCTCGCAGCTTATCGCGCAAGTGCAGGCAAGCCTTGCCCTGCCCGCCACCGTGCACGGCGAATTCGGCGGCACGGCCAAGGTCTTTGCCCAGTCCACGGCCAGCATGCCGCTGTTGATCGTGGCCGCGCTGGTGGCGATCTACATCGTGCTGGGCATGCTCTATGAAAGCGCGATCCACCCGCTCACCGCGCTCTCCACGATTCCGTCAGCCGGGGTGGGGGCGATGATCGCGCTGATCGCCAGCGGCGGGCAGTTCGACATCATCGCCCTGATCGGGATCATCCTGCTGATCGGCATCGTGAAGAAGAACGCGATCATGATCATCGATTTCGCGCTGGAGGCCGAGCGCAGCGAGGGCCTTGCGCCGGTGGACGCCGTGCGCGAGGCCTGCCTCAAGCGCTTTCGCCCGATCCTGATGACCACGCTGGCTGCCGCGCTCGGCGCCTTGCCGCTCGCCATCGGCTTTGGCGACGGGGCCGAACTGCGCCGGCCGCTGGGCATCGCCATCTTTGGCGGTCTTGTCGCCAGCCAGGTGCTGACCCTGATGACCACCCCGGTGGTCTATCTCGCCCTCGACCGCTTCCGCCGCCGCCCCCGCCGTGCGGCGCCGCCGGCCCCCATCCAAGGAGTACCCGCCTGATGCGCGCGCCTTCTTCCCGCCTTTCCGCGCTCGTCATTCCCGGCCTGCTGCTTACCGGCTGCTCGATGGCGCCCGCCTATCGCGTGCCCACCAGCGTGGCGATCCCGGCGCAGTTCAAGGAAGAGCCAGGCTGGGCCGTGGCCACGCCATCGGATGCGGTGGCCCGTGGCGCCTGGTGGGACTTGTTCCGCGATCCCGTGCTCGATGATCTGGAGCGGCGCGTTGCGGTAACCAACCAGAACGTGGCGAGCTATCGCGCCGCGTACCAGGCCGCGCGCGGCCTCGTCCAGGTGCAGCGCTCTGCCCTGTTTCCCTCGCTTACCGGTTCGGTCAGCGGCACCCGCTCGCAGACCTTCGAGGGTGAAACCGTGACCGGCGGCACCGGCGCAACCACCACCAACACCGGCGCTGCGGTTTCGCGCTATTCGCTGTCCATCGGCGCCAGTTGGGAGCCCGACCTGTGGGGTCGCCTCGGCAACGCGCTGAGCCAGGCCAAAGCCAGTGCCCAGGCCAGCGAGGGCGACCTCGCCAACGCCACGCTTTCCGCCCAGGGCGAACTCGCCACGAACTATGTGCAGCTTCGCGGCATCGATGCACAGCGGGTGCTGCTCGATCGCACCGTGGCCGATTATACCCGCGCGCTGACCATCGCCACCAACAAGTACAATGCGGGCACCGTTGCGCATTCCGACGTGTTCGAGGCGCAGACCACGCTGAGCAATGCCCAGGCCACGCGCGCCGATCTCGATCGCCAGCGCGCCGTGCTGGAACACGCCATTGCCGTGCTGGTGGGGGAAAATCCCTCCACGTTCGCGCTGGCGCCGGTCGAATGGCAGCCGGTCGTGCCCGAAATCCCGGCGCAAGTGCCCGCCGCCCTGCTGCAACGCCGGCCCGATATCGCCGCGGCCGAACGCCGCGTCGCTGCCGCCAATGCCAATGTCGGCATCCAGAAGGCCGCCTATTTCCCCCAGGTCACGCTGTCGGGCAGCGTGGGCACCAACAGCAGCGTGATCGACCAGCTGTTTCGCGCGGCCACCAGCCTGTGGTCGCTGGGCGTGAGCGGCGCGATGACCCTGCTCGATTTCGGCGCCCGCCACGGCGCGGTGGTGCAGGCGCGCGCACAGTATGACCAGACCGTGGCCACCTATCGCCAGACCGTGCTCACCGCGTTTCAGCAGGTCGAAGACAACCTGGCCGGCACGCGCGTGCTGGCCCAGGTGGCGCAGCGCCGGACGGAAGCGACCGCTTCGGCAAGCAAGGCCGAAACCATCGCCAACAACCAGTATCGCAATGGCCTGGTCGATTATGCCTCGGTCATCACCGCGCAGACGGCGGCGCTTTCGGCCCGGCAGACGGAAATCCAGGCGGTGATCGATCGCCAGACCGCCGCCATTTCCCTGGCCCAGGCCGTGGGCGGCCGGTGGACCGATCAGCCGCCCGCCTCAGTGCCCCCCGCGCCCGCGTCAGCGCAGGAATAGCTTTCCGCCAGCGCCGGATCACCCCCGCGATACCGGGCGTAAGACGGCCAGGGGCAGAGCGGCCGCGCCGCCGTGCCCGCGCTGCGCGTGGCCACCACGCCAGCGGGCGCCTTGCCCTGTTCCACCCAATCGACCACGGCGCCCAGCAGATCGAACCGGTCGAACGCATCGCCGCCGCGGCAATGGGCCATGCCCGGCACCATGTAGAACCGGCTGCCCTGCGCCCAGGCCGCGCCATTACTCTTCCCCGCCCGCTGCCAGTAATCGAGCGTGTCGAACGCAGAAAACCACGGGTCGCTGACACCATGGTAAAACAGCACCTTGCCCTGATGGCCCAGGAACGTGCCGAGGTCGGTCCAGCCATCGGTATCGGTCAGCGCCTGCATCCAATCGGCCCGGATCACGGCAGCGCGGGCATCGAGATCGATCGCCAGGTCACGATTGGGTGGCCCCAGGATATCGGTCCGCCCGTCGGCGATATAACCGGAAATCGGCCCGGCCGTATCGACCACGCCGGTATCGAACGGCACCGGGGCATAGAGCGGATGGCCGGCCGCGTCGCGCGGCCCGGCGAAGGCGCGGGTGAGCGCATTCACCTGGCCCGCGCTCAGGCATCCGCTCTGCTGGCCTTCCCGGCATTGCAGCGCGGCCGGGCGAAAGTGACACTGCGCCACGGCCATGATCATGCCATCGGCCCGCCCGTCCAGCGCATCGCATTGCGCCAGCAAACCGTCACGGATCGTCTTGCGATCGGCCGGGGAAAAGGCCTTGTCGGGCATGGGCAGCCCCTGCGGATCGCGCGGCGCGGCCTGGTTGAACATAACCTTGGCATAAGACGTGCCCAGGTTGGAAAACCCGGTGCGCATGGCCGGCGCACCAATCACCAGGCCATCAAACAGCGTGGGATAGCGTTCCATGGCCAGCATCGTCTCGCGCCCGCCGGTGGAGCAGCCCGCCATATAGCTGCGTGAGGGCGCCCGCCCAAAGAACCGCGCGGCAATCGCCTTGCCCAGTTGCGCCACGGCCGGCACGGCGGCTTGCGCGAAATCAAGCGTGGCGCGCTGGTCGGCACGGAATGCGGCATCGAACACGGCGCCCTGGTGCCCGCTGTCATGGCTGGCCACGGCAAAGCCACGCGCCAGTGCCGGCACCGTGCCGGCCGCGTCGCTGCCCACTGCCGGCCGCACCGTACCGTTGAGCCCGCCCCCGCCCTGCAACAGAAAGCGGCCGTTCCAGGCAAGCGGCAGGTTGACTTCGAAACGGATGCCATAGGGCTTCCCATGGGCGCCCGTGCGCGGATCGATCACGCCGGTCACCTGGCAATGGGCGGGCAATGCGGGCATCGTCTCGCCTTGCGCCGCGGGCGCGGCGGCACTGGCCGGCACCAATCGCGCCGCCAGGATCTGCACGGGGCGGCCGCCGTCGGCTGGCGCAAACCGTGCGCCGGCCAGCGCGGGGCAGCGCTTGGCCAGGGCTGTCGTTGGCGCGCCATGGGCCAAAGCCACGCCTGGCACCGCCAGCATGGCCATCAGCATGGCAGGCCGTGCGGCCATCAGGCCCATTCGCTTGGCCATTCCCTATCTCCCGGTCATCCCAACCTTCACGTTTGTTAGGATTTCCCTGGCTTCATTTCATAAAAGGCCGTGGCCTTCAATCCCTTCGCCACTTTGCACCCGGCATGCCCGCCCGGCTCGTGTCTGCGCACGGCGTCAGGTACTCAGCCGACCGAGCAATTGGTGCAATGCAATATATCGGATCGCAAGAACATGCCGCCATTTTGGCAAGCAATTGCTTTTTGGCCCCAAACGTCTATGGTTTGGTCCGGGACCACTTCTTTCGACTGGCAGAAAGTTTCATTTGGCACCGCAATAACACGGCGCCAACAACACGGGGGCCGCCATGCACATCGATTGGACGGAGCGCGCCTGGCTGGAATGGTCCGCACCCGACGCCGATCCAGGTGAGGATGGCCTGTCACCGTTCCCAAGCTCGACTTTCACGAGGGTGGAAAGCGTGCGCCCCGAACCCCTGGCCAAAATCGTCCGGCTGATGCTGCGCTGGGACCTGGATACCCGCAGAAGTTTTCGCGTCGTCACCGAAAAGGGCCTGGTGCTCAATGCCAGCAGCCTGGAAGAGACAGTCCAGGATGGACGGTTTCCCTTTCCCGTGCCGGCCATGCCGATCCCGATCGCGCCGCTTTCGCCCGGCGATTAGCGCGCTCTAAGCGTCAGGACGGATCGGCATCGGCCTGCGCGGCCGGATGCGCCATGGCAAAGGCGGCAAGGCCGGCGCAGCGGGCGTCGATCGCCACCAGACGGGGATAGGCGCCCAGGCCCACGCCAAACCGGCGCGCGGCGTAAATCTGCGGCACCAGGCAGCAATCGGCAAGGCCGGGCGCATCGCCAAAGGCGAAGGCCCCACCCCATTGTGCCACCATGGTTTCCAAGGCGACGAACCCATCCCCCATCCAGCGTGCCAGCCACGCCGCAACCTGCGCCTCATCGGCACCCAGATCGCCGCGCAAGGCCTTGAGCACGCGCAAGTTGCCCAGCGGATGGACGTCGCAGGCAATCACCTGGGCCATGGCCCGCACCCGCGCCCGCCCCAAGGGATCGGCCGGCAACAGCGCGGGCTGGGCCTGGGTTTCCTCCAGCCATTCGATGATCGCCAGCGATTGGGTAAGCGGCGCTTCCTGGCCCTCCCCCGTGTCCAGCGCCGGTACCAGCCCCTGCGGATTGCACGCGCGATAGGCCGCTGCGGCTTGCGCACCGGTGCGCAGATCGTGCGCCACGGTGGCATAGGGCAAGCCCTTGAGCGCCAGCGCGATGCGCACGCGCCATGCCGCGCTGGATCGCCAATAACCGTGCAGCGTCAGGTCAGGCATGGCGCGCCGCCGCGATCCGGCCCACGCACGGGCCAAAGCCGATCGTGGCATAACCGTCCCGCTCGGCCCGCGCGTGCAGCGCCAGTTCGTCCCCGTCCTCCAGAAACGTGCGGGTTTCCCCGCCGGGCAGGGCCAGCGGCGCCTTGCCCCCCTGGCTCAGTTCCATCAGGCTGCCTGCGCTGTCTTGCGTGGGCCCCGAAAGCGTGCCGGTGCCCAGCAGATCGCCCGCGTGCAGATCGCAGCCGTTAGAGGCATGGTGCGCCACGATCTGCGCGGGTGTCCAATACATCGCGTCAAACGCGTTGCCCTGGCTCAGCCGATGCGGCGCCAGCCCCGCCGCGCGCATCGCGGCGGTGTGCAGCGTGGTTTCCAGCGTGATCGACAGCGCGCCCTCCCCACCTTCGCGCAGATAGGGCAAGGGCTGCGGATCGCCGTCGGGCCGGGGCGCAGCGGCCATGCGAAACGGCGCCAGCGCCTGCGCGGTGATCACCCAGGGCGATACCGTGGTGGCAAAGTTCTTGGCCAGGAACGGCCCCAGCGGCTGGTATTCCCAGGCCTGGATATCGCGCGCAGACCAATCGTTGAGCAGGCACAGCCCGCCGATCCGGTCCCAGGCCGTGTCGATCGGCACCGGCTCGCCCAGCGCATTGTCCCCGGCGATCCACAGGCCCAGTTCCAGCTCGTGGTCCAGCCGGCGACACGGCGCATGCACCGGCGCTGGCGCATCGGGCGCCTTGAGCTGACCCCACGGCCGCGTCACCGGCGTGCCCGAAACCCGCACGGAAGAGGCGCGCCCGTGATAGCCGATCGGCACGTGCTTGTAGTTGGGCAGCAGCGGATTGTCCGGCCGGAACAGCTTGCCGATGGCCGTGGCGTGGTGAATGCCCACGTAGAAATCGGTGTAATCGCCGATGGCAAAGGGCAGGTGCAGCGCCACGTCCTCGCTGCGATGGAGGTGCGGCGTCACTTTCAGCCGGCACCGCTCGCTGGACAGCAGCGCAAACAGCGCATGGCGCAGCGCCACCCGCTCCGCCTCGTCCAACGCAAACAGCGCGTTGAGCGTGGGCTGGGCCAGCGCCGTGGCCAAGCCCTGTGGCAAAGCGCCATCGGCGGCAAGGCCCGCCAGGTCGAGCACATGGTCACCGATTGCCGTGCCGATGCGCCGGGGCTCGCCCTCGCCCAGGGAAAACACGCCAAGCGGCAGGTTCTGCACCGGGAAATCGGGATGGCCGGCAGCGCCCTCCACCCAGCTTTGCGCGCGGGGATCGTGGGTATGGTCGATCACGCCTGCGGCTCCTCGCCAGGCTGCTCGTGCAACCACGCAGCGTGGCGCGGCGCACGGCGGGTCTGCGCCCATTCTTCCAGCATGGCCGGGGCCACCTCGCGCGCCTTGGCCACTTGTTCATCCGTGCCGATGTCACACGCCAGTTCCAGCCGGTGCCCATTGGGATCGAAGAAATAGATAGACTTGAACAGCCCGTGCCAGGTGGGGCCCAGCACATCGATGCCCTGCGCCTCGATATGCGCCTTGGCGCTCAGCAGCGCGGCCTCGTCCGCCACCTTGAACGCCAGATGCTGCACCCACGCGGGCGTGGCCGGATCGCGGCCCATCTCGGGCTGGTTGGGCAGCTCGAAGAAAGCCAGCACATTGCCGCCGCCAGCATCGAGGAACACGTGCATATAGGGATCGAATGCGCCGGTGGAGGGCACGTGATCTTCGGCAAAGGCAGTGGTATAGGCCATGCCCAGCACGCGGGCATACCATTCCACGGTTTCCTTGGCATCGCGGCAGCGATAGGCCGCGTGGTGCACCCCGCCCAGCAGCGGGGCCTGTGTTTGGGCGGTGTCCGTCACGCGTCCTCCCCCACTTTCAGCACGCCACGGCGCAGCTGGTCGCGCTCCATGCTTTCGAACAGGGCGGTGAAATTGCCTTCGCCAAAGCCCTCGTCCTTCTTGCGCTGGATGAATTCGAAGAACACCGGCCCGACCTGCGTTTCGGAAAAGATCTGCAGCAGCAGGCGCGGATCGCCCTGCACGGTGGAGCCATCGAGCAGGATGCCGCGCTTCTGCAATTCGTCCACCGGTTCGCCATGGCCGGGCAGGCGTTCTTCCAGCATCTCGTAATAGGTGGCCGGCGGCGCGCTCATGAACGGGGTGCCGCTGGCCTTGAGCGTGTCCCATCCGGCAATCAGGTCATCACAGGCAAAGGCGATGTGCTGGATGCCCTCGCCGTTGTAGGCGCGCAGGAATTCCTCGATCTGGCCGCCGCCCTTCTGCGATTCCTCGTTCAAGGGAATGCGGATCTTGCCATCGGGCGCGGTCATCGCCCGGCTGGTAAGGCCGGTATATTCGCCCTTGATGTCGAAATAGCGGATTTCGCGGAAGCCGAACACGCGCTCGTAGAAGCTGGCCCAGTGCGCCATGCGCCCGCCATAGACGTTGTGGGTGAGGTGATCGATCGTGTGGAAGCCCGCGCCCTTGGGCTGGCGATCGACGCCGGGCAGATACACGAAATCGATATCGTAGATCGAAAGATCGCCGAACTGGCCGCCGTGATAGCGGTCGACCAAATAGATGATCGACCCGCCGATGCCGCGAATGGCGGGAATGCGCAGTTCCATCGGCCCGGTCTGCACTTCCACCGGCTCGGCCCCGCGGTCGAGCGCCGCAGCATAGGCCTTGGCCGCATCGCGCACGCGCCAACCCATGCCGCAGGCCGAAGGGCCGTGCTCGGCCGCGAAATAGGCGGCCGGGCTGCGGGTCTCATAGTTGGCGATCAGGTTGATGCCGCCCTGGCGCCACAGTTCCACATCCTTGCTGCGGTGGTTGGCGATGTGGGTAAATCCCATGCGCGCAAACACCGGGCCCAGGCTGCCGCGTTCGGCGCTGGCAAACTCGATGAACTCGAACCCATCAAGGCCCAGGGGATTGTCGAAAAGATCGGTCGATGCGGCCATGGCGCGTGTCTCTCCACCAGCAGGTGCCGGCCATCAAAAGCGGCCGGCTTGACCCTGGCAGTCTACTCCAAAGCCGATGCACGTTCCGCGCGAAGTTACGAAGGAAAACCCCTAAATATGCGTGACTAACGCAGAAAAGCACTATTCTACGCGTCAACCGCGCGGCAAGGGCAAGGCCGTGGTGCGCTTGATCCGGTCGAGCACGATGGACGAGCGCAAGTTGGCGACGTCACCATGGCCCAGGATCTCGTCGTTGATCAGGCGGGTGAACGCGGCAAGATCGATGGCGACGATGCGCAGGAGGTAGTCGGCGTCTCCGGTCAAGGCGCAGCAATCGACCACGGCGGTGAGCCCCGCGATGCGTTCGTGAAAGCCGCCCACCACCTCGCGCGCATAAGATGCCATCGTCACCGTGACATAGGCTTCCACGCCCAGCCCCAGTGCCGCTTCGTCAAGCAGCGCCACCTGCCCCCGGATCACACCGGTTTCGCGCAGGCGCGCAATGCGGCGCGAACATTGCGAGGGAGACAGGTGCACGGCCTCGGCCAAGTCGGCATGGCTGGCCGAGGCATCGGCCTGAAGCTGCGCAAGAATGCGAAGGTCTGTGCGATCCATGCGCCAATCGTGCATCAGGCGCGCAAATTGTGCAACTACCGCGCCGGCCCGAACCGCGCGACGAGTTCATAGGCGCCGGCCACGAAAACCTGGCGCACGAAGGTGACGCTGTCTGCCCCGCGCCAGGTGTGGCGCGCCACCACCAGGCACGGCGATCCGGCGGGAATGCCCAGCGCCTTGGCCTGTTCGCGGCTGGCGGCAAGCGCGCCGATGCGATTTTCCGCCTCGGTCCAGGGGATATGCCGCAAGAGCCAGCCACCGGGGGGATCGGCGGTGAAATCCACATCCGCCATCCCCGGCACCAGCGCCAGGTTGGTCACGCGTTCTTCCACGGCGAGCGGCGCGCCATCGGCCAGGTGCAGGCCCGAAAGCCGCAGGATCGGCCCAACGTCACCCAGTTCGGCCGCCGCCTCGCGGTCGCTGGCGGTGTCCCCCAGGCTGCGCGAAAGCAGGCGAAAGCCATAGACCTGCCCGCGCCCCTGCACTTCGAGCGCGAGGTCGGGAATGTCGAGCACCATCGAGACCGTGCGCGGCCGCGCCACGAACGTGCCCGCCCGCTTGCGCCGTTCCAGCAGGCCGCTTTCGGCAAGGCGCGAGAGCGCCTTGTTCACCGTCATCCGCGCGCAGCCATAATGCGCCATGAGTTCGAGTTCGGACGGGATGCGCTCGCCCGGACGAAGTTCGCCCGCCATGACGCGCGCCTCGATTTCCTGGCGGATGCGCTCGTGCATCGGCAGGGCGGCGGGCAATGGGGGCGTGGATGCGGTCATTGCCCCAGCACAGAGAGGGCCAGGGCGGCGCTGTCAAGATGCGAGGGCCACTGGCCGCGCCGGGCTGCGCGCCATGGGCAGTGTCAGCAGCAGTGCCAGGGCGCAGCCGGCAAAGCCGACCAGGCCAACCCCGGCAAACGATCCGGTGGCATCGGCCAGTACGCCAGCGGCCAGCGCCCCTACCGATTGGGCCAGCAGCCAGGTGGCCGTCATCATCACCGCCAGCCGGCCGTCGGGCGCTTCGTCATAGGCCAGGCCCAACAGCATGGGATAGGCAATGAACCAGCTGGCGTTGAACACCACCAGGGCCACGGCAAAGACCCAGGCCAGGCTGGCCGTGGTAAGCAAAGCACAGGAAACCGCACAGGCCACCAACCCGCCCGCCAGCAGGGCCCGGCGCGGCAACCGGGTGATCACCACGGCAAGCGCGGCATTGCCCAGCGCGCTGGCGATCGTAGCCAGCGATTGGTAGCGGCCAAACGTGGTGGCCGCCAGGCCGATGGCGTGGCCGGCGCGTTCCATGAACGGCCAGATCGACAGGCTTCCCCCGGCAAACAGGCCCATGGCGAGCAAGAGACGCCAGCCCGCCCGCGTCATCGGCTGGCGCGCCGCCATTGCAGCGTGGTCGGCGCGCGCCGCACCCGGCAGTGCCATGGCGCCCAGGCCCAGAACCGCCGAAAGCAAGGCCAGCGCGGCAAACATCGCGGCCAGGCCATGATGCGCGGAAACTTCGGGCAAGACGATGTTGACCACGGCAAACAGCACCGTCTGGCAGGCGATGCCCACCGAAATCGCCCGTGCCGGATGCGCCGTCTGCCCCGCTGCCAGGTTTACCGCGCCGTTCATCAGGCCAAAGCCGAAGCCGGTGACCAGCCGTCCGGCCAGGAGCAGCGGCAGGTTGCCCCCCAGCCCCGACAGCGCCTGCGCCAAGACCACCAGCACGGTGCTGGCCAGCGCAAGGCGGCGTGGCCCCCCGACCACGCCGCCCCCGCCGCCCCAGCGCGCCACGCCCAGCATGGCCGCGCCATAGGCGAGCGTTTCCAGCATGGCGAACAGCCCCATCGCGCTGGCGGAAAAACCATAGGCGTCGATCAATCCACCCACGAGATAGGTGGTGAAATTGTTGCCGATATGCGCCGCTGCCGTGCCGGCGCCGATCGCTGCCAGAGTGAGGCCGGCGCGCGGTGCCTCCGGGCCCGGCGGGGCAGTTGCGGGGCCCTTGTCGGTCTGCTGCACCATGCCTGCCCCCATTGCCCCGTCCCCCTTGCGATCAATCGAAGCGCACGCGCGGGAAACGGGCAACCGCTTCCAGCAATTCCAGGTCCATGTGCGCGCGGATATATTCGCGTGACGCATCGCGCGGCACCTGGTGATCCCAATGGGTCAGCGTGCCGGTGGCATTGGCCTGGGCCACCAGATGGCGCCGGCGCTGGCTGGCCACGACTTGCGCAGCGATGGTGGGCAGGTCCCAGCGCGCGGCCACTTCTTCGCGCAGGCTGGCCACCAATGCGGCATGCGCCGGATCATTGGCCAGGTTGCGGGTTTCATCGCGGTCTTGCGCCAGGTTGTAAAGCTGGTCGGGATCGGCCGGGCAATGGATGAACTTCCAGTCCCCGCGCCGGATCATCACCACCGGCGCGATCGCCCCTTCGCCCAGGTATTCGGCCAAGGCCTCGTCATGGCCCTGCTCGCCCTGCAGGTGCGGCACCAGGCTCTGCCCGTCGACCGGGGCGGCATCGGCCGGCGGCAGGCCAGCGAGATCGAGCAAGGTGGGCAGGATGTCGAGTGTCGAGACAGCCGCATCCACCCGCGCTGGGGCAAAGCGCGCCGGGGCATGGACCAAGAGCGGCACACGTGCGGCGTTCTCGAAGAAGTTCATCTTGTACCACAGCCCACGCTCGCCCAGCATCTCGCCATGATCGCCGCAGACCAGCACCACGGTATTGCTGGCCAGCCCGGTTTCCTCCAGCGTGTCGAGGATCAGGCCGAACTGCTCGTCGACGAAGCTGATCGCCCCGAAATAGGCGCGGCGCGCGGCGCGCACCTGGTCCTCGGTCACCGGCATCAGGTCGGTGCCGCAAACATGGCGCAGGCGCTGCGCGTGGGGATCGTCGGCCACGTCGGCGCGCCCCAGGCGGGGCATGGGAATGTCGACGCCTTCATACAGATCCCAGTAGCGGCGGTGGATGGCAAAGGGATCGTGCGGATGGGTGAGCGAGGCGACCAGGAAAAACGGCCGTGCTGCCGGATCGCGGGCGATGTCGAACAGCTTGCGCCGCGTGGTAAAGACCACTTCTTCGTCGAAATCGATCTGGTTGGTGCGCACCGTGGGCCCGGCGGTGACCACCGAGTCCATCGAATGATACCAGGTGGGGCGGTGTTCTGGCCGCGTCCAATCCGGGGTCCAGCCATAGTCGGCGGGATAGATGTCGGTCGTCAGCCGCTCTTCAAACCCGTGCAACTGGTCAGCGCCCACGAAGTGCATCTTGCCCGACAGGATCGTGTGCCACCCGCCGGCACGCAGATAGTGGGCGATCGTGGGTGTGTCGCCGGCAAAGTCGGCCGCATTGTCATAAGCGCCGATGCGCGAGGGCAATTGGCTGGCCAAGAGCGAAAAGCGCGATGGCGCGCACAACGGGCTGGGGCAATAGGCATTGGCGAACACCACCCCGCGTTCGGCCAGCGCCGCCATCCGCGGGGCGTGCACCGGCCATTGCCCCAGGAACGGCAGCGCATCGGCCATCAACTGGTCTGCCATGAGAACGAGGAAGTTCGGCTTTTCGGTCATGCCCCGCAATCCACCCTGGCAAATCGGAAGGCATAAGCTAGAACGAAGGCAAAGTGGCGGGGAAGCTGCTGTCTGCTTAAGGGGGCATAAGTGGAGCTTTCGCCTGGGACCTATGCACGGCTGCCGCTCCGCGGCCTTCTGGTGTTCGAAGCGGCAGCCCGGCGGGGGACGTTTTCGGGCGCCGCGCGCGAACTGGCCATGACCCAGGCCGCAATCAGCCAGCATATCGGCCACCTGGAGGCCGAATTGGGCGTATCCCTGTTCGAACGCCATCATCGCGGCGTGGAACTGACCGCGGCGGGAGAGCGGCTTTTGCCCCGCGTGGAAGAAGGGCTGCAAGCGCTGGCCACCGGCGTTGCCAGCGCATCGCGCCACCGCGCCACGCGGACGGTCACGATCCTGACCGATTTCGGCTTTGCCGCCTGGTGGCTGATGCCGCGCATCGCGGAATTGACCGACCTGATGCCCGAGGTGGAAATCCGCCTTACCACCTCGCAGGGCACCACCGATGCCCTGGGCAGCGACTTCGACCTGGCCGTGCTGTTCGGCAATGGCCAATGGCCCGGATGCCGCGCGCACCGCCTGTTTGCCGAAGAAGTCCATCCGGTCTGCGCGCCAAGCTATCTGGCGCAGCGCCCCCTGCCCCTGGCCCTGCCCCTGGCCCCGGCCGATATCGCCCAGATGCGCCTGCTCCACTTGCGTGGTGGCGGCCCCACCCGCTGGTTCGACTGGCCAGACTGGTTTGCCGGCATGGGCGTGCCCGCACCTGCCGCGCGCCAGGACTTGGCATTCAACAACTATCAGATCGTGCTACAGGCCGCGATGCTCGGACAAGGCGTGGCGCTGGGCTGGGCCCCGCTGATCGACGACCTGGTCAGGGCAGGCAGCCTGGTGCGGCTGACCGACCATCCCTTGTCCAGCCCGCGGGGCTATCACCTGGTCGAGCCACTCACCCGGCCGCAACTGACCGACACCGCGCGCGTCAACGCCTGGCTGCGCCAGACCGCCCGCGCCTAGCGCCCGCTCGCTAGCGTCCACGCCCTGTTTGCAGGGTCAGCCCATGTGCGCCAGCAAGGGATCAAGGTCGCAAGTGACGAAGCTCGCGAAATTGTCGGCAATGCCATAGGGCACCAGCAGGCGCCGCCCCAATGCCAGACTGCCGCAACTGTAGACGACATTGGGCACATAGCCATCGCGCTGTTCCGGGCCAGGGCGCAACAGCGGCAGCTTGGCCCGCGCCAGCACGCGCGAGGGGTCATCGCGATCGAGCAGCACGGCGCCGATCGTGTAGTTGCGCACCGGCCCGACACCGTGGGTCATGAGCAGCCACCCCTCGTCAATCTCGATCGGTGATCCGCAATTGCCCATCTGTACGAATTCCCACACGTATTGCGGGCACACGATCTTCTCGGCCTCGTCCCAGTGCCACAGGCTGTCGGATCGCATCAGCCAGATGTTCTCGTTGTCCTGCCGGCCGATCATGGCATAGCGGCCACCCACTTTCCGGGGAAACAGCGCCATGCCCTTGTTGACCGCCACCCGCCCGGTCAGCGTGCGCATGTCGAACCGGCGGAAATCGCGGGTGGAGAGCATCTGCGTGCGGCCGGTCACGCCATCGAACGCGGTGAACGTGCCGTGGTAGCAGATGCTGCCATCGTCCTGGGCAAACTGCACGAGCCGCAGGTCTTCCAGCCCGCGGGCCTGCGCCGCCGTGAGCGGAAAGAGCACGGCTTCGGACACATCCTGCACGCCATCGAAGTGCAGCCGCAGGGCATTGCCGTCTTCATCCTGCGCGTCGATCCGGGGGGACGCAGCCAGCCGCGCGGGGGAATCGATGGTCACTTGCGCCACGCCATCCCAGTCTCCGGTGCGGAACGTGATTGACGACACGTGCCCTTCACCGATCCCGCGCAACGCGCAGATGAAACGCATGCCCCCATCGGGCGCGCCCTCCTGCCGGGGCGCCGGCACGATCGACGGGTTGAACAGGGCGGCGGCCTCGAAGGCGTATTCCTGCAGGAACATGCCACCGATCAACAGGCGACGGTCCACTTCCAGCCGCGCGGCTTGCGGCGCGATGGCGATGATCTCTGCCGCGCGCCGCTCCAGCGTGCCCAGCACGTTGCGGTGCCGCGCATCGAGCAATTCCTTCATATAGGCCAAGGCCTGGGTCACGGCCGCATCGTCGAGGCCGATCACCCGGTCCACGATCGCGCGCACGCGGTCGCCCGACTCGCTGGAATAGTCTTGCGGATAGGCCAGCTCGAACGGGCGCAGCACGGTTCGCGTGGCATCGGGCATCAGCCTGACATGCGCGCGCTGCCAGAATTCCACGATCGGCGGCGGCAATACGGCGGCGGCCACCCTGGCCCGCAGCGCCGTGGCATCGATGGGTAGCTCGGCATCGGGCATTGGGCATCCTTTCCGACAGGGGCACCCCGGGTGCCCATCATTGCCGAACAAACGCCGCGCCAGGCATCAGGCTCCTGCACAAAAAGGCAAAATCGTCTCGGCCCACCGCGTCGTGCGAAACCAGGGGCGGGATGGTTCGTTGCCTGATCCGTAATTCGCCTGCCCGATCCCCCTCCCTGCCACGACGGGAAACCCTGCCATGCCCGATACCATCGACCACAGCCCGGAACGCCTGGCGCCCGACGTTCTGGCCATCGACACGATCCGCACCCTAGCGATGGATGCCGTGCAAAAGGCCAATTCCGGGCATCCCGGCACGCCGATGGCCCTGGCGCCGGTGGCCTATGCACTGTGGCACGATGTCTTGCGCACCGATCCGGCGTGCCCCGATTGGCCCAACCGCGATCGCTTCGTGCTCTCGGTTGGCCACGCCTCGATGCTGCTCTATGCCGTGTTGCACCTGGCCGGCGTGGAAGAAATCGACGCGCAGGGCGCCAAGACCGGCAAGCCCGCCGTCAGCCTGGAAGATATCGAGAATTTCCGCCAGTTGGGCTCCAAGACGCCCGGCCACCCGGAATATCGCATGACCACGGGGGTGGAAACCACCACCGGCCCGCTCGGCCAGGGGGTGGCCAATGCGGTGGGCATGGCCATGGCCGAGCAGGCCCTGGCCGCGCATTTCAACCGTGAAGGCTTCCCCCTGTTCGACCATGCCGTCTATGCCCTGTGCGGCGATGGCGACATGATGGAGGGCATCTCGGGCGAAGCAGCCTCGCTCGCCGGGCATCTGCGCCTGTCCAACTTGTGCTGGATCTATGACAGCAACACGATCTCGATCGAGGGATCGACCGACCTTGCCTTTACCGAAGACGTGGGCGCGCGGTTCCAGGCCTATGGCTGGCAAGTGCTGCACGTGGACGATGCCAACGATCTGGGCGCCTTGCACGGCGCGCTGGCGCAGTTCCAGGCCACCACCGACCGCCCCACGCTGATCGTGGTGCGGTCGGTCATCGGCTGGGGCAGCCCGCGCGCGGGCAGCGCCAAGGCCCATGGCGAGCCGTTGGGCGAGGACGGCGTGCGCGCCACCAAGGCCGCCTATGGCTGGCCACAGGACAAGTCGTTCTTCGTGCCCGATGGGGTCAAGGAAAGCTTTTCCGCCGCCGTTGCCGGGCGCGGCCGCCCGCTGCGCGAAGCGTGGGAAGCCCTGTTCGAACGCTATCGTGCGGTCTACCCCGCGCTCGCGGCAGAGTTCGACCTGCTGCGTGCCGGGCGCCTGCCCGAAGGCTGGCAGGATGCCCTGCCCAGCTTTGCGCCCGATGCCAAGGGTCTCGCCTCGCGCGAGGCGGGCGGCAAAGTGCTCAACGCCCTGGCCCCGCGTATTCCGGCGCTGATCGGCGGCGCGGCCGATCTTTCCCCCTCCACCAAGACCGAGATCACCGGCGTCGCTTCGTTTTCCGTGGCCGATCGCGGCGGGCGAAACCTGCATTTCGGCGTGCGCGAGCATGCCATGGGGGCGATCGCCAATGGGCTCGCGCTGTCTTACCTGCGGCCCTACACCGCCACGTTCCTGGTCTTTGCCGATTACATGCGCGCGCCCATCCGCCTGGCCGCGATCATGGAATTGCCCACGGTCTTCGTGTTCACCCACGATTCCATTGGCGTGGGCGAGGATGGGCCAACCCACCAGCCGATCGAGCACCTGGCCACGCTGCGGGCCATCCCCGGCCTCGACACGATCCGCCCTGGCGATGCCAACGAAGTGAGCGTGGCCTGGCGGCTGGCGCTCGAAAGCACGCATACGCCGACGGCGCTGATCCTGTCGCGCCAGGCCATCCCCACGCTCGATCGCAGCAACCTTGCCAGTGCCGAAGGCGTGGTGCGCGGCGCCTATGTGCTGGGTGATTGCGAGGGTAAGCCAGAGGTCCTCCTGATCGGCACCGGATCGGAACTGCCGCTCGTCGTCTCCGCCTGGGAAGAGCTCAAAAACCAGGGCGTGCGTGCGCGGGTCGTGTCGATGCCCAGTTGGCACCGCTTCGAAGCGCAGGACGCCGCCTATCGCGAAAGCGTGCTGCCCCATGCCGTCAGGGCCCGCGTGGCGGTCGAACAGGGCGGCGCGCTGGGCTGGGATCGCTATGTCGGCCTCGACGGCGCCACCGTGACCATGGCCACGTTCGGTGCGTCTGCCCCGCTCGCCAAACTTCAGGAAAAGTTCGGCTACACCCGTGACAACGTGATCAAGCTGGCGCACGAGGCGATCGCGCGGGGCCGCTGAAATCTGCCGTGTGGCCACCCTCTACAGGATTTCGACAGGAGATTGCTTGCATGCGTGTTGCCATCATCGGCCTGGGCCGCATGGGCGCCGGTATCGCCCGGCGCCTGATGCGCGCCGGCCATGAAATCATTGCCTTCGACGTTTCGGAAAAGGCCGTCGCCGCCCTGGTCGAGCAAGGCGCCAAAGGCGCGACGTCGCTGGCCGACGCCGCCGGACAGTTCGACGGGCAACGCGTGTTCTGGGTGATGTTGCCCGCTGGCGAGATCACCGAACAGACCGTCGCCCAGCTTGCCGATCTGGCCCAGAGCGGCGACATCGTGATCGATGGCGGCAACAGCTTTTTCAAGGATGACGTCCGCCGCGCCAAGGCCTTGGCCGAAAAGGGCATCCACTATGTCGACGTGGGCACGTCGGGCGGGGTCTGGGGTTTTGACCGCGGCTTCAGCATGATGGTGGGCGGCGCGGCCGAAGCGGTGGCCACGATCGATCCGATTCTCGAAGCCCTGGCGCCGGGCGTCGGCACGATCGAGCGCACGGCCGGCCGCGACGAACAAGCCGATCCGCGCCCCGAAAAGGGCTATCTTCACGCGGGCCCGGCCGGAGCCGGCCACTTCGTCAAGATGGTGCACAACGGCATCGAATACGGCATGATGGCGGCCTTTGCCGAAGGGTTCGATATCCTGAAAAGCCGGGCGTCGGACACGCTGCCCGAAGACGAGCGCTTCGATCTCAACCTGCCCGACATTGCCGAGACCTGGCGCCGCGGCAGCGTCGTTGCCTCGTGGCTGCTCGATCTCACGGCCGATGCCCTGGCGCGCGACCATGCGCTGGATGGCTTTGCCGGCAATGTTGCGGATTCGGGCGAAGGCCGCTGGACGGTGGAAGCGGCGATGGAACAGGCCGCCCCGGCCTATGTGCTCTCCGCCGCGCTGTTCGCTCGCTATCGCAGCCGCAACGAAACCACGTTTGGCGACAAGGTGCTCTCCGCCATGCGCTATGGCTTTGGCGGCCACGTCGAGATGAAATGAACCGGTTGCGCCGCCAGGCGCAACCAGGATGCAACACGCTCCCGATTTTACGCATCTGAATTGCACGGACGGCGGAAATGGCCGCCGTCTTTGCACCCTCCTGCGCCCCGCGCGCTGCTATGCTGCACACGGATTTGCCAGCAGGAGGGATTTTTCGGGATGCACGCGCGCCAGATCGGCCAGGACCAGGACACCATCGCCCAACCGCGACGCTGGGCCGATTGGGCCATCGCCCGGATCGAGGCGGACTATGCCCGATCGGCTGATACCCACCTGATCCCGCTCGATCTGCCCGCGCTGCCCGGCATTGCCATCTACCTCAAGGATGAAAGCAGCCATCCCACCGGCAGCCTCAAGCACCGCCTCGCGCGCTCGCTGTTCCTCCACGCCTTGTGCAGCGGATGGATAAGTGAAGGCACCACGGTGGTAGAAGCCTCGTCGGGTTCTACCGCCGTATCCGAAGCCTATTTCGCACGGATGCTTGGCCTGCCGTTCGTGGCGGTGATCCCGGCCACCACGGCCGCTGAAAAGATCGCCGCGATCGAAGCCTTGGGCGGCCAATGCCATAAAGTGGACCAGCCCAGCGCCGTCTATGGCGCAGCCCAGGCCCTCGCGGCCGCGCGCGGCGGGCACTACATGGACCAGTTCACCTTTGCCGAGCGTGCCACCGATTGGCGCGGCAACAACAACATCGCCGAAAGCATCTTTGCCCAGATGGCGCGCGAGCCCGCGCCGGTTCCCACCTGGATCGTCTGTGGCGCCGGCACCGGCGGCACCTCGGCCACGCTGGGGCGCTTCGTGCGCTATCACCGCCATGCCACGCGCATCTGCGTGGCCGATCCGGCGGGATCGGTGTTCCACCGCCACTGGCACGACCGCACAATCCTGCGCAAGGACGGCGCATGCAGCGTGATCGAGGGGATCGGCCGCCCGCGAGTGGAACCCTCGTTCGTGCCCGCCGTGATCGACCGGATGGAAGTGGTGGAGGATGCCGCCTCGATCGCAGCCGCGCGCGTGCTCTCGCGCCATCTCGGCCGCCGGGTGGGCGGATCGACCGGCACCAACCTGGTTGCCTGCGCGCGCCTCGCCACGCAGATGGCGCAGGCCGGGCAACAGGGCTCGATCGTCACGATCCTGTGCGATTCCGGCGAACGCTATGCTTCGACGTGCTTCAACGATGAATGGCTCGCCGGTCGCAACCTCGACATCGCCGCCGAGGCAACGCGCATGACGGAGTTTCTCGCCACCGGGCGATATTGATGGTAGCGCAACCACGGCAGATTTCCTATCTGCCGTGCGGCAAAGGCGATAAGGGCGGTGCCCGTGGCGCGCCCTAAGACACAGCCGCGATTGCCATTGAAACTGCGAAGGAGCATGCGCCCATGGACGGTGCCTATCTGATCGGCGGCGAAAGCCGCACCAGCACCGAAACCTTCACCGGGATCGAGGCCGCCACCGGCCATGCCCTGGAAGGCGATTTCTCGATCACGCCGCTGGCCGATATCGCCCAGGCGTGCGCCCTGGCCGCCGCCGCGTTCGATACCTATCGCGAAACCGCGCCCGAAACCCGCGCCTCTTTCCTCGAAGCGATCGCCACCGCGCTTGAAGCACGGGCCGAAGCGATCATCGCCCGCGCCATGCTTGAAACCGGCCTGCCGCAGGGCCGCCTGGCGGGCGAACTGGGCCGCACCACGGGCCAGTTGCGCCTGTTTGCCACGGTCGTGCGCGAAGGGGCCTGGGCCGGCGCGGTGATCGAAGCCGCGCTACCCGATCGCCAGCCCCTGCCCCGCCCGGCTCTCGCTGCGCGGCAGATCCCGCTTGGCCCGGTGGCCGTGTTCGGTGCCTCCAACTTCCCCCTGGCTTTCAGCGTGGCCGGTGGTGACACCGCCTCGGCCCTCGCCGCCGGCTGTCCGGTGGTGGTCAAGGCCCATCCCGCGCACCCCGGCACCTCGCGCCTGGCGGGCGAAGCCATTGCCGAGGCCGTGGCCAAGAGCGGGCTGCCCGGTGGGGTGTTCAGCCTGGTCCAGGGGCCGGGCAACGATATCGGCACCGCGCTGGTGGCTGATCCGGCGGTCAAGGCGGTGGGCTTTACCGGCTCGCGCCGGGGCGGCGTGGCGCTGATGGGCGTGGCCGCGGCACGCGCGGAACCGATCCCGGTCTATGCCGAAATGTCGTCGATCAACCCGGTGCTGCTGTTCCCCGCCGCGCTCGCCGCGCGCGCGGAAGACCTGGGCAAGGCCTATGTCGGCTCGCTCAGCCTGTTTGCCGGGCAGTTCTGCACCAATCCGGGCCTGGTCATTGCGCTCGACAGCCCCGATCTCGAACGCTTCCTCGCCTCGGCCGCGCAGGCGCTGGCCGGTGTTGCGCCCCAGGTCATGCTGACCGGCGCGATTGCCGCCGCCTATGCCCAGGGCATCGAAACCCTGGCCAGCAGCGATGGCGTGAACGTCGTGGCCGCCGGTGCCGCCGGCAATGCGCAAACCGGCGCGGCGCGCCTGCTCACCGTGGATGCCGCGCGGCTGCTGGCCGATTCCCGGTTGACCGAGGAAGTGTTCGGCCCCTCCTCGCTGGTGGTGCGCGCGCAGAGCACTGACGAGATCGCCCAATTGCTCGAAGCCCTCGAAGGCCAACTCACTGCCACGCTGCACCTCGATGAAGCGGACCACGCTTTGGCCGCGCCGCTGATCCCGGTGCTGGAGCGCAAGGTGGGACGCATCCTTGCCAATGGCTGGCCCACGGGCGTGGAAGTAAGCCGCTCGATGGTTCACGGCGGCCCTTATCCGGCCACCAGCGACGGGCGTTCCACTTCGGTTGGCGCCATGGCCATCCACCGCTTCCTGCGCCCGGTGTGCTACCAGGCGCTGCCCGATGCACTGCTGCCCGCCGCGCTGCAGGCGGCCAATCCGCAAGGCCTGCCGCGCCAGTCTTTCGCCTGACTTTTCCCGCGCCCGCCGGCACGATCGCCGGCGGGCGCATCTTCCCAAGCGCGAACAATGGCGTAAGGACGGGCCATGACGTTCACCGACATCGCCCGTCGCGCCTATGACCACAATTTCCGGCTCGATCCGATCGTGCGCAGTCTGCTCGATACGGATTTCTACAAGCTGCTGATGTTGCAGATGATCCGGCATGTGCATCCGGACGTTGCCACCACGTTTTCGCTGATCAACCGAACCACGCGGGTGCGCCTGGCCGATGTGATCGACGAAGGCGAACTGCGCGCCCAGCTCGATCATGCGCGCACCGTGCGGTTCACCAAGAAAGAACTGATCTGGCTGGCCGGCAACAGCTTCTATGGCCGCCAGCAGATGTTCGCGCCAGATTTCATCGCCTGGCTCGCCGATTTCCAACTGCCGGAATACGCGCTTCACCGCCGCGACGGACAGTACGAACTGCATTTCGCCGGGCCCTGGACGCACACCACGATGTGGGAAATCCCGGCACTGGCGATCATCAACGAACTGCGTTCGCGCGCCGCCCTGCGCGACAAGGGCAAGTTCGCGCTCGATGTCACTTATGCCCGCGCCAAGGCCAAGCTGTGGAACAAGGTGGAGCGCTTGCGCACCCTGCCCGATCTGGTCCTCTCGGATTTCGGCACGCGGCGGCGCCACGGCTTCCTGTGGCAGCGCTGGTGCGTGGAAGCGCTGAAGGAAGGCCTGGGCGATCGCTTCATCGGCACGTCCAACGTGCTTCTGGCCATGGATGCCGATCTGGAGGCGATCGGCACCAACGCACACGAATTGCCGATGGTGGCCGCTGCCCTGGCCAAGGATGATGCGGAACTGGCCCAGGCGCCCTATCGCGTGCTGGAAGAATGGCGCCAGCACTACAACGGCAACCTGCTCATCGCCCTGCCCGATGCCTTTGGCACCACGGCGTTCCTGGCCCATGCCCCCGATTGGCTGGCGGGGTGGACCGGCTTCCGGCCCGACAGCGCCCCGCCCATTCCGGCCGGTGAGCAGATCATCGCCTGGTGGCAAGCCCATGGCGTCGATCCGCGCCAACGCCTGCTGATCTTTTCGGATGGCATGGACGTGGACACGATCGAGCAGACCTATCGCCACTTCCACGGGCGGGTGCGGATGAGCTTTGGCTGGGGCACCAATCTTACCAACGATTTCCGCGGCTGCGCGCCCGATGGCGACGCCGCGCTCGAACCGATCTCGCTGGTTTGCAAGGTCACCAGCGCCAATGGCCACCCGGCGGTCAAGTTGTCTGACAACCCCGCCAAGGCCACCGGCACCCCAGACGAGATTGCCCGCTATCTCCGCGTCTTCGGGGCAGAGGGCCAGGTGGCCCAGGCCGTCACGGTCTAGGTCGTGAACTCATAAATGGCGCCCCCGAGGTTTGAGGCCAAAGGCCCCGTCGCGAGGAGAAAGCGCGCAGGAATATCTTACATATTTCAAGTGCTTTCGACGCTGCGAGGGGGCCTTTGGGTCAAATCCCGGAGGGACGCCAAAATGGCTTCCATCTCAGCCCAAAGTGCCCTTGCAAAGGCTACCAGCCTTCGCGGCGGTCACTTTGGCCCGATATGTTCGCCATTTTGGCGCCTCGGGGGCGCCATTTATGAGTTCACGACCTAGCCATCGCCTGCGCCAGCGCGGCCAGGGCCGCATCGCTCGATTGCGCCACGTTCCAGCGCATGAAAGCGCCCGCGCTCTGGCTGGGGCTGAACACGTTGCCGGGCGCCAGCACCACGCCCAGGTCCAGGCAGCGTTGCGCCAGAACCGCGCTGTCCATCCCGGCGGGCAGGCGGCACCACAGGGTAAAGCCGGCGCCTTCGTCAGGGCGCGTCTCGATGCCCAGCCGGGCCAGTGCCTGCGCGGTGTATCGCCGCGCGCGCGACAGGCGGCGGCGCAACTGCTCGACATGGCGACGATAGGCGCCCTGGCCCAGCACCAGGCCGATCGCGGCCGTGACCAGCGGGCTTGGCCCGCCAAACCCGGTTGCCAGTTGCAGATCGGCCAGCGCGGCAATCCATTCGCCCCGCGCGGCTATATAGCCGCAGCGCACCGACGCCGAAATCGTCTTGGAAAAGCTGCCCACGCGGATCACGCCCGATAGCCCGTCGAGCGCGGCCATGGTCGGGCGACCGGGGGCGAAATCGGCAAAGATGTCATCCTCCACGATCACCATGCCGTGCGCGGCGGCAATGCCGGGCAGGCGGTGCGCCGTGGGCAGCGACAGGCTGCCGCCGGTGGGATTGTGCAGGCTGGAATTGGTGAGATAGAGGCGCGGCCGTTCCGCGGCGACCACGGCGGCAAAGGCATCGGGATCGGGGCCGCCCGGGCCAAACGGCACGCTCACCGCCCGCACGGCATGGGCCGCCACCAGCGCCTGGTAATTGAAATAGCACGGATCATCGAGCAGCACGGTATCGCCTGGGCGCAATAGCAGGCGGCAGATCAGGTCCACCGCCGCCGATCCCGAGGCGGTCAGCAGGATGCGATCGGGATCGCAGACCATGCCTTCGGCGGCAAAGCGCAAGGCGATCTGGCGGCGCAACGCCGGGTCGCCGGCGGTGGTGCCGTAATGCACCAGGTTGGCAGGGTCGCGCATCGCCTCGCGCAGCGCGCGCTGCAGTGCCGCCTGGGGCATCCACTCCGCCGGCAGCCAGCCGCAACCCGGCATCGCCACTGCGCCGCCGCCCTGGTCCAGCGACTCGCGCGAAACCCAGAACGGGTCGATCGCATGGTCGCGAACCGGCGCGCGCGCCGATGGGCTTTGCGGCGCGCTGGCCAGGTGGCTGACGAAAAAGCCCGAGCGCGGCACCGCCTGGATCACGCCATCGGCCACCAGCCGGTCATAGGCTTCCACCACGGTTGCGGGCGACACGCCAAAGCTGGCCGCGCTTTGCCGCACCGAAGGCAGGCGATCGCCCGCGCACAGCAGGCGCGCGGCAATGCGGCTGCGAATGCCCGCAATCACACTGTCGATGCGCGTTGCCGTAGCCAACTGTATCACCCCTTTGACCGGTACAGAATTGCATCACTGTACCGCCCTGTATCTGGCCGCACCAGCCCGTTTTCGCGAAACAGGCGCGCATCTGCAAAACACAGGGATGCAAACGATGGATGCAAGACAACGCGGCTGGGCCAACGGCATGCTCGCCGTGGCGATGTTTGCCGGGTCGATGCCGGCCACGCGCCTGGCGATCATCGGCATTGCCCCGCTCTTGCTGACCAGCGCACGCGCCCTCATTGCCGGGCTGATCGGCGGCGCCATGCTAGTGCTCGGCCGCCAGCCCTTGCCACAAGGCGGGCAATGGCGCGCGCTGGTGGTCGTCGCGGGCGGCTGCGTGCTCGGCTTTCCGCTGCTTTCCGCCCTCGCGCTCGAACATATCTCGGCCGCGCGCTCGCTGGTCTTCACCGGGCTGCTGCCGCTCAGCACCGCCACGTTTGGCGTGTTGCGCGCGCAAGAGCGCCCTTCCCCGGCATTCTGGGCCTTTGCCGCGCTGGGTGCGGCGGCCGTGGCGGGTTTTGCCCTGTCGCGCGGGGCGGCGGGCTCTGCCCTGGGCGATGGGCTGATGCTGGCGGCGGTGATCGTCTGCGGCCTGGGCTATGCCGAAGGCGCCGTGCTGACGCGGGCGCTGGGCGGTTGGCAGGTGATCTGCTGGGCCCTGGTGCTGAGCCTGCCCGCCGCGCTGCTCGGCACGCTGGCGCTGCACCCTGCCGCTGGCCTCGCGGGCGTGGGTTGGCAAAGCTGGGCGGGCCTTGCCTATGTCTCGTTGATCTCGATGCTGGTGGGCTTCATCTTCTGGTATCGCGGCCTTGATCTGGGCGGCATTGCCAGCGTGGGCCAGCTGCAATTGCTGCAACCGTTCCTGGGCCTGGGCCTCGCGGCGCTGGTCTTGGGCGAAAGCGTGAGCCCGGCCGCCTTGCCGGTGATGGCGGTGGTGGCAGCCAGTGCGCTGGGCGCCCGCCGCTTCGCCTGAACGCGCCCCACCCATTGCGGCAATAACGGTATCCCAGGATCATTGCGGCCTGTTGCGCGTTCGAACCGGACAATCCCCCCAAGACGAGGCTTGCTTCCGGCCATGGCCACCAATCTGGCGACCGCCCAACTCACCGCGCCTGACAGCACGGCAAACGTCAATGGCACGCAGCATGCGCTGCCGACCGACCCCCGCCGCACCTTGCTTGATTGGCTGCGCGACGATCTTGGCCTGACCGGCACGAAGAAGGGCTGCGACCATGGCCAGTGCGGTGCCTGCACCGTGCTGGTCGATGGCCGGCGGATCAACTCCTGCCTGTCGCTCGCCGCCTTGCACGGGGGCGATACGATCGAAACGATCGAGGGGATCGGCCAAGGGAGCGAATGGCCCGATGTGCTGGCCCCTTTGCAGCGCGCCTTCGTGACGCACGATGGGTTCCAGTGCGGCTATTGCACGCCGGGCCAGATCTGTTCGGCCAAGGCGCTGATGGAAGAACTTGCCCAGGGCTGGCCCAGCGCGGTCAGCGCCGACGTGGCTGCCCATCCCACCCCCACGCCCGATGAACTGCGCGAGCGGATGAGCGGCAACCTGTGCCGCTGCGGCGCCTATGCCAATATCATTGCCGCGCTGGAAGACGTCATCGCGGCGGAGGACGTGGCATGAAGGCCTTCACGCTCGACCACGCTCCCAGCGCCGACACCGCACTTGCCGCGATGGGCCAGGGCGCCACGGCGATTGCCGGTGGCACCAACCTGGTGGACCTGATGAAATTGCAGGTCGCCACGCCCGAACGGCTGGTCTCGATCCGCCACACCGGGCTGGACACCATCGGCTATGACGGCGATGGCCTGCGCATCGGCGCGCTCGTCACCAATGCCGATTGCGCGGCCGACATGCGCGTGCGCCAGGATTGGCCGCTGCTCTCGCAGGCGATCCTGGCCGGCGCCAGCCCGCAACTGCGCAACCGCGCCACAACCGGCGGCAATTTGTGCCAGCGCACCCGCTGCGGCTATTTCACCGACACCACGCAAGCCTGCAACAAGCGGGAGCCTGGAACCGGCTGCGCCGCGCGCGAAGGGTTCAACCGCATCCACGCCGTGCTGGGCACCAGCGAGGCCTGCATCGCCACGTATCCTGGTGACATGGCGGTGGCGCTGCTCGCGCTCGACGCGGTGGTGCTCACCCAAGGGCCCTTCGGCCTGCGCCAGATCCCGCTCGCCATGTTCCACCGCGAGCCGGGCGAAGACCCCAGCCGCGACAATGTGCTGCAACCGGGCGAGTTGATCACCGCGGTCAAGCTGCCCGCGCCCACCGGCGGCCGCCAGGTCTACCGCAAGGTGCGCGATCGCGCGTCCTATGCCTTTGCCCTGGTTTCGGTGGCCGTGGACCTGACGATGGAACAGGGGCGTATCGCCCGCTGCGCGCTGGCCTTCGGCAGCCTTGGCACCGTGCCGTGGCGCGATCCGGCGGTGGAAGCCGTGCTGGTGGGCGAGGTCCCCTCGCCCGCGCTGTTTGCCCAGGCCGCGGAGATCTTGCTGCGCGATGCGCGTGGCTTTGGCGCCAACGATTTCAAGATTCCCCTTGCCGCGCGCGCCCTTGCCGCGACGCTGGCGCAAGCGACGAAGGGTTGAGCTGATGCACCTGCCCCTTTCCGACATGTACAACCAGCCCGACGAGCGCAACCGGCTCGACCACATGCGCCAGGGCGTGATCGGCAAGCCGCTCGATCGCCCCGAAGGGCCGCTCAAGGTCAGCGGCACGGCCACTTACGCTGCGGAATGGCGGATCGCCGGCTGTGTCGACGGCGTTCTCGTCCTCGCCTCGATCGCGCAGGGCCAGGTCAGCGCGATCCATCGCGACGACGTTCTGGCGCGCGAAGGCGTGCTGGCCGTGATCGCCGATCCGGCGATGACGCGCCGCTCTGCCCAGGGCATGGCCGCCAAGGCACCGCAACAGGACGCCGCACGCGTCGAATATTTCGGCCAGCCGGTGGCCCTGGTTGTGGCGCAAACCTTTGAACAGGCGCGCGACGCGGCGCTGGCGCTGCGTATCGACTATACAGATGCCAGCGATCCCGCGCCCTTCGATCCGCATGCCCCCGGCGTGAAAGTGGAAGCACCGTCCGACAGCAAGCCGGTGGAGGGCGGAGACCTTGACCAGGCGATGGAGACGGCCGCTTTCAGCATCGACGTGGAATACGATACGCCCGGCCACGCCAGCGCCGCGATGGAGCCGCATGCGACCATCGCGCAATGGCAGGGCGACAATCTGATCCTGCACGGCAGCTATCAGATGCTGGCCTACAACGTTAAGGAAATCGCCGATTGCCTGGGCATTGCGGCGGACAAGGTGCGGATCATCGCGCCTTATGTCGGCGGCGGCTTTGGATCGAAGCTGGGCATCACGCACGAAGCCGTCTCGGCCGCGATCGCCGCGCGCGAACTGGGCCGCCCGGTGCGTGTGGTGATGACCCGGCAGCAGGTGTTCCAGACCGTGATGCGCCGCTCCGAAACGCGCCAGCGCGTGCGACTGGCGGCTGATCCCGCCGGCCGGTTGATCGGCTTGGGCCACGAAGCGCTGGTATCCAACCTGCCGGGCGAAAAGTTTGCCGAACCCGTCACCCAGGCCACGGAATTCCTCTATGGCGGCGAAAACCGCCTGCTCAAGGTGGAGGTGGCACGCATCAGCCGCCTTACCGCCGGCTCTGTCCGCGCGCCGGGCGAAGCGGTCGGCATGCAAGTGCTGGAAGCGGCGATGGACGAACTGGCCGAGAAGATCGGCATCGATCCCATCGACTTGCGCAAGCGCAACCTGCCCGCCACCGTGCCGGTTGAGGGCACGCCCTATTCCTCGCGGATGTTGACCCAGGCGTTGGAAGAAGGCGCAAAGGCCTTTGGCTGGAGCGCGCGGCAAACCCGGCCGTGCCAGACCCGCGAGGGCGAATGGTGGATCGGCATGGGCATGGCCAGCGCCGCCCGTGTCAACATGATGGTGCCTGCCCAGGCACGCGTCACCCTGCAGGCCGATGGCAGCGCGCTGGTGGAAACCGACCAGACCGACATCGGCACCGGCACATATGCCATCCTGGGCCAGATTGCGGGCGAAATGCTGGGCCTGCCGATCGCGCAAGTGACCGTGACGCTCGGTGATACGGCCCTTCCCGCCGGCGCGGGTTCGGGCGGCAGCTTCGGCGCGATCTCCACCGGCTCTGCCGTGATGCGCGCGTGCGAGGCCATCCGCGAAACGCTGGCCAAGCGCCTGGGCTGCGACGAAACCGACCTTGCCCTCAAGGATGGCAGCGCCAGTGCGCCGGGCGGCGAAAGCCGCGCCTTGCCCGATCTGCTCGATGGGCACGACCTGGTCGAAACCGGCTCGATCAAACCGGGCAAGACCGCCAAGGAATTTTCACAGGCAAGCTACGGCGCATTCTTTGCCGAAGTGGCCGTCCACGCCTTTACCGGCGAAGTGCGGGTGCGCCGCATGACCGGCGCTTTCGGCTTTGGCCGCGTGCTCAACGCCAAGACCGCCCGCTCGCAATGCCTGGGCGGGATGGTCTGGGGTATCGGCAGCGCCTTGACCGAGGAACTCGCCTTCGACACGCGCGATGGCCACCTGGTCAACCACGACCTCGCCGAATACCACGTGCCGGTCCATGCCGACGTGCCGGCGATCGAGGTGATCCTGCTGGAAGAGCGCGATGCGGCGGCCAGCCCGCTCCAGGCCAAGGGCGTGGGCGAACTGGGCATCTGCGGCGCGGCCGGGGCGATTGCCAACGCGGTCTACAACGCCTGTGGCGTGCGCGTGCGCAGCTTTCCCCTCACGCTCGACAAGATCATCCCCGCCCTGCCCGATCCCTTTGCATCCGCCGCCTGAAAGGAAGGCTTTCGTGCTCACAGCCCCCATCCGCTATTCGCCCGATATCGAACACGTTCAGGACAACGAAGCGGAAACCGACGCTTCCCTGGAAAAGTCGTTCGACCACATCCTGCACACCACCGCCAAGGATTATGGCCGGCCGGTGCGCGCCGTTCATGCCAAGGCCCATGGCCTGTTCGAAGGCACGTTCACCATCGACGCGCATTTGCCGCCGGAACTGGCCCAGGGTCTGTTCGCCACGCCGGGCAGCTATCGCGCCTCCTTCCGTGTCTCCACCAATCCGGGCGATATCCTGGATGACAATGTCGTGCTGCCGCGCGGCCTTGCGCTGAAAGTGGAAGGCGTGCCGGGCGAATTCGTGGCCGAGGCCGAAGGCGACGCGCAGGACTTCCTGATGGTCAACAGCCCGGTGTTTGCCGCGCCCAGCGCCGACAAGTTTGCCGGGAAACTCAAGCTGCTCGCCGCAACGACCGACCGCGCGCCTGGTGCCAAGGTTGCGCTGTCCACGGTGCTCGGCTTCATCAATAGTGCGCTGGGCAAGGTCGGCCTGGAATCCGGCGCACTGGCCGCCATGGGTGGCGCGCCGCAGGTGCATCCCCTGGGCGAAACCTATTTTTCCACCACGCCGTTCCGCTTTGGCGATCACGTCGCCAAGTTTCGCCTGCGCCCGCTGTCACCGGCGCTGACGGCGCTGACCGGCCAGGTGATCGACACCAAAGGCCGGCCCGATGGCCTGCGCGAAACCATCCGCCAGGATGCCGCGGGCCTCACCGGCGAATGGGCATTCGAAGTGCAGTTGCTGCGCGATCTCGGACAGCAGCCGGTCGAGGATGCCAGCGTGGAATGGCCCGAAGAGGTTTCGCCGTTCGTGCAGGTCGCCACGCTGCGCATAGAGCCGCAGGATAGCTGGAGCGCCGACAAGGTGCAGCGCATCGATGAGACGCTGCACTTCTCGCCCTGGAACGCCCTGGCCGCCCACCGCCCGCTCGGCGGCATCAACCGCGCCCGCCGCCGCGCCTATCGCCAGTCGTCGCAATTCCGCGTGGCCATGCAGCAGGGTTGCCCCGTGGCGCATGAGGGGGAAGCGGCGGAATAACACCCCACCCAATACCGCGTCACCCCGGACTTGATCCGGGGTCCCGCTTCCTTTTTTCAGCGCCGCAAGAAAAGCGGGACCCCGGGTCAAGCCCGAGGTGACGTCACTTGTGAATTCAATGGATTGTTCTGCTTACGCCTCGATCCGCACCGGCACGCCCTTCGACGCGGGCGTGTCAGACAGCTTGTCGCGCAGGCCCAGCGGCACCAGCGCGTTGAGTTCGGGGAAATAGCCCGCCACCGTGCCGGCCGGCAGGTCATAGGGCACGACTTTCAGGCCGCCCACCGCGCGGCGCGTGGCCGTGTCGGTGGCCGTCACCAGCGTGATCCGCTGCCCTTCGGCCAGGCCCAGCCGGGCAATCTCGCCCGGCGCCATCAATGCGATGGTGCGCTCGCCCGAAAGACCGCGCAGCCGGTCGTTCATGCCATAGACCGTGGTGTTGAACTGGTCGTTGGACCGCAGCGTGACAAGGCGCAGCGTATCGGCCGCTTCATCCTGTGGCCCTGCATTGAGCACGCTGGGATCGGTGAATTCCGCCTTGCCGCTCTGCGTATGCCACACGCGGCGGCGCGCGTCGTTGCCCCGGAAAAAGCCGCCCGGCTCGTGCATGCGGCGGTCCATCTCGGCAAATTCCTTGGGAAAGGTCTGCGCGATCAATTCGCGGATGCGCGTGTAATCGGCGCGCCATTCGTCCCACAGCCAGCGCGGGTGGAACGGCAGGGTGGCCTTGGCCAGTTCGCACAGGATTGCCGTCTCGCTCATCACATGCGCGCTCGCCGGCTTGCGCCGGCCCATCGAGCTGTAGATGTGGCTAAAGCTGTCCTCGATGCTGACGAACTGGTTGCCGCTTTCCTGGATATCCTCTTCCGAGCGCACCAGGCAGGGCAGGATCCAGCTTTCCTTGCCCGGCAGCAGGTGCGTGTGGTTGAGGCGCGTGGCGATGTGCACCGTCAGGTCCATCTCCCGCCAGGCTGCGTGCACGGGCCCGTGGTCGGGCACCGCCATGGCCAGGTTGCCGCCCAAGCCCAGGTAGACGCGGTTCTTGCCCGCCAGCAGCGCTTCCAGGAATTTGGCGGTGTTGTGGCCATCTTCCTGCGGTGTTTCCAGGCCCAGCACTTCGCGGTACTTTTCCACCGGGGCGAGCGAAACCTTTTCGGTAATGCCCACGGTGCGCTGGCCCTGCACGTTGGAATGGCCGCGAATGGGCGAACAACCCGCCCCCGGCCGGCCGATATTGCCGCGCAGCAACAGCAGGTTGACGAGCAGGCCGATCGCCTCGCTGCCATGCACCTGTTGCGTCAGGCCCATGCCATAGATGCCGATCACCGCCTTGGCATCGGCATAGACGTCGCCCGCCGCTTCCATCTCGGCCCGCGTCACGCCGCTTGCCGCTTCCAGCGCGTCCCAGCCGGTGGCTTCCACTTTGGCGCGGAACGCCTCGAAACCGTGCGAATGTTGCGCAATAAAATCTTGGTCCAGCAGCCCTTCCTCGCGCTCGGCGCGCGCCAGCACATGCTTGCACACGCCCATCAGCGCGGCGATGTCACCGCCGGGGCGAACTTGCAGGTAGAGATGGCTCAAGCGCGTCGCCTTGCCGGTGAGCATTTCGACCGGGCTTTGCGGGTTGATGAACTCGACCAGCCCGGCTTCTTTGAGCGGGTTGAACGTCACGATCTTGCAACCGCGCTTCACCGCCTGCTGCAAGGGATGCAGGATGCGCGGGGAATTGGTGCCGGGGTTCTGGCCCAGGTAAAAGATCGCGTCGCACTGCTCCAGGTCTTCCAACTGGCAGGTGCCGACCGGCGAACCGATCACTTTCTTGAGCCCCACCGACGTGGTCTCGTGGCACATGTTCGAACTGTCGGGCAGGTTGTTGTGCCCCAGCATCCGCGCGAAAGCGGCAAACAGATAGCTCGGTTCGAGCGCGGCCTTGCCGCTGGCATAGAATGTCATGGCGTCTGGCGGCGTCTGCTTCAGCCGGCTGCCGATCACGGCAAATGCCTCGTCCCAGGTGGCGCGGACATAGCGATCGCTGGCAGGGTCATAGCGAAGCGGCTCGGTCAGCCGGCCTTCGCGCTCCAGTTCGTTGGCGCTCAATCCCCACAGTTCGCTGACCGTGTGCTGTTCAAAGAACGCCGGGGTGCAGCGCGCGCTGGTCAGGTCCCACAGCGTCGCCTTCGCGCCGTTCTCGCAAAACTCGAAAGCCGCCGGATTGGGCGGCTTGATCCAGGCGCAAGAGGTGCAGGCCGTGCCATCGGGCTTGTTGAGATGGCGCAACGTGTCCAGCGCGCCTGGCCCGGCGGCTTGGGATAGCTCGGTCGCGACAATGCCCTCCAGCGATCCCCATCCCCCGGCCGCTTCGGGCACCTTGATCGCTTGTGCCGCTGCTTCCGGGGTCTGGCGCTGGGTCATTGTCGGCGTGTCCTGTATGGTTCGGCTTATGCTATACGTTCGTCACCCCGGACTTGATCCGGGGTGACGGAATTCATGCAGCGGACGGGCCCGGCATCACGCCAGCGCGCGCACCTTCGGCTCGCGGGCGAAATGGCGCACCGGGCCCACCTTGAGCAGGTCTTCGTTGGGCACCACGCCTTCGTCCTTCTCCACCCCGGCCTTGTCGAGGATAACTTGCGTGCCGGGACAATGGGCAATGGTCTTGCAATGGCCATAGGCGTCCATGAACCACTGCACCGCCGCACCCTGCTGCGCCAGCTTGGCCGCTGCTTCGGGCATCAACACCGATGCCACGGCATCGAACATGACCGAGGGCGTACCGTCCAGCTGGCCATCCGCCTTGAGCGTGCCGCCCTTGACCGCGATGCCGCCAACCTTGGGCGCCACCAGGACCACGGCGCCGCCGGCCTTCTCGATCCCTTGCTTGAGCGTGTCGATCGTTGCCTTGTCCGAACCTTCGGCAAACAGGATGCCCACCTTGCGGCCTTCGAAGGTGTTCTTGGCCTGCTTCTGGATCGACAACGCGTCGGACGGCTTCATCGCCACCGGCTTGCGGGCCGCAGGGGCCTTTTCCGGCAGGTCCACCGCCAGGCCATCGGCCACGCGCTGCGCCAGTGTCTCGTCCACATTGCGCAACCGCGACAGCACGCGTGCGCGCACATGGTCGAGGCTCACCTTCGACAGTTCGAACACCAGCGCCGAGGCGATGTGCGCCTGCTCGCTTTGCGTCTGCGAATGGAAGAACAGCGCAGCCTGGCTATAGTGATCGGCAAACAACTCGGCGCGGACCCGCACCTTTTCCGTGGGATCGTTGCGTTCGCCGTTTTCACGGAACGAGGTGAAGCCGGTTTCGGGGCTGGCACGCGGGCCGCTGTCCTCACCCGCTTCGTTGAGTGAGTTGGGCTCGTAATTGGCGCGGCCGGTCGGCACCAGCGTCTGCATCAGGCCATCGCGCTGCATGTTGTGGAACGGGCACTTGGGCGCGTTGACCGGGATCTGGTGGAAATTGGTCGTGCCGAGGCGCGATTTCTGCGTGTCGAGGTACGAAAACAGCCGGCCCTGGAGCAGCGGATCGTTGGAAAAATCGATGCCCGGCAAAACGTTCGATGGCAGGAACGCAACCTGCTCGGTCTCGGCAAAGAAATTGTCCACGTTGCGGTTGAGCGTCATGCGGCCCACGATCTGCACCGGCACGTCTTCCTCGGGCACCAGCTTGGTCGCGTCGAGCACGTCATAGGGTTGCTTGGCGGCGAATGCCTCGTCGAACACCTGCACGCCCAGGTCCCAGGCCGGAAACGCGCCGCGCTCGATCGCTTCGAACAAGTCGCGGCGATGGAAATCGGGATCGGCCCCGGCGATCTTCACCGCCTCGTCCCAGATCAGCGATTCCAGGCCCTGCACCGGCTTCCAGTGGAACTTGACGAAGTGTCCTTCGCCCTTGGCATTGACCAGGCGGAAGGTGTGGACGCCAAAGCCCTCCATCGTGCGCAACGTGCGCGGAATGGCGCGGTCGCTCATCGCCCACATGATCATGTGGATGGATTCGGGCATAAGCCCGACGAAATCCCAGAACGTGTCATGCGCGCTGGCGGCCTGGGGATAGCCGCGATCGGCTTCCATCTTCACCGAGTGGATGAGGTCGGGAAACTTGATCGCATCCTGGATGAAGAACACCGGGATGTTGTTGCCCACCAGGTCCCAATTGCCTTCCTCGGTATAGAACTTCACGGCAAAGCCGCGCACATCGCGCGGGGTGTCCACCGATCCGGCACCGCCGGCCACGGTGGAAAAGCGCACGAACACCGGGCAGGTCTTGCCCGCTTCCTGGAACAGGCCGGCTTTGGTCAGTTCAGGGATCGCCTTGGTCACTTCGAACACGCCATGCGCGCCCGATCCGCGCGCGTGAACGATGCGCTCGGGAATGCGCTCGTGATCGAAATGGAAGATCTTTTCGCGCAGGATGAAGTCTTCCAGCAGCGCAGGCCCACGCTCTCCGGCCTTCAGGCTGTTCTGGTTGTCCGCCAGGCGATGGCCGAAATTGTCGGTGAGGTAGGCGCCCGGCTCACCTTGTTGCACGTCCTGGTGCGTTTCGCCCGCATTGCCGGGCTCTGTCGCGTAATCGGCCTGGCCTGCGCCGGGCTGGTGATCACGCAGGGCGTTGTCCAGCGCAGGCGAATGTTCGGCGGGGGTCGACGGAGTCTGGGGCTTGCGTGCCATGGGAATGGGTCCTTGTGCCATTGGAGCCGCCCTGCGCGGAGCGCAAGCGGACACACGGACCGGGCACCGATGCGCCCTGCCCGGAGATGCGAACGAAAAATGAAACGGTTTCGTTCAGTTATTGGCCGCGCGTGCAACCGGCACGCGCGGCCCAGGAAATCAGTAAGCCTGCTGTTGGCGCGCCTGCCGCTTGGCCAAGTGGCGCTTCACCAGCCAGCCGCCGGTTGCCGCAGCCACCATGCCCATCGGGCCCAGGCGTCGCAGTGCCGTGGCCGCAGCCACGCCCAGCAGCGCGCCACCGCCTTCGCTCAGGCCGGGGGTACGTTCGGCGATCTTCTTGCCGATCACTGCAGATACGATCTTGCCAATCACGATGCGCCCTTTCGCTATGGGGAAATCACGGGCCTTAACGATTGCCGGCGGGCATCGTTCCATGCTGCCAAGCGTGCTAAGGTCTTCGCACATCGCCAAATCCTGTGGCACGGCGCTCGCCCCCCCACGCGCATCAGGCCGGCGCGGAAAGGCTGGCGCCTATCGCCTGGGCGATGGGCGTCGCGGGCTCCTTGCCCAACAGCGCAACCAGCCGTGCATTGTCCAGCCGCACGGGGTGGCGCCAGAACTGCGCCACTTCGGCCACCTCGCGCGGGAAGCCACCCAGCGGCGCGGCCATCCGCATGAGCCACCAAGGAAACGCCCGCTCGGCAAGGTCGGGCTGCGCCAGTGCAGCCCGCACCTGCTGGGCCATCTGGCGGCCATCGTGGTCCCAAAACCCGCCGAATTGCAGGCGTTCGGCCGCGGCCAGTTTCCCTTCGGGCAATTCCAGCAGGCGGGCAAAGGTTTCGGCCAGATCGGGCAGATAGGCCCAGGCATGGCCAATGCCGGTGCGCCCCGGCTGGGTGATCACGCGGTAGGGCGGCTTGGCCAGCGCCTGGGAAAACCAGCTTTGAGCAGCACCGGGCCCAAAGAAATCCCCTGCCCGCAGGACGACGCTGCTCACGTCGGGCGCGGCGGCGGCCAGGCGGCGTTCCATTTCCACACGGATCGCGCCCTTGCGGCCGCGCGGATGCTGCGGCGTGGCAGCGTCGATCACCGGGGTTGCCGCCGCATCATAGTTGTAGATCGTACCGGGCAAGAGCAGGCGCGCGCCGTGGCGCCGTGCCGCTGCAAGGCTGGCATCGAGCATTGGCAGAACCAGGGTTTCCCAGTTGCGATAGCCCGGCGGGTTGACGCCGTGGAGCAGCGCCGCCGTGCCTTGCGCTGCGGCCATCACATCGTCGGCGCGCAGCGCATCGCCCGCAAGCCATTGCGGCGCCGCCCCCTCCCCCCACTTGGCTGCCGCCCGGCCGGTATCGCGCACCAGCGCCCGCACCGCCCAGCCCCGCGCCAGCATCGTGCGCGCAACCGCGCCGCCGATGCCGCCAGTGGCGCCCAAAATCAGGATGGTCTTGGTCATGGTCATGATCCTTCATTGTCGAAGGCCCAGACCTAGGCGCTGCATGGCATATCGAAAATTGACACGAAGCTGCAAGCAGCTCATCATTTTTCGATGAACATGCGCACACTCGATTGGGACAGTCACCAGGCGTTCCTGGCCGTGATCGATACGGGCAGCCTGTCGGCGGCGGCGCGCGCGCTGGGGTTGGCGCAGCCGACCGTGCGCTTTCGCATCGATGCTTTGGAAAGGTCGCTGGGCCAGCCGCTGTTCATTCGCGCCGCGGGGGGCATGGTGCCCACCGCGCAAGCCCTGGCCTTGGCCGAACCGGCGCGGCAGATGGCCCATGCCGCCCAGGCATTTCACCGCGCCGCCAGCGGGGCGCCGGGGGAGATTGCCGGAACCGTGCGGCTGAGCGTGGCTGATTTCATCGGGATTGCGGTGCTGCCTGCGATGCTGGAACCCTTGCTGGCACGCCATCGCGCGCTCGATATCGAACTGGCGCTCAGCAACCAGTCGGCAGACCTGCTGCACCAGGAAGCCGACATCGCCATCCGCATGGTCCGGCCGAGCCAAGGTGCCCTGCGCGCGCAGCATGTCGGGCAGATCGCCCTGGGCCTGTTTGCGGCGCCTGCCTATGTCGCGGCCCATGGCCTGCCCGCCAGCCCGGCCGAACTTGTCGATCACCGCCTGATCGGCCCGGATCGCGCCAGCGCAGACCTGGCCCTGGCCGGCCGCCTGGCCGAATTCGTCGGCCGGCCGGTGCGCTTTGCCATACGCACCGACAGCCACCCGACCCAGCGCGCCGCCGTGGCCGCCGGCCTGGGGATCGGCGTGATCCAGGTGCCGGTGGGCCGGCAAGACCTGGTGCGCGTGTTCCCGCAGATCACCGTGGCCCATCTCGATGCCTGGGTGGTGACGCACGAAGACTTGCGCCATGCGCCGCGCATCGACGCGGTCTTTGCCCATCTGGTGGCGCAGATGCGCCGGTATTGCGCGGAAGGGTAAGCGAACGGCCGACGCTGTCGTGGCGCAAAAGACCCGCCAAACCGGCCCGCAGGACTTTCGGCTCAGGCTCTCAGGCCAGCCAGTGGCGGGCCAGCGCGCAGTGCAGGCGGATGCCGGTTTCGAGCACGGCGTCGTTGAAATCGTAGTGCGGATTGTGCAGCGGCGCGGGATGGTCGCCCACGCCCTGGCCCAGCCAGATATAGGCGCCGGGCCGCTGTTGCAGCATGAACGAAAAGTCTTCCGAAGTGGCCGCCGGTTCGGGCGCCAGTTCGGCATGGGAAACCGTGGCGGCCACGGCCAGGGCATCGGCAGCAGCGACCGGATCGTTGATCGTGGCCGGGTAATAGCGATCATAGGCAAGGTCGCACCGCACTTCGAACGCCGTGGCGATACCTGCCGCAATGGCCTGGATGCGCGCCTCGATCCGCGCCTGCACCTGCGGATCGAACGTGCGCACGGTGCCCCCCACCACGACATCGGACGGGATCACGTTATGCGCTTCGCCGCCGTGGATTTCGGTGACCGAGAGCACCGCTGCCTGCACAGGGGGCACCGCGCGTGACACGATGGTGTTGAGCTGTTGCACGAGGGCCGCTGCGGCCAGGATCGCATCAGGGGTATCCTGCGGGATGGCGGCATGCCCGCCCTTGCCCGTGATCACCACGCGAAACTTGTCGGCCGCGCCCATGATTGCGCCCGGCCGGGTGGCGATGGTGCCCGCGGGCAGCCCCGGCCAATTGTGCAGGGCATAGACGCGATCGCAGGGGAAACGTTCGAACAATCCTTCCTCGATCATCGCCCGTGCCCCACCCTGCCCTTCTTCGGCCGGCTGGAAGATGAAATGGACGGCGCCGGCAAAATCGGGTTCGGCCGCCAGCACCCGCGCCGCGCCCAGCAGCATGGCGACATGGCCATCATGCCCGCAGCCGTGGAACGTACCCGGCGTGCGGCTGGCCCAAGGCAGATTGGTCTGCTCGGTAATCGGCAGCGCGTCCATGTCGGCGCGCAGGCCCACCGTGCGCGGGCCCGGCCGCGTCCCCTTGAGCACGCCCACCAGCCCGGTGCCGCCGATGCCCTCGTGCACGGCCAGGCCCAAGGCGCGCAGTTCCTCGGCGATGCGCGCCGCGGTGCGATGTTCGCAAAAGCCAAGCTCGGGATGCTGGTGAATGTCGCGGCGCAGGGCAACCAGGTTGGGCAGGATGGCGGCAATATCGGTCATGGTGGGGCTCCCTTGGCCGGCAATCAGCCGTGCTGCCCGAACGGATGCATGATGAACAACGGCGGCGTCACGGCTTGGGGCGGATCGGCACCGGCGCGTTGCAGATGTCCACCCCGCCCGCCGGGCGAATGTAGAACGGATCGCGCCGGTTGGCGCGGGCATCGACATAGCGGGCAAAGCTGTCGCTGCTGGTGGACAGGTATTGCCACATCGGCAGGCCCGGCACCTCGCTGCCCAGGCGCACGCGCACGATCGGCGTGCGCTCTTTTCCCTGGCGATAGAAGCCCATCTCCCCTTTGCCACGCGGCAGGCTGGACAGCCACTCCATGCCGGAAATCACCCGCCCCACCACCGCGATATTGCGATCGAGCTGGCGCGGCGCGTCGCCGATCACCGCATAGAGTTCAGCCCCCGTGCCGCTGTCGGGCGGCATGTCGCGCCCTACGCCGACCGTGCCATAGCAGTGCACCGGCCAAGTTTCCGGCGATGCGCCCGACCCCGCCGCGATCGGCCAGCCCTGGTAGAACCGGCCCGACGCTGCATAGATGCCATCGGTCAGGCGCGGCCCCTCCAACCTCGGCGCAGCACCGGCCGCCAAGGTGTAGGCACTCTGTGGCACGCTTTGCAGCCCAGCCGGCAAAGCCCGCGCGCGTGCCTTGTCCTCGGCAAAGGGATCACCCCATTGCACCACATAGCCGTCCTGCACGCGGTTGATTGCCGTGCCATCCCACCAATGCGCGGCGGCCAGCTTGCGGATATTGCCCACCCAGCCTTGCGACCAGGGCGCGGGCAAAAGCTGGATGACCACCCGCCGCGCGGCGCGATCCCGGCCCGGTGCCAGATCCATCACCAGCAGTTGATCGGCCGCGATCGCCACCCAATCCGCAGCCGGCGCCGCCGCGACGATCTGCGCGGGGCTGGGCGCCGAACTGGGCGCGGCAACAGGCGCAGCAGCCTGTCCCTGTGCAAAACCGGGGGCGGCAACAACCAGCGCAAGCGCGGCAACGGGGCGTATCCACATTTTGCTGTTGTGATCGCCAAACCGCCCTTGCGCAACCCCACACAGCCCGCTAGTGCGCGCCTTCCAGTGCACGCGGAGCGGTGGCCGAGTGGTCGAAGGCGCTCGCCTGGAAAGTGAGTATACGTCAAAAGCGTATCGAGGGTTCGAATCCCTCCCGCTCCGCCAAGCCCCTGTTTGCCCACGCCGAAAACACCGAGATCGGAACTCTTCGGCGCCCGTTTCCGATAGAGAGCCGGACACGCGCGCTTGGGACGCGCTTTGCCGTTTCCGAGTGATCTATCGAACGGCATGTCCCGTCGGGACCCAACGACCAGCGTTTACTCAACCGGTATGTGCGCCCGCAGCGCGGTTGCGCCTCCGCGCTGCTTTTCCGAGCGGCGAGCTATATAACGCTCACCAAGGCAGTTCTTCATCGAAGCGGTCAACATAGCGCAAACCCGGCTTGCCGCGACTTGCTGCGATCATATCAACGACAAGAGGGATGCTCTCCTCGATCGAAAGGGTCGCTTCGCTGCCGCCCATTTCAGTCCGAACCCAGCCCGGCGCGACGAGCAGCAGCGTGTGCCCGTCGGCGGCGTTTTTCGCAGCATAGCCCTTCATGAGCATGTTGAGCGCGGCTTTGCTGGACGAGTAGAGTTGCCAGCCCCCGTTGGCGTTCGCAATGCTGCCGAGTTCGGATGTCATGATCGCAATCGTCCCTCCTTCGGATACCACGTCGCGTAGCATCTCGGCCGCGCGTACCGGCGAGAAGGCGTTGGTCAGCATCATGTCGAGGAAATCGCGCTCACTTGCAGTTGCGGGGCTCTCCTCGATCGCGCGAGCAATGCCCGCGTTGATGAAGAGGACGTCCAGACGACGGCCGTCCAACCGATTGCGCAAGGCCCGCACGCCGTCAGCGTCATTGATGTCGACTGTCTCAATCTCGAACCTGTCGTCATGGCGCTCCGCGAGTGCGGCCAGTCCGTCCGACCTGCCGCGTGCCGTTGCAATGACGTGCCAGCCGCGGTCGAGCCATTCGGCAGCGAGAGCAAAGCCCAGCCCGCGGGAAGCGCCAACGACGAGGACAGTTTGATCGGTCATATTTTCGATCTCCATATTGGGTGTCGCCGTCAGAAGGCAGCTTTGCCGATCGAGGCTCCGCCATCGACGTGCAGGGTTTGGCCGGTGATGAAGCCCGCCCTCTCGGACAAGAGGAAGGCGATCGCGGCGGCAATCTCGTCGGGCTGGCCGAAGCGGCCCATCGGCACGCCGGACAAGTAGCGGCGCTCGCCATCGCTGCCGGGCGGGTTGTTGGCGCGAAAGAGTTCAGTCTCGGTCGGACCGGGCGACACCGCATTGACGGTGATACCGGTGGTCGCCAGTTCCAGCGCCCAGGATCGGCTGAAGCTGACCAGCGCAGCCTTCGCCGCGGCATAGGCAGTGCGCTCGACCGAGCCGAGGACGGTGAGGCTGGAAATGTTGATGATCCGCCCCCAGCGTCGCTCGGCCATGCCCGGAAGTAGCGCCTGAACGGTTTGAAGCGCCGGATGAAGATTGACACGCATGACCTCGTCCAGCGCGGGCAGTTCCACCGCGCCGAGCCGTTGCGGCCGGACGAGGCCGACATTGTTGATCACGCCGTCGAAGCGAAAGCGGGCCGTAAGATCCATCAGCGCGTCATCGGTCGCCTGTGCGTCGGCGAGGTCGACAGGCAGAAGCACGCCAGGAAAGTCTGGCACAGTATGGCGTGCAAGACCGACGACCTGATGCCCGTCGCGTGTCAGCCAATGCGCGAGCGCCAGGCCGATGCCTTTGCTGGCGCCGGTGATGAGGAAGGTTCGAGACATCAGGCACCTCGTCAGGAAAGGCCCCGGCCGCAAACAGCAGCCAGGGTCGATGTTCAGGCAGAGACGGTCGCGGCGCGACGCAGCGCCGGGAGCATGTCCTCGGGCTCGGGGCGGCGGGTATAGTCCGGGTTCACCTCGGCGTAGAGGATCACGCCATCCCGGGCGATGACGAAGCGACCGGGCATCGGCAGCGTCCAGCTCGGGTCACCGTTGAACGCCGGCAAGTCGTTCTTCAGGCCCTTATAGAGTTCGACCAGATAGTCGGGCAGTTCGAAGCGCAGGCCGAAGACGGCCGCGACGTCGTTGTGCGCGTCGGACAGGATCGGAAAGCCGAGTTGGTTCTGGCGGACCGATTTGCGACTGTTCACCGCAGTCTGGGGCGAGATCGCGACCAGGCTGGCGCCAAGTTTCTCGAACTCGGGAAGCGCCGCCTGGAGCGCCTGTAGCTCCATGTTGCAATAAGGGCACCAAACCCCGCGGTAGAAGCTTACCACAAGCGGCCCTTTGGCGAGGAGGTCCTCTGACGAGACGGAATTGCCGTCCGGGTCGCTCAGCGTGAACGATGGCGCCTTGTCGCCGGCCTTGAGCACGCGGGTAGTGGCGCCACTAGCGATCAATTCAGCGGTTGCGCGGTGCATCGTTTCGATAACGGCCGGCGGAACATTGTAGGGCGGATTGCCCGCTTCAAAATCGGTCTTGAAGGCGTCGAGTTTGGCTTGAAGGGTCATGTCAGGTCTCCGTGTATCGGGTAGCGGGGAAAGGTGGGCTGGTCCCGCCCGGACTGGCCGTCGCGCAAGCGGACTATCGCCCCATTCCGCCGCGAAATGGCGTTCAGGCGGCGTGGGCGTAAAACGGGTAATCGGTGTAACCGCGCGCATCGCCGCCGTAGAAGGTCGCCCGGTCATAAGGCGTGAGCGGCCGGTCGAGGCGGAGCCGTTCGGGCAGATCCGGGTTGGCGATGAAGGCCCGACCGAATGCCACCGCATCGGCGTCGCCACTGTCGAGGACGGCTTCGGCGCCCACGCGGTCGAACCCGCCAGCGGCAATGATCGTGCCGCGAAAGAGCTGGCGGAGGTGACGCACCGCGATCGGCTCGCTCGCCGCGATCAGCTCGGTTCCCTTGATACGGGGTTCGACCACATGAAGATAGGCGATACCCAGCTCGTCGAGCTTGCCTGCCACGTAACCGAAGGTCGCTTGCGGGTCGCTGTCCGACATCGAACCATAAGTGCCGCTCGGGCTCAGGCGCACGCCGACCCGATCGGCGCCGAAAGCGGCGATCGCGGCCTGGGTGACCTCGAGCAGAAAGCGTGCCCGGTTCTCGATCGGCCCGCCATAATCGTCGGTGCGCTTGTTGGTGCCGTCCTGCAGAAACTGGTCGGGCAGATAGCCGTTGGCACCGTGGATCTCGACGCCGTCGAATCCGGCGGCCCTGGCACGCGCGGCGCCTGCACCGAATTCAGCGATGATGCCGGGAATCTCGGCGCGCTCCAGGGCACGTGGCATCGTAAAAGGCACCGGCCCATGTGCGGCATAGCCATAGCCCTCTGCCGCGATAGCCGATGGCGCGACCGGAGCCTCGCCATCAGGCTGGATGTCTGGATGCGACTGGCGGCCGAGATGCCAGAGCTGCATGACGATCTGCCCGCCCCGCTCATGCACGGCATCGGTGATCGCCCGCCAACCCGCGATCTGCGCGTCATCATAGATGCCAGGCGCGCCGGCATAACCATAGCCCTGACGCGAAATCGGGGTCGCTTCCGAGATGATGAGGCCACCGCGCGAGGCCCGCTGCGCGTAATAGTCGCGCATCAGCGCGTTCGGCCGATCACCCGGATCGGACCGCATCCGCGTAAGCGGAGCCATGACGACGCGGTGGTCGAGGGAGAGGGCACCGGCCGCAACCGGCGTGAACAACTTGGACATGACGATTACTCCTAGATGGGCGCTCAAGCGGCAGGGATCAGTGCATTCACGCGGGCGATGGCGCGCAGAACCGCGGGGCGAGCCTCGATTTCGGTGTACCAGCGGGCGACATTGGGCGTGTCGTCGAGCCCGACGCCGGCGAATTCGCGGCGCCACAGCCAGCCGAAATGGGCGATGTCTGCGATCGTGAATGCGTCCCCGGCAACGAAGCGGTGCTTGGCCAGCAGGCCATCGACAACGGCGACCGTGCGCCTGGCTTCGCTGGAAAAGCGCTCGATGGCGATCGGCTGCGGCTCGGTGGCAAAGCGCTGGAAGAAGCCGGACTGACCGAAGGCCGGACTGAGAGCCTAGGCGTGGAAGAAAAGCTGCTCGAATACACGCGCCCGACCCGCCCCCGAAGTGGGCAGCAGGCGACCGGTCTTCTCGGCGAGATAGACGAGGATGGCGGCGGACTCGGTCAGGACGAACCGTCCGTTCTCCGCGTCGGGGTCGACCAGCACCGGCACCTTGGCGTTCGGGTTGAGCGTCAGGAAGTCGGAAGCCTTCTGTTCGCCCTTGCGTACGTTGACGGTGTGGAGGGCATAATCGAGGCCCAGCTCTTCAAGCGCGATCGGTACCTTGATGCTGTTGGGCGTGGCGAAGGCGTAGACGTCAAACATGATCATTTTCCTTGAGAGGCAGACGGGAGTGCAGGATCGGTGCCGCCAGCACGAGGAGCGCCGGAACCGGGCTGCCGGTGATCTGAAAGACGAGGAGGCTGTCGAGCACGGACGACCCCGCAGCAGCCCGCATCAACCACGTCATCATGTTCTGGCGCTCCCATCGCTTCGGCCCATCCGAAGGCGTGAAAGACAAATGCCTCTATTCCGCTCGACACGGCAGCAGGGCCTGAGCGATAACGCTCATTCCAAGGAGGAATGGCATGGACCGGTATCAGGCAATGTTGACTCTTGTCCGAGTGGTGGAAACCGGGTCATTCTCGGCTGCCGCACGCCAGCTCAATGTCGGCCAGCCCGCCGTCTCCAAGACGATCGCGCAGCTCGAAGGCAGGCTTCAGGTCAGCCTGTTGATCCGCTCCACTCACGGATTGACGCCGACCGAGGCCGGCCAACGCTTCTACGAGCGTGCCAAGGCCGCCCTTCAGGAGGCGGACGAAGCCGAGCTTGCCGCGCGCGGTGCCGGCGCCGGATTGTCAGGGTGCCTGCGCGTTTCAGCGGCGACCACCTTTGCGCGGCTTCACATCATACCGCTGCTGCCACACTTCCTCGAACACCATCCCGAACTGGAGATCGACGTGATCCTGGACGATCGCGTCATCGATCTGGTCGCGGAGGGCATCGACATCTCGCTTCGTATGGGGTCGCTGCCGGATTCCGCCGCAGTCGCCCGCAGGCTGGCGACGGGCGGTCGCTCCGTGTTCGCCACACCCAGCTACCTCGCGCGCGCCGGAGAACCGCGCACCCCCGCCGATCTCGCCGAGCACGAGACGATCATCTACAGTCAGCTGTCGAACACGTGGTCGTTCACACGGGAGGGGACGGTTGCATCGGTTACGGTGCGCGGCCGTGTGCGGGTAAGCGCGGCGGAGGGATTGCGCGCTGCGGTCTTGGCCGACATCGGCCTGACGATCGGTTCGGACTGGATGTTCGTGCCCGAACTGGCGAGCGGCGCGGTCAAACGGGTGCTCACCGACTGGGCGCTTCCGCCGATCGATCTTTGGGCCGTGTTCCCGGCCGGGAGGATGGCGAGTGCCAAGGCACGCCAGTTCGCGAGCTTTGTGGAAGCGGCAATAACGGGCAGCTATTCCGGCAAGGCATAAGCCTTATCGCCCTGCACCATCGTCCGTCGCTGCCTTGAACCGCCTAGCTGATGCTCACGCCGCCGCTTCCGGGCGGTCTACCCAAGAGGATCAGCATGGCAAAGTTCGAGACCTATCGCGACGCATTCCCCAACGCCCACCTCACCCGCAAGGACAATGGCGTGCTCGAAGTGGCGCTGCACACCGACGGCGGCAAGCTCGTGTTTAACGGTCACACGCATGAGCAGTTCGTCGAACTGTTCCACCAGATCGGTGAGGACCGCGAGAACCGCGCGGTGATCCTGACGGGCTCGGGGGATGCCTTCATGGACACGATCGACGCCGACGGTTTCGACTTCTTTACGCCCCAAGGCTACGACAAGATACTGCGCGAGGGCCGCAAGGTGCTGTCGAACATCCTCAACATCGAGGTGCCAATGATCACCGCGCTGAATGGGCCGGTGCTCCTCCACAGCGAATATGCGCTGCTTACCGATATCATCCTCGCCACGCCCCAGACCGTGTTCCAGGACAAGCCGCATTTCGAGTTCGGCATCGTGCCGGGCGACGGCGTACACGTCCTGTGGCCACACGTGATCGGATCGGTGCGCGGCCGCTACTTCCTGCTGACCCGGCAGGTGCTCGATGCCGAAACCGCGAAGGACTACGGCGTCGTGAACGAGATCGTGCCTGCCGATCGCCTGCTCGCCCGCGCCCATGAGATCGCCGACGGCATCGCCGCGCTGCCGCCGCTCACCGGCCGCTACACCCGCATCGCGCTGACCCAGACGCTCCGGCGGCTGATCGATGAAGGGACCGGCTACGGGCTCGCGCTAGAGGGCATAAGCGCCGCTGACGTAGCCCGCACTTTGGCCGCCCAAGCGTGATCGAACGCACCGCCCGGTCCTGCTGGGCGGTGCATTCAAACGGCAGCTCATGTTCGAAGGAGACGTTCAGAGGAAATCGCTCGCATGACCGGCTTTGGTCGGATTTCCTGCGGCGAACGCCGCGTCGTTGGACATTCCCGTCATTCAGGAGGCCAACAGCGAATGGCCGGTTTCAGAGAAGCCGCCGTTCATGCGGCGACCTTCTGCATTCACATGGTGCTCTGCCCAGCGAGGCGGGTGTCAGTGCCTTACGAAATGCGCCAGGCTGCGCGGCGACAATTACGATGGCCGGTTCGGGCTACCTCACGAAGGAATGTTCCCGAACGCCGCGATCAGTTGCCCTACGGCAAGGCCGCCGGCGGGTTTGCCGCTGCACCTGCATCCAATCGGCGCTTTAGCGTGAACTTGATGCTGGCCTCGGCTCCAGCCTCGGCGATGAACAGCAACTCGCCCTTGGCGCTCAGCGTCAATCCGACCTCGATCTCGTCGATCGTCCATTCCTTCGAGCGATTGGCGATAGTCGAGCTCAACTTCATCAACGCATCGACGGTCCGCACCCATTGCGCCTGGATCTCGACCGCGCCGACCCGCGTGACCCGCTTGGCGCCAGAGAGCAAATCTCGCAGCGAATGTTCGCCAACCGCGTCATCAGGCGTGACTTCGATTGCAGTCGTGTCCTCCGGAACAAAGATCGAGAGTTCCCAGTCTTCTCGCGATTCATCGGCCATCGGCCTGCTCCTCAAAGGTAAGGGGTGACGTCGAGCGCGTAAACTGCTTGCTCGAAATTCTGGGCGTGGCCGCGCACGCCAGGTGGTGGTCCCGGCACCTTCATGTCGCCAGTGTAGATGCCGACCGCATCGCCGTTGGCGACGGTCACCAACGCGCCGGAATCTCCCGGGCTCGCTGGACGGTCGATGCAGAAGCGAATCCCAATCTTGCGCGTGTGGGTGACGCCGCAATTGGTGGTCACATCGACGATCGTGCGCGTCGTGCTGCCGCCCTGGCAATGCACTGTCACCGTCATGGTCATCGCCGGGAAGGACAAAACGCCGAGTTGATATGTAGCCCCGGTCGGCGCGGCAGTCTTCACGAACGCCGCATCGACCGGTTGATAGTAGGTCCTGGCCACGCTCGCGGATCCCCCCGTCACCATGGGCACCGATCCACCGGGTCGGGTCGAGACCGCGTGCCCCGCCGTCAGCACGCCCCAGACAGAGCTGTTCCGATTGCATTTGGCCCAGCAAGCACTGGTCGCGCCCTGCGGGTGCGCAACGTGTAGGTCGAGTTCGGAGTAACGGATAGCGAGCGGGAACTTCTGGTTGTTGAGGCGCGGGAACAGAAGGTAATCGACGATTTCAAACCTGCGGTCCCGCATTCCCGGCACATCGATGATTATGCCGAGGCCCGCTGCCTCGCTCTTCTCGTCGAACAGCCCGAACGACACAGCTTCGAAAGGACTCGAGGGCAACGCAACGGACGGCCAGAAGAGCGGAAAGTCCCGCTCGAACAGGAAGCGACCAAGGTCAAGCTCGGCGAACACCGCATAGGTCCAACGAGTCGCCCTCGCGGTCAGTTCGACATCGCCATCCTTGATCACATCACGCCAGCGCGCGATCTCGTTTACAACATCGCGCGGCACTCGCTCGAGCGGCGGGTCCTCGGGTGGCAGATGCTTCCGAACATAATCGATGGAATAGTCCATGGCACGCCTCCTCTTTGCTTCACGCATCCGCAATGTGAAACTGGGATTACATCAGCGGCCCGACATTAGATCGGCTTTAGTGTCAGCGAAAGTATTTGGTTCTTGTGCAAAGGGCGGCCTTCGTCGGGAGGAGATGTTCACACGCCGAACCTGGAAGATCTCCAAGTGGTCAGAAATTGCTGATCGCGCTAGGCGGCGCGGACAAATTCCACAACGCCACGGTTGCCCTGTAAAAGGCCCTGGCGAGGCGCGAAGCCGCAGGAAGAGTGGGCCTCTTTCAAGGCAGAGCAACGCTGCCAGGGCCTTTTACAGGGCAACCCCTGCGGGGCTGGACCAAAAACCGCCATTTCCACGTCGGCTCGGCTAGCATTAGGCCCACTATTGCTTCACCTCGCCTCCTTGAACTGGCGGTTTTTGCCTCCAGCCGTGGCGCTGTGGAATTTGTCCACGCCGCCTAGCCATTCGGGAACGCAATAACCGTGGCGCAGCCCTGAAAACGTGCCCCGTCCGTTTTGTCGCTGCAACCCGGCCGCAAGCGATGAAAATCACACGCGGCCGGTGTCGAGGTCGGGGCCGGATGGATCCGGCGCGGCGAGATGTCTGGCCGCGACTATGTATCGCTGTCGCTCGCCGCCTCCGAATTCGGCCCGCGCCGACTCTACGCCAACCTCGGCCGCCACCGGGCAGGACGACGAGGACGCCTTCGCGACCATCTGGAACCCTGCCGACTGAGCGGACCGCCCCGCGCCCGAACCGGGCGCGGGGCATCAAGCGGTGCGCTCGATCGCATAGCGCGCGAGGGACTCTGCCGGCGGGGACCTTCCGCTCCGCCAGGCCCGTGCCAAAGGCCTGCAAACTGGTGGGCACACACCAGCTCGATCTCTACGGGTCGACCCAGGGCTCCGCGCTCTCGCGGATGAAGTTCAAATCCGACGGGAACGAGAAATCGATCTTGATCGTCGATCGCGCAGCGCCGCCTAGGCGCGATAAATCCAGACTATCTGGGCGATGGGGACATGTGGAAGGCACGCTGCGCACGGTGGCGCGCATGCGGTCCGCCATCCAGCGCTGGAGCATGGGCGACAGCGCCCGATCCTGCTCGGAAAGCAGATAGTGGCCTGGGACGCCGTGGCGTGCAGCGTCTCGCGTGCAAAAGCCGATGGTGGGGTTACCGCCTTCCATGGGGCCGTCCACGCGAACCGATCGTGCCGGTGCCGATCGGCCATGCGGTTTTCCGGTTATCGCCGCAATGGATGAATACGCTCCCAAATAATCGATAAACGGATTTTGCACACCTGTGCAAAGACAGGCGCAAGCGTGGCCTTTGACCACGCAGAGAGAGGATTGGATCGATGCGCCTTGGTTTCCATTTGCTCGCCGGAGCGGCATTGCTTTACGCCCCCGGCGTATGGGCGCAGGACGCCCAAGTGTCTGCCGGGAGCGGAGGCGCTTCGGCCGCGGGGGACATCATCGTTACCGCGCAACGCCATAGCGAGTCCGTGCAAAAGGCAGCCGTTGCCATCACCGCGTTCAGCGGCGGCGATTTGCTCAACCAGGCGCGCAACAGCGTGGCCGATGCCATCGCGACCGTGCCTTCGGTGCAAGTGCAAGGCAATGCCAACGGCGCCCAGATCTACATTCGTGGCGTTGGGTCGAACGCCGACGCGCAACTGGGCGACCCGGCGGTCAATCTCAACGTCGATGGCGTCTATCAGCAGCAGACCGAGGTGCCGACAAGCCTGATGTTTGACGTCAATCGCGTCGAGGTGCTGCGCGGGCCGCAAGGAACGCTCTATGGCCGCAACGCCACGGCGGGTGCGGTCAACATCGTCACCAACGATCCGGTGCTCGGGCGCTTCGAGGGCTATGCCACGGCCCAGGTCGGCAACTACGATGCCGTTCATGCCGAAGGCGCCATCAACGCCCCGATCGGCGAAGACACGGCCGTGCGCGCGGCCATCGCCACGGAAAATCACAGCGGCTATCTATCCAACGGCAACAACGACGCCAGGATGACGGCCGGTCGGCTCAAGCTGTTGACCAAGCCGACGGATTCGCTGCGCATCCTGATCGCCGGCGATTACCTGCATTCAGGCGGCCACGATGTCGGCAGCGTCGAGGCGCCGCTCTCTTCGCATGGCGATGCGTGGTATAGCGACAAGCCGAAGGGCTTGCTCGATATCGATTCCTGGAACGCTCGCGCGCAGATCGATTACACCACCTCGATCGCCAATCTCGCGCTGCTCGCCTCGCACAACGATTTCAGCAAAAACGAGGCAAACGTCCTGCTTTCGCCTACAGCAGTGTCGGTGCATCGCGAGGGGCGCCAGAATTCCGTCGAGTTGCGCGCGAGTTCACCCGATGGCTCTGCCATCAAGTGGGTCACCGGCCTGTTCTATTACCACGACCAGGAATTGCGCCAGGTGGTCGATAGCCCGATCGACGCCACGGCGGCGGCCGCTTCCAACCCGGAACTGCGCACGGCCACGGCAAAGTCCTATGCCGCCTTTGCAAATGTAACCGTGCCGCTGACACGAACCCTGCGCCTGACCGGCGGCCTGCGCTATACGCGCGACAGCAAGGACGCGCGTTTTGTCTATACCGATGGCAGCGGGGCGTCTGACGCCGTTGCCAGCCGGGCGTGGAATTCGCTGACCTATAAAGCGGGCGTGGAGGCCGATCTCGCGGCGGCCTCGCTGCTCTATGCGCAAGTTGCCAGCGGGTTCAAGGCTGGCGGTTTTGCGCAGCAGTTCCCGGCCGCCTCTTACAATCCCGAAAAGATCACTTCGGTCGAAATCGGCAGCAAGAACCGCTTCTTCGGCAATCTGCTTACGCTGAACCTTGCAGCCTTCCACTACAGCTATCGCGACTATCAGGCGCAATATCCCGATCTCGTCGACGGTTCCTTTGCGCTGGTAACGGCCAACGCTGCCACGGCCAAGATTTATGGTGCCGAAGCAGAGGCCAGCCTGCGCTTGTCTGCCGACGATAGGTTGATGGTCAATGCCACGTACCTGCACACCCGTTTCGGGGCATTCCGCTATACCTCGTTGCTAGCTGGCAGCGTGGATCATACGGCCGAGGAAATGCCGAACTCGCCGACAGCCGCGTTCGACGTTGCCTATGATCACGACTTCCATCTCGGCAATGGCGGCACGGTGACGTTCCATGCCAACACGCATATCAGCAGCGGCTATTGGACGACCGTCGAGCGATCGACCGATTCCTATCAGGGCAGCTTCACCCGCAGCGATGCATTCCTACGCTATGACGCGGGCACCAAGGCCTGGGATGTGCGCGCGTTTGTGCGCAATATCGAGAGCCGGGCGGTGCGCACCCTGGGCGCGAGCAATCCCATCGACAGCGTGCTGTTGATCGCCCCGCCGCGCACCTATGGCGTGGCCGCCACCGTGCGGTTCTAGGGCGCGCCAGGATGCCAGCCGCGTTCGCCATCGGCGTAGGTGAAGATGCCGTGGGCCGGCTGGCGTGCGGTGTCGCGCACGACAAGGCGGCCGGGCACGCGATGCTCGGTCGTATCATCCGCCTTGCCTGCCATCAGCGCCACGAGCACTTCGACAACTTTGGCGCCCAGGGCGTCGACCGGTTGGGAATAGGTGGTCAGCGCCAGGTCGGGCCAACCGCTGATCGCGACATTGTCGAACCCGACGATGGAAATGTCCCGCCCCGGGGCCAGGCCATTTTGCCGGGCCACCTGCAGCGCGGCAAAGGCCATGTTGTCGTTGGCGCAGAACAGCGCATCGGGCCGCGCGGGACCGCGCAGCACATCGCCGGCAGCCGCAAAGGCGCGCTCGAATTCGAAGCCGGCGTCGACCACCAGCGGCGCGTCCCTGCCGCCTTCGGCCAGCGCGGCGGCATATCCTGCCAGCCGTTCTTCGGAACTGGAAACCCCGCGATCACCGGCAAGGTAGGCGAAACGGCGGTGTTCTCCGGCGATCAGGAAGCGCGCCAGGGCGGCCCCGCCGCGATAATTGTCGCCCACCACCATGACGCCGTGCGAAGCCGGGCTGGCATTGTTGAGCATGACCACCGGCAACCCAGCGAGGTCGCATTCGGCCAGCAGTTCCGGCGCAAAGCCTCGCGATGCCAGGATCAGGGCATCGACCCCGAAATGGCGCAGTTCCCCCAGCAGCGGCTCGTGGCTTTCCTCGCCATGGGTGACGTAAAGCAGCAGGCGATAGCCAAGCGGCGCCAATTGCTCGGAAATGCGCTGCACGATCGCCGGGTAGAACTGGTTGTCGAGATGGCTGACGGCGATGGCCACGATCATCGAGCGCCGCGTGATCAGCGATCGCGCCGCCAGGTTGGGCCGATATCGCAGGGCCTTGGCCGCTTCCATCACCCGCGCCCGTGTTTCCGGGGCAACGCTGGCCCCCTGGGTAAAGGTGCGGGAGACCGCCGAGCGCGAAACGCCGGCAAGCCGCGCGACATCGAAAGAGGTTGCCGCCTTGGTTCGGATTCGCCGTTGATCGTCGGTCATGACGGTCAAATTGCCGCCCTTGCACGCGTGCGCAAGCACAAAGCGGCATGAATTTGTTGCCTTCCTACTGGAGACTACCGACGATGCGCCTCTCGCTTCGACACTTGCTCTGCTCTGCCATGCTTGCCGCTGCACCGGCGGTTCACGCCGAACCGGCCGGCACTGCCTGCAGCCGCGCTTGCCTGGCCCAGACGGCGGACCAGGTGCTCGCCTCCATCGTCGCGCACGATCCCGGCGCGGTGCCGTTGGCGCGCCATTATCGCGCCACCGAAAACGGCGTTCCGGCCGCGTTGGCGATGATGACGATCTGGCGCACCGCCACGCGCGCCAGTGACAAATTCTATGTCATCGACCCGGAAACCCAGAACCTGTTCCTCCTGGCGAACATCGCCGAGGGCACGCACCAGGCCCTGCTGTTCGGCCGCATCAGGCTCGCGGATCGCAAGATCACCGAGATCGAGTTCTATGTCGACCGATCGCGCAGCGATGGCGGCTTCATGTTCAACCCCAACGGGCTTGCGCATCTGCCCGCTGCGTGGACGCAGAATGTCACCCCCAACCGGCTGCCCGACCGCGCGACATTGCTGCGGGCCGGACGTTCCATTTTCGACACCGCGATCGAAGGTCCGCCCCCGGCGGAAAGCTGCCGCATGATGGAGAACGGGGGCCCCGTTGCCGAAGACGCCGAAGTGCTCAAGGTCATTGGCGGAGACGCTCCGCAGCTTCCGGCCAATCCCGACGGTTCGGTGCCGATTCCTTGCGGCGCGCCGCCGATCCGCCCGACCGACCCGGATGCACGCACCGACATCGTCGATGTGCAGCAGGGGATCGTCGTCAGCATCGGCACCATGTCGGGGCTGGTGCAGCCTTACCTCATTACCCACCCCACCATCTCGGCGTTCGTGCCGACCTCGTTGGGCCAGCCTTATCTCGATCTGCTGGCAGCGCAGCACCGCACCGGCCGATACGAGACGCAGCCCGAGCTTCTGCCCACCCCCGCCTCGATCACCGTGGCGCAGATGCATCGTTATTACGATGGCAAGTTGCAGGGCATGCACTTGCTGGAAAAGCTGGGCCCGATCGGCGCACGTTCGCCCTGGGTTGCCGCGCGATGAAGCTGATCCGCCAGCGCGTCAGGGTGGAACGCGAACCGTTGGCAGGCAGGTGATGCGCCAAAGGCCCGCTATGATTTCGAATATGCGCGCCTTTTCGAAGGTTTGCGTGCGAAAGCCAGGTCGTTCGACAAGGCGCGTCGCTTCGCCCCATGGCTATGCACCGGCATCATCGTACGTGTTTTCCAGGGCCAAACCTCTCACGCGGTTGGTAAATTCGGCGCGGGTCGCTATCGGCCGGTAGCGCGCGGCATGGCCTTGATCCAAATTGCCGCCCAAGGATGGGACCGGGGGGCGATGGCCAGGCAGCGAGGCATGAACTGGATGGCGGCGTTCTCCCCTTCCCGCGCTGGCCGCTCGTGGCTGGCGCGCGGCCAACATCCGCTTCGCTCGTCGATTGGTGCGTGGTTGGGCATGGGCACAAGCCTGGCGCTCGGGACCTGGGCAATGGGGGCGTTTGGAGCGTCGGCGGCGCTGGTCGCGCCGATCGGCGCATCGGCGGTGCTGGTGTTTGCGGTTCCGGCCAGCCCGCTTGCCCAGCCGCGCGCCGTCTTGGGCGGCAATCTCGTCTCGGCCCTGATCGGGATGCTGCTGGCCAGGGTCGGGCTGGGGCCGTGGCTGGTCTTGCCACTCGCGGTGGGCCTGGCCATTCTGGCCATGCATGCATTGCGATGCCTGCATCCGCCGGGCGGGGCGATGGCGCTGGTCGCGGCGATGGGGACGCATGGCGCGCCCTGGCCCTGGACATTCCTGCTGTCGCCCGCGGCGAGCAATACGCTGGCGCTGCTGGCGGCGGGGTGGCTGTTCAACAACTGCACCGGCAGCCGCTATCCGCATCACAACGAAACTCTGCCCGAACATGGCGTGCCGATGGCGATCGACTATGATCCTGCCGACCTGGCCGCAGTCCTCGATGAATTGGAAGACCGGCCCGATATCAGCACCGAGGATCTCGATTCCATCGTTCGGGCGGTTTTCGTCCGCCATGCCATGCGCAAACCCTGAGGCCGCCTGCGGACCGGGTTCAATTCCGTCCATTTTGGCGGTAGGGCGCGATCATGTCCGCCGTTGCCCCCGACGAATTTGCCCGTGCCGCGCGTTTCCTGGCGGAAAGCGCCGACTATCGCGTGCTGCGGCGCCTGCGCCCCGTGCGCCGGTTCCACCAGGCCGATCCAGGCGCGCCGCTCAGGATCGGGGTCGTGCTCGACGTGGAGACCACCGGGCTCGACGCGCAGAGCGACAAGATCATCGAACTGGCGATCCAGCGTTTTCGTTATGATGCGGCGGGGCATATCGTGGAAGTGGGCCAGCCGCGCGTCTGGCGCGAAGACCCTGGGTTTCCGCTCGATCCCCGGATCACCGCGCTGACTGGCCTCACCGATGCCGTGCTCAGGGACCAGGCGATCGACGAAGCCATGGCGCTCGAACTGCTCGCCTCGGCCGACCTGGTGATCGCCCACAACGCGCGGTTCGACCGTCCCTTCGTCGACAAGCGCCTGCCCGCCGCCGCCGGCAAGGCCTGGGCCTGCTCCATGGCCGAACTGGATTGGCTGGCGCTGGGGTTCGACGGGCGGGCGCTGGCCCATCTCGTCGCGCAATGCGGTTGGTTCTACGAGGGGCACCGCGCCGAAAACGACATTCTCGCGCTGCTCACCCTGCTCGCGCATCGGCTGGACGACGACAGCACGATCCTCTCGCACCTGCTCGCCGCGTCGGCGCGCGACAGCTTTCGCGTCAACGCCGTGGATGCGCCGTTCGAAGCCAAGGACCGCCTCAAGGCGCGCGCCTATCGCTGGAACGCAACCCTGCGGTTCTGGACGCGCGACATTGCCGCCGACGAAGCCGAGGCGGAAAGCCTCTGGCTGCGCCAGGAAGTCTATGCCGGGCACGGCGCAGCAGCGTTTCAGCCGCTGACCGCGATCGAGCGCTATCGCTGACCAGGGCGCGCGCCGGCAGGACGGCTGGATCGGCTAGATGCGGTCTGCCTGCGCTACCGCATCGCTGGCGCGCAAGGCGCTGACGATCCGCGTCAGATGGGCCAGGTCGCGCACTTCCAGATCGACCAGATAAGTGTGAAACGGGTTTTCGCGCTGGGTCATTTCCAGGTTGACCACGTTGGCGTGGTTCTTGGCAAAGATCCCGGCCATTTCCGCCAGCGTGCCCGGGCGGTTGTAGAGCTCTGCCCGCAGGCGGCCCACGGCGCCGTCGGTGCGCTTGTCCCATGACAGGTCGATCCAGTCGGCATCGACGCCATCGGCCAGGCGCTCGCAATCGATCGAGTGGACTTCCACGCCCTTGCCCGGCCGGCGCAGGCCGACGATGCGGTCGCCCGGCACCGGGTGGCAGCATTCGGCGAGCTTGAACGCCATGCCCGGCGTCAATCCGCGCACGGCAATGGCGCGCTGCTGGCGCGGCCAGTCTTCCGGGTTGGGCAAGTTCGCGGTGCTGCCGGGAACCAAGGCTTCCATCACCTGGCGATCGTCCAGCTTGGCGGTGCCGATGGCCACCATCAGGTCTTCCTCACCGTTCATTTTCAGCCGCTTGATCGCATCGGCCAGGGCTTTCTTGCCCACTTGCGTGGGCAGCCGCTCGGTGATTTCCTCATAGAGCTTGCGGCCGATCAGGGCCACTTCGGCACGTTCCTTCTGCCGCACCGCGCGGCGGATGGCGGCGCGCGCCTTGCCCGTGACGGCAAAGCCCAGCCAGGAAAGCTGCGGCTCGGAATTGCGGCTCTTGATGATTTCCACCACGTCGCCATTGCCCAGCGGCGTGCGCAGCGGCACGTGGCGGCCATTGATCTTGGCCCCCACCGCCTGCGCCCCGAGGTTGGTGTGCACGGCAAAGGCAAAGTCGATGGGCGTGGCGCCCTTGGGCAACTGGAACAGCGAGCCCTTGGGCGTGAAAGCAAAGATGCGATCCTGGTAGATCGCCATCTTGGTGTTTTCCAGCAGCTCGTCGGGATCGTGGCTGGCATCGAGAATCTCGACCAGGTCGCGCAGCCAGCCCACCTGGGCATCGGGCTCCCCGCCCTGCTTGTAGGCCCAATGGGCGGCCAGGCCGTATTCGTTGCGGTGGTGCATCTCGCGCGTCTTGAGCTGCACTTCCACGCGGCGGGCGTTGTTGTAGATCAGCGAGGTATGCAGGCTTTTATAGCCGTTGATCTTGGGCGTGGAGATATAGTCCTTGAACCGCCCGGGGATCATCTGCCAGGTCTGGTGCAGGATGCCGAGCGCGCGATAGCAATCGCCCACATCGTCCACCAACACGCGGAACGCCATGATATCGGTGATCTGCTCGAACGAGACGTGCCGTTCGGCCATCTTCTTCCAGATCGAATAGGGGTGCTTCTCGCGCCCCGCCACTTCCACCCGCATGCCCGCTTCTGCCAGGGCCTGCTTGATCGACAGGGCAATGTCGCCCACCTCGCCCCCGCCCTCGCTGCGTATGGCCGAAAGGCGCCCGGTGATCGTGGCATAGGCTTCGGGTTCCAGTTGCTCGAACGCCAGCAACTGCATTTCCCGCATATATTCGTACATGCCCACGCGCTGGGCCAGCGGGGCATAGATCTCCATCGTCTCGCGCGCGATGCGGCGGCGCTTGTCCTCGCTCTTGATGAAATGCAGCGTGCGCATGTTGTGCAGGCGGTCGGCCAGCTTGACCAGCAGCACGCGCAAGTCTTCGCTCATCGCCAGCAGGAACTTGCGCAGGTTCTCCGCCGCGCGCTCGCTTTCCGTCATCGTCTCGATCTTGGAAAGCTTGGTCACCCCATCGACCAGCCGCGCCACGTCGGGGCCGAACAGGCGCTCGATTTCCTCGACCGTGGCCAGCGTATCCTCCACCGTATCGTGGAGCAGCGCGGTGACGATGGTTTCTTGGTCGAGCTTCAGCTCGGTCATCAACCCGGCCACTTCCACCGGGTGCGAGAAATAGGGATCCCCGCTGGCGCGCTTCTGCGTGCCGTGTTTCTGCACGGTATAGACATAGGCACGGTTGAGCATGGCCTCGTCCGCCTGGGGAGCATAGGCCAGCACACGTTCGACAAGTTCATATTGGCGGAGCATTACTCGCCCTAGATGGGGGAAAGCAGTGGCCTAGGGCAAGGGGAAAGGCTGGCGGATTTTGGCGATAAGTGTGATTTGGGGGGGTGTTGGGGACCGACCTGCCGTTGCCCGCTGGGGTTGCTTATGCGTCGCGTCGCAAGCGCAGCCTTGGACTGGCTTCGATTGGGACTTTCCTGCCGGTCGCCGTCGTGATCGGGAACGTCCGGTTGCGCAGAAACCCGCCATTTATCGAACCGATTATGTCCTCGCACCTCCGGCTAGATCTGCTGACGTCACGGACTGACCGGAATCAAAGGCTTGATCGTCAAAGCCGCCCTTGGTTAAGCTACACCACTCGCCGGCCGGCTAGTCGCCCTCAGAGACTGACCTGAATCGGATTGCGAATGCAGAGGGCCCAGTCCGATCGTGCGGCAAAATTTGACTTGCCATCGCTCAGCACGACTGATGTCCCGGTCAACGAACGGTGCACTAGGCCAAGGCAGCCCCTCTATAGCCTAGCCAGTGCAGCAAACAGTCTTTAGGAACATGCCCTGCTGCGGGTGGGATGCGACATGAAGATACAGAAATTTCAAGCAAAAGGATTAAACGGCTATCTCGATTTTGATATAGATCTGTTTTCTTCACGAAATTTTTTAATTGGCATCAATGGGTCCGGTAAAACCAGCGTCCTAAAAGCCATAATGGGCCTAATTACCCCTGACGTGGACTGGCTAATGAATGCCAAATTCCAGTCTATTTCTGTCTTCCTTGAACACGAAGGATCGCCCGTTGTCATAAATGCAAAACCCGATGGCGATGGCAAGGCAATATCGTTTTTATTAAACGGCATAATGGTCTCACATGGAATAATTTCAACCTCTGAATATCGGAATATGCTCCGCCATAGTCATGAGACCGTGTATGATGAAGATGGAGGCATAATTAGGATGCGCGAAACGTCGGTAGACGTTTTTACCGGCATCGATGTCATCAAAGAGATACGTCGCCTCCCAACGCCATTGTTTCTTGGGCTAGACCGAAGTAACCTGCCGTTCGGCAGGACAACGTTGCCGAGAAGGGCGAGGCCCAGTAGGACGCCGCACGCAACGCTAAGAGCATTCCTCGACGAGAGCGTCGGGCATGCGGAGCATGCTGTTTCACAAGCCAGGATAAGGGCAAATGTGCAGCGCCAGAGGCGGGCCAGTCACCTCCGCGAGAATATGCTCCTGACATTGTTCTCGATTCCGCTGGGGCGACAAACGACCATCCCCTCCAAGAGAGATTTGGTAAAGTATGAAAAATATCGCAAAAACTTAAAGCAGGCTTTTCGTGTACTAGGCCTTGACGAAGCTAGGGTATCCGAAACCGTGGACCCATTTTTTTCCATGCTTATAGGGGCGGCGTCTGCATTGAGTGGGCGCGAAAATCTAAATGACCTCTACACAGGTAAGGATAAAGAGCTAGATTCCATATTTTCTACATGGATGGAGTTGGGTCCGAGGCTTCCGTTGCTTGAAGACGTCGAGAAGCTTGTAAACGATTTCAGCTCACATGAGAGATCGATATTTTCTCAGACTGAAAATTATGCTCGTATCATGAATTCCTTCCTTTCTGATTCCGGAAAAAAACTGGAATTCAGAGAAGATGGTGAAGTCGTCATTCGCCTTCCGATTGGATCGGAGGGTGTACATGTTCTGTCATCGGGCGAAAGACAGCTATTCGTTCTTATATCTACCCTCATGTTCGGCGAAGACAGTAATCGATCATCAGTTCTCATTATTGATGAGCCGGAACTATCGCTCCATCTAAAGTGGCAGGAAATGTTTGTCGATGCTATCTCCGAATCGAGTCCCGACACGCAATTAATATTGGCTACACACAGCCCATCCATTATCCTAGATCAAACTCAATATTGTGTAGATCTGGTTTAATGGAGCTATCTAGTCGCGCGCGGCTCGCTTACGCACGTCTATATCAGCAATACAATGATATAGACGTGTTCGTTGAAGATTCGACATATACTGGAGTTTACGAGAAAATAATAAATCGCATATTGGGTGGGCGGGCAAAGGTATCACGAGTGACGCCGCTTGGGCCTCGCGCCGTAGTCGAGGCAACTGCAAAAGCAGATACTGGACCGCACCACCGCCCCAGGCTCTATATCGTTGATGGAGATCTCGACCTTCTTTCAAGGGCGAGGAGTGAAAAAATAAAAAATCTCTACAGATTGAACGTCTATAGCCTGGAGAATTTGTTAATAGATATTGATGCCATCAAGAACTACACTCGATTTTCATGTCCTAGCCTCGATGAAAAAACGTGCAACTCCAGATGTGATATCGATAATTTATTTCGGGATATGCAGAATCATTTGCTTCCATATATTGTCGCTCTGGCGATAGCGCGCAGGCTTTCTCTAGACGGAAGGGTTTCTGCCATAAATCCGCCGTCTGTTGGCCACATAGTTCGAGGGAAGAAGATTGGCCCCAGCGCCAGTCTAATCCGATTGCGACTTCGCGAAATCGTTCACGCGGCTATCTTAAAGAGCGGTCGGGAAAAATATCTGATTGCGAAACGCATAGTGATAAAGAATTTGAGAAGAAAAGGTCAGAATGTGATTACGTTCGCTCCGGGGAAACTCTTTGCACTTGCTTATGTAAACGAGCGAGTGGGCCTGGCCGGAGGAGTTACGCTTCCGCAGAAGGCGATGGTTTCTTACCTCGCGGAGCAGGCAAGTCTGCAGAATGATCGTGGGTTTCGAGCGGTTCTAAAGCGAACTGCAAAGGGTGTGGTAAATCGGCCGGGCATTTAGGTGGTATGAGGTTATTAGGGGGGCGTCCGCTGTTCGGAACGCCTCCTTAGCACCTAAACGGCGGCCATGTCGGTGGGGCTACCCTAAGCCGACTGGCGCCGAGGTCCCAACTTCGGTCAATCTCGATCGCCGATTGCGGGTTAATAGATGGCAGCTTTCAGGGAATCGTTTTGCCGCCTCGAACAGCGGCGATGAAGGCGAGCTTAAACGCCAGGGCTCAATGATATCGGAATGACCGGTGTCAACGTAAGCTGACGCTCTCAGAATTACACCAGAACGACCGACCCTGGTCGAAGCATGCCGCCCCCTTACTCCAATCGCCCTCTCACCCCAAAACCGGCACCTGCGGCGACTCCTCGCCCAGCAGCCCCAACCCGCGCGGGTCGGGAAACACTTCCACGAAGCGCGCGTAAGGCACAAACCCCTGCGCCATGTAGAACGGCAGCGCGCTCGGGCCGTCGAGCGTGCAGGTGTGGACCCACACGCGGCCTACGCCTTCATGGCTCCACGCCTTTTGCAGGGCGCGGCGCATCAGCCATTTGCCGAAGCCTTTGCCCGTGGCGCCGGGGATCAGGCCGAAGAAGGCGATTTCCGCCTCGCCGCCCTTGCGGAAATCGAGTTCCAGCATGCCCACTTCCACCCCTGCGCGGTCGGCCACGGCGTAAAGCTCCACTTGGGGATCGTGGATGATCGCAGCGAGCGTGGCGTCGTCCAGCGCCAGGCGCGACCACCACAGCCACTTGGCGCCCACGCGACGGTAGAGCAGGCGGTACTTGGCCGGGTCAGCCGCTTTCCAGCGCACCAGTTGCAGTGGCACGTCGGCTTCGGGCACCAGGCGCTTGAGGCTGGCGGGCGGTTCGCGCATGTCCAGCGCGGTGACCACGGCGGCAAGGTCGCCCGGCGCGAGCGCGTGAAAGCCCTGCCCCAGCGGCGCGGCAACGTCGGCAATCGCCATGACTTCAGCTCCACACCGCGCGCGGCGGCAGGCTCATCAGGATGGCATCGATATTGCCGCCGGTCTTGAGGCCGAACAGCGTGCCCCGGTCATAGACCAGGTTGAATTCGGCATAGCGGCCGCGCCATTCAAGCATCTGCTGCTCGTCCTGCGCGGTAAACGCCTGGCCCATGCGGCGGCGCACCAGCCGGGGATAGACATCGAGGAACGCCTCGCCCACGTCGCGCGTCAGGGCAAAGTTCGCCTCGAACGCGGCGTCGCTGTCGCATTCCAGGTGATCGTAGAAAATGCCGCCCACGCCGCGATGGACCTTGCGATGGGGGATGAAGAAATAATCGTCCGCCCAGGCCTTGAACCGGGGGTGATAGGCCGGATCGTGCGCGTCGCAGGCCGCCTGGAAGCGGGCGTGGAAATCGGCGGTGTCTTCTTCATAGGGCAATGGCGGGTTGAGATCGCCGCCGCCGCCAAACCAGGCCTTGCGCGTGGTGAGGAAGCGCGTGTTCATGTGCACGGCCGGCACATGGGGATTGGCCATGTGCGCCACCAGGCTGATGCCGGTGGCGGTGAACGTGGGGTTTTCCGGGTCCGCGCCGTTGATGGTGCGGGCAAATTCCGGGCTGAACGCGCCGTGCACGGTGGAGACGTTGACGCCCACTTTCTCGAACACCTGGCCTTTCATCAGGCCCTGCACGCCGCCGCCGCCGTTTTCCACCGGCTCGCCCTCGTGCTCGCGGTTCCACGGGCGATAGGTAAAGCGCGCGTCACTGCCCGCCTCCCGCTCGATCGCCTCGAATTCCGCGCAGATCCGGTCGCGCAGGCTTTCGAACCAGGCGCGGGCGCGGGCGGTGTGGGTGGTCCAGTCGGTCATGCCATCTCCTTGGGTACCAGCGCTTGCCAAATCGGCGGGGCTGCGGCAAGGGAAAGCCATGGTTCTCCTTTCGTTCGCCCCCTTCCCCTTTGCCGGCCAGGAATGGCTGCTCGGCCCGGCGCGCGCGCTGGTGTGGCCGGCGCAGCAGGCGCTGCTCGTGGCCGACCTCCACCTGGAAAAGGCCAGCTGGTTTGCGCGAACCGGCCAGATGCTGCCCCCCTATGACAGCCGCGAAACGCTGGACCGGCTGTCTGCGCTGATCAGCCACACCGGCGCGCGGCGTGTGTTCTGCCTGGGGGACAATTTCCACGATGCCCATGGCCCTGCCCGGCTGGAGCCGCGCGCGGCAGAGCGGCTGGCGGCACTGGCCGCGCGGGTGGACTGGGTGTGGATCACCGGCAACCATGATGAAAAGGATGGGGCGGCATCGGGGACAATGCTGGCCGAACTGGAAGTGGACGGGATCGTGCTGCGCCACGAGGCGCAGGCCAGCGAAACCCGGCCCGAGCTTTCCGGCCATTTTCACCCCTGCTTGCGCCTGGCCACGCGCGGCCGCCGGGTCAGCCGCCCCTGCGCGGTGATGAGCGAACGCAAGCTGATCCTGCCGGCATTCGGCGCGCTGACCGGCGGCCTCGATGCTGCACATCCCGCGCTGCTCAAGGCAATGCAACCGGCGCGCAGCATCACGGCACTGGTGCCCACGGCCGCACGTGTGGCCCAATTCCCACTGTGGCAGGCCGCTGCGGCTTGAAAGACACCGATTGCAGGCCCACATTCGCCCGAAGGCCCTTTATCTACCGCGCTGTTGTGATATGAGCGCGCCTTGAGTCCTTTCCATGACTCGCACCCGGATCAACTTCAGGAGATAGCACTATAGCTCCCCCGCCCCGGCGCATGTTGGCGCCCCCCGTCAAGAGCGGCCCTCGCTACAACCAGATGATCAACGTGCCCAAGGTGCGCGTGATCGACGAAAACGGCGAGAATCTTGGCGTGATGTACACGCGTGAAGCGATCGATCAGGCAGCCGAAGTCGGCTTGGACCTGGTCGAAGTCTCGCCCAACGCCGATCCGCCGGTGTGCAAGTTCCTCGACGTGGGCAAGTTCCGCTACGAGGCGCAGAAAAAGGCCAACGCCGCCCGCAAGAGCCAGAAGACGCAGGAGATCAAGGAGATCAAGATGCGTCCGAACATCGATGATCACGACTATGACGTGAAGATGCGCAATGTGCATCGCTTCATCGAGGATGGGGACAAGGTGAAGGTCACCCTGCGCTTCCGCGGCCGTGAGCTTTCGCACCAGCAGCTGGGCATGAACCTGCTCAAGCGCGTGCAGGAAGATGTCGCTGAAATCGCCAAGATCGAGGCGTTCCCCCGCATGGAAGGCCGCCAGATGCTGATGGTGCTCGCCCCCAAGGGCTGAACCCGTCGGCCCCGGTCGAGCCGGACAAGCCCAAACCAAAAAAGGCGCGCCCTGCCGGGTGCGCCTTTTTTGTGGCGTGTGCGAGAAGCGGTTTTGCAAGGCGGCAAACCGTTGGACAAAATACGCAATTATCCTTATACATTCCCGCAATAAAACGCGTGCCAGACAAAGCAACGCATCGGGTCGCACCGCATGCCGCCGCCAGGCGGTTCAAGGTTTCATCTTCGGACCAGGTGCCCCTTTGACCCAATCTCCTCGCTTCCCCGCCTTGCTGATGGCCGCCACCATGCTGGCCACGCCCGCCCTTGGCACCCCGGCCTTTGCCAGCCCGGCGGCGGCAGACAATGCTGCCCAGGCGCCCGACGACCCGCAAAAAGCGCTGGAAGCGCGCATTGCGCGGATCGAAGCGCAGATGGCGCAGATGCAGGACGACCTGGCCGCAGCACGCCAGGAACTGGCCGCCGCGCGCGCCACACCCCAAGGCGGCCCCGCACCTGCTGTTGTAGCGCCTCCGCCAACGGCCTTGGCTGCCGCCTCGGCACCCACAGCGGAACGGGCATCTGCTGCAATCACCCCCGATCGCCCGGCGTCGCCGCGCGATGAGGGCCAGCCGGCGATACACCTGGGCGGCACGATCAAGATGGTGGCGTCGATCGCACGGGTGGAATCCACCAGCCTGGCCAACAATGCGCTGGGGCGCGACATCTATGTGCCCACCATGATCCCATCGCCAACTGGCAGCGGCCGGCGGTTTACCAATACCAGCCTGCGCCAGACCGAGTTGCACCTGTCCACCCACCACATCGTGGCCGGCCATACCATCGACGGCTATGTCGAGGTGGATTTCCAGCCACTGCCGGGGCCCGATGCCGACCTGACGGTGCCCAACCGCGAAACGCCCTATCTGCGCCGCGCGTTCGTGAAAGTCGATCGCTGGACGGTGGGCCAGGACTGGACCACGTTCCAGTTCACCGGGGCCTTGCCGGAATCGACCGACTATATCGGCGCCACCGAAGGACTGGTTTTCGTGCGCCAGCCCCTGGTGCGCTATTCCCAGCCGCTGGGCGATGGCCTGGCGCTGCATGTTGCGCTGGAAAAGCCGGAAAGCCATGTGGCGGAAACCAGCAGCAACGGCTGGGCAGACAACCATCGCTCGCAAAAGCCGGACCTGGCCGCGCGGCTGGGCTGGAGCGGGCGCCAAGGCGAACTCTCGCTGGCCGGGTTGGCCCGCGAGATCCACGGTGAAGCCGGCAACTTCCGCCGGCTGGGCGTTGGCGGCAGCCTGGGTGGCAAGATCTGGCTGGATGAAGACCAGGGCGCGGACTTGCAGTTCATGATCACCTATGGCCGCAACATCGGGCGCTATGTCGGCCTGGGCTCGACCGATCTGGGCCAGGAATATCAAATGGTGGGCAACGGCGTGCGCGCCAGGGGCTATGGCAATATCGACACCGCGGCCGTCATGGCGGCGCTGCACGTGCCGCTGGGGTCGACGCTCCGCGCCAACCTGATCGGCGCCTGGCAGAACAACCATTACGAGATGCTGCCCGGCATGAACCAGGTCTATGCCAACGGCAATACCCACACGGTGTGGAGCACCGCGTTCAACCTGTTCTGGTCGCCGCTTCCCGCCATCGACATCGGCTATGAATATCGCCACGCCCGCAAGACCTTCATAACCGCGGCGCCGGCCGGCACGCTCGACAAGCTGGAACTGGCCGGCAAGTACCACTTCTGACGCGCGAAAAGGGGCCGGGCGGCGCGGCGTTTCATCTGTTTGCGGATCATCACCGGCATCGGCGCGTTATGGGCCGATGAATGCGCGAGCCAACGTGGGTTCAGGCTGCTGCGGGCATCGTGGCAGACAACACCGCGCGATCGGCGCAACAGGATGAAACGCCATGTCGAAATGCCAGACAACGCTCAACATCGCCCTGGCCAGTGCCATGGCGATAGCTCTGACCGCCTGCAACAAGGCTGACACGCCCGAAGCGAGCCCTTCGGCCCAGGCCAGCGGCGCGCTGCCGGCATTGCCTGCGGCGGTGCCGCTGCAACCAGGCGCCGCCACCGCAATGGCCCCCGCGCCGGCGGCCCAGGCCCTGCCGGTGCAGCAGCGCGTGCGCGTGGCGCAGGTGCAAAACCGCAGCGATGCCTATGCCTATCTCGATCGCGCCCAGGGCGTGACCCAGGCGATCGGCGATGCGCCGCCGGATTACACCTATGACGATGGCGGCGTCAGCCCATGGGTCTGGCAGACCAGCCAGGGCGATCGCCGCTATGCCGAACCGATCGATGGCGGCTATCGCTATTACTATTACCAACCGGGCGCCGATACGCCCTACCTCGTGCGCGACCCACAATACAGCTACGCCTATTCGGGGCCGCAACTGGTGGCTGTATATGACCAGCGCGGCGGCCTGTTGCCGTCCGACGTCTATGAACGCCGCGCCGATTACGCCTCGCGCTATTACGATCGCGCCAATTATCTCTATCGCCTTTCGCGCGAGCGCGAGCATCGCGGGGTGATTGCCGCGAACTGGGCCGCGCGCCGCGCCGAAATCGCGGCTTCGCGCGCGCAATGGGCGCAAGACATGGCCGAGCAGGACCAGTGGCGCGCCTATCATCAGGCGCACGAGGCGCAGGAGCGCGCGCACTGGCAGGAAGAAAGCCAGCGCCGCGCGGCCGAGGCACAGCGTTTCGACCAATGGCAGCGCGTGGGCTTCCGCTCTGCGCCGCCGCAGCCGGTCAACTATGCACCGCCGCAGCGCGAGCCGCGCGCGTCCAGTTGGATGCCAAGCTGGCTTGGTGGCGACCGCCAGGCGCAGCAGGATGCCCAGCGCCGCCAAGACCTGCAGCGCCAGCAGCAGCAGCAGCAGCAACAGCAGCGCGACCAGGCCCGGCGCCAGCAGGACCAGCAGGCGGCAATCCAGCGCGCGCAGCGGCAAATCGCCGCGCAGCAAGCCCAGCAGAATGCGCGGCAACAGAAGATCGCCCAGGAACAGGCCCGCCTGTCGCAGCAGCAGGCCAGGCTCCAGGCGGCACGCCAGCAGACCATGCAGCGCCAGGCAGAACAGCAGCGCAAGGCGGCCATGCAGCAGCAGGCCCGCGCTGCGGCGCAGGCCAAGGCCCTCGCCCACGCCAACGCCGTACAGGCGGCCCGTACCCAGGCCCAGCAACGCGCGGCGCAACAGCGCGCAGCACAGCAGCAAAAACAAGCGCAGCAGCGCCAGATGCAGCAAGACCGCGCGCGCCAGCAGGCGATCCAGCGCCAGGCCGCGCAGGCGCAGCGCCAAGCCGCCCAGGCAAAGCGCGAAGCCGCGGCCGCACGCCAGCAGGCGCAGCAAGCGCAGCATCAGGCGCAGGCGGCAGCCAAGCGCCAGGAAGCCCAGGCCCGCGCCGCGGCGCAGCGCGCCGCCCACGCGCAGCGCCCGCATCCCGAGGGTGGGGAGCGGCATCCGGGCTGAGGCGGCAGGGCGGGCAGCGTCTCATCCCGCGCCCGCCCGCGCCAAGGCTTAGCCGCCGCGCGTGAGCGATACGGCAATGCTGATCCTGACGTCATCGCCCACGAACGGCGCATACTTGGTCATGCCGAATTCGGAACGATGGACCACGCCGGTGGCGTTGACTGCCAGGGCCCCGCCATCCGCCTGGTTACCTTCGGCAAACGTGGCCTCCAGCAGCAACGGCCGCGTGACGCCATGCATCGTCACTTCCCCCTCGATCCGCGCGGTGCGCGGGCCGGTGGCGATCAACTTGCGCCCCTGGAAACGGATGGTGGGAAAGCGCGCCACGTCGAACAGGCCCGGCCCCTTGAGTTCATCGTCGAATTCGCCGTCCTGCGTGGCGATGGCCGTGGCCGGCATCACCACGTCGAGCGCAAGGGCATCTAGGTTTGCCGGATCGATAGTGATCGTGCCTGTCGCCCCAGGCACAGTGCCCTCGATGTGGTTGACGCCCAGATAGCGCACGCGGAAACGCGCCATGGTCTGCGCGGGGTTGACGGTGTAGCGCCCGGCCGGAAGACCCTGAAGCATGGCAGGCACGGCCGGCGCCTGGGCCAGGGCCGGCGCATTCGCGGCCACCGGCAAAGTGGCAGCGGCAAGCGCGCCAGCGAACAAAGCTTTCCAACGGCGTGACATGGCAGACGCACTCCCGGCCGGTGACCGTCAGGCGGCACAATAATCGGCCCATGGCTGGTGCCAAGTGTATCATGACTGCCCGATGTATGACGGCAGGCGCGGTGGCCCCAGCCAAGCGCAAGATGCCCCCTCTCGCCCGGCGCGAGAGAGGGCATTCTCGCTTCAGGCTTCGGCCGGTTCCTCGCTCGCCGCCGATTGCGCAGCCATGTCGCCCAGCGTGACATAGTCCACCTTGCCCGTGCCCAGCACCGGCAGTTCGCCCAATACGCGGATTTCGCGCGGGATCGACAGCTCCGCCGCACCCGCCTGGCGGCCCCATTGCTGCAGCGCGCGCTGGGTGGCGTCGGCCTGGGTGGTGAACAGCACGAGTTGCTCGCCCTTCTTGGCGTCGGGCCGTGTCACGACAGCGTGTGCGCCCTGCGGCCACAGGCCGCCGGCCAACGCTTCCACCGCCGGCAGCGAGACCATTTCGCCGCCGATCTTGGCAAAGCGCTTGGCCCGGCCGCGAATGGTGACGAAGCCGGCGGCGTCGATCGTGACGATATCGCCGGTGTCGTGCCAACCATCGGCGGGCGGTTGCAGCACGGCCGGCTCCCCTGGCAGGAAATACCCGGCCATCACGTTCGGCCCGCGCACATAAAGCCGCGCCCCTTCGACAATGCCGGGCACGGGTTCCAGCCGCGCCTCGATGCCGGGCAGCAGGCGGCCCACGGTGCCGGCGGCAAAGTGCATCGGCGTGTTGACCGCGATCACCGGCGCGCATTCGGTGGCGCCATAGCCTTCCAGGATGCGCAGGCCGAACTTGTCGGCCCAGGTGCGGCGCGTCTCGTCCTTCACCTTTTCCGCCCCGGCAAAAACATAGCGCAAGGCATAGAAATCATAGCCATGGGCCATGCGGGCATAGCCCGAAAGGAACGTGTCGGTGCCGAACAGGATCGTGGCATTGGCATCATAGGCGAGCGCGGGCACGATGCGATAGTGCAAGGGGCTGGGATACATCACCACGCGAATGCCGTTGAGCAGCGGCAACAGGGTGCCCCCGGTCAGCCCGAACGAGTGGAACACCGGCAACGCGTTCAAGACCACATCGGCGCTGTTGAAATCGATCCGCGCCGAAAGCTGCGCGCAATTGGCCAAGAGATTGCCGTGCGAGAGGACGACGCCCTTGGGCAGGCCTTCCGATCCGCTGGTGAACAGGATCACCGCCGGGGCATCGGCCGCGATCCGCCGCCGGGCATGGGCGCGCGCCAGGCTGCCCACGCGCAGCAGGGCCCACAATTTTTCCCCGGTGCCGATGGTGGCGCCAATGTCTTCCAGATAGCGCACCGCGATGCCATCGCTTTCCAGCGCGGCGATCACCCCCTGCAGCTTGGCCTGCTCCACGAACGCACGCGCCGTCACCACCGTGCGCACCGCCGCCGTGGCGCAGGCCGAGCGCATGGCCGCCGCACCCACGGTGAAGTTCAGCATGGCCGGCACGCGGCCGGTCGCCTGCAGGGCAAAGAACGCCGCCATGGCCCCGTTCACGTTGGGCATCAGCAGGCCCACCGCCTCGCCCACGTCCGTGCCCTGCTCCAGCCGCTTGCCCAGAAGGCCGGCAGCCACCAGCAGCCTGTCATAGCTGAGCGGCACGCGCTTCACGTCTTCGAGCACGCGGGTCTTGCCGCCATGCAGGTTGCGCGCATCGGTGAGTGCGGCAAACAGCGTGCGCTGTGTGTCCGACGTGGCAAAGATCATGCCGCTCATCTCGTCATAGAGCTTGCGGCCGGCCTCTGCCCGGCGGGCGCGCGCGGTCATTTCGCCTTCGATGGCAAAGCGGCGCGGTGGCAGCACGGTGAGAGAAACCTTGGGGAACCAGCGCAGCTTCACTTTGCCCTTGAGATAGGAAAAGGGCGAGAACTGCGGGCCATCCAGGCGCACCGGGATGATCGGCGCATCGGCCTTGTCCGCCACCATGCCGGGGCCGTCGAACACTTTCATCAAGGCGCCGGTCACGGTGATGCGGCCTTCGGGGAAGATCACCAGGCAGGCGCCGCCGCGCACGGTGCGCACCATCGCCTTGGCCGCCATGGGATTGGTGGGATCGACCGGGAAAGCCTTGAACAGCTTGAGGAACGGCTTGATCCACCACGATTTGGCAATGGCGGTGTGCACGGCAAAGGTCGGCTTGCCCGGCAGGAACGCACCCAACAGCACGCCATCGAGGAACGAGAGGTGGTTGACCACCACCACCGCGCCCTGCCCTTCGCGCGGCATGTTTTCCAGGCCATGCACCTCCACGCGATAGAGCACGCGGAGCGTCAGGCGGATCACGTCCTTGAACAGGGTTTCGGGCAGCAGCCATACGCTGGCCAGCGCCACGGCCAGCGTGGCAAAGCCCAGCACGCCGATCAGATCGGGCACGTCCAGCCCCAGGCCGAGCAGGCCGGTAACGACCAACACCACCGCCACGGTGAGCGCGGCATTGACCACGTTGTTGGCGGCGATCAGGCGAGAGCACTGATCCACCGGGCTTTTCACCTGGATGATCGCATAGAGCGGCACGATGAACATGCCGCCCGAAAAGGCGATCACGCCCAGGTCGAACAGGATGTGCCACGCCCCATCGGTGGCGAGAAACTGCGGGATGGAGGCACCGGCCACGCCCACGGCAAAGCCGCTGGTGGCGATCCACAGGTCGATCAGGCCCGCCGCCAGACCCAGCGCGGAGAGCGGCACCCAGCGAGCCGAAACTTCGCCCTTGAGCAGCAGGTTGACGCAGACCGACCCGGCCGCGATCGCCAGCGAGAACACGATCAGGAACAGCGTCGCCACATCCTGCGTGGCGGCCAGCGTGCCGCTGACAAGCGGGGCGAATTCGGAAACCAGCACGGCCCCGGCGGCAAAGAACCAGCTGGTGCCCAGGATCGCGCCCCACACCGGGCGGATGGCGCGGGCATCGTCCAGAATGGCCATGGTGCCGCGCCACAGGTTCCAGTCGAGCTTTTCGCTCGGCCCGGCCGGGGGTGCCGCCGGCACCATGAGGCTCGCGAGGAAACCGACCAGCGCGAGCGCGGTGAGCGCCAGGCCGGCCAGATGCGACGGGACCACGCCGGCCAGCAATTGCCCGCCCAGGATCGCCAGGAACGTGCCGCCCTCGATCAGGCCGGTGCCGCCCATGATCTCGTCCGCGCCCAGGTGCTGGGGCAGGATCGAATACTTGACCGGCCCAAACAGCGTGGAATGCAGGCCCATGCAGAACAGCGCGGCGAGCAGCAGCGGCACGGAAAGCAGCCAGAAGCCGGCCATGGCCAGCGCCATGATCGCGAGTTCCGCGCCCTTGATCCAGCGCACCAGCCGCGCCTTGTCCATGCCATCGGCCAATTGCCCGGCCAGCGCGGAAAACAGGAAATAGGGCAGGATGAACAGGCCCGTGGCCACCGCCGCCAACATCTTGGCCTTTTCCGGCGCGGCGGCATAGAGGCCGAAGTTGGCCAGGAACAGCAGCGCGAATTTCAGCAGGTTATCGTTGAACGCGCCCAGGAACTGCACCAGGAAAATCGGCCCGAAGCGGCGTTTTCCCAGCAATGCAAGATCAGATTTTGCCACGCGATTTGCCCCCAATTGCGCTGCCCGACCCCGCTCATGAGGCCGAGAGCCTTAAGGATTGCCGAATGTTGCACACCCGGCCTTGCGACTCAGCGGCCGCATCGCCGATGTCGCACGGAAATATACACCGTTCAATTAAAAAATTAGACGGTGTTCATTTTCTGCGCTAGAGCCGCGCCATGGGCCGCCGATCAGACCACACCCGTGAAGAATTGCACGCCATGATCGTGCGCGAAGGGCATCGCCAATTGTCGGAGGTGGGCTTTGCCCGCTTTTCCGCGCGCGAAGTGGCCAAGCAGATCGGCTATTCGATCGGCACGATTTACAACGTGATGGGCAGCCTCGATGCGCTGATGCTGGCGATCAACGGCCACACGCTCGATCTGTGGCGCGCCGCGCTGGAACAACGGCTTGAGGGGCAAAGCGAGAACCGCCTGGCCCAGGCGATTGCCGCCTATTTCGATTTCGCCGCACAGCACCGCAACGCCTGGACCGCGCTCTACGATTTCCGCCTGCCCGAAAATGAAACCCCGCCGGCCGATTACACCGCGCGCGTTACCGCGATCACCGATGTGGTGGTGCGCGAAGTGGCCGCCGCCCTGCCCACCGGCCGCCGCGACCAGGCACAGGCGCTGGCGCGCTCGCTGCTGGCCACGGTGCACGGGCACTGCTTCTTTGCCATGAACGGCACGTTCCGCCTGCTGGGTGAAACCGATCCGCTGGCCGCCGTCCTCGCCCGCGTGGAAGACGCCGTAAACGCGGCATAGGCATCATGCCGACGCTGGACAGCGCCGGCAGCGCCCGTCACAGTCGCCCCTGGACGGGGACCCATGGCCGAGCAGAGACCGGGAAGCGAATCAGCCTTTTCGCAAGGCGCCAACAGCGTGCTGGGTTCGCCCTTGCGCCTGCTGGCGGGCACGCTGCTGTATGTCGTGGCGCTGTTTGCGGTGTCCACCATGGGCTATGTCCGCGCCGGGTGGCCGCTGGGCGATGCGGCCTACATGGTGCTGCTCACCATCTTCTCGGTCGGCTATGGCGAAGTGCGGCCGATCGACGGCACGTTCCTGCGGCTGTGGACGACCATGACCATCGTGCTGGGCTGCACCGGCATGATCGTGCTGACCGGCGCGCTCGTCCAGGTGTTCACGCTGTTCCAGTTTCGCCGCCTGTTGGGGCTTGATCGCATGCAAACCGAAATCGAACGCCTGACCGGACACACCATCATCTGTGGCTATGGCCGCATCGGCGTGCAACTGGCCAAGGCTCTGGCCGACGCGGGCCATCCGTTCCTGGTGCTGGAACGCTCTCCGGCCAAGGCGGAGGAGGCCCGCGCCCACGGCTTCCTCACCCTGGTGGGCGAGGCGACGCACGAGGAGACGCTGAAAGAGGCCGGCATCACCCGCGCCCGCGTGCTGGCCACGGTGCTGCCCGATGACGCCGCCAACGTGTTCATCACGCTTTCGGCGCGCAACCTCAATCCCCAGGTGGAGATCATCGCGCGCGGCGAGGCACCCACCACCGAAAGCAAGCTGTTCCATGCCGGGGCCGACAAGGTCGTGCTGCCCACCCATATCGGCGCGGAGCGCATCACCGAATTGATCCTCTATCCCGCCACCGGCGCGGCTGTGGGCGAAAGCAGCCCGATGGGCGAAGTGAAGCGCAAGTTGCACGATTTCGGGCTCGACCTGGAAGTCGTCACCTGCCCGGCCAAGGGCGCGCTGACCGGCGCCAGCGTGGGCGAGGCAGAACGGCGCGGCAATGGCGCGTTCTTCATCGTGCAGATCGACCGCGCCAATGGCCAGCAGATCCAGCATCCTGGCGAAGACGTGCGGATCGAAGCGGAAGACCGCATCCTGCTGGTGGTGCGCGGCAGCCGCCTTTCGGCCGGCGCCGTGTTCACCGCCCCGGCCCGCCCGATCAAGCACGGCCGCACGCTGGTTCGGTGAGGTTCGCGCAACTGCACAGGGCAAAAATGCAATTGCCGCCCGGCACGCGCGGCGGCACGAGCCGGCGCCAGCCATGCACGCCTTGCCCGCCGCCAGCCCTTCTCTTGCGCTCCCTGTGAAGCGGCGCCCAGACAGCATCGTGCGCTGGGCGGCGCGCCGGCTCGAACTGCGCTCGTTCGGCCTGGTGCCGGAGCATTTCGACAAGGCCGAAGGGCTGCGCGCTGCCCTTGCCGTGGGTGCGCCGCTGGCGCTCGCCCTGGCCAGCGACATCACCGTGCTGGGCTGGGCGGTGTTTGCCGCTTTCTGGACCTGCCTGTGCGATGCCCCGGCGCCCGATGCCGTGCGGCGCCGCATCCTGGCGCTGTTCATGGGCGTGGGCACGGTGATCGCGTTTGCCGGCAGCGCACTGGCTGCCTTGTGGCCGATGGCGGGTATGGTGATCGGCCCGATCGCCGTGTTTGCGGCTGTCCTGGCCAGCGCGCGGATTGCCTATGGCGGGTTGCTGGGCACGCTTTTGGGGGTGGTGGCCGTGGTCGCCGTGGGCTTCCCGCAGCCGGTGTCTCTCGCCGCCGCGCAGGCCGCTGCGTTCATGGGCGGCGCGGCCTGGGCCTATCTGCTGATCACCCTGCTCTGGCCGATCGATGCCGCGCGGCCGCTGGTGCGCGCCAGCGATGCGGTGATCGTGCGCCTGCTCGACATGGCCGAAAGCCTGGTTGCCCAAGGCGATGGGCCGCACCGCGACGGATATTGGCACAGTGAGCACGCCGAACACCGCCGCACGGTGCGCCTTGCCATCGAGCGCCTGCGCAGCCTGCTCGATCGCTATGCCGGGCAGGCCGGCATGCTGGAAGCGCATCACGCCACCTTGGCCAAGGCCGAAACCCTGTTCGGCGCGCTGATTGCGCTGGACCAGGGCTTTATCGAACGGGTGGGCCCGGCGCACGAGCGGCTGGCGGTGGCGCGCGCCTGCCGCACCGCGCTGCTGGCCTGGATGATCGATCGTGCGAATGCGCACTGCTCGGACCAGCCGTACGCCCTGCCCTGGGCCGTCGCCCGGCTGCGGCGGCTGGTCCCCACTTTGCGCGAAGACCTGTGCGCCGGCTGCGCCTTGGCCCTGGCGCAAGCCCTTGCCGCCCCCCTGCCCAATCCTTGCACCAATCCGGCGCGCGATGCGTTGCGTGGGCCGTTGCGCGGGCCGTTGCGCCTGCGGCCGCTGTCGCGCGGCGCGGTGCAGCAGGCCCTGCGACAGACGGCGGGCCTGGTGGCGGTCTATGCCGCCGCGCTCGCGTTTGACCTGGGCTATCCCTATTGGGCGGCAATGGCGGTTGTCGTGGTGCTGCAAGGCGGCGTGCGGATTACCTGGGCACGCTGTCTTGAGCGGATCCTGGGCAGCGTGCTGGGCGGCATTCTGGCGTTCGCGCTGCTGCTGGCAGGCGATGCCACCATCACCCTGGCCGTGCTGGCCACGGCGCTGGCCGGCGCGGCGATTGCCCTGCGCGCGGTCAACTACACCGTCTTCGTCGTGTTCCTGACCATGCTGTTCGTGATCGTCACGGCCATGCTCCATCCCGGCGAGGGCATCGTGGCCGCGCGCATGGTGGACAATGTGATCGGCAGCCTGGCCGCGCTGCTCGCCGTGCTGGCGCTGTGGCCCGATTTCGGGGCATCGCTGCAGGGGCGCATTGCCGAAGGCATCGCCGCCAACCGTGCCTATTTCGAAGCGGTGGAGGCCGCCCTGCCCTTTGCCGAGATCGAGGCGGTGCGCCGTGCGGCGGGCCTTGCCAGCATCGAGGCCGAAACCGCGCTCCACGATCTTGGCGGCTTGATCAACCGCACCAACGGCGCAGCGGCCCATGCCGCCGGGCTGGGCACCCTGCGTACCCTGGCGGGCAGTGCCGCAATGGCCTGGCACCGCCGCCTTGGCCAGGGCGCGCGTGGCTGAACCGCGCTATTTCGGCATGCGGTTCCACGCGTCGAGCGCGGCGATCTTGTAGGCTTCGGCCAGGGTCGGGAAATTGAACGTGTTCTCGATGAAATAATCGAGCGTGCCCTTCAGGTTGAGCACCGCCTGGCCGATGTGGATCAGCTCGGTCGCCCCCTCGCCCAGGATGTGGACGCCCAACAGGCGCCGGGTTTTCAGCGAAAACAGCATCTTCATCATGCCAGAATGCAAACCCATGATGTGCCCGCGGGACGTTTCGCGAAAGCGGGCGATGCCCACTTCATAGGCGATGCCCCGGCTTTTCAGTTCCTGCTCGTTCAGCCCCACGGTGGAGATTTCCGGCACGGCATAGATGCCATAGGGAAAGTATTGCGGCGCGGGCGGCAGCGGCAGGCCAAAGGCGTGGCAGGCGGCAATCCGCCCCTGCTCCATCGAGGTGGAGGCGAGGCTGGGAAAACCGATCACGTCACCGGCGGCATAGATGTGCGGAACGGCGGTCTGGAATGTCTTGGGGTCCACCGTGATGCGGCCCCGGCTGTCAGTGGCAAGGCCACAATGTTCCAACCCCAGGTCGGCCGTCGCGCCGCTGCGCCCGGCAGCATGCAGCAGCATTTCGGTGCGCACCGTGCGCCCGTCGGCCAGCGTCGTCGTCACCCAGCCGTCGGGCCCGCGCTCCACTTTCTCCACCCCCACGCCCAGGCGGATCGACATGCCCCGGTCGCGCAAGTCGTGGATGAATTCGTCGATGATCTCGCGATCCACGAAATCGAGGATCGTCTCGCGCGGTTCGATCACGGTAACGGGCACATCGAGCGCGGAAAAGATCGTGGCATATTCGATGCCGATCACCCCCGCACCGATCACGCAAAGGCTGCGCGGCACGCGCGGCACTTCCACCATGGCGTCGCTGTCCACCACGCTCACCCCGTCGAACGGCACGTTGTCCGGGTGATGCGGCACGGTGCCCACGCAGATCAGGATGCGCTCGGCACGCACCACCACGTCGCTGCCATCGGTCCGGCGCACGCAGATCTCGTGGGGACCGACGAAACGCCCGGCACCGACCATGGTGCGGATCTTGTTGCGGTGGAACTGGTGCTCCAGCACCGTCACTTCGTGTTCCAGGGTCTTGGCCAGGCGGATATTCAGGTCTTCGCCGCCGATATCCTGCTTCACGCGATAGGAATGGCCATAGAACCCGCGCTCGCGCCAACCGGACAGATTGAGCGCGGTTTCACGCAGGGTCTTGGAGGGGATCGTGCCGGTGTGCACCGAAACCCCGCCCACCCGGCGGCGGCCTTCCACCACCAGCACGCTGCGCCCCAGCTTGGCCGCCTGCACCGCCGCGCGCCGCCCGGCCGGGCCGGACCCAATGACGATAAGATCGAACTTGTCCATGCCGCCCCCCGAAAGCCGCGCCCCCCGGCGCGATGCCAAGCGGGGCCGCCAGCATCAGAGCGCCCCCGGCCTTTCAGAAGACTTCCTCTCCACCCTAGGACATCATCCTATCGTCTGGTGCGGGGCTGGCAATGGGGATTGGGTGGGTTGGGGGGATGCGCGGTGCAAGGGTTCACACCGCGCCCCGGCCCTTCCGCTAAGGAGCAGGGGAGAGTATCGCCATCACCGTTCGTGCTGAGCCAGTCGAAGCCCCCCGCCCGCAACCGTCAGCCGTGGGCGCCGAAGTAGTTCGCCACGGCCACCGCCACGCGCAGGTTCAGGGCATGGGCGCGCTCGATCGGGTCGATGAAGCGGGCGCGGATCGCGCCATAGTCTTCGCCTTCGTGATCGGGGAAATCGCTGGCTTCGTCCACACTGAAATCGCCCACGTGCGGCATGGCCACGGGATAGGCGCGGCGCAATTGCGCCAGGGCATCGTCCACCCGCAGCGAGAGCACCATTTCCAGCACGTCGTCGCGGCTCACGTCGTTGGAGCGCGAGAACGGCGGCACCTGCACCGCGCGCAGGAACATGTGCATCAGCAGCGAAAGACGCACCGCCTGGAGCAGGCCGATATTGCGCCGTTCGGCATCGACCACCGGATCGCGGCCCGAAGGCAGGCCGGGCACCAGCGCCAGCAGGCGGTGCAGCTTCATCCAGTCCACCCGCAGGCGCGAAGTGAGGCGGCGGAACACGCCCGAGCGGTCGTCCTTGGTGAGGTATTCGGCCAGCGCCATGCAGGCCGATTCCAGCGCGGTTTCGGTGCCGCGATAAGGCCGGCTGGCCCAATAGGCCGAATTGAACAGCTCGCCATAGGCGGCCACGGTCTTGATCGAGGCGAGGCCATTGGCCGCGCGCAGCAGGCGCACCAACTGGTTGCCGCGTTCCGACTGGCCGAGCAGTTCGGCAATCGCCTCCATCTCGTCACCCGCAGCGGTGCCCGCCCCGGCGATCACGTTCACCGGATAGCCGATCTGCTGGAGGATGGCGTTGTGCGGGATCGCGCGGATCTGGCGCAAGCTCATCGAGCGGTCGGCCGAAATGTCGGACTGGCGGCGCGAGACGCGGCTGCCCGTGGCGGTCAACATGCCCAGGCCGAACGCAGTCACCGCGCGGGCATAAGTCGCGCTTTTCAGGTGATCGCGCTGCACGCGGCGAATGGCGCGATAGAAATCGAGGCTGAGATCGGTGCGCGCGTAGAACGGATCGCGTTCGGCCGGCGCGGTAAAGGCCACTTCCGCCTCGGCAATGCGCGAGAGCGTGGCCAGCGCCAGTTCGTCGTTGCGGAAGAAGAGATAGCCATCGCCGCCCTGGAAGCTGGCTTCGGCCTCCAGCGCGATGCCGGCCTTGGCGAAACGGCGGCGCGCCCAGCGGCTCAATGGCCAGGTCAGGCGATCGGCAAAACCGGCCGGGTGCGCACCGCGGCCCATCGATTCCCCGTGCGTGTCGAACACCAGCGCGGCCACGTCGGCCAGGCCATTGTTGGTCATCGCCTCGGCCAGGCGGCCCTGAAGGCGCTCGATGGCAAGGGCGGCGGGCAATTGGCCGATGAAGCGGCCGGCATCGGAAAAGCCGGTCTGGATCGAGACCCGCCCGCGCTTGCGCACATAGTCGCGATAGGCTTCCTCGGCCAGCAAGGCTTCCAGGAAGCGGCCACCGTGTTCCAGCGCGGTTTCGGTTTCGAACAAGGGCGAAACGTCCACCTTGTCGTCGATGCCGAACAGCTTGGCGAAATAAAGCGCGGCCAGCACGGTCTGCGGCTGTTCGCATTCGGCGATCAGCATGCGGATCGGCGCATCGGCATCGATGTGGTGCAGGATCTGCGCCATGGCCAGGAACTGGCGGATCGCGGTGCTGGTCTCGATCGCCAGCGCGGCAAAGTTGACGCGCAGCGGCTTCACTTCGGCCAGCAGTTCGCGCAGCCGCGAAATCGCGCTCTTGCTGGCAATGTCGAGCGTGCCTTCCGGGTCGATCCGGCGGCGCAAGGCGTTGTGAAGCTGCGAGGAATTGACGCGGAAATGGATCCAGCCCATGCCCAGGCCATCGGCGCGCATGGCGCCCGCCAGCGTGGCCAGGCCCACCGCCACGTCGCCATCTTCGGCAGCAGCGGCATCGGCTTCGAGCGTGGCGATGATCGGCGCCAGAGTCAGCAGCTTGGCCGGATCGTCGGCGGTCATGCGGTTGGCGGCGGCAGCAAGCCCCTCGGGCGTATCGAGCGGGCGTGAAAACAGCTCCGCCATTTCCGAGGCATGGGCTTGCGCCGCTTCGAGCGTGGCGAGCAGTGTGTGATCGGGCGCCAGGCTGGCAAGGCCACTGGCGTAGGTGCGCAGGCGCCGCGCCTTTTCGCGCAGGCGAAACGCGATGGAGGTGTGCCAGCCGATGTCGGTGCGGCCATCCATGTCATAGCCGACCCAGGTGGCAAAGCGGAACGGAAGCGGGCGGAAATCGAGCCAGCGGCCCGGCCAGCGCTGGCGGGCGTGGGCCAGCAGCGTGGCATTGATGCGATCGCGCGCATGGCCGGCACGCTCGATCGCGTTGCAAACCTCAAGGTGTTCGAATTCCAGCGTGATCTTGGGGCCATTCGCCGGCAGGGCGCACACCGTGGAGGCCAGCGGATCTTCGGCCAGGGCGGCGGTGGCAACGGCATCGGCCTGCGCGGGATTGAGCAGGAACGTGGGGTGCGCGGTGAACACCGCGTGCAACAGCGGCTTTTCCCAGCGGGCGCGGAACTGGCTGAAGCCGTCTTCCTCGTCCAGAAGGGCTGCCACGCGCGCCAGGTTCTCGTCAGGGTCGGTCGGCGCGATCAGGCGCGCCAAGCGCCCCGCGCGGTTTTGCAGCGCCTCGCATTCCAGCTCGGCGACCAGGCCTTCCATGTCATCGAGCGAAAGAGCGCCGGTTTCCAGCTCGCGCGAGAGATCGTGGCTCAGCTGGAAAACGGGATTGAACAGCGGCGTTTCGGCGGTGCGCTCGTGCAGCTTGCGCAAACGGTCCCTGAGCTTTGCGACGGTCTTCATCTGCCGTTTCCCCCCTGCTGGCTTACGTATCGAGCGAACCTTGCCTTGGCCTGCCACCCGCGTGCTGGCCCCTCAGCCCTTGGAAAGGGCCGAGGCTTCGCGCGCGAGGCGTTCGATCTCTGCCTCGTCGGGCACGCCCTTGGGCACGACCCAGCTGCCACCCACGCACAACACGCGGTCGAATGCCAGCCATTCCGGCGCGCTGGCCGGGGTGATCCCGCCGGTGGGGCAGAACCGCGCCTGATAGAACGGCGCGGCCAGCGCCTTGAGCGCGGGCAACCCGCCCGAAGTGGAGGCGGGGAAGAACTTGAAGTGGGTGAGCCCCAGATCGAGCCCGCGCATGATATCGGCCGCGCTGGCGGTGCCGGGCAGGAACGGAATACCCGAATCAACGGCAGCCTGGCCCAGGCGATCGGTCAGGCCGGGCGAAACGATGAATTCGGCGCCGGCGTCGATCGCGGCTTTCAATTCACCCGGATTGGTCACCGTGCCGGCACCCACGATGGCGCCTTCGACGCTCTTCATCGCAGTGATCGCTTCCAGGGCGGCAGGCGTGCGCAGCGTCACTTCCAGAACACGCAGGCCACCGGCCACCAGGGCGCGCGCCACCGGCAGGGCATGGGCCACATCATCGATCACCAGCACCGGAATGACAGGCGCCGTGCGCATGATGGCTTCGATCGGCTTCATGAACTCTCCCCGCATTTGGCAGGAGAAAAGCCTAGCCTTTCAGCGCGCGGTTGTGCACCCGCTAACAGGACCGGTGCATAGCTATTTCCTCAAACCGTGGGAAATCCGCATCAAACGGCCGAACTGAACTGGTGCCCGCCGCCACGATAGGCATCGAACAGCACCGCGATCGAGCGGTGATAGGGCGCGCTATGCGGCGCCAGCACCAACCGCTGCCCTTCGATTCGGGCCAGGCCGCGCACAACGAACGGGGCCAGGCCGTCCTGCACGTCGTTCAGCAGGTCGAGCGGCAGGTCCACCGCTTCCTGGCAAAGCAGCGTTTCGATCAGGGCGGCGCGGCGGCAGTCATCGGCACTTTGCACCAGGCCGCGCGTACCGGCCATCTGCCCGCCTTCCACCCTCTGGCGATAGCGGCCCGCGTTCTTCTCGTTCTGCACGAGCAAGCCAGGGAACATGCCCACCGACGACGCGCCCAGCCCGATCAGCGCACCGGCGGTATCATCGGTAAAGCCCTGGAAATTGCGCCGCAGCGTGCCGTTGTGGCGCGCCTTGGCCAGGTCATCGCCGGGCAAGGCAAAGTGATCGAAGCCGATCGCCTCATAGCCCGCCCCGCGCAGCCGCGCCGATCCTTGCGCCGCCATGGCAAAGCGGGTGCGCTGCCCCGGCAGCGCGCCCACGTCGATCCGCCGTTGGCGCGGCACCACGTGGGGTACATGGGCATAGCCGAACAGCGCCACGCGATCGGGCGCCATGGCCATCGCGGTGTCCAGCGTCTGGTCCAGCACCGCCTCGTCCTGATGGGGCAAGCCATACATCAGGTCGAAATTGATCGAATCCACGCCCGCCCGGCGCAAACCCTCCATCGCACGGGCGATATCATCCTGCGGCTGCACCCGGCCGATGGCGGCCTGCACGCGCGGATCGAATGTCTGCACGCCCAGGCTGGCCTTGATCACGCCGATGCCGGCAATCGCGGTGAACCACTGCGGCACCAGGCTGCGCGGATCGAGTTCGAGCGAGATCACCGGCCGCGCCAGGCGGAAATTGAGCGTGAGCGTATCGATCAGCCGCACGAAATCGGTGGGCGAAATGGCATTGGGGCTGCCCCCGCCAAACGCGATGCGGGTGATCCGCGCCTGCGGCCCGATGACCTGGGCCACCAGTTCGATCTCCCGATGCAAGGCTGCGAGATAGCCGGCCAGGCGCTGGCTGCGGTTGGCCGCCCCGGTATTGCAGCCGCAATACCAGCAGATCTCCTGGCAATAGGGGATATGCAGATAGAGCGAGACCGGGCCTTTCAACGCGGCCAGCGCATCGCGCTGCGCATCGGCCAGATCGGCATCGGCAAATTCCGCCGCCGTGGGATAGCTGGTATAGCGCGGCACCGGCCGCGCCAGCAGTTCGGGATACCACGTCCAATCGGCAAAGCGTTCGCCCGATCCGGGCGGGGGCGCCGCCGTGATCATCGTGGCGGCGGTGTTCAGTTGGGCAGCTGGGCCTGCTTCAAGCGACATCGTCGTCGTCCTCCTCGCCACAGCAGCTAGGCTCTCCGGCGCGCTTGCGCATTGCGCTATGGCAAATCGCGCAGCACGGCGCGGTGCCGTCGCCCGATGGCTTGCGCTGCGGCGCATGGCCGGGAACGCGGATCAGCAGGACATGGCCCGCTTCCCCGCAGATCGGCACCGCAAGCGCCGCGCCACCACCGGCCACCACCGCCGGCGCGGGCAGCGACAGACGCAGCACTGCGGCCGCCGAACACAGCGCCACCAGCCGCAGGCGGCCCTGGCGCGTCATGGCACGTCGTCCGTCTCGTCGATCAGGATGCGCGCGGCGGCGCCATCCAGATCCACGAACTGCCCCCGGCGCAGCGCCCAGAAAAAGGCGCAGAGCCCGATCAACCCCATGCCCAGCGCAATGGGGATGAGCACCGCGATCGAGGTCATGCCCCATTCCCTCCGATCCAGGAAAGCCGCAGCGAATTGGCCACGACGATCAACGACGAGGTGGACATCGCCACGGCCGCGATCAGCGGCGTGACAAGGCCCGCCATGGCCAGCGGCACCGCCAGCAGGTTGTAGGCGATCGCCAGCGTGAAGTTCTGCCGCACCACGCGCATCGTCGCCCGCGCCATGCGCACGGCGAACGGCAGGGCCATGAGCGAAGGCGTGGTGAACACCACGTCTGCCGCTTGGCGCCCCACGTCGCTGGCGCTGCCCGGCGCGATCGAAGCGTGCGCGGCGGCGAGCGCCGGCCCATCGTTGAGCCCGTCCCCCACCATCAGCACGCGCCGCCCACCGGCCGCCAAGCGCCCGATCGCATCGTGCTTGTCTTGTGGCGAGGCGCTGGCCTGCGCGGTCAATCCGGTCTGCCGCGCCACCTGGACTACGGCCTCGACATTGTCGCCCGACAGGATCGAGGCTTCCAGCCCCTGCCCGCGCAGCGCCGCCAATGCGCGCAGGGCATCGGGCCGCAAGGCATCGGCAAAGCCGATCAGCCGCACCGGATCGGCCCCCACCGCCAGGGCCGCCGCCATGCCGCCGGTGGGCGAAGACGGACGGCCCAGCGAAACGGGAATTTCGCGCCACAACGCGATCACCCCGCGCCCCGGCACTTCCTCCACCGCGTCAAGCGGCAACGCTTTCACGCCGCGCGCGGCCAGTGCCTCGGCCAGGCCAAGCGAGAGCGGATGGCGGCTGTGGCTGGCCAGCGCCAGGGCCACGCCGGCTTCGTCACTAGTCAGCGCATCGAGCGCGGCGGGATCGGGCACCGGGCGGCCCAGCGTGAGGGTGCCGGTCTTGTCGATCAGCATGCGGTCAACCTCAGCCAGCCGTTCCAGCGCGGAACCATCCTTGATCAGCACCCCACGCTTCATCAGGGCGCCGGCCGCCACCACTTGCGCCACCGGCACAGCCAGCCCGAGCGCGCAAGGGCAAGTGATGATCAGCACGGCAATGGCGATCACCAGCGCATGATAGAGCCCCACCCCGGCCAGCATCCAGCCGGCAAAGGTGAGCGCAGCCAGGCTGTGCACCGCCGGGGCATAAAGCCGCGAGGCGCGATCGGCGATCCGCACATAGCGCGAGCGGGACTGGCCGGCCGCCTCCATCAGGCGGGCGATTTCGGCCAGGGCCGTATCCTCGCCGATGGCGCGCACTTCCACGTCGAGCGGGGCTTCCTCGTTGAGCGTGCCGGCCAGCACCAGGTCACCGACCTTGGCGGGCACGGCAGCGCTTTCGCCGGTCAGCAGCGAACGGTCGAGCCGGCTGGCCCCGCGCCGCACCACGCCATCGGCGGCCAGGCGTTCGCCCGCGGCCACGCGCATTATCATGCCTGGTGCCAGGTCTGCCACCGCGCGCCAGGTGGTGGTGCCATCGGCGGCCACCACCAGCGCGCCCGGTGCGGCCTGGCGCAACAGCGCATCCACCCCGGCGCGCGCGCGATCGCGCATCATCGCGTCCAGCGCACGGCCCGCCAGCAGGAACAGCAGCAGCATCAGCGTGCCGTCGAACCACGCCTCTGCCCCATGGGTAAGCGTTTCATAGAACGACAGACCGGTCGCCAGCGTGACGCCGATGGAAATCGGCACGTCCATGTTGGTGCGCCCATGCTTGAGCGCGCCCCAGGCCGAGGTGAAGAACGGCCGCCCGGCATAGGCGATGGCCGGCACGCCGATCAGCGCGGAAAGCCAATGGAACAGATCGCGCGTGGTGCCATCCGCGCCGGACCAGACGCTGACCGACAGCAGCATGACGTTCATGCAGGCAAAAGCCGCCACGGCCAGCGGCGCCAACAGCGGGCGCACCGCCGATGGCGCCTGCTCCAGCACGGTTTCGCGCGGCTGCGCGGCAAAGCCTGCCCCCGCCAGCGCCGCCACCAGATCGGGCACGGCCACGCTGTCATCATGATCGACGCCCACGCTGCGTGCGGTCAGGTTGGCGCGGGCATGGGCAACGCCGGGCACGGCGGCCAGCGCGCGTTCCACTTTGCCCATGCAGCCGGCGCAATGCATGGCCGGAACATTGAGCGCTGTGTGCAGCGACACTTTCGCTGCCGGGCGCGCAAGAGTTTGGGCGGCCTGGCTCATCCCACATCTCCCATCATGCGCCAGGTGGCGCCGTGCCGCGCCACCCGCAGCTTGATCCTCCAGCGGCCCGCCGGCAGCGGCGCGCGATACTGGCCCGGCGCCGTTTCATGCAGTGTCAGGGCAACGTCGTCGCGCAGGCCCAGCGGGTGCTCGGCCACGGCGGTCACTTGTGCGCCGGAAAGCGCGCGGCCTTGGGCATCGTTCAGTGTCACGGCCAGGGCGCCGTCGCTGCCCCGCGCCACCGCCCCTGCCCAGCCAAGCGCGCGCTCGGTGCGCGCCTCGCCCAGCCAGCGGTTGAAGTTCTGGCTGGCGACATACGAATTTTCCACCACCACCCCGCCAAAGGTGGACGTGGCCAGCCGCGCCATCACCACGTTGACGGCAATGACCACGCCAAAGAAGCTGATCAGGATGGCGGCCATGTGGCGGCCGGTGAACGGACGTGCAGGGCGATGCTGGGTCATCGGCGTGATCCTTCTATGGCGCGGCTGGCGCGGAAAATTCGGTCTTCACGCGGTCTTCCGCGGGCTTCTCGCCAGGGCGCGCCGCGGCGGCCAGGTGAAAGGCAAAGGGCTGCGGCCGGGCGGCATGGCCCGGCACCACGGCATAGACACGCAAACGCTGCGTGGTATCGGCCGGCACGGTAAAGCGCAGCGCGGGCTTGGCCGCCGATGCATCCATCTCGTCGGTATAGATCGCACCATCGGGCAACCCTTCGAGCGACAGCACGGTTTCGCGCGGGCGGTCTTCCATGTTGCGCAGCTTGATGGTGAAGCCATCGCGCACCGCGCCGTTGGAAAGCTGCACGAATTCAGGATTGCGATCGCGCGCCACCGACAGATCGAGCCGGGTGCGTTCGCCCAGCATGAACAGCAGCGCAGCGCCGATCGCGCTCCACATGCCCAGATAGACCAGCGTGCGCGGGCGGAAGATCGCCTTGATCAGCGGCTTGGGCGCGCCGCCCTTGCGCTCCACCTCGGCATCGTCGAGCGTGCAATAATCGATCAGGCCACGGTCGCGGCCCACTTGCCCCATCACGCGGTCGCAGGCGTCGATGCACAGGCCACAGGTGATACAGCCGATCTGCGCGCCTTCGCGGATATCGATCCCGGTGGGGCACACCGCCACGCACTGCTTGCAGTCGATACAATCCCCGATGGCACCGGGCAGGCGCTTGGCCTGCTTGAGCGACCCACGCGGCTCCCCGCGCCAGTCCTTGTAGGTGACGATCAACGACTTTTCATCGAGCATGGCCGACTGGATGCGCGGCCAGGGGCACATATAGACGCAGACCTGCTCGCGCATGAAACCGCCGAGCCAGAACGTGGTGAAGGTGAGCACGGCCACGCAGGCATAGGCCACGCCGGGCGCCGCACCGGTCCAGAATTCGCGCTGGAGCGTGGGCGCATCGGCAAAGTAGAAAATCCAAGCGCCACCCGTGGCAAAGCTGATGGCGAGGAATATGGCCCACTTGGTCAGCCGCTTGGCGGTCTTGCGCGGGCCCCAGGGCGCGCGGTCCAGCGCCAGCTGGGCATTGCGATCGCCATCGATCAGCCGGTCGACATGCTGGAACAGATCGGTCCACACCGTTTGCGGGCAGGCATAGCCGCACCAGGCCCGGCCCACCGCCGATGTCACCAGAAACAGGCCGACCCCGGCCATGATCAGCAGGCCCGCCACGAAATAGAACTCGTGCGGCCAGATTTCGATGCCGAACATGTAGAACCGGCGATGGGCCAGATCGATCAACACCGCCTGATGCGGCGCCCAGGGCCCGCGATCCCACCGCAGCCACGGCGTGCCCCAATAGACCGCCAGGCAAAACGCCATGACCGCCCATTTGAAGCGCCGGAACCGCCCGTCGATCTTGCTGGGGCAAACGGGTTCGCGGCGGGCATAGAGCGCCGGTTCTTGTGGTGCGGGTGGCTGGCCACCCCCGCCTTGCGGTGCGGGGGTGGATGCCACGAGCTTGAGCCTGGGATCGGCGGGCATGGCGGCTTACCTTGTTGCCGGCACGGGCGCTGGCGCGGCCGCTTCCGACGCGGCGGGCAGCGCTTCACCGCCCCCGCGCGAGTGGACATAGGCCGCCAGCATCTTGACCGTGACCGGATCGAGCCGCTGGCCCCAGGCCGGCATCACGCCCTGGCGGGCGTAAGTGACGGTTTCGGTCAGCGTGGCGCGGTCCCCGCCATAGAGCCAGATCTTGTCGTTGAGGCGCGGCGCGCCGACGGTGCGGTTGCCTTCGCCATTGGCGCCGTGGCAGACGCTGCAATTGTCGGCAAAAACCTGCGCGCCACGGGTGGAAGAGGCGCTGGCCTTTTCCTGCCCGCTGATCACCCGCACATGGCTGACCACGTCCTGCACCTGGGCCGGCGTGAGTATGCCATCGCGGCCAAACGCCGGCATCTGGCTGGAACGGGTCTGCTCGTCACCGGGATAGCGGATGCCGTGTTCCAGGGTCTGGTGAATGGTGGCGATGTCCCCGCCCCACAGCCAGTCGTCGTCGTTGAGGTTGGGATAGCCCTTGGACCCGGCCGCGCCAGACCCGTGGCACTGCACGCAGTTCTGCTTGAACGCGGCAGCCCCCCCTTCGATCGCGGCGCGCAGCAGTTGCGGATTGTCGGCCAGCTTTTCCACCGGCGTCGCGGCAATGGCGGCGCGGGTCTGGGCGCGGGCGGCATCGGCCGCTTTCAGATCCTTGGCCAGGGCGCCGCGGCTGGTCCACCCGGCGGTGCCAGCGCTCGCCGAATGGCGCCCTGGGATGGCCGGATAGACCACCACATAGCCGATCGCGAACACGATCGTGGCATAGAAGGTCCACAGCCACCAGCGCGGCAACGGCGTGTTGAGTTCTTCGATTCCGTCCCATTCGTGTCCGACGGTTTCAACGCCGGTGGGTTCGTCGATGCGCTTGTCAGCCATCGTGATCCTCCGTGAAGATCGAGTTGGCGGCTTCCGCGCCCGAGGCTTTGCCCCCGCTGCGGAAAGGCCAGATGCACAGGGCCAGGAAAATCGCGCCCATCACCACCAGCGCCCAGCTATCGGCAAAGTGGCGCAAGACATCATACGTGCTCATCGCCCCTTCTCCTTGGCCAGGTCTTCCTGGGCGGCAGGCGCATTCACATCCACCAGCGTGCCCAGCATCTGGAGATAGGCGACCAGCGCATCCATCTCGGTCAGCTTCTTGGGATCGCCATCGAAATCGCGAACCTGGGCCTTGGGCCAGCGCGTCTTGAATTCGGTGGCGTTTTCGGGGTCTGCCTGGGCCTTCAAGTCATCGTTGGCCTGGGCGATCTGGTCCTTCGTGTAAGGAACCCCGGTGGTGTAGAGCGTTTGCAGCTCGGCCGTCATGTCCCCCTGGTTGAGCGGACGCTCGGCCAGGAACTGATAGGTGGGCATGATCGATTCCGGCACCACGGAGCGCGGGTCTTTCAGATGCTGGACATGCCATTCATCCGAATACTTGCCGCCCACGCGGGCCAAATCCGGCCCGGTGCGCTTCGATCCCCATTGGAACGGGTGATCGTACATCGATTCCGCGGCCAAGCTGTAATGGCCATAGCGTTCGGTCTCGTCGCGGAACGGACGGATCATCTGGCTGTGGCAGACATAGCAGCCTTCGCGCACATAGATGTCGCGCCCGGCCTGTTCGAGCGGGGTGTAGGGGCGCATCCCCTCCACCTTCTCGATGGTGTTGTCGATCCAGAACAGTGGGGCGATTTCCACGATCCCGCCGATCGTCACCGCGGCAAAGGCAAGGACTGCCAGCAGGGTGACATTGCGCTCCAGCGTCTTGTGACGCTCAACAATGCTGGACATTGTTCGGGTTTCCTTATCAGGCAGGCTGGGCGACGATCGGACGATCCTTTTCGGGATCGAACGCGGCATCGTGCATCGGCGCTTCGTTGCGGTACTGGCCCAGGATGGTCTTGGTGATGTTGATCACCATGATCACCGCACCCGAAAGGTAGAGCAGCCCGCCAAAGGCACGCAGGGCATACATCGGGTGCAGCGCGGCCACGGTTTCGGCAAAGCTGTTCACCAGATAGCCGTCGGGCCCATATTCGCGCCACATCAGCCCCTGGGTGATGCCCGCCACCCACATCGAGGCGGCATAGAACACGATGCCCAGCGTGGCGCACCAGAAGTGCCAGTTGACCATGCGCAGCGAATAGAGCCGTTCACGGGCCCACAGGCGCGGCACCAGGTAATAGAGCGCCCCGAACGTCACCATGCCGTTCCAGCCGAGCGCGCCCGAGTGCACGTGGCCGATGGTCCAGTCGGTATAGTGCGAGAGCGAATTGACGCTCTTCACGCTCATCATCGGGCCTTCGAACGTGCTCATGCCATAGAACGCCAGGCTCATCACCAGCATGCGCATGATCGGATCGGTGCGGATCTTGTCCCACGCGCCGTTCAGCGTCATCAACCCGTTGATCATGCCGCCCCAGCTGGGCATCCACAGCATGACCGAGAACACCATGCCCAGCGTCTGCGCCCAATCGGGCAGCGCGGTATAGTGCAGGTGGTGCGGGCCGGCCCAGATATAGAGGAAGATCAGCGCCCAGAAGTGGATGATCGACAGGCGATAGGAATAGACCGGGCGTTCGGCCTGCTTGGGCACGAAGTAATACATCATGCCAAGGAAGCCGGCGGTCAGGAAAAAGCCCACCGCGTTGTGGCCATACCACCATTCCACCAGCGCGCCCTGCACGCCGGCAAAGATGGGATAAGAGCGCGAACCGAACAGGCTGACCGGAATGTTGAGGTTGTTGACGATGTGCAGCATCGCCACGGTCAGGATGAACGAGAGATAGAACCAGTTCGCCACATAGATGTGCGGCTCGCTGCGCTTCACGATCGTGCCGACGAACACCGCCAGATAGGCCACCCACACGATGGTGAGCCACAAGTCGGTGTACCATTCCGGTTCGGCATATTCCTTGCCCTGGGTGATGCCCAGGAGATAGCCGGTCGCCGCGATGACGATGAACAGCTGGTATCCCCAGAACACGAAACGGGCGAGGCCGGGGAAGGCCAGCCTCGCCCGGCAGGTGCGCTGCACGACGTAGAACGACGTGGCGATCAGCGCATTGCCCCCGAAAGCGAAAATGACCGCCGAGGTGTGGAGCGGACGCAGGCGGCCGAAGTTGATCCACTCCAGCCCCAGGTTGAGCTGGGGCCAGGTCAGCTCCAGCGCAATCCACAGGCCGGCGGCAAACCCGGCGATACCCCAGAATACCGTGGCAATAACGCCCCAGCGAATCACGTCGTCGTCATAGCGGCCCGGATCGGGCATGCGCAGCACGCCCCGCACCGCATTGTCGACGCTCTTGCCGCTGATAGTCACCCACAGCGCGATGGCGGCGGCGATCCCGAAGATCGCCATGTGAATCGCAAAACCCTGGTCCACTGCCAGAGCACAGGCGACCACCGCCAGGACAAGCGCACCAAACCATAGGCCGGCGCGCATCAGAACCTGTTCCATGGACCCTTCCCTTCCATGCCCAACTACAGATTCTGCCCCTGCAACCTTTGCCCGCCCATCACATTGATACGAGTCAAATAACCCCTGCGGTGAACGATTTGTTCAGCACCCTGCCATTTTTGCGTTGCGTCAATGTAGCGAATCGAGAACCCCGCCATTGACCGTGCCACGCCAGAGGGAACGGAGCCTGCGAGGGGCAGGCCGCCTGCGGCGCAGCCCGCAGTGGCCCAGTCCGCGGTAACTCAGTCCGCCAGCAATTAGGAAACGTGTGATGAAAAAGGTTCTTGGCAAAGCTCTTGGTGCCGCCGCCCTGGCGCTAGCCTTCGCTTCTCCCGCAATCGCGGCCGATGAAGCGCCGGCGGGCAAGTGGCAGGTCAAGTTGCTGGCCACGTCGGTTCTGGCCGATGGCAAGATCACCGCGGTTCGCAAGGACCTGATCGGCCTGCCCACCGGATCGCAGACCGATGCCAGCAACAACAGCTTCACCCCCACGCTGGCGATCGAATATTTCGCGCTGCCCAACGTGTCGGTGGAAACGATCTGCTGCTTTACCGCGCACCACGTCTCGGGCGCCGGCGCACTGGCGGGTGCAGCACTGGTCGATCATGCGCTGATCCTGCCCGCCACGGTCACGGCGAAGTACCACTTCAACCTGCCCGGCGGCATCAAGCCTTATGTGGGCGCGGGCGGCGCGTGGTTCTTCTATATCGATGAGCGCGCCGGTGCGACCGCGCAGACCCTGGGCGCCAGGCGGGTGAAGCTGGATAACGACGCCGGCGTCGTGGTTCAGGGCGGGATCGACATTCCGATCACGAAGACCGGCCTTGGCCTCACGCTCGATGCCAAGAAGTACTGGATCAGCACGACCGCGCATTTCTACACCGCCAACGGCACCGAAGCACTGACCACGCGCCATCGCATGGACCCTTGGGTCCTGAGCGCGGGCGTCGCCTACCGCTTCTGATCACGGCGCACCGATAGCCCTGCATATCCGTCGTATGCAGGGCCGCGGGCGGGTCGATCCAGGGTCTGGGATCCCCTGGCATCGGCCCGCCCGTTTTCGTTTTTCTTTCGGGGAATACGCCTCCCCCAAACCCTCCCGCAGGCGGGAGGTGAGGCTGTTGAAAAGCCCCCTCCTCTTCAGAGGAGGGGGTTGGGGGTGGTGCGAGGCCAAGCGCAAAGCGCGCAGCCAGGGCCCTTCCACGAGCTCAGGGCGAACGCTCATCCGAAAATTCTGCTGAAACCGCGTTCGGGCTGCGCTTGTCGAAGCCCGTGCCCGCCACGCTTACCCCGCCAGCGAAACCAGCGAGGGGCGATCGAGGATTTCCACGTCACGCCGCGCGGGCAGGTCGATCACGCCTTCGTTCTTGAGCTTGGTGAACTGGCGGCTGACGGTCTCGATCGTCAGGCCCAGCACATCGGCCACCTGCTGGCGCGAGAACGGCAGGGTGAAGCGCGTGGCCGGGCCGCGCGTGATCGGGGTACAGCCGGTTTCGGCCAGGCGCTCCGACATTTCGAGCAGGAATGTGGCGATCTTTTCGGGCGCGGTCTTGCGGCCCAGCAGCATCATCCACGAACGCGTGCGGTCCAGTTCGGCCAGCGTGCGTTCCAGCAGCTTGTGCTCCAGCCCCGGATGGCTGCGGGCAAAGCGATCGAAATCGTTGCGCGAGAACACGCAGACGCGGGCATCGGTCAGCGCGACGACACTGGCCTTGCTGGTCTGGCCAAAGGGGCGGCCGATGAAATCGGACGGATAGGCCACGCCCACGATCTGTTCGCGGCCGTCTTCGGTGCTGGTGGTCAGCTTGAGCACGCCCTCGATCACGTTGGCGACGAGCAGCGAGTCATCGTCTTCCCAGATCAGCGGTTCCCCGGCCGAAACGTTGCGACGGCGTCCGATCGCGTTGAGCGCGTTGATCTCCTGATTGTCGAGGCCGGCGCAGATGGCGCGGTTGCGGACGACGCAGGTTTCGCAAGAAGACATGGCCCCAATTACCATCTTGCGCCGTGAAAGACAACGACAAGACAGGGCCTTATCAGACCAAAGTATGATCACCCCACCCGGCAAAAAGGGGGGCGGCCTGCCAGGCATGCCGCCCGAGTTGGGGAGAAATCACGCGAAACGAACAGACTGTCCGGGTTGGAAAGACCTGTTCCCTTCGGCGATTTCCGCTTTACCCCCAGCCCGGCGACGCGGCTTTGATCGGTGTCAATCGATCGGCAATTACAGCAGGAATGGTGCAATTTGGCGCAGGGCCAGCACCGTTGCAGCGGTTGTCACACCCCTTGGGCGATTTCCACAGCATCGTGATACTGCCCGCGGAAGAACAGCAGCGGCGTTCCTTCCTGGCGCGAATCCAGCGCTTCCACCGCGCCCACCACCAGCCAGTGATCGCCGATGTCATCAACCCGTTCGATCCGGCAATCGATCCAGGCCAGCGCGTTGTCGAGCCGCGGCAGGCCCGCCGGGCTGTGGCCATGGGCCAGTTCGGCAAACTTGTCATCGGCGCGGCTGGCAAAGCGGCGGCACAGGTCCAACTGGTCGGCACCCAGCACGTTGACGCAGAACCGCCCGGTGGCGGCAATGCGCGGCCACGAACCCGAACGCTTGTCGGGGAAAAAGCCGACAAGCGGCGGATCGAGCGAGATCGAGGTGAACGAGCCCACCACCAGCCCGGTGCGCAAGCCGGCTTCGTCAACCGACGTGATGACGCAGACACCCGTGGGATAGGCGCCAAGAACGGTGCGGAAATGCTTGGGATCGATCATGGTGTCCTCGGGGCAAGCAAAGAATGGGGGATCAGAATTTCGCTGCGCTGCGTCAATCGCCGATCCTGGCCACTTCCTCAAGCACCCGTTCGGACCATTCGCGGCGGCAGATCAACAAATCGGGCAGCCAGGTGTTGCGGTTGTTGTAGACCAGGGGCGAACCATCAATGCGCGAGACATGCAGGCCGGCGCCGGCCGCCACGGCCACCGGCGCGCAATTGTCCCATTCGTATTGCCCGCCCGAATGGAGGTAGATCTCGGCCTGACCGCGCACCACGGCCATCGCCTTGGCCCCGGCGCTGCCCATCGGCAGCAATTCGCCACCGATCGCCTTGGCCACTTCCACCGCCTCGTGCGCGGGGCGCGAGCGGCTGACCAGGAGCCGCGGCGTGGACGCCATGGGCGGCAGTGGCGCAATGCCGGCGCTGTCGAGCACCAGGTCTTCCCCCGGCAGCGCCACGGCGCCGAGCACGGCCTTGCCGTCCACGGCCAGGCCCACGTGCACGGCCCAGTCGCTGCGGCCTTCGCCATATTCGCGCGTGCCATCAAGCGGATCGATGATCCACACCCGGTTCTTGGCCAGCCGCGCGGGTGTGTCGGCGGTTTCCTCGCTCAGCACGCCATCATCGGGACGGTGCGCCGCCACTTCGGCCATGAGGAACGCATTGGCGAGAACGTCACCTTGCGCCCCCAGCGCCTTGCCCTCGTGCGTGCCGGCGGCACGCAAATCCGTCAGGATGCGCCCCGCCCCTGCGGCCAGATGCCGCGCCAGCGCCAGATCGTCCATCGCTTGCCCCCTGCCTGTCCGATCAGATCACCGGCATCCACGCGCCGATCACCCGCTCGACAATCCGCTCGGCGGCGTCTTCGGGGCTTTCGCGGCGCGTGTCCACCCGGATTTCGGGGTTTTCGGGGCGCTCGTACGGGCTGTCGATCCCGGTGAAGTTCTGGAGCTGGCCGCTGCGCGCCTTTTTATAAAGGCCCTTAACGTCGCGCTTTTCGGCGTCTTCCAACGGGGTGTCGATGAACACTTCGATGAATTCGCCTTCGGGCAGCAGGCTGCGCACCAGCTCGCGCTCCGCACGGAACGGGCTGATGAACGCGGTCAGGACGATCAGGCCGGCATCGGTCATCAGCTTGGCCACTTCGCCCACGCGGCGGATGTTCTCGATCCGGTCGGCGTCGGTAAAGCCCAGGTCCTTGTTCAACCCGTGGCGCACGTTGTCGCCGTCCAGCAGGAACGTGTGCTTGCCCAGCGCGTGCAGCTTCTTTTCCACCAGGTTGGCGATGGTCGATTTGCCCGAGCCGGACAGCCCAGTGAACCACAGCACGGCCGGCTGCTGCATCTTGAGCGCAGCATGGGCCTTGCGCGTCACGTCCAGCGCCTGCCAGTGCACGTTCTGCGCGCGGCGCAGGCTGAATTCCAGCATGCCGGCGCCAACGGTGGCATTGCTGATCTTGTCGATCAGGATGAACCCGCCCAATGTGCGGCTTTCCGTATAGGGCTCGAACACCAGCGGCTTGTCGGTCACCACTTCGGCCACGCCGATGGCGTTGAGTTCCAGCGTCTTGGCCGCCAGATGCTCCATGGTGTTGACGTTCACCACATATTCGGGCGTGCGCACGGTGGCCGAAACGGTTTGCGTGCCCAGCTTGAGCCAATAGGCGCGGCCCGGCGTCAACGCCTCGTCGGCCATCCACACCAGCGTGGCCTGGAACTGGTCGGCCACTTCGGGCGGAGCGTCGGCCAGGGCGAGCACGTCGCCGCGCGAGCAGTCGATCTCGTCGGCCAGGCACAGCGTGATCGCCTGCCCCGCCTGCGCCTGGTCCAGATCGCCTTCCAGCGTCACGATCCGGGTGACCGTGCTGGTCTTGCCCGAGGGCAGCACGCGCACGGCATCGCCGGGCTTGACGCTGCCGCTGGCGATCAGGCCGGAAAAGCCCCGGAAATCCAGGTTCGGGCGGTTGACCCATTGCACCGGCATACGGAACGGACGGGCCAGATCGTCGGCCCCGCGCACCGGCACGGTTTCCAGGTGCGCAATCAGCGAGGGCCCGGTGTACCACGGCGTGTTGGCCGATGGCGCGGTCACGTTGTCGCCGGCAAAGCCCGAAATCGGCAGCGCGGTGAACGTATCGATGCCGATGCTGGTGGCAAAGGCGCGGTAATCGGCCACGATCTCGTCAAAGCGGGCCTGGCTGTAATCGACCAGGTCCATCTTGTTGACCGCCAGGACGATGTTGCGAATGCCCAGCAGGTGGCAGAGGTAGGAATGGCGCCGCGTCTGCACCAGCACGCCCTTGCGCGCATCGATCAGGATCACGGCCAGATCGGCGGTGGAAGCGCCGGTCACCATGTTGCGGGTATACTGTTCATGGCCGGGGCAATCGGCCACGATGAACTTGCGCTTTTCGGTGTTGAAGAAGCGATAGGCCACGTCGATCGTGATGCCCTGCTCGCGCTCGGCCGCCAGGCCATCGACCAGCAGCGCGAAATCGATCGCCTGGCCTTGGGTGCCCTGCTTCTTGCTGTCGCTTTCCAGCGCGGCCAGCTGATCCTCGAAGATCATCTTGGAATCATAGAGCAGCCGCCCGATCAGCGTGGACTTGCCATCATCCACCGACCCGCAGGTGATGAAACGCAGCATCGTCTTGTGCTGGTGGGTTTCCAGATAGGCATCGATATCCTGCGCAATCAGGGCATCGGTCTTGTAGATGACGTCGGCCACGTCGGTGATCGTTTCCGGCATCAGAAATACCCCTGCTGCTTCTTCACTTCCATGCCGGCGCCGCCGGCATCCTTGTCGATGGCGCGGCCCTGGCGCTCGCTGGTGGTGGTCAGCAGGGTTTCCTGGATCACTTCGGGCAAGGTCTTGGCCGTGCTTTCCACCGCGCCGGTCAACGGATAGCAGCCCAGCGTGCGGAAGCGGATCGAGCGCATCACCGGTTCTTCCCCGGCCCGCAGCGGGAAGCGATCGTCGTCCACCATCAACAGCATGCCGTCGCGCTCCACGGTGGGGCGTTCGTCGGCAAAATAGAGCGGCACGATCGGCACGTCGTTCAAGTGGATGTACTGCCAGATGTCCAGTTCGGTCCAGTTGCTGATCGGGAACACGCGGATGCTCTCGCCCTTGTTCTTGCGGGCGTTATAGAGGTTCCACAGCTCGGGGCGCTGGTTCTTGGGGTCCCAGCCGTGGCTGGCCGTGCGGAACGAGAAGATGCGTTCCTTGGCGCGGCTCTTTTCCTCGTCGCGTCGCGCGCCGCCAAAGGCCGCGTCGAAGCCATGGAGATCGAGCGCCTGCTTGAGCCCTTCGGTCTTCCACATATCGGTGTGAAGCGCGCCATGATCGAACGGATTGATCCCGCGCGCCTTGGCTTCGGGGTTTTGATAGACCAGCAGTTCCATGCCGCTTTCGCGCGCCATGCGATCGCGCAGCTCGTACATCGCCTTGAATTTCCACGTGGTGTCCACGTGCAACAGCGGGAACGGCGGCGGCGAGGGATAGAACGCCTTGCGCGCGAGGTGCAGCATGACCGCGCTGTCCTTGCCCACCGAATAGAGCATGACCGGGGCCTGCGCCTCGGCCACGACTTCGCGCATGATGTGGATCGCCTCGGCCTCAAGGCGTTGCAGATGGGTGAGCGACGGCATGTTCATGGCGCCGCCTTTGGCACAGCCGCCCCCCGCAGCGACAGGGCGAATTGGTTAAGCGCCCCCAAGCCAAACTTTGGGCCCTTACCCCTCCCGCGTGCGAGAGGGGCTTTCGTCAATCGAAATAGGCGATGCAGCGCACTTCTATGCTGCTGCGGATTTGGGTGTCGGGCAGGCTGCTGTCGTGGAACGCGGTGTGCGGGCAGCGCCAGGTCACGCTTTCGTCGCTGTCGTTGAATTTGAACAGCAGCACGTCATCGGCCGCCATGTTGGCGAAATACCACCAGCGGTGCGCAGGGGAATAGCGGAAGATCGTGGCGGCGATCATGTCCTCCTCGCCCGGCACGGGGGCCGTCAGCGCGTCGCCCACCGGAAATTCGTCCACCACGAACAGCGTGTTGGAGGCCGTTTCCGCCTGGCCCACGCTGCGCCCGTCGCACACCGCCAGGGGCCAATCCTGCGGCCCGGGCGAAAACGTGCGCCACAGTGAAAAACAGATCGCGCGGGCATAGCCTGGCCGATCGGCAAAGCGCTGGTCGTGCATGCGCTGCGCGGCACGGCGCGCGGTGGGGCGGTTGTAATCGACATGGGCCTCGCCGGCCGGCGGCTGAATACCGCCGTTGTGCTGGTAATTGGCCACCTTCTCTTGCGCGCGGGCGGAAAGATCGGCCGAAGTGCGGATCATCCAGCCTTGCGCCGCCACGCGATCGGCGCCGCACATCCGCGCCACCAGCGCTTCCACTTCGGCGAGGTAATGCGCGTCGACATCGGCCCGGTCATGGAAATCCCGCACGGCCGACTGGTGGCGACCCAGCATGAAACCATGGGTGTCGAGCGTGAAGTGATCGCGGATCGGCATGCCGTCGCGCACCACCACGGCATGATCGGTATAAGTCCCAGTGTTGATTTCGGCCCCCTGGCTCACATAGCGGCGGGTGACGAAACTCCCCTCCCCCAGATAGCGGATCAACGCGGGCGCCTGGCGCGCGGTTTCTTCGATGGGATCGATCGCCTCGGGGCGGGCTGACAACACGGTGTCCATGGCGCTTCCTCTCGCACGGATGAAGCGATCTGGCGCGCTCCACTCGTTTGCGTGCCTAACAATTTTGCGCACGCGAGTCCAGCGGTTGGCCCCCAGGCCGGCCCGGCCCGGGGGCTGCGGCAGCGATCAGAACGCAGCCGAAAGCGTGGCCTGGAACGTGCGGCCCCAGCGCACGATCTGCGGCACCGCTTCGCTGGTGGCGCTCACCGTGCGATAATAGCTGATATCGTCGAAGATATTGCTCGCCTGAAGCGACAGGCGCACGTCCGGGCGCAGCGCATAGCCGACCGAGGCATCGACACTGTGGGTTGCCCGCTGGGTATCGTTCATCGCCGCGCCGCCCCAGGTGCCAAAGCGATAGGCCGCTACCAGCGAACCGTTGTAGCGGTAAGCCAGGTTGGCCGATACTTTCTTCCCTTCATAGAACACCGAGGCATTGGCCAGGAACGAGGGCACACCCTGCATCGCCTGGGTGGCATCGGTACCCGAATCGAGCAGGTGGGCCCAGGAGTGCTGGAACGTCACGTTGCCCGAAACGCCAAAGCCCGAAACCCAACCTTGCAACGCGCTCAACTGGAACCGGCCGGCCAGTTCCAGGCCATAGAGCGCCGCGTTCCCACCGTTCATCGGCTTGCTGATCGAACTGACGCCGGTGCTGGCGATTTCCTGGGCGCGATAGCTGGTGCCGCGATCATAGAGATAGTTGCCGATCGCCTTGTAGAACGCCGCGATCGAGCCGCTGAACCCGTGGGACTCATGTTCCAGATTGAGGTCGAAGTTCCACGAGGTGACGGGGCGCAAATCGGGGTTGCCCTGGGTGATGCTCACCGATCCATCGCTGTTCAGCTCGGTCTGCGTGCCGCCAGCCAATTGGAAAAACGCCGGGCGGGTATAGCTGCGCCAGATCGCGCCACGCAGGATGCCACCCTGCCAGGGATGCCAATCGGCGTGCACGCTGGGCAGCAGGATGTCATAGCGGGTGCGGCTGGTGCCCCAACCCGATGACGTGGTGGCCGTGGCGCCATCGTCCACGCTCACCGTGTTCCAGAAACGGTTGTCGATCGTGGTGTGCTCGAACCGCAGGCCCGGCTGGATCGCCACGCCGCCAGCCTGCATGCGCGCCAGCACATAGGCCGACCACACGTTTTCGTGGCCCGACAGGGTGTTGCCGTTGTAATCGTCGGGGCTGAGCGTCACGGCGGAAGCGGCCGATGCCGCCGCCCCGGTCAGCGCGTCCCCATCGAAGCGCACGAACGAATAGGGATAATACTTCTTGTCGATCGCGGCGATGGTGTTGCGGGCAAACGGGCTGGCGCTCAGCGGCGTGCCGGTGTCGATGAATTCCAGGCCGCTATAGTCGCGCGAATAGCTTGCCCGGCTGCTGCGCACGAACTTTACCCCGGCTTTCACCGCCTGCACCAGGCCGCCCACTGCCAGTTCGGCATCCAGGCGCCCGCCCACTTTGTTGGCCGTGCTGCGCGAGGTGGTATATTCACCGCTGCCGTCGGCCTTGAGGAACAGGCTGCTGTTGTTGAGCCGGGCAAGCTGCGCCGCGCTCAGCGCCGGGATCGGATAGCCATCGCGATAGGTCACGCTGAACGGGCCGCCAAGCTGGTTGGCTGCGCTGGTTTCGAACGAGACTTCGGCATGGTCGGGCGCGGCACTCTTGGCCCAGCTCCAGAATGCGGCATAATCCAGGGTCAGCGGCCCGTCGCTGGTCTTGCCGCCCAGTTCGGCGGTATCGAGCGCGGATTCCGCCGGAGCCGTTTCCACCCAATAGTGATAGGCGGCATCGCTTTCCCCGTTCTGATAGAGCCCGTCGGGGCGCACCGTGGGCGAGGAATAGTGATCAGCCTGGATGCCCTTTTGATAGACGATCTGGCGGATGTTGGATTCGGCCACCGTGCCGCGCAGATAGAGCTTGGTGGCGCCCATATCCCAATCCAGCGAGAGCGCGCCGCCAAAGCGGGTCTGGTGACCTTCGGTAAACTGCGCGTTGGTGCTGGTCAGCAGCAGGTTGTCGGCCTTGCTGAAGCCTGCCGGGTTGCTGCCCTGCTCCCCTTCCGAAACGGCATACTCCCACTGCCCCGCCTGGAAATCGACCATAGTCGAAGCGAAGTAGCGCTTGCCGTAATAGCCCGTGGCATAGATGCCGAACTGGTGATCGGCGCCAAAATGTGTGCTGTATTCGCCCTGGGCCAGGCCGCTGCCGGCCGGCACATGGTAATCCAGGCCATACTGGCTGACACCGCCCTGAAGCGTGAGGCCAAGATGGCCATCCTTGAAATTGTCGGCGCTGGGCGTGCGGAAATCGATCGTGCCGCCGATCGCGTCGCCATCCATGTCGGCCGTCGATGTCTTGCTCACGACCACGGCAGCAAGGCCGACCGGCGGCAGCAGATCGAGCTGGATCTCGCGCGAATAGGGCATGCCTTGGGCGGCATTGGCGCCGTTGACCAGGTTGACGTTGTACGAACCCGATAGCCCGCGCACATAGACAAAGCTGGCGCCGCCGCGCGCGGCGCCATCCAGCCCGCCGTGATTGCCCGAAGACGGGGTGCCAAAGAAGTCGGTGGGTGAAACCGAAATCCCCGCCACTCGCGCCAGGGCATCGACCACGCTGACATTGGGCTGGCGCACCAGGTCTTCGGGGGCAAGCACGGCGGTGGTGCCGGGCGCTTCCAGCTTCACGGTGCGTGCCGCCTGCCCCGAAACGACGATGCTACGGGTGTTGCCGTCGGCATCGGCCTCGCTGCTGGGAGCGGGCAAGCCATCGGCTGGCGCGGTGGCGGTGGCATGGGCCACCAGCGGGGCGGCGAGCCCGCCCAGCGACATGGCAGCGAGCGCAGCGCCACGCAGCAAGCGCGCACGGCGGGGCATGCCGGAAAGGATCGGCAAATCGGTCATCGAAGGACTTCCCTGTTGCTGAGTTGTTGGCCTGTTGGCGAATTCTTGGCCTGGCGGCGAATCGTCGGCACCCGTCATGACGGCGCCTTGTGCAGCGGCACCTAGGCGCACCGCACGACGATTCCATGACACATCCACATTTTCTGATGAGATGTTTTGCAATTTTGAGGATTTGCAAACATTGTCATCGAAATTTCATCAAAAACGCCAAATGGGTCAGCATGACCGAAAACCGCATTCCGGCCCGGCTGCACGCCTTGGCCTTGCTGCTTGCCGCCAGCCTCTCCCCCCTGCCCGCATGGGCGGCACCGCCGCCCCGGCCGGCCGGCGCACTGCGGGTGATGAGCTTCAACGTTCGCTGGCCCTCACCCGATGACGGGATCAACATCTGGCCAAGGCGCCAGCCGCTGTTCCTCGCCACGATCCGGGCCGCCGATCCCGATGTGATCGGCACGCAGGAACTCTATCGCCGCCAAGGCGATGCCGTGGTGCGCCATCTGCCGCACTGGCGCTGGTTCGGCCCCGATCGCTTTGGTGGCCATGCCGACGAGCACATGGGCATACTCTATCGCCATGACCGGCTGCGCCTGCTGCGCCACGGCGTGTTCTGGCTTTCCCCCACGCCGGATGTGCCCGGCAGCCTGGGCTGGGGCGCCACGTTGCCGCGCATGGTGCAATGGGCCGTGTTCCAGCGCCGGAGCGCGGCCCGCACCACGTTCCTGATGATCGACACTCACCTGGCCAACCGCGACAAGGAAGACGAGACGGCCCGCGCGCAAAGTGCACGGATGATCGCCGCACGCCTGCCCGCGCTCGCCGACGCGCTGCCGGTGGTATTGACCGCCGATCTCAACGCCACGCCAGACAGCGCCGCCTATGCCACGCTGACTGCAAACCTCGCCGATAGCCGCCAACGCGCCGCCAACCCGCTTGGCCCGGAAGCCACGTTCCACGATTTCACCGGCCAGGCGCAGGATCGCATCGATTACATCCTGGTGCGCGGCTGGCGGGTGCGCAATTATGCCGCGTTGACCGACCACCAGGGTGCGGGCTGGCCTTCCGATCACTTCCCCATTCTGGCAGACCTGACGCCGGACCAACGGGAAAGCACGCCACAACAATGAGCATCAAGCGCCAGGATCGCCAGGACCGCCTGCTGGCACTGCTCGGTTCGGGCACGACACTGGCGATCACCGCCTTGGCCCGCGATCTCGACGTGTCGGACGAGACGATCCGCCGCGAACTGCGCGATCTCGAAGCGGCCGGCCGGGTGGAACGCCTGCACGGCGCGGTGCGTCTTGCCCGGCGCGAAACCGAAGGCCCGCTCGACCGGCGCCTGCACGAAAATGTCGATGCCAAGAAGCGCATTGCGCAAGCCGCCGCGCGCTTCGTGGCCGATGGCGACATCATTTTCATCGATGCCGGCACCACCACGTTCCATATTGCCGAGGCCCTGCGCCAGCACACCGACCTGACGGTGATCACCAATTCGCTCGGCGTCGCCACTGCGCTGGGCGGGATCAACGGCAACCGGCTGTTCCTGGCCGGCGGGCAGATGGACTATGAATACCGCGCCTTTTCCGATCGCCAGGCGCAGGATTACGTGGCCGGGTTCACGCCACACCTTGCCCTGCTGTCCGTCGGCGCCGTCAGCGCCGATCGCGGGCTGATGGATTTTCACGCGGGCGAGGCAACGATGAGCCGGATCGCCTATGCCACGGCAGGGCGCGTTCTGCTGGCGGCAGATGCGTCAAAGTTCGGGCGCTATGGCCTGATGGCCACTGCGCCTTGCGCCAGCGTGAGTGTGCTGGTTACCGATCAACCGCTTGCGCCAGACATCGCCAGTGCCTTCGCCCATGCCGAAGTCGTCGTGACGGGTTAGGCGGCAGGCGGTTGCACCCGCCAATCGCGCCCCTACCTTGGTGGGCATGATGCATTCTTTCCCCGGCCGCGCGGCCGACAGTGCCCGGCTTGCCGAAATCACCCGCATACTGGCCCGCCACGGGCTGGGCTGGCTGGCGGCCCGGTTTCTGCCCAGCGGGGAAAGTGCCGATGCCGGGGACGGCGATCCCGCCACCACGCCCCGGCGCGTGCGGCTGGCGCTGGAAGAATTGGGGCCCGCCTGGATCAAGCTGGGTCAGATCCTGGCGACACGGGCCGACCTGCTGCCGCCCGAATGGATTGCCGAGTTGGAGCGCCTGCAAAGCCAGGCTCCCACCCTGCCCTTTGCCGCGCTGCGGCCCGATCTGGAGCAGGCGCTCGGCGCGCCGGTCGATGCGTGCTTTGCCAGCTTTGACGAAGCGCCGCTGGCCGCCGCCTCCATGGCGCAAGTACACCGCGCCACTCTCCACGATGGCCGCGCGGTGGTCGTCAAGATCCGCCGCCCCGGCATTACCGCCCCCATGCTGGCCGATCTGCGGCTGATCGCCGGCGCCGCCGCCCTGGCCGAGCGGACCAACGCCCAGGCCCGCCGCCTGCGCGCCGGCGCGATGGCAGCCGAACTGGCCGACGCGCTGCGCCAGGAACTGGATTTCACCGTCGAAGGCCGCAATGCCGACAAGCTGCGCGCCGATTTTGCCCGCAACCCGCGCGTGATCGTGCCGGAAATCCACTGGCCCCTCAGCAGCGAAAGCGTGCTGGTGATGGACTATGTGGCCGGCGTTGCGCCAACCAGTGCCCAGGCCTTGCTGGAGGCGGGGATCGATCCGGCCAGCATCGCCGCACTGGGCGCCGACGTCGTGCTCGACATGGTGCTGATCAACGGCCGCTTTCATGGTGATCCGCACCCCGGCAACTTGCGCTGCACGCCCGGCAACGGCATCGCCCTGCTCGACCTGGGCCTCGTCGGCCAGGTCTCGCCCCGGCGGCGGGAGGAATTCATCCGCTTTACCCAGGCGTTGATCACCGCTGATGATACCGCCATGGCCGATGTGCTGGCCACCTGGGACGAAAGCGGCAGCGCACCGCCCGCGGCCGTGGCGGCGGCGGCGCGCCGCCTGGTGGAAACCCATGGTGGGCAAAGCCTGCGCCTGGCGCCGATGGTCGCCGATTTCCTGCCGCTGCTGCGCGAAACCGGCATCGTCATGCCGTCAGACTTGCTGCTGATCTTCAAGGCCCTGGTCACCATCGATGGCGTGCTGACCCGCATCGAGCCGGGGTTCGACCTTGCCGCCGCGCTGCGCCGGTCAACCTTGCGCCTGGTGGCGGCGCGGCTTTCGCCCGATCATTGGCAACCGATCGTGCGCGCGCTTGGCCTGGAACTGGCGCACATGGGCAACGATGCCCCGCGCCTGCTGCGCGCGGCCGTGCAACGGCTGACCCAGCCGCCGGCGCCGATCGAACCATCACCGCAATGGGCCGCGCTCGTTCGCCCGATCACGCGCGCCATCTGGGGTGCAGGAACGCTGGTTGCCGTGGCCGTGATGGCCGCCCGGCTGCTGGGTTGAACAGCAGCTCAGTTGACCGGCACATCCTCTGAAGTGGGCAAGGGGATGCCACCCTGCACCATGACCGATCGCGTCGGCTGGGCCAGCGCGATGCCGGCCGCTTCGAATTTTTCCATGATGGTCAACAGCACGTCCTGTCGCGCCAGCATCGCCTTGTTGTAATCCGGCCCGGCAAGATAGGACCACACTTCGATCGTCAGCGCGGTATCGGCAAAATTGGTGAAGGTGGCGCGGATGCCATCGTTGAGCACGCCGTCATGATCACGCAAGGCTTGCGTCACGATGTCCACCGCCTCGCGCACTTTGGCCACGGTAAGGCCATAGGCAATGCCGATCACCGGGTTGAACAGGAAGCGGTCGCGCGTGGCGAAATTCTCGATCTGCCGGGCGGCGAAATCACCATTGGGAATGGTCACCAGAGTGCGATCGTTGGTGCGGATGCGGGTAGAGCGGATGCCCACGTCCTCCACCGTGCCCGAAACATCGCCCACCCTGCAGAAATCGCCCACTTGCACCGGCTGGTCGGCAATCACCGTCACGCTGCCGACGAGGTTCTCCACCGTCTTTTGCGCGCCCAGCGCCAGGGCGATACCGCCGATGCCCAGCGCCGCGATCCCCGTGGTAACGTTGATACCAAACGTATCAAGCACGCCCACCACGGTGAAAGCCAGCAACAGCAACTTGGCCCCGCGTCGCAGCAGGTTGACCACCGAAATCACCTGGCGGCGCTGGTAGTGGTGCAGGCGCCGCGTCGCCAGTTCGGCGATTGCATCGATCAGGCGCAGTGCGAACCACACCAGCGCGACCAGCGCCACCGTGCCGCCATAGCGCAGCAGGGTCTGCCGCGCGACGATCGCCACGGGCAGCCGGTTGGCCCACATGAAGAAGATCATGATCGACAGGAACAGGCTGAGCGGAGGCAACGCGGCGGCAAGGAAGCGATAGACCGCGCTATCCTGGCAACGCGGGATCACCTTGCGCACCACCAGCAAGACCAGCGCGGCGAGCAGGCGGAACACGGCAAAGCTGACCGCGGCAAGGCCCAGCAGCATCGCCCAATCGCTGACCGGCGCGCCACCGATCATCCAGTTATCGGGGCTGGTGCTGGCTGCCGGCGCCTCCCGCGGGACATCGGCCTTGGCCAGGATCTGCAAGGTTTCGGGCGCCACGCGCCATACCACCACCTGGCCTTGCTGGCTGCTGGCCAGCATCACCGGCACTTTATCCTCGCCCACCTTCATCGTGCCGACCTGCTCGCGGTTGAACGGCAGATCGTCGGTCAGGTCGCCCACCGGCTGGTTCGACAGCGCGCCGAACGCGCGCAAGGTGCCACCCTTGTCGAGCAGCACTTGCAGGCGCCGCGCCAGTTCCTCGGCGCCGTTGGTCAACCGCGGGTTGTCCATGCGCACCGACATGAAATGCGCGGCGCGTTCATAGTCGCGCCCGGCCAGGGCCTGGATCAGGCCCGCTACCGAAGATCGCGGGGTTTCTCGGCCATAGGGGTCTGACGGTGCCGCGGCGCTGGAGGAAGCGGTCGGTGTCAGCTGGGCATGGGCAGCTGGCGCAGCCAGCAACAACAGCGCCAGCAAGGCAGAGCGGATCAGGCGAAAAATGGGCAAGCGTCCTCCGGTCGGGCGGCAAAAGCGGTTGGCTCGTGCCGTCTCAACCGGGTGGCGGCGCGTTCGGTTCCCCGCCGCGCCGCGCAGACGTCACTCCTCGCCCATGCGCAGCGCGGCGATGAAGGCTTCCTGCGGGATCTGCACGTTGCCGTACTCGCGCATCCGCTTCTTGCCTTCCTTCTGCTTTTCCAGAAGCTTCTTCTTGCGGCTGATGTCCCCGCCATAGCACTTGGCGGTCACGTCCTTGCGCATCGCGGCAATGGTCTCGCGCGCGATCACCTTGGCGCCGATCGCGGCCTGGATCGGGATCTTGAACAAGTGGCGCGGGATCAGGTCCTTGAGCCGCTCGCACAGCGCGCGGCCACGCGCTTCGGCCTGGCTGCGGTGCACGATCATGCTCAGCGCGTCGACCGGCTCGTTGTTGACCAGGATGTTCATCTTGACCAGATCGCCTTCGCGCAACCCGATCTGTTCGTAGTCGAAGCTGGCATAGCCGCGGCTGATCGACTTCAACCGATCGTAGAAATCGAACACCACTTCGTTGAGCGGCAATTCGTAGTTCACTTGCGCACGCCCGCCGACATAGGTGAGCCCGGTCTGGATGCCGCGCCGGTCCTGGCACAGCTTGAGGATCGAGCCGAGGTGTTCGTCGGGCGTGTAGATCGTCGCCTTGATCCACGGCTCTTCCATCGTGTCGATCTTGACCACGTCGGGCATGTCGGCCGGGTTGTGCAGTTCCTGGGTGGAACCATCGGTCATGCTCAGGCGATAGACCACCGAAGGCGCCGTGGTGATCAGATCGAGGTCGTATTCGCGGCTCAGGCGCTCCTGGATGATTTCCAGGTGGAGCAGCCCGAGGAAGCCGCAGCGGAAGCCGAAGCCCAGCGCCGCGCTGGTTTCCATTTCAAAGCTGAACGAAGCGTCGTTCAAGCGCAGCTTGCCGATCGAATCGCGCAGCTTTTCAAAGTCGGCCGCGTCCGTCGGGAACAGCCCGCAGAACACCACCGGCTGCACTTCCTTGAAGCCGGCCAGCGGCTCGGCCGCGCCGCCCTTGACCGTGGTGATCGTGTCACCCACGCGGGCCTGGGCCACTTCCTTGATCTGCGCGGTGATGAAGCCGATTTCGCCCGGCCCGAGTTCGGCCAGTTGCTCGATCTTGGGGCGCATGCAGCCCACGCGGTCGATCAGGTGCTCGGTCCCGCCGGCCATGAACTTGACCTGCAGGCCCTTCTTGATGACCCCGTCGATCACGCGCACCAAGATGACGACGCCCAAGTACGGATCGTACCAGGAATCGACCAGCATCGCTTTCAAGGGCGCGTTGCGATCGCCGCCCGGCGGAGGAATGCGCGCCACCACGGCATCGAGAACTTCCTCGATGCCGATGCCGGCCTTGGCGCTGGTCAGCACGGCATCGCTGGCATCGATGCCGATCACTTCCTCGATCTCGGCCTTGACCTTTTCCGGCTCGGCGGCGGGCAGGTCGATCTTGTTGATCACCGGCACGATCTCGTGGTCATGCTCGATCGACTGGTAGACGTTGGCGAGCGTCTGCGCTTCCACGCCCTGCGCCGCGTCCACCACCAAGAGCGCGCCTTCGCAGGCAGCAAGGCTCCGGCTCACTTCATAGGCGAAGTCGACGTGGCCGGGCGTGTCCATCAGGTTGAGCTGATAGGTCTGCCCGTCCTTGCCCTTGTAATCCAGGCGCACGGTCTGCGCCTTGATGGTGATCCCGCGCTCGCGCTCGATATCCATGTTGTCCAGCACCTGCGCGGTCATTTCGCGCTCGGCCAGGCCGCCGGTGTATTGAATCAGGCGGTCGGCCAGGGTGGATTTGCCATGGTCGATGTGGGCAATGATGGAAAAATTGCGGATCAGCGCGAGGTCGGTCATGCGCCGCCGTTAGCAGGCCCTTTGCGCCCTGTCATCAGGGGCGATGGGGGTGTTTGGCCGCAGGGAACATGCCCTGCCGTGGTCGTTGCAACATGCCTTCACCCCACCTTGCGCTGTACCGTGCGCTCGGGCAGCGGCATCGGCGCGCGCACCTGGACCACGGCGATGCGGCCATCCTCGTCGGCCTTGAGCGGGGCGGCGAATTCCACGCCCATGCGGTCGTCGTTGCTCCAGCGGCAGGTGCCCGTCACAGTATGGCCATCGGCCAGTTGGATGCGGAACACCGTGCCTGCCGGCACATTCCACAGCCCTTCGATCAGCGCGCCGGTCATCGAGATGTTGCGAACCATGCCGTTGTATTTGTGCCCGGCGTGCTCCAGCACCACCTTGCGCAGCATCGACTGGCGGCTGGCGCGGGCCGAACGCGGCCCTTGTGCCACCGCGACAAGGCCCGTGGAAAGCCGCGCCGCCGCGTTCACCGCCGAGAGCGGGCGCTCATAGATATAGCCCTGGACATGGCTGCAGCCCAGCATGCGCACCAGGTCCAGTTCGTCGAGCGTCTCGACGCCCTCGGCCGTGGTTTCCATGCCCAATGCTTCGGCCAGGCTGACGATCGAGGCGATGATCGCGCCGTTCCGGCTGCCCGGCTGGGTGGCGCCACGCACGAACGACTGGTCGATCTTGATCTTGTCGAACGGCGCGGAGCGCAGATAGCCTAGCGAGGAATAGCCAGTGCCGAAATCGTCGAGCGCCAGGCGCACACCGATCGATTTCAATTGCTTGAACATCTGGTCGGTGCCCTCGTCGTTGTTGAGGAACACGCTTTCGGTGATTTCCAGCTCAAGCCGCTCGGCATCCACACCCGCGTGGGCCAGCGCCGACGTGACGATCGTGGGCAGCGCCGGGTTGGCAAATTGCAGCGGCGACACGTTGACCGCCACGCGCACGTCTTGGGGCCATTGCGCCAGATCCTGGCAGGCCGTGCGCAGTGCCCATTCGCCGATCGCGGCGATCAGGCCGGTGTCTTCGGCAATGGGGATGAACTTGGCCGGCGAAATGAAGCCATGCTTGGGGTGGTGCCAGCGCAGCAGCGCCTCGAACCCGGTGATCCGCTCGGTCGCGGTCTGCACCACCGGCTGGTAATAGAGTTCCAGCCCGCCGTGGGCCACCGCGTCGCGCAGTTCCTCTTCCAGCTGGCGCCGTTCCTCGGCATCGCTGTGCAGGTCTGCGGCATAGAAATGATAGCGCCCGCGCCCGCCATCCTTGGCGGCATAGAGCGCGAGGTCGGCGTTGCGAATCAGCGCCTCGCTGGTCACCCCGTCGTCGGGCGCGATGGCGATACCCACCGATGCGCCGATCATCACGCGATTGCCGTCAATGGCATAAGGCGCCGAAAGCTGCTCGATCACCTGCCCGGCGAGATAGGCAAGGTGGTCGCGCTCAATCTTGCCGGGCATGATCACCTGGAATTCATCGCCGCCCAGGCGCCCAACGCGGCCGACATTGCCGATCACGCCCTCCAGCCGCTGCGCCACCTGCTTGAGCAGCGCGTCGCCCGCCGGATGGCCCAGCGTATCGTTGACCTGCTTGAACCGGTCGAGATCGAGCAGGAACACGGCGCAGGCGCGGTGCTGCACTTGCGGGGCAACCAGGATCTTTTCCAGCGTCTGCGACATGCGCAGGCGGTTGGACAGGCCGGTCAGCGAATCGAACTGCGCCAGGCGCGAGGCATGTTCGGCCGAGCGGCGCTTTTCCGTCAGATCGGTGCCCGAACCGCGAAAGCCCTGGAAATTGTTGAAGGTGTCATAAGTCGGGCGGCCGTTGATCTGCCACCAGCGCTCTTCCAGATCGGTGGCTGCACGCACGGCCAGTTCGGAAAAGCTCGATCGCGCCGAAAGGTGGAACGCCAGGGTGCGCTCGCCTTCGCCGGCCTGGCTGGCCAGGTTGAACAGCTCGGGAAACGGGCGGCCGATCAATTCTTCGACGCTGCGGCCCAGGATCTGGGCCACGGGGCGGGACAGGTAAGTGATCTGGCCGCGTCGGTCGGTTTCCCAGAACCAGCCCTGGCCGGTTTCCTCGTAATCGGCCAGGATTTCCTGGGCCCGCGTCTGGATGCGGGTTTCGATTTCCATCTGTTCGCGCGTGCGCGCTTCGATCTCGCGCTGGCGGAAATAGGCGGCCACCGCCACGGCGAGGCCGATGCCCAGCGTGACCAGCCCGCCCAGACGGCTCGCCGCACAGGCAACGCCTGCCCAGATCGCCACTTGCGCCACCAGCACGCCGGCCAGTTGCCCGGATTCGAACACCGTGGCGAGCAGCGAGACGGTGACCAGCAGGGCCAGTGCCTCAAGCCAGGGCACGGCGCCGATGTCTGCCCAATGGCCCACCGTTGCGCCAAACAGGAACATCGGCATGCCCACGGCCAGCGCCATCAACATCATCCGGGGCGCAGTGCCCACCACGCCGGCGTTTTCAACCCGCACTGCCAGCGCGCCCAGCAGGGCCAGCACCACGGCGGTGATTCCCACCGAAAGCACCGTGCCATCAGGCACCGTGGCATTGAGCGCGCCCAAGCCGACCAGCCCCACGGCCATCGGCACGGCAATCTGCGGCCATTCGCGCGCGATCAGGCGGTTGCCGTGGCGCAGTGCCGGGGCGTGGCTCGATGGCACGCGTTCGCGCCGCCGCTGGGTGCGTGCATAGTCGCGGCGATCATCGCCACGTGCTTCAAGATCGGTCTGCTGAGCCCCGGATACGTCTGCCATGACACCGACTTGCCCGAACGGCTTTGAAAAACCGTTAAGCAGACCTGACGAAGGCGCTCGAAATCTGCCCACTTTTACCTCCGTAATGAACCTGCTAGGCCGCGCGCCGGGGCCGGAAGGGACGTTGCAGCGCAAAAGGACGGTTTCTGGCCGGCCTGTTCGTGCGGCACGGCCGGCAGGAGATGACGGGATCGTGGCGAGTTTAACCGCTGATTTTTCGATGGTTGGCGTGGCGGGCCGGCGGCTGAGGCTGGGGCAATGGCACGTTCGCGCGCAAGCGGCGCGTCCGCTTGTGCTGCTGAACGGCATTGGCATGAACATGGAGCTGATGGAGCCCGTGGCGCGTGCCTTGTCCTGCCGCCGGGTCATCAGCTTCGACGTGCCGGGCATCGGCAAGTCACCCGACCCGATCATTCCCTATACCATGCCGTGCATGGCGCTGACGCTCGCGGCGCTGCTCGATCGCCTGCATCTCGATGCGGTCGACGTGCTGGGCATCAGCTGGGGTGGCGCGGTGGCGCAGCAATTTGCATTCCAGCATCGCGCGCGCATCGGCCGGCTTGCCCTGGCGGCAACCGCGGCGGGCGTGGCCATGGTCCCCGGCAATCCCACGATCCTGAGCCACATGGCCGATCCGCGCGAATATACCGTGGCCCGCACCCTGCAACGCAATCTGGCCATGCTCTATAACGGCGGTGGCCGCCACGCGGTGTCGCTCAATGCCGCCATGCCGCCCTCGCCGGTGGGCTGGGCGTGCCAGTTGAGTGCTTTCTCCAGCTGGAGCAGCGCGCCGTTCCTGCCGCTGCTTTCGGTGCCCACGCTGGTTCTGCACGACGAGGAAGACCAGCTCATTCCACCCGCCAACGCCCATTTCCTGCATGGCGCCATTCCCGGCAGCCAGCTCGAATTGTTCAAGGGTGGCGGCCACTTGTTCATGCTGGCCGATCCCGAAGCCTTTGCCGCCACGCTGCGCGGGTTCCTCGACGCCGCCTGACGCGGAAAAGCACCCGCGCAGCCTTACGCTGGGCGGGCCTGTGCCCAGGCCGCTTCAGGCAGCCCGCCGCACCGCCGCCTGATGCCCCGACAATGCGTCCACCCGGAAATGCCCGACGAGGTCGGCCATGCGATCGGCCTCCCCCGCCAGGCTCCGCGATGCCGCGGTCGCTTGCTCCACCATCGCCGCGTTCTGCTGCGTCATCAGGTCCAGCTCGTTCACCGTGGCCTGGATCTGGCGGATATTGCCGGCCTGCGCCCGCGCGCCTTCGGCAATGTTGGTCGCCACGTCGGCAATCGCCCCCACGCGGTTGACGATGCGCTCGAACGTTTCCCCGGTCTGCCCGACCAGCGTAACGCCGCGTTCCACCTGGACCGAGCTTTCGCCGATGAGCTTCTTGATATCGAGCGCGGCTTCGGCCGAGCGCTGGGCAAGCGCGCGCACTTCGTTGGCCACCACGGCAAAGCCGCGCCCGGCGTCACCCGCGCGCGCCGCCTCGACCCCGGCGTTCAGGGCGAGAAGATTGGTCTGGAACGCGATGCCGTCGATCACCGCGATGATCTTGCCGATTTCCGCGGCAGAGCGGTGGATGTCGTTCATCGCCTGGACCGCTTCGTCCAGCACGCCGCCACCCTGGCGCGCGTCGCCATGGGCCTGCTGGACGGCAGAATTGAGTTGCGTCGCCTCTTCCGCCGTGGTGCTCACCGTGCCGGCAAGCGTGGTGATCGAGGCCGAGGCCTCTTCCAGCGAGGCAGCCTGCTGTTCGGTACGGCGGGCCAGATCGTCCGACGCTTCGCGGATTTCCTTGGCCCCGGTATCGACCGCGCGCGAGGTTTGCGACACTTCGCCCAGCGCGCTGCTTACCTTCTTGCGCATCGTTTCCAGGTCGTTTTCCAGCGCGGCATAGGCTTCGGGCAGGCCCGACAGCGCCACGGTGAAATCGCCTTCGGTCATCTTGCGCACGGTGTGCCCCACCTGCGCCACGACCGCCTGGCGCTTGGCATCTTCCGCCTCGAAATAGGCGGACAGCGCCAATTCCATGTCCATCAGCGCCATTTTCACCAGCGTGGCCACCGCCTTGGCACGGCTGCGCCCCATCGCGCCAAGCCCGCGCCCCAGGAACCGCACGATGACTTCATCCAGCACCGAGGCATAGGCCCCGATATACCAGCCTGGCGCCAGGCCGATGCGGGCGTGCACATCGCCGATGCGCTGGGCGCGTTCGGCCAGGTTGGTGCCCGGCGCGCCGCTGAACATGCCGCGCCAATGCTCGATCTGCTTGTCGCGCGCATGGCTCATCGCCTGTCGCGATGAAAAGAATCGCGCAGTGTCGGGCGTGCTTCCGATCCTATCGTAAAGCCGCTCCAGCGCGGGCGGCGCGAGGCTGTCCATCGCTCCGGCGATCTGGGCAAAGCGCGCCACATCATCCGCAGAAATGTTGAAGAATGCCAGCTTCTGATCGACGTCCTGCTGGGAGAGGGCCATGAGGTTTCCTTGACGGTATGAACGGCCAAGGGATACCGGCTTTGGTTCAATAGCGCGAAAACACCCACTAGGGGGTCATCCGCAATCCCGTGCCTGCTGCGCCGCACCAACGAAAAGGGGCGGAAGTCGCATCGACCCCGCCCCATTCGCGTTCCATCGGCAACACGCCGCGCCGGTTACACCCGCATGGGCATCAGCACATAGAGCGCGGGAGACTTGTCGTCCTTGCGGATCAGCGTGGGAGCGCCGGCATCGGCCAGATGCAATTCCACCGTGTCGCCATCGATCTGGCTGAGGATGTCCTTGAGGTAATTGGCGTTGAAGCCGATCTCGAAACCTTGGGCGGTATAGTCTGCCGGCAGTTCTTCGGCAGCGGTGCCGTTGTCAGGGCTGGTAACGGACAACGTCACGCGGTCGGTTTCCAGCGCCATCTTCACCGCGCGGGTCTTTTCCGTGGCGATCGTCGCCACGCGATCGACGCCTTCGTAGAAGCTGCGCGGATCAAGCTTGAGCAGCTTGTCGTTGGCGGTGGGAATGACCCGGCTGTAATCGGGGAACGTGCCGTCGATCAGCTTGCTGGTCAGCACCACGCCGTGCTCGCCGCCCAGGGTAAAGCGCACCTTGCTGGCCGAAAGATCAAGCAGCACGTTGGTATCGAGCACTTCTTCCAGCAGCTTGCGCAGTTCGCCCACGCATTTGCGCGGCACGATCACATCGGGCATGCCCTCGGCACCCTCGGGGCGCGACAGGGTGTAGCGTGCCAGGCGGTGCCCGTCGGTGGCAGCGGCCTTGAGCACGTCGTCGGCCACGTGGAAAAAGATCCCGTTGAGGTAATACCGGGTTTCCTCGGTCGAGATGGCAAAGCGCGTGCGGTCGATCAGTTCGGCCAGCGTGCGCGCGGGGATTTCGAAGCTGGTCGGCAGATCGCCTTCCACGATCATCGGGAAATCGTCGCGCGGCAGCGTGGGCAGCTGGAAGCGACTGCGCCCGGCCTTCACGATCATGCGGTTGTCGCTGGTTTCCAGGCTGACCTGCGAGCCATCGGGCAGCTTGCGCGCGATGTCGAACAGCAAGTGGGCCGAAACGGTGATGGCACCGGCGCCTTCCACCGAAACGGCCGGCATCGATTCGACGATCTGCAGATCAAGGTCGGTCGCCATCAGGCGCACCGAATTGTTGGCCGAAGCCTCGATCAGCACGTTGGAAAGAATGGGAATGGTGTTGCGGCGTTCGACAACCGACTGGACGTGGGACAGGCAGCGCAGAAGAGTCGCGCGTTCGATGGTCGCCTTCATTCTCGTCTCGATCCCCAGTCTCGTTTACCCAGCCCGTTCAGACAGAATCTGACCCAGGCCGGACTGGACGGACAGGCGCCGTCCGGGTTGGCTGCACGCACAAAGGCCATGGAATCACAGCCCGCAGCGTTGCGTTTCGGACCACCTTTCTTAGCGTGGCGTGCCCCTTGGGCAAGGCTCGCCTTGCCTGCCCCCCGTGAAACTGTGCATAAATGGCCCGAAAACTCGAAAAAATCGTGGTTTCAGTCCAGATCGCGCTGCCCGTCGAACATCAGCGCGGTGGCCACGATCCAGCCGGTGATCAATTCCCACCCTTGCGCGGTCACGCTGGCCGGGGGCTTGCCGGCCTTGTCCAGCGCCTCGCCCACGATGCGCAAGTCGCCCTGCGTCACCTTGTCGGCCGGGTTGTTGGTGTTGCCTGGCCCGATATCGAGCGCCTGGTCGATCAGGCCCGAACGAATGCCCAGCGCCGCCAACCGACCATCAAGGGCGTCGCGACCCATGCGCCCCCAGGTATAGCTGAAATACGCCTCGCGCTGCTTGTCGTTGAGCAACTGGTCGGCGGCGCAAGCATCGGTGATGGCGCGCAGATCGGCCTGGGTGGCGTTGGCAGTGGGCGTGCCGGGCACCAGGATCGCATCGGCCACGCGGATATCCAGCCCCTCGGGCGCGGCCTTCACGCCGCAGGCCAGCGTCTCGGGCGGGCGCGCGCCGGCCGGCCATGGCACGCTCAGCGCCACGGCGGCCAGCGCCATCATCCACCCGGCTCGCATCAGGCGAACATCGCCATGCCGCCGTTCACATGCAGCGTCTGACCGGTCATGTAGCCGGCTTCCTTGCTGGCGAGATAGGCCACCGCCGCGCCGATGTCCTGGCCTTCGCCCATGCGGCCCATGGGAATGCGGCCGTTGAGCGCGTCCTTCTGCGCATCGGGCAGCACGTCGGTCATCGCGGTGCGGATGAAGCCGGGCGCCACGCAGTTGACCGTCACGTTGCGGCTGGCCAGTTCCTGCGCCAGGCTCTTGGACATGCCCACCAGGCCCGCCTTGGCAGCGGCATAGTTGATCTGGCCCGGATTGCCGGTGGCGCCCACCACGCTGGTGACCGAGATGATGCGGCCAAAGCGTGCTTTCATCATCGGCTTGGTGGCGGCGCGCATCAGGCGGAACGCGGCTTCAAGGTTGACGCGGATCACCGCATCCCATTCCTCGTCCTTCATCCGCATCGCCAGGTTGTCACGCGTGATGCCGGCATTGTTGACCAGGATGTCGATCTTGCCCAGCGTGTCGAGCGCGGCGGGAACCAGGCGTTCCACCTGCTCGGCGTTGGACAGGTCGCAGGTCACCTCGACATGGTCGTGGCCATAGGTGTCGTTCAGTTCTTCGCGAAACGCCCGCAGCTTGGCGGGGTTGGTGCCCGAAAGCGCCAGGCGCGCGCCCTGGCGGGCCAGGGCATGGCTGATCGCCGAACCGATGCCACCGGCCGCGCCGGTCACCAGGGCGGTCATGCCGGTGAGGTCAAAAAGACGGTTTTCCATAAACTTGGCTCCACAATATGCTGGCCGCCGGTCCTGTTCACCGTCGCCCCGGATCGAATCCGGAGCCCTGCGCCACGTGGCGGGCACGGTGGACCCAAGCGGGACCCCGGATCAAGTCCGGGGCGACGAAGGGATGGACGAAGAAGCGGTGTCAGAGGTCTTTCGCCAGGGCCTCGATATCGGCCATGGTGATCACGCTGGTGACGGAAAGGTCTGCGCCGGCCGAGCGGGTGATCATCGGGGCAAGGACTTTGCCGCCCAGTTCCACGAAGCGTTCGACGCCCGCTTCCTTCATCGCGATCGCGCTTTCGCGCCAGCGCACGCGGCCGGTCACCTGTTCCACCAGCAACTGCTGCACTTGCGCCGGATCGGTAACGATCGCGGCGGTCACGTTGGCGAACAGCGGCACGCGGAAAGCCTGGGGCGGCGTGGCGGCCAGCGCATCGGCCATGGCATCGGCCGCGGGCTGCATCAGCGGGCAGTGGAACGGCGCAGAAACCGGCAGCAGCACGCCGCGCTTGATGCCGTGCTCCTTGACCAGCGCCACCGCGCGCTCGATCGCTTCGCGATGGCCCGACAGCACGACCTGGGTGGGATCGTTGTCGTTGGCGACGGTGCAGACCTGGCCTTGCGCCGCAGCTTCCGCCAGCGCCGTCGCCTTGTCGATATCGGCCCCCAGCAGCGCGCACATCGCGCCTTCACCCACCGGCACGGCGGCCTGCATCGATTGGCCGCGCAGCTTGAGCAGGCGCGCGGTATCGGCCAGCGAAAAGGCCCCGGCAGCGCAAAGCGCGGTATATTCGCCCAGGCTGTGGCCGGCCACGAAATCGGCCTTGTCGGCCAGGGAAATGCCGCCTTCCTTTTCCAGCACGCGCAGCACGGCAATGGCATGAGCCATGATCGCCGGCTGGGCATTCTCGGTCAGCGTCAGCGCGTCGTCGGGGCCCTGCGTCATGATCTGGAACAGCTTCTGGCCGAGCGCGTCGTCCACTTCCTCGAACACTTCGCGCGCGGCGGCACTGGCGGCGGCGAGTTCGGCGCCCATGCCCACCTTCTGGCTGCCCTGCCCCGGAAAAACGAATGCCCGCATTGTTCAAAGCCTCCTGAAAACTGGCGCGCGCCCTATTGACCCTGCGGGGTTCCTGCAAGCCCGAACGGCACGATGCGATTGTCGGCGTCGTGCCCGATCTGGGCCCGGCCCAGGTATGGCAGGCCGGTGCGCGCGCACCAGTGGCGCGCCATCTCTTCCACGGAAATGCCAAAAGGCCTATCGTTTTCAGGCACCTGGGTTACCCGGCCAAGCCGCAGCCCGGCTGCCTTCCCGGCTGCCAGGCCCGCCGTGACGTGGAACAGCAGGCGATCGACGGCATAGTCGTATTCGCTCACTTCCTCCACCATCACCACGTGCCCGGCCAGATCGGGCATGACCGGCGTGCCCATGATCATCGCCAGGGTCATGAGGTTGAACGCCACGGCCGGCACAGCGCCATCGAGCGAAGGTTCCAACCCGCAAACCTCACCGCCCAGCCAGGCGAGCGTGCGCCGCACCGCCGCCTCGCCGCCTTCGCGGCGCACGTCCACCGGCATCGGCGCGTGAACCGGCCGGCCGATGCCCGCGCGATACAGCGCCGCCAGCATCACCCCGCCGTCGGAATAGCCAAGATAGGCCTTCTCGCGCGCGGCTGGTCCCAGCAGCCCGATCGCATCCTGCGCGATCCGCCCCGCGCCATAGCCGCCGCGCGCAAACCACACCGCGTCAAAGCCGGGATCACTGGCGCATTCCACGAAAGCGGCCAGGCGCAGCGCATCCGGCCCGGCAAAATGCCCTTCCTGCGCAAAGCACTGGTCGTGAAAGACGATTTCCACGCCGGGATGATCCTGCGCCAAGGCGGCCACGCGCACGGCATCGTCGCGATCAAACGGGGTGGACGGGGCACAGACGGCAACGCGCAACATGGCGGCTGTGTTAGGCTCTGCCGGGGCCTTCGTCCATCGCACTTGGTTAAGCAGATATTGCCCGAATACTTAGGGCGCGCGTTTCGGGAAAGGTTTTCGGGCCTGCCGCGTTGAGCAGATGACAGGGCCGAACGGGCACGCTGGACATGCAGCGTGGGCCGCTCCGGTGCTGTCGCCCCTTGCGCCTTTGCAATCGGGCGAAGGGCCGAAGATGGCTTGGCCGAACTTGTGCTCTCCACGGGGAGCCTGGCTCCGGTCTCGCCATTTGCCGGCCCGCACCCGGTCCTGGTGAAAGGGCCTGGCCGAACGATGCCGCCCACCCTGGCATTCGCTCCGGCCAGCCCTTTCCACCGCCAGCCCCCAATCGCCTGGCCCAAGCAATCTTGCCTCGGCGGCCATTTTCTGTAGTGCCTTGGCGCCATGGCCCACACCGTTTCCGCGCCCGATGATGCGCTTGTTGCCCACCCCTGGTTCTTTTGCGGCATCGGCGGATCGGGCATGTTGCCCCTGGCGCTGATCCTGAAAGGCGCCGGCGCGCAAGTAGCCGGGTCGGATCGCAGCCGCGACCAGGGCCGCACCCCGGAAAAATTCGCCTGGCTGGAAAGCCTGGGCTTTGCCCTGTTCCCCCAGGATGGTAGCGGCATCACCTCGTCCGAGCAGGCGCTGGTCGCTTCGGCCGCCGTAGAGGACACCGTGCCCGAAGTGGTGCGCGCGCGTGACCTGGGCTGTCCGCGCTTCACCCGCGCACAATTGCTCGCGCGCCTGTTCAACGCCGCACCGGTGGGCATTGCCGTGGGCGGCACCAGCGGCAAATCGACCGTCACCGGCATGATCGGCTGGATCCTCACCGCCACCGGCCGCGATCCCACGATCATGAACGGCGCGGTGATGAAGAACTTCGCCACGCCCGATGCGCCGTTCGCCTCGGCGCGGGTTGGCCAGGGTGACTTGTTCGTTTCGGAAGTGGATGAAAGCGACGGTTCGATCGCGCTCTATCGCCCGCAGATCGCCGTGCTCAACAATGTCAGCCTCGATCACAAGAGCCTGGAAGAACTGCGCGAACTGTTTGGCAATTTTCTGGCCGCGGCGGCCGTGGCGGTGATCAACGCCGATGACGCAGAAGGCATGGGCCTGCGCCATCGTGCCCGCGCGGCGCTCACCTTCGGCTTCGCCGAAAGCGCCACGATCGGTGTGGTGCCGGCCAGCGTGGCCGAAAGCCCCACCGGCATTTCAGGCACGGTGATCGACCGGCGGGATGGCGCGCAACACGCGCTCACCCTCGCCGTGCCCGGCCGCCACAACCTCGCCAATGCACTGGCCGCGCTGGCCGCCGCCAGTGCCGCCGGCCTACCCTTGGCCGAGGCCGTGGCAGCGCTTGCCGGCTATGCCGGGCTTGCTCGCCGGTTCGATATCGTCGGCACCAGCGCCAGCGGCGTGACGGTGATCGACGATTTCGGCCACAACCCGGAAAAGGTGGCCGCCACGCTCGCCACGCTCAAGGCGCATCCGGGCCGCGTGCTCGCGCTGTTCCAGCCGCACGGCTATGGCCCGCTGCGCCAGATGGGCGCCGAACTGGCAGAGGTGCTGTCCACGCGGCTGGGCGCCGAAGACCATGTGATCCTGACCGACCCGGTCTATTTCGGTGGCACGGTGGATCGCACGCAAGGCTCCGAGCGCATCGTCGGCCTGATCAATGCACAGGGCGGCCAGGCCGAGCACGTGGCCGAGCGCGCCAAGGCGGGCGAAAGGCTTGCCGCCCTCGCCCGCCCCGGTGACCGGATCGTGATCATGGGTGCGCGCGACGATACCCTCTCGGCGTTCGCGCGCGATGTGCTGGCCAGCCTTCCCTGACCAGCCCCTTCACGCCAGCTTCTTTTCCAGCATGACCAGGTGCGGATCGCCCTCTACCCCGTGGGCGATGAAACCATAGTCCTTTTCCAGGTCGATCGCGGCCTGGTTGGCGCGGTCCTCGATGGCGATCACGCGGTCCAGTCCGCGGCGCTCGCCTTCATGGGCCAGCAGATCGAGCATGGCCCAGCCCACGCCCTGCCCGCGAAAGTCGCCGCGCACCGAAACCGCCACTTCGCCGGTGTCCATCGCGGCATCGCACGCCAGCATGCCCGAAGCGACAAGGTCGCCGCTCGCCTGGTCGAACGCGAGGAAGCTTTCGGTGCGCCAGTGGTCCACCCGCGTCAGCGGCAGGAGGCGCTGGTGATCGAGATGCCCCGCCGCCGCCAGGAAGCGGAAACGCCGGTCTTCGGGCAACACGGCATCAAAGAACGCGGCCAGCGCGTCTTCGTCTTCGGCAAAGGCCTGGCGCACGCTCAGCGTCACGCCATGGCGGGTGACGACCGTGGCCGCGCGGGCCAGGGCGGCCAGGGTGGGTGGGGTTTGGGTGGCAGTCATCGCGGCATCTCCCGTCGGCAGGAATTGATGCATCGCAGCTAGCCGCGTTTCGCCCCCCGGACCTTGACCTTGCGCAAAGCGGGCGTTTGCAAAACACGCGGTTTTGCTTGCATTTCACAAGGGGCAGGCCTAAGCGCGCGGTGTTCTGCCGGCCCTGCCGGAAGAATGCCTGCGCGGGCATCCGGCCCGCACGGGCGGATCGGCCCTTTTGGCCCATCATCCTGCATGGGGCAGGTGGTGGAGAAAAGACCGGCGGACCCAACCGCCTGGCCGGAAACATCGATACTAGGAAGACTTTCCATGTCTACCAACCCGACGCGCGACGATTTCGCCGCGCTGCTTGACGAATCGCTTGGCGCTGGCGCCACCGGTGGCTTTGAAGGCCGCGTCGTCAAGGGCACCGTTACCGCCATCGAAAACGACAAGGCCGTCATCGACGTGGGCCTGAAGAGCGAAGGCCGCGTGGCCCTGCGCGAATTCGCCGCTCCCGGCCAGCCGCACGGCCTCAAGGTCGGCGACGAAGTCGAAGTCTTTGTCGACCGCGTGGAAAACGCCGAAGGCGAAGCCATGCTCAGCCGCGACCGCGCCCGCCGCGAAGCCGCCTGGGACAAGCTCGAATCCGAATTCGGCGAAGGCAAGCGCGTTGAAGGCGTGATCTTCGGCCGCGTGAAGGGTGGCTTCACCGTCGATCTCGACGGCGCCGTGGCCTTCCTGCCCGGTTCGCAGGTCGATATCCGCCCGGTGCGCGACGTGACCCCGCTGATGGACATGCCGCAGCCGTTCCAGATCCTCAAGATGGATCGCCGCCGTGGCAACATCGTGGTTTCGCGCCGCGCCGTTCTGGAAGAAACCCGCGCCGAACAGCGTTCGGGCCTGATCCAGAACCTCAAGGAAGGCCAGATCATCGACGGCGTGGTCAAGAACATCACCGATTACGGTGCGTTCGTTGACCTGGGCGGCATCGACGGCCTGCTCCATGTCACCGACATGAGCTACAAGCGCGTCAACCACCCGAGCGAAGTGATCGCCATCGGCGACACCGTGCGCGTCCAGATCATCCGCATCAACCAGGACACGCAGCGCATCTCGCTGGGCATGAAGCAGCTGGAAAGCGATCCGTGGGATGGCGTTGCCGCCAAGTACCCGGTTGGCGCCAAGCTGCGCGGCACCGTCACCAACATCACCGAATACGGCGCCTTCGTGGAGCTGGAACCGGGCATCGAAGGCCTGGTCCACGTTTCGGAAATGTCCTGGACCAAGAAGAACGTCCACCCCGGCAAGATCGTTTCGACGAGCCAGGAAGTCGACGTCATGGTTCTGGAAGTCGACAGCGACAAGCGCCGCATCAGCCTGGGCCTCAAGCAGGCGCAGCAGAACCCCTGGGAAGCTTTCGCCGAAAAGCACCCGGTCGGCTCGATCGTGGAAGGCGAAGTCAAGAACGCCACCGAATTCGGTCTGTTCATCGGCCTGGATGGCGACGTGGACGGCATGGTCCACATGTCCGACATCGCGTGGGGCATCTCGGGTGAAGACGCCCTCGCCCTTCACCGCAAGGGTGAGCAGGTCAAGGCCGTGGTCCTCGACGTGGACGTCGACAAGGAGCGCATCTCGCTCGGCATGAAGCAGCTCGAAAAGGGCGCTCCGGCCGCTGGCGGCGTTGCCACCTCGGGCTCGCTGCGTCGTGGCGAAGTCGTCACCGTCACTGTCCTCGAAGTCCGCGATGGCGGCCTCGAAGTGCAGGCTGGCGAAGACGGCGCGACCGGCTTCATCAAGCGTTCGGACCTGGGCCGCGACCGCGACGAACAGCGTCCCGACCGCTTCCAGGTGGGCCAGAAGATCGACGCCATGGTCACCGGCTTCGATCGTTCCAAGAAGCCCAACTTCTCGATCAAGGCCCGTCAGCTGGCCGAAGAAAAGGAAGCCGTGGAACAGTACGGTTCGTCGGACTCGGGCGCTTCGCTCGGCGACATCCTGGGCGAAGCCCTCAAGGCGCGCGGCTGATCCCGCGAGCCTTAGGGGTTTTGAGCGGGGGCCTGGCGCCCTCGCCGCCTGAGACAACACGAAAAGGCCCGCTCGGCATCTGCCGGGCGGGCTTTTTCGTGGCCGTCGCAATCGCTCCAGAACGGCGAAAACTTTTGAAACATAGGATTTGACGGTCTTCCGGCGCGCTCTATCCTGCCGCCGTCACGCAAGAATTCCCAGGGGCAGGACTTGATCACCACCTACGGCACCGCCGGCAACGACACCATCACCGGCACCAATCCCGCGCCCAAGGATTTCTATGACGGGTCGGACGACATCGATGCCGGCGCTGGCGATGACATCTTGCGCGGCCTCGGCGGCAATGACTATCTGCACCCGGGGACCGGCAACGACCTGGTCGATGGCGGCAGCGGCGACGACTGGCTGTTTGCCACCTGGGAATCCGGTTTTGCCTATGCCGGCACGGTCCAGACCTGGATCGGCGGAACGGGATCGGATCTGCTCTGGGCAAACCTGGGCACAGCAACCCAGCCCTTTTCGCTCGACCTCTCGCTTACCACGGCGCAAGCCACTGGGGTGTTCGGAAACTTCATCGTGTCCGAGGTGGAAGGGGTAGCCGTTTCCGGCACGGTCGGCACTTTGCGCGGCTCTGCGGGCAACGACTGGCTCCAGGCGACAGCGATCATGACGGGTGGATTGATTGCCGGAGGCGCCGGCAACGATATCATCGTACTCAGTTCCAGCACGCCTGCCGTGCCCGTCGGCCCTTTCACGCTCGATGGCGGCACCGGCTCAGACTGGCTGGTCGTGGGCATCCAGGGATGGACCACCGGCAAGAACGGCACCACGTTCTCGCTCGTTCCCTCCACCGCAGCCAACGCGATGACGCTTACCAGCATCGAAAATCTGGCGGGCGGCTATGGCGACGACGTGCTGACCGGCAACGCGGGCGCCAATATCCTGGCGGGGGGTTATCGCAACGACGTTTTGCGCGGCGGCGATGGCAACGACACGCTCTATGGCGATGGCGCCTGGACCACCACGGGCAAGCGCACCTGGGTCGACACCGTCACGCTGAATTACGGCAATGACACGCTGGAAGGCGGCCTGGGCAACGATCGCCTCAACGGCGGCCTGGGGCTGGATACGGCCACCTATGTCCATGCCAGCGGTGCGGTCACGGTCGATCTTGGCCTTGGCACGGCAACCGGCGCCGATGGCAACGATACGCTGACGGCCATCGAAAACATCAATGGTTCCGCCTATGCGGATACGCTGATCGGCGATGCAGGGGATAACCTTATCAACGGCATGGGCGGCGCCGATCGCATGATCGGTGGCGCGGGCAACGATACGTTCGTCATCGACAACAAGGGCGACCAGGTCACCGAGAACACCGGCGGCGGGATCGACACGATCAAGTCCAGCCTTTCGTGGACCGCCGGGGCCGACATCGAAAACGTGACGCTGACCGGCAGCGCCGCGATCAACGCCACCGGCAACGATCTGGACAACGTGCTGACCGGCAATGCCGCCACCAACGTGCTCACCGGGGGCCTGGGCAACGATACCTATGTGATCCAGGGGCTGGATGACGTGATCGTGGAAACCGCCGATGCCGGCGTGGACACGGTGCGCGTCACTTTCGACTATACCCTGGGCGACACTCTCGAGAATCTGACGATGGATGCCGGCGGCCACCGCGCCACGGGCAATGCCTTGGCCAATGTGCTGACCGGCAGCACGGGCGCCGACGTGCTCGATGGCGCGGGCGGGGCCGATACCATGATCGGCGGGCAGGGCAACGATATCTACTATATCGACAACGTCGGGGACACGGTTGTCGAAGAGTACACCTACAACAGTGGCACGGATACGGTCTACAGCACCGCGTCATTGGGCAAGATTGCCAATGTCGAAATCATCTACCTGCTGGGTGACGCAATTACCGCCACCGCGACATTCGACACGACCATCTACGGCAACGACAAGAACAACGTGATTACCTATTTCAACGCCAGCAGGATCTATGGCGGAAAGGGTGACGACGTCTATTACAATGTCAACGGGGTGAACGATGGTACCAAGTATGGCATCTTCGAAAACGCCGATGAAGGCACCGACACGGTCTATACCACCGCCTATACCTATATCCTGCCCGACAATATCGAAAACGGCGTGATCTCTGCGCCCACGCATGGCGGCGCGTTGACCGGCAATGCGCTCGACAACGTGCTGACCGGGGGCGATTTCTACGATACGCTGATCGCCAAGGGCGGGCACGATACGCTGATCGGCGGCCTGGGTGACGATTTCTATGTCATCGAGACGACCGGCCAGGTCATCATCGAAAAGGCTGGCGAGGGCAACGACCGCGTCTATGCCTCGCTGTCGTACACCCTGGGCGAAAACCTGGAAAATCTTTATCTGCGGGGAGACGCGGCCGAAGGCTATGGCAACAGCTTGGACAACCGCATCGAGGGGACAGCCAAGAACAACATCCTCGACGGCAAGACCGGGGCCGACGTGATGGTCGGCTATGCCGGTGACGATACCTATTACGTTGATAACCTGGGCGATCAGGTGATCGAAGAGGCAGGTTCGGGCACCGACACGATCGTGACGTCGATCGACTACACGTTCGCGCGTGCCTCCAATGTCGAGAAACTCATTCTGGCCGAAGGCTCTGCGGCGCGGCGCGCCATCGGCAGCGATGCCAACGAAACCATCACCGGCAACAGCGCGGACAATGACATCGACGGCCGCGGCGGGATCGACCGCATGGTCGGCGGCCTGGGCAACGACACCTATCACGTCAACACCGCGAACGACACGGTGGTGGAACTGGCGGACCAAGGCATCGACACGGTCCTCACGACGATCGACTACACGCTGGGCGCAACGCTGGAAAACCTGGCCGCCGAAATCGGCGCCGGGACGCTGCGCCTCACCGGCAACGGGCTGGACAACATCGTGACGGGAGCCAGCGGGGACGACCTGCTGCGGGGCCTTGCCGGCAATGACCGGCTGGAAGGCGGCAATGGCAACGACTATCTGGACGGCGGCACGGGCAGCGACACGCTGCTGGGCGGCGCCAATGCCGACACCCTAGTGGGCGGCGACGGCGCCGATACGCTCGATGGTGGCGCAGCCGCGGACAAGCTGCTGGGCGGCAATGGCGATGATAGCCTTGTCGGTGGCGACGGTGACGATAGCCTCGACGGTGGTGCGGATAACGATACGCTGGACGGTGGCATCGGCACCGACGTGTTGAACGGCGGCGATGGAAGCGATCGCCTGCTGGGCGGCGACGGTGACGACAAGCTCGACGGCGGCACCGGTGCCGACACCATGATCGGCGGCAGCGGCTTCAACACGTTCATCGTCGACAATGCCGGCGATACGGTATCGGGCTCTGGCACGGTGCAGGCTTCCGTCAGCTTCGCACTGGCCGATAGCGACAATCTCACCCTCACCGGTACGGCCGCGATCGACGGCACCGGCAACAGCCTGGCCAACGTGCTGACCGGAAACGGCGCCAACAACGTGCTGAACGGCATGGGTGGCGATGACACGCTGGACGGCGGGCGCGGGTTAGACACGCTGAACGGCGGCGAGGGCAACGATACCCTGCTGGGCGGCGCAGGCAATGACAGCCTGGATGGCGGCATCGGCAACGACCGGCTGGACGGCGGCACCGGCAGCGACGTCATGACCGGCGGGGCAGGCAACGACACGTTCATTTTCGATGGCAGCGGCGACAGCGCGATCGAACTGGCCAGTGGTGGCACCGATCGGGTGTTTTCCTCGGCCACGATCACCCTTGCCGCCAATATCGAAGTGGGCGCGCTTACCGGTGAAGCTGCCACCTCGCTTACCGGCAATGCCCTCAACAATATCATGGGCGGCAATGCAGCGGCCAACACCCTGTCGGGCGGGGACGGCAACGACGTGCTGCTGGGCCGCGATGGCAACGACACATTGCTGGGCGGCAATGGCGCCGACCAGCTGATCGGCGGATCGGGCAACGATACGCTGACTGGCGGCGCGGGCAGCGACAGGTTCGTGATCAGCCCCTTTCCAGAAGCAGGCATCGACCGGATCACCGATTTCGTCTCTGGCACCGACAAGATCGTGCTGCTCAATCCCGCACTGTCCGGCATGTTGACGGCCGATGCCTTCCGCATCGGCACCGCCGCGCTCGATAGCAACGACGTGCTGATCTACGACCGGGGAAGCGGCAATCTCTATTTCGATGCCGACGCCAACGGCGCGGACGCTCCCATCCTGCTGGCCACGCTAGCACCCAACACCGCCCTTGCCGTGACCGACATTGTCCTGCAATCGTTCAGCGATTTTGCAGCCGAGAATGCCGCGACACAGGCGCTGTTGGTACTGTAACCTTGGCAGCGGCGCCATAACCTGCCTAAAGCGCGGGGATGAGCGTCACCCCTGCCCCGCATTTGCCGACGCATCAGCCGATTCCCGCGCGCGCGCTGCGTTTGCGGGAAGCGACGCGCGACGTGCATGCCGCGCTCGATGCAGCGTTGATGGCACGGGAAAGCTTTGCCAGCCGCGAAGGCTATGCGCAGTTCCTGGCGATGCAGCTGGCGTTCCATCGGGCGGTTGCGCCGCTTCATGCCGATCTGGCGTTGCAGGCCTTGTTGCCAGGCCTTGCCGCACGCGCGCGCCTGGCGCTGGTCGAGCAGGACATGGGCGACCTTGGCCTTGCCCTGCCCGCGCCTGACCCGCTGCCCGCCATTTCCGGCATGCCGCCTGCGCTGGGCTGGCTCTATGTGGCCGAAGGATCGAACCTGGGCGCGGCGGTGCTGCGCAAGCTGGTGGCGCGGATCGGCCTGTCCGACACGTTTGGCGCGCGGCACCTGGCGCCTGCCGCCGGAGGGCCGGCAGCACAGTGGCGCGCGTTTACCGAAGCGCTCGATGCCATACCGCTGGATGCAGCGCAGGAAGCAAGCGCGGTTGCCGGCGCGCGCGATGCCTTTGCCCACGTGGCCCGGCTGGCGCGAATCGCCTGATCTGCCGCGTTGCCAGCGCAGGCAAGGCGGTTAACTGCCGTTTGCCGTCTTTTGCTTTGCAGCATTTGCGCTATGAGGGGCGCTGAGCGTGGGCCAGGAGCGAGGGCGATGATCGAGATACACCAGTTTCCCTGCCTGGCGGACAACTATGGCTATCTCGTGCACGATGGCGCCAGCGGCGAAACCGTGTGCATCGACACTCCCGATGCCGACCGTTACCTGGCGGAGGCTGCCGCGCGCGGCTGGCGCATCACCCAGATCTGGAACACGCACTGGCATGCCGATCATGCCGGCGGCAACGCGGCGGTCAAGGACGCCACCGGCTGCACGATTACCGCGCCCGCTGGCGACGCAGCCAAGATTGCCGGCGTCGATCGCACCGCCGATCAAGGCGACACCGTGACCCTGGGCGAGCATGTGGCACAGGTTCTGGCCGTGGGCGGCCACACGCTGGGCCACGTGGCCTATCATCTGCCCGATGCCGGCGCCGCCTTTGTGGGCGATGCGCTGTTTGCGCTGGGCTGCGGCCGCATGTTCGAAGGCACGCCGGTACAGTTCTGGACCAGCCTTTCCCGGCTGAAAGCGCTGCCGCCCGAAACGCTGGTCTATTGTGCGCACGAATATACGGCCAGCAACGCGCGCTTTGCCCTGCATGCCGATCCGGACAACGCCGCGCTGGCTGCCTATGCCGGCGAAGTGACGGCGCGCCGCGCCCAGGATCTACCCACCGTGCCCAGCCCGCTGGTGCGCGAACTGGCAACCAACCCTTTCCTGCGCGCCGATGATCCGGCGCTGCAATCCCGCTGGGGCGGCGGCGATGCCGTGGCCACCTTTGCCGCCCTGCGCGCGGCCAAGGACAGCTTCCGCTGACGGCTTCTGCGCGAAAGAGACCCTGATCCATGGCCGAAAAGCGCCTTTCCCGCGTAACCAGTTTCGACGTTGCCGAGGCAGCGGGGGTGAGCCAGTCCACCGTCAGCCGCGCCCTGGCCGGCGACCCGTCGATCAGCGCACCCACGCGCCAGCGCGTGATGGAAGCCGCACGCAAGCTGAACTACCAGGTGGACGAGAACGCCGCGCGCCTGCGCCGGGGCAAGACCGGCACGCTCGCCGTGGTCATGGTCTGCCGGCCGGGGCAGGATCGCAAGGACCTGAACCCGTTCTATTATGCCCTGCTCGGCAGCACCTGCGCCGCCGCCTCGGCGCGCGGCTTTGAAGTCCTGGTGGCATTCCAGGACAGCCCGGAGAACTTCTGGGGCCATTACCAGGAACGCCGCAAGGCCGACGGCATGATCGTGATCGGCACCAGCGAGAACACCGCCGCCTGGGACTATTTCGGCAGCCTGCCCCAAGGCAGCCACTGGGTGTGCTGGGGCGCGACGCAGGATGATTTCCCCTGGGTGCGCAGCGACAACCACGCCGGCGCCACGCTCGCCACACGGCACATGCTGGTGCGCGGCTATCGCAACATCGTGTGCCTGGGATCGGAAACCTCGCCCCAGCGGCAGTTCAAGGAACGCTATGACGGCTATGCCGCCGCGATGGAAAGCGCGGGACTTGAACCCGTGCTCCAGCGCATCGAGCGCGGCCTGCCGCGCGAGGAACAGGGCCGCCGCGCCGCCGTGGCGCTGATCGACAGCGGCCGCCCGTTCGACGCGATCTTCGGCGTCAGCGACGAGATCGCGCTGGGCGCGCTCAAGGAATTCGGTGCGCGCGGGCTGGTGGTGCCCGACCAGATCGGCGTTGTGGGCTTTGACGGCGTGCGCGCCGGCGCCTGGTCCACCCCGCCGCTGACCACGGTGGAATCCGATTTCGAAGTGGCCGGGTCGTTGCTGGTCGATCGCCTGCTCGCGATGATCTCGGGCGAGGCAGCCACGGCGCGGCGCGTGCCGGTGCGCCTTGTCGTGCGCGGTTCCACCCGGCCCTGACGATGGACCAGGCGGCGCTGGACCGGATCGACCTCAAGATCGTGGAAGAACTGCGTGTCGACGGGCGGCTGAGCATCAACGAACTGGCCCGCCGCGTGGGATTGAGCAAGACGCCGTGCCAGGCGCGGCTCAAGCGCCTGATCGCCGATGGCGTGATCCGCGGCTTTCGCGCCGTGGTCGATCCGCAAAAACTCGGCCTGGCGCATATCGCGTTCACCCAGGTCAAGCTGTCGGACACGCGCGAAAAGGCGCTCGATGCATTCCGCCGCGCCGTCCTCCAGGTGGAGGAAGTGGAGGAATGCCACATGATCGCCAGCAATTTCGACTACCTGCTGAAAATCCGCACGGCCGATATCCTGGCCTATCGCCGGGTGCTGGGCGAGCGGATTTCCAGCCTGCCCAATGTGGCCAGCACATCGACCTATGTGGCGATGGAAACGATCATCGAGCACGGGGCCTGATTCAGGCCAGCACAGCTTCTTCCTTGCTCTCGGCGCGCGTCACTGGACGCCGGGCCAGGGCCACCACCACAGCCACGGCCAGGCCGATGACCGCCTGGCCGGCGAAGTTGGGCACGAAGCTGCCCATGGTATCGTGCAGGTGCCCGCCGATGCTGGGGCCGATCGCGGCCGAGGTGGAAACCACGGTCATGATCGAATAGAGTTCCAGCGCCGCGCGCCCACCGAACCAGCCGCGCAGCAGCAAGGCCGTGCCCACGGTGGAAACGCCGATGCCGATGCCGAACGTGACCGCGAAAAAGCCCAGTGCCATGGAGCCGAGCGGCAGGATCAGCGCCAGCGAGGAAAATGCCGATCCCACCAGTGCGACCACGGTCAGCGCGCGCGCATCCACCCGCTGCCCGGCAAAGCCGGCAAGCGCCGCCGCCACCGCCGCCACCAACGCCGCCGCGGAAATGAAACCCGTGGCGACGCCGGGCGCCACGGCATGTTCCAGCATGTGCTGATAGGCAAAACTGTGCACCGTGGTGTTGATCAACAGGCACGCGGTATAGGCCAGAACCACGATCCAGAACTGCCATGAGGCCAGCGCGGCGCGGGCGGTCCAGCCCTGGGGCGGTGGCGCGGCTTCGTCTGCCGGGCCATGCACCACGCCCACGCGGCGTTCGTAACCCCTGCACACCGCCGCCGCGAACAGGCCCAGCACCAGCGCGCCAGCGGCGCAGCACAGCCAATAGAGCCGCCAACTGCCGGTGGCCGAATGGATCGCAAAGAATGTCAACGGCCCGGCCACGGCGCCGACGTTGCCGGCCGTGAAATAGAGGCCGATCGCGGTCGATCGCTTGCCGTCAAAGGCATTGCCGATGGCATCGACAGCGGCAATCGACCCGCAAAAACAGAAGCCCAGCCCCAGCAGCAGCGTGGCGAGCAGGTACATCGCGACGCCCTGCATCCAGGCCAGCGCGGCAAACCCGGCGATCAGTTGTGCCATGCCGATCAGCAGCGTCACCGCCACGCCATGGCGCCGGATCACCGCGGCGGGCAGCATCGAGGCTGCCCCGCAGGCGATGCCCAGCACGGTAAAGCCCATGCCGGCCTGGGCCCAGGTGAAATGGAGATCGGCCACGATCATCGGCAGGACCTGGCCCAGCGAATTGAACGTGGAGGCCATCAACAGGAAATAGAGCGCGGAAAACGCGCCCAGAATGACGATGCGCATCGGCTTGGTGCCCTTGCCCGGCTGGGATCTGTGCCCCGACATGGTCAAGCCACCGGCCAGACGCAAGGGATCGTCATGCCCGCCCGCGCGATAAGGGTTGGGGCAACCTGTTCCACCTGGGCATAGAGCGCCTCTTCATCCACGGTCGTCATCCGATAATTGTCCACCAGGCGCTGTCCATCCACCCACACGCTGTGCACGCCGCGCCCATCGGCCGACCAGACCAACTGGTTGATCACGTTGAGCAGCGGCGTCCATTCGGGGCGATTGCGATCGTGTGCCACGAAATCGGCCTTCAGTCCCGGCACCAGCGCACCCACCGTGCCGGCAAGGCCGGCAGCGGCCGCGCCGTTGAGCGTGGCGCATTCCAGCACTTCGTGCGCCGGGAACAGGTTGCCATCGCGCCGCGCATCCTTGAACAGGCCGGCGAGCAGGTACATCGCGCGCATCAGATCGGCGATGTTGCCGTTGTTGTTGCCATCGGTGCCCAGCTGGATCGGCACGCCGGCCGCGTGCATTTCCGGAAACTTGCCCTGGCTGGTAACGCCATAGCCGCCCTTCATCGCGGTGAGCGGGCAATGCGTCACGCGCATGCCGCTCTGCGCCACGGCGGCCACTTCGGCATCGTCGAGGTGGATCATGTGGGTGAGCGACAGGTGATCGCCCAGCACGCCTAGGTCTGCCAGATGCAGCAGGGCCCGCTTGCCGGCGGTGGCAAGGTAATAATCGGGATCGGCCGGGTCTGCGCTCATGTGCGCGGTGATACCCAGCCCCTTGTCCCGCACCAGCGCGGTCGCCGCGCGCCACAGATCGTCCGTTGCGGTGTTGTGCCCCACCAGGCAACCCCAGGCGGCCAGGCGGTTGTCCGTCGCCACTGGCCAGCGCTCCACTTGCGCTTCCAGCTTGGCAATGGCCTCGCGCGTAAGCGCGGGCTGGTCGTCGCCAGGGGCAAAGGCACGGTCCTGGATCCACTGGCCCAGCCGGCCGCGAATGCCCACCGCGTCCACCGCTTCCATCACGGCCGGCAGATCGAGGATCGTGCCCGCTTCCACGAACGTGGTCACCCCGTTCTTGAGCATTTCCACGCTGCACAGCGTGGCGGCAAGCTGCTCCTCGGCCGGGGTCTGCGCCAGGTAGGTGGGGATCAGCCAATCGAACACATTGGTGCGCCAATCCGTGTCATCGGGCACATAGCCGCGCGTGATCGGCTCGCCGGTGATGTGCACGTGGCAATTGACCAGGCCCGGCGTCAGCACGAAACGGCTGCCGTCGATCACCTGCCGCGCGGCAACCTGCGCCATCACATCAGCCGTGGGGCCAACCGCCACGATGCGGTCCCCCGCCACGGCCAGCGCGCCATCGCGCCAGATCTGGCGGCTGGCGTCCATGGTGACGATCCACGCATTGCGGATCACGAAATCGGCGGCAATCGGGGCAGATGCGCTCATGCGGTCCCCCATGCGCTCCACGCCTCCACTACGGCGGCGCTGGTGGTGAGCAGCGAACAGTGCTGCATCAGCGCCTTGAGGGAATGGACGTGCAGGTCCTGCTCGGCCGCGGCGCAGGCATCGGACACCACGAACGTGTGGTAGTTGTGATGAAACGCATCACGGGTGGTGGAATCAACGCAGCAATCGGTGGTCAGCCCGGTCATCACCAGCGTGTCGATGTTGCGGGCGCGCAATTGCATGTCGAGGTCGGTGCCGTGGAAGCTGGAATAAGCCAGCTTGGCAATCTCGATATCGCCCGGCTGCGGGGCCACGCGCCAATAGTCCTCGCCCCCGCTGCCGATCCGGCAGATCGCCTCGCCGCCCGGGGAACCGCGCCGCACCATCCAGGTCTTCAGCGCCTGGCTATCGCTTTGCGGCCGCGTCATCACCCGCATGAACGCCACGGTCACCCCGGCGGCGCGCGCGGCGGCGATCAGTTCCTCGATGCGGTCCACGGCCTTGTCGGACTCTGTCATGTCCGCGCCATAGCCGGCGACCACGCCGTGGGGCGCGGCAAAGTCCACCTGCACGTCCACCACCACCAGCGCAGTGCGTTCAGGCGCAATCATCGGCCCCGGCTTGGCCACGTGGGGCAAGGCGGTGGCCGGATCGATCACGGTGTGCGCTGCGCCTTCAGACTTAGGCTCAGACATGGGCCGCCTCCTTGATCTTGCCGGGAAAGCGTGCGCGCAGCACCGGCAGGATCTTTTCGGCAAACACCGGCAGCATGGAAAGGTAATCGGGGAAGATCACCATCAGCCCGTCGAGCGCGGTCTTTTCAAAGATCTCGGTCAATTGCGCCAGCACGGTTTCGGGCGAGCCGGCCACGTGCGGCGCCATCAGTGCCGATCGCGCCTTGCGGGTGAAATCGTTCTCCTTGCCGATCTCGCCGTCCAGCATGCCGTAGGCGCGCATCATGCCCCACAGCGTTTCCTCGTCCAGCCCGTCGCGATAGCTCTGCACCATCGCCTCGGCTTCCGCGTCCGTTTCGCCGATAACCAGGATCATCATCGAATAGGTGCGAATGGCGTGGCCCAGTTCCAGCGCACCGGCCTTGGCCTTGTGCGTGTTGGCAATCAGTTCTTCCAGGTTGTTGCCCGCCAGGAACAGCGCGTCCATGTGCTCGGCGGTAAAGCGCACGCCGGCTTTCGACGTGCCGGCGCAGACCAGGAACGGGCGCTGCTGCGGCTTGGGCCACGATGTGCAATCGTCCAGCGTGAAATACTTGCCCTGCGACGAAACACTGTCCTCGGTCCACAGGCGCTTGATCGCCTCGATCCACTCCGTCGCCAGGACATAGCGCTCGTCATGGTCCACGCCTTCGGGCCAAGCCCCCATCTGCGCGAATTCGCCGCGATAGGCGCCCGTCACCACGTTGAGCCCGGCGCGACCATGGCTGATCTGATCGAGGGTGGCGATCATCTTGGCGGCCACCGCAGGGTTCTGCAGCAGGGTGTGGATCGTCGCCCACACTTTCACGCGGGAAGTCGCCTGGGCCAGGCCGGCCATCATCAAGGGGCTGTCGAGCGAGGATTCCCAGTGCTGGATTTCCCCGCCGTATCCCTTGAACTTGGCCATGGCCATGATGAAGTCCAGCCCCAGTTCGTCGGCCAGCTTCGCCACCTTGAGGTTGTATTCATAAGAGCCATCGAGCCGGGGCGAATTCCTGGAAATGATCCAGCCGCCATTGGCCATGGGCATGAAGATGCCGATGTCGCGCCCGCCGCTGTCGGAAGGAAGGCCGAAATGCGCAACCGTGGGTAGGGTATCGGGCGTAACGGGGTCGGTCATGGCGGGTCCGTGATCTGGCAGTGTTGAGAACAGGTGTGGCTTGGGTTGGGATCGCAGGCAAGCTAGGGCGCCTTGGCCAACGCTTCTTGTCACCACGCGCACCAAGGTTTGTGCAGAGCGAGCGCTGCACCCATTGTGCACAAATCCATGCGCGCCACGCCAAGACGGGCTGCCGCGGCCCGCCTAGCCTGAGGGTGTACTGGATAAGGAACGCATGCGCATGGCAAACTGGTTCATCACTGGCGTCGGTTCGGGCCTGGGGCTGGCCCTCGCCCAGGCGGCCCTGGCACGCGGCGATGCCGTCGTCGGCACGGTGCGCGCCCAGGCCGATGCAGAGATGTTCGCAGCGCTCGCCCCCGGCCGCGCCCATGTGATGAAGCTGGACGTGACCGATGAAGCCGCCGTGCAGGTGGTGGTGCGCACCGCGCAAGGGCTCGTCGGGCCGCTCGACTATGTGGTCAACAACGCCGGGCGCGGCTTTACCGGCGCGGTGGAGGAAACCGCGCTTGATGATGCGCGCGCGCTGTTCGACGTGAACCTGTTCGGCCCGATGGCCGTGATCAAGGCGGCCTTGCCCGCCATGCGCGCGCGCCGCGCCGGGCATATCGTCAACATCACCTCGGTGTCGGGCCTCGCCGCCTGGCACGGCACGGCGATCTATGGCGCCACCAAGTTTGCGCTGGAATGCCTGGGGCGCACCCTGGCCCAGGAAGTGGCGCCGCTCGGCATCAAGGTGACGAACGTGGCGCCCGGTGGGCTGCGCACGGCCTTTTCGGCAGAGCGGCTGCCCGGCGCGGAACCCACCATTGCCGACTATGCCGGCACCGCGCACATGGCGCGCAAGATCCTGCAGGAAAAGCATGGGTCGGAACCCGGCTGCCCTGCCCTGGCCGCCCAAGCGATCCTGGCCGCGCTCGACGAACCCGAACCGCCGCTGGTGCTGCTGCTGGGCGAAGACGCGCTGCACTATGCCGAACACGAACTGGGCGCGCTGGCCGGGCAATTCGATCGCTGGCAGGGCTACACCCTGGCGATCGCGGCGACAGAGGCTGAAGCCGCCCAATAGGGCGGCGCCCCCGCGCTACCGAGGCCTCAGCTGGTGAAAAGGGCCTTGCGGATCACGGCGTGCACGCCCCAGTTGCCGTTGGCCACCTGGCTGATTCCGAAATCCACGCCAACCGAAAGCAGCGAGATCGCCTCGTCCTCGGTCAGGTCGCGGATGGTCATGAGGAAGCGGCGCGCCTTGCGGAACGCGTCGCGCATCGCCGCATCGATGGACGAGCGCTTGTAGACTTCGCTCTGCGCCTTGGCACCCAGATCGCGCAGATAATCGGGATTGGAAAAACCCAGGATCACATATTCGGTGGGCGTCTCGATCATCGGATAATCCAGCTCGCGCACATGCGCCGGCGCGCCCTTGGCCTTGTGCAGGATCACCTGGATCACCGCCGTCATCGAGCATTCGATGGCCGTGCCGCATAGTTCGCCATCGCCCTGGCTGGCATGGGGATCGCCCAGCGAGAGCAGGCCGCCCGGCACCGCCACCGGCAGGAACACACTGGCCCCCGGCCCCAGCCGCCAATTGTCGATATTGCCGCCGAAATTGGCCGGTGGCACCGAATCCACCAGATCGGCATGGGCCGGCGCCATCGCCACCACGCCGAAATGCGGCCGAACCGGGATTTCGATATCGCGCAGGACGTTGAAATTCTTCTCGATCGTTTCCGGGTCAACCGGCACGCCGGGGTAATCGTACATCGGGTGGATCACCCCCGATGGATCGGTCTGCGGGGTCCAGCGATAGTTGTAGACCGCATGGGCCAGCGGCAGGCCGGCGCCCTTTTCGATCTCGTAAATGGTGATCACTTCGCGCGGCTTCGGCTCCGTGATCAGTTCGGCATAGTGAAATCCCCAATAGGCCGCCACGTTGCTGCCGAACGCGCGGCCCACAAAGCGCGGGTTGCGGCTGGGGCGCGGGTCGATGTCGAGGATGCGCACTTGCACCACGTCGCCCGGTTCGGCCCCGGAAATGGCGATGGGGCCGGTGCAGATGTGCACGCCAAACCCTTCGCCCGGCCCGCGCCCGACGACCGAGGCATCGAGCGGCCCGGCGCCGCGCCGGTCCACCACTTTGCCCTCGGCCGTCCAGCGATAGATCGCCTCGGCCGCTGGATCGCCATGGATCATCCGCTCGGCATCATCGTTGGCGTGGTGGGTGAGCGTTTCCACGGTCACGTAATCGCCCGAGCAGACTTCCAGCGCGGGCTTCAGGTGCTTGCTGAAATAGCCCCAGTGGATCGTATCGGGCCGCACCGGCAGCACGTGGTGGCGCACGCCGGGGGCAGCATCCACCTGCACGTCTTCCACCAGCCCATCGGCCTCCACCAAGGGATCGAGCGGCGCGGTGGACGGAGCTTCCTCGCGCTCTTCGGGCTTGGCATCCTTGAGCACGCTGGGCCGGCCGCGCCGGGGCGCTTCCGCGGTTTCTTCGGGCAGCGCGCCAACCTTGCGGTATTCGCGCGGGCTCATGCCATAGCGTTCGCGGAACGCGCGGCTGAAGCTGGCGCTGTCGTTGAAACCCCATTGATAGAGGATTTCGGAAATCGAGCGCTGCGCGTGCAAGGGGCTGCCAAGGTCGAGCCGGCAGCGTTCCAGCCGGCGGAACTTCACGAACTGGCTGAAGCTTTCGCCGGCGCTTTCGAACAGCTTTTGCAGGTAGCGGGGCGAAATGCGGTGTTCGGCGGCGATCTGGTGGATTGACAGGTTGGGATCGGACAGGCGCATCTCGATCGACTGGAACACCCGCTCCAGGATCGCGGCACGCGCGCCCGCCGCGCCGCCCAGTTCCTTGACCGGCGCCTTGTCGAGCAGCGTGGCGGCAATGAATTCGGGCAGCGCCAGTTCCACCGGGCGGATCTGGTCGTCAGAAACATCGACGATGGTATCGGCCACCGAGCGCAACAGCGCGGAAAGCATGCGGCCGATCGCCTCGTCGGCAATCAGGTTGCTGATCTGCGAAGGCAATGCGGAGCGCGAGCGCAGCGCGGGCAGCGCATGGGGCACTTTGACCAGCAGGAAGCGATGCTCGCCATTGAGGTCGATCTGCGTGCGGGCAGAGCCGCCGCCATAGAGAATGTCGCCTTCGGACAGCTCGATCGCGGTGGTGCCCTGCACTGCCGCCAGCCGCCCTTCGAGCAGCAGCACCAGCCAGAAGCTGGGCGCGTCCTGCGCCATGTCGATCGCCAGGCGCTGGCCATTGCCCGTCACGCGCACGAACTGGATGCCCTGGCCGCTGGTGAAGCTCACCAGCTCGCCATAGAGCTCCTCGGCGCTGGCCAGAACTTCGAGGCTGACGCGTTGCAGCGCAAAACGCCAGGCATCCTGGCGCTGCTCGCGCGGATAGGCATTGGTGGTAAAGCGCAACGGCTTGCCCCCTGAAACGCGAAACGCAACGCGAGACGCGGTGATCGACCCTGTTGGCGGCGCGGCTTATGATTACCGGCCTGGCAACCACCTTACGCCATCTGTGATGACACGCAATGCTGCGCCGCAAACAAGGTTGCCCCGCTTCGGGTCAGGTGCGAACCAGCTCGCCATGCGATGGCGACGAGCCCGACAGCCGTTCGTGCGTGGCACGATAGCGGTGCACCAACCACTTGTTGAACTGGCCCTGCGCGCCTTCCTGCCAGGAATAGCGGCCACGTGGGGCAAAGCGCGAACGCAGGCCCTGCTGCACCAGTTCATCCACGTGCAGATCCTGCGCGATGATGTGCCCCGAAGCGCGGATATTCATGTCCAGCTTGTGATCGAAAGCGGGATCGGCCATCGCGCCGGGCGCGAACAGGAAGCCGGTGTCCATCTCCAGCGATTCCGGGCCGTTGGGCCGCAGGATCAGGTAGATCACCATGTCGCTCATCATCACCAGGCTGAGCGTGGGCGGGATATTGGCAAAGGTCATGCGCATGCGCGCTTCGTCGGAAAGGCCGGGGAACACCGGCAAGACCGCCTTTTGCGTGGCGTTGAAGCTCGCATCAGCATGCAAGGTGCCGTTGAAGCGCAGGAACCCGCCATCGGCCGGATCGCTTTCGGGGAACACCGCCAGGCCCGATGGCACGAAATCATGCAGCGGCCCGTGGTGCAGGCGGCTGGCGTGATAGCCATCGTTGTTGTTTTCGAACATGACCTTCCAGTTCCACGGCAGCGTGGGCGCCGGATCGGGGCGCGGCCCTTCGGCCCCCGCCAGGTCATAGCCGGCAATGGCCTCGGCCACGGCCACCAGGCGCGGGGCCAACGGGGCGGCATCGGCGTCGAAGTTGATGAAGATGAAGCCGTTCCACAGTTCCACCTTGAAGGTGGGCAGGCTGTATTGCGCCTTGTCGAAATTGCAGGTCTTGCTCATCGCCGGTGCGGCAACGAGCTTGCCATCGAGGTTGTAGCTCCAGTGGTGATAGGGGCACAGGAAGCCGCGCGCATTGCCATGCCCTTCGGCGACCAGCATGGCGCGGTGCTGGCACACCGCGGACATGGCACGGATTTCACCATCCAGGGTGCGCGATACCAGGATGGGTTCGCCGATCACGCGGGTGGAGAAATAGTCACCCGGCTTGGCCACCCAATCGGCGCGGCCCACGCAGAGCCATTCGTGGTTGTAGAGCGCCTCTTTCTCGAACTCATAGAATTCGGCGCTGGTATAGCACTCGGGCGGCAGGGTCTCCGCCTCGGCGAGGTCCGTGGCAGAACTCCCAAGCGAGTGGATGAAGCTGTCGGTAACGAGGGTCACGGGCGCAAACTCCTGAACAATTCGGGTCTTGGCGGGGTCTGTCGGCACCATAACGGCAGTGCCTGGCGTGGGTCTTGAGCAGGGCAGCACGAATTGTTGAAACTGTGCGGCAACTCGTGCTGCGCTGCAATATGGAATTCGGCGCTTATTCGCGGGTGAAATCGGCCGGCACTTGCGGATCGGGACCGGCCTTGCCCCACAGCAGGATTTCGTTGCCCCAGGGATCCTGGAACGCATGGTTATACCCGTTGAAGGTGGACCAATAGTGGTTGCGCCACAGGATCGTGGCGCCACGCTCTTCGGCCGCCGCCAGGATGCGATCGGCGCTGTCATCGTCGCTGATCAGGATCCAGATACGGGGCTTGCGGCCCTGCGTGGCAAGGGCGCGCGGTTCCACCCCTTCGGCCTGCGGATGCGGGCGGGCATTGGCAGCATCGAAAATGCCCAGGTGCAGGTTGCCGATCGCGCTGTCGCTGCCATCGGGATTCTTGAACTGTCCGCCCGGCACCATGCGATGATAGACGCCGGCAGGCTTCTCATCGTTCTGCCAGCCGAACACTTCGGCATAGAATCGCCCTGCCGCGGCGGGATCGTCGCTGGGCATGTCGACAAAGATCAAGGTATTGGGCATCGGCGCGCCTTTCATGGGCCAATTGAACGATGCCGCCTTGTGGCGCGGGTAGGCCTTGCGCGGCTTGGACCTGCGCGCACCGATTGTTGACCCGGGCGTTCGGCGGGCCCAGTCATCAGGCCAAGTCATAGGGCGCGCGCAAACAAGACCGCAGCGCAGCATTGGTCCGAAAACGATGCCGTCCTGATACCCATCGAAACGAGGCACACGCATGAGTTTGGTCTGCAACCACGGCCATCGGCAGGCGGATACGGCGCCCGGCGCCCTGCACTATCTCAAAGCCACGCCCGAGACCGTGCACTGGGGCTATTTTTCGCCCGACATCAAACCGGCGCTCACGATTCGCAGTGGCGACCTGGTTCATGCCGAAGCCGTGACCCACCACGCGGGCGACGCGCCCGAGCTGATGTTCGACGAAGGGGTGGAGCGCATCTTCAAGGAGATCGACCCCACCACGCGCGCGCCCGGCGTTCATATCATGACCGGGCCGATCTTCGTGGAAGGGGCCGAGCCGGGCGACATGCTGGAAGTGCGCTATCTCCAGATGGTGCCGCGCAACAACTATGGCTCGAACCTGGCGGCCAACTGGGGCCACCTCTATCAGGAATTCGACGAGAAGGAGCGGGTGACGATCTACCAGCTCGATCCCACGACGCAAACCGCCAACGCGCTCTATGCCTATGACTTTCCGGGCAAGTACCTGGTGCCGGGCACGATCACCAACTGCCCGGTGTGCGATCGCCAGCCCGCGCTGCCCGGCGTGACCATCCCCGCCCGCCCGCACCTGGGCACGGCGGGCGTGGCCCCGGCGGTGAACGAGCCGGTCAGCACCATTCCCCCCGGTCTGCACGGCGGCAACATCGACAACTGGCGCATCGGCGCGGGCGCGACGATGTATTACAAGTGCCAGGTCAAGGGCGGGCTGTTCTCGATCGGCGATCCGCACGTCAGCCAGGGCGACGGCGAGATTTCCGGCACGGCGATCGAAAGCTCGCTCAACTGCCTGTTCCAGATCGTGCTGCGCAAGGATTTCGATTTCCCCTCGCCCCTGCTAGAAACCCCCAAGCACTGGATCGTCCACGGTTTTGGCGACGATCTGGACGCGGCGATGAAGAACGCCTCGCTCGACATGCTGCACCTCTTGGGCGAGCAGGTCGGCCTTTCGCGCAACGATGCCTATTCGCTGATGAGCGTGGCCGCCGATTTCGGCGTGACGCAAGTGGTGGACGGCACCCTGGGCGTGCACGCCCGCATCGACCGCGACATGTTCCCCGCCAAGGGCGTGGTCAAGGATCCCAAGTAAGCCCTGTAGAGGGTCGCAAGGAGGCGCCGGAGAGCCTTGGGCTTTCCGGCGCTTTTCGTATTTCGATTTGGCACGTGCAGTGCAGGCGCCCTTCAACAGGCTCAGGGCGAACGGAGGCGGGGGAATTTTCGTTGAATTCCGTTCGGGTGGCGCTTGTCGAAGCCCCCGCCAAGCGCAGCGTCAGTGGTCCAGCAAGGCCAGCCCAGCATCCACCTCTGCCCGCGTGGGCATGGAGGCAGCAGCGCCCAGGCGCTGGACGGAAAGGCCGGCGGCGAACACCGCCACGGCGAGCGATTGGGCCATGCTCTCGCCTTGCGCCAGCCGCGCGGCAAGTACGCCGCAGAAGGTGTCGCCCGCACCGGTCGTGTCCACCACCGGCACGGCGCGTGCGGGCAGGCGGATCGTGCCGCCCGGCCCTTCAGCAATAACACCAGCCCCACCCAGCGTGACGATGACCCATTGGCCCTCGCGCGCCATCAGGCGGCGCGCCGCAGCGGCAAGGGCGGTATCGCCTTCTGGCACGGCTTCGCCCAGGAAAAACGCCAGTTCGGTTTCGTTGACCACCACGATATCGGCCAGCGGCAGGATCGCCCGTCCCTCGGCCAGCGCAGGCGCTGCGTTGTAAAGCGTGCGTGCGCCAGCTTCGCGCGCCAGGGCCAGGAAGCGCGCCACGGCCGCGGTGGGCACTTCGGCCTGGGCCACGGCAATCGCTGCGCCGGCGGGAAAGACATCGGGCGCGGGCAGCGCCGCATTGGCACCGCCCACGATCACGATCTGGTTTTCGCCTTCATCGGAAACGAACACATGCGCCAGGCCCGTCGGGCCAGGCAGGCGCGCGATGACGCCGGTGCCCACGCCCGCCTGCGTCAGTGCAGCCAGCATGGCATCGCCGTGGGCATCCTGGCCCACCGCGCCCAGCATCACTGTGGGCACGCCCTGGCGCGCCGCGGCGACGGCCTGGTTGGCGCCCTTGCCACCGGGCAACAGGTCATAGCTGGTGGCCGCGACGGTTTCCCCCGCCAGCGGCAGGCGCGGCACGCGCATCACTAGATCGCGGTTGATCGATCCGAAAACGACGACGGTCATCAGGCCAGCACCAGATCGCCCGGCGCCACGTCATCGGCCCTGCGCCCCTGCCCTTGGGCAAAGCGATCGGGGTGCGGCAGCAGGGCGAGCAGCACCATGCCGGCCGCCAGGGCGCCGACGATGGTGAGCGTTGCCCCGGCATAAGAGCCGGTGCGGTCAAAGCTCATGTCCATCAGCATCGGCGCCACGCCCTGGATGAAGGCCACCACGGCATAGAACGCGCCCACGATCGTGCCGAAGTGGCGCAGCCCGAAATAGCGCGACACGAAATAGGAAAGCGCGGCATATTCCGCGCCCATGCCTATGCCAAGCAGCGCCCCGGCCAGGATGATCGCGAGGCTGCCTGTGTAGAATTGCAGCACGACCATCCCGATCATTGCGCTGGCATACATCGGCAGCAGCAGGCGCGGGGTGCGAAAGCGATCGAGCAACCCGCCGGTCACCACCTGCCATCCGGCCGTGACCAGGGCGAACACCGCCACCACGCCGGTTGCCTGTGCCAGGCCAACGCCATGGCCGGTCAGGATCGGCACCACGTGGGTGAACATCGCGGTCATCCCGCCAGCGCCGGCCGCCACGGCCAGCAGCATCAGCCAGAACGCGCTGGTGCGCATGGTCTGGCCCAGGCTCATGCCGCTGGCCAGCGGCGCCGCCGGCGCGCCTTGCACTGCCGGGGGCGCATCGCGCAGCCACAGCGCAATGAACGGCGCGGCCAGCGCCACGATCACCCCGATCGTGGCATAGCCCGCGCGCCAGCCATGGCTGGTCAGCACCAGCCCGGCCACGATCGGCATGATCGTGGCGCCCACGCCATTGCCCACGCCTGCCGTCACGCCCAGCATGAGCCCGCGCCGCGCATCGAACCAGTTGGACACCACCTTGCTGACCATGCCGGTGGCCGCCATCGTGCCGAACAGGCCCACCACGGCAAAGCGCCAGTAGAAATCCAGCATCGTGCCGCTGGCGCGCGAAACCAGCAGGATACCCGCCGCCAGGCCCAGATTGCCCACCAGCAAGAGCCAGCGCGCGCCAAAGCGGTCCATCGCCCGGCCGATCAGGGGATAGCTGATCGCGCTGATCACCGAGATCAGCCCGAGCACGCCGGAAACCCCGGCGCGCGGCCAGCCGAAATCCTCGGCGATCGGCACCAGGAACACGCCGATCGTGGCGGAAATCGCCGCCGTCATGCACAGCGTGTTGGCAATGGTGGCGGCGATGGCAACCTGGGCGGCCTGACGGGCGTGGCTGGCGGACATGTGGCGCAACGAGTCCCTGAACTATGGATGGCAAGCGCATCAAACCCCACCCCCGCGCGCTTGCCAAGCACGCAGGCCCGCCAGCAAGAACGAGGGCGCCAGCCATCAACTTGGCCCCCATGCGGAACGCGGTTTTCCAGGCACCTGGTCATGCTCCGCGCGCGCCATGCAAAATTGCTTGCGCGTGCCGTCAAGACAGCAGAGGCCTGCGCTTCTAGGCGGTGGGCGATGGTTTGATCATCGAGAACCGATCGTTGCGGCTTTGCATCCGTCACCCCGGATCAAGCCGGGGTGACGATGATGCGATAATGCCGATGCCCAAGGAGCCAAGCGACGTCATGCCAGATTCCGCAACCCGGATGCCCAGCCTGTTCATTCCCCATGGTGGTGGCCCTTGCTTTTTCATGGATTGGCGCGCGATGGGTGGCCCGGCCGATGCCTGGGACAAGACTGCCGCTTACCTGAAGGGCCTGATCGCCAGCCTGCCGGAAAGGCCCAAGGGCATCGTGGTCATTTCCGGGCACTGGGAGGAAGACGCCTTCACCGCCTCCACCGCTTCGGCGCCCGCCATGATCTATGACTACTACGGCTTCCCCCCGCACACTTACGAACTGCAATTCCCCGCGCCCGGCGCACCGGCACTGGCCGAGCGTATCGTGGAGCTGATCAAGGCCGAAGGGCTGCCCGCACGCACGGACGAACGCCGCGGGTTCGACCATGGCGTGTTCATTCCCTTCCTGCTCGTCACGCCCGAGGCCGATATTCCGGTGGTGCCGCTCTCGCTCAAGCGCGATCTCGATCCTGAAGAACACTTGCGCTGCGGCCGGGCGCTGGGCGCCCTGCGCGATGAAGGCGTGCTGATCGTGGGTTCGGGGATGAGCTTCCACAATATGCGCGCGTTCTTCTCGCCCGCCGCCACGCAGCCTTCGGCCACGTTCGATGCCTGGCTGACCCAGGCGATCGAAGGCGAACCGCACGCGCGCTGGCAGGCGCTGTCGCAATGGGCCAGTGCGCCGGCCGGGCGGCAGAGCCATCCGCGCGAAGAGCATCTCATCCCGCTGATGGTGGCGGCAGGTGCCGCTGCCGATGCGCCGGGCAAGCGCGATTTCACCGACAACGTGATGATGGCCGACATTTCGGCCTTCCGCTTTGGCTGACGTGCAGCCGGTCGATACCCTGGTCACCGGCGCCATGCTGGTGACGATGGACGCGCAGCGCCGCGTGATCCGCGATGGCGCCGTGGCCATGGCGGAGGGACGGATCGTGGCCGTGGGGCCAAGCGCGGAGGTGGCCGCCAAGGTGGCCCCGCGCGCGGTGATCGACGCGCACGGGTTCGTGGCCACGCCCGGCTTCGTCAACGCCCATGTGCACCTGACCGAAACGCTGCTGCGCAATTTCCTGCCCGAGGCGCTGCCGTTCGACGAAGGGCTGAACCAGTGGGTCATCCCGCTCTATCAGGGTCATACGCCGGAAGAGCAGGCGATTGCCGCGCGGCTGGCGGTGCTGGCCATGCTCAAGACCGGCACCACCACGTTCCTGGAGGCAGGCACGCTGATCGCGTTCGACGCGGTGGCGCAGGCGCTGGAGGGCACCGGCATCCGTGGCCGCATCGGGCGCTGGTGCATGGACCGCGCCTTTGCCCCCGGAGACGACCAGGCCACGCTCACCCGCGCGGCGCTCGATGCGTTCGAGACGGACCTGGCCGCCTGGCCCGACGATGGGCGGCTGATCGCCGCCTGGCCGCTGCTGGTCGGGCACATGACCAACACGGGCGAACTGTGGCAGGCCGCCACGGCCATCGCGCGCGAGCGCGGCCTGCGTATTGCGGCGCACATGGCACCCGCCGTGGGCGACCCGGAGTGGTACCTGGCCAACACCGGCAAGCGGCCGGTGCAATGGCTGGCAGACCTGGGCGTGCTGGGTGACCATCTATCGCTGGTGCACATGGTGCATGTGGACGCGAGCGAAGTGGCGTTGCTGGCGCAGAGCGGCACCCATGTGGTGCACTGCCCCGAAGCCTCGCTCAAGGGTGGCTACCAGGCCACCACGCGCGGGCTGTTTCCCGAAATGGCAGCAGCGGCCGTGAATATCGCGCTGGGCACCGATGGCGGCGACCGCCACGACCTGATGCCTTCTGCGCGGCTGATGGCGGGATTGTGGAAGGACGCGCGCGGCGATACTGCGCTGTTCCCGGCCGAAAGCGCGCTGGAAATGCTCACCGTCAACGGCGCGCGCGCGATGGGGCTGCAAGGCCAGGTCGGCACGCTGAGCGTGGGCGCGCGGGCAGACCTGGTGCTGCACGATGCGCGCCGGCCCGAATGGGTGCCGCTGCACAATCCCGCGCAGCAACTGGTGTGGTCGGCCGATGGGCGCGGCGTGCACAGCGTGTGGGTGGACGGCCGCCGCGTGGTCGAGGCCGGGCGCTGCACCACCATCGATGAAGATCTTTTGCTGGCCCAGGCGCAGGATGCTGCGCAGGCCGTGGTTTCCCGCTCGGGCCTGCCGCTGCGCATGGCCTGGCCGCTCATCTGAAAAAGGCAATCCTTGCGATGACCTATGAAACGATTTCGGTATCCCAACTAACCCCCGCGATCGGTGGCGAGGTTTCCGGCCTGGACCTGACCAAGCCGCTGAGCGAGGCGCAAGTGGCCGAATTGAAAGCCGCGATGGCCGATCGCCTGGTGCTGTTCTTCCGCGACCAGCCGCTTGCCCACGAAGACCATATCCGCCTGGCGCAATATTTCGGCGGCGTGCACATCGCGCCCAGCACCAAGCCCTGGCAGGTGCCCGGCCACCCCGAAGTGACGATCATCCACGCCGACGAGAACAGCACGTTCGTGGCCGGCGAGGACTGGCATTCGGACATGAGCTGCGACGAAGCGCCGCCGATGGGCTCGATCCTCTATCTTCACACCATCCCCCCGGTGGGCGGCGATACCGTGTTTTCCAACATGTACGCCGCCTATGATGCGCTGTCTGACCGGATGAAGGCCTATCTCGAAGGCTTGACCGCCGTGCACGATGCCGTGGTCGGCTTTGGCGGGATCACGCCCGAAGGCATGAAGCTGCCGCGCCACAGCCACCCGGTGATCCGCACCCATCCCGTTACCGGCAAGAAGTGCATCTATGTCAACCGTGGCTTCACCACCCATATCGAGGGCATTCCCGCCATCGAGAGCCGCGCGATCCTGAGCTATCTCTACGAACACGTGCAGCACCCGATGTTCCAGTGCCGCTTCCGCTGGCAGCAGCATTCCATCGCGTTCTGGGACAATCGCTGCGCGCAGCATTCGGCGATCTGGGACTATTTCCCGCAAGTGCGCTCGGGCTATCGTGTCCAGATCCTGGGCGAAAAGCCCGAATGAACCAGGCCGCGCGCGCGTTCACCTGGCGTGAAGGCGCGGTGGCGGCGGCCGTGTCGCTGGCGCTGTTTGCCGGCCAGGGCATTGTCTTTGCCGGCATGGGGTTGGCGCTGTTTGCCAGCGGCCAGGCGCTTCAGCTTGGCCCGGCGGCGCTGGGCGCGGCCTTCACCATGGTGATCGTCGGTGCCAGCGTGGGGGCCACGCTGCCGGTGTGGCTGATGGCGCGCATCGGCGGGCGGCTGACGATGACCGGCGGCGCGCTGGTCATGGCCGCCGGGCTGGCGCTGGCGGGCCTTGCCAGTGGCCTTGCCCTCCTGCTGCCGGCGATGGCGCTGGTGGGCGCGGGCTTTTCGCTTTTGGCCAACACGCCCGCCTATACGATGATCGCGGGCTGGTCAGGCCCGCGCACTGAGCGCGTGCTGGGGCTTTACCTGATGACCGGCGCGCTGGGCAATGCTGCCGGGCCGGCCGTGGGGCAGGCGCTGATTGACGGCGGCATCGGCTATTGGCGCGGCACTTGCGCCATCGCGCTAACACTTGCCGCGCTGCTATTCGTGGTCCTGCGCGATCCGCCAGAGTCTCATAGCCCCGATGCGCCGCGCACGGCTGGCTGGTGGCGCCCGCTGCTGAACGCGCGCTTTGCCGTGCTGGCCCTGGCCATGGTCCTGAGCCAGGCGGTGATCATGACCGCGCTGAGCGTTGCGCCCGCGCATCTTACCCCCGCGCGTGGCTGGAGCGACGGCGCCGTGGCGCGCGTTCTGGCCGTGCAAGGGCTGCTCGGCGCGCTGGGCACCGGCCTTGCCGGATTTGCCCTGCGCCATGTTCGGGCGGTCACGCTGCTCACCCTCGCCATGGTCGCCACCGCGCTGGGCATGGGCGCCCTGGCACAAGGCGGTGCGCCCATGGTCAACTGGGGCTTCGTCCCCCTCTTCGGAGTCGGTTCGGCGCTCGTCGCCATGGCGGTGACGGTGCTGCTGATGGACTGGTTCGGCCCCGAAACCGGCACGGCGGGCCTGGCTTTGTGCTGGACCTTGGCCGGCCTTGCCGCGCTAGGGCCTGGCCTTGCCGGTGTGCTCGCACAATGGACCGGCAGCTACGCCGGAGCGCTATGGCTGCTGGGTGGCGCATGCCTGCCAGTGGCGCTGGCGGCAGCTGCGCTGCGGCCCCGCCACCAGGTTATCCTGGCCCCGTCATCCCGGGCTTGACCCGGGATCCCGCTCTTCTGTTTGCTGCCGAGAAAAAAGCGGGACCCCGGATCAAGTCCGGGGTGACGATCATCTAATGGGGCACCGGCGCGTGCCTGTTTCCTACGCGACCCACGAAAAAGCCCGGCGGATCGCTCCACCGGGCAGATTTGTTCGGCGCGTGTGCGTCAGGCGATCAGGCGGGGCACCGACATGCCGCGCACGTCGAAATGCGCATCGGGATGCTCGGCCGCGCCGTCGCGCGGGGCCGCGCGGTGTTGGACCACGCCATTCTTGCCAAAGCCTTCAACCACCGGGCGCGTGCCCTTGCTCGACAGCCACAGGCGCAGCAAGTGGCGCTTGCGTTGCGGTTCGGGCCAGTCCCAGAACGTGGTGCGGGCGTGGAGCGCGGCATAGTTCGACAGCCACTGGATGTCGCCGGGGCGGAAATCCATCTCGATCGCCATGCCTTCTTCATAGGTGATCTCGTCGAACAGGCGCAGCACCTCGATCTGGTCTTCGGTCAACTGCGGAACGCCGGGATATTCCTGGGCTGTCAGGATATAGAGCGAGCCGGCATACATGCTGAACACGCCCTGCTCCAGGCTGACGATCGGCGAAGTATAGGTATCGGCCGGCGCCTCGTGGTCCTGGCGGCGCCAGTCCCAGTGGAATGGTTCGAACAGCAAAGGCGCCAGGTCGGGCCGCCGACGCAGGATCTCGTTATAGATTTCCGCGCCCGAAACCAGGCACGAAAGCCCCCCTTCGCGCGCGCCGCGCAGGCACATCAGCGCGACGATATCGGAACTGTCCGAATGGTAGACCAGCTTGTCGCGCACCTTGGACGACAGCGCGGTGGGATCGTCCATCGTCTTGTCCGACGTGGCATAGACGTGGTCGATCAGGTCGCCCATCTCGTTCTGGCGGATGGGATCGCCCATGTGCAAGCCAAGGACGTAATAGATCGCGCACGACAGGGCATCGGAATAGAGCTCTGCCCGCAGGCCCCGCACCAGCACGAAGCCGCGCCCGAAATCCACTTCCTGGCGCCATTCCTCGCAAGCCTGGGCCGTTTCCACCAGCGGATAGTCCTGCGCCTGTACCGTGCGCAGATCGGGATTTTCGGCCATGAAGCGCGTGCCCAGCGCTTCCAGCTCGGCAATCTGCGCGGGCGAAAGTTCGTAGACCCAGTCCTGGCCGCGGGCGAGCTCGTCGCCGCGCCAGGCGGCACGGCTGGTCACCGGGGATAGCACGGGGGCGGAAGGCGTGATCACGGACAAGGCTATGTTCCTTTGCGTCTTGGCGGGCGTTTGCCTGGGCCGGACGTGGCATGATGCAGTGCGCCACGTCTTGTCCCTGCGCGCAAGAGATTTGGACAGCACCGACAAACCAGCGGGCAAGATTCCGGCATCCGCAGTGCACCGCACCGCAACATGGCGCTTGCTGCAATGCCGATCGGTCAACTATTCGTGCGTTGCCGCGCAAGACCGCGGACCGCATGTCCACCGATGCTGGCGCCACAAACATGCCTGCCACGATCAAGGCCAGGTTCAGGGAGAAAACACAGCCGAGGGGCTGCCTGAAAGCGATGAAAAGCATTTTTCGAGGGGGGAAACCCATGCGCCCGTCATCCGTCCTGCTCACTGCCACTGCATCGCTACTGGCGCTTGCCGCCACCTCTGCCCGCGCCGCCGAAGCCGCGCCCGAACCGGCCCCCGTGGCCGCACCCGAACTTGATGCCGATGGCAGCCCCATCGGCACCATCGTGGTCAACGGCGAAAAGCGCGAAGTGAACCTGCAATCGGCCCCGATTGCGATCAGCGCCGTTTCCGACGAGGCGCTGCGCCAGCGCAACGCCACGGAACTGGCCGATCTGAACGGCTTCGTTCCCGGCCTGACTGTGACCAAGAGCGAGGGCAACGAACGTGTCATCGCCATTCGCGGCGTTGGTTATGAAACCGCGCAAAACCCCAATTCGCAGCCCGGCGTCGCTTTCCACATCGACGGGGTCTATATCGCCCACGTCGTGGCGCTGAACCAGGATCTGCTCGATGTGGATCACGTGGAAGTGCTGCGCGGACCGCAGGGCACGGTGTTCGGCCAGACGTCCACCGGCGGCGCCATCAACGTGATCACGCGCAAGCCGGTGCTGGGCCAGTATACCGGCGAAGCCCAGCTTTCCTACGGCAACTACAACTATGTGCGCGCCATGGGCACGCTCAACGTGCCGATTGCCGAGACGCTCGCCCTGCGCGGCACGGTGCAATACCTGCGCCATGATGGCTATGGCTATGCCGTGGGCGTGCCCGGTTATGCCAAGTATCCGCTGGACGATGCCAACAACATCGGCGGCCATGTCTCGCTGCTGTGGCAGCCCTCGCCCGACACCACCGTGACGCTTTCGGCGCAGTCGTTCGACGCCAGCCACAACGCCGCGCTGCAAAAGTGCCTGCTGTGCAGCACCGATCCGGCCGCCGGCAGCACCACCTACATCGCCGATCCCAGTTCCGACCCGCGCGTGGTGAACCAGGATTATGGCGGCAAGTACGTCACCAAGACGCGCATGGCCTACCTGTCGATCGCGCAGACGATCGATGACAAGGTCGTGCTCAAGTCGGTGACTGCCTACCAGTACCTCAACAAGAACCAGAGCGGCGACAATGACCGCTTCGTCTATGCCAACTATCACGACAACATCGTCAAGTGGCAGGACATGAGCAGCACCTGGACGCAGGAAGTCTCGGCCTCGTCCACGCCCAACAAGTCGGTCGAATGGGTGGTCGGCGGCTTCTACCTGCGCCAGCACGCCCTGCAGAACATCCTGGAATACACCACCGGCGGCTTTTCCACCGATCCCGCCACGGGCGAGGCAGTGTCGTTCCAGACCGACAGCCCCTATCAGCACACCTCGTGGGCCGGCTATGGCCAGGCAGTGATCCACGCCACCGACAAGCTCGATCTGATTGGCGGCGCGCGTTATAGCTGGGACAAGATTTCCGCCCAGCCGGTGCAGTATTTCGCCACCGTGCCACCGCGCACCGCCACCAGCGACGCGGTGACCGGCAAGGTCAGCGTGCAATACCAGGTGACGCCCACCAACATGCTCTATGTCACCGGCTCCAAGGGCTACAAGCCCAGCGGCGTGACGTTCAGCGGCGATTCCATCTTTGTGAAGAGCACGTACCGCAAGGAAACCGTCTGGGCGGCCGAAGTGGGTTCGAAGAACGAATTCTTCGACAAGACGCTGCGCCTCAACGTGGCGGGCTATTACTACTGGTACAAGGATTTCCAGTTCACCGCCGAAGATCCGGTGCCCTTTGCCGGCGGCACCGCCAACATCCCGCGGGCGGAAACCTATGGCGTGGAATTCGAAACCACCTGGGCGCCGACCAAGCAATTGCGCTTCGACGGCAACCTGGCCCTGGCTGAAGGCAAGTTCCACGGCGATTACTACACGATCGACAAGCAGACCGCACAAGACATTCGCGCCACCACGTATGCGGCGCTGGGCTATCCCGCGGGCTGGTACTATGACTCGCGGGTGATTTCCGCCGTCATGGCTGCTTCGACCAACACCAACGGCAAGAAGATCCCCAAGCTGCCGGGCGTGCAGGGCAGCTTTGCCGCCACGTATACCGCCCCGGTGGGCCCGGGCGAACTCATGCTGCGCGGCGAAGTGGTCTATCGCGGCAAGTTCAACTCGCGCATCTTCAACGTGCCGCAGTTCGATACCGTGCCGGCCTATACCATCGGCAACGTGATGATCCAGTACAAGCCGGATGCTTCGCCTTTCACCTTCTCGGTGACCGGCACCAACATCACCGACAAGGCCGGGGTGAGCAACAAGTTCGCCGATCCTTATGGCTCTGGCACCACCAGCGTGGAATATATCCCGCCGCGCCAGGTCTTTGCCACGGTCGGCTACAAGTTCTGACTTCGACGCATGAAGTCCACCTTGCCGGCAGCGCGGATAATCCCCGCGCTGCCGTTTTTTTGCGTCTGCGTTTCCTGAACACGTCACCCCGGAATTGATCCGAGGTCCCGCTTTTCTTGACCCAAAGTGCGAGGCCGGAAGAAAGCGGGACCCCGGGTCAAGCCCGGGGTGACGAAGAAATTTATGCGCCGCGAGGTCTCAATCGATCAGGCGGTGCACTTCGGTCACAAAGGCCTTGGCCGCCTTGGCCACGTCTTCCACGCTGCGCCCGGCCTTGTAGAGCGCCGAACCCAGGCCGCCGCCGGCCGCGCCAGCCGCCATCCAGTCAGACAGGTTTTCCGGGGTCACGCCGCCCACGGCGAGCACCGGCACATGGCGCGGGATCACTGCCAGTTGCGCCTTGAGCACGGCCGGGCTGGCCGCTTCGGCGGGAAACAGCTTGAGGCCATGGGCGCCCGCTTCCAGCGCAGCAAAGGCTTCGGTGGGCGTGGCATAGCCAGGCAGCGAAACCATGCCCAGTTCCACGCTGCGCGCGATCACCGCCGGGTTGACGTTGGGCGAAACCACCAGGGTGCCGCCAGCAGCGTGCACGGCTTCAACCTCGGCCACGGTCAGCACGGTGCCCGCACCCACCAGCACATCCTCGCCATAGCGATGGGCGATCTTGGCGATCGACACCAGCGGATCGGGAGAATTGAGCGGCACTTCGATCATCGAAAAGCCAGCCTGGACCAAGGCATCGGCCATGGCCTCGATCTCGTCGGGGCGAACCCCGCGCAAGATCGCCACCAGCGGGCAATGGCGCATGGCCCGGGCAAAGCTATCGGCGGCAACGCGATCGGCAGCGGTATGGTCAACGGTCACGAACAAGGCTCCAGATCTGGGCGATGCCGGCAACGAACGCGGCATGGCTATCAACGAGGTGGGCGCGGCCGCCGCATTGCGCAATGGCCGCCGTATAAAGCGCGCCGAGCATCGGATCGGCCAACAGGTAAACGTCGCTATCGGGCCCCACGCCGGCGCCGTGTACATCGCTGCCGATCAGCAGGCCCGAAGCATGGGCGGCACTGTCTTCCACCGCGCGCAGGCCAAGCAGCGCACTGGCGCGCACGCCGAACAGCGCGGTAAGCAGCGCGCCATCGCCGCTGGCCGCCACCCCGGCGCGGAAGGCCGGGCCATCGGCCACCGGGCCGGTGAGGAATTCGGCCAGCAGGCTGTGCTGCTTGAGCAGGGCGAACATCTCACCCGTCATGCTGGTGGCAAAGCTGGCGACGGCGCCGCCCTCCATGCGCGCCCACTTGCAATGGGTGCCGGGCTGGCACAACAACGCGTCGGGCGGGGCAAGGCCTGCGTGGACCGCGCCGAGCAGTTGCACTTCCTCGCCGCGCATCACGTCGCCGCGCGGGTCCGACAGGCCCGGCACGATCCAGGTACGGGGCGCCACTTCGTACAAGGCGCCGGCAATCTGCGCCGCACCGGATGGACACGAAAGATAAGGCACCAGTGCCCAGCCGCGCTGGGAGCCGACCATGCCAGCGGCAATCACCGGCAAGTCTCCCAGCCGCGCGCGGATCGCGGCCACTTCGTCGGCAAAGGCGCCCGGCCCGCCATCGCGCCCCACGCCGAGTACGCCGCGATCGTCGCGGAAAGTGTCCAGCACGGTACCGGCCTCATCAAGCAGATAGACCCGGCGATTGGTGGTGCCCCAGTCGATAGCAAGGAAACGGTCGTTCACGGTCAAATCACCACCAAAAGGCATAGAGAGCGACAAGAATCGCCAGGATCGCCAGCGCCGCCAGGTTAAAGCCGGTGCTGGTGCGGAACAGGGTGGCTTCCTTGCGGATACCGGCGCCTTGTTGCACCTGCGGGCGCGCGAGCGATACCCCCATGGCCAACAGCAGCGAAATCACGAAGATGATCGCCATGCGGTTCATGAACGGCACGGCTTCGAGCGCGGCAATCCCGCCAAAGCGGAACACCAGGCTGAGCAGCACCGAGGCGACCGCCCCGGTCAGCGCGCCGGCCTCGGTCGCGCGCGGCCAGAACAGGCCGAGCAGGAAGATCACCGTGATCCCCGGCGTGACGAAGCCCGAAAACTCCTGGATATACTGGAACGCCTGGTCGAGCCCGCCCAGGAGCGGCCGCGCGGTGAGAATGGCGATCACCACGGCCACCGCGGCGGCGATGCGGCCCACGGTCACCAGCTTCTTCTCGCTCTGTTCCCCCTTGGCAAAGCGGGCATAGATATCGAGCGTGAAGATCGTGGCGATCGAATTGATCTTGCTGGCCGTGGACGCGATGATCGCGGCCACGAGCGCTGCAAAGACCAGGCCGAGCAGCCCCGGCGGCAGCAGGCGCATCATCGCGGGATAGGCCTGGTCCGGCTTGGCCAGATTGGGCGCGAGCAGCACGGCGGCAATGCCGGGCAGCACGATGATGATCGGCATGATCAGCTTGAGGAAACCGGCAAAGACCATGCCGCGCTGCGCCTCGGGCAGGCTCTTGGCCGCCAGCGCGCGCTGGATGATGTACTGGTTGCAGCCCCAGTACGACAGGTTGGCAATCCACATGCCGCCGATGATCACCGAAAGACCCGGCAAGTCCTTGTAATGCGGATCGTCGGCCGACAGGATCATGTGGAAGTGATCAGGCGCTTGCGCCACCAGCGCCTTGAAGCCCGAGACGATGCCCGGCCCATCGCCGTAAAGCTGGCCGATCTGGCCCAGCGTGAGCCAGGCGATCACCAGCCCGCCCAGCACCAGCAGCGTGACCTGGACGATATCGGTCAGTGCCACGGCCTTGAGCCCGCCGCGCAACTGATAGAGCAGCGCGAACACGCCCAGCCCGGCCAGCGCCAGGTCCTGGTTGACGCCGGCCACCTGCATCACCGCGATCGAGCCCAGCCAGACGATCGACGTCAGGTTGACGAAGACGTAGAGCACCAACCAGAATACCGCCATGACTGTGCGGATCGTGGGGCCAAAGCGCTGCTCCAGGAACTGCGGCATCGTGTAGATGCCGTTGGCCAGGAAGATCGGCAGGAAATACTTGGCCACCAGCAAAAGCGTGGCCGCCGCCATCCATTCATAGGAAGCGATGGCCAGGCCAATGGCATAGCCCGACCCCGCCATGCCCACGATCTGCTCGGCCGAAATGTTGGCCGCGATCAGCGACGCGCCGATCGCCCACCACGGCAGCGACTTGGACGCCAGGAAATAGTCGGTGGTGTCGGTCTGGTGCCCGGCTTTTTCACGGCTGACCCACTGGGCCAGCGCAAAGATGAAGACGGCGTAGGCCACCACCACCAAGGCATCGAGTGTCGATAGGCTCATTTCCCGCCCTCTCTTTGCGCGCGCGGGGCATTTGGCCTTGCCAATCGGCCCTCGCGTCTATTTATATGATTAAAAGAGCACCCCACAGCGAAGGGATCACCGTGGCATTTCAACCGCTCGAAGCGCGCGACGCGCTCGGCCGCAATCTCACTTATGGCCTGCTCGACCGCCTGGGCCTGCTGATCGTGGGCGGCGCCTTTAACGGTCGGTCGTTTCCCACCGAGGCGGAACTTTCCGAAACCCACGGGGTCAGCCGCTCGGTCACGCGCGAGGCGGTCAAGATGCTGACAGCCAAGGGCCTGGTCAGCGCTCGGCCGCGCCAGGGCACGATCATCCAGCCCGACAGCCAGTGGAACCTGTTCGATCCCGACGTGCTGCGCTGGATGCTGGAGCGGCGCTTCTCGATCGACCTCTTGCGCCATTTCGGCCAGTTGCGCGTGGCGATCGAACCGGCCGCCGCCGCGATGGCCGCGCGCGAGGCGAGCGAGGATGGCCTGTCCCTGATCCGCGCCGGCTTTGCCCGCATGCAGGCGGCCGACGCCGGCCATGACGACGTGCTGGAAGCCGACGTTGCCTTTCACGTGGCCATTCTCAAGGCCTCGGGCAATCCGTTCTTCGGGCAGTTTCGCGACGTGGTGTCCACCGCGCTGAAAACCTCGATCCGCTATACCAACCGCATCGTGGGGCGTAGTGCCGATCTCGACGCGCACGAAGCGGTGATGGACGCCATCCTGGCGCGCGACGACGCCACCGCGCAAACCCGCATGCGCGTGATCATCGAGGACGCGCTCGATGCCATTCGCCGCAACGAGGAAGCCCTGGCCTGAAACGGCTGATCCCGACACGAAGTCAGCCGCCGAACCGCGGCGTGGGGCACCCGCGAAAGCCGGTGCCCACCACTTCGAACAGCGCGCCGCCGGCCGGCTCGTCCACGCCATCGGCGGCCGATGTCACGAACAGGCGATCGAGATTGTCACCCGCAAATGCCAGGTTGGTGATCTGGCTGGCGGGCAGCGCCACGCGGTGGGTGCGCGTGCCATCGGCGGCAAAGCGGCTGATGCAGCCAGCGCCCCAATGCGCGATCCACAGCCCCCCGTCGCTGTCGATGGTCATGCCATCGGGCGAACCCCAGCTTTCGGGAAATTCCAGGAACGTCTCGCGCGGGCCCAGCGAGCCATCGGCAGCATAGGCAAAGCGATAGACGCGGCCCAGCGCGCTGTCGGTGTGGTACAGCCAGCGCGCATCGGCCGAAAGCACCGGGCCATTGGCGATGCGATAGCCGCTGTCCACCTTGGTCCACGACAAGTCATGATCGAGGCGGTAGAAATTGCCGGTCGGCGTTTCGCCGTCCATGTTCATCGTGCCGGCCCAGATCCTGCCCTGTGGGCAGACCATGGCATCGTTCATGCGGTTGCGCGGCAGATCGGGTTCGGGCGCGCCGATCGGCACGCAGGAAAACGGATCGAGCGTGATCGTGGCAAAGCCGCTGCGCAAGCCGGCGATGAAGCCAGGGCCGCCCTCGCGCTCCAGCACCCAGCCGATCATGTCGGGCACGGGCCATTCGGCCACGAGCCCGCTGGCCAGGTCGAGCCGGTTGATGCGCTGGCCGATGATATCAACCCACAACAGCGCATGCTGGCGGGCCGACCACAGCACGCCTTCGCCCAGCAAGTCACGCCCGTGCATCGCGCCCGGCCGCGCGACCTGGATCACCTGCACGGCGGCGATATCGATCTTGGTATCAGTGGCTGTCACGGGGCACCCCATAGACTTGCGCCACCCGTTGAAACCGGACGGCATCCTCGATCACCGCGCCATCGGCGAACTGGCCGGTGATCTTGCGGCTCAGCGCCTGCCACGGCGTCTGGTCTTCGGGGAAGCGGAACGGTTCGGCCGCCAAGGCGGCGCGGCGCTCCGCCATTTCGGCGTCCGACACCAGCAGATCGACCGTGCGGGTGTTGAGATCCACGCGAATGCGGTCGCCATCGCGCAGCAGCGCCAGGCCACCGCCCACCGCCGCTTCCGGGCTGGCGTTGAGGATCGAGGGGCTGCCCGAGGTGCCCGACTGGCGCCCGTCGCCCAGGCACGGCAGCGCATCCACCCCGGCGCGGATCAGCGCGGCGGGCGGGCGCATGTTGACGACCTCGGCCCCGCCGGGATAGCCGATCGGCCCTGCCCCGCGGATCACCAGGATCGAACGCTCGTCGATGCCGAGCGCCGGATCGTCGATCCGCGCGTGATAGTCTTCCGGGCCGTCGAACACGAAGACCTTGCCTTCGAACGCCTCGGGGTCATCGGGGTTCGACAGGTAGCGCGCGCGGAACTGGTCGCTGATCACGCTCTTCTTCATCACGGCGGCGTCGAACAGGTTGCCGCCCAGCACGGTGAGGCCGGCCGCCGGCTTGAGCGGGCGGTCGAGCGGGCGGATCACCTCTTCGTCGGCGATTGTCACGTGGGCGACATTCTCGGCCACGGTCTTGCCATTGGCGGTCAAGGCCGCGCCATCGAGCAGGCCGGCGCGGGCCAGTTCGCCCATCACCGCCGGCACGCCCCCGGCGCGGAAATAGTCCTCGCCCAGGTATTCGCCCGAGGGCTGGAGATTGACGATCAGCGGAATGTCGGCGCCATGGCTTTCCCAATCGTCCAGCGTCAGGTCCACGCCCACGTGGCGGGCAATGGCATTGAGGTGGATCGGCGCATTGGTCGATCCGCCGATCGCCGAATTGACGCGAATGGCGTTGAGGAACGCGGACTTGGTGAGAATGTCGGACGGCTTGCGATCGGCGGCGACCATTTCCACGATCTGCTTGCCGGTGTAATAGGCGCATTCCTGCCGGTCGCGGTGCGGCGCCGGGATCGCGGCCGAACCGGGCAGGCTCATGCCCAGCGCTTCGGCCAGCGAATTCATCGTGGTGGCCGTGCCCATGGTGTTGCAATAGCCGGTGGACGGCGCAGAACTGGCGACCAGTTCGATGAAGCCCTTGAAGTCGATCTCGCCCTTGGAGAGCATCTCGCGCGCTTTCCACACGATCGTGCCGCTGCCGGTGCGCTTGCCATCGTGCCAGCCGTTGAGCATCGGGCCCACTGACAGCGCGATCGCGGGAATGTTGACCGTGGCCGCCGCCATCAGCGCGGCCGGGGTGGTCTTGTCGCAACCGATGGTCAGCACCACGCCGTCGAGCGGATAGCCGAACAGCACTTCCACCAGGCCCAGGTAGGCGAGGTTGCGATCGAGCCCTGCGGTGGGCCGCTTGCCGGTTTCCTGGATGGGATGGAGCGGGAATTCGATGGGAATGCCGCCCGCCTCGCGAATGCCGTCGCGCACGCGGCTGGCCAGCACCAGATGATGGCGGTTGCACGGGGAAAGGTCGCTGCCGGTCTGGGCAATGCCGATGATGGGGCGATCGGACTGCAGCTCCTCGATCGTCAGGCCATAGTTGAGATAGCGTTCAAGGTAGAGCGCGGTCATGTCGGCCGATTCGGGATTGTTGAACCAGGCCCGCGAACGCAAGCCGCTACCGCCCGGGCCGCTCTGGTTTTTCGTGCTATCGTTGGCCACCGCTGCCATTCCTTCCTTTGCCTTCTTCCGGGCCAGAACGCCATTTTGCGTCGCCATCCGCGCCCATTGACCTCTCTAACCATATATATATGATAAATGTAAAGAGCGCGATGGCGTGCTTGTTTGAGGAGCCTGGAATGTCCCAACCTTCGATCCGCCTCGGCCTGGTGGGCCTGGGCAAGATCGCCTGCGACCAGCATCTTCCTGCCATCACTGGAAATTCCCGGTTCGAACTGGTTGCCGTGGCCGATCCGGTGCACCGTCTTGACGGCGTGCGCGGCTATGCCGCCCTGGCTGAAATGCTGGCGGGCGAAGCCGGTTCGCTCGATGCCGTGGCCCTGTGCACGCCGCCGGCGGTGCGCGTGTCCCTGGCGCGCGAGGCGATCGCCGCCGGGCTCGATGTGCTGCTCGAAAAGCCCCCGGCCGCCGCCCCCACCCAGGCCGAAGCGCTGGCGCAACTGGCCACTCGCGCCGGGGTCACGCTTTATGCCGCGTGGCATTCGCGCGAGAGCGAAGCGGTGGAAGCCGCGCGGGCCTGGCTGGCCAACCGCAGCATCACCGCCGTGCACATCACCTGGCGCGAAGACGTGCGGCAATGGCATCCGGGGCAGGATTGGCTGCTGGCCAAGGGCGGGTTCGGCGTGTTCGATCCGGCGATCAACGCCTTTTCGATTCTCACCGAAATCCTGCCCTCGGGCATCTGCGTCGAAGGCGCCCAGCTGGAAATGCCGGCCAACCGGCAGTCACCCACCGATGCCCAGGTGCAGATGCGCTGCAGCACGGGCGCCCCGATCATCGCCGACCTGTCCATCCTGCACCCCGGCGACCAGCAGTGGGACATCGTGGTTCACACCGCCGACGGCGAACTGATGCTGCGCCAGGGCGGGCATCGCCTGGAAATCGACGGCGCGCTGCGCCTGGACGCGTCGAACGACGAATATCCCCGCATCTATCGCCGCTTTGCCGATCTGATCGACCGCCGCGCCAGCAGTGCCGATGCCAGCCCGCTGGCGCTCGTGGCCGATGCCCTTTTGCTGGGCACGGTTACCACCGGCCCCGATTTCGAGTTCTGAACGATGACCATGCATCCCACCACCGATCGCCGCACTGCACTTGCCCTGGGCCTTGCCGGCTTGGCTGGCAGCGCCGCGCCCACCCTGGCCAACGCCGCAGCCGCTGCGGGCGCCCGTATGGCGGACAAGGCGCTACCCTCGCCCCGCCGGCAGGAGCGGCTGGCCGATGGCTGGCGCTTTGCCCTGGGCCACGCGGCCGACATGGCCAAGGATTTCGGCTTTGGCCGCTTCCAGCGCACCTATGCCAAGCCCGGCTTCGACGTGTCGCCCGCCTTGCAGCCCGATTTCGATGACAGCGCCTGGGCCATGGTGCGCGTGCCGCACGATTGGGCGGTGGAACTGCCTTATGCCCTGCCTGCGCAGCCGGTGGCCAAGGAGCAGGAAGACATGGCCGCCGGCCATGGCTTTCGCGCCATCGGCCGCGATTTTCCGCAAAACAGCGTGGGCTGGTATCGCCGCAAGCTGCCGGTGGGCGCGGCGGATAAGGGCCGCGCGGTATGGCTGGAATTCGACGGCGTGTTCCGCGATTGCAAGGTCTTCGTGAACGGCTACGAAGCCGGCGGCAGCGCTTCGGGCTATGCCCCGTTCCGCGTCAACATCGCCGATTTCCTCGACTATGATGGCGGCCCCAACCAGTTGGCCCTGCGCGTCGATGCCTCGCTGGGCGAAGGCTGGTTCTATGAAGGCGCGGGCATCTATCGCCATGTCGATCTGGTGAGCGCCGCGCCGCTCCACGTGCCGCAGTGGGGCACCTGCGTGCGCAGCACGGTGGACGGCAGCGGCGCCCGCGTGGCCATCGCCACCACACTCGCCAATGCCGCCGAAGCGGCCGGCCGCGCGCAATTGCGCCATCGCGCCTTCGCCCCCGATGGCGCGCTGGTGGGCGAAATCGCCCCGCAAGCCGCCACCACGCTCGCAGCGGGCGCACAGGCGACGGTGAATGCCGATCTGGCGCTGGCCGCCCCGCAACTGTGGTCGCCGCAAACCCCCAAGCTCTACACCCTGGAAACCAGCGTGCTGGTTGATGGCCGGGAAGTGGACCGCACGATCACGCGCTTCGGCATCCGCACCCTGGCGTTCGACGGCACGCGCGGCTTTGCCGTCAACGGCCAGCCGGTGAAGCTCTTGGGCGTGTGCAACCACCAGGACCACGCCGGCGTGGGCACGGCGATTCCCGATGCCCTGCATGCCTGGCGCGTGGCGCAGACCCAGGGCATGGGCGCCAATGCCTGGCGCAGCGCGCACAATCCGCCATCGCAAGCACTGCTCGACATCTGCGACGCCACGGGCATGATGATGGTGGCCGAAACCCGGCTCAACACCACCAACCCCGAAGCGCTCGACGAACTCGACCGCATGATCCTGTCCTCGCGCAACCACCCGTCGATCATCCTGTGGTCGGTGGGCAACGAGGAAGGCCACCAGGGCAGCGAGCGCGGCCGGCGCATTTCGGCCCAGCTCGTCGCGCGGTGCAAGCAGCTCGATCCCACGCGGCTGACCACCCAGGCGATGGACAAGGGCTGGGACGGCGGCGCCGCCGATGCCGTGGACGTGGTCGGCTTCAACTATCGCACCGACAAGATTCCGGCCTGGCGCCAGCGCCACCCCGGCAAGCCGGTGATCGGCACCGAAACCGCCAGCACCGTGGCCACGCGCGGCGCCTATGCCAACGATGCCGCCGCCCACGTGGTGCGCGCCTACGATACCGAGCATCCCTGGTGGGCCAGCACGGCGGAAGAATGGTGGCAGGTCGTCGCGGCCGAGCCGGGCATTGCCGGCGGCTTTATCTGGACCGGGTTCGACTATCGCGGCGAACCCACGCCCTTCCCGCAGATGCCCAGCGTTTCCAGCTATTTCGGGGCGATGGACTTGTGCGGGTTGCCCAAGGACAACTATTATTACTATCGCGCCTGGTGGCGGCGCAGCGAGCCCCTGGTCCACCTGCTGCCGCACTGGAACTGGACGGGGCGCGAAGGCCAGCCGATCGAGGTGTGGGTCCACGGCAATTGCGCGCACGTGGAACTGCTGCTCAATGGCAAGTCGCTGGGCCGCAAGGACATGCCCGAAAACGGCCACCTGGCCTGGCAAGTGCCTTACGCCCCCGGCACGCTGGAAGCGCGCGGATACAATGCTGGCAAGCTGGCCGCGCGCGATACCCGCGTCACCGCCGGCAAGCCCGCTGCGCTGCGCCTGGTAACCGAGCGCACGCGCCTGGCCGCCGATGGCAATGACGTGGCCGCCGTGCGGGTCGAAGTGACCGATGCCGCCGGCCATCTGGTGCCCACGGCAGACACCGCCCTCACCTTTGCCCTTTCCGGCGCCCTCACCAACGCGGCGCGGATCATCGGCCTGGGCAATGGCAATCCCACCTCCACCGAGCCCGATAAGGGCAACGCCCGCCGCGCGTTCAACGGCCTGGCGCAAGTGCTGGTGCAGAATGCCGGCGCAGCGGGTGGCGCGCGCCTGACCGCCAGCGCGCCGGGCTTGAAGCCCGCCAGCCTCGACCTCTATTTCCATGCCTGACGCCAAGGACACCCCGTTCATGAACCTTCTGCGCCGCGCGGCTTTCGCGCCCGCCCTGCTCATGGCCTCTTCCGCCATGGCCGCGCCCGATCCGACGCTCTACCTGGGCGCCGATCTTTCCTTCACCAACGAGATGGAGGCCTGCGGGGCGAAGTTCCTCGACCATGGCAAGCCGGCCGATCCTTTCGTCGTGCTCAAGCAGCATGGTGGCAACGTGATGCGCGTGCGCCTGTGGAACGACCCCAAGTGGACGCAGTACAGCACCTATGATGATGTGCTGAAGACGATCACCCGCGCCCATGCGGCGGGCCTCAACGTGCTGCTCGATTTCCACTATTCCGATGACTGGGCCGATGGCGACAAGCAGCCTGCCCCGGCGGCCTGGGCGGGCCTTTCCACCGACGACCACGTCAAGGCGCTGCACGACTATACCCGCGCAATCCTCGACAAGCTCGCGGCGGCCGGCCAGCTGCCCGAAATGGTGCAGGTGGGCAACGAAACCAACGCTTCCGTGCAGGGCGGGGTCAAGGACCAGCCGATCGACTGGACGCGCAACGCCCGCATGCTCAATGCCGGGATCGCTGCGGTGCGCGAGGCGGCCAAGGTCCATGGCAAGCCGATCCAGGTCATGCTGCATATCGCCCAGCCCGAAAACGTGATCCCGTGGTTCGACGATGCCACGGCGGCGGGCGTGCTGGACTATGACGTGATCGGCATCAGCTATTATTCCAAGTGGTCGAAATACAATCTTTCGGGCCTGGGCAAAGTGATCGACGCCGCCCACCGCCGCTATGGCGCGCAAGTCTGGGTGGTGGAAACGGCCTATGCCTTTTCCGACGACCATGCCGATGACACCACCAACCTGTTGGGATCGTACAGCGCCATTCCCGGCTATCCGGTCAGCCCCAAGGGCCAGCTCAAGTACCTGGAAGACCTGACCCAGACTGTGGTCAACAACGGCGGCAACGGCGTGGTCTATTGGGCGCCGGACTGGGTTTCCACCCAGTGCAAGACGCGCTGGGGCACCGGATCGAGTTGGGAAAACGCCGCGATGTTCGACATCAAGCGCCACGAGGCGCTGCCGGCGTTCGACTGGTTGCGCAAGACGTACAAGCCGCAAGCCAAGCCTTGATCGTCACCCCGGACTTGATCCGGGGTCCCGCTTTTCTGGATGGTTGCGCCAGGCCTCGCACCACCCCCAACCCCCTCCTTGCAAAGAGGAGGGGGCTTTTTCATGACCGCCCGTTTTCAAACGAACGGCGGCGTCCAAGCACCCCGCCCGCCCACAGCGCCGCCCAGATCAGCACCGGCTGCGCCAGCATGCGCGGGATGTGATAGCCAAGGCCCAGGCCATGATCGGGCCGCGCCAGATCCATGATCATGTGGTTGATATTGGCCGGCCACACGCACAGCGCATAAGCAGCCAGCCCCCATCCCGCCGCGCGGCGCAAGGCCGGGCTGAACCCCTGGACCAACGCCACGCTGCCGGCCAGTTCGGCAAGGCCGGTCAGCGCGATCACCAGCGGCGCGTGCGGCACCCACGCTGGCGTGATTTTCAGGAACGGCGCGGGAATGGCCAGATGAAGCACGCCGGCCGCGAAATAGAGCAGGCCGAGCAAGAGGCGCACGATGCGGCGGGTCATGCGCCCTTGTTGCATAGCCCCGCGCCACCGCCAAAGAAAAAGGGCGCCGCATCGCTGCAGCGCCCCTTGCAGTTTGGAGCCGACCCGGGGAGAGGATCAGGCCGGCCCCGTGATCCGGCAAGGATCAATAACGAACCGTGATGTCAGCCAGATAGCTGCGGCCATACTTTTCATAGCGCGCGATCTGGTTGGCATCGTTGTTCCAATAGAACCGCGCCACCTGGTTGGTCAGGTTGTTGGCCTGCACGCGCACCGAGATGTTCTTGGTGATGGTATAGCCGATGCTGGCCCCCAGCGTGGTTTCGCTTTCCAGGCGAGTGAGCTTGGAGGCGTCCCAGCCATAGATCACCGTGAACGGGCTGTGGTGCTTGAGCGCCAGGCGCGCGTCGATGCCATGGTCGGAATACCACAGGTCAACCTCGCCGGTGAAATCGGCCAGGCCCACCGCCGGGAACGGGTTGGTGCTGGGCGAAAGTTCCTTGAGGTCAGACTTCACGAAGGCGGCGTTGGCATAGATGCCGAACTTATCGAGGCCGGGGATGAAGTAGAACGGCGTCTGCAACGTGGTTTCGATACCGGCGATATAGCCGCCCTTGCCGTTGGCCGGGCCGGTGATCAGGTAATCGGCACCGTTGATCGTCTGCGTGGTCTGGGCATAGCCGATGTTGGTATCGACATCCTTGTAATAGCCCGCAACCGCCAGCAGCGCATCCTTGTGGAAATACCATTCCACCGACAGGTCACCCTGCGTGGCCATGAATGGGCGCAAGTTGGGATTGCCGGCCGAACCGGTGAGCTGCGGCGGATAGACCGACAGGTTCTGGTTGGCCCGCAGTTCATCGAGCGGCGGACGCGAGATCACCCGCGCTGCTGCCACGCGCAGCTTGAGCATGTCGGTCAGCTCGAAGTTCAGGTTGATGCTGGGCAGCGCGCGGAAATAGTGGTTCTGCGCGTTCACCGGCGAAAGCACGGTCACGTTGGCCGTGCCGTCCCAGCTGGTGGAGGCAGACGTGCCCGTGCTGTGCGTCACCACGTCGACGAAACGCACGCCGACGTTACCCGAAAAGCCATTGCCGGCGAGGTCGGCCATGACATAGCCTTCCATGTCGTCTTCGCGCACGCGCCAGCCCTTGGTGGGATCGTCGGCGCCGGGGGTATAGACCACCGCCTGGCTGGCGATGGTGTCGAAATTGCCCCACACCATCGTCGGCACGGTGAAATTGCTCGTGTTGAAGGCGGTCAGGTCCGACGCGTTGAGCGTCACGCTGCCGCCGCCCACGGTGGCGATGCTGCCGCTGCCATAGGCCAGGCTCTTGACGCGGTTGGAATAGCGCAGGCCCACGCCAATGCCCGAAAGCCAGCCGCTGTTGACCGCGCGGCGGATGTCGATCTGCCCGGCGCCCAGGTCATCGTGCAGGCGCTGCGGCCCGTCATAGATGCCGGGGTAATAGCTCTGCACCGTCTGCGCGCTGGTATCGCCCACGTTGGCACCGCTGATCGAGACCGACGGCACCTGGCCCGCGCCAGTGGCAAAGGTGGTGGTGGAGGGATAGAATTCCGTCGCCACCGAGCGATAGAGGTTGTTGCGCTTGGCGCTGGAATAGGAAACGTCGGTCTTCACCGACCACGTGCCGTCATCGTACTTGGCGTTGAGGCCCGAGACGAACAGGGTCTTGTCCTCGGTATACTTGCCGAAAACGTTGGTGACCGAGGAATAGTTGTTGAGCGTGGCGCCCGTCACCGTGTTGCCGGCGAGCGTGTAGTTGCCCTGCTGGTAGATATCGCCGGCCTGGCCGAAGTTGCCGCCCCAGTCGCCCCAGCCGTTGGAACGGCCATACCATTGCTGCGCCTGGTTCTCGTCGATCTTGATGTTGGAATAGAGGCCGTCGAGCGTGATGTCCCAATAGGAACCCGGCTTCCACTGCAGGGCGGCCGTGGTGCTCCAGCGGGTTTCGGTCAGGCCCTTGACTTCGGCCTGCGCGCCCCAGGGGGTGTTGATCTTGTTGCCGTTGGCATCGGTCGGCGGGCTGCCGGTGTCGACGGTGTTGTAGCCCCAGCCCTGGAAGCTTTCGAAGCCGTTCTTCTGGCGCTGGTAGGTGCCACCGATCACCAGGCCGAGGTTGTCGGTCAGCTTGCCGACATATTGCGCGCTGCCGCGGGCGCCGAGGCCCGAATAGCCCGGAATGTCCTTGCCGCCATCGTTATAGATCGCGCCGCCGCGCACGGTGAAGGCGGGCCCATGGTAATCGAGCGGCTTGATCGTCTGGATGTCGATCGTGGCGGCCACGCCCCCGGCGATGAAGTCGGCGCTCTGTGCCTTGTAGACCGTCACGCCCGAGACGATTTCGGACGGGTAGATTTCCCAGCGCACGTTGCGGTCGGGTTCCGACGAAGCCACTTCGCGCCCGTTGATCAGGCCCAGCACCAGGCGCGGGCCAAGGCCGCGCACCGCGGCCTGGCTGGCATTGCCGCGATCGCGCGTGGCGGTCACGCCCGGCAGGCGGCCCAGCGAATCTGCGATGGTCACATCGGGCAGAACGCCGATGTCCTTGGAACTGATGGTTTCGGCCACCACCGTGGTGGTGCGCTTGGCATTGAGCGCGTCGCGCAGCGAAGCGCGCAGCCCGGTGACGACGATCGCCTGGTCCGACGGGGCTTCATCAGCAGCCGATTGCGGCGCAGCGGCATTGTCGGCGGCTTGCGCGAAAGCAGCGTGAGAGCCCATGGCCAGCGCCAGGACACTGGTTGCACAAAGAACGCGACGGAAATCGAGATGCATGAAAAGCCCCTCCCGGAAAACAGTGAAGTCTTATTTATACGATAAATAGGATTCGTATGCGCCAGGTGTCAAGCCATGTCGCGCAAGGCGGCAGACGTGGCGGGGCAAACACCGCCAGGTGTTGCCCGGTGGCAACAGCAGGCAAGTGTCAGGAACGTTGCGAAATCAAGGGTGTGGCAGCATCAACCGCCGCGCAGCAGTTGCACGCCCCAATCGCGCTCGAACAAGTAGAGCAGCACGCGCGCCGCCTGCCCGCGCGGGGAATCCAGCCCGCCATCGCGCTCCATCAACAGCCGCGCGTCATCGTGGGCAATCGGCAGCAGGTTGGCGATCTGTTCGAAATCGGCGACACGAAACGGCGTATCGCCCGATTGGCGCGTGCCGAGCAATTCGCCGCCGCCGCGCAGGCGCAAGTCTTCCTCGGCCAGCAGGAACCCGTCCTGCGTCTCGCGCATCAGGGCCAGGCGTTCGCGGCCCACTTTGCTCACCATGTCGCCGCGCAGCAGCAGGCAAGTGGATTTCTGGCTGCCCCGCCCCACGCGCCCGCGCAACTGGTGCAACTGCGCCAGGCCAAAGCGCTCGGCCTGCTCGATCACCATCAAGGTGGCGTTCGGCACGTCCACGCCCACTTCGATCACCGTGGTCGCCACCAACAGGCTCGCCTGCCCGCTGGCGAAGCGCTCCATCGCCGCGTCCTTGGCTTCGGGCCGCATCTGGCCGTGGACCATCACCACACGCTCGCCAAAGCGTTCGGCCAGCATGGCGTGGCGCGCTTCTGCGGCGGCCAGGTCCTCGTTCTCCGCCTCGCGCACCATCGGGCACACCCAATAGGCCTGGTGCCCGGCGGCGATGTGCCGGCCGATCCCGTCGATCACGTCGGGCAAGCGCTCCTGCGCCACCACGCGCGTGTCGATCGCCTGGCGGCCGGGTGGCATTTCGTCGAGCCGCGAGACTTCCATCTCGCCATATTGCGCCAGGGTCAGCGTGCGCGGAATCGGCGTAGCGGTCATGGCCAGGCAGTGCGGTGTGCGCCGCGCCTTTTGCGTGAGCATCAGGCGCTGGCCCACGCCGAAGCGGTGCTGCTCATCGATCACCACCAGCGCCAGATTGCGATAGGCCACGCTGTCCTGAAAGATTGCGTGGGTGCCCACCAGGATATCGATCCCGCCATCGAGCAGGTTCATCAGCAGCGCCTCGCGCGCGCGGCCCTTGTCGCGGCCGGTCAGCAGCGCGATGTTGACGCCCGTGCCGCGCGCCATTTTGGCCAGAGTATCGGCATGCTGCCGCGCCAGGATTTCGGTGGGTGCCAGCAGGGCCGCCTGCCCCCCCGCCTCCACCGCCACCAGCATGGCATGGAGCGCCACGGCGGTCTTGCCCGAACCCACGTCGCCCTGGAGCAGGCGCAACATGGGGGAGCCTTGCGCCATGTCGCCCTCGATCTCGGCAATGGCGCGGGTTTGCGCACCGGTCAGCGCGAAGGGCAGGTTCAGCTTCGCGCGCAGGCGCCCGTCGCCGTGCAGCGGCTGGCCCACTCGCGTGCGGTTGGCCGCGCGCACCAGCATCAGCGCCAGCGCATTGGCAAACAGTTCGTCATAGGCCAGGCGATCCTTGGCGCGCTTGTCGGGTGCCTGGTGCGTCCGCGCCAGCGCCTCGTGCCAGGCGGGCCATTCCTCGCGCGCCAAGAGGCCTGGCTCGATCCATTCGGGCAGGCGCGGCGCCTGGGCGAGCGCCTGGTGCACCAGCGTGGCGATGCGGCCCTGGGTCAGGCCTTCGGACAAGGGATAGACCGCCTCGGTCATCTGGCCTTGCAGGCCTGCGCTGTCCTCGCTCACATGATCGGGGTGGACGATCTGCCAGGTCTGGCCGAACTGGTCGAGCCGCCCGGCCACCCAGCGCTTCTCGCCCACCGGCAGCGCCTTTTTGCCGGTGTAGGATGCCCGGCCGAAATAGGTGATCGACACGTGGTTGCCCACGCTGTCTTCGGCAATCACGCGGAACGGGCCGCGCCCGGCCGGCTGGCGGTGCTCGCGCACGGTCAGGGCCACGATGATCTGCTCGCCCAGCGCCGCTTCATCCAGCGCCTGCACCGCGCGCCGCTGCACGAAGCGATCGGGCAAGTGATAGAGAAAGTCGCGCACCCGCGTCAGCCCCAGCTTGTCGAGCGGGCGGGCAAGGCCGGCGCCCACGCCTTTCAGGCTGGTGGCCTCGGCAAACAGGGGATTGAGCAAATCGGGGCGCATGGGGCTCCCATAATCACCATGGGGCCGTTGCGCCATGGGGCAAGCTGGCTTACCCGCAGCCCTTATGACCGAAACGACTGCGACTCCTGAATCCGGCCCGGACTTTGGCAAACTGGACGAAGCACGCCTGCGGCGCATGAAATTCCGCGCCTGGCATCGTGGCACGCGTGAGGCCGACTACATGATCGGCTGCTATTTCGACCGTTTCCACGGTGAATGGGGTGAAGCAGAGGCCGTCTGGTTCGAAACCCTGTTGGACGAGGAAGACGTCGACATCCTGGGCTGGGCCCTGGGCACGCTGTCGGTGCCGGAGGAATATGCCGGCCCGCTGATGGACCGCATGCGCCAACTCGACTACGTGGAGATTCCACGCTGACGTGGCGCCTGCCGCCCTTCGACAGGCTCAGGGCGGACGGAACATTGTTGCAATGTTTCGTGTTTCCCCGTTCGGGCTGAGCTTGTCGAAGCCCTCGGCACCACCGCTTGAGTCCGTCCAGGAACAACAAACCAATCTCCGTTCGCCCTGAGCCTGTCGAAGGGCGCGCACGCAACGTCCGCCAAAAGAACCCAGCCATGCCCGACCTTTCCCGCATCCTTTCCGCCCGCAGCCCGCTGACGCTTGCCAGCGTGGCGCGCGGCGCGCAACCGCTGGTCATGGCGGACCTCGCCCGTGCCGCTGCGGCGGCGAAGACGCAGGGCCGCTGCGTGTTCATCACGCCCGATGACACCGCCTTGCGTGCCCTGGTGGAAAGCGCGGCGTTCTTTGCGCCCGAACTGGACGTGATCGATTTCCCCGCGTGGGACTGCCTGCCGTTCGACCGCGCCTCTCCCGCCCTGTCGATCAGCGCGCGGCGGCTGGCGGCCCTGCAAAAGCTGCAGCACAAGCGCGACGGGCGGCCGCAACTGGTGGTCACCACGATCAACGCCGTGCTGCAACGCACGCTCACCCCATTTCGCATCCGCGAATCCACCCGGCTGCTCACCCCCGGCGTGGAAATCGGCCGCGAAAGCCTGATCGCGCTGCTCCAGCGCCAGGGCTATTCGCGCACCGACACCGTGGTGGACGCGGGCGAATATGCCGTGCGCGGCTCGGTCTTCGATATCTTTCCCACCGGGCTCGATCACGGGCTGCGGCTCGATTTCTTCGGCGACGAGCTGGAAACGCTGCGCCTGTTCGATCCGGCCACGCAACGTTCGGTCCAGCCAGTGGAAACCCACCTGCTGCTGCCCGCCAGCGAGGCGCTGCTCGACGAAACCTCGATCAAGCGCTTCCGCAGCCGCTATCGCGAGATCTTCGGGGCCAACGCCACCGGCGACGCGCTTTATCAGGCGGTCAGCGAAGGCCGGCGCCTGGCCGGCATGGAACACTGGCTGCCGCTGTTCGAGGAGCGGATGGTCACGCTGTTCGATCACTTGGCCGAGGGCGACCTGGTGGTGCTCGACAGCGCCGCCGCCAAGGCCGCCGAGAGCCGGCTCGATGACATCGCCGATTACTATGCCGCGCGCACCGAAGCCTCGGCCCGCCAATCGGGCACCTATCGCCCGCTCAAGCCCGACGCGCTTTATCTCACGCGCGAAGAGCTCGATCGCGCCTTGGCCGGGTGGCCAGTGCATCGCGCCTCGATCTTTGCCGAGCCGGAAAGCGCCAGTGTCATCGACTTCGGCTTTTCCAGCTCGCGCGATTTCACGCCCGACCGCGCGCAAGGCGTCAATATCTATGAAGCCGCGGCCAAGCACCTGGCCGCGCTCGGCACGCGCGGTCTCAAGCCGATCGTCGCGGCCTATACCACCGGCTCGCGTTCGCGCCTCGCCTCGCTGCTGGCCGAGGCGGGCAAGCAGGCACCGGCCCTGGCCGATACCTGGCAGGAAGCGCTGGGCCTGGCTGCCAGCGGCCGCCCGGTCGCCGTGGTCCTGCCGCTGGAACAGGGCTTTGCCAACGACACCCTGGAACTGCTGACCGAGCAGGACATCCTGGGTGACCGCCTGGTGCGCCGCAAGAAGAAGCGCAAGGACGCCGACGCGTTCCTGGCCGAGCTGTCTGCGCTCACCCCTGGCGATCTGGTGGTCCACATGGACCATGGCATCGGCCGTTACGAGGGCCTCGAAGCGATCACCGTGGGCCAAAGCCCGCACGATTGCGTGCAACTGACGTATGCCGGGGGTGACAAGCTCTACATTCCAGTCGAAAACCTCGACGTGCTATCGCGCTATGGCGCCGAGAGCGAAAACGTCGCGCTCGACAAGCTGGGCGGCGAAGGCTGGCAGCGGCGCAAGGCGCGCATGCGCGAGCGCATCTTGGAAATGGCCGGGCAGCTGATGGCCACCGCCGCGTTGCGCGCGCTGCGCCAGGCCGATGTCCTTGCGGTCGATCCGGCGAGCTATGGCCCCTTCGTCGATCGCTTCCCCTGGGACGAGACCGAGGACCAGGAACGCGCCATCGACGACGTGCTGGGCGACATGGCCGAAGGCAAGCCGATGGACCGGCTGGTCTGTGGCGACGTCGGTTTCGGCAAGACCGAAGTGGCCCTGCGCGCGGCGTTCGTTTCGGCGATGGCCGGGCACCAGGTGGCGGTGATTGCCCCAACCACCCTGCTCGCGCGCCAGCACTACAGCAATTTCGTGGAGCGGTTCTCGGGCTTCCCCCTCCAGATCCGGCGCCTGTCGCGCCTCGTGCCGGCCAAGGAAGCCACGCAGACGCGGGCTGGCCTCGCCGATGGCACGGTGGACATTGTCGTGGGCACCCACGCGCTGCTTTCCAAATCGGTGGAATTCAAGCGGCTGGGCCTGGTCATCGTCGACGAGGAACAGCGCTTTGGCGTGACGCACAAGGAAAAGCTCAAGGAGCTTAAAACCGACGTCCACGTCCTCACGCTCACCGCCACGCCGATCCCGCGCACCTTGCAGATGGCCATGTCGGGCCTGCGCGAACTGTCCACGATCCAGACCCCGCCGGTCGATCGCCTCGCCGTGCGTACTTATGTGATGCCGTGGGACGATGTCACCATGCGCGAGGCCTTGATGCGCGAGCACCAGCGCGGCGGGCAGAGCTTCATCGTCGTGCCGCGCATTGCCGACATGGCCGAAGTGGAAGACTGGCTGCGCCTCAACGTGCCGGAAATCCGCTTCGTGACGGCGCATGGGCAGATGAGCCCAACCGAAGTGGAAGACCGCATGAGCGCCTTCTATGAAAAGCGCTATGAAGTGCTGCTGTCCACCACGATCGTGGAAAGCGGGATCGACATTCCCAGTGCCAACACCATCGTGCTCCACCGCGCCGATCGCTTTGGCCTGGCCCAGCTTTACCAGCTGCGTGGCCGCGTCGGCCGGGGCAAGCTGCGCGCCTATGCCTATCTCACCTATCCGGAAAACCAGGCCCTGTCCGAAGTGGCGGAAAAACGCCTCAAGGTGCTGGGCGATCTCGATTCGCTGGGCGCCGGGTTCCAGCTGGCCAGCCATGACCTGGATCTGCGCGGCGCGGGCAATCTGCTGGGCGACGAGCAATCGGGCCATATCAAGGAAGTGGGCTTCGAGCTTTACCAGTCCATGCTGGAAGACGCGATCATGGCGGCCAAGGCCGGCGAAATCGGCATGGCGCGCGAACGCGACGCGCTGTCCCCGCAAATCACGCTCGATGCGCCGATCATGATCCCCGAAGACTATGTGCCCGATCTGGCGGTGCGCATGGCGCTCTATCGCCGCATGAACGATGCCGAGGGTGCTGACGCTGTCGAAGCGCTGGCCGCCGAGATGATCGACCGCTTCGGCCCGCTGCCGCAACCCACGCAGAACCTCTTGCAGCTGATCGAGGTCAAGCGCCAGGCGATCGAGGCCCGCATTGCCAAGATCGACGTGGGGCCCAAGGGTGTGCTCGTGTCGTTCCACAACGACGATTTCCCCGATCCCATGGGCCTGGTCGCCTATGTCGAGCGGCTGAAAGGCACCGCCAAGCTGCGCCCCGACAACAAGCTGGTGATCCAGCGCGCCTGGGGCGATCCGCAAGGGCGCCTCAACGGGCTGGTGCAGCTGACCAAGGGCCTGTCCACCATCGCGCGGCGCGCCGGCAAGAAAGCCGCCTGATCGCCGGAGCGGTCAGGCCGGGCTCCCGGCCGCCATCCGCGCCATGGCGGCACCATCCATCGGCCCGGCCCGCAGGAAGCCCTGGAACAAGTCCACGCCTTCTTCGGCCAGCACGGCGAGTTGCGCTTCGTTTTCAACCCCCTCCGCCACCACAGAGAGCGAGAGGGCGCGGGCCATGGCCACGATAGCCGCCAGGATCGCGCGGTCGCGCCCATCGCGCGCCACGTCGCGCACCAGCGAGCGATCGAGCTTGAGCGTGTCGAGCGGCAAGGCTTTCAACGTGCGGAAGTTGGAAAAGCCGGTACCGAAATCATCGAGCGCCACGGCCACCCCACGCGCGGCCAGGGTCCGCAAAGCGTCCGCGCAAGCCTCGAAATCGGCAATCAGGGTCTGCTCGGTGATTTCCACGGTCAGCCGATCGGGGGCAAAGCCCGCAGCCTCGGCCCGCGCCAGCAACCCACCGGCAAAATCGGGCAAGGCAAAATCCTCGGCCGTGATGTTGAGCGACAGGCGCATGCCCGCCGGCCAATCGCGCGCGCCGGCAAGCGCCGTGCTGGCGATCGCTTGCGATAGCGGCGCCATCTGGTCGGCCCGTTCGGCCACCGCGAACAGGGTTTCCGCGCCGATCCGGCCCATGCCCGGATGCTCCCACCGCGCCAGCGCTTCGGCCCCGGCGAGCGCGCCATCGGCCACGCGGAACTGCGGCTGATAGAGCACGGCGATCTCGCCGCGGTGCAGCGCGCCGATCAGGTCTGCTTCAAGCCGCGCTGCGCTGCGCCCGCGTGCCGGATGGCTGCCATCGGCCCACAACAGCCGTCGCGCCCCGCCGCGCAGCAGTTGCGCCAGCGCCTGGTCCAGCCGGTCGAGCAGCGCGCCGCCGCCCTCGCCCGATTGGCCGCGCAGCAGGGCAATGCGCGGCAAGAGGCGCACCACCTCGCCGCCCAGCGAAAGCGGCCGCGCCACGCTGCGCGCCAGGCCTTGGGCCAGCAATTGCCAGCGCTCGCGGCTTACCGGCCGGGCGCTGGCAACCAGGAACTCCCCGCCGGAAACCCGCGCCACCAGGATGCCGCCCCGCGCGCTGTTGCAGATCGCCATGTCCTGCGCGGCGAAATGGGCAATGCGCCGCGCCACTTCGGCCAGCACGCGATCCCCGCCGCGATGGCCAAAGGCCAGGTTCACCGCCTGAAAGCGATTGAGGCCGATCAGCATGGCCTGGACAAACCCGCCCCGGCCGGCCTGATCGAGCCAGGCGCGCGCTGCGCCGGCATCGGGCAGGCCGGTCAGCCCGTCGCGCCCGCCATTTGCCTCACGCGCAGGGTCGGTCGGAACGCGCCCGTCGGGCACAATGGGCTGATCGGGGCGGCCGGGCGTGGTCATTGTCGCCCCGCCCTAGCAGAGCGCATCGGGCGTTGTCTGCCCTGCGACATACCTCAGACATTTTCGCATTGCGCCATAATGGGTCGCCCCATATCACGCCCCCAGTTCGCCGCAGGTCCTTGCGGCAGGGGATGCATGATGACGGCAACGATCGGATCGCCAAGCGGCGCCAGCTACGAACGGCTCGCCCTGCTTGCTTCGCCCACCGACCGCGCGCAAGAGGCCGCCGCCGCGCTGGCCAAGGCCCACGCCTGGGTGCCGTTCGACGAGGCGGAAGCCGTGGTCGTGCTGGGCGGCGATGGCTATATGCTGCAAGTCCTGCACCAGATGCTCGATGCCGATCGCGTGGTCCCGGCCTATGGCCTGAACCTGGGCACCGTGGGTTTCCTGATGAACCGCCAGAAAAGCAGCCGCGCGCTGGAAGAGCGCGTGGCCCGCGCCCGCCCCGTGGCGATCAGCCCGCTGCGCATGGACGCAGTGACCAGCGATGGCGAAACGCAAAGCTGCTATGCCATCAACGAAGTTTCGCTGCTGCGCGAAACCCGCCAGACCGCCAAGCTGGAAGTGACCGTCAACGGCAAGGTGCGCATCCCCGAGCTTTCGTGCGATGGCGTGCTGGTGGCAACGCCAGCGGGATCGACTGCCTACAACCTTTCGGCCAATGGCCCGATCCTGCCGCTCGGCGCCAATATCCTGGCGCTGACCCCGATCAGCCCGTTCCGCCCGCGGCGCTGGCGCGGCGCAATCCTGCCCGACACGGCCGAAATGGTGTTCCGCGTGCTCGAATCGGTCAAGCGCCCGGTGCTGGTCGTGGCCGACCAGAAGGAAGTGCGCGAAGTGAGCGAAGTGCGCGTGCGCGCCTGGCGCGATCACCAGCTGACCTTGCTGTTCGACCGCGGCCGCAGCCTGGACGAGCGGATTTTCGCCGAACAATTCATGAGCTGAGGGCGTGCGAAGATTTGGCCTGGGGCGGGCTGCGAACGGCCGCCGTCTGCGCGTCCGGTCCTCACGTACATGAAAGTACGCTGCGGTCCGGTTCTCGAAGACAGCCATTCTCGCTCCACCCCAGGCCAAATCTCCGCACGCCCTGCTGCGGCGGCAGGTTCGGCACTCCGCGCTGTGGAAAAATTTGCCCCGCGCCGGCTTGCCATGGCCGAAATGAGTGCTATTAGCGCGCACCTGACCCGGGCAACCGGGCCTGTTCCCTGATAGCTCAGCGGTAGAGCTCTCGACTGTTAATCGAGCGGCCGTAGGTTCGAATCCTACTCAGGGAGCCATTTCCTTCTGTCCTTGCACAGAGGGACACATACCCCCGGTCACGCCGGGCCTGTTCCCTGATAGCTCAGCGGTAGAGCTCTCGACTGTTAATCGAGCGGCCGTAGGTTCGAATCCTACTCAGGGAGCCATTTTTTCATTTCCGGGTGGAGACCCCCCTTCAGGGGGCATACCGCTTCCACCGGGAGAGCTGATTTTCTCCAGTAAGTCGAATGGCTTACGGAAGATTGTGGTGAGCTCTCCATCTGCAAATGAGCAGTTCGATAGCACGAGATTCAGGGCTCTGCGCTTGCTGGAAAGAGGCAGCGTCTCAAATCGGTGATGAGCCGTCCGGGCGAAGTCGACGAGCGCGACACCGTCATCGATCACGTCATCTTCCGCGAAAGAGAGGCTCTCGAGGTCGCGGACACACCTGTCTCGCTCTTCTCTCCATGTTGCCGCGACGCGATCGTGAAACTCGCTTGTCACCCGCCCCTCGATTTTGTCGAGGTAGAGGGTGTCGAGCCGGTGTTGAAGGCGATCGGCTTCCGCTCGGATCTTTGCCACCCGTTCGTCGCGTTCCCGAATCTCGTTTGCCCGGCTTTCGCGAATCGCCTGGCCAATCATCCGAAAAACGTCATCGTCCAGTCGCAGCTTCCTGAGTTGAGCGGCAAACATGACGTCCAGCGCCTCTTCTCGAACGTAGGGCTCCGGGCACCGCCCTTTGAACTTCGAGCAGTGATAGTAGATGTACCTGCCCTTTTTAATTTCCGCCGTCATTGCACACCCGCAATGGCCGCAGGTCATCAAACCGGTGTAAGCAAACTCGTGGCGGTTCCCGTGAACGTTGGAAATGCTCCTTCCGTCGAGGATTTCCTGCACGTTCATCCAGGTCGCGAAGGTTGTCAGCGGCGTGTGTGAACCCTCATACAATTTGCCAAGCCATTCGAAGGATCCTGTGTAAATCCGACTCCGCAATATCCTGTGGACGGAACTCGACCCGATCGGCTTGCCTGTCCTGCGGTAGCGCAGCCCAGCGTCCCGAGCCTTTCGGGTGAGCTCCTTGAGGGAATATTCCCCGCTTTCGAACCACTCGAACAGACGCGTGATGAGAGGACCGGTCTCCGGATCGATGGCGATAACCCGCTTACCGTGAGCGCCCACAATATTCGTGTAGCCAAGCGGCGCGAATGAAGGCCAGATCCCCTGCTCAGCCTTCTCGAGCATACCCTTTCGGGTTTCCTCTGACAGATTGTCGATATAGTTCTTCGCCATCAGAACCTTGATGCCGTGCATGAATTTCTCGGAGGACCGGGAATCTCGCGACAACACCACGTTCTCTTTTACGAAGTGAACCTCCAGGTCCAACCCATCAACCGTCACCCAATCCTTGAGATTACGGTATAGCCTATCAGTCTTCTCAACGAGGATCGTTCTCACGCTTGCATGCTTCTTCATGTAGCGGAGCATTTCCTCGAAGCCCGGTCGGCCAGACCGCTTGGCTGTTTCTACGTCAACAAAATCGGCTGCGATTCCGATTCCATTTTGCGACGCATATTCCCGCATGAGTTTCTGCTGGGCGGGGATCGAGAATCCTTCCTTCTCTTGCTCCGCCGTCGATACGCGAGCGTACATGACGGCCCGTGCCTGGTACGTCACGGAAGCCGGCGTCCCTCGGCTGCGAGCAGCGGACTTATTTCTGGGTTGAGCCATATTCTTACTCCTAACACCTCAACTCTAACCACCCCCTCCCCATTTCGGAAGTGTTACGCAAAAGTTCGATATGCGTCCCGCCTGGGGTTATTGCAGTTCGAAATGGATCTCACTTTGGGTTACTAAAGTTCGAAACATATCCCACTTGGGGTATGAGCAGCCGTACCTCTGTTGATGATATTTATTATTTTGATGAGGCTTATTTTCTGAACAACATCACGAAATCAACCAAGCTGCCAAGGTAGTTCCTAGCCAGATCATCGCTCACCGGCTCGCCTTGCCTTGATGAGAAATACCGCTTGGCCTCCTCAACCAGATCACCGGAAAATTGGGATCTGCTTGCAACAAAGGTGCTCGCTTCCGGCGGCGTCGCCGCATTTGGTCCGGCCTTCTGCCGCTCCGCAATCAGAGCGATAGCGCTTTCGACCGCGGGCGCGGCAATCGGATGGGTCTCTGCCGTTTGGTTGGCCGAGACGTAACCCCGTTCAGGTTGGATGACAGATCTCGGCTCAGCTGACGCCATATCGCCACCCTGCCTGTGAGGAGCGACCTCATCTGCGGAGTTGTCGGGCGGATTGGCGCGATCAGCCGCCGGCACCCCATCCGGCGCGCTCGTTTTTCGCTTGCGCCTCATCGCTTCAGCGCCGCCCGTCTAAATGCGGCTCGCTGACACGCTGAGTGATCCATAAGGGGCCGTAACGGCGCCTTAGGTGCCCGATGAAACTCTCAGCATAGCGCCGCTGCCGGGAATGCCCAGCAGATGCAGCGCTGCCGGCAACAGCTTGGCGAGATGGGCCAGATGATGCTCGGACGGCCGCTGAGCGCGCAGGCCTTCCTGACCCACATACTTCTGGGCAACACCGTTGGAGACGTATTGTTCGAGGACTCTCCGGCAAGCGCGGCCAGGGTCATGGCGAACCGTGCGGTCATCTCCAACGGCCTCGCCACCATGTCGGTCGCGAACGAGTGGATGCCGACGATCCGCGCGACGGTGTTCGGGATCATGCTCTTCATGATCCCGATCGCGCTGCTGTTCATCCTGACGCCGATCAACCTGCGGGTCGCGAGCTTCGCGCTGGGCATGTTCGTGTTCGTGGCACTTTGGGGCGTGATCGACGCAGGCATCTACCAGCTGACCCTCGGACGCGCGACCGCGACGCTGGCCGAACTCCGCTCCAACGCGTTAGCAGCCAATGCCTGGCTGCTGGCGCCCTCCGCCGCCATGAAGGCGCTCGCGATCTTCGGCAGCTTCCGCACCGCCGCGGCGGGCCTCGCTGGCGCCTTCGTCTTCACGGTCTTCCGCTTCAGCGGCAATGTGTTCTCGTCGCTCACTTCCGGATCGCTTGGCATCGCGGGCCAGGGTACTGCGGCCGCCGCGCCGATGGGCACCGCCGAGGGGCGGTCCTCCGCGCTCGAGGCGCAGGCGTCTGCGATGGGCACCCGCTCCCGCGCGGCAGCGGCTTCGAGCTTTGGGGACTTCGGCGAGCGTTCGAGCTTCAATGCCAATCGCACCTATGGCGAGGCCGGTCACATTCTTGGCGAGCGCCCTGGGACGCCGGGCGGAACCGCCTTCGCGCTAGGCGGGATCGAGGGCTCACGCCAACTGGGAAGCCTCGCCCCTGCGCTGGGAGGCCGCGATCTGGCCGATCCGGCAGTCGCGCGCGCCGTTCAGGCTAACGCGGCCACGACGGCCATCCATCAGTTTGCCGAGAAGGATGCACTCAGAGGTCTGGGTACTGGTTATTTCGGCCAGGGCGAAGCTGGCGAAAAGGCGTTCGCCGCCTTCAGCCAAAACCTCGTCCAGTGGCGCGCCTTTGGCGATAGCCGAGCCTATGACATGATGTTGCAGGGAGCGACGCGCCACTTTGAGCGGGCCGGATATTCACCGGCCGATGCTCAGCTGAAGGCCTCGGGCGTAATCGGCGAGGCCCAGGCCGACCCTACCTTCGCCAAGCTGATCGCCAACACCTACGATCAGGAACAGCTGCTGCGCAACGACCTCACCTCCGCGCAGGTCCAGGTTGGTGCGATGGAGGGGCGCCGCGACTATGCCGGCGACAATGTCACCGGCGTCGAGCGCGCCAATGTCGCGACCGAACAAGGCTGGCGCAGCGGCAGCAACCAGGGCCAGCGCGAAGCGGCGTCAATGCTCGGGCTTTCGGTCGATGAGACCGGACGCCGGGTCGGGTTCATCAACGCACTCTCGGGCGAAGCGCGCAGCACCGCGGTCAGCCAGCTTGCCCGCGCCACCGGCAGGAACGAAGCCCAGGTGGTGGCAGCCGTTGAACGCTACAGCGCCGCGACGCAGCTGGGCACGGCAGATGGCGCGGCCGCCGAAGCCGGCCGCGAAGGAACGAGCATCTATGGCCGCAGCCGCGAGGCTGCCGGCTATGACTTCGCCGAGCGCTCGGGCAAACTCGACGCGCAGCGTGAGGTTGGCACTGCCGGTACTCGCAGCTCGGCGCGGATCGGCGAGCAGCGCCGGCAGTCCGAGAATTTCGGGTTTGCCGAGGGCGCGGCTGCGGCCGGTGTCTCGACGCGTAAGGCTGCGCGGCTCAACAGCTTCATCCAGGCGCTCAGCCGCACGGCCGGCAATCAGGTCGATATGGCCGAGGGCGGTGCAGCAGGTGTCGCCGATCGCGCGCGCAACGAGCGTCTGACTTCGATTGTCGACCGGGAGCGTCTCACTCGCATGCAGGGCTTGCTCGCGGAGCACGGAATCAAATTATCGAAGCGTCAGCTCGCCATGGATCAGAATGGCGATCTTGGTCTCAACCTTACCCCTGCGACCGCCGCCGCCATGTGGAAGGCCGGCCTCATCAACGAGAGCCAGCTTGGCGCGATAGCCAATGGCGGGCATGCCCGCTTCAGCTTCGCGCATAACGACCTGCTGGTCTCCAGCGGCACGGACTTCAGCCGGTCGGCGCGCAGCGACACCAGCACGCGGTTCGAAGCCGGCAAGCAGGCTGGTCCCGACACTATCGAGCATTTCATGGGCGGCGGTGCCGAAGGCCAGGCCATGCTCGCGAACTGGCTTCGCGGCGGGTTTGAAATGGACCGCAAGGGCGATTGGAGGCTGAAGCCTCAGGTTGCGGACACGCTCCAGCGCGATGTGCAGGCGATCATGGCCCAGACGGGATGGCAAAGGACGCTATCCCGCTCAGCGCAGGATCAAACCACAATGGGCACAACCATCGACCTCGGGGTGGGACGCTCGGTCGAATTTTCTGATGGCAACAGGTCCGGCGGGGGCGCTCCAGTGTCGGGGGGAAGAAGGCAAAATTCCACCTCCGCAGGCCCACGGAAAGGCCGGACGGGAGCCGATCAAGCTTCTGCCGGTATCGGCTTCAACGTAAGCGATGTGCTCAGGCCACGGCGGTCCAGGGCATGAGCTCTCCGACGGCGTTGGCTGGATGTCCGTTGGCGAGTTTGGCGAGGGTCTCTGC
>NZ_JAAZQN010000006.1:0-350988 GCF_012275365.1 Novosphingobium sp. SG720 | reverse complement strand
TTGAGGTTCACTTCGCCCGCCACGAACATGCCCGATACCAGGTAGCGATCGCGCAGCGCTTCGTTCGATACCCCCTCCATCATGTCCGGATGCGTCGCGTGATAGGTCTTCGAAAACATCAGGTAATTCCTTGTCTGGAATGAGCAGAAAAGTGGGCTGTCACAGCCAATAGGGCCGCCACACACGGCGCAGGCGCATCAGCGCCTCAAGATAGAAGTAATCGCCCCAGATGCAGGCCTCGTCCACGCCGGCCTTGTTCGGCATGTGATAGACGCCGTGCAGCAAGACCGCGTTGGATCCCTCCATCGGCGCAAGATAGGCCTGCCCAAGCTGCGCCACGATCCGCCACGCCCATCGGCCATAGGCTTCTCGCGCGGGATCGGACACCGGCAGGATATCGGCCAGTTCCAGCAATCCACAGGCGGCGATCGCTGCTGCCGAACTGTCGCGCGGCGTCTCATCGTTGTCGGTAAAGATCAGATCCCAGCAACAGATGCCGTCATCTGGCAGGCGATTGAGGAAATGGTTGGCGAGGCGCCGGGCGATTTCGGCATAGCGCGCTTCACCCGAAAGCCGCGCACCCAGGGCAAAGCCATAGATGCCCCAGGCCTGGCCACGGGCCCAGCTGCTGTCGTCCGAAAAGCCCTGGTGGGTGCTGCCATGACGAGGCTGGCCAGAGACGGTATCGACGTAGAAGGTGTGATAGGTCGATGCATCGCTGCGCACCAGCAGGCGCGCCGCACGGGCAAGATGGCGGTTGGCAGCATCGGCGAACCGATCATCGCCGGTCTGGGCGCTCGCCCAATAGAGCAGTGGCAGGTTGAGGTTGCAGTCGATGATCATGCGACCGCGCTGCTCGGGATCGCGCATGTCCCCCCAGGCCTGAATCACGCCGGCCACCGGATCGAACCGCGCCAGCAACTGCCGTGCCGCATCAAGGCCAGCGTCGCGCCCTTCGACGCTGCCGATCAGGCGATGCGCCGCACAGGCGGAAAGCGTGTAGAGGAAGCCGAGATCGTGATGGTCGGTATTGATGCGCTCATGCGCGCGCTGGGCGAACGAGGAAACATGGCGTTCGCCCAGCGTGCGATAACGCGCCTCGCCGGTGAATTCCCACGCCAGCCAGACCATGCCTGTCCAAAACCCGTTGGTCCATTCGACATTGTCGATCGGGGAATAGATGTTGCTTTCGCTCGACGGTGCGGGAAACCACTGATCGAATTGAGGCAGCATCCGCTCAACCAGCGCGAGAGCCTGGGCGATCTGCGGATCGAGCTGTTCCGCAGTGGGCAGGCCAGCGCCGCTGGGTGGCAGCGGTTCGTCGGCAATGGGCGGCAAAACGGTGGGCGTGAGAACAACCATCGAGGCTTGATCCTTGTGGCAATACAATGCGAGCGGCCCGGCTCAGACGCCGGCGGCGATGCTGTCGGAACGTGCTGCTGGCGTGGTGCGGCGCACTTCGGGCGGCGTGGGGGCCAACACACGGGCCGACCAAATCCAGAACACCGTGGCAAAGGCGCCGATCAGCAGATAGGTGTGGGCAAAGCCGATGCGATCGTAAGCTGCACCGACCACGGGCGAAAGCACCGCAAGTCCCAGCGAATGACCGAAACTCACGCCCACCATGTAGACCGTGGCGGCAAAGCGTGTCTCGAAATGGCAGGCGATATAGCGAAAGATCGAAACACCCAGGATCGGCAACTCGATCGCGTGGGCCATCTTGCAGATCGAGATCGTCACTGGCCCGATCGCCACGCCCGAACCGGCAATGCGCACGATCATGATCGCCGCAGCCAGCAGCAGACCACGCGTGGCCCCGATCCGGCGCACGATCAGCGGTGCCACGAACAGCCCGCCCGCCTCCACGAAAATCTGCGCGGCGTTGAGATAGCCGAACATAGCATTGCCTTGCTCGGGCGTGGGGAACAACGATGAAAAATAAAACGGAAACTGTTGATCATAGACGAGATAGAGGTTTGTCACGCCCAGGATGAGCACCATGAAGCGCCAGAATTCTCCTTGGCGCAGCAAGGCCAGCGTATCGCGCACCGTCACCTGGCCAGCAGCCGCCTGCTCGCTGTCGGCAACCCGAATGGTTGCGGCCAGAATGATCGGCACCAGCAACAGCCCGGCGACACTGGCCAGCGCGAAATTGATGGAAGGCGAGAGATTGAACAGCCGACCGGAAAAGGCTGCCGCACTGGCATATCCGAGCGATCCCCATAGCCGCACCCGGCTGTATTCAAACCCATACTTGCGCCCGACGCGATCGACGTAGCTTTCCAGGGCGTAGCTGCCAGCCATGAACGTGCCGCCCAGATAGACGCCGCCCAACACAGCCCCGACCACCACATGGGTCATGAGCAAGGGCGCATAGACCCACGCAAGGAACGGGCCGGATACGATGACCAACAGCGCAACGCCGATCGGCACGACCTTGCGCAGGCCCATCCGGTCAGACACGAAGCCGTAAACCGGCTGCGCGCACATGGCACCCACCGAATTGGCGGCAAACACAGTGCCCACAGCCATGCCGCCCAAGCCAAGGGTTCGACTCAGCCATATCGACAGCAACGACATGGCCATCGCCTGCGCAAAGAAAAAGCAGAAAAGAAAGCCACTTAAGGCTGCGTAATTGCGCGACGCGGGCAGAGCCACGGCATCCTCCAGAAACCTGTTATCGATATCAATATGACGGGGTTCGCGGCGGCTGGCAAGTCTGTCGGCTTGACATGACCCAACTTTCAGTTATCGATATCAACAGAAATCTTGGCGCGTATGCGGCTGGCGCAGCACGACAAGCGGGGGAGAGTGCATACGTGACCACGGACAATGGCGATGATCCTGGCCGGCGAATTTCGCCCAGTGCCATCGTCGAACTGGCGCTCGATGCCCATCGGCCCGTAGTCACCATCCATGATGTCGCCCGCCGAGCCGGCGTTTCCTCGATGACGGTGTCGCGGGTGATCAACGGCAAACGCCATGTGAGCGAGGATACGCGCGAGCGCGTCAATGCCGCGATCGCAGCGCTCAACTATTCTCCCAACCTTACCGCGCGCAGCTTTTCCAGCGCTATCCGGATCGGCGCGCTCTATTCCAATCCGGCTTCGTCCAACCTGGGTACGTTCCTGATGGGTGCCTTTCGTGAAAGCGGGGTCAGCGGCTGCCAGTTCCAGATTGAACCCGGAGTCAGCGAGGAAGAAGCAATCGCCGGGCTGCATCGTCTGGTCGAGGCGCGAGTGGCCGGCGTCATCCTGCCACCGCCACTGTGCGACAATCCCACTTTGCTGGACATGATCGAGCGCGCCAACATCATTCCCTTGGCGTTTGCCACCGCACGCCCGCGCGAGGGCGTGTCGGCGATCATCGTCGACGATTACAAGGGCGCGTTCGACATGACGCGCCACCTGATCGACCTGGGTCATCGCGCCATCGCGTTCATCCAGGGCGATCCCCGCCATTCCCCCTCACAGCGGCGCGAGCAAGGCTATCGTGCAGCCATGGCCGGCGCAAAGTTGACGATTGCCGAGGAATGGATCGCACCTGGCCTGTTCACCTATCGCTCGGGCCTGACGGCGGCCCGGCAGTTGCTGGCTGCGCAGCGGCGCCCCACGGCGATCTTTGCCAGCAACGACGACATGGCGGCCGCTGTGATCGCCGTGGCCCATGGCATGGACCTCGACGTGCCAGGCGACCTGTCGATCGCCGGGTTTGACGATGCCGCCATCGCCGCCACGATCTGGCCGGAATTGACCACCGTGCGCCAGCCGATCGCGGTGATGGCGGCCCGAGCCGTCACGCTGCTGAACGAACATATCCGCGCAGCGCGGAGCGGCGCGCCGCCCAAGGTTTCGCACGTACGCGAAATGCTCACCCTGGTGCAGCGCGCCTCGACCGGGCCTGCACCATTTCCGCCTTCCTGAACATTTCTCCCGGAGCCACAATGACGCTTTTTGGCGCAATCGAGGCAGGCGGCACCAAGTTCGTCTGCGGCATCGGCTCAGCCGAGCACGGCTCGCGAGCCACGGCCGTCATCCCCACCCGCACGCCGGACGAGACATTCGCCGCGGTCGCAGCCTTCTTTGCCAGCCAGCGCGCGCTGGGCCCACTTGCAGGTATCGGCATCGGCAGCTTCGGCCCGATCGACATTGCCGGCGATTCGGCCACGTTTGGCCAGATCCTGTCCACACCCAAGTCAGCATGGCAGGGTATCGACATGATCGCGCGCACGCGGGCCTTTGCTGCCACGCCAATCGCCCTGGATACGGACGTCAACGCCGCTGCCCTGGCCGAGGCACGGGCGGCCGGTGCGGGTATTACACAACTGGCCTATGTAACGGTGGGCACCGGCATTGGCGTGGGCCTGGTCAGCCACGGCCGCACCGTGCAGGGGTTGGCCCATCCCGAAATGGGCCACATCCTGCCGCGTCGCCATGCGGCGCACGGCGACTTCGCAGGTATCTGCCCGTTTCACGGCGATTGCCTGGAAGGATTGGCCAGTGGCCCGGCGATCCAGGCTGCATGGGGTCTTTCGGCATCCTCTTTGCCGCTCGACCACACCTTCTGGCAGGTACAGGCCGATTATCTGGCACAGTTGTGCGTAACGCTGCTGCTTGGGTTGGCGCCGCAGCGCATCGTCCTGGGCGGCGGCGTCATGCGCCAGGAACGGCTGTTTCCCCTCATCCGTGCGCGCACTGCGGCCCTTCTCGCCGGCTATTTCCATCCGGCTCGCGATGCCGCCGATCTGGCTTCGATCATCGTGCCGCCTGCCTGCACCGAAGCGCCCGGCCTGCAAGGCAGCTACCTGCTGGCAGCGCAGGCGGCCGCGCGCGATATCGGCCAAAGGTGACGTGTGATGGCGATCCGTTCTCTGACCATAACGCTGGCTCTTCTGGGCACGACGCCAGCTTTGGCTGCCGACACCACCACTTCTGCATTGCCCGGCGGGTCTGATGGTCGGTGGTTTGCCGACCAAGGCGATGGCACCTATCGCAACCCGGTTATTGCGGGTGATTGGTCGGACCCTGATGTGATCCGCCACGGCGACGACTATTATCTGGTCGCCTCCTCCTTTACCGAGGCGCCCGGCCTCCCCATTCTGCACTCGCGCGATCTGGTCAACTGGACGTTGCTGGGCCATGCCTTGCCGCGTGCCTTGCCTGATGCCCATTATGCCACGCCGCGCCGGGGCGGCGGCGTATGGGCGCCGGCCATCCGGTTCCACGACGGGCGCTTCCTGATCTATTACCCCGATCCCGATCACGGCATCTTCGTGGTCAGCGCCACCGATCCCGCCGGGCCCTGGACGGCCCCGCAACTGGTCGATGCCACCGCAGGTGCGATCGATCCAGCGCCGTTCTGGGACGAGGATGGCACCGGCTGGCTGGTCCATGCCTATGCCCTCAGCCGCGCCGGCCAGGCCAACCGCATCGTGCTCAAGCGACTGGATCCCTCCGGCACGAAAACCATGGGTACTGGCCAGGTGATCATCGACGGCGACGCCCTGCCACCGGTGCCAACCAGCCTGGGGCCAAGGCCGTGGCAGACGACGGAAGGCCCCAAGCTCTACAAGCGGGATGGCTGGTATTACATCTTCGCGCCAAGCGGCAGCGTCAAAGGCGGTTGGCAGGGGGTATTCCGCAGCCGCAGCATCACCGGACCCTATGAAGGGCGCGATGTGATGGACCAGGGTCACACTGCCATCAACGGTCCGCACCAGGGGGCGTGGGTCTCCACCCAGAATGGTGAAGACTGGTTCCTGCATTTCCAGGATCGCGACACCTTTGGCCGCGTCGTGCATCTACAGCCCATGCGATGGCGTTCGGGCTGGCCGGTGATCGGCACGGATCCCGATGGCGACGGTCGCGGTGAACCTGTCCTGCAATACCGCCGCCCACAAACCATCAAAGGTGTTCCGCCCGCCCCGCCAAGTGCGCCATTGGCGGACGACGATTTTTCGGAAAGCACGATCGCACCCATCTGGCAGTTTGGCAGCAACCCACAACAGGATTGGGCCAGCATTGGCAATGGCTGGCTGCGCCTCAAGTCGATCAGCAGTCCTGCCGATCTCTATGAAAACGGGGGCGTGCTGTCACAGCGCCTGCCGGCATTCGCCTTCGTTGCGACAACGCGCATGCGCTTGGCGGGGCTGCGCGTGGGCGAGCGCGCCGGCCTGGCGATCCATGGCACGGCCTGGGCATGGATCGGCCTGGAACGTGATAGCAACGGCGTGCGCGTGATGCGGATGGAAAAGTCCGATCCCCGGCCGGGGACCAGCATCGCCAGCATCGCAGGCCCAGACTGTCCCGGTGGCAGCGTGTGGCTGCGCGTCACCGTCAGGCCGCACATGGTGGGCGTGCCACCGCCCAGCTTTGCGCCGTACTGGCCATCCATGCTGCGCGAAGAGCGTGCTGAGGCGAGTTTGGCCTACAGCATTGATGGGGTCGTCTTTACATCCATCGGCACACCTTTCGACGTCTTGCCCGGCCGCTGGGTCGGCGCCCGTATCGGCCTGTTCGCCCAGGCTCCATACGGTACTCCTGCTGCCACAAGCACAACCGTGGGCTACGCCGAATTCGACTGGTTCCGGATCACCAGACCGTAAGCGCCCATTCCCTTTTGCCTGACGGGATGAACGATCGGAACAGTCGTTGACTGCAGCTGTCGAGCGCAACGGCGCCATCCAAGGCGGGCTTGGCGCTCAACTCACTTGCAATATGAATGAAATTTGCCGGAAATCGGGCCGACGTACCCAGCGCGAGATATTCGCAGGGGATCACGCGACGCCATGAATCACACACCGCTCGTCACCGCCACCCGCACGCTCACCCTGTTGCTGGCCTTGGCCCTCGCCGGTTGCGGCGGGGATGACTCCGGTTCCTCCTCCTCGTCCAGCTCCAGTTCCAGCTCCAGTTCGTCGAGCAGCACGAGCAGCAGCAGTTCGTCCTCGTCTTCGACCTCGTCCAGTTGCTCGGCCAGCAGTGGCCAAGGCACCTACATGACGTGCCTGGCCAACAATTTTCTTTCCACGCTCAGTTCCAGCCAGCAATCAGGCATTGTCTATTCGCTGACGTCGAGCAACGCGACCACCTATTGGTCCAACCTGCCCACCACGTTCGTCACGCGCCATGGCCTTGCGCTGTCGGCCCTGTCTTCCACGCAAAAGACCGCCGCCGAGGCACTGCTCAACGCAGCGCTGACCAGCCAGGGGCAATCCACGATGTCGGGCCTGCGCGCGGCGGACGAGTACCTCAAGGATAACGGCGGCGGTTCCGATTACGGCGAAGATCTCTACTACATCTCGTTCCTGGGTTCGCCCTCCACGTCTTCGGCCTGGATCCTGGAATTCACCGGCCATCACTACACCTATTTCTTCAGTGTCGATGCCAGCGCCAATGCCGTGAGCCTGACGCCCAATTTCGTGGGGGTCGAGCCGGTCAGCTATACCGACAGCGGCAGCACGCTTACCCCAATGGCCAGCGAGCATGACGGGCTCAAGGCGATGCTCGACGGGCTGTCCTCGTCCGAACTGGCCTCGGCCAAGATGTCCACCTCGGTCAGCGACCTGGTTGTGGCGCCGCAAAAGGACGGGAATTTCCCCACCACCCGCTCGGGCATCCTGGTGTCCTCGCTCAGTTCGGCCAAGCAGGCGCTGGTCAAGGCCGCCATCGCCGCTTACGCCAGCGATGCCAACGGCACCGGGCAATACGATGCCTATGTTACCGACAGCGCGCTGGCTGATACTTACATCGCCTGGTCCAACTATTCCGACCTGTCCACCAAGGGCTCCTACGTCCGCATCGACGGGCCGCGCGTGTGGATCGAATTCTCGGTGCAGAGCGGCGTGGTCTTCTCGGCCAACCACTACCACTCGATCTGGCGCGACAAGACCTATGACTATGGCGGCAATTTCAGCTTCTGATCGGCCGGCCATGCACCATCGTTGCGAAAGCGGGGGCGAACGGACGCCCTCGCGCCTGCTGTGGTTCCTATTCGCCTTCCTGGTCCTGGCCCTGTCGGCAGGCGTGCTTTCGGCCCATCCGATGCCGGATTCGCAAGTGAGCGTGCGGATCCAGGCGCACCATTGGCGCGTGCACCTGGTGCTGCCCAACGATCGCCTGGCCATGGCTCTGATCGCCACGGGCGGCGTGCCCGATCCCGGCCCCGGCTTCACCGCCTATCCCGCGCTGCCCCATCCGGCGATCGCCCACTACGTGGTGCATAACATGCACCTGCACACCCCGAACGGGGCGGACTGGCCGCTGCGCGTGGTCGGCATTGCCGGGCCGGCGGGGCCGCGCCTGGAATGGACCGTGGATGTCGATGCCACGGTGCCGCTCGGCCTCGATCCGCGCACGGCGGTGCTCGATTACGACGTGATCATCCGCCACGTGATCCCCGATGCGGCCATCGTGGCGCTGGACCAGGATTGGGGCGGCGGCGTGCTGCCGGGCGAGCCGGTGCTGCTGGGCAAGCTGTCGGAAGACCAGCGCTCCATCGCGATTGCCCGCCACGATGGCGGATCGTGGCAAGCGCTGGGCGGCATGGTCGTGCTGGGCCTGTGGCATATCCTGGAAGGCGCCGATCACATCGCCTTCCTGCTCACCCTGCTGTTGACGGTGGGCCTCGTGGCGCAAGGGCAGCGCTGGGCCGTGGCCCCGGGGCGGCGCCGCGTGCTGCACGATGTGCTGTGGCGGGTCAGCGCGTTCACCGCCGGGCACACCCTGTCGCTGCTGGCCACCTCGCTCGGCCTGCTGCCGCAAGCCGGGCGCACCATCGAAGTGCTGATCGCGCTGTCGGTGGCCATTTCGGCGGCCCATGCGCTTGTCCCGCTGTTTCCCCGTCGCGAAGCCTGGATCGCGGGAGGCTTTGGCCTTGTGCATGGCATGGCCTTTGCCACCGCAATCCGCGACCTGGGCCTGTCCACCGGGCAGACGGTGGCCGCCACCCTGGCGTTCAACCTGGGCATCGAACTGGCGCAACTGGGCATCGTTGCCATTGCCCTGCCAACGCTGCTGCTGCTGCGGCCCACGGCGGCCGGGCCATGGGTGCGCCACGCGCTGGGCGCTGGCGCGCTGGTTCTGGCCCTGGTCTGGATGGCCCAAAGGATCACGATTTGACCATGCCATCGGCGCGGGCGCGCCGTGCACCGCTGCTGGCGATGGCATGCATGGCGGCGATCATGCCTGCCGTGGCGCTGGCAGCGGATGAAAACGCCCCTGCCCCGCCGCCAGACGACATCGTCGTGCGCGGGCGTTCGCTCAACCAGGTGGGAGAGGCGACGAGCGGGTCGCAGGGCGTGGTCGGGTATGCCGATTTCGAAAACCGCCCCCTGTCGCGCGTAGGGGAGCTGGCCGAAAACGTGCCAGGCCTGATCGCCACGCAGCATTCGGGCGAAGGGAAGGCCAATCAGTATTTCCTGCGCGGCTTCAATCTCGACCACGGCACCGATCTGGCCAGCTTCATCGATGGCGCCCCGATCAACCTGCGCAGCCATGGCCACGGCCAGGGCTACAGCGACCTCAATTTCGTCATTCCCGAACTGATCGAGCACATCGACTATGCCAAGGGGCCTTACAACGCGCAAAATGGTGACTTTTCCGCCGCTGGCACGATGCGTTTGGCCATGCGACAAAAGCTTGAGGCACCATTCGTGCAGGTCACGGGCGGCACCTATGGCTATTGGCGGGGGCTGGCCGCTGGCTCTGCGCGCCTGGGCCAGGGCACGCTGCTGGGCGCTGTGGAACTCACCGCCAACAATGGTCCTTGGGTGCGCGACGAAGCCCAGCGCAAGTTCAACGCCTTGTTGCGCTATTCCACGCCATCCTGGTCGCTGTCCATCCAGGGCACCACAAACCGCTGGAATGCCACCGACCAGGTGCCGCAGCGAGCCATCGCCTCGGGGTTAATTGCGGCCAACGCCACGATCGATCCCTATCTAGGCGGCCGCTCCGGCCGGCTGGCCGCCATCTTCAACGCCCAAGTAGGCTCCGATACCGCGATCAACGCCTATGTCATCGGCTCGCGGCTGCAACTCACGTCGAACTTCACCTATTTCCTCAACGACCCCATCCATGGCGATGAATTCCAGCAGACGGACCGACGCCGCGTGATGGGTGGTTCGGTGATCCGCACGCTCGAAGCCGGCCCCGTCACCTGGCGCCTGGGTGCCGAAGCGCGCTGGGACCACATCGCCCTCGGCCTCTATCACGCCGAATATGGGCAAGTGACCGGCAACGTGCGCGAAGACCGGGTTGACGAGGAAAGCGGCGCGCTGTGGGCGGAGGGCCAAGTGCGGATGACGTCGGCGCTGCGGCTGGTGCTGGGCGCGCGGGTGGATGCCATCGGCTATGCGGTGCATTCGAACCTGGCAGCCAATTCCGGCACGGGCAGCGCCGCGCTGGCCGCGCCCAAGGCAGCCCTGGCCTGGACCGTGGCGCCCGGCGTGGAACTCTACGCCAATTATGGCGAAGGCTATCATTCCAACGATGTGCGCGGCGCCACCATCACAGTCGATCCCTCCACCGGCGCCGCGGCATCACGGGTCCCGGTATTTGCCCGCGCCCGCGGCGCAGAAGTGGGCGCACGCATAGAGCGCGCCCGTTTCAAGGCCTGCCTGGTGGGTTTTGCGCTCGATCTGGCGTCGGAACTGGTCTTTGTCGGCGATGAAGGCGCCACCGAACCCCAGGCGGCCAGCCGCCGCCTCGGCGTGGAAGGCAGCCTGTTCTGGCAGCCGGCATCATGGCTGGCGCTCGACGCTTCGGGCGGATGGACCCACGCCCGGTTTCGCGGTTTGGCGGCAGGAGAGGATTTCATTCCCGGCGCCACGCCCTTCGTGCTGGGCGGCGGGGCCAGCCTCACAATCTCGCCCAAAGTCAGTTTTGCCTTGCGCCTGCGCCATTTCGCTGGCGCCCCGCTGATCGAAGACAACAGCGTGCGGTCGCAAGCCACCAGCGTGGTCAACAGCGGCCTCTATTGGCAGCATGGCCGCTTTGGCGTGGGACTGGATGTGCTCAACCTGTTCAACACGCACGATCCCGATATCAGCTATTACTACGCTTCACGCCTGCCCGGCGAAGCAGCCACCGGGGTTGACGACGTGCACGTGCATCCGGTGGAACCCCGCCAAGCCCGGGTCACGCTCCGCATGCATTTTTAGCAGGCGATGACAAAAAGCGACAACCGGTTTTGGTCGGCGCACGCCCACGAAAGCCCAGGGCTGGACCCGCACGAAAAACTCCCTTTCCATCAGGATGGAAAGGGAGTGGAAGAGCAAGCATATGAAAAGTGCCGGCATGCCATCAATCAACTGCCAAAGCTGTATCGCAGCGTGGCCCCGAAATTGCGACCGTTTACAAAGTGCTGCCGCTCGATCCCCGTCTCGAAGCCGGGCTCACCGACATAGCGGTTCGCGGCAGCATTGGTAATGTTCGACGCCGTGATCGACAGCGATAAGTTGTAGGGCAGCTTGAAGTTTACTGAGGCGTCGAGCAGACCGAATGCCGAGATATAGCGACCGTCGATCGGATTGTTCGAATAGCCGAACAGCACTGACTTGGAACGCCAGGTATAGACCACACGCGCCGAAACGACCTTGTCTTCATACATCCCGGTGAGAGAATAGTTGTATTTCGATGTCAGGGGCTGGACCGTGTCCACCGCCACACCATTCAACGTGAGCGGGTTCTTGGTGTCGACAAACGTGAATGCCCCCTGCACCCCGAAGTTGTGCAATGGCTGGGGAAGAAAATCATAGTCGAGGAAGGTCTGCGCCGCCAGTTCGATACCCTTTGCGGTGCCGGTGGCGGCATTGACCGTCTGGCTGACGAAATACTGGCTGCCGGTGCAGCTTTGGTTGGCAATCGGCGTGGGCGCTCCGGCAACGGTCGTGCAATTGCTGACGGTGCTGAAGAAGCCATTGATCCGCTTGTAGAACAGCCCAGCCGAAACATAGTTTACCGACGTGAAGTAATGTTCCAGCGACAGGTCGTAGCTGTCAGCCTTCTGCGGCTTGAGATTGGGATTCCCCACCGAGCCGGTACCGGAAACCTGGTTCAGGATGACGGCGGGATTGAGCAGGCCGAGGTCGGGCCGGGTGATCCCCTTGCCATAGCCCAGGCGCAGGATCGTGCGATCGGACAGAAACCCGGTCAGGTTCACGCTAGGCAACGCATTGGTATAGCTGGTGTTCTGGTTGTTGGGGGTAATGTCGGAAGAGCCGGGCAATTGCACCATGGCCTGGGTGAAGGTGTCGGTGCGCACCACGCGCACACCGGCGTTGCCCTTGATGCGGTCTGCCAACAGCGCGAAATCGGCCGTGACATAGCCCGCATAGGTCTTTTCGCGGAACAGGCGCCGGTTGGTGAGAATTTCCGGCAGTGAACCGTTGGCGGGAATGCCGGCTGCGGAAAAGCGGTTACGCACGTTGTCGCCCAGCAAAGCATCGGGCGAGAACACGAGGTAGCCACCGCTGTAGCCGGCCTTGCCGTCCAGGAAATTGGACGGTGCGGCCTGAACCAGATCCGCCGCACTGGCCACGCTGATTCCGTTCGACCGGGTTGCGGTCAGGGCCTGGCCATCGGTCGTCAGGTTCTTGCCGGAATAGCTGAAATTACGGTAGAAATCGTTTTGCGTGGCATAGCGCAGACCGGCCCGTACCGAAGATAGGAAGCCACCACCGACCTTGTACTTCAGATCGAGCGCGGCGGCCACGCCGTCGTCGTCCCATACCTGGTTGGTGCCATTGCCATAGTTGGCAAAGACCCAGGAGCTGGGCAGCCCCAGGTTGGGGCCGCTGATCGAAACCTGCTGCGGTGCGCCCAGCTTGCGGGTGATGTCCCAGCCCAGGCCCGCTGCAGCCGCCAGCGTGACGGAGCGGTTGTCCTGGGTCTGGTCTGCCTTGACATAAGACAGGTCGAGATTGACGTCGAGCGCGTCGGTGGCTTGCCACTTCATCCCGCCGGCGATGATATAGGTCTTGTAGCGGCGGTGTTCATCGCCCCCGGTGGTGGTGAACGTCGATCCCAGAAATGTGCCACCGGTTATGCGCTGGCCCGACAGCAGATCATTGTTGCCGCCATTGGCATTGCGGTTGGCCAACGCCTCGTCGATGGTGAAGCCGGTCAGCGTCAGGTTCTGCGCATAGCGACTGTCTGTAGCGTTGAGGAACCGGTAGTTCTGGTGATAGAGATAGTCGTTGTATTGGCCGTCGACGTAGAATTCGAGACCAGGATGCGGCCGCCATTGCACGGCAGCGTTGAACCCCTTGCGCGTTCGCTCATAACTTTCCTGGGCGATGTTGTTCTGCACGCCCACCGAGGAAATGAGCGCCGATCGGTCGCTCGCGGCCACCTTGGTGGGATCGACATCGGCCAGGTAGGTGACGTCGGACCGCCCTTGATACGCGGCCTTGTACAGGCCGGAGGCGACGCCGGCAGCATATTCGGCACTGTCCGCACGGATCGCCCGGCGGAACTGGGTGCCGCCAACGGCGGGTGTGTTGTCGCCACGGTTGAACGTGCGGGCATAGCTGCCGGCCACCATCACACCGATTTCACCATCGCCCACGTTCCAACGATTGCTGACCATGCCGAAGTATTCCGGTTCCAGCTTCCGGCCCAAGTCGTTCCAGCGCCCACCGATCGCGCCGGAAACCGACAGCCCCTTGAAATCGAATGGGCGGCGGGTGCGAATATTGACCAGGCCACCGATCGCGCCCTCGATATGGTCGGCGGACGGATTCTTGTAGACATCGATCCCGCCCACCATGCCAGGGCTGGCGCCTTCGACGTTGAACTCACGTCCCCCGGCGGTGAAATAGGAACGCCCATCCACGCGCGAGCCGGTCTGCCCGGTCAGGCCACGGATGGTCAGACCCGAACCGTTGCCCGTGGGCGAGGCTGCCTCACCCCCAAAGCGATAGGCCTGAACGCCCGGGATTCGAGTGAGCGTTTCAGCCACGTTGGGATCGGGCAGCTTGCCAATATCGGTGGCGGTGATGGAATCGACCACTTCGGCCGCGTTCTTCTTTATCTGGGCGCTGGTCTGCAAGCTCGCCCGCAGGCCCGTGACGACGATTGCCGGCACATCGTCGGCCTGGGCCGATGGCGGGGCAGCCTCCTGGGCTGCAGCCACGCTCGACAGGCCAAGCGCCGTGCCAGCCATCAAGGCGGCGGTGAAGCAGCAGTTTCTCATAGTCCCTCTCCTTGCCGGGCCGGTCCGCCCCATTGCTGGAACGTGCTCCCGCCTGCATTGTTATCGATAGCAGTGTCATTTCAGTTATCGATATCAAAGGTAACTCGCAAGGGGTTTTTTTCAGCCTCGAAACATTGTCGGCCGCGGCCGTATGCTGCGACAGCGCGAAGGAAGCCGGGCGTGCGGCGCGCCGTCATCACGGGCAGGGCGATACGATGTGCGAAAACAAAGACGCAGCAGCACCTTGCGGGTGCCGCGCAAAAGCGCTGACAGCAGCGTTGAACCCGACAGGGTTTTCCAGATTGATGACGTGTCCGGCATTGGGAATTTCAACATGCCGCGTGCGCGGAAACAGTTGCAGATAGCGTGACGGCCTTTCGGCATCGGCATTGCCCGTCGGAATCTGCACCGGCCTGCGAGCGATTGCGCAGCAGCATGACCGGTGATGCGCCGCCCAAGCAGCATGCTTGGCTCAATATGCAGAGGCTGCCAGGCCACGCCAAGCCTTCGATCTCAACATCGCCTGCACTCTGCACGGGGGGAGGTACGGCGCTTTGCACATAGGAGTAGTTCACCTGCGCAAGCGGCCCCTGAACGAGATCGGTCGATGCACCTTGCACCGGCTGGATGATGTCTGCGGGAGATAATTAACAGATGGCCTGACAGTCGACCGGTATCCGGGAACCCTATGGCGTAAAATGGCACTTGATGCCGGCCCCTATATGAGGACCAGGACGCCCGGATATCCATCTTGGTCAACGACCACATGTCGAAAGGCCGGATACGTTTTCTCAGACTGCTCAGATCATCCGACACAAACCGCTTGCCGACGGGGCGGGCCATACGTTTATCGCAAGTTGGAAGCCGCGCGTTGGGCCTTGAGATAAGTCGCATCAGTCATCCCGGTCTGAGGCTCGGCGTGCTGGGCCGACAGGCTGTCACACACCCATCACACCCCACCGTTTCCAGCCTTTATATAAAGGCTTGCGCCCAACACCCCTTCGGCGCATCGTGCCAGCGCAGGCCGTTGCAATTGACAAAGATGCTCCCGCTCAGCAGCCGTCGGCCATAGACCCAGCGCCTGCCGTGGCTCTTGGGGAAATACGGCGCGCGCCGCCATCTGCTCGTTCCTCAGCCGGTAAATGTCACTCATGCCCAGTCTTCTCGCGGAGCCTGAAGCACATTGCCAACTGCCAATCGATGAGTCCTGAGCCTAGGCCGTAGATCTGTAATTGCAGAGCGAGGCGGTGTGATCCCTTGAGGGTTTCATGGATCTGTCCGCACTGACCGAGGCTAGGCCTGGCCGTGCTGTATCGGGTCTCACAGAGGCGAACGTTGCATTGACTCGAAGCGGGCTTGGTGGCCCATCCAGTAACCTTCGCAGATCGTTCGTCCCTGCGTTCCCTCGCGGGACACCGCCCTCGGATCAGCTTTGACGCTTCACCGCTGGCAAACGAGTTCTACCCTACCTCATGCCTGGAACAAAGTGCCGTCGCGCAGCATGGCGTGCATGATCACCGCGAGGCGGCGCGCAAGCGCGACACGGGCCTTCTTGAGCCCCCGGCGCTTGGCGATCTTCATGGCCCACGTTTTCAAAGCAAAGGTTTCCCGGCTTCGGGTGAGGATCGAGTTGGCGGCTTCATAGAGCAGCTTGCGTACGGTTCCGTCCCTTTGCTTGGTGATCCGGCCGGTCCAGTCGAGCTCGCCCGATTGGTGGCGTCTGGGCACCAGACCGAAGTAAGCGCCGGCATTGCGGGATTGTCGGAAGCGGCCCGCCTCATCCACCGCAGCGGCGAACGCGGCGGATGTTTGCACGCCGACCCCCGGGATGGTCATAAGGATTTCGCAGGCCTGCGACTGGTTGGCGATGATGCGCAGGCGGCGATCCATTTCCTTGATCTGCTCGACCAGTTCGGCGCGCACCGCCAACAGGGATGCGATTGCCTCGCCCAAGCCGGGAATGTGGGCAGCCTGCATGATCCGCTCAAGGAATGCTCTCCCTTGTCCGGGACCAGGGCGGTAGCCGAACGTGGCGCAAAGGCCGCGGATCATGTTGTCGAGCCGGACACGTGCTTCGACCAGGTGGCCACGCGCGGTGACCACGCTGCGCACGCCATGGGCGGCCGGAGATTTGACGCGCACTTCCTTGTAGAACCCTGTCCGCGCAAGTTGCGCGAGCCCGGCGGCATCGTGGGGATCGGTCTTGTTCGCCTTCATCGCGTTCAGGCTCTGGTGCGCCTGCCGGGCATCGATGCACACCACCGAGACGCCCAGTTCGCGTAGACCCAGGCAGATCGCCGGCGACATGCGCCCGGTCTCGATCACCGCCCGCTCGACTGGGCCATAGCGACCCAGCATCGCGGCGATCGGCTCCGGAGAACTCTCGACCTTCTCCGACACGAGCTTCCGCCCATTTTCGTCAACAATGCAGACCTGCGCGTGCTTTCCATCGACAGGTCCAGTCCGGCATAATGCTTCATGGCTGTTTCCTTCCTTCAGGATTCGACAACCAGAAGTGTGCGCCTCTGCCGAGGTCCGAGGGAAGCAGCCGCAATTACACGATGACTCATAAACGCGGAGCCATAGCCGCATTAAGGCGAGCTGGACCATTGCGAGGAAGTTTTCGGCCAGTTTGTCGTAGCGGGTGGAAACCTGGCGGAAGTGCTTCAACTTCGCGAAGAAGCGCTCGATCAGGTTCCGTTGGCGATAGAGCCAAGTGCTGAAGTACGGCTTTGATCGGCGGTTGGATTTCGGCGGGATGTTGGCAAAAGCTCCCTTCTCGCGAAGGGACGCTCGGATGCGATCGGCATCGTAGGCTTTGTCCGCGAGCACGATCGTTCCAGCGCCAACATGATCGAGCATTGCATCAGCGGCTTGGCCGTCATGGCTTTGCCCCGCCGTCAGGCTCAGCCGGATCGGGAGGCCTTGCCCATCGACGACCGCATGGATTTTGGTCGTGAGCCCGCCTTGGGAGCGACCGAGACAATGATCTCGATCCCCCTTTTTGCCGTCGCAGCCTGCTGGTGCGCCCGGATGGAAGTGCTGTCGATCATCTGGATGTCGCCATCATACGCGGCGGTGATGGCATCCATCATCCGGTCCCAGACACCGGCTTTCCGCCATCGAACAAAGCGGTTGTAGCAAGTGGTGCGTGGCCCGTAGCGTTCGGGCAAGTCGCGCCACGGTGCGCCAGAGCGTAGCACCCAGAATATGCCGTTCAGCACGCGGCGATCATCGACACGCGGCACGCCGCGCGGCTTGTCGGGTAGCAGCGGTTCGATCACGCGCCACTCGAAGTCAGTCAGGTCATATCGGCTCATGCCAATGCTGAATCAGACTTGTGGCATTCGATCAATATCCCGGCTTCCACGGTTCGTTTTCGAGCGAAACAAGATCGCCGTCCGCCAAAAGCCGCCATAGCGCCACGATCTTCTCGGATGGCACGTTGGTCATATGCCGGGAGGTGCCCTCTTCCAGATTCTCAAAGACGACATACCTGCCTCGGTATGCGCCAAGACACCATTCGCTCTCATGCGTCACACTGACCGAAGTGTGCTCTTCGTCGTTGGGATCGGCGTCAAGCTCTTGCAGTAGGGCAGGAAACGCCGAATGCGGTGCCTTCTCCATATTCCCCAACCGATGCGTTACATGAAAGCCCATCCCACACCCCAAATCGTGGACGAGCATGAGCTATAGGAGAACGTGAGCCATACCGCCATTTATGAGTTCACGGCCCAGTGGAATTTAGGTCGCCTCCAACGCTGCAGATGAATGATCAGCCACTCTCCTTTGCCGCCTTTACGGTGTTGGCAAGGAGGCAAGCAATCGTCATTGGCCCCACCCCACCCGGTACCGGCGTAACCGCGCCTGCATGGTTCATTTCGTCGATTGCGATATCTCCGACCAGTATGTCCCGTTCACCGGAAGCGCCCGACACGCGTGTAATTCCAACGTCGATCACAACGGCCCCCGCCTTGACCCAAAAGCCGCGAACCAGCCTTGGCACTCCGGCCGCAGCAATAATGATGTCAGCCTGGCGGGCAATGTCGGGCAATCCACGAGTCGCGATATGCGTAACCGTAACGGTCGCCTCCCGTTCGAGCAGCAGCATCGCAATAGGCTTACCCACAATGTTTGATTTTCCGATCACCACTGCGCTCATGCCCTTGATCTCGTCGACAACCGAATCGAGCAGCATCATTACCCCAAGGGGAGTACAAGGCACGAGGCCACCGGTCCCGGTCGAAAGTCGGCCCACGTTGACCGGATGGAAACCGTCGACGTCCTTGGCGGGATCAATGGCGCCCAGGATCGCGCTGGGATCAATATGCCTGGGCAATGGGACCTGCACCAAGATGCCGTGCACCTTTGGGTCATGATTGAGCCGTGCTACAAGGGCCAGCAGGTCCTGCTGGCTGACGCTTGCCGGCAAGCGATGCTTGAAACTCTCGATGCCAACCCGCAAGCAAGCCTTGACTTTATGCGCAACATAGATCTCGCTAGCCGGGTCATCACCAACCAAGACGACCGCAAGCCCGGGCTTTATGCCTCTGTCATCCAGCAGCTTGGCCACCACCTGCGCGGTCCGTTCGTCCAACTTCCGCGCTAATGCCCGGCCATCAATCACGCGTGCCATAGGTACATCCCAAGCGACATTAACTGCCGAAAACGACTGTGCGGTGTCCGTTGAGGAACACACGGTCCTCGAGATGTGCCTTGACCGCCTGGGCCAGGACACGACGCTCAACATCCCGCCCCCTTGCTACAAGATCATCGGGTAAGGCGCGGTGTGAAACGGTTTCGACGTCCTGACCGATAATCGGTCCTTCATCGAGATCGGCGGTCACATAGTGGGCAGTTGCGCCGATCATCTTTACACCACGATCAAATGCTTGATGATAGGGCTTAGCGCCCTTGAAGCCTGGCAAGAAGCTATGGTGAATATTGATGCATCGCCCCTGCAGGAAACGGGACATATCATCCGAAAGTATCTGCATATACCGTGCCAGAACAATAAGTTCGGCGCCCGTTTCGGTGATGATCTGCTTTACCTTTGCCTCCTGCTGCGGCTTGGTGTCCTTGGTAATGGGGCAATGGTGAAATGGGATCGCATCGACGATGCGTGGATAATCCTTGTCACGATCGTGATTGGAAATGATTGCGACGACATTCATGGAAATATCGCCAATCCGTTGACGATAGAGTAGATCGACGAGACAATGGTCGAACTTCGAAACCATTATCACCACTTTGGGCGAAACAGCGGGGTCACGCAATTTCCATTCCATCGCGTATTCGCGGGCAATGGGTGCAAACCCTTCGCGCAGCTCGGAAATTCCGGTAATGCCGGGATCGAGCACGATCCGCATGAAAAAGCGGTTGTTGGTGCGATCGTCGAATTGCTCGGCATCGAGGATATTGCAGCCCGAGGCGGCAAGATAATTTGATACCCGCGCCACGATGCCGGACTGGTCTTCGCAAGCCAAGCTAAGAATGTATGCCTTTGTCATTTTCGGGCTCCTTGCGGAAGTGTGCGCTTGGTGCGGTAACTGGCAATCCACCTGACAGTGGCGTCGAGTCCGCCGAATGGATAGAAATGGATTGCGGCTGGATGGGCCGTGTCCGCAAGCCCTTGTTCCAAGCCAGCGACGAGCCGATCAGGGCCGGCGGTGCCGATCAATTGACCCAGCGATATGCCATATTTGCGGAGTACCGTGGCCGACGAGCCGACGCCGCAGAACGCGGCGTAGCGCAAAAGTCGCCTTATCCCCGCTGGCCCAGGCACACCCAAACGCACAGGCACGTTGATTCCACGCCGACGCACGCACGTCAGCCAATCGAGCAGAGCCAGATGATCGAACGAAAATTGCGTAACCAGTGCGCTCTCCATGCCGCGCGCAGAGATCTCGGCGAGCTTTCTGTCCATGAAATCCGCAAGCTGCTTGGCAGCCATGACCGGATGGCCTTCGGGATGGCCGGCCACACTCACCACTTCGATCTCATTGGCCTCGAACACGCCCGTGCGAAGCATCGAAAGCGTATCCTCAAACGGACCAGCGGGTTGGGGCGGATCGCCCGCCACGAGAAAGACGCGCTTCACGCTGGCCTCGCGCGCGCAACGCTCCACCATCCCGAACAGTTCGGCGTTGCTGGCAATCCGGCGCGCAGAAATGTGCGGCATCGGTTCGAACCCGAGTTCGCGAATGTGCCGTGCCGCGGCGATGCGGCCAGCCATGTCTTCGTTAGGCAAGAATGCCACTGCGATTTGGGTCCCGGGCTCGATTTCGGATGCTGCAAGATCGAGCCCTGGGCGCTCCTTGGCAGTCATTTCCAAGGAATAGCCATTCAGTATCGGCACGGGTCATGTCCTTTCAGGACGGAAACAGGCGGGCCCACCATGATGCTCTGGCCAGGGCATCGCGACGCAAGGCGATCCGCTTATGCGCATCGCTGCAGTTCAGTTTCTACGGTATGCTTCTCGGGCGTGATCGTTGAACGGCGAGGCGGCTACCGTCGCCCTGATCCGCTTGAAATCCGAGCCAGAATTCACGCCTGCGGCGCTGCCGAGATGCTCTCCAATCACAATTTCAACCTGGGTGCCAGGCGTTGCGCAGGCGTGATCCACAAGGCCGAGCGAAAGTAGGCTATCGATCGGGCCGATCTTGCCTGTCTGAAATGTCAGACCGACCAGCTTGCCGCCAGCTTCGACCCTATAGCGCGCATAGTTGTTGAAGTAATCCAGGTCACCCATGGCGGCGCGAACCTCGTCCTGATTATAGACGAATGTAACCCGCGTGCGAGGCGTTTTACCTTGCGCGGCTTGCAAGGCATCGCGGCCGTAGAAATCGTGGTTGAATGCAATGGACTTGCCGTAGCCCAGTTCGAACGGTGAAACGTAATAGTCTTCGATGTTGGAGGAAAAGAAGCTGCCATGGAGCGGCTTCTGCCCTTCATAGGAAAACACGCTCAACCATTCGCGATATCCGGCAAGCTCAGGATCGGTGAAAATGCCCGGCGTCGGGGTTGGGATCCAGCCACTCTCGATCCCGTTGGTATAATAGGCCTTGCCACCAACATGAACCAATCCGAACTCTTCGCCAGCCTTCAGCATTGCCGCCTTGACAAATGCGGCATCTTCCCAACGTCCGATAAATTCATAGCCCGGCATGCCGGCCATGCCATGGCGAAACGCGCGAAACTGGCGCCCTTCCAACTGGACTGGCGTGGAATGAAAGAATTTCGTCTTCGGCAGCGGGCCGCCAAAGATCTTTTCAGTGAGCGCCAGCGCCTGCGGTCCTTGTAGCTGGAACCGGAAAATCAATGGATCGCCTGATTTGCGCAAGCCCGAATCAGGATCAACAGTAAATTCAACATCATAGCGCCCCTTCTCCCCATGATAGCGAACCCAGCTTTGCGACGCCGGCACGCCACTCAGATTGAAGCGCTCCTCGCCATCGCGCATGACAATACCATCGGTAACGAGGTGCCCTTCGCGCGTTACTGGCACAAACTGCTTGGCCTGTCCGATGGCGAAGTTTTCATAGTTGTTAGCGCTGTAGTCCATTAGAAGTTTCAGCGCATCAGGACCTTCAATCCAAAGATCCCACATGTGATGTGAAAGATCGCTTAAAGCAACGGCGTTCCGCCAAGCAAGCTGCTCTTCGCGCCATCCGGCGTATTCTGGCTCGATGACTGGGACCCGCCAGGCAGGAGCGTGCGGCTTCCACACCAGATCGATCGGTGAACCGGCTTCATCAATTGCGGCTTGCAGGCTTTTGGGTTGCATCGGCTGCTCCTCTTCACGTCTGCAGCCGGGGATAGTCTCTCAATTGTCCCGGATTAAGAGCAAATACCGCAACTAAATATCGCGGTTTTCGCAACAATTCCAGTCCAGCAGATCAAGTGTACTGCCGCAACCACTTGTCGAGCCAGGCGACAAACGCCCCGATTCTGCGGGGGACCTGTCCACCGGGAGCGGATGCGACGAACAACGGGCGCTTGGCGATCGGGTAATCTGGCAAGACTGGAATGACGCTTCCATCAACGAGAAAGCGGCCTGCCACGGTCTGCGGTACTAATGCAATCCCAAGCCCGGCAGTGGCAGCACTGCACAATGCAAAAACACTGTTGGTCGTCCACTTCACGTTGGTGCGTGCGGACACGTGGGCTCCGTCGGCAAACTCCCAGTCCGTCTCTCCGGACTTGACCAAAAGATCATGCATAGCCAATTCTCCGGGGGTTGCCGGCAATCCTGCGCGCGCAGCATACTGCACTGAGGCAATCAGACAGAAATCGATCTCACCGATCTTCTTGACCTTTATTTCTGAATCGCGCAGCGCTGCGGGCTGAAAGCAGACATCGTAACCACGCTCTAGGAAATCATGCGGATTGGCAGAGGGTTCTTCGAATTGGATGCGGATCCTCACGTCCGGGTGCGCAACGCCAAAACTTGCCGCGGCTTCTGACAAGCCGAAACTGCCGAGCCAGATTGGACACAAGATCGCAATTTCGCCGCGCACCTGATCACGACTCGCCGCGATTTCCTCCTCGCCGCTGCCGATTTCGTCCAACACGCGTCGGCACAAGGCCATGTAGTTGTAGCCCACAGGTGTGGGAGTGACAGCCCTGGTAGTTCGATGAAGCAGACGCACGCCAAGGTGCGCTTCCAGATCGGCGATGTGCCTGGATACCAGAGTGCGCGACATGCCGAGTTCATCAGCTGCGTCAGTAAAACTCGACAACCGCGCAACCGCGAGGAAGGTCTTCATTGTGAGCAGGCGATCCATGGGTATGGTCTATCCCAGATCAGCGCGGCTCGCCACCGTGCCGCGCCATGGAAAGTCCCATTCCGATCGCAGCCAGAGCCAATTCAATAGACGGCTCACGACCAAGGCAGCTTAAAGGAGGGCTGCTCGTGGAGAGATTCGCATGGCTCGGCAAGGACTACATTTCTTCGTTGGAACTCAAGAAGATGGCCCAGACTGTGGGATTCATCACGCCGTCCTTGATCCCCTGACTGGAGACATGACCCTGCTTGGCTTGGCAGCACAGGTCAGGCGGCCGACCTGGCTTGAAATAGACCCAACAGGACACCGGCTTTTTGCAGTCAGCGAAATCGGTAACAAAGGTGAATGCGACGGCGAAGTTTTGAGTTTCGCGATCGAACCCGGCGAGACGCCATTGCGCCTTCTTGGGCGTGAAAGCACCCGGGGCGGCGGGCCAACCCACCTTTGCCTACCCATTGCCGCCGATGCCGTGTTTGCGGCGAATTTCGGAGGTGGTCAGGCGGCGCGATTGGCGGTGAACAGTGACGGAGGCTTGGAACCGGCAACTCTGTCGACCGCACATTCTGGATGCGGACCTCATCCCCGACAAGACCAGCCACACCCGCACGGTGTGGCACTTTCGCCCGACGGCGGCTTTCTGTTGGTGCCCGACATGGGCAACGACCAACTAGTCGTGCACGCCCTGAGCGGCGGGGATTTTGCACCGTCGCCAGCGCATATCTGCCAGTTCCCGCCCGGCACTGGCCCTCGTCTGGTGGCGTTTGGTCCGGATGGAGCGAGGGCCTACCTACTCAGCGAGCTATCGGCCGAATTGTTCGTGCTCGATTGGGATAAGGAAACTGGCGAACCGGAAATCATCGGCCGCATGCCGCTTGATCGAACTGAAGCCGATGGCGCCCCCAGCGCCGCAGCACTCGCAATATCGCGCGACGGACGGCATCTCTATGTCTCAAATCGACGCAGCGCCACGATCTGCACGTTCGCAATTGATCCTGTTTCGGCGATGCCATCGCTGACGGGCAGCATAGGTAGCGGTGGCAATCGCCCCTGGGGCATCGCGATGTCCCGCGATGAGCGTTGGTTGCTCGTTGCCAATCAGGGTTCGAATGCGGTTGCCGCATTTCGTCGATCGCCGCGCGACGGTGCACTAACCCGGGCAGACGGGCCCGCCTTGTCCATCCCGACCCCCACCAACATCGCCTTCTGCGTGCCACGCGAATGATCTTGACATGGCACGGCGACGATATATCTTAGATATGTTTAAGGCGTACAGAAATCGCGTTGGCATTCGCTTTTCGTACTCTGCAGCTTGCTCGCAGCAGAATTGCGCTTCTGCAACGTGTCGTCCGCAAGCGACGGTGATTGCGCCGCATCAGCCTATCTTTCCAGGAGAAAATCATGACCGGATCATCGAAAAAGGGCGTGTTCCTGATGAACCGCATTGGCCCTTCCAAAGCGTCGTTGTGGATCGCCGATGCCCTCACCGGCACAGAACAGCCGCTGCTGACAGAACCGAAGTTCGAATATCATGGTTCAATTTCACCAGACGGCGAATGGATCACATTTACTTCGGAGCGCAACGGCGACGGCAATGCCGACGTTTTCCGGTGCCGCATCGATGGCAGCGACTTGCAAACCGTTGTCGCGACACCATCAGTCGAAGACGTGCTGGTGATGTCGCCTGACGGCACGAAAGGCGCTTATGTCTCCACCGCTAACGGCTTTGTCGCCAATATCTGGGTGGTCGATTTTGCTACTGGCGATCGCCGGCAACTGACATTTGGCGAAGCCAAGACAGCGTCCAGCCTGCACGACAGCCCCGAAGGCAGCTTTCGCCCAGCGTGGTCGCCTGACGGGGAATGGATCGCCTTCGCGTCTGATCGCGACACCGACTGGTATGGGCATAGCGACGGCCATGGCTGGGAACACACCCAAGAGCTGGCGATCTATGTAATGAGAGCCGATGGTAGTGAAATTCGCAAAGTAATCGGCGAAAAAGACTGGACTTATGGCTCGCCAAAGTGGTCGCCGGATGGCCGGCGCCTGGTGTTCTATTCAATGCATCGCGAACATACCTGGGGCTCGCGACGTCCTGAATGGATCGGCCGGGTAAAATCGGAAATCGTCTCTGTCGATGTTGCCACCGGACTTGGCAGGATTCAGCATACCGACGGCCCCGACCTCAAGCTGTGCCCACAATTCCACCCCAACGGCAAGGATGTGTTCTATTACATCAAGGCGGGCGGCGGTGCGCCCGGCAACATGCGAGGCACCGACCAGGCCTGGATCCAGGCCGACGTTCCAACCGGCTTGTATTGCACCGATGGACGCAAGCCGATCTTGCGCCAGTTGCGCTCGCCGTGCTGGTCAGCAGACGGAACGAAAGTGGTGTACGAAAAGGTCGACTTCAAATTCCGCGGGCAGGGCGACATGCTTGTAAGCTGGGACAAGGATTGGGATTACCGTCACTCTGATGTCTATCCCGTGCTATCGCGCCAAGGGCGCGTGGCAATCACCGAGAAGCAGCAGGGTTGCTCGTCGATCGTGACATGCAAACCCGATGGCAGCGAAAAGTTTACCGTGTTCGATGCCTCCAAGGCAGGGCTTGACCCACTCCAGAACAAGAAGGGCCTTGCCGGGGCGTTCCAACCGGCTTGGTCGCCCGACGGCGAATGGATCGCGTTTGGCATCGGGCCTTGGTTCGACGCGCGCTCCACGGGCAAATCGAAAATCATGCGCGCCCGATCCGATGGCTCATTCGCAGAAGCCCTGACCGATGGAACAACCCACGTCGGTTTCCCCAGCTATTCCGCCGATGGCCGCTTTCTCGTATTTCGCCAGTGGGAAAAAGACGACTGGGGCCTGCGGATCATTGATGTGGAAACCCGGGAAATTCGTGTCCTGACCACCGCGATCGACAATATGCCCAGTTGGTCCCCCGATGGGGAACGCATCGTCTTTACCCGGCAATTCGGACCCGCGCATTACCATGTTTGCACCATCCGTCCGGATGGTTCGGATTTCCAACAACTAACCGAAACGCGGGCCAGCGACGGGCACGGCGTGTGGATGTATGATGGACGGATCGGCTATTCGACCGGGCTCTACGGTTTCCGCGATGAAGCAGCCATCTATGATTTCACCTTCCAGCCCTACGGCCAGATCATGGTGATGGACGCCGATGGTGCGAACAAGCGTCTGGTGACCGACAGCCTCTGGGAAGATTCAATGCCTTGCTACATTCCCAACGAATTCCTATGACGCCGTGGCAAGAATTCGATCGTTCCAGCCTTTGAGTGGCTCGACCAGCTTCTTGCCCAGCAGCCAATGCGTTGGTGGCATCATCGCGGCGTGCCGACATGGGACGGTGGCGGATAAGCGGTTCCAGAACTGCCCATTCGGCGTTCGTCCGGTCGCTTGGCAGGTCTAGCGTGCGATGACAGAATTGGGAAACGATTTTCATAAAAAAATCGCGCGATAGCAAACATCTAGATCATGATGGCGTTTCAACCAAACGTCATCATGGATCTAGATCTACACGGGCATAGACCGCCCCAAATGGTGCCGGCACACATCCCTTGGCCTCTTGGTGATGTCTTGGTTTGATTTTGCCTTGGCGATCGGGCAGGATCTGTTGACGCCGTACCTCCTATTTCAGGGGCAGGAACAGGTCGGCCACTGCCTGATAATCGGGCGTTTCCGGCAAGAAGCTCAACCGCTGGCGATGGATTGGGAAGTCGCGTGTTCTTCGCCGCTGCCTGGAAGCCACTCGCGGTATAAGTACAGCGCGGCAGGCTCCAGATTGTCGGTGTTGCTGACAACGCGCGGTACAGCCCAACGGCCTCCGGGGATCATGCCAGCCTTGATCGGCCCATCGCCTCACTCGATCGACCGGTCGATGCCTACGCACAAGTCCATCGGGTACTCGGATCGAGGAGTGGTATCCGGATCGGAACGGAAGATGTTGAAGGTCGGGCTTTTGTTTAGGGTCAAGCGCCGGTCGCTTTGCCCCACGCGATGAAACGCTGTATCGTCGCGCCGATCATCGCTGGATCGCCCCGGTGCTCCATGATCGCCACGGGGGTAGAGACCGCCTCCCGGATCGTTATGTCGTGAGGCGTGAAGGCTTTTTGCATAAACTTGCTCCGTGCATTGCCGAGAATGCCAACAACGGCAAGCCATGGCTCCCAATCGGGACATTTCCGAAACAACGATGGCGATTGCCCAAACCGTTGCCGAAAGGCGCGGTTGAAGGCATCTGGCGCATCGTAACCAGCATCCATCGCTATGTCCGTGACGCATTGGCCGTCACTATAAGCCAACTGATATGAAGCCAGCTTCATGCGAACAAGTTGAACATAGCGATGTACGGACAGACCCAAGGTTGCCTAGAACTGCCGGTTGAAATGAAACTTCGAGAATTCTGCAACACTGTTCAGAACATCAAGATTGAGATCCCTATTGAGGTGCTGGTCGATATATTCTAGAATCCGCTGCATTCGAGCGTGATAGTTTTGAATCGCCGCCTTCATGGTGCTTTACTCCATATCGGCACCACATATGCGATTATGGGTTAGGCGCGCTCGACCGTCTTGCAGTATGGCACGGGATAGACCGCTTTGGGATGGCCTCATTGCGCAAGCCTGCGCACATGCACCGCGCCCATGCTGTTGTCACGATCATTATAAATTTTATGCCCATGCCGTCTCTGCCGACTTGGGGCTATCGGCTGCGGATATCGGCCGAAGCGATTATGCTGGGATATTCAATTTGCGCTCGTGGTGAACTCTATTGGTTCGAGTGTCTGGATGGCGCGGCCGCAAAAGGCCATGGAAGGCTCAACAAACTGCATAAGCCTGCCGACAAGAAGGCAGGAGAGCCATTGGGAGACGGCCGTTGAGTAAAAACGCACTTTTCCACGCATCGGCATGGACGGCGACCGCATTCGCCGCAGTGGCCGCCGCAACTTCTGCGGCAGCGCAAACGGCCGATCCGGCCAACGGCGCACTCAGCGAAATTGTTGTGACGGCGCAGAAGCGTTCGGAATCCGCGCAGAATGTGCCCATCGCCATCAATTCGATCGGCATCAAGCAACTCTCTGCCTCAGGTATCACAACCTCTACAGAGCTGAAAGAGCTGTCACCCGCGCTCAATTTCAACACCAATCTCGGCGGATTTGGCCAACCGCGTATTCGCGGCATCGGCACCAACGCCACCGGCCCGGGCATTGAAAACCCGGTGGCGACTTATGTCGACGGCGTTTATATCGGCGCGTCGACCGGCGCGATCTTCTCGCTGCAGGATGTGCAGCAGATCGACGTCCTCAAGGGTCCGCAAGGCACGCTGTTTGGCCGAAACGCCACGGGCGGCGTTATCCAAGTAACGTCGCTTGCGCCAAGTGACGATTTTCACGGTTCCATGCAGGCCTATTATGGCAATTATCAAAGCTGGGGTGGATCGGGCTACCTTACTGGCGGTCTAGCGCAGGGCCTGAGTGCCAGCTTGGCCGGCGTTTACAACACCCAGGGCAAGGGCTTCGGAAAGAATCTTTTTACTGGAAACGACGTGCAAAAAGGCACGAATTTCGCTTTCCGGGGGAAGCTCCGCTACACGTCCGATGACGGCAATTCGATCATAACGGCATCTGGTGACTATTCGTCGAACATTGCAACGGACCCAACGTTCCGGCTTTATCAGGGCTTGACCATCCTAGGCACCACGATGCCAGGCGGCCCGTACGACATCTACACACAGCACGATCCACAATTACGGGTTCACCAGGGCGGTGGATCGGTCAACATCACGCACGATTTCGCCGATGTCGAGTTGGTCAATATTGCTGCCTGGCGCAAATCACGGCTGTTCACGGCATTTGATCCTGATGAAACGCCGGTCAATTTGCTGAATTTCAGCGAGGTTCAGGTCGATGAACAATTTACCAATGAATTGCAGCTGGTGTCGCGTGGAAAGAAACGTTTCAACTGGGTGCTTGGCGGCTTTTTGATGTGGTCAGACGGCAAATATGATCCGATCCAGACCCAGGGCCCTCTCCTGTGCGGATTCGCCTGCACCAATCAGATTGTCACCCAAACGGTTGACCAGTCGCTGCATTCCTACGCCGCCTTCGCGCAGGGTACTTATGCGATTGGTCCTTCCACCAACGTGACCGTCGGCCTGCGCTATACCAGCGATCATCGCAAAATGAACGAAGGCCAGGTTATCACCACGATCCCCTTTTCGGGCACGAACACAGTGGTTACACCCGCTGCGCAAGCTGCGGCGAAGACATTTCCCAAGCTTACTTGGCGACTGTCGCTCGACCACCGCTTTTCCGACAGTATTATGGGCTATGCTTCCTATAACCGTGGCTTCAAGAGCGGATCCTTCCAGCCCGACAGCTTCCCGATCCAGGTTTTGCTACCTGAAACCGTTGATGCATTTGAGGCCGGTTTCAAGGCAGATCTGTTTGACCACAAAGTTCGCCTCAACGTGTCCGGCTTCTATTACAACTACCGCAATATCCAGGCCAATCAGATCATCCAAGGTGTGCTTTATGTTTACGACGCACCCGGCTCTATCAACTATGGCCTGGATGCCGATCTGGTAGCGAGAATTACCCCCAACCTTATTTTCAATGCAGGCGTGGCGGCATTGCATGCACGCTACAAGTCGGGTTTCAACACGCCATTCTGGTCGGTTCCCATCCCCAACGCCTTCAGCAACGCCAACCCGTTTTTCACTGCGCTGGGTGGCAATTCCGTGATCCAGTGCGTTCCCGGCACGAACTACAATGGAACGGTGTTCGCACCGTGCGACGCCTCGCACAATCGCTTGCAGAACACCCCCGAACTCGTGCTCAACAGCAGTGTTGATTACACGATCCATATCGGCGCCGGGACGGTGAATTTGAACGGCATCGTCTACTACAACGGTGGATATTTCGATGATCCGCAAAACCGCCTGCGTCAGCCCGCCTATACTCTGTTGGATGCCAACATCACCTGGCGGCCGCGTGGTGATGCTTTTTTCATCAAGGCATGGGGCAAAAACCTGTCGAACACTTTTTACACTCTGCAACAGAACGCGCTGGATACGGGTGACAGCCGCGGGGCTGCACCTCCCCGGACCTATGGCTTGACGATCGGCACCAAGTTCTGATCCGCATGCCGATCTGATCGCCAATTTTGGCGTACCCTGAACAGGTCCGTTTCAAGCCCTGCCTTTGCGGCGTGCCTTGAAACGGACTTTATCTTTTATCCTTCGCTAACAGGAAATCTGCCATGCTCGCACCCCAGGCATCACCGTTCAACCGGCCGGCGGCCGTTCCCTATTACCCGCAATATGGCCTATTTAGCTTGTTCGGCGGGTACATCCGTCAATGGGAATACAACGGCTGGCAAGTGGAAAGCCTGTCCTGGAAGCGGACCTGCTACATTCATGCTGGCCTTTCCGGGATGGGCCAAATCACCTATCGCGGGCCCGACGCAGAGCGCTTTCTGGCGGAAACGTTCGTCAACAATTTCTCTCGGTTCCAGGTCGGCCGCGCAAAGCACGCGGTGGCGTGCGACGAAGATGGATTGATCGCTGGCCACGGTGTGTTGCAACGGCGCGCGTCGGACGATTTCTGTCTTTACGTGGCGGGTTTGTGGGCTCCCTACCGGTTCAGCCAGTTTTCCGGAGATGTCGAACAGATCATCAGCGACGATTTCCTATTCCAGGTTGCTGGTCCGACCTCGCTTGCCACGCTAGAGGCTGCCGCCGGTGAATCGCTTCGAGACATCGGGTTTCTGCGATATCGGCAGGTACGGATCGCCGGTCACAGCGTCCAAATCATGCGCCTTGGCATGGCCGGCACGCTCGCTTTCGAGGTTCACGGCCCATTTGCCCATGGACCGGAAATCTATGACGCCATCCTGCGTGCCGGAGAGCCGCACGGCATTGAGCCGCTGGGGTGGCAAACGTTTCAGGTAAATCACGTCGAAGGGGGCTTTCCGCAACAGTTCTGGACGTTCTCGTCATCAATGCACTGGAATCAGGGATGGCAGCAGTTCATGGCTCACATGCCGTTCGCCTTCCCCGATCCGATTATGGCCGGCAGCATCGATCCGGCGGACTGGCGCGCACGCTGCCGCACGCCAACCGATGTCGGCTGGCAGGGCTCCGTGCAATTCGATCATGATTTCACCGGCCGCGCAGCGCTTTGCGCCCAGTTTGCCGATTCCACGCGGACGGTGGTTACCCTGGAATGGAACGCCGAAGATGTTGCCAATATCTATCGGTCATACCTGGCCGAAGGCGAGCCATGCAAATTCCTCGAGATTCCTGTGTCCCCGGCAAATCGCGGCGTATGCGGCCACGCCGATCACGTCATGGCCGGTGATCGGCGGGTGGGCGTCTCCTCGGGCACAGTCTACAGCTATCATTTTCGCAAAGTGATATCGCACGCGACCATCGACCGCGACCAAGCGGTGATCGGCAACCAGGTTTTGGTTCATTGGGGTGATTTCGGCAAACGGATCGAACCGATCCGCGCAACGGTCGCACGGTTCCCGTACTTGACCGAGGGACGCAACCAGGAAATCGATCCAACGAAGATCTAACGAGGTATCGAGGCGGAAGCGGCTCAGCCATCTTCCGCCTCTTGGCGGCCAAGTGCACCGGCGCCCACGATGCTCAATCCGTAAAGCGCCAGCCCGGCAATGACTGCAACGGGGATCATGGTGACAATGGCCGAGGCTGCCCCCGCCCCCTGGCCAAGTGCCAACCCGACGATGACCGGTGCGAAAACTGAACCGAAGCGCCCCAGCGCAACGGCCGTGCCAACACCAGCGCCACGGCCGGCACGCGGATAGAGCCTTGGAGCGATGCCGTACAACGTAAACTGCCCGCCCAGCGTTCCGATGCCAACCAGAAACGCCGCCACCATCACCCCAGACGGGGACTTGGCTTGGGACAGCACGATCAGACCCACGACGATCAGCGCGTACAGCACGAGCATCGGCCCGCGCACGCCCAGCCTGTCGATCATCCGGCTGGCACACAATCCCCCGGCAACGCCGCCCAGGTTGATCGCAATGATCGCGTCAATCCCCAAGCGTACCGGGTATCCCATTCCCCTGACCAGAAGCGGTGTCCAGCCAAGCAGCACAGACAGCAACGCAAGCGTCAAGATGAAAGCAATCCATAGCAACACCGTTGATCCGGCCCGGCCGCCGCCGAACAACGCCTGCCAGGACGCCAGCTTGGCGCCGTTGCGATGCCTGCCCTTCGTCAGGGTTTCTGGAAGATAGCGGATCAACAGTGGAATGGTCAGAACGGTCAAGATACCACCCACCGTGAACAGGCTTTGCCATCCATAATTGACGACGAGCGTGCGCCCGACGATCCCCGACAGAATACCGCCCAAGGGCTGTCCGACGATCACTGTGGTGACCGCACTGGTTGTCCGTGCGGCTGCGCTGGTCTCCGCCATCGTTGCGATCAGCGTTGGCATCGCGCCGCCCAGGCCGACGCCGGCCAATATGCGCGTCAGCACCACCATCTCGTACGACGTGGACAGTGCAGTACCGAACGTGAACAGCCCTAGCGCCACGATCGAAGCAATCACGACAGGCTTGCGGCCTGCCCAGTCAGCAGCCCAGCCGCCGATCACTGCACCAATGCCAAGGCCGATCAGCGTGGCGCTCAGAAAAACGCCGATCTGCGCCTGTGAAAGGTTCATCACGTTTTGCAAGACCGGACCTGCCGATGAAATGATCTGGAGGTCATAGCCTTCAAGGACCGTGACCAGAAAACACAGCGGCATGGTCCACGTGCTGCGCTCGGCAGTCGCTTCGTTCATATCCTTCTCCTCACCGGCTACGCTTAAGCCCGGCGGGAGTGACCACAATCAGCGCGGCGGCAATCCTATCTGGATGCCATCAGTATCAATCGCCGGCTGATTCTGACCGGGCCATCTGGTCGATCATCTTGAGCGCCATCATCGGTGCACGGTCGATTGCCAGCGCGGTTTTCTGCCGCAAACCGGTGCGCTCCTGCTCCTGCTGGATGGCACTGGCCATGACGTTGTCTTCCTGAAAGGTCTTTTCCAGGCTGGCGCGCAAACTCGCGTTGAACGCGGCGTCGCCAACTCTGAAGTTGCGAATGTGTAACCAGAAGAAATGCGTCGTTGACTGCGTTTCCGGCGTCAAAAACTTGTAGCTGTAAGTGCGGACGCCAGCACTCAGACAGGCTTCGCTGCGGTCGCTACCCGCCGGAATTACCGCGATATCGACAAAACTTGTGGCCGGCAGAGCAAAGTGAAAGGCGATCTGTCGATCAACCCGCCCCTCACCAAAGTCACGGCTTGCGCGGTCGAGTGGCGTTGGCGGAATGTTTTCGATCCAGCGATAGGCCTTCAGCCCATGGTCGCTTTTGGCAACCGACACCGGGACGTTTTTGGCAGCCGGATTGCCAATCGTCTCTTTATGAAGATAAGTTGTGTGCGCCGGATCCATCAGGTTTTCGATCTCGATCCGATAGTTGGCGCCGTGATGCTGGTAGCCGTTCTCCAGCACTTCCCACCCTTGCATGCCATAGGCGGGCACGTGCGGCACCAGCGATTGATCGGCCGGCTTGTGTCCGGGCCATAGCCATATCAGGCCATATCGTTCGATCACCGGATAAGCGCGGGCTCGCGCCGTGGGCGGGATCACATCCTGCGCCGGGATGGAAACGCAGACGCCGTCACGACCGAATACCATGCCGTGATAGCCGCAGCGCAACCCGCCATCGACGCATTCGCCCAGCGAAAGCGGCGCGAGGCGATGCGGGCATTGATCCTCGAGCGCTCCCACCTTGCCATCGGACGCGCGAAACAAGACGACCGGCTCGTTGAGAATACGGCGGGCCACGGGGCGATCGCAAACTTCACTCGCCCAGCCAGCAGCATACCACTGGTTGCGGACAAAGCCCTGCGTAAAATCGGCCTTCAACGACATTGTTCCATCTCCTGCTGGAGGAGAAAAAGCACATCCGCCGTCAAAGACCCAATTCGAACCGAGGCGCAGTTGATAAATCCGTGGGTCGGTCTGCTAAAAGTCCACCCTACCTGCGGATGCCGCCACCAGGGCGCGCAGAAATTCGTTTTGCAGCCTCGTCGGCAACCAGTCCGCACGCATGGTCACTCCGATGAAAGGACAGCCTCCGTCGAGCGCGTAGGGCAAGGCGACCAGTTGATCGCTTTCGGAAGCCAGTTCGAACGAGGTGATGATCGTCAGGCGATTGCTAACCGTCAGCAGGTTGCGGACGATGGTAAGCGACGAGGTCGCAAGCGATGCTTTTGGACAATGTGGCCCCTTGAACAGGGATTTGAAGCATGAACGTCGGGTGGAACCCTCAGTGCCGACGATCCAGTCATACGCGGCCAGATCAGCCAATTGTATGTTTCGCTGACCGGCAAGAGGATGATCCTTTCGGGCCGCGATGCAGAACGGCGTTGCGGATAGGCGTTCGTTTCGCAGATCGTCGGCAGCTTCGTCTTGGACGATGCCCAGTAGTAGGTCTACGTCGCCTGCGCGCAAGCGCCGGATCATTTCTGGCGTGCTATCGCTGACCACACGAATTTCTGCTTCCGGGTGCCGGGCCAAGAAGTCGTTCAGGACATCGGAAAGCAGTAGAACTCCACCAAATGGGAGGGCTCCGATGACCAAGTGGCGTTGCTTGCCGCCAGCCGAAGCTTTAATTTCGCTAATGCCGAGTTCCACTTCCTGCATAGCAAGCTTCAGTCTGTTTCCGAATAGGACCCCCTCGGGCCTGACGGTCAAGCCGACTGCCGATCGATAGAACAAGGGGCGCCCGATATTGCCTTCAAGATCCCGTGACGATCGCTGTAGCGACGCATCTGTAAGCCCCAGTGCCGCGGCGGCATCAGCCAGTGCGCCATGTTCGATGATGGCGATCAGCGTGCGGGCTTGGGAGCGTGAAAGACGGTGAACCACTGCAATAGCTTGCTCATGCTGCGCGGTTGCACCAACTGCCAGGACCGCCGCCTCCAGCTGGGCGAACATGCGCTGCGTTCGCACGTGTAACAGAGATCCGATTTCTGTCAGGTAGCTGCCGCTTGCCCTTCGCTCCAGTAAGGTGAAACCAATCAAGTGCTCCAGCTTCGACAATGCCTGGGTTACGGCGGGCTGTGACAGGTTGCATTCTTCCGACCCTCGGCGCACTGATTCCAGCCGGCCAACACTTTCGAACAGGCGCAGCTGTTGAAAGCTGATCGCCGCAACGACTGCGTCGAAATCCACCCGCGTTCTCCCGCCCGAAAACCAGAATCAATTAGCCGATTTTAGCTCTTCCCAGATGATTAAGTCGCAAATTCCGGTGCTTCGCGCGAGTAGAAAAAACCGAAAACTTATCACGTAGAGCGCAAAATTGGCCTGAATGACTGCCACCACATGGATATCAAACCGCTCTTGGACCAGGGAATGGGCCGATGGAAGTGCGGGGCAAATTACTGATTGGACAGACATCGTTGCTTGGCACCGGAAACGGATTTTCGCACTAAATCCCGCGTCACATGCGCCGCTGTCACCGCGCTTTTCCAGCGCGTCGCCTGGAGATGTCGAACGCACATGTGCTGTGGCGGATGCGGCATTTGCGCCGTTTCGCGCAATCATATCTACCAAGCGTGCGGCATTCATCAAAGCGATCGCGGCTCAACTCGATGCCATCGCCGCCATGGTCCACGGCGAACCGTTCCCTGCGACCAGCGACGGACGATCAACCTCTGTCGGCAGCCTTGCAATCACGCGCTTTCTGCGCCCACCATGTTTCCAAGACGTTCTAGACTGCCTTCTGCCGCCGGAGATCGCCGACCACGTCCTGTACAACAGGCCGCCAACAACGCGTGGCCAGCGATAGATATTGCATCGCGCCCGGCAGGATTAGCATCGCGCCGATTGCTGAACCAGGCTCCCCATGGTTCTTGGCTCAAGGTTTTTGACAATCAGATTTTGGAAACGAGGGGAGCAACCCGTGCCTGCAAGAGTGCCATTGAAGATCGCGGTTGCAGAACATCCGCATACATCGGCGATCCGCACCGGTGCGATCGAGATCGAAGGCGTCGACGCTGAAATCGTCACGGTAAAGCCGCAGATCGGCGCGTTTCGGCGGATGGTCCGCGATGTCGAATTCGACGTCTGCGAAATCGCACCGACCACCTACATCATTGCCCGCGCCCATGGTCGCCCGTTCAAGGCGCTGCCCATTTTCGTCACCCGGCGGTTTCACCATTCGGGCCTGCTCGTCCGCCCCGATGCGGGGATCGCGCATCCCAAGGACCTGGAAGGCAAGCGCGCCGGCGTGCGCGCCTATTCGGTTACCACCGGCGTGTGGACGCGGCAGGTGCTGATCGACGAATTCGGTGTCGACAATGATAAGATCCATTGGTTCGTCGATGATGAAGAACACGTTCAGCAAATGAAGCTGCCCGGCAACGTCAGCCATGTGGCAGCAGGCGATTCCCTGGCAGACATGATGGCGCGCGGCGATATCGTGGCCGGGTTTGCCGCAGCGGCCGGCATTGGCCGCACCGGTGCCCCCACCGGTCGCTGGCAAGAGGTGGATGCCGATTACCCCGACCTGTTCCCCGATGCCGAGGAACTCGAGGCCGAATATTTCGGCCGCACCGGCATCTATCCGATGCATGGCACCATCGTGGTCAAGGACAGCGTGCTCGAAGCCCATCCGTGGATCGCGCGCTCTATCAACGATGCCTTCACCCGCGCCAAGGATGAATGGGTGGCCCGGTTGCAGGCCGGCACTGCCCAGGGCGAAGCGGCCAGGAAATATGCGCAATTGAGCCAGATCGTGGGTGCAGACCCGCTGCCCTACGGCATCGAGGCCAATCGTCCCACGATCGTGGCGCTTGAGAAAACCGCGTGGGACCAGCGCCTGACGCCCAAACGCATGACCATCGATGAGCTGTTTGTCGATCCTTCCAAGATTTGAGAAACCATCATGATTATCGATTGCCACGGTCACTTCACCACCGTTCCCCAGCGCTTTCGCGAATGGCGCACCCGGCAGGTCGACGCCGCCAACGATCCGGCCAATGCGCCCGCCCCCAAGGACGCGATCATCACCGATGACGAGATCCGCCAAGGCGTGGGCAGCGGCCAGTTGCGCCTGCAGCAGGAGCGCGAGGGCGATCTCACGCTGTTTTCGCCCATTGCCGGTTTAATGAGCCACCATCTGGGCAACGAGCAGACCAGCCTGGTCTGGGCCGAAGTGTCCAACAACAACGTCAAGCGCGTGTGCGAACTCTACCCGGACAATTTCGTGCCGGTGTGCCAGTTGCCGCAATCACCGGGCGCGCCACCGGCCAATTCCATTCCCGAATTGCGCCGCTGCGTAGAGGAAATGGGCTTTGTCGGCTGCAACATAAACCCTGACCCTACCGGCGGCTATTGGACCGGCAAGCCCTTCACTGATCGCGAATGGTATCCGTTGTTCGAGGCCATGTGCGAACTTGACGTGCCCGGAATGGTCCACGTCGCGGCATCGTGCAATCCCAACTTCCACGGCACCGGCGCGCATTATCTCAATGCCGATACCTCGGTCTTCATGCAGATCCTGCAATCCAGCCTTTTCCAGGATTTCCCGACGCTTCGGCTGATCATCCCGCACGGCGGCGGGGCGGTGCCCTATCACTGGGGGCGCTATCGCGGGATGAGCCTGGAACTGGCGCAGCGCCCATTGGAAGGGCTGTTCGACAACATCTTCTTTGACACTTGCGTCTATCATCATCCCGGCGTCGAGCTGCTGACCAAGGTGATCCCCACCGCCAACGTGCTGTTCGGGTCTGAAATGATCGGTGCGGTGCGCGGCAAGGACCCTGATACCGGTCACTACTTCGACGATACCAAGCGCTATGTCGATGCGTGCGAGGCACTGACGGACGCAGACCGCCAATTGATTTTCGAAGGCAATGCCCGTCGCGTCTTCCCGCGGCTGGATGCGCAGCTCAAGGCGAAGGGGCTCTGAGCATGATCGTCGACATCCATCCCCACGTCATTTCCGATGACGACGGCCGCTATCCGCCCGCGCCGCTGTTCGGCAAACGCTCGGACTGGTCACAGGAGCGGCCTTCGACGGTGGAAACGCTCGTTGCCCAGATGAATGCCGCCGGCGTGGACAAGGCGGCGGTGGTGCACAGTTCGACGACCTATGGGTTCGACAATGCCTATGTGGTCGATGCCTGCAACGCCCATGCCGAACGCTTGCTGGCGGTTGGTTCGGTTGACGTTCGCGCGCCCGACGCAACCACGGTGATTGCAGACTGGGTGAAACGTGGTCTTGGCGGACTGCGCATTTTCACCGGCGGCAGCACCAAGGATTTCGATCCCAGCGAACTGGAAGATGAAGCCGCCTATCCCGCTTGGGAGCTGATGGGCGATCTCGGGTTGGCCATGTGCATTCAGACCGGGCCGATAGGACTGCCGCAGGTTGCCGCGCTTGCCCGCAGGTTCCCAAAAGTGCCGATCATCCTCGATCACCTGGCGCGGCCCGACCCGACCGACGGGCCACCTTATGCCGCGGCGCAGGGGCTGTTTGATCTTGCCGCCCTGCCCTCGATCTATCTCAAGCTGACGCCGCGCATCATGGGCGACAGTGTCAAGGGCAGGGCCGATCCCGCCAGCTGGTTTGGCAAGCTGGTCGAAACGTTTGGCGCGCCGCGCCTGGCGTGGGGCTCGAACTATCCAACTTCGCCCGGGAGCCTGGCTGAGATACGGGCAACGGCCGAAGACCGCCTGACCACGCTGAGCGCAGAGGATCGCAGCTGGATTTTCGGCCGCACGGCCCTGGCGCTCTATCCAAGGCTGGCCTGAGCACGCGCGCTTGACGCACGCCCAACGCAACGCAGCGATGGGGCACCAGTTGCAATCACCGCTGCGCTTGTTTGGATTGGCGCGTCAAGGCGCCGGATTTATGAATGAGGTCAATCCAATTGACCGGGCGAGGGAATAAACGTGGCGCAGATCGTATTCGGCATGGCAGTGCCACATTCGGGGATGTTGGGGCAGACCCCCGACGAGTGGCTGATCAATGCCCCGCGTGACATGGCCAATCCCGAGCTGTGGTATCGGGGCCGTACATGGACGTATCCCGAACTTGAAGCGGAACGCGGCGGCGCCTTCGCGCAATTCCTGACGATCGAGGAACGCACCGCACGCGTCGCGCGATGCAGCGCGGCCTTGGACAAGATGCGGGAAGCCTATGTTGCCGCCGATGTCGATGTCGCAATCATTCTGGGCAAAGACCAGAAGGAAATCTGGCCCGACATGTCGCCCTCGATCGCGGTCTACACCGGCCAGGACGTGCACAACGGACCGCCGCAGCGCAAGGTCTATGCGCCGGACCACCACGTCGTGCACCAGGCCCATCCCGAGCTGGCGACCTATCTGATCCAGGCGTTCCAGGCCAACGGCTTTGACCTTACCGACCTGATCGCCTGGCCAGAAAACGTCTGGATGGAGCGCCAGATGAAGCAGAAGGCCGACTATCCCGTCGTGCCCCATGCCTACAGTTTTGTTTATCACCAGATCATGGGGGACAATCCACCGCCCCACGTGCCGGTACTGATGAACCTGTTCTATCCGCCCACCCAGCCTTCGATGCAGCGCTGCATCGATTTCGGCCGCGTGCTGCGCGATGCCCTGCTCGCCTGGCCGGCCGACGTGCGGGTGGCGGTGATTGCCAGCGGAGGCCTCACGCATTTCGTCAATGACGAGGAATTCGACCGCAAGGTCATCAAAATGCTGGGCGAATACGACTACGAGGGTCTCGCTGCCATTCCCGACTCTTATTACCAATCGGGTACGTCCGAGATCAAGATCTACTCCACCGTGATGATGGCCCTGCAGCACACCGGCGCCGAGATGACGCTGGTGGACTACGTGCCGTGCTGGCGCACCGCCGCCGGCACCGGCGAGGGCATGGGCTTCATGTACTGGGCGGCCAACTAGACAAGAAAGACACTGAGATGAGCGATATCCGCCTGAACGGCATCATCCGCGCCTTTGAAGCAGGCAAGCCGGCGTTCACCTGCTTTGCCAAGCTCGACAAGCAAAGCGCGACCGAACTTACCGACGCCCCCTATGATGGGGTGGTCTACGAGATGGAGCACAACCCCTACGACGTGGCCGCCTTGGGCGACTGCCTGCAGTACATGTTGAACCGCAAGGCAATCGCCGCCAGCGGATCGGTCGCTCCTTCGGTTACCCCGATCGCGCGCATTCCCGCCAATGGCGCGGAAATGAACCAGTTTCAGGCTAAGCAAGTGCTGGATCGCGGCGTTTATGGCGTGATCGTGCCGCACGTGTGGACCGCCGAACAGGCCTATAACGTCGTCGCATCGTGCCGCTATGCCCGACCCAAGGGCGCCGCGCTTTACGAACCCAAGGGACTGCGCGGCGACGGCCCGGCCACGGCCGCGCGCTATTGGGGCGTCTCGCAGACGGAATACTATACCAAGGCAGACGTCTGGCCGCTCGCCCCGCATGGCGAGATCGTGGTCGGCCTGATGATCGAAAGTCCCGAGGCGATCGAAAACCTCGACGATATCCTGGCCAATGTGCCGGGGATCGGCTTCTGCCTGATCGGCGAAGGCGACCTTTCGCAGGCGCTGGGATATCCGCGGCAATACGACCATCCCGAAGTGCTGGACGCCATGGCCCGGATCGTGGCCACCTGCCACAAGCACAAGGTTGTGGTCGGGCATCCGCACGTTGGCGCCAAGAACGTCGACCGGCTCATCCAGGAAGGATTCCGCTTCCTGATGTCGGCGCCCTCGCGATCGTATGGCGTGGTGGGCCAGGGCCGCGAACTGGCGGGGTATTGAACCATGAATGGCGCCAACGCTCTGGTAAAAACGCTCGCCGAAACCGGCGTCGAGATCTGCTTCGCCAATCCCGGCACATCGGAAATGCACTTTCTCGCGGCATTGGACGACCCCCGGATCAAGTCGGTCCTGTGCCTGTTCGAAGGGGTCTGCACCGGCGCCGCCGATGGCTGGTACCGGATGCGCGACAAGCCGGCATCCACGTTGCTTCATCTCGGTCCCGGCCTCGCCAATGGCCTGGCCAACATCCACAATGCCAAGCGCGCCGCCAGCGGGATGGTCAACATCGTGGGCGAGCATTCGGCAAGGCACCTGAAGTACGACCCGCCGCTGACGTCCGACATCGAAGGCCTTGCCCGCCCGCTAAGCCATTGGGTGAGGCGCGCGGAAAGCTCGACCAGCATCGTCTGGGACACGGCCACCGCCGTTGCCAAGGCGTCGGAGCATCCTGGCCAGATCGCCACGCTCATCCTGCCGGGCGACACCGCGTGGCAGGATGCCGGCAACAGTTCTGCCCCCAGCATCCCTGCAGCAGCGCGCAAGGCGCCTGACCAGGCCAGGGTCGAAGCGATCGCCAAGGCCTTGCGTTCAGGCGAGCCGGCCATGTTGATCCTTGCCAACAAGGCCACCCGCACCGCGCCGCTCGAACTGGCCGGCAAGATTGCGGCAGGAACCGGATGCAGACTGGGCTCGCAATTCTTCACCGCCCGGATCGAACGAGGGGCCGGGCGCGTGCCGCTTGAGCGAATTCCCTATGCCGTGCCGCAGGCGCTCGCATTCCTCAAGGACATCAAGCACATCATCACGCTCGAAACCCGCGAGCCGGTGGCGTTCTTCTCGTATCCCGACCGGCCCAGCCTGATGAAGGCACCCGACGCCGTCGTGCACACGCTCGCCGACGCCGACGAAGACAGCACCCTGGCGCTGGAAATGCTGGTCGAAGCGCTGGGCGTGGAGCGTGCCAGCCTACGGTATCAGTCCGCGGCGCAGGCCATCATGCCCACCGGCAAGCTGGACGCGATCAGCATTGCGCATGCGCTGTGCGCCGGAATTCCGGAAAACGGGATCGTCGTGGATGAATCGCTCACCAGCGGCCGTGAATCGATGAGCTACACCCTGGGTGCGGCCCCGCACGACATGATCAACAACCTGGGGGGATCGATCGGCTACAGCCTTCCGGTGGCGACGGGCACCGCACTGGCCTGCCCGGATCGCCGAACGCTGTGCCTCGTGGGTGATGGCAGCGCGATGTACACGATCCAGGCCTTGTGGACCCACGCGCGAGAGCAGTTGCCCATCACCACCGTGGTGTTCGCCAACAACAGCTACAACATCCTCAAGGCCGAATACGCGAACATGGGGGCCGGGGCTGCGCCTGGCGCACGCGCGCTCGGCATGATCGACATCGATCGACCGACGATCGACTGGCTGGCCATGAGCCAGTCGATGGGCGTGCCGGGCGTGCGGGTCGAAACTGCGGAACACTTTGTCCAAGCCCTGCTCGACGCCAATCGCGAAGCCGGCCCCCGGCTGATCGAAGTCAAGCTATACTGAACAGGATCGAGTTCATGTTGACCCTGAAGGCAAATATCGAAGCCTACCCGCAAACCCTAGCCATCCATGATGGACGCGTGAAGTCGGACCTCTTCCACCTCGACATTTGCGGCCCGGCCAGGGCGCACAACGGTTTCAAGGACATGCTCCGCCACGGCGCCTACGATTGCGGCGAACTGGCAATCGTCACCTATCTGCAGGCGCGCGTCTATGGCAAGCCGTGGGTTGCGCTTCCCGCGCCGATTTCTGGCCGATTCCAGCATCACTGCGCCGGATACAACAAGGAGTTGGGCCACGTTGCCCCCAAGGACATCGAAGGGCAGAAGGTGGGTGTGCGCACCTATGCCCAAACCACCGGCCTGTGGGTGCGCGGCGTGTTGCAGCACGAACATGGCGTCGATCTGGACAAGGTCACGTTCATGACCGTGGGTGAAGGGCACCTGGAGGAATATGCCGATCCGCCCAACTGCATCCGCCTGCCCAAGGGGTCGGACATTGGCCAGATGATGCTCGATGGCGAACTGGTTGCGACACTGCAGGGCGTAGACCTGCCCAAGGACCCGCGCGTGGAGCGGCTCGTGCCCGATCCCTACAACGCAGCCAAGACTTGGTACGCGAAAAGCGGCATCGTGCCGATCAACCATCTGTTTGTCGTGCATGCCGACATTGCGCGCGAACAGCCCGAGGTGGTTCGCGACCTCTATCGCATGATCGGAGAAAGCCGCGATCTGACCGAAGGAGGGCTCCCCGCTCCGTTTCCGCCGATGGGCTTCGAGGCCAATCGCGCAGGAATAGAACTGGCTATCCAGTTGGCCTTCGAACAACACATCATTCCGCGCTTGCTCAGCATCGATGAACTGTTTGCCCCTGCCATGCAGGCCTTGAATTGATCGCGTGTGACGAGCAAATCGCATTCGTTCGCCTTCAGGCAATACCGTAGCTTCTGGATTGCCCGGTTCATGTCCATGCTGTCGCAAAACAGCACCAGCGTGGCGATCGGATGGCAAGTCTTCGCCATCGCCCGCGCCGATATGAGCCTGAAGGGTGCGGCTGCTCAGTTGGGCACCGTGGGGCTGGTCCAGTCCATGCCAATCGCATTCCTCTCTCTTCACGCGGGCGTGATTGCAGATCGCCATGATCGGCGGTTCATCGTCGGCATCTGCTTGGCCATCCAGACTGGGCTGGTCGGTACACTAGCGCTGCTGGGGGCCACCGGTCGCATTTCGCTGGCGGACATTTTTTGCGAATGTCGCAGTACAGGGTGTCGCGCGGGCGTATTATCTACCTGCAATCAACGCGCTCGGCCCCAGTTACGGTCCTAAAGATGTGCTGCCACGGGCCGCGGCCTTTTCCACGCTCGCCGGCCGCTGTGGCGGCATCGCCGGGCCGGTGTTAGGCTGCTCGCTCTACACTCTGTCGCCTGTGGCGTGCAACGTTCTGGTACTGGTGTTTGCGTTGGCATTGATCGTCTCGCTAGGCGCAAGCCCCGCGCCCTTTCTCCGGTGCGGGCAGGATCGTGGCAGCAAATCTGCGAAGGACTGCGCTTCGTCCGGCACAATCCTGTCCTTCTCGGCGCTATCTCGCTTGACATGATCGCGGTTTTGGTTGGCGGCGCCACCACGCTACTGCCAGTATTTGCTCGAGAAATCCTGTATACGGGCGCCAGTGGCGCTGGGGTATTGCGTGCGGCGCTCTCATCAACGGCTTGTGTTTCACCGCTTGGCCGATCCAACGTCATTCTGGCGGCAGCATGTTTAGTCCCAGCATGTGATGGCCAGGTTTGACGATAAAGATGTCAGGCTTTGATTTCCAGAGTTCCTCGACAGCTTCTTAGGGGGTTCGGAACTTGAGTACCTTGAGCTGCTTGGCGAAGTTGTAAGCAATCAGCCAGTCGGCGACGTGTCGTCGCAGTTCCTGGATCGATGCGAAATGGAAGGATTTGGTGGTCGCTTCCTTGATTGTCCTGACCATCCGTTCGGCCTGGCCGTTGATCTATGGGTGATACGGCTTGGTGAGGCGATGCTCGATGCCGTTGTCTTGGCAGGAGCGACCGAAAATGTGGCCAATCCACGTGTGCGACACGCCTTGGTACCGATCGACGAACTGCACACCGTTGTCGGTCAGGATGGTGTGGATCGGATAAGGCACTGTCTTGATGAGCACCTTGAGGAACGCGGCAGCCGCCAGCTTGGTCGCTCGGCGAAAGATACGGGCGAAGACCAGCTTCGAGGTTCGGTCGACCGCAACGAAGAGGAAGCCTTTCCCGCCCTCATATCGCAACTCGGCGATGTCGAAATACCCGATCTCGTAACCTTTGAACTTCTTGGGCTTCTCGCGGTCGGCCTTGGGCAGGCGGCTGATGCCGTGACGCTGCAGACAGCGATGTAGGGACGAACGCGTCAACTGCGGGATCACATCCTTCAGCGCGACGAAGACGTCATCCAGTGGCAGCCGGGCCTGCACGCGCAGCGCCACGATGGCGGCTTCTTCCATCGGCGAGAGTACCGTGCTGCGGCGTTCCTTCGGCCCCATCGGCATATCTTCCACAGACCGTCGATGCCGCCACTTCAAGACTGTTTTCTCGTTGATCCCGTACCGCTTCGCGAGGCTCGCGACCGAAGCTTGCGATCGCTGTAGCTCGCCTCGAATGGCATGCGTGGTCTTGGCGCTGTCGTGAAGAATCTGGCCCATAGTTCCCTTCGCTGCGATGGCGATAAATCTACACCATCACATGCTGGGACCAAACACCTAACTAAACCTCGGACACGCCGTTCATCAGATTACGGCCCAGTTCCGCAGACGTCGCGCCCGTCCAGGCCTTGATGCCCCGGCAAGCGCTCGATGCCTCTGCGTATCCCAATTGCTCCGCAAGCCGGGCTACCGGGACCTGACCCCTTGCGCACAGTTCACGCGCCCTTCTCTCACGCTCGTCGCGAACGATCGCGCGTAGGCTGGTGCCACTGAGCGCCAGTTTGCGCTGCAGCGTTCTCTCCGCGAGCCCCACTGCCTTGCCGATGGTCGCCAGCGTCACAGGCTCAGTACCGAGGCGTGCGGCGACCGCGGCCTGCACGCGCTCGACGAGGAACGCGGGCAATCCGCGATCTTCCATCAGGTCGCTCAGATGGCGTTGCATGAACGGAAAGAACACCGCCGACGCGGCATCGCGAAAGGTCGTGCCGGCGTCGTCATTGTCGATCAGGATGCGGTTGGTCTCCTGCCCGAAATAGATCGGGGCCTTGAAGAACTGGCGGAGCGGCGAGACATCGTCCGGCGCGGAATCTTCGAAATGGATTTCACTGGGGTGCCAGTGTGGCCCGAGCCGCAGGCGCAGCCAGCAGATCGTGGCGCCGATGGTAAAGAGCGCATCCTGCCGCCGTAGTCCGCGCAGATTGCGCGCGCGAACCCGGTACGACCAACTGAACAGAGCCTTGTCCTGCTCGCAGATCGCGTCGGTGCCCTCCTGCCACGCGCCGAGGAAAGCACTCAGATGCGCAAACCCATCGGCAATGCTCGATGCCGTGCTGAACAGCACCCCCAGCGGCCCCAGCGCGCTGGGTTGGAAGCGGCGGCACAGTTCGAGGCCAAGATTGGGCTCATCGTGGCGTTGGGCGGCGCCTTCGAAAAAAGCGAGGTAATCGCGCAGCGGGATCCAGGCATAGAGATCATCGGATGCCGGCGCATGGGTCGAGGCAGGCGCTCGGCCTTGCGCCACGGCCCAGTCGCGTGTGGCAGCAGTGACCGAATGGAGAACGCTGCTCCGCACCCGGGGTTCTGCTTCGGACGATCGTGCCATCGGCTCTTTGGCTCCCTCGCGGCCGGAGCGGCGCGCTGCGGGATCCCTAGCTTCGCGCGGCTTTCATCGCTGAGCTAGGACGACTGGCGCATTTAGTCAATATATTGGCGTATTTTGACAACTGGATTGGCGCTGATCCATGTACCTTGAACACATCAGGACCAAGAATGAAGAAATGAATTCTCGAAAATAATGTCTCGAAAATTTGCGCAAGATCTGGCTCGAAGGAGGCTTGATGCGCAATTCCTGCCGGACAACCTAAAATAACCGGCATGATAAAATCAGTTCAGGAGGAAAACAAAAACTGCAAGCATGAGGGAAACGTCCATGAAGCGCATCTTCTTCTTTTGCACATCTGCTCTCACGCTGTGGTCTGGCCCAGCCTTTGCCCAGCAAACTGCGGACGGAGCAAACCAGTCCCAGCCCTCCGGTTCGGAAAGCGACGGCGAGATTGTTGTCACCGCCACGCGTTCGGCGCAGGTAGCCAGCCGCGTTCCGATCAGCATCAGCGCCTACAACCAGGCCTCGCTCGACAAGACCGGCGTTCGCGATGTCGGCGGCATCGTCGCACAGACTCCGGGCCTCGTGTTCCAGACCACCAGCCGCGCCACGAACATCGCCATCCGCGGCATCAGCTCCACCGCCGGGGCGGCCACGACCGGAATCTACATCGACGACACCCCGATCCAGATCCGCTCGCTTGGCTATGGCGGTGGCAATGCCTATCCGATCATCTTCGATCTCGACCGGGTCGAAGTCTTGCGCGGCCCGCAAGGCACACTGTTCGGCGCCGGATCGGAAGGCGGCACGGTGCGCTTCATCACGCCCAAGCCCGACATGACGCGCCAAAGCGGCTATTTGCGCAGCGAGGTGGCGTTCACCGAGAGCGGCGCCCCGTCCTATGAGGCGGGAGCGGCGCTCGGCGGCCCGCTGGTTGCCGACAAGATCGCCTTTCGCGCCAGCGGCTACTATCGCCGCAATGGTGGCTACGTCGATCGGCGCAACTTCGATACCAAGGCGACCGTCAGCCAAAACGACAACTGGGAGCGCAGCTACGCCGGCCGCCTCGCCCTGGCCTTTGCACCGATCGAGACGCTGACGATCACGCCTTCAATCTTCTATCAGAACACCTACTCGCACGGATCGTCGTTCTACTGGGATTCCCTCTCCGATCCCAGTGCGCACCGCTACATCAACGATCAGCCGGGCGCCGAGCCTTCCCACGACGAATTCTACCTGCCCGCGCTCAACGTCGATTACGACATGGGGCCGGTGCGCCTGGTTGCCAATGCCTCCTACTTCGACCGCAGCACCCGCAATACGGTCGACTATACGACCTTCAACCAGAGCCTGTTTACCGGCATTTCGCTGCCGACCATTCCCGGGCAGCATGCCGAAAGCAATTACCGTAACAGCCAGAAGAACTACACCGGCGAGTTGCGGCTGCAATCGAACGATACGGACGCGCGGCTGCGCTGGGTGGTGGGCGGCTTCTGGTCGCGCAACCGGCAGACTGCGCTGCAACAAGTCTCGGACACCTACTTCCCGGCCTATATCCTGAGCGCATTTGGCGTCCCCTACACCGTGATCTTCGGCCAGTCGCTGATCGATGGTCGCCTGATCTACGACCAGGCAACCCGTTCGGTCGATTCCCAGTACGCCGTCTTCGGGGAAGCCACCTACCGCCTGATCGAAGGCCTCACTTTCACCGCCGGGCTGCGCTACAGCCACACGAAGTTTGAGATTTCGGCGATGGCGCAAGGTCCCGTGGTCGGCCCGAAGACCGTCGACTCCGGGGTCCAGAAGGAGAACCCGCTGACGCCCAAATTCGGCTTGAATTACCAGGCGGACCGCAACAACCTCGTCTATGCAACCGTCTCCAAGGGCTTTCGGCCCGGTGGCTACAATCCGGCGGTCGGGCTACCGTGCAGCGGCAACCTCGCCAGCCTGGGCCTGACCGACCGTCCGGCGCTCTACAACTCGGACTCGGTGTGGAGCTATGAAGTCGGATCGAAGAACAAGGCGTTCGGCGGCAAAGTCCAGCTGGCGGCCAGCGCCTACCAGGTCAACTGGAACAACATCCAGCAGAACGTATTCCTCAACAGCTGTGGCTTCCAGTTCACCGGCAACCTCGGCTCGGTGCGCAGTCGTGGCTTCGATCTCGACGTGCAGGTGAACGTAACGCCGGACCTGCTGGTTTCGGCAGCGGTCGGCTATACCAACGCCACGTTCCAGAAGACCGTGTTCGCCGGCCCAAGCGCAACCAGCGCGGTGGTGAGCGCCGGCGATGCCGTGGTGGCGCCGCCGTGGACCGTGGCGCTGCACAGTGAATACACCCGCCGTGTGCTTGGCGGACACGAAGGCTACCTGCGTCTCGACTACAACTTCAAGAGCCATCAGGCCGCGATCACCCCCAGCCTCAATCCTGCCAACGGCACAGCCGACCCCACGATCGGCAACGTGCCCGCCACGCACCTGCTGTCGCTGCGCACGGGCCTGCGGCTCGATGGCATCGATGTGTCGGCGTTCGTCAACAACCTGCTCGACGAAAACGCTTGGATCGCCCGCCAGCGCGACAACACACGCTCCTCGCTATACCGTTCCATGTCCAACCGTCCCCGTACCTGGGGCATGACCGCGTCCTACCGCTTCTGACGCCGCGTCCGGCCCCCGTGGCCGGACAGCGGACCACCGACCGCAGAAAACACGGATCAAGGACCATCTGCATGGAACGATCGCAAGCCAGGATGCACGACGCGCCCCACGACCGGCTGACAGGTTCGATCGGCGTGGGCCACATCGTCTTCTTCGTTGTCGCCGCCGCGGCGCCGCTGACCTCGGTGGTCGGCGCATCGCCCGCCGCCTTCGCCTTCGGCAACGGCGCCGGGGTACCGGGGACCTATCTTGTTGCGGGCCTGCTATACCTGCTCTTTTCGGTGGGCTTCACCGCAATGAGCACCCGCATCCATTCGACCGGCGGGTTCTTCCAATACATCACAGTGGGCCTTGGCGGGCGTATGGGCGCAGCCGGCGCAATGGTCTCCATCGCTACCTACTCAGCGATCCAGTTGTCGATACTTGCGCTGGCCGGGGTCTACATCGGCGATGTCGCAGGCCCACTCGGCCTGACGCTGCCATGGTGGGCCTGGGCCGGGGCGATCGTCGCCGTGGTGATGCTCGTCGGTCGCCGCCATGTCGAGCTGAGCGGCAACATCCTGGGTGTCTGCATGGTAGCCGAGATCGCGATCCTGCTCCTGCTCGATCTCGGCAGCCTCCTGCACGCCGGGTCACACGGGGTCAACCTCGACATCTTTGCGCCGGGTATCGTGCTGGGCAAGGGACTGGGCGTGTCGATGGTCTTCGTGATCGGATCGTTCATGGGCTTCGAGGCCACCGCGCTGTTCGCCGAAGAGGCGCGCGAGGCAAGGACGAGCATCCCGCGCGCCACCTACCTCGCCGTCGGGGGGATCATGGTCTTCTATGCCTTTTCGACCTGGTCGATCACCCAGTACTACGGCCCCGACCGGGTGACGGCGATCGCCGCCAGCGGGCTCGACAGGTTCTATTTCCGCGCCGCCGAAGACGTGCTCGGCGGGTGGGCGACCGCGCTCATGCGCGCCCTGCTGATCGTCAGCCTGTTCGCCTGCGCGCTTTCGCTGCACAGTTCCATCAACCGCTACCTGCTGGCACTCGCCCGCGACGGCCTATTGTCACGCGCACTCAGCAGAGTCGATCCGGCGCACGGCGCGCCGATCGCCGCCGGCAAAGTCCAGGCTGCCATGGCCAGCGCCCTCGTTGGCGGCGCAGCATTGCTGCGGGTGGATCCCTATGCGGTGGTCTTCGGCTGGGCCTCGGCCTTCGCGGTCATGGGCATCCTGGCGATCCAGGTGGTAGTCTGCGTTGCGATCATACGCTTCTTCCGGAACCTGCCCGACCGCCCCCCACGCTGGGTGGCACTGGTTTCCCCGGCCCTCGCCGGCCTCGGCCTCGCGGCCTGCCTTGCCTGCGTGATTGCCAACCTTCCCCTGCTCGCCGGCAGTGACAGCCCTGCCCTGCATTCCTTTCCGGCCGTGCTCGCATTGATCGGACTGGCTGGCGCATGGCGCGCCCACGCCTGCCGGCGCGCTCGCCCAGGGCGGGATGCCGCCCTACGACTTCTTGGAGACGAAGCATGAACTTGCCACTTGCCAACGCCCCCGGGCCAGACAACCTCTGGAAGCGCCTCGACGCGCCCAACTACTATCGGGCCACCCAGAAGTACGACCTATCGTTCCCGATGCTCGAGGAAGATCTCGACGTCGACGTGGTGGTCATCGGCGGCGGCTTCTCGGGGATCAACACCGCGCTCGAACTGGCCGAGAAGGGCATCACCGACATCGCCGTGCTCGAGGCCAGGGTGCTCGGCTATGGCGGCACGGGCCGCAACGGCGGGCAGGTCATGGCTGGCATCGGCCACGACATCAACGCGGTCTCGCGCCATGTCGGCCCGCAAGGCATGGAGACGCTGTTCCACATCGCGACGCTGGGCGCCGGGGTGATCCGCGAGCGCATAGCACGCTATGGCATCGATGCCGACTTGTGCCGTGGCTATGGCTACCTCTCGGTCAATGCGCGCCAGACCCGCACTCTGCACAAGTGGTTGAGCGAATTCGTCGAAGCCGAACCGGACGAGGACATCGAACTGCTCCAAGGCACCGACGTGCACACGGTGATCGGCTCCGATCGCTACGACGCGGTGATCAAGCACATGGGCGGTGGCCATGTCCATTCGCTCAACCTCCTGCTCGGCGAGGCCAAGGCACTGGCGGGCCACGGCGCACGCATATACGAGCACAGCACGGTGCAGTCGGTCGATTACGGCCCGCGCATTACCGTGCGCACGCCCAAGGGCACCGTGCGCGCCAACAAGGTGCTGTGGGCGTGCGACAGCTTCCTCGACAAGCTGGAGCCGGCGATCCACGCCAAGACCATCAACACCTATTCGTTCCAGGTCGCCACGCAGGAACTTTCGCCGGAAATCGCCGAGCGCATCAGCCCGATCCGCGGCGCGTTCAGCGACATCAGCCCGGTGATCAACTATTTCCGCGTGACCAACGAGAACCGCCTGCTGTTCGGCTCGGCGACGCGCTGGCTGGAATACGTCCCGCGCGATTTCGCCGCGTGGAACCGCAAGCTGATGTTGGAGATCTTCCCGTTCCTGGCTGACACGGCGATTGACTTTGCCTGGGGCGGGCCGATGGCCTGCAGCGCCAACCTGTTCCCCCAGATCGGCACTTTGCCCGGCCGTCCCAATGCCTTCTACGTCCAGGGCTATTCGGGCTTCGGCGTGACCCCCTCGCACATCGTCTGCAAGGTGCTGGCCGAAGGCATGAGCGAAGGCTCGGCCCGCTACGACCTGATCCGCTCGATCCCCCACGCCGCGATTCTCGGCAAGGATCAGTTCGCCCCCGCGCTGCTGAGCGCCGCCAAGACCTGGCACCAGCTCGCTGGCTATTTCAACGGTCGCCGCTGAACCGCCCTTTCCAGGAGAGTTCTACCATGTCGCTGTTCCCCTTTGCCACCGATGCCCACCCCGACCTCGACCCCTGGGGCACGGTGGTCGACCTCGGGTCCGAACTGCTCGCCGGCGACGGCGCGGCCTTCGGCAAGATCACTGCAGGAACCCCGGAGGCACCGTTCCACGCCGCGTATTTCGGCGTCAGCCGCAGCCGGTTCCGGATGACCTATCCGTTCAACGAACACGCCGTCGTGGTCGCCGGCACGGTATCGCTGACCAACGAGGCCACCGACGAAACCCGCACTTTTACCGCGGGCGAAGGCTGGTTCGTCGAGAAGGGCACCGCGATCGTGTGGGATGTGCAGTCCGACCTGTTCGTCAAGCATTACCTCGCCGTCGCCTGATCCGCACCCCCTCGTCTCAAGGACACTTGCGCCATGTCGCGATACCCTCTCGTCAAAACCGTGCTGGCCCTTCTTGCCACCGCCGCAGCCACCGGTGCCGGCAGCGCCTACGCCCAGCTTGCCGCCGCCGGGGTGGTGGCGCCCCCGCCGCCTGCCGACCTGGTCCTCTATAACGGCCACGTGTTGACGCCTTCGGGCTGGGCCAGCGCGGTGGCGTCTAGCCACGGTGCCATCGTCGCGCTGGGTGATGATGCACGCGCCAAGGCCAGTGCCGCCGCCAACGCGCGGATGATCGACCTGCACGGCCAGACCGTCCTACCCGGCCTGCACGACATGCACGTCCATCCGATGTCCGCCGGCACGGCCGAAATGCAGTGCCAGATCGCGCCGGACAGCACGATGGAGCGCCTGCTCGCCACGACCGCCGCATGCGTCAAGGCGAAGAAGCCGGGCGAATGGGTCGTGGGGCGGGCCTATGAACCCGCTGCGCTGGGGGCAGCACCGAACAAGGCCCTGCTCGACGCCATCGCCCCGAACAACCCGGTCATCCTCACCGATGTCTCGATCCATGCCTCGTGGGTCAACAGCGCGGCGCTGCGGCTGGCCGGAATTAACCGCGACACGCCCGACCCCAAAGGCGGGGTGATCGATCGCGACGCGCGTGGCGAGCCCACCGGCGTCCTGCGCGAAGCCGCAGCCTTCCTTGCCCGCGAAAAAGTCCCCGCCGCCAGTCGGACCGACAATGTCCGGGCCCTGCAGTGGGCGCTCGACAAGATGATGTCGTATGGCATCGTCGCTTTCGACGATGCGCTGGTCACCACCGATGTCGCCCAAGCCTATGCCGACCTTGCCGACGCCGGCAAGCTCAAGCCATTCGTTCGCGGCTGCCTGATCTCCACCGATCCGCACGTCATCACGTATCGCCAGGTCTATGCCCGCGCGCGTTTCGCACCGACGTGCATCAAGATCCTGACCGACGGCGTGCCCAACGACAGCCACACCGCCGCCATGCTCGATCCCTATCGGCAGGATCCCGGCGTACCGCACGACGACCGGCCCAACGGCTTGCTGATGATACCCCCGGCCCAATTGGCCCGCGACGTCATCCGCTACGATGCCATGGGCTTCACCGTGAAGCTGCACGCCGCGGGCGACGCGGCGGTGCACGAAAGCCTCGAGGCCATTGCCGCAGCGCGCAAGGCCAACGGCTTCTCCGGCCTGCTGCACGACGTCGCCCACAACAGCTTCGTCACTCCCGGCGATTTCGTGCGCGCGCGCGATATCGGCGCCACGCTGGAGTTCTCGCCCTATATCTGGTTCGATTCCCCAATCGTGCGGGGCGTGCAGCAAGCCGTCGGCCCCGAGCGCATGAAGCGCTGGATCCCGGTCAAAGAGGCACTCGACGCCGGGGTATTCGTCATCCCCGGATCGGACTGGAATGTCGTGCCCTCGGTCAATCCGTGGCTGGCGATGGAGACGCTGGTCACCCGGCGCGGCCCGGGCGGCAGTGGCGAGCCGGTTGGCCTCGCCGAGGCGATCACCCTGCAGCAGGCCTTCGATCTGTTCACGATCAATTCCGCCCGGCACATGAACGCGGCCGACCGCAGCGGAACGATCGAGATCGGCAAGCGTGCCGACCTCGTTGTCGTCGACCGCGATATCTTCGCAGTACCCATCACCCAGATCCACGACACAAAGGTACTGATGACGATCATTGAAGGCGAGGTGGTTTACACACAACCGGCCGCCTGAAGGAAAGCTACCGCGAGGAGGTGCGCAAGTGCAATGCATCCGAACGCCGCACCGCTTGGTAGCTTTTGCGAAACGGTGATGCAAATCAGCGATTCCCAGCCGTTTGGACTCGAACCTGTCCAATAATAAGTTCCAGGGTATCGAAGAGGGTATCGCTTCTGGACGTCCTCCAAAACAGCAGTTTTCTGCGAGAAATGTGAGTGTTTTTGAGTCCTCTCTTGGCTCTGGTCGTAATCAGAGCGTCACCAACCCCATCCTCCGCGTCTCCGATTGCAAAAACGGTTCCACGCGGGGGCGCGAAGGGGGGCGCTATTGACCCCGCCCCCTCCTCGCAAGCCCGCTACTCCCCCCGATCCCGCCTGTCCCGGTCGCGCCGGATCTCCCGGTTCACCGACCACAGTTGATAGACTCCAAAGCCAATCGCCACGGCGGCGGTGAAGACGATTTCGATCCAGCCGGTCATGCCACGCTCTCCTGCAGCTGCGCCGCGATGGTCTGCGCGGCAAGGTCGGGGCGTTCTTCGTGGGCGAGGTGACCCAGGTGGGGCAGCACGGTGAGGCGCGCGTGGGGCAGCAGGGCGGCGGCGGCTTCCACGGTGTGGAGCGGCACGGCCACGTCTGCCCGCGCGTGGACCAGGTGCACCGGCATGGCCATGGCCGGCAGGCGGCGGCGCAGCGCGTCCAGATCCCAGCTCGCCATCATTTCCATCGCCCCGGCGCAATGCGCCGGGCAGCCCAGCAGCGCGCGATAGGCGGCAAGGCCCCCCGCATCGATGGTCGATCCCGTGGCGCGCTTGAGGAAGCGCTCCGGCTCTCCGGGCAGGCGCGCGATGCCCGCCAGCAGGCGCGGCACCAGCGGGTTGACGAACAGCATCCGCGCCAGCGAAGGAAACAGCTGCGCTGCCAGCCCCGGAAACGGCATCAGCGCGGGGTTGAAGCCGATCACCGGCAGTGCGCCGCCCGCGTCCTGCGCCCATTGCAGGGCAATCGCCGCTCCGGCGGAATGCCCCGCCACCAACGCGGCCGCCAGGTCCAAAGCGCGCAGCAGATCGGCCAGCGCGCGCGCCATGGCCGGCAGCGTGAGGCCACCCGCCGGGCGCCCACGGGTGAAGCCATGGCCCGGCAGATCGGGCGCGACCACGGTGAAATCACGCGCCAGCACGGGCATCACGCCGCGCCAGCTATGCGTGGCCGCGCCCGTGCCATGGATCAGCAAGACCACCGGGCCGGCCCCCATCACTTGCACGTGCCAGACCAGCCCCGGCGTGGCGACGAAGCGGCTGGCCGCGTGGTGCGGCCAGCAGCGCCCCTCCCCGTCCCAGCGCGGCGCGCCGCTCATGCCCGTGCCCCCGGCCCCGCCGCCGCCACCGCCACTGCGGCGTGCAACGCGCGCGCATCGGCGCAGGGCAGCGGCAGATAGCGCGCGCACATGGCATCGGCCAGCCGTGCCGCCTCGGGCCGGGGGCGCGCCGAAATGTCGATCACCACCGCATCGTGGCCCGCGGTGGCGATCGCGCGCGCGGCGAACAAGGCATCGTCCTGCGCCCGCGCGCGGCCACGCGTGCCGTCGAGGGCCAGGTTGGCGCTGCCATCGGTGAGGAACACCAGCAGCGGCGTTGCCCCCCGCGCGCCCACCGCATCGCCCACCTGCCGCGCCAGGGCCAGGCCGCTGGCCAGCGGCGTGCCGCCCCCGCCGGGCAGCGCCGCCAGCGCGCGCTTGGCGCGGGTGAGCGAGCGGGTCGGCGGCAGCAGCAGTTCCGCCCCCTCGCCATGAAAGGCCACCACCGCCACGTCCGACCGCTTGACATAGGCCTGCGCCAGGATCAGCTCCGCCGCGCCCTTGGCCTCGGCCAGGCGCGACATCGCGGTGGAGCCGGACGCATCCACACAGAACACCGTCACCGTCATGCTGCGTTCTTCAAACCGGCGCACGCGCAAGTCATCGCGGCGAAAGCGGATCGGGCCCGCCCCTTCGGGCGCGGGATCGTCGCGTCGCAGCGGCTGCCACGGGATCGCCGCGCGCAGCGTGTCGACCAGGGCCAGCCGCACCCCGCCGCCCGGCGTACCGGGACGCGCGGCCAAAGGCCGGCCGCGCCGGGCCGAACGCATGCGCCGCCCGGCCCCACCGCCGCTGCCGCGCGCCTGCCGCCCCAGGCCGGCGGCCATGCGATCGAGCACGTCGGGCGGAATCGCCGCGCGTGCGGCTTCCACCACCAGCGCTTCGGGAATGTCGGACGTGGCGCTCTCGCCATCCGCGTCGCCGGCCGTCGGTTCCTCGGCGCGCGCATCGGGGGGCGGCGCGGGCGGCGGCTCTGGCGGCGGGGCGCCGGCTTCGGGCGGCACCTGCGTGGCGCGCGGCGAGAGCACCAGCCGCGCCGCGATCTCTGCATCCGGGTGCCCCACCACCGCCGCGCCCATCAAGGCGGCATGGGCACATGCCGCGGCGCAGGCCTGCAGCTGCGGGCGCATGGACGCGATGCCCAGCGCATCCGCCGTGGCCGCCAGCGCCCCCCGCGCGGCATCGTCAAGCGCCGGCAGCACCGCGCCTTCGCCGCGCCTAGGCCATGGCAAAGGGAGCGGCATGGCCAGGTCGGCCGGCCGCACCGTGGCCAGGCACAGATCAAAGGCAATCCGCTCCATCAGCACAGCTGGCGGGCGCTCATCCCCCGGCGCACCATCATCCAGCAGCACCAGCAAGAAGGCGCCGGCCTGATCTCCGGTCCCGTCCATCGCCTGGGCAACGCGCCCGGCCACATCCGGGCGCAGCCGCTGCGCCATCGGCACCACCAGAACGCCGCCCGCCGCTTCTTCCAGCAAGCCGCGCTGCCGCACCAGCCGGCCCGCCGCCAGGCTCGCCGCGATGTCAGTCCCGCCGCACAGGCGCTGTTCGTCGATATGGCCGGGCAGGCGGCGAAACGGCGTGCCCGGCGGCATCAGCGCCGCCAGCGCGGCCAGCACCCGGTCTGCCGCCGGGCCGCCCCCATGCAGGCACAGGCCACCGAGCGGCGCGGGCGAATGGGCCAGCAGGCGCGCTGCCAACAGCGCATCCGCCAGCGCGCCACTCATGAGCGATACCGGGTCATGCCAGATGCTCAACCAGGGCGCGCTCGATCCGCGCGCTCGATCCGCTTTCGTCCAGCACATCGCGGCGCAGGCGGTGGCGCAGGGCGAGCGGCGCCACCGCGACCAGATGCTCGCGGCGCACCGCCTTGGCCCCCTTTAGCGCGGCATAGGCGCGCGAGGCGCGCATCAGCGTCAGTTCGCCGCGCAAGCCATCCACCCCCACCGCGCTGCACAGGCCCGCGGCATCGGCCATCAGGGCATCGGGCACCTCGATCCTGGCCAGCTTGCGCTGCCCCCGCGCGATCTGCTGCAGCACCTTGTCGTCCTCTTGCGCCCAATGCGCCGCAAACGCGGCCGAGTCGGCATCGTGCGCGGCGCACCGGCGCATGATCTCCACCCGATCCTCGATCGCCTTGGGCGTGCGCACGTCCACCGACAGGCCGAACCGGTCCAGCAATTGCGGACGCAATTCGCCTTCTTCGGGATTGCCACTGCCGATCAGCACGAACCGCGCCGCGTGGCGCACCGAAAGGCCTTCGCGCTCCACCACGTTCTCGCCCGATGCCGCCACGTCGAGCAGCAGGTCGACCAGGTGGTCTTCCAGCAGGTTGATCTCGTCGATGTACAGGAAACCGCGATGGGCGCGCGCCAGCAGGCCCGGTTCATAGACGCGCTCCCCGGTGCGCAGCGCGCGTTCCAGATCGAGTGCGCCAAGCAGGCGATCTTCGGTGGCGCCCAGCGGCAAGTCCACGAACGGCACCGGCCGTTTCACCGCCTTGCCCCCGGTGCAAACGCCGGGACACGCGCCGGCATGGCCCGGCGCACAGCCAAACCGGCAGCCTTCCACCACCTGGATCGGCGGCAACAGCGCTGCCAGGGCGCGCGCGGCGGTGGATTTGCCGGTGCCGCGATCGCCAAACACCATGACCCCACCGATCGACGGATCGACCGCCGCGATCAGCAGCGCGAGCTTCATTTCGTCCTGGCCGACGATCGCAGAGAAGGGGAAGCGCGCCATATGTCCAACACATTGGACATCAATGTGTGTAAGGACAAGAAAAATCGCATGGGCCAGCCGACCGATTTCTCGGGTTGGCGCGAATTGCCCCTAGGCGCGCCGCCGCGAGCGGATGCGCGGCGCCAAAGCATCCAGTGCGTCGCCATTGTCGCGCGCCCAGCCATAGAGCGCTTCGACCGGCTCCACGAAGCGGCGGCCCAGCGCCGTCAGCGCATAATCCACTTCAGGGGGGTTCACCGCATCGCGCACGGTGCGCGCGATCAGGCCGCTTGCTTCCATTTCCCGCACCGTCTGGGCAAACATCTTCTTGGAAATGCCCGGCAGGCTGCGCAGCAGGGCCGCACTGCGCGCCGTGCCACCGTGGCGGGCATGCAGCGTGTGCAGCACCATGCTGGTCCACTTCGTGGCAAACAGTTCCAGGATGCGGCGCGGGGCACAGTCCTCGCGCCATTCCTCTTCCGGGCTGCCCGGTATCACGCCTGCATTCCTTTCGTCTCGGCCCCGTGCCCGCTGGGTGTGGGTGGTCACCAAATGGTGCCTTCTTGGCGCCTTGCCATCCTGATCCCAACTATACGTTTTTGCCCGACAAGGAACCATCGATGACCAAGACTGCCCTTGTGGCCGGGGCCACCGGCATCACCGGCCAGGCCATTGCCGGCCTGCTGCACGCCCGGGGCTGGCGCGTGCTGGGCCTGGCGCGCAATCCCTTGCCGCTGCCCGGCGTCGAACCCGTTGCCGCAGACCTGACCGACAGCGCCGCCACCGCCGCCGCCCTGGCCGGCCACGCGCCCGATGCGGTGTTCATCACCACCTGGCTGCGCCGCCCGACCGAACGGGAAAACATTGCCGTCAACGCCGCCATGGTGCGCAACCTGCTCGACGGGGTGGCGCGGTCGAAGAGTTTGCGCCACGTGGCGCTGGTCACCGGGCTCAAGCACTATCTCGGCCCGTTCGAGGCCTATGGCCAGGGCAACCTGCCCGATACCCCGTTTCGCGAAGACCAGCCGCGCCTGCCGATCGACAACTTCTATTATGCCCAGGAAGACGAACTCTTCGCCGCCGCCGCGCGCGATGGCTTTGCCTGGAGCGTGCATCGCCCGCACACGGTGATCGGCAAGGCCGTGGGCAATGCCATGAACATGGGCACCACGCTGGCCGTCTATGCCACGCTGTGCCGCGAACTGGGCCGCCCGTTCCGCTTCCCCGGATCGGCGGTGCAATGGAACGGCCTGACCGACATGACCGACGCGCGCCAGCTCGCCCACCAGTTGCTGTGGGCCAGCACCACGCCAGAGGCCGCCAACCAGGCGTTCAATTGCGCCAACGGCGATGTCTTCCGCTGGCGCTGGATGTGGCCGCGCCTGGCGCAATGGTTCGGGCTCGACGCGGCCGCGTTCGATGGTACCGTGCGCCCCCTGGCCGATCAGATGGCCGACGATGCCCCGGCCTGGCGCGCCATCGCCGCACGCGAAGGACTGGTCGAACCCGATCTCGCCCGCCTCGCCTCCCCCTGGCACACCGATGCCGATCTGGGCCGCCCGATCGAGGTTGTGACCGACATGGCCCGCTCGCGCGCGCTGGGCTTTGCCGCCTACCAGCGGACCGATGCTGCCTTTTTCGACCTGTTCGGCCAGCTTCGCGCCGAACGGCTGATTCCCTAGGCGCTCAACCCAGCGTATCGCCTGCGGTGGCGCGCGCCTGTTCGGCCAGGATGCCGCGCGTGGCGGCCCAGTAATGCCACGCGGCCCACAGCCCGGTGGGCGCCAGGATCAGCAGCGCCACCCGCAGCGATGCCGCGTCCGCGCCGTGGCCACCGGCCACGTGGTCGCTCACCAGGCCCACGAACTGCGGCGCGATCACCAGGTTGGCGATATTGGCCATCAGCAGCGTCAATGCGCAGGCGGTGGCGCGCATCTGCGCCGGCACGATGTTCTGCAACAGGCCGAACGAGGGGCCGATGTAGAAATACATCGCCGGCACGAACAGCCACAGGCAGGCCTTGGCCACGCCCAGATCATGCGTCCAATAGATGAAGAACGATGGCACGGTGATCACCGCCACGACCACCGCCATCAGGATCAGCACGCGGCGCGGATCGGCCATCACGCGGCTGGCCATCAGCACCGCCGTGGCCACCGTCGCCAGGCTGCCGGCGATCAGGTGCATCGGCCCCAGGATCTCGCCCGCCTGCCCGGCCGAAAGGCCATAGGCGCGTTGCAGATAGGTGGGCGTCCACCACATCAGGCCCCAGCCCCACAGCGCCGTCACCGCCCCGCCCATCATCAGGTGCATGGTGGCGCGCTGGCGCAGCAGGAATGCCAGCGCGCGCCACAACGGCAGGCGCGGCGCGGCCGGCGGCGCATCGGCCGCGCGCGGCGCATCCATGGCCCCACGGCGCGGTTCGCGCACGGTGAAAAAGATCAGCGCCGCCAGCCCCACGCCCGGCACGCCCAGCGCCAGGAACGCATGGCGCCAGCCATACAAATCGGCCACGCGCCCGGCCACGTCCGCCCCGATCCATGCCCCCAGGCATGAACCCAGGGCATAGACCGTCAGCGCCGCCGGCCGCTGCGCCGGGCGGAAGTAATCCGCCAGCATCGAGGTGGAAGGCGGCGTGCCCCCGCTCTCGCCAATCCCCACCCCGATCCGCGCCAGCAGCATCTGGCCAAATGTGGAAGAAAGCCCGGTCAGCACGGTAAGGCCGGACCACAGCAGCAGCGCGCCCGAAATGATGTTGCGCCGGCTGAACCGGTCGGCCAGCGCCGAAACCGGAATGCCGATGGTCACATAAAACAGCGCCAGGGCCACGCCGGTCAGCAGCGCCACGCCCGAATCGGTCAGTTTCAGATCCAGCCGGATCGATTCCATTACCGTGGTGATGACATAGCGATCGGCAATGTTCATCGCATAGACCAGCGACAGCAGCACCAGCACATACCACTGCCGCGCCGCTTCCGCCGCGCTCTGGCCGATCACCGGGGGTGCCGGGGGCAGGATTGCTTCACCATCGCGCATGCTCGTTTCTCCCCGGCGGCCATTTGAATGCAGGCCTGCCCATACACGCATTTTCCCGTCATTCCGAAGCCCGGCCTTGTTGCCCCGGCAAAGCAGCATTCCAAGGTTTTCCGTTACCTCGGATTCGATCAATCAACTTCTCCCCCCGTTCGCCCTGAGCTTGTCAAAGCCCCCACGCAGCCTGTCGCAACCGCATCACACCCCGGCCGCCACCTGCCGCCAGCGCGCCAGCAACCCATCCGCCAGGCTGGTCGGCACCAGTGCATCGCAGCGATCTTCGCGCACCACATGGAGCCGCACCGCCACATGCGCGATCACCGTCGCCGCCGTGCGCCCCGGCGCAAAGCCCACGTCTTCGGCATCGAACACGCCATCGTGCATCAACAGGGCGCGCCATGCAGCCCCGCACAAAGTCACCCGCACCAGTCCGCCGCCAATCGCCGTTACCGCGCCATGGCCCGCCACCGCAGCGGCCAGGGCGCGCGCATCCACGCCGCTGCCTTCCACCAGCCAGACATTGGGCTCGAACCGCATGGCCCGGCAAACATCGTCGCCCGCGCTGCATCCCGCCGCCGGCAGGGCAAAGCCCAGGGCCGCCGCCACCGGCCCGGCGCCAGCACCATCCCACAGTTCCAGCGCCAGCACATCGCCTGCATCGCCAACGATCATCTCAGTCACGATAGCGCGCCCCTTGCCGATCGTAGAACACCGGATCGCCCACCCGCACCCGCACCGTGGCCCCGCGCGTGGCAGACCAGGCCAGCAATTCCTGCCCATGCCGCGAAGTGCCATCGGTCAACAGCGCCAGGCCGATCCACCCCTCGCCCGCCACACGCGGCGCCGCCGTGGTCACATGGCCCAGCGGTTCCTCTCCCTCGCGCAGCACCAGCATCGCGCCTTCGGGCAGGGCCTGGCCGTCCAGCACGGTCAGCCCCACCAGATGCCGCCGCCCCGCGGCCGTGGCCAGGACCGGGCGCTGCAGTGCCTGCCAGCCGACGAACCCGCCCTGCTTGCGCAGCATGCCGCCCAGGCCGATATCGGCGGCGGTCACGCGCCCGTCCACTTCGGCGCCGATCACCACATGGCCCTTTTCCACGCGCAGATGGTCCATGGCATCAAGGCCATAGGCACCGCCACCGGCCGCAACCACCGCCTGGTGCAGCGCCTGCCACAGCGCGGGCATGTGGTGGCCGGGCGCATAGACTTCGAACGCGCGCTCCCCGCTATAGCTGGCGGCCAGCACCAGCACTTCGATCCCGGCGATCACACCCCGCGCGCAATGCATATGCGCGGGCGCCGCCGCGCCGGTCAGCCCGGCCAGCACCGCCACCGCGCGCGGCCCGGCCAGCGCCACGGCGCCGTAATGCTCCTGCACATTGACCACGCTCGCTTTCAGCTGCGGGGCCATGACATTGCGGAGCCACGACAAGTGCTGTGCCATGCGGTCCGCCCCGCCGGTGGAGCTGGTCAGCAGATAGCGCTGCTCGTCCAGGCGCCAGGCGGTGCCATCGTCCATCACCATACCGTCTTCGCGCAGCATCACGGTATAGCGCCCACGCCCCACCGCCAGCCGCCCGATGGCGGTGGCGCAGGCCATTTCCAGCAGCGCGGCGGCATCCGGCCCGGCCACCTCGAACGTGGCCAGCGTGGATACGTCCACGATTCCCGCGCTTTGCCGCACCATCCGCGCCTCGCGCAGGCTGGCCTGCCCCAGGCTTTCGCCCGCCTGCGGATAGCTGCGCGGGCGGAACCAGTATCCCACCGGCTGCCACGCCGCGCCTTGGCGGTCATGCTCCGCGTGCAGGCGCAGCTTGCGCACCGGCCCGGCATGGCCGCGCACCGCGGCTCCGGCAAACACGCCCAGCGTGGTGGGGGTATAGGGCGGGCGAAACGTGGTCAGCCCGGCCTGCGGAATCGCCACCCCCTGCGCCTGCGCCAATCGGCCCAGCGCGGCCATGTTGCCGGTCTTGCCCTGGTCGGTGCCCATGCCCAGCGTGGTATAACGCTTGAGGTGCTCGACCGAGCGATAGCCCTCGCGCCAGGCCAGATCGATATCGCCGAGCGAAACATCGTTCTGGAAATCGACGAAAGCCTTGCCGCGTATGGTGTCGGGCACCGTCGCCGCTTCGGCCGGCGTGCCCATGCCCAGCGGATCGTCCACCGCAAACATGCGCGCCTCGCCGCCACCGGCCTGCCAGCCTTGCGCCAGGATCGCGGCCAGGTCATGCCCGCCCGCCGCCGCGCCAATGCTCGCCTGCGCCTGCCGCGCCGCGCCGGGCACGAAGGCCTGCGTCGCCGCGTCCCAGGCCAGATCGCCGCCTGCCTGCTTGTGCAGATGCGCCACCGGGGTGAACCCGCCCGACATCGCCAGCAGATCGGCGGCAAAGCGCTGCTCGCCCCCGCCCACTTGCGCAATCACCGCGCAAAGCCGCTTCCCACGCACCCGCGTGTCGATCGGCCGGGCATCGGCCAGCACGGCAAACCGCGCGCGCGCCCGCTCCGCCAACGGGCCAGCGGGTGCAGCGCGGCTGTCCAGCACGGCCACCACCTGCGCCCCGGCGTCGGCCAGGGCAAAGGCGGTGCGATAGCCATCGTCGTTGCTCGTCGCCACCACGGCGCGGTGGCCCGGCACCACGCCATGGCGCCGCACATAGTGGCGCACCGCCTGCGCCAGCATCACGCCGGGCCGGTCGTTGCCGCCAAAGGCCAGCGGTCGCTCGATCGCGCCGGTCGCCAGGATCACCCGGCCCGCGCGCACTTTCCACAGGCGCTGGACCGGCGCATCAGCGCGCGAGGGCGCCTGCCCCGGCTCGGCCAGCCGCTCCACCACGCTGACCAGATTGCCGTCCCAATAGCCGGTCGCCGTGGCGCGCAGCAACACGCGCCCGCCGCCAGCCACGATCCGCGCCACCGCGTCCTGCGCCCACTCCGCCCCGGCGGCGCCGTCGATCCGCACGTCCTCGCGCAGCAGCGCGCCACCGGCCAAGCGGTCCAGCTCCACCAGCATCACCCGCTGCCCCGCCTGCACCGCCGCCAGCGCGGCGGCCAGCCCTGCCGGCCCGGCGCCTACCACCAAAAGGTCGCAAAACGCGGCGCGATGGTCGAAGGCATCGGGATCGGCGTGTTGCGGCGCCGGGCCAAGCCCCGCTGCCTTGCGGATGAAGCGTTCGTAAACCATCCACCGCTTGGGCGGCCCGAAGAACGTCTTGTAGTAAAAGCCCGCCGGGATCAGCCGCGAGACGAGACCGTTCACCGCGCCCACGTCGAACGCCAGGCTGGGCCAGGCATTCTGGCTGCGCGCCACAAGGCCCTGATAGACGAACACGTCGGTGGCGCGGGTGTTCGGCTCGACCCGCCCGCCTTCGCCCACAGTCACCAGCGCCGAAGGTTCCTCCACCCCGGCGGCCATGATCCCGCGCGGGCGGTGATACTTGAAACTGCGCGCCACCACGGCCACGCCGTTAGCCAGCAGCGCGGCGGCCAGCGTCTGCCCGGCGCGCGCGGCGTACGTCTTGCCGTCAAAGGTGAACTGCACCGTTTCCCCATTCATGGCAGCACCTGCACGCCCAGCGGACGCACCGCCACGATGGCATGGCTCATCCGGTCGCGCCGCAGTTCCAGCCAGCCCCGGCAGCCCAAGGTGTGGCGCCAGATCTCGTTTTCCTCCCCGCGCGGATTGGTGCGGGTATAGAGCGCGGCCATGGCCACGTCGGGCGCCTGGTCCAGTTGCACCACGCTGTCGCGCGTGCGTTCATAGGTGAATTCTTCCTGCGCGCGCGGCCCGCAATGGGGGCAGTGGATCAGCATCATGGCCTTGCGCTCCCCCTAGCGGTGCTGCGGCATCGGGCCGACGCCCGCTTCGTCGATGGTGCGCCCCTGGGCAAAGCGCGCCAGGTCGAACGGCGCGGCAATCGGGTGCGGCTGCCCGGTGGCGAGGTGATAGGCATAGAGATGCCCCGAACCCGGCGTCGCCTTGAACCCGCCATAGCACCAGCCGCCGTTGAGATGCAGGTTGCGCAAGGGCAAGTCCCCGATGATCGGCGATCCGTCAAAACTCATGTCGGTCACGCCAGACCAGCAGCGCACCATGCGCAAGCGGCTGAGCGCGGGCACCAGCGCAATCGCCTGGGCAATCGCATGTTCCAGCCGCACCGGCTGGCCGCGCTGGGCATAGCTGGGAAAGCCATCAGGATCGCCCCCCGCCACGATCCCGCCCTTGTCGGATTGCGAGATATAGCAGTGCAGCGATTGCGACATGATCACCGTGTCGATCATCGGCTTGACCGGCTCGGTCACATAGGCCTGAAGCGTATGGCTCTCGATCGGCAGGCGCACCCCGGCCAAGCCCGCCACATGGCCGCTGTTGCCCGCCACGCAGATCGCCACTTTGCCCGCCGCAATGGCCCCGCGCGTGGTTTCGATCCCGGTCACCGCGTCGCCCTGGCGGGTAAAGCCGATGACTTCGCAATTCTCGATAATGTCCACGCCCAGATTGTCTGCGGCGCGGGCATAGCCCCAGGCCACCGCATCGTGCCGCGCCGTGCCGCCGCGATGCTGGATCAGCCCGCCCGCAATCGGCCAGCGCGCCGCGCGCGAGAAATCGAGCAGCGGTACCAGCCGGCGCACCGCGTCCACGCTCATCAATTCGGCGTCGATGCCCATGGCCCGCAAACTGTCGCCGCGCTCCGCCAGCCGCGTCATGTCGGCATCCGAATGCCCCAGGAACAGCGCCCCGCGCGGGGAAAACATCACGTTGTAATTCAATTCGTCAGACAGGCCCTCCCACAGCCGCAGCGAATGCTCCAGCAGCCGCTGCAACGGCGCCTGGCGATAGTTCGATCGCACGATCGTGGTGTTGCGCCCGGTGTTGCCGCCGCCGATCCAGCCCTTTTCCACCACGGCCACGTTGCGGATGCCGTGCCGGCTGGCGAGGTAATAGGCGGTGGCCAGCCCATGCGCCCCGCCGCCGATGATCACCACGTCATAGCTGGGCTTGGGCTCTGCCGCGCGCCAGGCGCGGCCCCAGTGGCGATGCCCGCCCAGCGCGCCGCGCAACAGCGCCAGCGCGGAATAGCGGCTCTTGGCCCGGAAGTGGGATGTGGTTCCTGTCACAACACCATGCGTAAGGGGCACGGTGCCACGGCGTCGCGTCTAAAAATGTCATCCGCGCGGCCGAAAATGTGATTTGCCAAAATCGCGCGCGGACCGGTCTTTGCAGCGCCAGAACGCGCGGCAGCATCGGCCGCGCCGGGGGAAACACGCGCATGACCGGAATTGTCGAACCCGCCAGCGGCGCCACGCCGGGGCACGTGCTGCTGCTGCGCTGCGCCGACCAGCGCGGCATCGTGGCCGCCGTGGCCAGCTTCCTGGCCGGGCAAGGCGCCACGATCACCGAATCCAACCACTTCAACGATGGCACCTCCGGCCTCTTCGCCATGCGCACCGCCTTTGCCGGCGATGGCGTGCCGCTGCCCGATGTGGACCTGCTGCGCCAGCGTTTCGCGCCGATTGCCGAACGCTTTGCCATGGACTGGTCGCTGCACGACATGGCGCGCCGCCCGCGCCTGTTGCTTGCGGTGTCGAAATTCGGGCACTGCCTGTTCGATCTGCTCCACCGCTGGCGCGCAGGGCTGCTGCCGGTGGACATCGTCGGCGTCGTCTCCAACCACGATGACATGCGCAGCTTCGTGGAATGGAGCGGCCTTCCCTATCACCACCTGCCGATGAAGCCCGATGGCAAGGCCGCGCAGGAGGCGCGCATGGCCGCGCTGATCGACGAGACGGACCCCGATCTCGTCGTGCTGGCGCGCTACATGCAGATCCTTTCGCCCATGCTGTGCGAAAAAGTGGCGGGGCGCTGCATCAACATTCACCACAGCTTCCTGCCCAGCTTCAAGGGCGCCAAGCCCTATCACCAGGCGCACGAACGCGGCGTGAAGATCATCGGCGCCACCGCGCACTATGTGACGACGGACCTGGACGAAGGCCCGATCATCGAGCAGGACGTGCGCCGCGTCACCCACGTCCACGCGCCGGAAACGCTGGTCGCCCTGGGCCGCGACGTGGAATGCCAGGTGCTCGCCCGCGCGGTATCCTGGCACATCGAACGCCGCGTGATGGTCAACGGCAACAAGACTATCGTGTTCGGCTGAACAGCTCTATTGTGCAGTGCAGCATTTTCCATGGAAAACCCGGAGAAACCGCAAGGTTTCCCCGGGGAAATCCGATATCCTATTGCCGTGTATGCCTTTTTTCAGGCGTTACGTGGCCGCCGTGCCAGCCAGTTGGCAATGCCGCCACCCACGCCCAGCGCCAGGCCCAGCCCGCTCACCCCGGTCCAACCGGCGCCATGCCAGGCCAGTGCCGCCAGGGCAGACCCCGCCGCGCCCAGCAGGAACATGCCGCCCATGAACAGGGTGTTGAGCCGTGCCCGCGCGCCCTGGTCCAGGGCATAGACGATATGCTGGTGCGAGATCAGCGCGCTCTGCACCGCCAGGTCCAGCACGATGCAGGCCAACGCCAAGCCCACCAATCCCGGAAAGGCCATGGCAATGGCCCATGCCACCACCATCAGCGCCACGCCCGCCACGATCGTGGCATGGGGCCCGCGCCGGTCGGCCACATGGCCAGCCAGTGGCGCAGCCAGGATGCCCACCGCGCCGATCACGCCAAACAGCCCAGCCACGCTCGGCCCTTCGCCCACTTCCGCCAGGCGCAGCGCGAGGATGCTCCAGAACGCGCTGAATGCGGCAAACAGCAGGCCCTGCGTGATCGTGGCCAGGCGCAGCGCGCGGTGCGCACGCCACAAGTGCCACAGCGAAGCAAGCAGCTGCGGATAGCGCGGCCCCTGCCCGGCTGCCGATTTGGGCAGCATCGCGCGCAAGATCGCGGCGGCCAGCAGGGCCAGCGGCACGCCCAGCCAGAACATCGCGCGCCAGCCGGCATGCTGGGCCACGAACCCGGCCAGCGTGCGGCTGAGCAGGATGCCACACAGCAGCCCCGCCATGACCTTGCCGATCACCGCCCCGCTGCGTTCGGGCGGGGCAAGGTGCGCGGCAAACGGCACGATCTGCTGCGCCACGGTGGCCAGCGCGCCCAGGAGGAGCGAGGCGCCCAGCAAGAGCGCGGGCGACGGAGCGATCGCGGCCAGGACCAGCGCCACCGACAGCAGCAGGAATTGCGTGACGATCAGCGCCCGCCGCTCCACCCGGTCGCCCAGCGGCACCAACAGGAACAGCCCCAGTGCATAGCCGAGCTGCGTCACCGTGGGCACCAGCGCGGTCAGCGCGCTTGGCATGCTCACCTCGATCAGGCCGAGCATCGGCTGGTTGTAATAGATATTGGCCACGCCAAGGCCGGTCGTGGCGGCCATCGCCAGAGTCAGGCCCGCGCCAAGCGTGGGACGCGAGGCGGGCGGGAGCGACGGGTGTGCCGGGCGCGGGGGCGCGCCGGCCAGGATCGTTTCCGACATGATCAGGGCTCTTTCCTGTTGGGCAGACCGAGGGGGAAACGGTTGCTGCCACGCTTGGTTGCCAGCGCTATGCCCCAAGCCCGACGCAATGATAATCCACCCATTTTGGCAGTCACCATTGCATATAGCGCAACGCTCACCCCGTCAGCCCGCGCTCCCAGTACGGCGGCGTGCCAAACCGCGCCGCCAGGAAATCCACGAACAGGCGGACTTTGGCCATCCCGCGCCGATCGGGCAGCGTCACGGCATGAATGCCCACGTCGCCCAGCGGCAGCGCGCCGGGCCGCGCGATATCGGCTTGCCAGCCGCCCAGCACCGCGACCAGGCGCCCGGCTGCGATCTCTTCCCCCACCAGCCAGGTGGGCAGCAGCGCCAGCCCCACCCCGGCCAGCGCGCCTTCGCGAATGGTGTCGGCATGGTTGGTGCGCAACGGGCCCGTCACCCGCACCCACTGGTGCTGGCCATCGCGGCTCAACCGCCAGCGCCGCTCGCCATCGGCAAAGGCAAAGGTAAGGCAGGCATGGCTTTCCAGGTCGGCAGGGCTGCCGGGCGTGCCATGGGCGGCAAGATAGGCGGGGCTGGCGCAGACCACGCGGCGCTGCGGCGCCAGCCGCCGCGCGATCAGGCTGGAGGAATCGAGCACGCCCAGTCGCAGCGCCACATCGATGCGCTGCGCCGCCAGGTCGAGCACGCTGTCCGTCACGCTCACGTCCAGCGCGATGTCGGGATGGGCGGCCAGGAAGGCTGGCAGCCAAGGCGTCACGTGCAGCCGCGCAAACGTGACCGGCAGGCTCACCCTGAGCAGCCCGCGCGCCGCGCCTGCCCCCTCGCGCGTGGCGCGGTTCGCCTCGGCCAACTGGTCCAGGATGGCGCGCGCCTGGGGGTAATAGGCTTCCCCCGCGCTGGTCAGCCTCACCTGCCGCGTGGTGCGCTGCAAGAGCCGCGTGCCCAGCGCGGCCTCCAGCGCATCGACATGGCGGGTGAACGAGGATGTCGCCTGCCCCGCCCGGCGCGCGGCCGGGGCAAAGCCGCCCTCGTCCACCACCGCCACAAAGGCACCGAGCGCGGCGAACATGTCCATGGCGCCGCGCCCTTTTTGAGGCCTCAGCCCTGGGGTTCGCTGGCCGCGGCCACTTCGGCCGGATCACCCAGGATCACGCCCACCCGCTCGTGCAGGCTGGTGGGCATCAGGTCGAGAATGCGCGCCGTGCCGTTGCTGGCCGCGCCGCCCGCCTGCTCGATCAGGAACGCCATGGGGTTGGCTTCATAGAGCAGGCGCAGGCGCGCCTTGCCCGGATTGCGCGAATCCGCCGGATAGAGGAACACCCCGCCGCGCTTGATGATGCGGTGCACGTCGGCCACCATCGAGGCGGGCCAGCGCATGTTGTAATCCACGCCCAGCGGCCCTTCGGTGCCACAGATGCGTTCTTCAATATACTGCGCGACGTGCGGCGACCACTGTCGGCGGCGCGCCATGTTGACGGCAAACTCGCGGTTGCCGCGCGGCATCTGCATCGGCCCGTCGGTGAGCCGCCACGAACCGATCTCGCGATCGAGCGTGAATTCATAGACCCCCGTGCCCACGGTCAGCACCAGCAGCGTCTGCGGGCCATAGATGGCATAGCCGGCCGCCACCTGCTCCGCACCAGGCTGGAGGAAATCCGCCTCGGTCACGTCGCGCCCGGCGCAGGCATCGGGCGCGCGCAGCACCGAAAAGATCGTGCCGACCGAAAGGTTCACGTCGATATTGCTCGATCCGTCGATCGGATCGAAGGTCAGCAGGTATTCGCCCTTGGGAAAGCGGCCGGGAATGGGATGCAGCGTCTCCATTTCCTCAGAGGCCATGGCGGCCAGCTGCCCGCCCCATTCGTTGGCATCGAGCAGCAGGTCGTTGGCGATCACGTCCAGCTTCTTCTGCACTTCGCCTTGCACGTTCTCGTTGCCGAGCGAACCCAGCACATCGCCCAGGGCGCCCTTGGAAATGGCAAAGTTGATCGCCTTGCACGCGCGCGCCACGGTTTCCAGCAAGAGGCGCAGGCCCGCCGGGCACGGCGAATCCGGCCGCCGCTGCTGCTCGATCAGAAAGCGGGTGAGCGTGACCGGCTGCCCCGATTGCGGATTGGGCGCCGGGGCCGGAGCCGGTGCGGCGGGGGCGCTGTCAAGCACCGGGGTCTGGATGGTCATCGCGCGAATCTCTCCTGCATGGCCGGCCGGGCCGGGCGCCTCGTGCCTCTCTCTAAGCCCATAATTGTGCATTTGCGAAGGCCTTGCGGGTACTTTTTTGCAAACGTCGCACTGTGGTGTGGGAAGATGTGCTGGAGCGTTAGGCCCGGTAAAGCGGAACATTGTATAGCCCGATGTGGTGGCATCGATGCTACGTTTACCTTTGTGAACCAACAGCGGTCCAACTTGCCCAATAATCCTAACGACGTTGCCTATATGCGAATTTGATCAGCGTGACATGAATCGTCGTGACTGATATAAAATTAGGTCTGAAGGTAGCAATCAGTCATCGATGGGGAGAATGCAAATTATACGGAAAATCTCTCGATCCTTGTGGGACGCCCTTAGTGCTGTCAGCCAATGGCAATGGATCGTGGCGACTTTCGGTGCAAGTGCGTTAGCGGGGGTAACTTGGATTGCATCCCAACCGCTATGGCTAACACTGTTCGTGGGACTGGCAACTCTAGCGCTGCTTCTTATAATTTTCCATCGGTTAGAGATTTGGTCTGTACACCGAAAGCTACGAATTTTCCCTAGCCCCCGGCTACAAGCAAATTTGGAATCATACTACTTAAATGGCGACACTTCATTGAAATTTATAATCGAAAATTTGGGACCTGGTGATGTAACAATTCTAGAATATGAACAAACTTCTGAAACAGATTTCATAGGGAGCGACTATATTGAATCCAATCGGTTTTTACCGGAACGAGGAAAAATATCAATTAATTCTCTGCCGCTGCTCGTTCGGGATAACCCGAAATCTGTAGGAATCAGATTCAACTTTAGATCTATGAATAGCTCTAGGATTTTTACTGCGCAGTACGAATTTTCTATACCAGAACGGCGTGAAATTTCGATCACATCCCCGCATGTTTGGGCTCAACACGACGGCGCAAGCGTTTCGCAAAAAAACATAGATGCTGGATTATATAAATCATTTCTTTCAGAGGAAGGAAGCATAGCCTTCACTCTAATAAAAAACGAAAATCGAGAAATATCCAACATACTGGAATTGAAAGGTTCACATGGAGGATTTTTTTGCGATTTAGATCACGGAGTTTTTATTTTTGAACGGAAAGTTTCTAATTGTGTCAAAACTATAAAATTACAATATCACGTCGAAAAAGATTGGTGTTTTGTGGCATTTGTCTGGAACGACGTCAAAAATGAAATGCGACTTCACATAAACGACACGGTTTCTTCCGATCCCGAAATAACCTATCTCATCTCGTAGTAGCGATCTCATGCAACTGCTCGGCGGCGCGCGCCCTGATGTCGGCGCGGCGTTCCGGCGTCAGCTTGGCCATCATCTCTTCATGCGTACGTGCCATGATCCAACCTCCCTTTCCCAGGAAGCTGGACCCCGGATCAAGTCCGGGGTGACGAAGTGGTTGGGCAATCGGGGCAAGCACCCCTATCCCCGCGCCACCAGCTTGCCGGCCAGCACCACCTTGCGCGTGGGCGCTTGCGGATTGTCCAGGCGGTCGAGCAGCATGGTCGTGGCGGTGCGGCCGATTTCTTCCACCGGCTGCTCGATCACACTGATGCCCCCGCCGTTGCCCACGAAATCCATCCAGTCGTTGTTGTCGAATCCGGCCAGCGCGATGTCTGCCGGGACGGACAGGCCCTGGGCGCGCAAGGCGCGCAGGATGTGGAGGAGCATGACGCCGTTGCTGGCCACCAGGGCATCAGGGCGCTGCGGGCCCGAAAGCAGGGCGGCGAGCGCGCGTTCGGCTTCTCCGGTGTTGTGCGGCACGGCCAGGGCCTGGGCTTCCAGGCCGAGTGCGGCGGCGGCGCGTTCGAAGCCCGCGCGGCGTTCGTGGCCGGTCATGCTCATCGCGCCGAAGAGGCCGGCCACGCGGCGATGGCCCTGGGCGTGCAGATGTTCCACCAGCACGGCGGCCATGCGTTCGTTGTCGAGCAGCACGCAATCAAGATCCGCGCCGGGAATCGCGCGGTCGATCAGCACCACCGGACGCTCGCCTTCCGGGCGGTCGGTTCTGGCCACGCGCTGGCGCGAGGGCGCCAGGATCACCCCGGCTGCGCGCTCCTGGTGCATGAGGTCGAGGTACATCGCCTCCTTCGCCGGATCTTCATCGGTGTTGCACAAGATCACCTGCATCCCGCGCGCCGCTGCCACCGTTTCCACGCTGCGCGACACGGCGGTGAAGAACGGGTTGCGGATATCGGCCACGATCAGGCCGATCACGTTGGAATGCTGCGAACGCAGCCGCCGCGCCGCCAGGTTGGGCCGATAGCCCGTCACTTTGACGGCATCGTGCACGCGCTGCTGCATGGCCGCGTCCACGGCCTTGCCCGCCAGCACCCGCGAAACCGTGGCCGCCGAAACGCCGGCCACCCGCGCCACATCCTTGATCCCCACGGCCATCAGAAAACGTTCTCTCCAACTCCCCGGCCGATTGGCCTGTTCTTCGCACAAACATGGCCGCAATCCCCCCATTTGCGCAAGCCTCTTGACAAAATTCATGAGAAAACGTTTTCTGAAGGCACAGCGGCGGCCCAAGCCCGCCGGCAAGCACCCCTGGAGAGAGGCCCGAAATGCTGCCCAACCCCGCGATTTTGCCAGAAGAGGCGGCTCTCGTGCGCATCGGCGCGCAGGCCGGCAGCAAGGAAGACGCGATTCGCCAGGTGGGCCAGATGCTGGTGGCCGCGGGCTGCGTTGCGCCGGGCTATGAAGATTCGATGGTGCGGCGCGAGGGCGTGGCCAACACGTTTCTGGGCGCGGGCGTGGCGATCCCCCATGGCCTGGGCGAAGACAAGGGTCTGGTGCGCCGCGACGGCATCGCCGTGCTGCAACTGCGCGACGGGGTGGAATGGAACCCCGGCCAGACGGCGCATCTGGTCGTGGGCATTGCCGCCAATTCCGACAGCCACATCGCCATCCTGCGCCGGCTCACCCGCCTGATCCAGGACGAGCCACGCCTTTCCGCGCTGGTGGCAAGCGACGACCCCCACGCCATTGCCGCCGCGCTGGGCGAAGATGGCGCCGCGCCTGCCGCGCAGGCTCCGGTGGCCGATCTGGCCCATGCCGCGCAGTGGACCGTGGACTATCCCGCCGGCCTTCACGCGCGCCCCGCATCGGCATGGATGGAGGCCGCGCGCGCCGCGCCGGCCGCCTTGCGCGTGCGCCACGGGGCCGATTGCGCCGATCCCAAGAGCCTGGTGTCGCTGCTGCAACTGGGCCTCAAGTGCGGCGACACCGTCACCATTTCCGCCGATGGGCCGCAGGGCCGCGCGGCGGTGGACCAGTTCCTTGCCGCCGTGCGCCGTCTGACCGCGCGCGAAAAGGAAGATGCCGCGCGTGCCGCCGCCAAGGTGGCCGCCGCCGCGCAGACCACCGGGCGCGGCTGGCAGCCGGAAACGGCGCTCACCATGCTGGCCGGCGTTGCCGCCAGCCCCGGCCTCGCCATCGGCACGGTCCATGTCGTGGCCGCGGCCGAGCTTTCCGTGCCCGACGAGCCGGTGGACCTGGGCCGGGGTGGCGCCATGCTCGACGACGCGCTGCGCCGCACCCGCGCGCAGATGACCGCGCTGATCGACGATACCACCCGCCGCCTGGGCGCCAGCGATGCCGCGATCTTCAAGGCCCAAGCGGACCTGCTCGACGACACCGACCTCATCACCCTCACGTGCCAGTTGATGGTCGAAGGGCATGGCGTGGCCTGGTCGTGGCACCAGGCCGTCAGCCGCATTGCCGGGCAGCTTTCCGCGCTGGGCAATCCGGTGCTCGCCGCCCGCGCGGCAGACTTGCACGATGTGGGCCGCCGCGTGCTGGCCGCGCTCGATCCCACCCTCGCGACCGGTTCGATCGATACGCTGCCCGAGGGTTCGTGCATCCTGGTGGCGGCAGACCTTTCCCCGTCCGATACGGCAACGCTCGATCCCGAAAAGGTTGCCGGCATTGCCACGGCGCTGGGCGGGCCGACGTCGCACAGCGCGATCCTGGCGCGCACGCTGGGGCTGCCCTCGGTGGTGGCGGTGGGCCAGGACCTGTTGGCGCTGAGCGCACAAACCAAAGTCATCGTCGATGGTGATGCGGGGCGCGTGTGGCTCGATCCCACGCCGGCCGACCTGGCCTGCGCGCAAGCCTGGATCGATCGCATCGCCGCCCGCCGCCAGGCGCAGGAGGCCGAACGCAGCCGCCCGGCGGTGACCACCGATGGGCACCAGGTGGCCATTGCCGCCAACGTCAACCGCCCGGATTCGGTGCCCTTTGCCCTGGCCGAAGGTGCCGAAGGCGTGGGCCTGATGCGCACCGAATTCCTGTTCCTGGAACGCGGCGACACGCCCAGCGAGGACGAGCAGGAAGCGATCTATCGCGCGATGATCGCCGCGCTTGGCGACCGCCCGCTGATCGTGCGCGCGCTCGATATCGGCGGCGACAAGCAAGTGCCGCACTTGGACCTGCCAACGGAAGAAAACCCGTTCCTGGGCGTGCGCGGCGCGCGGCTGCTGCTGCGCCGGCCCGACTTGCTCGATCCGCAATTGCGCGCGCTCTACCGCGCAGCAAAGCACGGCGGCGACTTGTCGATCATGTTCCCGATGATCACCTCTGCCTGGGAATTGGAGCGCCTGCGCGCGCGGTGCGAGGAAATCCGTGCCGAGCTGGATGCACCGGCGGTGCCGATCGGCATCATGATCGAAGTGCCCGCCGCTGCGGTCCAGGCCCATGCCCTTGCCCAGCATGCCGATTTCTTTTCGATCGGCACCAATGACCTCACGCAATATACGCTGGCGATCGACCGCCAGAACCCCGAACTGGCGGCCGAGGCCGACAGCCTGCACCCTGCCGTGCTGCGCCTGATCGCGCTGACCGTGGAAGGCGCGGCGGCGCATGGCCGCTGGGTGGGGGTATGCGGCGGATTGGCCGGCGATCCGTTCGGCGCGGCGCTGCTCACCGGGCTTGGCGTAACCGAACTGTCGATGACCCCGCGCGACATTCCCGCCGTGAAGGCGCGGCTGCGCGCCGCCAACCTGCCCGATCTGCAAGACCTCGCCCGCCGCGCGCTGGCCCAGCCCGGCGCCGCGCAAGTGCGCGCGCTGGATGCCCCTGCCCTGGATGAAAGAGCCGCCTGATGCGCGTCCATACGCTTACGCTCAACCCCGCGATCGATGAGACGATCACGCTTGATACGCTCGTGCCCGGCCAGGTCCACCGCGCCCGTGCCGTGCGCCAGAATGCCGGGGGCAAGGGCATCAACGTGGCCAGTTGCCTGGCCGATTGGGGCGTAGCGGTTTCGGCGCATGGCCTGCTGGGCCGCGACAATGCCGCCCCGTTCGAAGCGCTGTTTGCCGCCAAGCCGATCACCGATGCCATGGTGCGGGTGGACGGCGCCACGCGCGTCAACCTCAAGCTGGTGGATAGCGCCGGCACGACCGACATCAACCTCGATGGCCTGGCCGTGACCGACGAAACCCTTGCCGCCGTGCTCGATGGGCTGGCCGATATGGCCGCCGCCGGGGACATGGCGGTGCTGGCGGGCAGTCTCCCCCCCGGCTGCCCGCCAGCCTGCTATGCCAGCCAAGTGGCGCGGCTGCGCGATGCGGGCGTGCATGTGTTGCTCGATGCCAGCGGCGAACCGCTGGCGCGCGCGCTGGCCGCGCCGGTGCTGCCCCACGTGATCAAGCCCAACCGCGATGAACTGGCGGCCTGGGCCGGCGAACCCCTGCCCGATATCGCCGCCGTGCTGGCCGCAGCCCGCGCGCTCCATGCGCGGGGGGTTGACCAGGTGGTCGTGTCGATGGGCAGCGAAGGCGCCCTGTTCGTCAATGGCGATGGTGCGATGCATGCGCGCCTGGCCCTGCCCCCGATCGGGCCACTGGGCATTCCCAGCACGGTGGGCGCGGGCGATGCCATGGTGGCGGGGCTGGCCGCCGCGCATGTCGCCGGGCTGGGCCTGGCGGAGACCGCGCGGCTGGCCACGGCCTTTGCCGTGGCCAAGCTGGGCATGGCCGGGCCCAACCTGCCGGAAAAGGCCAGCGTGCTGGCCCTGGCGCAAGACGTGATCACCGGCCCGCGCCCATGACGCGCGCCAAAAAGAACCTGGGATAGAGCCTGATGAAACACCAAGTGCTGATCGCCGCGCCCGGGCGCGATGTGGAGGCGGTGCTGGCCGCGCAAGCCCTGGCCAAGGCCGCGCGCGAAGCCGGGCTGGAAATCGACGTGCATCTCGAAAGCGCGGGCGATGCACCCGCCGCACCGGCCCTGCTGGTGGGCGCGCCCGATCATCCCCAAGCCGCGCAGGCGGCGCAGGTGGTGGCGCTCGATGCCGTGCTGGCCGATCCCGCCGCCGCCCTGGCCCTGCTTTCCGCCCAGCCGAATGCTGCGCAGCAAGTGCGCGTGGTGGCGATCACCTCGTGCCCCACGGGCATTGCCCACACGTTCATGGCGGCCGAAGGGCTGCAACAGGGCGCGGCCGAACTGGGCCATGCCATCCGCGTGGAAACGCAAGGCTCGGTGGGCGCCGGCACGCCGCTGACCGCCCAGGAAATTGCCGAGGCCGACGTGGTTATCATCGCCGCCGACCGCGAAGTGGACCGCGCCCGCTTTGCCGGCAAGCGCGTGTTTGCCAGCAATACCAAGCCCGCGATCACCGGCGGCGCCGCGCTGATCACCCGCGCCCTGGCCGAAGCCAGCGTGCAGGCCGGCGGCGAAACCGCTGGCGCCGCGCCGGCCAAGGCCGAACGCACCGGCCCCTACAAGCACCTGATGACCGGCGTTTCGTTCATGCTGCCCTTCGTGGTGGCGGGCGGGCTGCTGATTGCGCTGGCCTTTGCGCTGGGCGGCATTCACGCCAATGACGATGCCGCCGCCGGCACGCTGGCGCACACCCTGTTCGAAATCGGCGCCAAGGGCGGCTTTGCCCTGATCGTGCCGGCATTGGCCGGCTATATCGCCTATTCCATTGCCGATCGGCCGGGCATCGCGCCGGGCATGATCGGCGGCATGATCGCCGCCAGCCAGGGCGCCGGGTTCCTGGGCGGCATCGTCGCGGGCTTCATCGCCGGCTATGGCGTGGAAGCGCTCAATCGCGCGATCCGCCTGCCGCGCAACCTGGCGGGCCTCAAGCCCATGCTGATCCTGCCGCTGCTCGGCACGCTGATCACCGGGCTGCTGATGGTCTATGCCGTGGGCACGCCGGTGGCGGCGGTGCTCTCGTTCCTTACCGAATGGCTGCGCGGGATGCAGGGATCGAGCGCGATTGCGCTGGGCCTGATCCTGGGCGCGATGATGGCGTTCGACATGGGCGGGCCGGTAAACAAGGCCAGCTATGCCTTTTCCGTCGGCCTGATCGCCAGCCAAGTCTACACCCCGATGGCCGCGACGATGGCCGCGGGGATGACCCCGCCGCTCGGCATCGCACTCGCCACCGTGCTGTTCCGCAGCCGCTTTTCGGCAGAGGAACGCGATGGCGCCGGAGCCACCGCCGTGCTCGGCCTGGCCTTCATCACCGAAGGCGCGATTCCGTTCGCGGCGCGCGATCCGCTGCGCATGATCCCGGCATTCGTGGCCGGATCAGCGCTGGCCGGCGCCATTTCGATGGCGATGGGCGTGGAACTGCGCGTGCCCCACGGCGGGGTGTTCGTGCTGCCGATCCCCGGCGCGGTCACGCATCTGGGCGCCTATGCCCTGGCGATTGCCGCCGGCACGCTGACCACCGCGCTTTTGGCCGGGCTGCTGCGCCGCCCGCTTCCGACCACCGCCTGACCTCTTTTTCGCGCGGCCGCCCCTGGCCGCAAGGAGTGCCTCGTCCCATGCCCGCCCTGCCTTCTGGTGCCTGCCGCGCAGGCGCCCTCGCTATCGTGCTGCCCGCTCTCCTCGCCTCGGCCGCCCCGGCGCTGGCCGACGAGGCGCCGCCGCCGCCCACACTGCCCGCCACCGCGAAAAGCCAACCCGCGCCCAACCTGGCGCAGCCGCTGGCCGACCAGGGCATTACCCTGGCCTATAGCTATACCGGCGAAGCGGCTGGCAACGTTTCGGGCGGCCTGGCGCGCAAGAGCGCCTATACCGGCCAGGTCTATCTCGGCGCCGATTTCGACATGGATCGCATCGTCGGTATTCCCGGCGCGACGATCCACTTTGCCGTGACCAACCGCCACGGCAAGAGCCTGTCGAACATCGCGCTGGGCAACAACACCTCGGTCCAGGAAGTGTGGGGCACGCAAAACACCCACCTGGCGATCCTCACATGGGAGCAGAAGCTGCTCAATGACCGCCTGGTGATCGAGGCCGGTCGCAGCCAGGCCAACATCCACTTCCTCAATTCGCCGCTCTATTGCCTGTTCCAAAGCAATTCGACCTGCGGCAACCCCACTTTCGTGTTCAAGAACAGCAACTTCACCTATTTCCCCGCGTCAAGCTGGATGGCCCAGGCCAAGCTCGCGCTCGCGCCGCGCTGGTTCGCTCATGCCGGGGTCTATGAAGTGAACCCCGATCGCAAGCGCTGGAACGACGATGGCTTCAACTTCTCTTCGGCCAACCGCACCGGGGTGATCGTGCCGTGGGAAGTGGGCTATGGCGATGACAAGCGCGAAACCCGCCTGCCCGGCCACTATATCCTGGGCGGCTGGTTCGACCGCGCCGATTACAGCGACCCGCTGCGCGACGACAATGGCGGCATCGCCATTCTCACCGGCCGCCCGGCGCGCACCCTGCACGGCCGCAGCGGCATCTATGTGCGGTTCGACCAGCAATTGACCCGGCCGGATCCCACGAGCAAGCGCGGCCTCTCGATCTTCGGCGTGGCGATGACCAATCTTTCGGGCCAGGTGGAAGAAAGCCGCTATTTCGATTTCGGCGTGGTGCAGACCGGCACGTTCAAGGGCCGCGACAGCGATACGCTGGGCTTCATGATCAACGACCAGCGCTTTTCCGACCTGGCCATGGCGCGCATGCGCGCCGCGCGCCTGGCCGCCGGCGGCGAAGACAACGTGCATCGCCACCAGGTGATGATGGAACTCGCCTATGGCGCCGATGTGGTGCCGGGCCTGCGCGTTTCGCCCAACGTGCAGTATATCCTGCACCCGGACAACACCGGCGCGCCGTTCAATCGCACCAACACCGACAATGCGCTGGTCTTCGGCTTCAAGTTCACACTGGACGGCCCCACCTTTTTCGGGCGGTGACCGTCCAGCCGGCGTGGCGGAAAATCAGTTCCCCGCCACGCCCAGCACCGCGAGCACCAGCGTTTCCACCCCGGCGCGGATCGCCGGTTCGGGCTGGGGGGCAAAGAACGGCGAATGGTTGACCGGCACGGGCTTTCCTTCGGCCTTGAGCCGGGCCAGCATCGCCGGGTCGCTGCCGCCCACGCCGAAGAACACCGACTGGCTGACCCCGGCGTTGACGAATTCGGAATAGTCCTCGCTCGCCGTGCCGCCCGGCATTGCCACCGGCACCAGCGCCACGCGGCTGTCGCCCAGCGCGGTTTTCAGCACGCCGGCAAGCTTGGCCGAAAGCGCCGGATCGTTGATCACCGATGCCGTCCCCTCGGTATGCTCCACATCTGGCGCGCTGGCGCGGGCCATGGTCGCCACGGCGCGCGCGGTGGTGCCCACGCCATCGAGCAGCAATTGCCGCACATCGGCATCATAGGATCGCAGCGTCAGCTTGAGCACGGCAGTGTCGGGGATGATGTTGGGCGCATAGCCGGCGTTGAAGGCGCCCACCGTGATCACCCCGAATTTCTGTGGGTCTTTCTGCCGGCTGATCACGGTCTGCACGTCATCCACGAAATGCGCGCCCATCACGATCGGATCGATCCCCTTGTCGGGCATCGAACCATGCGCGCCCAGGCCGTGGAACGTGACGACCACGGCATCGGCGGCCGAACTCACCGCGCCCTGCTTGATCACCACATGCCCCGCCACATCGGGCGTGACATGGGCGGCAAAGGCATAGTCGGGCTTGGGAAAGCGGGCGAACAGGCCATCGGCCAGCATCGCCTTGGCCCCACCCACCTTTTCCTCGGCCGGCTGGCCGATGAACACCAGCGTGCCGTGCCACTTGTCCTTCATCGCCAGCAGGGTCTGCGCGGTGCCAACCCACCAGGCCATGTGGCTGTCGTGCCCGCAGGCGTGATCGGTCGGCGTCAGCTTGCCGTCGATGGTCTGCTGGTAATGGCTGGCATAAGGCAGGCCGGTCTTTTCCTCCAGCGGCAGGCCGTCCAGCTCGGTCCGCACCAGAACCACCGGGCCATCGCCGTTGCGATAGACCGCGACCACGCCGGTCTGGCCGACGTGCTCGGTCACGGTAAAGCCGATCTGGCGCATCCGCGCGGCCAGCAGCGCGGCGGTGCGGGTTTCCTGGAACCCCACCTCGGGATGCTGGTGGATATCCTTGTAGAGCGCATCGAGCGCGGGATAGATCTTGTCGAGCTGGGCATCGATCGCGCCGCGCGCGGCGGCGGGATCGAGCGGCGCGGCATGGGCGGCATGGGCGGCATGGGGCAGCGCTGCTGCCGCCAGGGCCAGGCCCATGGCCGGCTTGGCAAACCAAGGCATGGTCTTTCCTTTCCTTACAGGCTGAAGCGGGCGTTGAGGCCCCAGGTGCGCGGCTGGATCGAATAAGTCAGGTTGGAATAGCCATAGCCACTGCTCACCGCGATCGCGCCGGTGGTGTCGGTCAGATTGTTGCAGAACACGTAGATGCCCATCTGCGGGTTCTCCACCCCCACGCGCAAGTTGGCCGTGGCATAGTTGCCGTAGGAGGTGTGATAGGGATCGGTCGGGCGGAACGTGCCTTCCTGATGCCCGGTATAGGCACCATCGGCGCGCACCAGCCCGTCGAACCGCGAATTGAGCGCCCAGCTATAGCTGGCCGAAGCCGACGCGGTGAGATCGGGGGTATTGGGGATCGGATCGCCCGCCTTGCCGGTAGACGCGGTGATCAGCACGGCCGAGGAAGACTGGTCCTGCGTCAGGTGCGCATCGACATAGCCCAGCGCACCGTTCAGCGTGAGGCCCCGCAACGGGCGCGTGGTCAGGTCGACCTCCAGCCCGCGAATGCGCGCGTGGCCGGCGTTGGTGAGGAAGGCATAGAGCCCGTCGGCGGTGCGAGCCGAGCTTTGCATGTTGCTCCATTCGACATCGAACACCGCGCCGTTGAGCACCAGCTTGTCGCCCAGCCAGCTCGATTTCAGGCCCACTTCATAGTTCCACAGGCTGTCGGGCTTGTAGGATACCAGGTTGGCGGCAAGGCCGGGGATGTTGTTGGCCCCGCCGGGACGGAATCCCTTCGAAGCGCTGGCATAGACCATCACGCGCGGGGTGATGCGATAGTTGACGTTGAACTTTTCCAGCCAGCCGTTGGCCTTGGTCGTGGCGGCGCTATAGGGCGCGGCAGACGTACCGGTGTAATAGTTGGTGATATAGGACTGGCCGCTGGTGGTCTTGCTGTAATCGTAATAGCGCAGGCCACCGGTGATGGTCAGCCCTGGCAGCGGCTTGATCGAAACTTCGCCGAATCCGGCCACCTGGCGCGAGCGCGTCTCGACATAGCGATAGACCAGCGGGGTGATCGGCAGGGTGATCGATCCATCGGCCGCGCTTTCGCTGATCACGTTGCTGTCGATGTGGTCGTTGCGCTTTTCGTAATAGACGCCAACCGTCCATTCCAGCCAGGCCGGCATCTGCGCCGCGTTGGACGCCAGCCGCGCTTCATAGTTCTGCGAATGGACCCAGGCCGGCTGATAGCCCACCGCCGGCAAGAGCGCGAGGCCCGTGGCGCGATAGGCGGCGAACTGGTCGGTGGTGCAGGCCGTGCCGCCCTGCGCGCGGGCGCACTGCGCGGTGGAATTGGCATAGGCAGCCACCGAGGGGGTGAAATCGACCGTGCGGATATAGTTGTAGTTGTAGTAGCTGGCCGTGCCGGTCAGCGTGGCAAAGCCAAGGTCGCGATCGGCCTTGAGATTGTAGAGCTGCATTTCGGTGTGGAACGGCAGCTGCGCGGTGGAATTGGTCTTGTAGCGGCCCACGCTGGGATACCAGCCCTGCTGATCGCGCGCGTCGCTTTTCTGATAGCTTGCCGTGGCCGTGATCGTGGTCAGTTCATCGGGCTTGAAACCGATGATGCCGCGCGCGCCCCAGTTGCTGGAGCGGTTGATGTTCTGCGTGCCGTAGGTGACATTGTCGATCCAGCCGGGCTTGCGCTCGCCATAGCCGACCACACGCACGGCCAGCTTGTCGGTCACCACCGGCAGGTTGACCATGCCGCGCAGGAAATAGCCGGCCGATCCGCCTTCGGTGGTGGTCACCTGGGTTTCGCCGCCCGCTTCCACCTTGTCGTAATCGGGCTTGTGGAAAATCACGCGCAGCGTGCCGGCCATCGAACTGGCGCCATAGAGCGTGCCCTGCGGCCCGCGCAACACTTCCACCCGCTCCACGTCGAACAAGTTGAGATCGGCGGCAACGGCGCCCGAATCCTGCGTCGTGCCCGATGGGCCGGTGACCGGGGTTTCATCGTAATAGAGGCCCACGGTCGCTTCGCCCGCCGCATTGACGCCACGGATCGAGATGCGGTTCGATCCGGCCACGCCGCTCGTCACGTTGAGGTTGGGGATCTGGCGGAAATAGTCGTTGAGCTGGGTGGCGCCGGTCTTGGCCAGGCCATCGCCGGAAATCGCCACGATGCTGAGCGGCGTGGTCTGCACGGTGGACGTGCGATGCAGCGCGGTGACCACGATGTCATTGCCCGTGGAGGGGGTTTCCTCTGCCGGAACGGCTGGCGCGGGTTGCGCGCCATCTGCGGCAAAGGCGGTGCCTGCCAGCAAGACGTGCGCAGTGATCAGGCCGGAAACGGCCAGAATGGCTTTGCTCATGGTAACTCCCTGTCCTTGGTTCAGGGTTTGCCGCGATGCCGCTTCCCGTGGCGCATCGTTGTCCGGCCCCCTGCTTGGCTAGACGCGGGGACGGCGCGGCCCCTCATCGGACGGGCACATTTTTTTCCTGCCAGTGAAATAAGGTCAGTGAAATTCGCTGCGCAGCGTGAGGCCGATGGTGCGCGGGCGCTGATAGGTGACCAGGTCGGTGCCGCCGATCGTGCCGGCCCAGACACGGCCCCGCCCGTCGGCCAGGTTCTGCACGAACAGGCCCGCCCGCCATGGCCCGCGCAGCAAGGCAAAGTCAGCGTCCAGCGTGGCAAAGCCGCCCAGCGCCAGGCGGTTGAACGCCGTGCTGGCGCGAAACGCACTGTAGGCCTGGCCGGCATAGTGCACGAACAGGCCGGCATCGCCCGCCCAGCCGCCGCCCAGCCAGGCATTGCCCAAGGCCCATTGCCGGCGCAGCTCCACGCTGGCGGCCCAGGGCGCCACATAGGGCAGCCGCTCGCCCGCGCGGCCATCGGTGGTCACCGTGCCCGAAACCTGGTCATAGACCAGCCGCGCATCGGTGAACGTGCCCTGCACTTTGGCCCGCCAGCCACCTGCCAGCGCACCGCCGGCGGCCAGTTCCACCCCGTTGATCCGCGCCGCGCCGATATTGGTGATGAAGGCATAGCTGCCGTCGCTTGAGGCGGCGGCATATTGCATGTTGGACCAGCGCTGGCGAAAGCCGGTCAGGTCAAAATGCCAGGCGCGGTGGGCCGGGGCCAGACGCGTGCCGATCTCCAGGCTCTCCAGGCGATCGTCGTGGTAGGTCGCCAGGTTTTCCGGCAGCCCTGGCACCACGTTGATGCCGCCGGGGCGAAAACCGTTGGACACCTGGCCATAGATCAGCAGCCCCGCCATGGGTCGCGCCTCGATCCGCGCGCGGCCCACCAGCCCGTGCGCGCGATAGGCCATGCTCAGCGCCGACGGGCCGAACGGACCGATGAAGGGATTGGCCAGGCTGACCACGCCTTGGGTATCGCGCACATAGTGGAAATAGCGCAGCCCGCTCGACACCGTCAGCCACGGCAGCACGCGCCAACTGCCATCGCCGAACAGGGCATATTCGGAAAGCGCGCTGGCAAAGCTGCGGTGCGATACCGCCACCGTGCCAGGCAGGACCAGCCCGGTGGCCGCGCTCACCGGCAGGCTGCTGCTTTGCCCATCGTCGGTGCGCCGGCTGGCAAACACCCCGGCCGTCCAGGTCAGCCGCCCTTCCCCCGAAAGGCGCAGTTCGGCACTGGTGATATCCACGGCCAGGGGCTGGGCCACCAGGGACGGGCTGCTGGCCAGCAAATAGCGGTTGAAGCCCGCCATCTGCGTGGTGGTGCAGGCCGCCGCATTCACCCACGCGGCACAGGCAACGCCATCGTTCAGGTGGTTGAGCTGGCTTTGCGTGAAATCCCAGAAGCGGTGGGGCCGCCACCACGATCGCGCCACGGTGGCATCCACGCCCACCCCGCCGATGGCCCCATGCAGGTCGAGCGAACCCATGGCAAAGGTATCGTAGAACGGCACGATCACCTGGCCCTGCGACTGGTTGGGCACGGCGCCGGCGGTGGTGCTGTGGGTATTGCCGATGCGGCTGCGCTGCCACACGCCGGCCAGGTCTGCCCGCCAATCGGGGGCGATCTGCCAGCGCAGCGCCAGGCGCCCGCCCTCGCGCAACTGGTCGTCGGTATTGACCAGGCCCAGGCGCGGGAAATCGACCACCCCGCCCTGGTATTCGCGCCAGCCCACCGCGCGCAGCGCCAGCCGCCCCGGCACCAGCGGCAGGTTCACCGTGCCCGTGACGCTGGCGCCGGGCGCGCCGCCGTGGGTCAACGTCGCGCCACTTTCCAGCGCCAGCGTGCGCTGATCAAGCTGCGCGCCGCGAAACAGCACACGCACCGTGCCCGCCAGCGAGCTGGTGCCATAGAGCGTGCCCTGCGGCCCGCGCAGCACTTCCACCCGTTCCACGTCGGCCAGCACCAGATCGGGCGTCATCATCCCCGGATCGCTGGTCGAACCGCCCGGCCCCGCCACCGGCACGTTGCCGTAATAGAGCGCCACGGTCGCTTCGCCCGCGGCATAGGCGCCGCGCAGGCTCAGCCGGTTGAAGCCGGTGCCCGATGACGTGACCACCAGGCTGGGCGCCAGCCGCGCCAATCCCGCCAGCGACGTGGCCTGGTCATGCCCCAGGTCTTCGCCGCGCAGGGCCACCATGCTGATCGGGGTATCGGCCAGCAACGTGGGCCGGCGCAGCGCGGTGACCATGATGTCCCCCATGGCCAGGGCCGGCAGCGGCGCGGGCGCCCCATCGCTTGGGCCCGATGGCGCGGGCGCGGGCAGCACCAGCAGGCTGCGTGGGCCATTGCGCCGCAGCATGAGCCCGCTGCCCGCCAGCAAACGCCGCACGATCGTGGCCGCGTCACCCGAAAGCGTCACTGCGCCGGCGCGGCGCCCGGCCACGGTCTGCGGAGCAAAGACGATGGTGGTGCCGGTGGCCAGGCCCACGGCGCGCAAGGCATCGGCCAACGGCGCGGGTGGCAGGCGCTGCGGCGGGGGCAGCGCCGGCCGGCCTTGGGCAAGCGCAGGCGTGCCGGCCAGGGCCATCACGGCCACGGCCAGCAACAGGCCGGCCCGCCCCTGTGTGCCACAGGCCGGCCGGCACCGATCAGCGCCCGAATTTTCCCTCATTGCCCGGTAGCTTGCCAAAGAGGGCGCGTGTTGGCTAGCGTTCACACCCATGTCATCCAAACGGATCAGCCCCCCGGCCGGCGACGGACCCGTTTCCGGGTTCGAACGCCATCGCCGCGCCCTGCGCGCCTGGCTGGGGCGGCGGCTGCGCAATCCGGCCGATGTGGACGATGCCGTGCAGGACGTCTGGCTGCGCGCGCACGAACGGCTCGACAGCGGAGAGGTGGCCAATCCGCGGGCCTACTTGTTCACCGCGGCCAGCAGCGTGGTGCACGATCGCGCGCGCCGCGCCGGCGTGCGCCACGAGGATGCGCACCATCGCCTGGAAGAAAATGATCATCCCGTTGAGTGGATCACGCCGGAACGCGTCTTGGAAGGTAAGGAGGCGCTTACCGTCATCATGCACCGGCTTTCGACCATGCCCGAACGCACGCGCGATGTTTTCGTGCTGCACCGTTTCGAAGGCCTGGCTTATGCCGACATCGCCCGCCGCATGGGCATTTCGGTGAGTTCGGTGGAAAAGCATATCATGAAGGCCCTGCGCCTGTTGCTGGAGATCGAGGAATGAGCGCGGACCAGAGCGGCGCGGAGGAAGGCGCAGAGCGCAGCGCACGCGAAGCGGCGATCGCCCATTTCGCCGCGCGGCAAAGTGGCCGGCCGGTGCCCGTGCCAGCCGATGCAAAAACCCAGGCCGCGCTGGCCGAAGTGGAAGCGCTGTGGGCCCGGCTTGAACACGCCGCCGACAGCGAGGAGATCGCCGCGATGCGCGCGGCCGCCCTCGCCCGCAGCGCGCCGGGCACGCACCAGGGGCAAGGGCAGCGTCGGCCCTGGCTGGCCGCCGCAGCCGCGCTGGGCGCCCTGGCCGTGGGCGTGGGCACGGTGCTGGCGGTGCGATCGGGCAGTGCTCCCACCGCCACGCCCGGCGCGCCGCAACTGGCCATGCGCCCCCTGGAAAACGGCACCGCCGGCCCGCGCACCGTGGCCCTGGCCGATGGCAGCCAGATCACGCTCGATGCGCACACCCGCGTGCTGCTGGGCGAGGATGCCACGCGGCGCAGCGCCGTGCTGGCGCAGGGGCGCGCGTTCTTTCGCGTGGCCCACGATGGCGCGCGGCCGTTCCGCGTTACGGCCGGCACCATGGCCGTGACCGATATCGGCACGGTGTTCGACGTGGGCCGCGATGGCGATACGGCCACTGTCACTCTGCTGGAAGGCGCGGTGGACGTGTCTGCACCGGGCCTTGCCCCGCGCCGCCTGGCCCCGGGCCAGCGGCTGACCCTGCGTGGCAACGTGGCCCGGCTGGGCCGGGCCGATCCCGCCGGCACGCCCGCCTGGCAGGACGGCATGATCGCCGCCGATGCCGAGCCGCTGGCCAGCCTGGTGGCGCGGTTCAACCGCTATCTCGCCCGGCCGCTGGTGCTCAAGGATGCGCGCGCCGGCGCGGTGCCGGTCAGCGGCGCCTTCCGTGTCGACGATCCCCAGGCGCTGGTCGATGCCGTGGCCGCCATGGGCCATCCCGGCGCGCTTACCCGCGGAAACGCGCAACCGTAATTTGAAGTCTGTCTTTCAGGGAGCTTAGCCAATGAAGAAGACCTTGCTGGCCGGCGTTGCGCTGGCCGTGACGATGGCCTGTACCCCGATCATGGGCGCCACCGCCCTGGCGCGCGACTATGTGATCCATGCCGGGCACCTGATAGACGGGGTCAACGCCGGGGAACGCAGCAATGTGTCGATCCTGGTGCACGATGACCAGATCACCGCGGTGCAGGATGGCTTCATCACCCCCGCCGGGGCCGAAGTGGTCGATCTTTCGCAAGGCACGGTGATGCCCGGCCTGATCGATGCGCACGTGCACCTCACGCTCGATCTCACCAAGGGCAATGCCCTGCTCCAAAGCGTGACGCACAGCGCCTTTGACGAAACGCTCGACGGGGTGGGCAATGCCCGCCTCACCCTGCTCGCCGGGTTCACCTCGGTGCGCGACGTGGGCGGCGATACCGCCGTGGTCGTGGCGCTCAAGCGGGCGCAGAAGGCCGGCACGATTTCCGGCCCGCGCATGTGGGTTTCGGGCAGCATCCTGAGCCCGACCGGCGGCCATGGCGATCCGGCCAACGGCTTTGATCCGGCGCTGGCCAAGCCGGAATGGCAGGACGGCATCGTCGATGGGCCGGACGAGGCGGTGAAGAAAGTGCGCGAGCATTTCCGCGAAGGCGTCGACCTGATCAAGATCGTGCCCTCGGGCGGGGTGGCCAGCGTGGGTGACGATCCCCAGGCGCAGTTGATGACCGACGCAGAAATCCGCGCCGTGGTGGAAACCGCGCACACCCTGCACCTGCCCGTGGCTGCCCATGCCCATGGCGCCCAGGCGATCGACCACGCCAGCGCGATCGGCGTCGATTCGATCGAGCACGGCAGCTTTGCCACCCCGGCCAGCTATGCGATCATGAAGCAGCACGGCACGTATCTGGTGCCCACGCTGATTGCCGGGGCGACCGTGGTGGAATTCGCGCAGAAGCATCCCGAACTGCTTGGCCCCTCCATGGCGGAAAAGGCGCTGGCAGTGGGCCCGATCATGGCCAAGAACCTGTACGGCGCATGGAAGGCCGGCGTCAGAATCGCGTTCGGCACCGATGCCGGCGTCTATCACCACGGGCAGAACGCGCGCGAATTCGAACTGATGGTCAAGGCCGGGATGCCGGCGGCCGATGCGCTGCGCAGTTCGTTTACCGGCGCTGCCACGCTGATCGGCGAAAGCCGCATCGGCGCGATCCGCCCGGGCGCCTTTGCCGATATCGTCGCCACCGACAAGGACCCGCTGGCCGACATCACCGAATTGCAGCGCGTGCGCTTCGTCATGCAGGGCGGCCGCATCGTCAAGGACCACGGCGAGCCCAGAATCTGAATAGGCCAGGAAGGGGGCGCCGGGCCAGTCGCCCGCACGCCCCCTTTTTTCAGGTCAGCCCGCTCAGAAATTGAGCGTGGCGGTGGCAAAGACCTGGCGCGGGTTGCCCCAATAGGTGGTCAGCACGCCTTCCTTGCCCAGCGTGGGGATGAGATTGCCGGACGGCGTATAGGTCAGCGCGCCGGTCGTCGCGTTGCCCGCCACATACGTATAGCCCGAAGTCTTGTAGCGCTTGTCGGCCAGGTTCTTGCCATAGACGCCAAAGGTCCAGCGGCCGCCCGGCGCGCGATAAAACACGCTGGCATCGAACAGTGCATAGCCGGGTTGGTCGAGATAGGGATTGGGCACTTCGAACTGGTAGGTCTTGCTTTTCCACGAAACCCCGCCGGTCACGTCCACCGCGCCGCCGCCCACGGGAATGGAATAGCCGGCCGAGGCATTGCCCGTCCACGCCGGGGTGTTCTGCACTTTGCGATAGGCGGCCACATCGGTGGGCTGCCCGGCGATCAGGGTGATGTATTTCAGGTACTTGGCATCGATATAGCCCAGTGAGCCATTGAGCGTGAACCCGCCCAGCTTGAGGCGCCCTTCGGCTTCCACCCCCTGCATCCGCGCCTTGCCCGCGTTGGACACCACCCCGCAGAAGCTGGGCAGGCCCTGCACCGTGCAGGCCACCGATCCGGGGATCTGCACGTCGGTGTAATCCATGCGGAACGCCGCGAGGTTGAGCGACAGGCGGCGGTCGAACAGCCGGGTCTTGACCCCGAGTTCATAGCTGTTGACCTTTTCGGGCCGGAAACTGAGGTATTCGGCCTGGGTCGTGCCGGCCGGCGCGTTTACCCCCACCCCGCGCGGATCGAACCCGCCGCCCTTGAAGCCCTGGCTGAAGCTGGCGTAGACGGTGTTGTCCGAATTCGGCTTCCAGTTGAGCGACACGCGCGGCGTGAACTTGTTGTAGTCCGCGCTGCCGAGGAAATTGGTGCCCGGCGCGCCAAAGGCCACCCCTGCCCCGCCGAACACCGGAGAGCCGCCGCCCAGGTAGTTCTGCCGCAGGATCTGGGCATAGCGCTTGTCCCAGGTATAGCGCCCGCCCACTTCGAGGCTGATCTGGTCGGTAAAGTCATAGCTCAGGTTGGCGAACGCCGCCGAGGTATCGGTGCGGATATTGGCGCCGGTAAAGGCGGTCAGCCCCGGCACGGTGGTGAACAGGCGCACATCGAACTGGGTCAGCGCCGTGGCATAGAGATAGTAGTAGCCCAGCAGCGCGTTGAACCGGCCCTTGTTGTAGAGCAGCTGGATTTCCTGGCTCCACTGCTTGTTGCGGTAATAGGCCGGCACGTCGACGTCTTGCGAGGCGGTGGCATCGAAATCGATCGGCGAGGCGCTGTCATCCTTGCGGAACGCGGTGATCGAACGCAGCGTGAGGCTGTCGGTCGGCTTGGCCTCCATGAACAGCGACCAGCCCCAGGCTTTCACGTCCTGCTTGGGGCTGTTGAGCCCGGCCTGCGTGTCGAACACGTTGGCCAGCACCGGCGCCCCGGTCAGCTGCCCGGGAATTTCGCGGTGCCCGCCGCGCGGGTTGGACATGTCGTGGGTATAGTCGCCGGTCAGCCGCGCAAAGAAGCTGGACCCGTGTACTTCCACCGTGCCGCGCCCGGCCCAGATATCCTTGTTGTAGTTCGACAGGCCGGTCGTCAGGTTGCGGCCAAAGCCGCCCCGCGTCAGCCGCGCCACCGTGCCGCTGGCGCGCAGCACGCCGTCCGACGTGAGCGGCGAACTGATCGTGGCCACGCCATCGGCCTGGTCATAGCTGCCATAGGTGCCGCGCAGCCGCACGTGAAACGCATCGTCGATCTTGCGCGTCACATACTTGATCGCGCCGCCGATGGTGTTGCGGCCATAGAGCGTGCCCTGCGGCCCGCGCAGCACTTCCACCCGCTCCACGTCATAAATGTCGAGCACGGCGGCCTGCGGACGGTTGAGATAGACGTCATCCAGGTAGATGCCCACGCCCTGCTCGAACCCGGAAACCGGGTCTTGCTGGCCCACGCCGCGAATGAAGGCGGACAGCGTGGAATTGGTCCCGCGCGAAGGTTCCAGCGTCACGTTGGGCACTTCATCGGCGAGCGAGGTGATGTCGCCCGCGCCCCTGGCAAGCAAGGCATCGCCCGAAAACGCGGTGATGGCGATCGGCACCGAAGTAAGCGATTCGCTGCGGCGGCGGGCCGTGACGATGATGTCGCCCTCGGCCGGCGCTTCGGCGGCGCTTCCGGCGGGCGGGGTTTGCGCCGCAGGGGCGCCACTCGCCTCCTGGGCAAACGATGGCGCGGGCAGCGCGCCCAGGGCCACGCCGGCCAGGAGGATGGCGGGAATCGAGCGAATGCGGGTGCTGGCGGTCACAGCCATGGTCCTCTCCTTGGCGCGACGGTCTTGCGTGCCGTCGCTTGGGAAGACCACGATACTGAAAGGTGAACCGACTTTCAACTTTGAATCGGCAGTTTGCGCAAGCCTTCGTGATTTTCCGTTACGCAGCAATGCAAAGAGCGCGCCGGGCAGGGCCCGTGCGCGCTCTTCGTGCAAGCATTTCCGGCGCGCTCAGGCCGTCAGATGGGGGCCATCACGTCTGCCGCGTCAAAGGGCCGGGTCATCGTCGACCGGCGAATTGAACTCGTGCCACAGCCCGTTGATGATGCCAAAGCCCACCGCCAGGCCCAGCCCGAGCACCCAGGTGAAATACCACATGGCCTGTTCCTTTCAGTAGAAATCGGGGTTGGTGCGCACATCGCGCAGGGTGATCCGGCCGCGCAGCACGCGCATCACCCAGGCGGTGTAGGCCAGCACGATCGGCAGGAGCACGATCGTGCACACCAGCATGATGAACAGCGTGAGATGGCTGGACGAGGCGTTCCACACCGTCAGGCTGGATCGCGGATCGATCGAGGATGGCAGGATGAACGGAAACATCGAGCAGCCCACCGTGGCGATGATGCCCGTGGTGGCAAGGGCACTGCCCGCCAGGTTCACCCCGCCCCGCCGCGTCGCAATGGCCCATAGCGCCAGCAGCGGCCCGGCCAGGCCCAGCAGCGGCGCCGCCAGCATCCAGGGATGCGCGCCATAGTTGGCCAGCCACGCGCCCGGCGCGGCCACGCTGCCCGACAGCAGCGGGTTCGACGGGCCTTGCGTATCGACCGCGCCGGCAATCGCCATGCCCATGTGACCCTTGGCCACGATCAGCCCGCCAATCGCGAACAACGCGATGCTGGCCACCGCCGCCACGCGGGCAATGGCGCGCGCACGGGCCAGCACCGGCCCTTCCTCGATCTTGATCGCCAGCCAGCCCGCGCCATGCAACGCCAGCATGGCCACCGACAGCACGCCGGTCAGCAGCGTGAACGGCGTGAACAGGCCCAGCAGGCTGCCTTCATAGGTCATGCGCAGATCGCCATCGAGGCGGAACGGCGCGCCGGCCAGCACGTTGCCCACGGCCACGCCAAACACCAGCGCGGGCACGAAACCACCGGTGAACAGCGCCCAGTCCCACCGGCTGCGCCAGGCGGCATCGGGTTTCTTGGACCGATACTTGAACGCCACCGGCCGCAGGATCAGCGCCGCCAGCACCAGGAACATGGCCAGGTAAAAGCCTGAGAAGCTGACCGCATAGACAAACGGCCAGGCGGCAAAGATCGCCCCGCCGCCCAGGATCAGCCAAACCTGGTGGCCTTCCCAATGCGGCGCCACGGCGTTGATCACCAGGCGCCGCTCGGCATCGGTGCGGCCCACGAAAGGCAGCAGCGCGGCCACGCCCAGGTCATAGCCGTCGGTCAGGGCAAAGCCGATCAGCAGCACGCCGAGCAGCGCCCACCAGATGACCCGCAGGGTTTCGTAATCAAGCGGAATGTGCATGGCCCTTGCCCCTTATTCGGCCGGCAGCGGGGCAAAGCCCGCGGCCCGGGGTTGCGTTTCGTCGTCGTGCCCTTGATCGTCTTCGTGGTGCTCGATCGGCCCCTTGCGGATCTGCGCCAGCATCAGCCGCACTTCGATCACCGCCAGCGCGCCATAGAGCGCGGTAAAGCCCACGATCGTGGTCCACACCTGCCCCACGGTGAGCGAGGAGGCGCCCAGGAACGTGGGCAGCACGCCGTCCACGGCCCAGGGCTGGCGGCCGATTTCGGCCAGCACCCAGCCTGCCTCGATCGCCACCCATGGCAGCGGGATCATCACCACCGCCAGTTTCAGGAACCAGCGGCGGCGGAACCGGCAGGTGGACGCGCACCAGAACGCCGCACCGAAGAACGCGATGAAGCCAAAGCCAAGGCCGGCCATGCCGCGAAACAGGAAGAACATCGCCGGCACGTTGGGCACCGTGTCCCAAGCCGCTTTCAGGATCAGCTTGTCATCGGCGCGGCGCGGATCGGCGACATAGCGCTTGAGCAGCATGGCAAAGCCGATGTCCTGCTTGTGCGCCTCGAACGCCGCGCGCGCGGCCATGTCGGCGCGATTGGCCTTGAGCCGTTCCACCGCATCATAGGCGATCAGGCCGCTATGGATGCGCGCATCGGCACGCAGCACCAGTTCCTCGATCCCGTCGATCTTGCCGGTCAGGCTGCGCGTGCCGATCAAGCCCATGACATAGGGCACCTTGATCGCGCCATGGGTGGTGCGGGCGGCCACGTCGGGCAGGCCGATCAGCGTGATCGCCGCCGGCGCCGGCTCGGTTTCCCACATCGCCTCGATCGCGGCGAGCTTCATCTTCTGGTTGTCGGTCAGGGTATAGCCGCTTTCATCCCCCAGCACGACGACCGACAGCGCCGAAGCCAGGCCGAACGCGGCCGCCACCATCATCGACCGGCGCGCCACGTTGGTCCACTTGCCCTTGAGCATGTAGAACGCCGAAACGCCCATCACGAACGTCGCCGCGCAGACATAGCCGGCGCTCACCGTGTGCACGAACTTGGCCTGGGCCACCGGGTTGAACAGCACCGCGGAAAAGTCGGTCACCTCCATCCGCATGGTTGCGGGATTGAACGTGGCGCCCACCGGGTTCTGCATCCAGCCGTTGGCAATCAGGATCCACAGCGCCGAAAGGTTGGTGCCCAGCGCAACCATGAACGTGACGGCCAGATGCTGCCGCCGGCTGAGCCTGTCCCAGCCAAAGAACATGACCCCCACCATCGTGGCTTCGAGGAAAAAGGCCATCAGCCCTTCGATCGCTAGCGGCGCGCCGAAGATGTCGCCCACGTAATGGGCGTAATAGGCCCAGTTGGTGCCGAACTCGAATTCCATGGTCAGGCCCGTGGCCACGCCCAGCACGAAATTGATGCCGAACAGCTTGCCCCAGAACCGCGTGATCACCCGCCAGATCGGCCGCTTGGTGATCACATAGATGCTCTCCATGATGACCAGCATGAACGAAAGGCCAAGCGTCAATGGCACGAAGAGAAAGTGATACATGGCCGTCAGCGCGAACTGAAGGCGGGATAACTCGATGACTGCCATGTCCATGGCCGCGGTTCCTCTGCTGTGGCCCCTGCCCGCTTGTTCCATCCGGCATGCAAGATCGCGGATTGGCTGCAAATTGCGCGACAGGTGCGCGGCGCCTCGTTAAACCCTGCTGCGCTGCCGCAATTTGACGGCAATCAATCCTGCATGTGATTTCTTGCGGCAAACGCCGATCGCGAAAAGAAAAATCCAGCGCGAGGCCAGGTCTCTCGACTCGCTCGCCGCTTATGTCATCGTTTCCTGTTATAATAAGATGGACAGATTGTCTCACACGCTTCCCGCATCCCCAGCCGCATCCCCATCCGAACCCCTGGCATCTGCCGCGCGGCCCCCGGTCGATCCGCCCCGCGTGCTGGCCGCCACGGCATGGTGGCTGGTCGAAGGCGCAGGCGCGGTTCCCGTTGCGCTGGGCCTGGCCTGGGCCGTGGCCGCGCGCGCCGATGGCGTGCTGCCGGCCTGGCCGGCCGCCGCGCTGCTGGCGCTGGGCGCGGCATGGCGTGCGCTCGCGCTGGGCCGTGCGCGGGTGGCGGGGCAAGCCGGCGCGGCACGGTTCCAGCAGGCCCTGCGCGCCTGGCTGTGGCCCGCGCTGCTGCCCAGCCGCACCTTGCGCGGGGCGCTGGTGGGCGAAGACGTGCATCTGGCGGTGGACACCGTCGATCGCACCGAAGGCCTGGTGGCGCGGTTCGTGCCCTTGCGCGGCGCGGGCGCGCTGGCGCCGCTGTTGATCGCGGCGGCCGTGGCCCCCGCCAGCTGGGTGTGCGCCGCGATCATGCTGGCCACACTGGTGCCTTTCGTGCTCGGCCTGATCCTGGCAGGCGGCATGGCGGCGCGGCAGGCGCAAGCCCAACACCAGGCCCTGACCCGCGCCGCCGGCCTGTTCGTCGATCGCATCGCGCACCTGCCGCTGATCCTGGCCACCGGCGCGGAAGATCGCATCGGCCGCCAGCTTGCCAGCGCGACGCAAGACGTCGCGCGACGCACCATGGCCGTGCTCGCCGTGGCCTTTGCCTCCAACGCCATTCTCGAATTCTTTGCGGCGCTCTGCGTGGCGCTGGTCGCGGTCTATTGCGGCTTTTCGCTGCTCGGCCTCCTGCCGTTTCCCGCGCCCGAGCGGCTGACTCTCGCGCAGGCGTTCTATACGCTGGCCCTCGCCCCGGAATTCTACCTCGGCATGCGGCGCCTGGCCGCCGCCTATCACGACAAGCAGACCGGCGAAGCGGCGCTGGACGCTATCGGCGCCGTGGCACAAGCCCTGCCTGCGCCCGTGGCGCCAGTCACCGCGCCCGCGCGCCTGCACGGCGCGGGCGTGATCATCGCCTATCCCGGCGGCGCCTCGATCGGCCCGCTCGCATGGGATTGGGCGGAGCCGGGGCTCCACGCCGTGACCGGCGCCACCGGCAGCGGCAAATCCTCGCTGCTGCTGGCCTTGATCGGACAGGTTCCGCTGGCCACCGGCACGCTGCGGGCAGATGATGCCGCATTTTCGCCCGGCGCCATCAACACCGCGATCGGCTGGGCCGGGCAGGCCGTGGCCCTGCTGCCCGGCACCTTGCGCCACAACCTGGCCCTGGGCGGCGCCACCGATGACGCCGCGATGCTGGCCCTGCTGCAACAGCTTGGCCTTGGCACGATGATGGCGCAGCGCGGCGGGCTTGGCATGCTGCTCGACCATCGCGGCTCGGGCCTGTCGGGCGGGGAGCGGCGGCGCCTTGGCCTCGCCCGCGCGATCCTGTCGGGCAGGCCGGTCCTGCTGCTGGACGAGCCCACCGCCGATCTCGATCCCATGAGCGCCGCCGCCGTGCGCGCGGTGCTGCGGCAATACGCGCAGCATCGCCTGGTGGTGGCTGCAACCCATGATGCCGATCTTGCCGCCATGGCGCAAAGCCGTTGTCACATCGCTGGGGAGACTGCGGCATGAGCGCCCTGATCGCGACGCCGCTGCTGCGCCAGCGCGGCCCCTTGCGCGCGGCCATGGCCTGCGCGGTGATGGCCGCCTTGTGCGCGGTGGGGCTGCTGGGCGTGGCCGGCTGGTTCCTGGCCGGCGCGGCGCTGGCCGGCCTCGGCGGGCCGCTGGCAGTCACCGGGTTCAATTATCTGCTGCCCAGCGCCGCGCTGCGCGCTGCGGCGATTGTGCGCACCGCCAGCCGCTATGGCGAGCGGATGCTGGGCCACCGCGCCGCGCTGTTTGCCTTGGCAGAAGTGCGCGCCACGCTGTTTGCCCGCGTCGCACAGGCGGCCCTGGCCGGGCGCGACGCCGGGCGCAGCGGGGCAATGGCCGCGCGCTTTGGCCGCGATGTCGATCTGCTCGAAGACGCCGCGATCCGCCGCGTGGCGCGGGTGGGCGCGTGGAGCGCTGCGGCCGTGGCGCTGGGCTTGGCCCTGCCGCTGGGCTGGGCCGCGGTGCTGGCGCTGGCGCTGGGCATGGCAGCCATGCGCCTGGCTGCACGCACCATGGCGCGGCGCCTGCTGCCCGGCGCGCAGCAAGACCTGGCCGCTGCCCACGCCGCGCTGGCTGCCGATTATGCGGAAATGGCCGGCCCGGCGGCAGACATTGCCGTCTATGGCCTGGCACCAGCACTGGCCCAGGCCCTTGCCGAGCGCGCCGAGGCGCAATCGCGCGCGCAGGCCGCGCTGGCCCGTGCCGAAGCCTGGCTCACCGCCACGCAAACCTTGCTCGCGGGGCTGACGCTCGCCGTCCTGGTCACCCTGGCACAAGCGCCGGCGCCGCTGCTCGCCCTGGGCCTGCTTGCCGCCCTGGCCGCGTTGGAGCCCTGGTCCGGCCTTGCCGCCCATGACGCCCGCGGTCCGGAAATGCGGCTGGCCCTGGCCCGGCTGGACCAGGCGGGGGAAGCGCCGCCGCTTGCCCCCTCGCCTGCGCTTGCCAGCCTATCAGGCCGGCCGGTGCTGACCATCGCCGGCCAGTCCTTTGCGCACGGCGCACGCGTGCTGATCACCGGGCCGTCGGGCGCTGGCAAGACACGGCTTTTGGAAACCCTCGCCGGCTTGCGCCAGGATGCGCCGCAAATGCTGGCCGTCAACGGGCACGATCCGCGCGCGCTGGGCCTTGCCGCCTTGCGCCCGCACCTGGCGCTGATGCCCCAGTCCGCCCCGCTGATCGCGGGCACCGTGGCCGACAATCTCGCGCTTGCCCGCCCCGGCCTGACCCGTGCCGCGATGGAACGGGCGCTGTATGTCGCCTGCGCCGAAGATGTCGTGGCCGCCCTGCCCCAAGGCCTCGACCAATGGCTGGGCGGCGACGGCGCGCGCCTGTCGGGCGGCCAGCGCCGTCGCCTCGTTCTGGCGCGCGCTCTTCTCGCCGGGCGCCCCTGGCTCCTGCTCGACGAGCCGAGCGAGGGGCTGGACCTGGCCACCGAGGCGCGCCTGCGCGAACGCCTGGATGCGTGGCTGGATCAGACCGGCACCGGCCTGCTGCTTGTCAGCCATCGCCCGGCGCTGGCCGCCCTGGCGCAACAGGTTGTGCCGATCGCCTGATCACCAGCCCCAGCCACGCCCATATTGCGGCCGCCGCCAGCCGCCCTGGCGGGCCTCGGCATTGATCCAGCCTTCGATGCGGTCGAACCGGGTGGTCAGCGCGCTGACCGCGCGCCAGTCGCCACCGCCGCATTCATAGCGCTGGCGGCCTTCGAGCTGATCGATGGCATCGTGGATGCGATCGGCGCGGCGAGGATCGATATCGCCCTGGTTCACTTCCTGCGCCAGGCGCGCTTCGAGCGCGTGCGCCCGCTGGCCTGAGCAAACATAATCGGCCTTGCGCTTGGCGCGCCAGTAATCTCCACCGCGATCATAGCCAGATCCATAGCCTTGCCCATAACCGCCATAGCCCTGGCCATATCCGTTCCAGGCCTGCGCCTGGGCCAGGCCGGCCGCGCCACCAATCCCAACCCCAACCATTGCCACCGCCGCCAGCGCGGCCATGCGAACCATCTTCATCGTGTGTCTCCCGTGCTTGGGTGTCCATCCCAAGACACAGGCTATGCCACGCAGCCTGCCCGAAACTTGAACCGGCCGTCGCCGATTGTTCAGCAAGCACACGCCGACCCATCAGGGTCGTGCAACGGACTTCATAAGGATTTCTCGTCCCTATCTCGGTCCGCCGCGAGCCAGTCGAAAGGCCTTGGCGCGATGGCCAAGATGGTCCCTAGCGCCCCATCAGCATGGCCCGCACGCGCTGTTCCAGGTCGCCCACGGCGAAAGGCTTGGTCAGGATCTGCATGCCCGGTTCCAGGTGGCCGTTGCCGATGATCGCGTTTTCGGCATAGCCGGTGATGAACAGCACCGGCGTATCGGGCCGGTGGCCGCGCGCGGCGTCGGCCATCTGGCGCCCGTTCATCCCGCCCGGCAGGCCAACGTCGGTCACCACCAGGTCGATCGCGGCTTCCGATTGGAGGATCTTCAACCCCTGCGCGCCGTCTTCGGCTTCCAGCACGGTGTGCCCCATGTCTTCCAATGCGGTGACGACCAGCATGCGCACCAGCGGCTCGTCGTCCACCACCAGCACGATCCCTTGCCCAGGCGCTGCAGAGGCGCTCGCCGCCCCGGCAAAGGCGGTGATCGTATCGTGGGCCGTTTCATCGCTGCCGTAATGGCGCGGCAGGTAGATGCGCACCGTGGTGCCGCTTCCCACTTCGGAATAGATGCGCGCATGGCCGCCCGATTGGCGCGCAAAACCATAGATCATCGACAGCCCAAGCCCTGTGCCCTGGCCCAGCGGCTTGGTGGTGAAGAACGGATCGAAAGCCTTGGCGATCACATCGGCCGACATGCCCACGCCCGTATCGGTCACCGACAGCGAAAGGTATTGTCCCGGCGGAATCTCGTGGCTGGCGGCGGCACGCTCGTCGAACCAGCGGTTGGCCGTCTCGATCGTGATGCGCCCGCCATCGGGCATGGCGTCGCGCGCGTTGAGGCACAAGTTGAGCAGCGCGTTTTCCAACTGGCTGGCATCGACCAGCGCAGTCCACAGCCCGGCCGCGCCCACTGCTTCCACGGCGATCGCCGGGCCAACGGTGCGCCGCACCAGGTCCGCCATGCCATCGACCAGGTCGTTGACGTTGGTAGGGCGTGGATCGAGCGTCTGGCGCCGCGAAAAGGCCAGCAGGCGATGGGTCAGCGCGGCCGCGCGGCGCGCGGCCGATTGCGCCATCGCCAGGTACTTTTCCACTTCGGCAAAGCGGCCCTGCGCCAGGCGTGAGCCGATCATTTCCAGCGCGCCCGAAATGCCGGCAAGCAGATTGTTGAAATCGTGGGCAAGGCCCCCCGTCAACTGCCCGACCGCTTCCATCTTCTGGGCCTGGCGCAACTGCGCTTCGGCATGCATCAGTTCGGCGGTGCGGTCCGCCACGCGCTGTTCCAGGGTTTCGGTAAGGCGGCGCAGTTCCTCGGTCACGCGGTCGCGCTCGGCTTCCACCGCGCGCCGCGTCTCAAGATCCAGCAACACGCCGGGAAAGCGCACCGCCGCCCCGCGCGCGTCGGCTTCGACCCGCCCGACCGCTTCCACCCAGGCATGGCGCCCATGCCGTCCGCGCACACGGTATTGGTGGCGATAGGGGCCGGGCTGGGCCAGGCAGGCGGCAATCGCACCATCCACCCCGGCGCGGTCATCGGCATGGATGGCGCCAAGCAAGCGCTCGACGCGAAGGGCCGCCAGATCGGCGCCCGGCTCCACGCCAAAGGCATTGGCAAAGCCTTCGTCCACGCTCACCAGCCCGCTCGGCACGTCCCAGATCCAGGTGCCCAGGATAGCGCCGGCCGAAAGCGCCAGTTGCACCCGCTGCACATTGTCGCGGGCCAGCGCCTCGCTTTGCCGCAGTGCCGATTCCGATGCCTTGCGCGCGGAAATGTCGCGGAACAGCACGGATACCTGGCGGTTGCCTTGCGGCCCCACGCGCCGCGCCGAAACCTCGATGAAGCGACCGGCGGTGATGAATTCGCGTTCAAAGCGCACCGGCTCGCCCGTGCGCAGCACGCGGCCATAAAGTTCCAGCCAGCCATCGGCTTCGTTCGGGGCAATGTCGCGCAGCGTTTTGCCAACGATGCCGGCAATCCCGGTGTGGCGCTCATAACCCGAATTGGCTTCGACATGGCGATAGTCGCTCAAGGGCCCATGCGGCCCATCGAAGAACTCAATGATGCAAAAGCCATCGTCGATCGCCTCGAACAAGGCCTGGCGCCGCGCGTCGGCCGTGTCGACGGCGTTATCGGCCGCTGACCCGGCATGGCGCAGCCGCTGCACTTCGCTTTCCAGTTCCGCGCGCGACAGCGTCTCAACCGGGGCCTTTGTCACGATGCGGTCCTGTCCTTTTCTTCTTGCCCAGCCAGTCGCGGCGACAAAGCGCGCCCAGCGCCTCGGCGTCCCCAACGCACGGGCGGGCAAAAAGTGCCGCAAATTACGATCGCGCCACGCTTTTTCAGACTATCGCCGCAAAGTGGCGCGGCGTTGCCACGCCGCCTAGCGCCGCGTGGCAAACCACAGGCAGTGGACATCGTTGCGCGCGCCTTCATAAGCTGGCACGGGCACGGCCTCCACGGCAAAGCCGGCGCGTGCCAGCGCGCGGGTAAAGCGCGCGTCGGGATCGGCCGACCACACCGCCAGGATGCCGCCCGGCCGCAGCGCGGCATAGGCGGCACGCAAGCCGTCCGGGCCATAAAGCCGGTCGTTTTCCTTCTGCACGAACCCGTCGGGGCCATTGTCCACATCCAGCAGGATGGCATCGAATTGCCCCCTGCCCCCAGCGCCGCCCTGCGCGATCACATCGTGCACATCGCCCAGCGTCACGGTCACGCGCGGATCGTCCAGCTTGCCGGCAAAGACATCGACCAGCGGCCCTTTGGCCCAGGCCAGGATTTCGGGCACCAGTTCGGCCACGCGGATGCGTGCGCCCTTGCCCCAGGCCTGAAGCGCCGCACCCAGGGTAAAGCCCATGCCCAGTCCACCGATCAGGATCGATCCGTTGTGCCGGCGCAGGCGCTGGGCGGTCATCGTCGCCAGGGCCTGTTCCGACACATAGTCGGTGTTGCCCATCAATTCCTCTTCGTCCAACTCGATCGAAAAGGAATCGCCGCTTTGCAGCAGGAGCAGCTCGCCGCCCCCGGGCAGGCGCGCCTTGTCGATCAGGCGGATCTTCTCGTCCCGATGCGGGGCAAGCGTGGTCTGGGCCAAAGGGTATCCAATCGCGGCAACGGCACGGCCCCGGCGCAACGGCATGAAACGGCCATGGCGAGAAAGGACCAAGCAAGAGGGGGGAAATGCCCACCCCGCAAGTCACAGGCACGGCACCGACGCAGCAACAGCCCATAGTGACTTGGCCCGGCAATGCAATCGCGCTTGGCCATCCCCCCTGGTATTTCCGCCACGCCACACCCACTTGGTGGGCCTCCACTCCCCCGCGCCACCGCGAAAGGGCCGCATGCCGCGCAATCCCTATTATCAAGGCCCTGTCAGCGACCATTTCGACGGGCTGCGCTTCCGCAATCCCGCCGCAGAGCCCGAAACCGATCGCTCGCTAAAGGATGTGCTGCGCTGGCGCCGCACCGCGCCCGACAACCCCTGGCCGCCCTCGGTGCCGGTCACGCCGGCCCGGCCCGATGCGGCGGTGCGTGGCCTGCGCATCACCATGATCGGCCATGCCACGGTGCTGATCCAGTTGGGGGGCCTCAACATCCTGACCGATCCGGTCTGGGCGCAGCGCGCCAGCCCGGTGCGCTTTGCCGGTCCGCGCCGCGTTACTGCGCCAGGCGTGGCGCTGGCAGACCTGCCGCCGATCCACGCCGTGCTGCTTTCGCACAACCATTACGATCATCTCGACGTGGCCACGCTCAAAGCCCTGACCCAAGCCCATGCGCCGCTGATCATCACCCCGCTGGGCAACGACAGTATCGTGCGCCGCCATGTGCCCGGCGCCCGCCTTGCCGCGCTCGATTGGCACCAGGCCCACCCCCTCGATCCGGCCGGCACCGCGCAGGCCCATCTCGTGCCTGCGCTGCATTGGTCCTCGCGCGGTCCGCGCGATCGCCGCATGGCGCTGTGGGGTGGCTTCATGCTGTGCGCGCAAGGCCGGACGGTCTATTTCGCCGGCGATACCGGCTATGGCACCGGCGCGATCTTTCGTGCCCTGCGCGCGCGCTTCGGCCCGGTCGATTGCGCGCTGCTGCCGATCGGCGCCTATGACCCGCGCTGGTTCATGGCCGCGCAGCATACCAACCCGGCCGAAGCGGTGGCGATCATGCGCGATCTTGATGCCGACCGGGCGCTCGGCATCCACTGGGGCACGTTCAAGCTGACCGACGAGCCGCGCGAAGACCCGCTGCACCAGCTTGACGCCGCGCTTGCCGCGCAGGGAATCGCGCCCGAACGCTTTCGCGCGCTGCATCCCGGCCAGGTTGCCGATATTCCGGCGCGCGGGGCCGGCGCGTGATTCTATGATGCGGGCGGCTTGAGGCCGATCGCCGCGTTGCGGAATTCCTATCGACATCAAGGGTCTGGGCCAGCGAAGCGGCGCGGCGATGGGATGGCGGTCCCGCTGCATGGCAGAATTTATGATTTAAATTCAATGATTTGATTTATTCCGGCAAAAGTATGTATTGCCTCGGCCAAAGGGCCAATGGAATGCATGCTGCGCCGTTTTTGCGCGCTCTTGCGATGGTAAACCACCAAGTTGCCCGATTGAATGAAATTTGCTATGCATACCCATCAACAGCTTCAAACGGGCGGATGATGGCTGATACCAATGCAATCGTGGGGCAAATCGGCGATCTGGCCCAAGCCGGGGAGCGGATGATCGAGCGCTTGCGGCGCAAGGCCTTTCTGCCGGAAAGCCGCAAGGGACTCAACGTGCGTTTTGGCATTGCCGAAGCCGCGCACCTGCTGGGTTGTTCGACCAACCGCATCCGCATGGCCGAGGATGATGGCCGCCTGCCCCCGCCCCCGTCGGGCGACAACGGCCGGCGCATCGGCTATGGCGTCACCGAAATGCTCAACATGCGCGAAGTGCTGGGCGCCATGCCCACGCGGGGGCCGCAAGACGTGCCGGCGATGATCGCGGTGCAGAATTTCAAGGGCGGGGTGGGTAAGTCCACCGTCACCACCCACCTGGCGCACTATTTCGCAGTGCAGGGCTATCGCGTTCTGGTGGTCGATTGCGACAGCCAGGCCACCACGACCACGCTGTTCGGCTTCAACCCGCATTTCAACATCACGCGGGAGGAAACCCTTTACCCCTACTTGTCGATCGACCCGACCCAGGCCGACTTGCTCTACGCGGTCAAGCGCACGCCCTGGCCCAATGTCGATCTGATCCCTTCCAATCTCGAACTGTTCGACGTGGAATACGAACTTGCCGCGGCCGGCGCCGATGGACAGTCGGTGCTGGCGGCGCGCTTCCGCAAGCTCAAGCAGGGGCTGCTCGACCTCGCTCGCGATTACGATGTGGTGATCCTCGATCCGCCGCCGGCGCTGGGCACGATCTCGCTGGCGGTGATGCAGGCGGCCAATGCCCTGCTCGTGCCGCTGGCGGCCACCACCCCCGATTTCTGCTCCACCGTGCAGTTCCTCTCCATGATGGACCAGGTCATCGCGCAGCTGGTTGAAGCCGGGATTGCCGTGGATTATCAATTCGTTCGCCTGATCTGTTCGAAATTTGACGGCAACGATCCCAGCCACGCCATGGTCCGCACCATCATGGAGCAGACCTTTGGCCCCGCCCTGCTGCCCGTGCCCATCCTGGAAAGCGCGGAAATCAGCCACGCCGCCTTGCGCATGATGACGATCTACGAACTGGAAAAGCCGATCGGGACGGCCAAGACGCACAAGCGTTGCCGCGCCAACCTCGACGAGGCACTGGGCCAGATCGAACAGCTGGTGCGCACCGGCTGGGGCCGCATTGCCCCGGCGCGTGAAGAGGATGTGCTCCATGCCTGAAGCCACCCTTCCCCTTCCCTCTGCCCCGTTCTTCGCAAGGTTCTAACGCCATGGCGCGCAAGCAATCCGATTACCTCGCCGCGCTGCTGGCGGAAGACGAAGAAACCGCCAGCCCCTCGCCCAGCGCGGCCCCGGCAGCGCCCATCGCGCCTGCGGTGATCGACAACACGCCCTCTGCGCGCCCTTCGGGCGTGGCGGAGGACGCCACACCGGCCCCGCGCGCAGACCCCGCACCCGCCCCGGCACCGGCGCAGTCCCCACGCGCGGCGTCGCCGGGCCTTGGCCCCTTGCGCGGCACCACGCTGCTCAACCGCGAAAGCGCGCTGGCACGGGTTGCCAGCGGGGAAGTGCGCCAGGTCACGCAACTGCTGCTCGATCCGGCGCGGGTGCGCGTATGGGCCGGCAATGCCCGTTCCTATGCCCACCTGTCTGAAGAATCCTGCCGCGAACTGATCGATTCGATCATCGCCGAAGGCGGCCAGAAAGTGCCGGCGGTTGTGCGCCGCCTGGAAGGCGATCCGGCCTATGACTATGAAGTGATCGCGGGAACGCGGCGCCATTGGTCGATTGCCTGGCTGCGCGCCAATTCCTATCCGCAGTTCCAGTTCCTCGCCCAGGTTGCCCAGCTCGACGATGAAGCCGCGTTCCGCCTGGCCGATCTGGAAAACCGCGCCCGCAAGGACGTTTCGGATCTCGAACGCGCCCGCAATTACGCGCTGGCCTTGAAAGACCACTATGGCAACCACCTTACCCGCATGGCGGAAAGGCTAAAGTTGTCAAAGGGTTGGCTTTCCAAAATGCTGCGCGTGGCAACGATCCCCGATGCCGTGATCGCCGCATTTGCTTCGCCTGCCGATGTGCAGCTCAAGCCCGGTTACGCCCTCGCCCAAGCCCTTGATGACAAGAACGCGCAGGCCCTGATCCTCAAGGAAGCGCGCCAGATCGCGCGCGAGCAGGATGCCGCCCGCAGCGGTGGACGGCCCATGCTGGCCTCGGCCGAAGTGCTCCAGCGCCTGCTCGCGGCGCCCAGCGCTGGCCAGGCGCCGCGCGGACCGCTGTTCGTGTGGGATGCGCCGGCCACCGGGCGCTGTGCCGTCTCGGTGCTCTCGGCCGGTCGCCAGGGGGTGACGCTCAAGCTGCACAACGGCACCGGCGCGACGACCGAAGACCTCGTCGAAGGCGTGCGCGCCGCGCTTGAAGCTCTCGAATCCCAAGGCAAGGGCATGCAGCGGTGAGGCCAGCGTTTCCCCGTTTCCCCGGGGAAACATCTGGGCCTTGGGCCTTGCCCAGTTCAAGAACGCGAACCGAGGGAGGCCCGCCCCCCCTCACCCCATGGACCTGGGCCGGCGCTGCTCCGGCGCGCCCGTCACGGGCAACCTCCCATGTCTTGAAGCAAGCCAGAGCGGGCCCGTGGCGCCGCATGGGCGCAACTTTTGGGGCAAAGCGGGCCATGCCACCCTCCTGCTCGTTCTTCCCCCCTCCCCACAGCTTTCCCATCCCCCCAACCTTGCCCCGGTCCGGCCCTTGCCGGTACCGGGTATTGGCGCATCTGCTTCCCCTTCCCCATCCAGCAATACCGGCATCTCCATGACCCGCAGCAAACCTTCCGCCAGCAGCGAACGCTTCGACGTCTTCCTGCCTTACGTGGCCGACATGCCCTTGCGCGACCAGCGCGAGATGATGGAACGCCCGTTCTTTTCGCTGGCCAAGACCAAGCGCACCAAGCCGATCGACTATACCAGCCCCGACGGCAAGCTGTGGGTGCACGTCTCGGGCAACCCGGACTATGGCATGGCCACGATCTGGGACGCGGACATCCTGATCTATTGCGCCAGCGTGCTGGCCGACATGGTGCGGCGTGGCGCCAACGATGTGCCGCGCAAGCTCAACATCATGCCTTATGACCTGCTGCGCGCGATCGGCCGCCCCACCACCGGGCGCGCCTATGAACTGCTGGGCCAGGCGCTCGATCGACTGGTTGCCACCACGATCAAGACCAACATCCGCGCCGAAAACCGCCGTGAAGCCACCTTCTCGTGGCTCGATGGCTGGACCCAGCTGGTCGACGAACGCACCGAGCGTTCCAAGGGCATGACGCTGGAGCTATCCAACTGGTTCTGGGAAGGCGTGATGATGCAAGGCGGCGTCCTGGCGATCGACCGCGCCTATTTCAACATCACCGGTGGCCGCGAGCGCTGGCTGTACAAAGTGGCGCGCAAGCACGCTGGCGGTGCCGGCGAGGACGGCTTTGCCATTGCCATGCCGACTCTGTTCGAAAAATCGGGCGCGGAAGGCGAATATCGCCGCTTCAAGTTCGAAATCCTCAAGCTGGCGGAAAAGGATGCCCTGCCCGGCTATGCCCTGAGCGTCGAACAGGGCAAGGCCGGCGAACCGCTCTTGCGCATGCGCCGGGTGGACGGCAAGGACGGCGCAGAAGTCGTTTCCCCGGGGAAACGACACTCCCCGCTGCCGGCCCCACTGCCCGCCCCACAGGCCCTGCCCGCACCCGAAGCCCGACCGGAGCCGACCCCCGCGCGCACGGCTTCGCCCGCGATTGCGGCCACGCCTGCCCCTGCTGCGAAGCCTGCCACGGTCGATGCACGCAGCCTGATCCGCTCGACCATTGCCGGATTGAGCCACGCCGCCACGCGCGGCTTCATGACCGATGAAACCCTGGCGCACTTGCGCGAGACATGCCCAGGCTGGGACTTCCACGCCTTGCATGCCGAGTTCGAACGCTGGGTGTCAGCCGATGCCGCACGCACCCCGGCCGACTGGCAACGCGCTTTCATCGGCTGGACCAAGCGCCATCACGAAAAGCACCGCCACACCCTGCGCTGAGCCAACCGCGCGCGCAGGCAATCACGCCCGCGCGCTTCCCCTACAGGCCAATGACGGTCAGCAGGGGAACGCGCCGAGGGCCCACGCGGCTCTCTGGCCGGATCCATCCTTCGCCATCATGCCAGCCGCCAAACACCGAGCGCGCCACATGCGATCCAAGCGCGGGGCGGGGGAGGGGAGGGGAGGGTGGCAATATCCACCATGCCACGCGCAGACACACTTGCCCGCTCCAATGCGCCTTGCCGGCAGGACACGACGACGGCGGCGACGGGATCGGGAACCGGCGAGAGTGGACGAACGCGAGCAATGCCCGAACGCGACGATCATCCCTATTTGGCAGACAACCAAGCAAACCGCGATGCGCTGCATCCCACGATTGCTCGATCCGTTCGCGATGTGTCGTGCCTGTTGGTGGCCGCGAGCGGGGCTGCGAAATCCTCTGTCGCAATTGAACCTTCCACGTGGCCTGTTCCAAAAAAGAAATTCAAACCGTCGCGTCAATTGGGCTGTTCGTGGCAAAGTTCGACCTATCGGGAACGCCATAACGCGGGTTTCGACCCTTCGGGAACGGCCCGTCGATCCATCAGGAACGCGGACACGACCTTTCAGGAACGGTGCATCGATCCATCAGGAACACAATCTCGATCTATCGGGAACAGGGGCATTTGCACGAATCGCGAGGTCACGGCGATTCGCCCGCATCGATCGCAGCCTTAACTTGTCTAACCCCTTTAAAGAGGATCTAACCCGCGGGAAGACTCTTTGGTCTGATTGATAAGGGGGAAGGGGCATGGCTGCGGCGGCCGTGCATGGGCGCCCAGCAGAGGAAGGGGCAAATACCGTGCAGGTGGCCTCGAAATACCCATTTCGCGTTATTTAGGATTAAAAACCAAATAGATAGCGCGAAACTTCGGCGGTTGGCAGCTACAACGAATTTCGGCCGGTTTTGCCGCAAATCAGGGCAAAACCGGCCGAAAACGAAAATATGTGCAATTTCAGTCTCTTGACCGACCTTCCTGCACGGCTTTCTATTTGACGGTGAAACTGTAGCTGCCCTCGGCACTTTCGCCGCCCTTGTCCGCCGCATGCCAGGTGAGGCGATAGGTGCCGGCCGGAAGTGCGCGCGGCAGGGTGGCGACGAGGGTCCGCCCGTCATCGCCAAGCCGGGTGGCGAAGCCGGTGACGGTCATCGGATTGTGATGTGCCATGCCGGGCATGCCGGTCATGACCAGGGCGAGGGGAGCGGTGGGCAGGGACACCGGCTCGGCAAAGGTGAGCGTGATCTGCCGTGGGGCGGAAACGGCAGCCTCTGCCGCCGGACTGGCACTGGCCAGCGATGGCTTGGCCAGGGCAGGGAAGGGGGCGGCCAGCATGGCGCCGGCCAAGGCAAGCGCGGAAAGCGAGCGAGAGTGCATGTACGAGCCTTTCGAGGATATCCTGAAAGCCGATACGCATGCCATGCCGCGATCCCTTGCCGCCGCGCCAAAAAATGTTTGATGGCGGTGAGGGGGCGGGGCGCGGCCTGCGTATGATGCGGTAAAGGCGCCAAGGGTGCGAACAGGAGATGCCGATGCCGATGACCAGCGTGGACGAAAGACTGGCCCAGTTGCGTGCACGGGCCGATGTTGCGCCGGATGGAGCAGCACTCGATTGGGCGGGCGCCGAACAGGCGGTGATGGCGGGATTTGCCCTGCGCCGCCAACAGACCCAGGCGCGGCGCCAGCTCGCCTGGACCGGAGCGCTGGCTTTGGCCGTGGGCCTGGCGGGCGGGCTGGCACAGCAGCAACCGCCGCTGCGCGCGCCGCAGCCCGGAGAGGACGCACGAAGCCTGGCTGCAGGGCCGCTGGCGCTGCCGCCACAGGCGCCTTCGGTGGTCTTGCTGGGGGCAGGGTGATGGGCGCGCGCCAAACGGCCCTGGCGGTCTTGCTGGCCTTTGTGGCGGCCTTGGCGGGGGTGGGGGTGGGGCGCGTGCTGTTTCGGCCCGCACAGCCCTTGGAAACCACGTTTCACACCTTGATTCATCGCGATCTGGCGCTCGATGCGGGCCAGGAGCAGGCGATAGCGCGGCTGGAGCGCGATTATGCCGCGGCACAGGCGCGCTATGGCGCCCAGATGGCGCAGGACAACCGCGACCTGGCACAGGCGATCGTGGCGGAAAAGGGCTATGGCCCGCGCGTGGCGGCGGCGGTGGACCGTTCGCATCAGGCCATGGGCATGCTGCAAAAGGAAACGCTGCAACACCTGTTTGCCATGCGCGGCGTGCTGCGGCCCGAGCAACAGGTGCGCTTCGACCAAGCCATGGTCACGGCCCTGACCCGGACAACGCCCGATGCGGCGTCGCAGCCCGTGCAACGCCGCTGACGGGCCGGCGGCAGCGTGCGCCACGGGCTGGATCAGGCAGACGATGCCGCGCTGGTGCGCGCGGCCCTGGCGGGGGACGAGCAGGCCTATCGCCACCTGATGGTGCGCCATCGCCAGGCGGTATATCGCGTGGCCTGGGCGCAGACCGGGCAGGCCGATGCCGCGCTGGATGTCACGCAGGAAACTTTCATCGCCGCGTTTGCCGCCTTGGCGCGCTATGACCCGAAGCGGCCCATGCGCTGGTGGCTGGGACGGATTGCACTGAACAAGGGGCGTGATTGGCGGCGACGGCAAGCGGTGCGGCGGTTCTGGTTGGGCTGGCGTGCAACGGGCGACGACCGCGGCGGCGAGGAGTTGGCAGCGCAGGTGCCCGATCCAGCCCCCGGGCCGGAGCAGGAAGCAGGCGCGCGGGCCGAGCTGGTGCGCACGGCCGATGCCATTGCGGGCCTGCCGGCGCCCTTGCGCGAGGCGATCGTGCTGCACGGCGTTGAGGGCATGGCGCAGCGCGATATCGCCGCTTTGCTCGGGTTGAGCGAGAAAGCTGTGGAAACAAGAGTTTACCGCGCAAGAAAGCGCCTTGCCCAGGTGCTTGGCGAAGAGGACTGAAACCGTGGATCGACGCACGATGATAGCCGCATTGGGCGGCGCAGGAATGGGCGCGATCTTGCCCGACTGGGCGCGCGCCATGGGCGATGGCGCGGGCATGCGGCATAGCGCGATGGGCGCGGCGCCGGCCACGCTTTCGGGCGAGTTGATCGAATTGACGGTAGGCCATGCGCCGGTCGTGCTGGGCGGGCGGCGTGGCCATGCCGTCACGGTCAACGGGACGACGCCCGGGCCCATGATCCGCCTGCGCGAAGGGCAGCAGGTTTGTCTGCGCGTGCACAACCACCTGGACGAAGACACCTCGATCCATTGGCACGGCCTGCTTGTGCCGTTCCAGTTCGATGGCGTGCCCGGCATCAGCTATCCCGGCATTGCGCCAGGGCAGAGCTTTGACCATGTGTTTACCGTGCGCCAGGCCGGAACATACTGGTATCACGGCCATAGTGGGATGCAGGAAGCGATGGGCCTGTTCGGCCCGATCGTGATCGACCCTGCCGCGGGCGAGGCGGAAGCGGCCGCGCGCGAGCACGTGGTGATGCTGCACGACTGGACCGACGTGCACCCGCACATGCTGTTCAAGCGCTTGAAACAGCAGGGCGGGTTCTACAACCGCCAGCAGCAGACCCTGGCCGGCTTGCTGGCCGGGCGCGACCAGTCCCTGGCCGACCGGCTAGACTGGGGCAGGATGCGCATGGACCCGACCGACATTTCCGATGTGACGGGGTCTACCTACACCTATTGCATCAATGGCCACGACAGCGCGGGCAACTGGACCGGGCTGTTTACCCCCGGCGAGCGGGTGCGGCTGCGCGTGATCAATGCCGCGGCGATGACCAATTTCAACGTGCGCCTGCCCGGCTTGCCAATCCAGGTGGTGGCGGCCGACGGTGGCGACGTGGCGCCGGTGGAAACCGATGAACTGCAGATCGGCATTGCCGAAACCTATGACCTGATCGTGCAGCCTAATTCGATGCAACCCGTTGCGATCATTGCCGAAGCCATCGACAGATCGGGCCAGTGCCGCGCAACCCTTGCGCCGGTGCCGGGGATGGCGGCACCGATCCCGCCGCGCCGCAAGCGGCCGCTGCTGACCATGCGCGACATGGGCATGGGTGGCATGGACATGACCGGGATGGACATGGCGGCCGGCACGCTGGACCTTTCGGCGCCAGAGCCGGCGCCGGCCCATCATCATGGCCATGGCGGCATGAAAATGCGCGACAAGAGCCTGGCGCCGCCGACGATGCGCATGGGGCCGGGCGTGGCGACGCTGGCCGCCGCGCCGGTCGACCGCCTGGCTGACCGTCCGACCGGGCTGGAGGACGTGGACCATCGCGTGTTGACGTATGCCGATCTCAAGGCGCGGGTGCCGCGCGCCCAGGCGCCGCCGACGCGCAGCCTCGACATACACCTGACCGCCAACATGGAACGCTACATGTGGTCGTTCGACGGGGTGAAGTTGAGCGAGAACCCTGCGCCACTGGCATTTCGTGCCGGCGAGCGGGTAAGGGTGACGCTGATCAACGATACGATGATGCCCCATCCCATTCATTTGCATGGCCATTTCTTTGACCTGGTGAACGGCGCGGAGGAAGCCGCGCCGCGCAAGCACACCATCAACGTGCTGCCCGGCGGCAAGGCGAGCTTCGACCTGACGGCCGACGCGGTGGGGGATTGGGCGTTTCACTGCCACATGCTGCTGCACATGCATGCGGGCATGTTTCGCGTGGTCACCGTGCGGGAGCAGGCGGCATGAAGCGCGGCCTGGGATGGGCCGCCGCCTTGGCGCTGGGCAGCGGCGTGGCGCACGGGCAGGAGGCTCCCCCGGCGCCACCGGCCGATCACGCTGCCGATGCGCTGTTCGATCCGCAGGCCATGGCGCGGGCACGAACCGCGCTGGTTCGCGAAAGCGGTGGCATGGCGGTAAGCCAGGTGATGGTGGACCAGTTGGAACTGCGCGGCGGGGACGACTATGCCTGGGAAGCCAAGGGCTGGTGGGGCGGCGACAGCGACCGGCTGGCCGTCGAAACACGCGGCGAGGGTGCCTTTGGCGGGCGGCTGGACCGCGCCGAAGCACAGGCAGGCTGGCTCCATGCCCTGGATCCCTGGTTCAACTTGCGCGCGGGCCTGCGCCAGGACCTGGGGGCAGGGCAGGGGCGCACCCATGCCGCGCTGACCATCGAGGGCCTGGCACCCTATTGGTTCGATGTGGAAACCTCGGTCTTCCTGTCCACCCGCGGCGAAGTGAGCGGGCGGGCCGAAGCAAGCTATGACCAGCGCGTGACCCAGCGCCTGGTGGCGCAGCCGCGCGTGGAACTGGATTGGGCGGCGCAGGCCATGCCGGACCTGCACGGCGACCGAAGCCGGGACCGCGGCGCCGGAATCGACCGGGTCGAGGCGGGCCTGCGCCTGCGCTATGAACTGCGCCGCACGTTTGCGCCCTATCTTGGCCTTTCGTGGGAACGGCAGCTGGGCGGCACTGCACGGGCGGCGCGCGCCGGCGGCGAAAAAGCCGCGGCGCTGCGCGCGCTGGCCGGGGTGAGGGTTTGGTGGTGATGGCCATCATGAACGGGGGACTACGCATCTCTACGTGATGGGTGGTGGAGGCCTGTTGGGGCCTGATCGTCCATATCGTGCAAGTGGATATGGATCAGGCACGATTGGCGTTGACGATGATGGCGGTTTCTTTGCCGGCCCGAGACGAAGTGGCCAGGGCCGCGGGGCAGGGCAAGCGTTTTGGCCGGGACGCCGGGCCGGGGGCGGGGCCCAGGGTGGGCGTGGTGGCAGAGCCCCGGCGGGATGGCTTGCGGACCCACGCCGCGCGCATTGCCGCCCTTGGTTCACCTTTCGTGGCGCGGTTGGTGGAAGCGGCCTGGCGGCAACTTGACCAGGCCCCCGAACTGGCGCTGATGTTCGACAACTGGCCGGGCGAATTCGGCGCCGATGCCGTGGCGTTCAGGCTGGCTTCGGCGCTGCATGCCCTTGCGCTGGCGGGCGATCCGCCCCGCCTTGCCGCACTGTTTGCGAGCCAGAATGGTGATTTCGAAGCGGCCGTGGGCGAAGCGCTGGCGCTGCACCAGGGGTTTGTCATCGGCTGGATGGCCCACCCCACCCAGACCAACGAAGTGGCGCGATCGGCCGCCTTTGCCGCTGCGCTGCTGACGCTGGACAGGCAAGGGCCGCTGCCGGTGGAATTGCTGGAAGTGGGCGCCAGTGCAGGTCTCAATCTCAATCTGGGGCACTATCGCCATGTCCTTGGGCGCAGGACCTGCGGGCCGGCGGATTCGCCCTTGTCCATCGTGCCAGATTGGCGCGGGGCATCTCCACCGCCGGCTGCGCTGCGCATTGCCAGCGCGCGCGGGGTGGACCTGGCGCCGATCGATCCGCGCGAACCGGCAAGCGCCACGCGCATGCAGGCCTATGTCTGGCCCGACAAGCCCGATCGCCTGGCGCGGCTGCAGGCCGCGCTCGCGATTGCGCGCCGCCATCCGCCGCTGGTGGACCGCGAAAGCGCCGCGCCCTGGCTGGAGCGCCGCCTGGCCGCGCCGCAGGCCCAGGGCACCCGCAGGGTGATCGTGCATTCGATGGTCATGCAGTATCTGTCTGCCGGGGAGCGCGGCGAGATTACCGCGACGATCATCCGCGCCGGCGCTGCGGCCACGCCCGAACAGCCGCTGGCCTGGATCGGGCTGGAATGGGCGGCGGATCGCAGCGCGGTAATGTTGCAGGCCACGCATTGGGGCGCGGGGGCGCGGAGCGGCGGGCAGACCCAGACCCTGGCGCGCGTCCATCCCTATGGCGAATGGATCGAGTGGCTTGCCTGAAAGGATCGAGGCGCAGTTAGTAAATATACGTGGCGTTTGTTCGGCGGAATAACTGGTTACATTAACCCTCCGCAAATCTGCCTATATCCCAGCAACGGTTAATTCCGCCTGTTCTCCTAATGCCAGATCCGAGACGCCCTTGCTTTGGGAGAATATCGGAAATGACGTTGCGTTATGCCCTGCTGGCTTCGGCCACTATGATGGTTTCTGCTGGCGCCCATGCGGCCGACGCGGGCTGGAGCGCCGATCATGATGTGGCGGAGCATGGATCGGGCGCCGGCCCGGCGGCGCCTGCGCCGGCCAGCAAGACGTTCAGCACTGGCGTTGCCAAGGGCCGCGACTTGCTGGATTCGGCGATTTCGGCAACCAGCCTGGACGAAGACGAGGTGCAGCGTCTGGGCGTGACGTCCACGGCCGCGATCATCGGTAGCCTGCCCGGCATTCGTGTCGAAACCACCGGGACCGATGGCTATTCCTCGATGACCGTGCGCGGCTTGCCGATTTCGGGTGATGGTTCCAAGTATCTTCAGATCCAGGAAGACGGGTTGCCCGTGCTGGAACTGGGCGACATCCATTTTGCCGGGGTCGATACCTTTGTCCGTGCGGACTTGAGCCTTTCGCAAGTGCAGGCCATTCGCGGCGGTTCGGCCTCGACGTTTGCGTCCAATTCGCCGGGCGGGGTGATCAACCTGATTTCCAAGACCGGCGAGGTCGAGGGCGGATCGGTGCGGCTGTCGGCCGGCCTGGGTTACGATCTCAAGCGGATGGACTTTTCCTATGGCGCGCCACTGGGCCACGGCTGGCGTTTCCATGTGGGTGGCTTTTATCGCGTGGGCGAGGGGCCGCGCCATATCGGTTACAACGCCTATTCCGGCGGCCAGGTGAAGTTGAACGTCACCAAGGAATTCGAAGGCGGCTACATCCGGTTCTATGGCAAATACCTGGACGACCGCGAGCCCGACTATTCGGAATATCCGATCGCCATTACGGGAAGCAACGACAAACCGGTGTTGAGCAGCGTGGCGGGCACCAACGTGATGCGCGACACGGTGCATACCAAGTATACCACCTCCGGCATGGGGATGGACGAAAACAACAACCCCACGATCATCGATGCGCGCGAGGGCATTCGCGCGATCTCGCGCAGTGCCGGGCTGGAAACCCAGTTCGAGCTGGGCGACTGGACGATTTCCGATCGCTTTCGCTATGCCTCCAACGGCGGCGCATTCAACCAGGCCATGCCGGGAATTGTCGCCCCGGCGGCGGTCATCGGCGGGATCGTGGCCCATGGGCCGGCCTCGTTCGCCTATGCCACGGGGCCCCAGGCCGGGCAGGTGATCGCAGACCCTGCCACGTTGAATGGCAACGGGCTGCTGGCGATGCAAATCGAAATACATGCCAAGCTGCGCAAGCTCGACCATGTCGCCAACGACATGCGCGCCACGCGCGTGTGGACCTTGGGCGAGGGCAAGCTGACCACGACGGCCGGCCTCTATGCGGCCCGGCAGTCTGTCGACACGATGTACATTTTTGGCAATTCCATCCTGGCGATCGCCGGCCGCAGCAACGCCGCCCTGGTCGATGTGTTTGCCGCCGATGGTACGGCATTGACGCAAGGGGGCTATGCCTCGTTCGGAATGGGCGTAATTGCCCCGCCATCGACGGTGCATCGTCGCTATGACCTGCAGTACAATGTATTGGCGCCTTACGCTTCGGCCAATTATCAACTGGGCCGGCTGGCCATTGGCGGCAGCGTGCGTGTCGATCGCGGCCGGGTCAACGGCACGCTATACGGGGCCGAACTGGGCGGCGGGCGCAACGGCGTGGCACAAGTGGACGTCAACCACGATGGCGTGATCAGCGTGCCGGAGCGGGCGGTGGCGATCCTCCCCCTCTCGCAGCCGGGCATCATCGACTACACCTATCGCTATGTGTCCTATTCTGCCGGGGTGAACTATCGCCTGGCGCCGGAAGCATCGGTTTTTGCCCGCTATAGCCGGGGTGGACGGGCAACGGGCGAGCGGGCGATGTTCACCTCGATGATCGATCTGGCGACAGGCGGGCTTGCCGATCCTTCAAGCAGCCATGCCCCGATCAAGCAGGCCGAAGCCGGCCTGAAGCTGCGCAAGCAGGACGTCTCGATCTATGTCACCGGGTTCTGGGCATCGGCCTATGAAAATGACTTCCAGGTTGGCGCCGATACCAACGGCAACACGGTGACATGGAACGTCCACCGCGATTACAGCGCCAAGGGCGTTGAACTAGAGGCGGAAGCCCATCGCGGGCCTTATCATCTCAAGCTGGGTGCCACTTATGTGAAGGCGCGGATCGACAGCGACCGCGACGACGCCAGCAACGTGGGCCACAAGCCACGCCACCAACCCTCGCTGCTGTTCCAGGCGCGCCCGGAGTATGCCACGACGCTGTTCAACGTGGGCGCGCAGGTCAGCGGCCAGACCAGCAGCTTTGCCCAGGATTCAAACCTGCTCAAGCAACCGGGTTATGTCATCGTCAGTCCCTATCTGTTCGTGCGGCCGGTGGCGCGGCTGGAACTGGGGCTGAATGCGTTCAACGTGTTCGACAAGCTGGCGATCGTGCAACTGGGCGCCGGTGCGGTGCCAGCCAGCGGCATCGCCACGGCCCAGGTCATCAACGGGCGGACCGTCACCGGTTCGCTGCGGTTCAACTTCTGATCGCGCCTCCGTTTCCCACCACCACTGCCCAAGGCCGAAAGATCGCATATGGAACGCAACCTGCCCATTCCCCGCAAGCTGGTCTTTGCCCTGATGGCTGTGGCGCTGACGGCCGCGCTGATGAGCGTGATCTTTGGTCTTAATATCGCGCAGATCAGCGCATCGGCCGAACGCAGTGACTACAGCCGCGGCGTTCATGCCGCATCCTTGACCCTGGAAACCGCGCTGCTGCGCCAGAACAGCCAGCTGCGCGGCTACCTGGTCACGGCTGATCCTTCGTATCTCAAGTCCTATTACGAAGGGCGCGACGATTATGACAAGGTGAGCCGCGAACTGGAAACCACGCTGACCGATCCGATCGAGCGTGATCTGGTGCTGCAATCGCGCGCGGCCACGCTGGCCTGGCGGAAGAACTGGGGCGACAAGTACGTCGAGGTGGTGAAGTCTGGCGACCAGATGGGCGCCCAGGCGGCGGTGCGCGCGGCGGGCAAGGCGGTGCTGGTGACCGATGCGGTCCTGCCGCTGCGCAAGCTGCGCGACATCCAGAGCGAGGCGATCGACGCCAACACCGCCAGCCAGGGCCGCGCCATCACGCTGGCCTGGGCGACGCTGGCCCTGGGCGGCATCCTGCTGATCGGGCTGCCGTTCTTCCTTTCGCGCATGCTGAGCCGGGCGATTGCCGCGCCGATCACCCTGCTGACCCAGACGATGAAGCAACTGGCGCAGGGCAACAACGAGATCGACATTCCCGATGCCGATCGCAGCGACGAGCTGGGCGAAATGGCCCGCGCGGTGGAAGTGTTCCGCGATGCCGCGCGCATGCGCGTGGCCGCGGTGCAGGATCGCGAGCGCGCCATGGCGTGCCTGGCCGAAGGGCTGCACGCGCTGGCCGACGCCGACCTGACCGTGCGGCTGGAAGGGTTGCCCGCCGATTTCCAGGAACTGGCCGACCACTTCAACCAGGCGCTGGGCCGGCTGGGCGCGGCAATGCGCACGGTCAAGGGCTCCATCGCCAGCATCAACAGCACCACCGGCGAGATCAAGCAGGCAACGATCGACCTTTCGAACCGCAGCGAGCGCCAGGCCGCCAATGTCCAGGCTTCGGCCACGGCCATGGCCGATATCACCCGCAAGGTGATGGAATATGCCGACCTGACGAGCAATGCCAACCAGGCCATGGCCGAGGCGCGCAGCGAAGCGGCGCGCGGGGGCGACGTGGTGGGCCGCGCCATTGCCGCGATGAGCGACGTGGACCAGGCAAGCCGCGAGATTGCCGAGATCATTACCCTGATCGACGGGATCGCGTTCCAGACCAACCTGCTGGCGCTGAACGCCGGGGTAGAAGCCGCGCGCGCCGGCGAGGCGGGCAAGGGCTTTGCCGTGGTGGCCAGCGAAGTGCGCGCCCTGGCGCAGCGCAGCGCCGAAGCCGCGCAGGAAATCAAGGCCCGCGTGGGCGCGGTGACCGAGCATGTGCGTTCGGGCTCTGAACTGGTGCACGATACGGGCGAATCGCTGCAGCGGATCATTGCCAAGGTCAGCGGCGTGGGCGGGGTGATTTCCGCCATTTCGGAAACCGCGACGCAGCAGTCTTCGGGCCTGAGCCAGATCAACACGGCAATCGGTTCGATGGACGGGATGACCCAGCAGAACGCGGCCATGGTGGAGGAAACCACTGCCGCGACCGAAAGCCTGGCGCGCGAAGTCAACATGCTGGCGCAATCGTTCGCCAGCTTCCGCATCGACGATGGCGCTGCGGGCGCACGCAGCGGGGGAAGCCACCTGCGCGCGGCGTGAGCGCGCGGCAACGCCGTGTTGCGCAATTGGCTACATGAGCCGGGGTTGGCGGGGCATAGCGTGATGCCACGATGCATGCGATCCCCGCCCGCCATCAGCGCCTGACCGGGCACCAGCGCCTGACCGGCCTGTCGCGCGTGGCATTTGGTGGCAACGGGATCAGCGATATCTACCAGAAGGCGCCTTGCCGCCTGCTGTTTCCCGATGCCGCGGCGGGCGAATTTCCCCTGGCCGTGAGCCTGACCACCAGTGGCGGCCTGACCGGCGGAGACCGCGTGGCAGTGCAGGTGGTGGTGGAGCCGGGGGCCTGCGGCACGGTGACCACGCAAGCGGCCGAAAAGCTTTATCGCGTGCTGCCCGAAGATCCCGATATCGCCGTGGAAACGCACCTGAGCGTGGGTGCGGGCGGGCGCTGCGAATGGCTGGGCCAGGAAGCCATCCTGTTTCAGGGCACGCGCCTGCGTCGCCGGCTGCAAGCCGATGTGGACGGCGATGGTGCCTTGCTGGCGGTCGAAACGCTCGTGCTGGGGCGCGGCGCCATGGGCGAGGCATTTACCCAAGGGCTGGTCCACGATGCCTGGCGTATCCGCCGCGATGGACGCCTGATCTGGGCCGATGCGCTGCACATGCACGGCGATGGCGCGGGGCAGGGCACGCTTTCCCGAGAACTGCCCCATGGGCTGGGCCAGGCCCGCGCGCTGGCCACGATGCTTTATGTGGGGCGCGATGCGGCCAGGCATCTCGATCTGGCGCGAAGCCTGGCGCCAGCGCCCCATGGCGGGGCCACCAGTTTCGATGGCATGCTGCTGCTGCGCTGGGCCGCGCCCGATGCCCAAGTGCTGCGCACGCAAGTCATGGCGGCGGCCTGCGCCATGCGCGCGGCGGTGTTCGGGCTGGCGCCGCGCCTGCCGGCGCTTTGGACCTGCTGAAAGGACAACGATGCAACTGACCCCGCGCGAGAAGGACAAGCTGCTGGTGGCGATGGCCGCGATGGTGGCGCGCGGGCGGTTGCAGCGCGGGGTGAAGCTCAACCATCCCGAAGCCATCGCGCTGATCACCGAACACGTGGTGGAAGGCGCGCGCGATGGGCGCAGCGTGGCCGACCTGATGGCCAGCGGTGGCCACGTGCTGACGCGCGAGCAGGTCATGCCCGGCATTGCCGAGATGATCCACGACATCCAGGTGGAAGCGACCTTTCCCGACGGCACCAAGCTGGTGACCGTGCATAAGCCCATCCGGTGAAGGAACCCATCATGATCCCCGGTGAAATCCTGTGCGCCGATGGCGAGATCGAGATCAACGCCGGGCGCCCGGTGCTGGTGCTGACTGTGGCGAACACCGGCGACCGGCCGATCCAGGTGGGCAGCCATTACCACTTTGCCGAAACCAACCCGGCGCTGGACTTCGATCGTGCGGCGGCGCGCGGGCACCGGCTGGATATCGCCAGCGGCACGGCGGTGCGGTTCGAGCCGGGCCAATCGCGCGACGTGGCGCTGATCCCTTACGAGGGCGCGCGCGTGGTCATCGGGTTTCGCGGCGCCGTGATGGGAGCGCTTTGACCATGGCCCTGCGCATGACCCGCGCCGCCTATGCCGGCATGTTCGGCCCGACCACGGGTGACCGCATCCGCCTGGGCGATTCCGCCCTGCTGATCCGGGTGGAGCAGGATTTCACCGTCTATGGCGAGGAAGTGAAGTTCGGCGGCGGCAAGGTGATCCGCGATGGCATGGGGCAAAGCCAGATCACGCGGGCGCAGGGCGCGCCCGATACGGTGATCACCAATGCGGTGATCCTGGACCACTGGGGCGTGGTCAAGGCCGACGTGGCGCTGCGCGACGGGCGCATCCACGCGATCGGCAAGGCGGGCAATCCCGATACGCAGCCGGGCGTGACCATTCCGATCGGCCCGGGCACCGAGATCATCGCCGGGGAAGGGCGCATCCTCACCGCCGGCGGGGTTGACGCGCATATCCATTTCATCTGCCCGCAGCAGGTGGAAGAAGCGCTCAACGCCGGGATCACCACGATGCTGGGCGGCGGCACCGGCCCGGCGCACGGCACCCTGGCCACCACCTGCACCCCAGGCCCCTGGCATATCGGGCGGATGCTGCAGGCGCTGGAATCGCTGCCGATGAACTTCGGCCTGTTCGGCAAGGGCAATGCCAGCCAGCCCCAGGCGCTGGTGGAAATGGTCGAGGCGGGGGCCTGTGGCCTGAAACTGCACGAGGATTGGGGCACCACGCCCGCTGCCATCGACTGCTGCCTGACCGTGGCGGACGAGCTGGATATCCAGGTTACGCTGCACACCGATACGCTCAACGAAAGCGGGTTTGTCGAAAGCACGATTGCCGCCTTTGCCGGGCGCACGATCCACGCGTTCCACACCGAAGGGGCAGGGGGCGGCCACGCGCCCGACATCATCCGCGTGGCGGGCCTGCCGAACGTCTTGCCCAGTTCGACCAATCCCACGCGGCCCTATACCGTCAACACGCTGGACGAGCATCTCGACATGCTGATGGTGTGCCACCACCTGGACCCGCGCATTGCCGAGGACGTGGCCTTTGCCGAAAGCCGCATTCGCCGCGAAACCATTGCCGCCGAAGACATCCTGCACGACCTGGGCGCGTTTTCGATGATGTCTTCGGATAGCCAGGCGATGGGCCGGGTGGGCGAAACCGTGATCCGCTGCTGGCAGACCGCGCACAAGATGAAAGTGCAGCGGGGCGCGGTGCCCGGCGATGGCGACGACGACAACCTGCGCGCGCGCCGCTATATCGCCAAGTACACGATCAACCCGGCGATTGCCCATGGCATTTCGCATGTCGTCGGCTCGGTCGAAGTGGGCAAGCTGGCCGATCTGGTGCTGTGGTCGCCCGCGTTCTTTGCCGCCAAGCCCGACATGGTGATCAAGGGCGGTTCCATCGCCACTGCGCCGATGGGCGATCCCAATGCATCGATCCCCACGCCGCAGCCGGTGCATTACCGCCCGATGTTCGGCGCGCTGGGCCGGGCGGGGGTGCAATCCTCGCTGCATTTCGTTTCGGCCGCCGGCATTGCCGGGGGCATGGCGCAGCGGCTGGGGCTGGAGCGGCCACTGGAAGCGGTGCGCAACACGCGCGGCGGCATTTCCAAGGCCAGCATGATCCACAACGATGCCATGCCGCATATCGAGGTGGACCCGGAAACCTATGAAGTGCGCGCCGACGGCGAATTGCTGACGTGCGAGCCGGCCGCCGAACTGCCCTTTGCCCAACGCTATTTCCTGTTCTGAAAGCGACCATGACCGAGCCCCTCATCGCCCGTGACGTGCTTCCTGCCGGAAGCTGGGATGCCGCCAGCGCGGCCGATGTCATCGTGCTGGATTACGACGCGCGGCATCGCCGCCGCTTCCGCTATGTCGCGGCGGGCGGCACCGATTTCGTGCTCGACCTGGCGCGGGCCACAGTGCTGGCCCATGGTGATGGGCTGGCCCTGTCTGACGGGCGTGTGGTGCGCGTGGAAGCCGTGCCCGAGGCGCTGATGGAAGTGCGCGCGGCGAGCCCGATCGCGCTGCTGCGGCTGGCCTGGCACATTGGCAACCGCCATCTGCCCGCGCAAATCCATGCCGGGTGCATCCTGCTGCGCCGCGATGGGGTGATCCTGGACATGCTGCGTGGGCTTGGCGCGCAAGTGGACCTGATCGAGGCGCCGTTCACGCCCGAAGGCGGCGCCTATACGGGGGAGCATGGTCATGACCATGGCCACGCGCCATACGATCATGATCACGCGCATGGCCACGACCATGATCACCGCCATCATCACAGTCATGGCCATGGGCACCACCACGATCATGCTCACTGAACCGGCACTGCACCTGCTGCTGGCGTGGACATCGCCCTCGCTGCCGATCGGCGGCTATACCTATAGCCACGGGCTGGAAACGGCGGTGGACGATGGCCGGGTGCGGTCCTGGGGCGATCTGGTCGGCTATGTCGATGCGGTGATCGCGCGCGGGGGCGGCTGGGTGGATGCGGTGCTGCTGGCGCAGGCGATGCGCGTGGCGCATGACGATGCCGCGTTCGATGCCCTGGCCGACCTGGCCGCCGCGTTTCGTGCCAGCAGCGAAACCGCGCTGGAAAGCCGCCAGCAGGGCGCGGCGTTCCTGGCCGTGGTGCGCAAGGCCTGGCCCCATCCCGCGCTGGAAGCCTATGCCGCGCGGCGCGGGGATTGGCCGCACGCCCACGCCACCGTCTTTGCGCTCGCCGCCGCTGCGCACGGGGTGGACGAAGGCGCCGCCGTGCACGGATTCCTGCACGCGACAGCCGCCAACCTGGTTTCGGCTGGAGTCCGCCTCGTGCCGCTGGGCCAGACCGACGGGCAATTGGCCATGGCCGAGCTTGCCCGCCGCATCGGCCCGATCGCGGCGGCGGCGCGCGCCTGCCCGCTCGACGATCTCGGCACCGCGACCCCGGCCCTCGAACTCTGCTCGTTCCATCACGAAACGCTCTACACAAGGCTGTTCCGCTCATGATTTCCCACAACGGACCTTTACGCGTCGGCATCGGTGGCCCGGTCGGCTCGGGCAAGACGGCGCTGACCGATCGGCTGTGCAAGGCGATGCGCGACCACTGGAACATCGCGGCGATCACCAACGACATCTACACCCGCGAGGATGCCGAATTCCTCACCCGTTCGGGCGCGCTGGTGCCCGAGCGGATCATGGGCGTGGAAACCGGCGGGTGCCCGCACACCGCCATTCGCGAGGATGCCAGCATCAACCTGGCCGCGGTCGATGAAATGGCGCGCCGCTTTCCCGGCCTGGAACTGATCTTCATCGAAAGCGGGGGCGACAACCTGGCCGCCACGTTCAGTCCGGAACTGGCCGATATCACGATCTACGTGATCGACGTTTCGGCCGGCGACAAGATCCCGCGCAAGGGCGGCCCCGGCATCACGCGATCCGATCTGCTGGTGATCAACAAGATCGACCTGGCGCCGCTGGTGGGGGCCGACCTGGGCGTGATGGACCGCGACGCCAAGCTGATGCGCCGCGAGCGGCCGTTCCTGTTCACCAATCTCAAGGAATGCCTGGGCCTGCCCGAGATCATCCAGTTCATCGTCAAGACCGGCGGCCTGCCCGAAAGGATCCCCGCATGAAACGCTTGCCCGCAAATGCCGCCCTTGTTGCCCTTGGTGCGCTGCTCACCCTGACAGCATTGCCCGGCACGGCGCTGGCCCATCCCGGCCATGGTGCCGGCGGCGGGTTGGTGGCGGGGCTGCTGCACCCGTTGACCGGGGCCGATCACCTGGCGGCGATGCTGCTGGCCGGGGCCTGGGCCGGGATCATCGGCGGGCGCGCGGCGCGGGTGCTGCCGGTTACGCTGCTGGCCGCGATGCTGGGCGGCTTTGTCACCGCCGCGCTCGTGCCGGCGGGGCTGGCCGAAGTGATGATCGGGTCAAGCGTTGTCGGGCTGGCGCTGGCCGCGCTGTTGCGCCTGCGCCCCCCGTTGTTGCTGGCAGCGGCCGGTGTGGCGCTGGCCGGGCTGGGCCATGGCTTTGCCCATGGGCTGGAGGCGCCGGGCGGCGTGGCACGGATCGGCTTCGTGTTTGGCTTCCTGGCCACGGCGGCAGCGTTGCAGATAGCAGGGCTGGGCGTGGTGGCGCTGGCGCGCCGGGCCTTGCCGCTGCGCCGCGCGGTGTGGCACAAGGCGCGTTGATGATGCACCGTTTTTCTTGCGCTTCCGCTCTGGCTTTCGCGCTCTGCGCCACCGCTTGCCCGCCTGCCCTGGCCAAGGCCGATCCAAGCGCCGCGCGCGCGGCGATCGACGTGCAGTTCGCCAAGGACTGGCCCGATCTCCAGGCGCTCTATCAGGACTTGCACAGCCACCCCGAAACCGCCTTTCGCGAAACGCGGACGGCCGATGTCTTGGCCAAGCAGCTCAAGGCCATGGGCGTGGATGTTACCACGGGTGTGGGCAAGACCGGCATCGTCGGCGTGATCCGCAACGGCGCGGGGCCGGTGGTGTTGCTGCGCACCGAGCTGGACGCGCTGCCGATGGAGGAAAAGACCGGCCTGCCCTTTGCCAGCCGCGCGCAGCAGACCGATGCCGATGGCAAGACCACGTTTGTCGATCATGCCTGTGGCCACGATATCCACATGGCCTGGTGGATCGGCACGGCGCGTGCGCTCTTGGCCATGAAGGCGCGCTGGCATGGCACCGTGATCATGGTGGGGCAGCCGGCCGAGGAAGTGGTGTCCGGGGCCAAGGCGATGCTGGCCGATGGGCTCTATACCCGCTTTCCCCAGCCCGATTTCGCGTTTGGCGCCCATGTCGGCCCTTCGCCGGCGGGGGAAGTGACGATCAAGCAGGGCTTCACCACCTCGGCCAGCGATGCCGTGCACGTCACGTTCCATGGGGTGGGCGCGCATGGCTCGATGCCCGACAAGAGCATCGATCCCGTGGTAATGGGCGCGCGTTTTGTGGAAGACGTGCAGACCGTGATCAGCCGCCAGAAAGACCCGATGAAATTCGGCGTGGTGACGGTGGGATCGTTCCATGCCGGCACGGCGGCCAATATCATTCCCGATACGGCTGACCTTGGCCTGACGCTGCGGTCCTATGATCCGGCCGTGCGCGATGGGCTGCTCAAGGGCGTCAAGACCACGGCCGAGGCAGTGGCGATGATGTCGGGCGCGCCCGCGCCCAATGTGGTGCACATGCACGGCACCGGATCGGTAATCAACGAGCCGGCGCTGGGTGCACAGGCCGCTGCCACGCTGACCGCCGCGCTGGGCAAGGATCGCGTGGTGCTGATCCCGGCGAGCGAGCCGGGCTGGACCGCGAGCGAGGACTTTTCCGAATTCGCCCAAGGTGGCAAAGTGCGCTCGGTCTATTTCAGCATCGGTGGCACCAGCGCTGCGATGGCGGCGCAATACAAGGCGCAAGGCAAGCCGGTGCCGGTGAACCATTCCCCGTTCTTTGCGCCCGATCCGGCGATCAGCATCAAGACCGGGGTGGAAACCCTGACTCTCGCCACGCTGATGGTGGCGGGGAAATAACGCGCGTTATGGCTGCCCGCAGTGGCAGCCGGCGGCGTAGAACGCATGCGTGGCCGCCTGCGTCTGCGCGATCCGTGCCGTGTCGGGCGGGGTGGCAGCGCGCGCGGCGCGGGCCTGGGCGACGAGGCGGGCGGCCAATGCGGCTTCGTCCAGCCCGGTAACCTGGCCATCGCGCACCACGGCGCGGCCGCCGACCAGCAGGTGGGCGACATCGGCGCGCGTTGCCCGCGCCAGGAGCCAGGCGGGATCGGCGGGCCAGCCATCCCCGATCCAGTCTTGCGCCACGCGCCGCCGGTCGATCAGCAGCATATCGGCCGGGGCGCCGGGGGCGAGGCGCCCGCCGCCATCGTCTGGCCCCAGGATCGCGGCGCGCCCGCCCGACCAGGCCGCGTGCAGCACAGCCTGCGTGCCGGGCAGGGCCACCGGGCCGCTGGCGTCCCGATCGGGCTGGCCCAGCAGCAAATGCGCGAGGCGGATTTCGCGCAGCATGTCGGCATCGTCGTCAAGCCCCATGCCATCGAGGCCGAGGGCCAGGCCCACGCCGGCCTGGGCGATCTGGGCCAGCGGCGGCAAGCCTGAACGCAAGCGCAAGTTGGACGAGACGTTGACCGAAACGGTTACCCCGCGCGCAGCAAGCAGGGCCAGTTCGTCTGCCCGCAGCCACACCCCGTGCGCCACGGTCAGGCGCGGGGAAAGCAGGCCGATGGCGTCCAGCCAGGGCACGAAGCCTTGCGGGAAATGGGCATCGGCCCATTCGCGTTGCAGCCGCGTTTCGAGCAGGTGGGTGTGCACGCGGCGCGCGCTGGCGGCCGATGCGGCGGCAATCGCCACCAGCGTGGCCGGCTGCGCCCATTGCGGCGCCACGGGGTGATAGTGCAGGGCAAAGGTATCGTGTTCCAGTGCCTGCGCGCGGTCGAACAGGGCCATGTTGGTGGCGCAGGAGCGCAAGCCCTGGTCCATCGTGGCAATCGCCGCGCGGCGTTCGGGCGGGAAAAACCGCGCCAGTTCGGCATGATCGCCATAGACCAGCGGATTGGCATCGAAGAACGGCCAGCCGAATGCGACGCGAACGCCGGTGTCGCGCGCGGCGCGGGAAACCGCCTCGGCCTCGTCGAGCAGGGCGGCGCCGTTTTGTGTGTTGTGGCAATGATAGACGGCGGCGACGCCCGATCCGGCGAGGCGGGCAAGGGCCAGGGCGGCTGTGTCATAGGCATCGACGCGCGGCTGGCGCGCCAGGTCGATCATCCAGTGTTCGAGCGGCGCATCGGCCACCCCGCAGGCGAGCGTGGCGAGGCCACGGCCATGATCGTGGGCATTGGCCAGCGCGGGCATGGCCACCAGCGCTGCTTCGGCAGTGGTCAGGCCTGACGGGTCGCACGGCGCCAGCGCGGCGATGCGGCCATCGCTGCCGATGGTGATGGCATGGGCGCCCAGCGGCGGCGCATCGGCAGCGGGCAGCACCGCGCCCACATGCCAGGTCGATCCGTGCATCGCGTTTCCTTCCTGTTGCCGCCCGCCTGCTCTACGCGGTGCGACCCACACTTGCCAGCGATGCGAAGTGCTGGTTGGGCCATGGGGTGTTTCGCGCTTGCGAACACCAGCGCCGATGGCACGCTGTTGCACAAGAATAGCAACACTCCGGTTCGATTCTTGCAATGGCGGCCGGGCGGTTTGTGAATCACCTTGTTGGTGAGCCAAGGCCTGCTTGGGGAGAACACCAAGGCACGATCGGGGAGCCGCAGGGCGCAATGGCGCCACGGCTGCCCTGCCGCCAAATGGCGGCCGGCCGCAATCCTTGCCCAGGCAAGGCGCGGAACGGACGAGGGCTGTGGGAGGCAAGAAGCATAACAAGAGGGATAAGCATTATGTCGCACAGTCTTTCGTTGCCCGCCCGCCGTGGCCGGTTGCGCCGCAGCGCCCTGATCCTGATCGCGAGCGTGGCGCCGTTCGCGCTGGATGCCGGCATCGCCCACGCCGCCGATGCGGTGCCGGCCCCCGCAGATGCTGCCAGCGATGCGACCGGGGAAATCGTGGTTTCGGCACAGCGCCGCGACGAAACGCTGAGCAAGGTGCCGCTGTCGATCGCCGCCTATTCGCAAAAGGACATGGACGTCCAGGGCGTGCGCAGCATCGATGACATTGCGCGCATCACCCCGGCCCTGCAGTTTTCCACCACGTCTGGCGTGGCTGGCAACAACGGCACCAACATCGCCATTCGCGGCCTTAAGTCAGACGTGGGGTCTTCGACCACCGCGATCTATATCGACGATACGCCGATCCAGATCCGCAACATCGGCTATTACGGCGGCAACCCCTATCCGCGCATTTTCGATCTGGAGCGCGTGGAAGTGCTGCGTGGGCCGCAGGGCACGCTGTTTGGCGCGAGTTCCGAAGGCGGCGCGGTGCGTTTCATCACCCCTTCGCCCAGCTTCGACAAGACCAGCATCTATGGCCGCAGCCAGGTTTCGTTCACCGACCACGGATCGCCCAGCTATGAAGGCGGGCTGGCCGTGGGCGCGCCGCTGACCGATACGCTCGCGTTCCGCGCCAGCGGCTGGTACCAGCGCCAGGGCGGCTATATCGACCAGGTGACCCAGGGCACGGACAACGTCAAAGCCAAGGATATCAACTGGCAGAGCAACATGGTGGGCCGCGTGGCCCTGGCGTGGAAGCCCACCGACACGCTGACCATCACGCCCAAGGTGTTCTACCAATACTTGCGCCAGAACGCGCGCGACGATTTCTGGGAAGGCTATGGCAACGCCAAGGACGGCGATTACCACAGCGGCGTCTACCAGACCGAGCCGACCCGCGACCGCCTGCTGATGCCCTCGCTGACGGCGGAACTGAAGCTGGGCACCGTCACGATCGCGTCCAACACCTCGTACCTCAAGCGCGAGCAGTACCAGACGCTCGACTATTCGACGTATTTCTCCACCCTGCGTTCGGGTTCGCCCTTCGGGACATATGCGAACAAGGACATCACCAACATGGAGGATTACCTCACGCTCAAGCAGCGGAATTTCTCGCAGGAACTGCGGGCCTATTCGGCCAACAATCCGCTGATCGACTGGAGCGCCGGGGTATTCTACACCCACAGCCAGCAGGACTTTTCCAACTTCACCTCGTCGGGCCGCATTCCCGGCGTCCTGGTCAGCGGTTTCCAGCAGTATGACAACCGCTATAGCCTGGTGGATATCATCACCTCCAAGGACGACCAGTACGCCGCCTTTGCCAGCGTGGACGTGAAGCCCACCGACAAGCTGACGCTGACGGCCGCGCTGCGCTATACCAAGGTCGATTTCACGTTCGACGAGACCAAGGACGGCCCGACCAATGGCGGTTCGCGCACCCAGGTGATCACCAAGACGAGCGAAGGCGCCTGGACGCCCAAGTTTGCTGCCAAGTACCAGGTCGATGACAACGCGATGCTCTATGCCTCGGCCAGCAAGGGCTTCCGCCCCGCCGGCGCGCAGCCCAGCACGCTGCCCGAACGCTGTGCCAGCGACCTGACCGCGCTGGGCCTGACCACCAGCACCGTGCCGACCAGCTTTGAATCGGACTCGCTGTGGTCCTATGAAGCGGGCACCAAGGGGCGCCTGCTCGGCGGCAAGGTGGCGTTCGATGTCAGCGGCTATATCGTCAACTGGAAGAACATCCAGCAGGCGGTGCGCCTCAACTGTGGCTTCTCGTATGTGTCCAACCTGGGCGATGCCAATGGCAAGGGCCTGGAACTCTCGCTCGACGTGCGCCCGGTCACCGGGCTCTCGGTGGGTGGCAACATCGGCTATACCAACGTGCACTATGCCGATGACGTGACGATCAAGAACGGCACGGTGCTGCTGCGCGCCGCGGGCGAACGCATCAGCGGGCCGCTGTGGTCGGGCCATGCCTATGGCAACTATGAAGCGCCGATCACGGGGGAAATCTCGGGCTATGCGCGGGTGGACTATACCTTCACCAGCGACGACACGATCCCTTCGGCGGTGGGCACGTTCGGCTATGACTCCTCGCTCTATGCCCTGCCGGGCCGCGACTATGTCCAGCTGCGCATGGGCCTGCGCAAGGGCGGGGTCGATCTCTCGCTGTTCGTCGACAACCTGACCAACTCGCGCGACCTGCTCTCGCGCGGGCACGACAGTTCCACCGGCACGCTGTTCTACGAACAGTCCTATCGTCCGCGCACGATCGGGCTGACCTTGCAATACCGCCAGTGATCGCAAATGCTGCGGAAAATGGGGGCCGGCGCGTGCCGGCCTCCTCTTTCCGCCCCCATTGAAAAAAGAGAAACGCCTTGTCGCACACCATCGCCCGGCAGCCGCCCGAACATCCCATCGATGGGCTGCTGCCGGGGTGGCAGGGCACCAGTCGCCAGGTGTTCACCCTGGTGCTGGTCTATGCCATCGGCCTGGGGTCGATGGCGATGGTTGGCATGCTTTCACCGCTGACCGCCCTGGTCGCGCGCGATTTTTCGAGTGGTCCGGCCGCGATCGGCTGGACCATTTCGCTGTTTTCGCTGCCCGCCGCCATCACCTCCACCCTGGGGGGCGGGCTGGTCGATCGGCTGGGGCCGCGCCGCGTGCTGATCCTGGCACCGCTGCTGCTGGCCGTGGCGGACCTGGGCCTGGTGCAGGCGCGGGCATTGTGGCTGTTCGACCTGTCGATGGTCCTGGCCGGCATTGCCTATGTCGGCGTGCTCAATGGCGGGGCGGCCATGCTGATGACCACGCTGGGCGGCAGCCTGCGCGCGCGCGGCATGGCGCTGTGGGCGACATATGCCCCGGCGGGTTTTTCCGCCGGATTGCTGCTGGCGGCGCTGGTGGCGCAATGGGCGAGCTGGCGCCTGGCCTTTGCCGCCCACGGCGCGGTGATGCTGGCCTGCGTGGCTGGCGCCATGCTCCTGCCGCGCGTCGCCTCGGCCCCGCGTGATCTGGCCCGCTCACCACTGGCGCAATTGCGCGCAGGGGTGACCAATCCCGTGCTGTTGCTGCTGGCCCTGGCGGCCGCGCTGCCCAACATGGTTTCCTATGGCACCAGCCTGGTGGCGGCCGGCTGGCTGGCCAAGACGCATGGCGTTTCGCTGGCGGCGTCGGCGGGCATCGTGGCCGGGGCCAAGATCCTGGCGGTGCTGGCGGGCAGCACGGTGACCGGCGCCTTGCTGGCGCGGGCGATGCGTCCCTTGCGCCTGTTTGCCGCGATGGCCACCGTGGGCGTGCTGGCGCAGGCGCTGCTGTTCGTGCCCGCCAGCCCGCTGGCAGCGGCGGTGGCCGGGCTGATGGGCTGGGTCTTTGCCTTTGGCGCGCTTTCGGGCGTGTGCATGGCGCTGTTGCCGCGCGTGGCGGAGCGGGCCGGCGGGGCGGGCCTGGGGGCGGGCATCGTCAACCAGTTCGTCTCGCTCGCCTCTTTCCTGACGCCCGCGATCTATTTCGGGCTGGGGAGCTGGCATGCGTGGATCGCGGTGGCTGCCGGCGCCCTGCTGCTGAGCCTGGCCGCGCTGCGCCACGCCGGGCGCCTGTCGGAAGGCGAACTCTCCGCCTGATTTTTCAGACGGCGGTATCGCCACCGTCGAGCGGGATCGTCGCGCCGGTGACATAGCTGGCGGCGTCTGACAGCAGCCAGGCCATCGCGGCGGCGACTTCTTCGGCGCTGCCATGGCGGCGCAGCGGAATGCGCGCGTCGATCGCGGCGCGCGCGCCCTGGGGATCGGGCTGTGCGCGCCAGAAGGCCTGGGTCTGCGGGGTTTCCACCCAGCCGGGCAGCACCAGGTTGACGCGCACGCCCTGTGGCCCCAGCTCTGCCGCCAGGCTGCGCAGCAGGCCGGCGAGGCCCGCCTTGGTCGCCTGATAGGCATGGCTTTGCGCCTGCCCGCGTAAAGTGGCAGTGGACGATACCAGGATGAGACTGCCGCGGCTTTGCGTCAGCAGCCCTTGCGCCGCCTGCGCCGCCAGGAACGGCAGGCGCAAGTTGATCGCGGCAGCGCGGTCCCAATCGCTTGCCTGCCAATCGGCGAGCGGCGCCCCGCCCATGGCCGAAGCGGCCACGACCACGCCATCGAGCCGCCCTTGGCGCCGCGTGATCGTCTTGACCAGCGCGCGCGGCGCGGCCGGATCGGCCAGGTCCATCGGGTGAAACGCTACGTTGGCCATGGCTGGCGCGGCGGATGCAGCCGTTGGCGTGTCGGCCAGCCACACGGCGCTGTTGCTATCGGGGGCGCCAGCGGGCGTATTTTCGGGGCCGCCAGCGGCCAGGAGCCGCGCCAGCGCGCCGCCCAGGCCCGCCGCACCGCCGATGATCGCATAAGTCTTCGTGGGCCTCGTCATGGGATGGCTGCTCCGCGCGCCAGAGGGGGAAGTGTTTCCTTTTCCGTCATCGCGCCCCGGCAAAACAGCGCAGGACCGGCAACGCCCCTGACCGAAAAAAGCAACCCCTGCATCGCGCTGCGCTTGGTAAGGAAACGCCATGAACGACGCCGCCTCTCTTGCCCCGCTGGACCACAGCGACCCCCGTGCCATGCGCCGGGCCATTCGCGATGGGCGGTTCACCGGCTTTACCAACCTGGTGGCGCGGGGGCATGTGCAGGGCAACCTGATCGCCGTGCCTGCTGCTTATGCCGATGATTTCGAAGCCTATGCCCGCGCCAATCCCCAGGCGCTGCCGCTGCTGGGCCGGGGCGAGCCGGGACGCCGCGACATGCCCGGCATTGCCGACGACCTGGATATCGCGCGCGATACCGGCGGCTACATGGTGTTTCGCGATGGCGAACTGGTCGACACGCCGCGCGATGCCAGCACGCATTGGCGCGACGATCTCGTGCCGTTCGTGATCGGCTGTTCGTTTTCGTTCGAGGCGCTGTTGCAGCGTGCCGGCGTGCGCCTGCGCCATCTGGAAGAGGGCGACGTTTCGGCGATGTACGAAACCACGCGCGAGACGGTGCCGGTTGGCCCGTTCGGCGGCAAGCTGATCGTGTCGATGCGCGCGCTGACCCCGGCCGACGCGATCCGCGCCACGCTGGTTTCCGCGCGCCATCCCGGTTTTCACGGGGCGCCGGTATCGCTCGGCCTGCCCGAAGACCTGGGCATTGCCAGCCTGGAAGACAGCTATGGCGGGCACGGCATGAAACGTGTTCTGCCCGGCGAACTGCCAGTGTTCTGGGCCTGCGGCGCCACGGGCCAGAATGCGCTGCGCGCCGCGCGCCTGCCGCTCGCCATTACCCATTACAAGGCCCACATGGTCATCACCGACCTGCCTTTGCCAGAGGACATGCCATCATGAACCTTGAAGACGCCGTCGCGCATTATGACGAGCACGGCTATGTCGTGCTGCCGGGCCTGCTGGAAGGGCCGGTGCTGGACCAGTTGCGCGCGCTGACCGATACGGTGGAAGCGGCGGCGGCCGAAGTGGCCGACGACAACGCGTGGTACGATTTCTCCACCGATCTTGACGGCAACCGCACGGTGCAGCGCATCAAGAAGCCCAACCGCATCGATCCCTTCTATGCCGCGCTGGCCGGCAACGAGGCGATCATGGCGCTGGCCGAGCGGCTGATCGGCCCGATGATCCGGTTGAACCACACCAAGATCAACATGAAGTCCGCCAAGGGTGGCGACGCGCTGGAATGGCACCAGGACTGGGCCTTTGCCCCGCACACCCACATGGGCACCACGGTCGCCTCGATCCTGATCGATGGCGCCAGCGCCGCCAATGGCGCTATGCAGGTCATCCCCGGCAGCCACAAGGGGCCGCTGATCGACCATCACGACGATGAAGGCTATTTCGTGGGCGCGGTGCTGGCCGATGCGATCGATCCGGCCAAGGCGGTGCTGCTCGAAGGCCCTCCGGGCACGGTCAGCTTTCACCATCCCATGACGCTGCATGGGTCGAGCGTGAACCTGTCGGGCGATCCGCGCCGCATCCTGTTCTATGAATATGCCGCCAGCGACGCGTTTCCGCTGTTCTACAAGGTGGATTGGGACGAATACGATTCACGCATCGTGCGTGGCCCATCGACCAGCGACGTGCGGTTCGAGCAGAACTATGTGAAGCTGCCGTTCCCCAGCCGCGCGGGCAGCTCGATCTACAAGATCCAGGCCGGTTCCAACCGCCGCTACTTCGCCGAAGCGCAATGAGTATCGCAACCGGGAGCATCGCTTTTGTTACCGGCGCCAGTGCCGGCACGGGGCGCGAAATCGCGCTGGCGCTGGCCGGCGAGGGGCACGACGTGGCCGTGCTGGGCCGGCGCACCGCCGCGCTCGATGACCTGGTGGGCGAGATCGAGGGACTGGGCCGCCGCGCCCTGGCGCTGACCGCCGATGTGCGCGATGCCGGCCAGTTGGCGGCCGCGCTCGATGGGCTGCTGGCGTGGAGCGGCGGGCGGGTGGACGTGGTGGTCAATGCCGCCGGCACCACCGGACCGCTCTCGCCACCGATCGGGCAGTATAGCCTCGAAGACTTCGACAGCACCGTCGCGACAAACCTGCGTGCGCCGTTCATCGTGCTCAGCCGGCTCTTGCCGGTGATGCGCGCGGCGGGCCAGGGCCGGATCATCATGATCGGTGGCAACCATGGCATGCGCGGCCGCGCCGGGCGCTCGAGCTATAGCGCCTCGAAATGGGGCCTGCGCGGATTGACCCGCAGCGCCGCGCTGGAAGCCGGGCCCGACGGGGTGACGGTGAACTATATCGCGCCCGGCCCGATCGCCATTCCACGCATGAAAGCGGCGTGGAAAGCCCAGGCGGAAGCGGGCGGGGTGAGTGAGGAGGAAGCCCTGCGCGCCTATGTGGCGAACATGGGCATTCCGCTGGGCAAACCCAGCGAAGCGCAGGATATTGTCGCCATGGTGCTCTATCTGGCCGGGCCGGGCGGGCGCAATATCACCGGGCAGGAACTGGTGATCGACGGCGGCGCCACGGTGCTTTGAGCGACAGGCCAGGAGCGGATTATTGTTTAGAATGATTGTTAAAATGCGGTAAGCTCATACGTCTCATGCGGGAGGGCGCATATGGCGTGGGTAGTGCCTGAATTTAGACCGGAAGAGGTTAATGCGGCAGGCAAAGCGCTTCAGAGAATGGAATTTCCTGTCATTACCACGGAAGGCTTCAATGCGCTTGCAATCCTCAACAACTGGAGATCTGCGCACTCCTATCCGCTAAACACGTTCCAGATCACTCTTCGCAACAAAGCTCGGAAAATCGAGCGTTCGGTGATTGTCGCGCAGCGGTCGAAGCGATTAGAATCAATTCATAAAAAGTTGGTCGATAAGCCGACTATGCGTATGACGCAGATGCAAGATATTGCTGGCTGTCGGGCTATATTTCTTCGATTGAGCAGCGTTTATCGACTTGTTCAGAAATATAAAGCTAGCAGATTTGACCATAAATTTCGGAGCGAGAAGGACTACATCAACCAGCCGAAGGCAGACGGCTACCGTTGCTATCATTTAGTGTATGAGTACTGTGGGACACACGACACGTCTGCCTATACGGGGCTCCGGGTCGAGGTGCAGATCAGGACCCAAGCGCAGCATGCGTGGGCTACCGCCGTCGAGGCGGTAGGCATCTTCACAAAGCAAGCTTTGAAGTCGAACCAAGGGGACGAGGACTGGCTCCGGTTCTTCGCGCTAATGGGTTCCGCCATTGCGGCAATTGAGAAGACGACGCCAGTTCCCGGCACGCCTACGGCGAAGAAGGCGTTGATTGCGGAGATTGGCGAGCTTGTACACAAGCTACACGTAAAGGAAATGCTGCAAGTTTATAATGCCACCATCACGACGCTTGGTTCTGCGAAAGATGAAAAATACTTTATTGTCGAGGTTGATCCCGAGGCACTAAAAATCACCGTTAGGCGGTATAAGGCAAAACAATCGGAGGAAGCCAACAAGCTTTATACAGAGCTGGAAAGCCAGCTGCCCGATAAATCGCCGAACCAGATTGTTCTTGTGTCGGTAGACAACATCAATGCGCTAAAACGTGCATATCCCAACTACTTTTTGGACACAAATTTATTTAGTCGCCTAGTGGATCGGGTTATGAAGGGAGAGATTCCGGATCCGATAGCTCAAACTAGTCTCGCCTTTGGCGACCCACCCCTTTCATAATCGATTACGCGCATTGACGGCAAAACTATCGACTCCGCTGATACAATGTTCGGTTGAGAAAAAGCCCCCCGGATGGCGATCATCCGGGGGGCTTTCCATGCGACCCGTCAGGCGCGGGTTTTCAGAACAGATCGAAGTATTCGCGGTGTTCCCAATCGGTGACCGTGGCATTGTAGCGGGCCACTTCGGCATGCTTGATGCGGGCAAAGTGATCGACGAAGCCGCTGCCAAGCCCTTCGCGCAGCGTGGCGCTTTGTTCCAGCGCGGGCAGGGCGCTTTCCAGGCTGGTGGGCAGCAGCGGGGCGGGCGCCTGGTAGGGGCTGTCCACCGCCGGGGGCGGCAGCGCGCCGGCTTCTATGCCGGCCAGGCCCGAAACCATCTGCGAGGCGAGGTAGAGATAGGGATTGGCCGCTGGCTCCCCCACGCGGTTTTCGATGCGGGTGGCGCCGGGGCTGCCCTTGGCCAGCACGCGCAGCATGGCGCCGCGATTGTCCTGCCCCCAGGCGATGCGATCGGGCGCAAGCGAGTTGGCGCGATAGCGCTTGTAGCCGTTGATCGTGGGCGTGGTGAGCGGCATGGCGGCGGCGGCGTGATCGAGCAGCCCGGCCAGATAGTGCTGCCCCAGGGCTGAAAGGCCGGGCTGGCCATCGCCTTGGGCAAAGGCGTTTCGCCCGCTGGCGCTATCAACCAGCGACTGGTGCAAGTGCCACCCGCTGGACATCGCCTGAGCCAGGGCGGGGCGGCACATGAAGCTGGCGTGATGGCCATGGCGGCGCGCCACCTGCTTGGCCGCGGTGCGGAACAGGATCATCGCATCGGCCGAGGCGATGCCTTCCTGCACGCCGAACACAAATTCCACCTGCGACGGTCCGAATTCCAGCTCCATCGAGGTGAGCGGCAGATCCAGCGCGGCGCAAGTCTGGCGCAGCACATCGAGGATCGGCTCGATCGTGTCGTAGCGCTGCTCGGTGAGATAGGCATAGCCCTGGTGCGTTAGCGCAACATCGGGCGGCGTGCCGGGCTGGCCGGCGTCATCGGGCGCAAGGCGCGGATCGACCAGGCGGGTGAGGTGGAATTCCACTTCCAGCCCGCTCATGAACGCCAGGCCGCGCTGGCCAAGGCGCGCAACCGCATCGCGGGCGATGCGGCGCGGGCACCAGGGGTAAGGCGTGCCATCGACAAAGAACAAATCGCCCAGCATCCAGGCCGTGCCCGGCGCCCAGGGCAGGAGCTTGAGACTGAGCGGATCGGGTACCATGACCAGATCGCCCGCGCCCTGGAGATCGGCCCGGCCAATGCCTGCGCCCGCTGCAAAGACCGGCACCACGGTGCGGTGCGACGTGTCTTTCAGCAGCAGGCTGGAGGTGATCGACAGGCCCTGTTCCAGCGCGCCGGGCAGGGCGGCGGCCATCACTGTCTTGCCGCGCACAATCCCGTGCAGATCGGGAAAGCCCAGGCGCACCGAATGGACCCCGGCATCGGCCAGGCGGCGCGGCAGGTCGGCCGCGGCGGCCGCCTGCTCTTCGCTCCACAGCCCTTGGGCCAAGACGAACCCGCTCATAGCGCGAGCGCGGGCACGGTCCAGGTCGCCTCGGCGCGCAGCCGTTCGACCGCGTCGCGCCAATAGGCCTCGGGCGCCGTGCCGCCGGGCGCCACGCCGTCGATCGTGGCCGGGCCGGCGCCGGCATTGCTTTCGCCCAGCGGCGGCAGGGCCAGCGGCGTTTCGCCCTTCTGCACTTTCTTGATCTGGTTGATCAGCATGACGCGATAAGCGACGATCGCCTTGTCCGACGTGCCCAGATGCTCGCGCGTGCGGTCCTGGATGCGGCCCTGGCTTTCCACCGCCCACTGATCGTGCACGTTGATGTCTTCGCCCATGCCGGTGAAGGTGCGCGTCTTCTGCTCGGCCACGTCGAAGCCCCAGTTGTTGTGGCGGCCCACGCGCGGCATGTAATCGGGCAGGGTGTAGAGCTGCAGGCGCTGTTCGCGCATCAGCGGCTTGTCCACCGGCTCGGCAAAACTGGTGAACATGGCATACCAATAGCAGCTCTCGTCATCGATCGGCACGTGCCACTGCGTGATCGTCATGGTGGACGAAAGCGGGATGACGAAAGCCTGCGGGAACAGCACGTTGGTGACGCGCACATGGGTGTCGCCGCCATCGAGGTGACGCAGCGTCGTGATGCGCAGGCCGCAATCGCTGGGGGTGACGGCGATATCGGGGCAATCGTACTCGCGCAGCACCTTGGTCATCGGCAGGTCGCTGTCGGTCGAATGGGCGCGGAACTGCTTGCCATAGTTGGCGTCGGCCTCGGCATCCTCGAAATAGCGGTGGAGGAAGCTGGCGTGGGCCGGGTCCATGCCCACTTCCAGCGCCTGGAGCCAGTTGCAGTCGAGATAGCCCTTGAACGAGAAGACATGGCTATCGGGGGCGGCCAGGCAATCGAGCGCGGGCAGGGCCGGGGCCTGCCCATCGGCGTCGAGCGGGCCGAACCAGCCGAAGATGGTGCCACCCACTTCGCGCACCGGATAGGCGCGCTGCTTGATGCGCTTGCAGAAGCTGCTGCCCTTGGGCTCTGCCGGGGTTTCCAGGCACGCGCCGTTCACATCGAACAGCCAGCCGTGGAACGGGCAGCGCACGCCGCCGTCTTCCAGCCGGCCGAACGCCAGGTCTGCGCCGCGATGCGGGCAATCGCGGTCGATCAGGCCAAGGCGCCCGTCTTCGTCGCGAAACAGCACCAGGTCCTGGCCCAGCACCTTGATCGCCTTGAGCGGGCGCTCGCCTTGCAGCTCTTCGCTGATCGCCACGGGCTGCCAGTATTGGCGCAGCAGATCGCCCAGCGGCGTGGCGGGGCCGGAAAGCGTGATGAACTTGTTCTGTTCGGGCGTCATGGGGAGGCCTCTTGTTGGAATGCCCCACATTTGCCCCGGATGGCGCGGCGCGGGTGTTGCCCCTTTGGCAGCGCCGCGTTGCGCGATGTGCCACGTTTGGGCAACGCTTGCCGGATTGCACAGCGGCGCCCGCATCGGCTAGCACCGGCACCACCATTTCAGCCCCAGCCCGAAGGCCTTGCCCCATGCCCCGCACCTTGTCTGCCATCGCCATTTTCTGCGGATCGAACGTGGGGGAGGGGGACGCCTATAAAGAGGCCGCTGCCGCATTGGGCAGCGCGCTGGCACGGCGGGGCATTGGCGTGGTCTATGGGGGCACGCACAAGGGCCTGATGGGCATTCTGGCCGATGCGGCGCTGGCCGGCGGCGGGCGGGTGCATGGCGTGATCACCCAGCGCCTGCACGACAAGGGGCACCTTCACCCGGCCTTGAGCGAAAGCGAGATCGTCGATGGCATGCGCGCGCGCAAGGAGCGGATGCTCGATCTGGCCGATGCCTGCATCGCCCTGCCCGGCGGCATCGGCACCGCCGAGGAATTCATGGAAGCCTGGACGCTCAACCAGTTGGGCGACGTGGACAAGCCGGTCGGCCTGCTCAACGTCGATGGCTATTACGACAGCTTTATGGGCTTTATCGACACGATGATCGCGCGCAAGTTCCTGCCCGCCGCGCACCGCGAAGGCATCGCGCTCGATCCCGCGCCCGAGGCGCTGATCGACAAGCTGGCAGTGTTCGAAAAGCCCACCGTGCAGAAGTGGATGTGAAAAAACGCGGGGCGAATGGCTGATAAGCCGTCCGCCCCGCACCTTCAGACTCGTCTCCCCCGCGTCAATCGTCAATCCGTGGCGATCCAGAGGGACTTGGTTTCCAGGTGTTCCTCCAGGTGGTTCTTGCCATATTCGCGGCCCATGCCGCTGGCCTTCATCCCGCCCGATGGCACCGCCGGGTCGATCGCGTTGTAGCAGTTCACCCAGACCGACCCGGCGCGCAGGCGGCGGCTAAGGCGATGGGCGCGGCCCACGTTGCCGGTCCACACGCCCGCGCCCAGGCCGAACGGCGTGGCATTGGCGCGGGTCACCACTTCCTCTTCGCTGTCGAACGGCAGCACCGCCAGGATCGGGCCGAAGATTTCCTCGCGCACCGCGCGCATCGTATCGGTCGCGCCCGAAAGCACCGTGGGCGGGAAGAAGAACCCTTGGGCAAAGGCCCCTTCGTTCAGCCGCACGCCGCCGCAGACCGCGCCCGCGCCTTCGGCCAGGGCATCGTCCATATGGCCGGTCACGCGCGCCAACTGGCGGGCGGAGACCAGTGGGCCCAGGTCCGTTGCCGGATCGATCCCGTTGCCCAGGCGCAGCGCGCCGGCATGATGGGCCACGGCAGCGGCGAAATCATCGGCCACGCCGCGTTCCACGAAGAGGCGCGTGCCGGCGCTGCATACCTGGCCTGAATTGGCAAAGGCGGCGACCACCGCCATGCGCGCGGCCTTGTCGAGATCGGCATCGGCAAAGACGATGTTGGGCGATTTGCCGCCCAGTTCCAGGCTGATTCGCTTGAGGCTGCCGGCGGCCGAGGCCATGATCGCCCGGCCGGTGGCGTCCGATCCGGTAAAGGCGATCTTGTCCACGCCGGGATGCGCGGCCAGCGCCGCGCCCGCTTCGCCGCCAAGGCCCGTCACCACGTTGAACACGCCCGGTGGCACGCCCGCTTCCAGCGCCAGCTTGCCCAGCAGCAGCGGGGAAAGCGAGGCGTCCTCCGCCGGCTTGAGCACCAGGGTGCAGCCGGTGGCGAGCACGGGGCCGAGCTTGAGAATGCTGGCCCACAGCGGCCCGTTCCACGGAATGATCGCCGCGCAGACCCCGACCGGTTCCTTCACCGTGCAGGCGAACATGGCGGGATTGGAAGGGGTTGCGGTCACGCCCTCGATCCCGCGCGCCATGCCGGCGTAATAGCGCAACAGGTCGGTCAGCATCGCCACGCTGCCGCGCGTGTGGCGGATCGGCGAACCCATGTCGAGCGTGTCGAGCAGGGCGAAGTCTTCCGCCTGGGCGGCGACCAGATCGGCCAGGCGCAGCAGCAGCGCCTGGCGCTCGGCCGGGGAGAAGCGCGGCCAGGGGCCGGATTCGAATGCCGCGCGCGCCGCCGCCACGGCGCGGTCCACGTCGGCGGCCTGGCCGCGCGCAAAATCGGCGAGGTGTTCGCCCGTGGCCGGGTTGTGCGAAGGCAGGGTCTGGCCATCGGCGGCCGGCACGAAGGCCCCGTCGATCAACAGGCCCAGCGGGGTGCCGGTGAGGAAGGGATGCGGGGCCATGGCTGGGGTCAGTCCTTGAGGGTAAAGGAGATCGACTGGGCGCCTTCCCACAGCGTCTGCTTGCCGAGCTTGACGAGGTTTTCGTTGCCTTCGATGATTGTCATGAAGTGGATGCCGGCGAGCGGCCCCAGCTTGCTGGCAAAGGCCACGCCGCCATAGGCGAGCAGGATTTCGGTTTCGCTGTAGCCGCCGGGATAGAAGATGAATTCGCCGGGCGCGGGATAGCGCGTGGGGTTTTCCCAGGGCAGGTCATAGACCGTGTTGCCCATCGGGATCCACACGCCTTCGCCGCTCCAGCGCACGTGGATGACCTTTTCATCATAGGGCATCATCGCCTTGAAGCGGGCGCAGGTGACGGGCGCCAGTTCCTCTTCCAGGCGGGCGGTGAAGGCATAGGGGCCAGCCTTGACGGCAACCAGGGTCATGAAAAACTCCGCGAAAACAGGGGAATATCAGGCAGCCGCGTGCATGCGGGCAAAGCCGCGTTCAAGATCGGCGATAAGGTCGTCCACGTCTTCCAGCCCGACATGCAGGCGCAGGCTGGGGCCGGGCGCTTCCCACGTCACTTCCGAACGCAGGTCTGACGGATAAGTGGGCACCACCAGGCTTTCATAGCCGCCCCAGCTGTAGCCCAGCTTGAACAGGTCCATGTGATCGAGCATCGCGGCAAACTGCGTATCGGTGCAGGCGTTGAGCACCACGCCGAACAGGCCCGAGGCGCCATCGTAATCGCGCTTCCAGATCGCATGGCCGGGATCATCGGGCAGGGCGGGATACATCACTTGCGCCACTTCGGGCCGGGCCTGCAGCCACTGCGCCACGGCCAGCGCCGAGGCATGGTGCTGCTTCATCCGCAGCGGCAGGGTGCGCAGGCCGCGCAGGGCCATGTAGATATCGTCGGGCCCGCCGCAATAGCCACTGCCCGAGGCCGTCTTCTTGACCGGGATGAACGCTTCCTCGGTGCAGACCGCCACGCCCAGCATCAGGTCGGAATGGCCCGAGATGTATTTGGTGGCGGCGTTGATCGACACGTCGACGCCGTGTTCGAGCGGGCGGAAATTGACCGGGCTGCTCCAGGTGTTGTCGAACACGGTCTTGATCCCGCGCGCGCGCGCCACTTTGGTGATGGCCGGAACGTCGGTCATCTCGAACGTCAGCGAGCCGGGGCTTTCCATGTAGATCACGCGGGTGTTGGGCTTGATCAGGGCTTCTATCCCCGCGCCGATCGAGGGGCGGTAATAGGTCACGTCCACGCCGAATTTCTTGAGGAATTCCTCGCAGAACGCGCGGGCCGGGCCATAGAGGCTGTCCACGATCAGGAGGTGATCGCCGGCCGAAAGAAATGCGGTGAGCGCGGCGCAGATCGCACCCAACCCGCAACTGGTGGTGACGGCGCGATAGCCGCCTTCGAGCAGGGTGATGGCATCCTCGAACGCGCGGGTCGTGGCGGTGCCTTCGCGCCCATAGGTAAAGCCGACATAGGCGCCCGAGGCGCGGTCGCGGCGCGTTTCCAGCAACTGTTCCACGCTGTCGAACAGCACGGTGGAGCAGTGATAGACCGGCGGATTGACCACGCCGAAGTTGGCCGCCGGATCGCGCCCGGCGTGCAGGGTCTGCGTGCCGCGGCCAAAGCGCGAAAGATCGATGGTCATCTTGGTTCAGGCTCCTTCAGAGTATCGTTCCGGCGTCGACGACGATGTCCTGCCCGGTCATCATGCGCCCGCCGGGGCCAAGCAGGTGCAGCACGGCGCGGGCAACGTCGTCCTCGCCCACCAGGCGGCCCAGCGCGGTGGACTGGACAAAGCGGTTGTAGGGTGCGTCGGGCGCTTCGCCATTGCGCTCCGCCGATTGGCGGAACAGGCGGCGCAGGCGTTCGCCGTCGATGCCGCCCGGCGATACCATGTTGACGCGCACGCCGTGCGGCGCGCCATCGAGCGCGGCCGAGCGCACCAGCCCGCGCACGGCCCATTTCGAGGCGGCATAGATACCCTGGCCGGCCACGCCCTTGTGTCCATAGGTGCCGCCGATCACCACGACCTGGCCGCCGGCGCGCGCCACCATGGCCGGCATGGCCGCGCCCAGTGCGTTGATCACGCCCAGCACGTTGATATCGAAGCAGTGGCGATAGGCGGCCTCGCCATTTTCCCAGATCGGGGCCTTGCCGCTGCTGACGCCCGCGGCGCAGACCAGCGCATCGACCGGCCCCAAGTCTTGCGCGATGGCGGCAAAGGTGGCGGCGAGCGCGGCGGCGTCGGTGACGTCTGCGGCATAGGCGCGGGCGGCGGTGCCCACGCTGGCCTGCGCGGCGGCACCGGTGGCGGCATCACGCCCGATCAGCGCCACGCGCGCGCCTTGGGCCACCAGGGCATGGGCCAGCGCCAGGCCGAGCCCGCGCGTGCCGCCGGTGAGGGCGATGATCTGCCCTGCCAGGGTTCCGGCCAAAGGCTCGGCTTGCCCGTTGTTGCCTGTCATGCTGCGCCCGTGCTTGTGGTGATGGTGTGCAGTTTATGGACTAGCCGGTGGGGGGTGGTGCGCCAAGGTGATGTTTCGGCAGCGGGGGAGTACCAAAAAAACAACGCTCAGGGGCCAAGTGTTGCCTTAGTCATACCATATGCCCGGCCGGCATGGTGGCGCCGCCTGCGCGCCCTGCCCTTGGCCTTCGCGATGGAGCCTGTTCGATGAGCCGTTCCGCCGATGACGTATCCGCCGCCCAAGCGATCACGCTGGACGAGGTGCCTCTCATTGATTTTGCGCCGTTCCTGAGCGGCGATGCCGCCGCGCGCCAAGAGGTGGCCGAGGCCATCGCCCGCGCCTGCGAAGAGATCGGCTTTTTCTATCTGGCCGGGCACGGCGTGCCCCAGGCCGCGCGCGAGGATGTCTTTGCCGCAGCGGCGGCGTTCTTTGCCCGGCCCCGCGCCGAGCGGGCGCAGAGCGCGGCAACGCCCGAATGGTATCGCGGCTGGATCGGCGCGCCCGAGGCCGATGGCTTTTCGCGCAACACCCGCCTGTTCGAGCAATATCGATTGCAGCATGAATGGCCGGCCGATCCGGCCGACATGGACCATGCCGCGATCTTTGATCACCCCAACCGCTTCCCCGCCGACATGCCGGAATTCCGCGCCGCGAGCGAGGCCTACCTTGATGCGATGCTCAACCTGTCGCGCGAATTGCTGCGCGCTTTTGCGCTGGGCCTGGGCTTGCCCGAACACCGCTTTGACGGGTGGTTCCGCCATCCCGCCTCGCAACTGTCGATGAACTTCTATCCGCGCCTGCCCGCCATGGCCGATGACGAAGTGTCGAACATGGTGCCGCACACCGACGAAGGGCCCTTCACCATTCTCGCCCAGGGCGAAGTCGGCGGGCTGGAAGTGAAGCGCCGCGACGGGGTGTGGATCAAGGCGCCGCCGATTGCCGGGGCCTATACCATCAACGTGGGCGACATGATGATGTGGTGGTCCAACGGCCGCTTCCTGTCGAACTTCCACCGCGTGCGCAACCGCGCCGGGGAAGAACGCTTTTCCGTGCCCTATTTCGCCAATCCCGATCGCGCCGTGGTCGTCGCGCCGCTGCCCGAACTGGTGGGGGCGGATACCCCGCGCTACCCGGCGGTGAAGGTGGCCGATCACCTTGCCCGCTTCTATGCCACTCTCGCGAAAAATCCCCAGGACATCTATGGCTGAACAACTCTCGCGGCCCCGCGCGCGCATCGGTGCCGATATCGGCGGTACCTTTACCGACGTGGTGCTGGAAACCGCCACCGCGCGCCATTCGACCAAGATCCTCACCACCTATGACGCGCCTGAGCGGGCCCTGCTCGAAGGGGTGGCGCTGCTGCTCGACGAAGCGGGGCTGACCCCGGCCGACGTGGACCTGGTGGTCCACGGCACGACTTTGGCGACCAACGCCCTGATCGAGCGGCGCGGGGTGCCGACGGCCCTGCTGACCACCGAAGGCTTTCGCGATGTGCTGGCGCTGGGCAGCGAAAGCCGCTTCGACCAGTATGACATCGCCATGGAAAAGCCCGCGCCGCTCGTGCCGCGCAAGCTGCGCCTGGGCGTGGGCGAGCGCATGGCTGCGACCGGCGAAGTGCTCCTGCCGCTGGACGAAGCGGGCGTGCGCGAAGCGGCGGCTACATTCCGCGCCGAGGGCATTCGCGCGGTGGCGGTGGCGTTCCTCCATGCTTATGCCAACCCGGCGCACGAGCAGCAGGCCGCGCGCATCCTGGCCGAGGAAATGCCGGGTGTGAGCCTGTCGCTGTCGAGCGAAGTCTCGCCCGAAATGCGCGAGTACGAACGCTTTTCCACCACGGTGGCCAATGCCTATGTCCAGCCGATCGTCGATGCTTACTTGCGCCGGCTGGAAACGCGGCTGGCGGACATGGGCTTTGCCTGCCCGCTGTACCTGATGCTCTCTTCGGGCGGGCTGACCACGGTGGATATCGCCGCGCGGTTTCCGGTGCGGCTGGTGGAAAGCGGGCCGGCGGGCGGGGCGATCTTTGCCGCCTCGGTGGCGGCGGAATGCGGCGCCGGGGAAGTGCTGGCGCTCGACGTGGGCGGCACCACTGCCAAGATCTGCCTGATCAACCAATTCAGGCCGCAGACCAGCCAGGTGTTTGAGGTTGGCCGCGCGCATCGGTTCCGCAAGGGATCGGGCCTGCCCTTGCGCATTCCCGTGGTGGAAATGGTGGAAATCGGCGCGGGTGGCGGTTCGATCGCCTCGGTCGATCGCGCCGGGCGCCTGGCCGTGGGGCCGCATTCGGCCGGATCGGAACCGGGGCCGGCGGCCTATGGCCGGGGCGGCACGCGCCCCACCGTGACCGATGCCGATATCGTGCTGGGCCGGATCGATCCGGCGCGCTTTGCCGGGGGCAAGGTCTCGCTCGATCCCGCCGCTTCGGCGACCGCCCTGGCGGACTTGCGCATCTGGGACGGCGCGGCACCCACGCTGGCCGTGGGGGTGAGCGAGATCGTGGACGAGACCATGGCCAGCGCCGCGCGCGTTCACGCGGTGGAGCAGGGCATGACGCTGGAAGACCGCAGCCTGATCGCCTTTGGCGGCGCGGCGCCGCTCCATGCCGTGCGCTTTGCCGAAAAGCTGGGCATTGGCCGGGTGATCGTGCCGGCCGGCGCGGGCGTGGGATCGGCCGTTGGCTTTCTGCGCGCGCCGGTATCCTATGAAGTGGCGCGCAGCCACCATGTGCTGCTGACCGAGGGCGCCGATCTGGCGACGCTCGATGCGCTGCTGGGCGCCATGGCCGCACAGGCGCAAGACCTGGTGGCCAAGGGCGCGCCGGGCGCTGCGCAAAGCGAACGCCGCGTGGCGCTGGGCCGCTATGCCGGGCAGGGCTTTGAAATCCCGTTCGATCTGCCCGAAGGGCCGCTGCCTGGCGTGGCGGAACTGCGCGGCCTGTTTGAGGCCGCCTATCGCACGCAATATGGCAACCAGGCGCTCGACCTGCCGGTGGAACTGCTGACCTTCCGCGTCGCTGTGGCGGCCCAAGTGTGGCAAGGGCAGGGCGCGGCCGCGCCGCTGGCCGATCGCTGGATCGAACCCACCGCCTGGCGCGAAGTGATCGATCCGCAGGACGGCGCGCCCCTGCGCTTTGCCGTGGTGGCGCGCGAAGACATGGCGCCGGGCGATGCCGTGCGTGGCCCGGTCCTGGTGACCGAGCGCGAAACCACCACGGTCGTCTCGCCGCGTTTCGACGCGCGCATGGATGCCAACCGCACGCTTGTCTGTACCCGCCGGCCCGAGGAGCCCCGCGCATGAGCAATGCCCTGTCGCAACTGCGCCACCAGGTGATCTGGACCCGCCTGATCGCCATTGTCGAAGAACAGGCGCAGACCCTGATGCGCACGGCGTTTTCCACCACGGTGCGCGATGCGGGCGATCTGTCCGCCGCGCTGTTCGACCTGGAAGGCCGCCTGATTGCCGAGGCGGTGACCGGCACGCCCGGCCACGTCAATTCGATGGCGGCGGGCGTGCGCCATTTCATCGACCGCTTCCCGCTCGCTACGATGGAGCCGGGCGATCACTTCATCACCAACGATCCCTGGCTTACCGCCGGGCACCTGCACGACGTGACCGTGGTTTCGCCCGCGTTCCACCAGGGGCGCATCGTCGGCCTGTTCGGGGTGTGCTGCCACCAGGTGGATATCGGCGGGCTGGGCCAGGGACCCGATGGCCGCTCCATCTATGAAGAAGGCATCCAGATCCCGCTGATGAAGCTGGCCAGCCGGGGCGAATTGAACGAGCAATTGCTGGAAATCGTCTGCCAGAACGTGCGCACGCCCTTGCAGGTGCGCGGCGATATCCTGAGCTATGTGACCAGCAACAACGCCGCGATCCGGCGCCTGGCGGCGATGCTGGGCGAATTCGGCATGGACGATCTCCAGGACGTGGCCGATACCATCGTCACCCAGTCGCTCGACGCCACGCGCGCGGAAATCGCACGCCTGCCGCAAGGTTCGTGGAGCAGCAGCCTGGTGATCGACGGCTATGACGCCCCGGTCACCCTGCGCGCCACGCTGACCATCGACGGGGAGCGCGTGAAGGTGGACTACGCCGGATCGGACGCCTGCCTGCCGCGCGGGATCAACGTGGTGCTCAATTATGCCCGCGCCTATACCGTGTTTGCGCTGCGCTGCGTGATCAGCCCGGAAGTGCCCAACAACCACGGCGCGCTGCTGCCTTACGAAGTGGATGCGCCCGAAGGCTCGATCCTCAACGTGCAGCGGCCCTGGCCGGTGGCGGCGCGGCACATCGTGGGGCAGATGCTGCCCGATCTGGTGTTCGGCTGCCTGTCGCAGGCGATCCCCGATCGCGTGCCGGTGGAAGGGTCTTCGTGCCTGTGGAGCGTGCAGTTGCGCGGGCGCCATCCCGAAATCGAGCAAGGCACGCCGGGCGATCTGTTCGACACGATCTTCTTCAATTCGGGCGGATCGGGCGCGCGGCCGGGGCAGGACGGCCTGGATGGCACGGCCTTTCCCAGCGGCGTGCGCGCCATGCCGGTGGAAGTGACCGAGCACGGCGCCCCGATCGTGATCTGGCGCAAGGAATTGCTGGCCGACAGCGGCGGCGCCGGGGCGCTGCGCGGCGGGCTGGGCCAGCGCGTGGAAGTGGCAATGCGCGATGGCAGCGGCTTTGAAGTGCTCGCCATGTTCGAGCGCGTGGGCCATGCCGCACGCGGGCGTGAGGGCGGCGCCGATGGTTCGCTGGGCCAGGTGCGGCTGACGGACGGCACCGTGCTGCGCGGCAAGGGCCGGCAGGAAATTCCCGCCGGGCAGCGTCTGGTGCTCGATGTGCCGGGCGGGGCGGGCCTGGGCGATCCCCATGCGCGCCGGCCCGAGGCCCTGGCGGCAGACCTGGCCGAAGGCTTTGTGTCACCGCAGGCGGCGCGGACGATCTACCAGGCGTCCTGACCGGCCCCCTCACCCCGGATATGCTCCGGGGTGAGGGGGCCGGCTCATAGCTGGTCGGGGCTTTCTTCCTGCATGTCGAGCGCGAGGTGTTCATCCTCGTCGTCTTCGAACGCTGGCATTTCGGCCATGGGCAGGGTGCGGCAGGCGTGCATGTCGCGCGCGAGTTGTTCGGCAAACTTGGCGGCGGCCAGTGGCAGCGGGCGGCCTTTCAGCTGTCCCAGCACCAACGGGCCATAAGTGCGGTCCACATCGTTGATGCGGCGCACGGCAAAGCGCGGATCACGGCGCCACAGTTCGGCGCCGATGTCGATCTGGAACGTGATCAGATCGCTGGACGCGACGATTTCGCCGAGCATGTCGAAATTGTTGGATTCCACCACGATGCGCGGCTTGACCGAGCTGTTGGCCAGGCGCGTTTCGATGATCTCGCGGCCGCCGAACGCGGTGTCGGGCATGGCGAGGTCGTAATGCGCGCATTCGCGCAGGCGCAGCACGGCCTTGTCGGCCAAGGGATGGTCCGCCGCCATGATCGCGACCAGGCCCTGGCCGATCGACAGGATCGGGTGCAGTTCGGGATGGCGCAGCGGGCGAAAGATCAGCGCCAGGTCGATCTCGTATTCGGTCAACTGGCGCACCGCGCTGATATGGTCGGTCACCACGATGCGGAACTTCACGTTGGGATGGCGCGCGCGGAAATCCACCACTTGCTGCAGCAGGAAGCTGCGCGCTACCGCCTGGCTGCAGGCGATGCGGATATCGCCGCGCTGCAGGCCGCCCAGTTCCTCGATCTGCGAATAGACGCGTTGCAATTCGGCCGATTGCGTGCGGATCCAGCGGATGAACAGTTCGCCCGCCGCAGTCAGCCGCACGCCCAGCGAATGGCGTTCGAACAGCGGGGCGCCCAGATCGTGTTCCACGTCCTGGATGCGCCGCAGCAGGGCCGAAGGCGTCATGTTCAGGCGCTCTGCCGCCTGGCGTACCGAGCCGGCACGCGCGACTTCATCGATGTAGGCCCAGATTCGTTGGTTACGCAGCGCCACGATGGTTCCGTTCGTATTTTTGCACCGGCATGCCATCCTTTTAGCACACCAAGGGCAACAGGGGATAGCCTATGCAGTGACAGGCACTTCACATGCTGCAGCAAAAATCAACAAGTATTTTTCAAATATGTGAAGACGCCGGAAAAAATTCATGGGGTTACGTATGGAAATTGGCCTTGTAGATAAAGTTGTGGTCATCACTGGTGCCGGAAAGGGCATGGGCCCGGCGATCACAAATGCGTTTTGCAAGGAAGGTTCTTTCGTAGCTGTTCTTGGAAGAGACTTGTCTGCTCTTGAAAAGCTTCGTGAAGATAACCCCGAATACGCTGAAAGAATTTCAACTTTTTCCTGTGATGTTACCGATGCGGCGCAGTGCGACGCCGCCGTTGCCGCTGTGGTTGCTGCCCATGGCCAGGTCGATGTGCTGGTCAACGTGGCGGGCGGAACCGGCCCGGTCGGCCTGCCGGCATGGGAAACCACGCCCGAAGCGTTCGACGAGATCGTGCGGCTCAACATGGCGGGCTGCTTTCACATGATGCGCGCGGTGTTGCCGACGATGATCGCGCGCCGCTATGGCAAGATCGTCAATGTCGGTGGCACGTTCGGCATGCATGGCCGCGCCGGGCGCATGGCCTATTCGGCATCGAAGTGGGGCCTGCGCGGGATTACCAAGTCCACCGCGATCGAGGCCGGGCCGCACAATATCAACGTCAACATCGTGGCGCCCGGTATGGTCGATGGCCCGCGTTTCCGCACCAAGGTGATGCCCGGCATGGCCGCTGCGCGCGGCCTGAGCGAAGACGAAGTGATTGCCGAGCATGCCGCCGAATATGCCCTGCGCCGCATCAGCCAGGCCGAGGATGTGGCCAATGCCTGCCTGTTCCTGGCGTCCGACGCATCGCGCCAGATCACCGGTGTCGACCTGCCGGTCGATGGCGGCTGGGCCTCGCTCTGACCTCTCCCGTTTCCAGACAGAAAGATTTTCCGATGCTTGCCGATCTCGTCATCCACGGCGCCACGCTGGTGACCGACAGCACCACCTTTGCCGCATCGGTGGCCATCAAGGATGGTGCCATCCTGGCCATCGGCGCGGCCGATGCCATGCCCGAGGCGGCCGAGGTGCTCGATGCCACCGGCAAGTACCTGCTGCCCGGCGCGATCGACGCGCACGTGCACTTCCGCGATCCCGGCTATACCCACAAGGAAACCTGGGAAACCGGCACGGCCAGCGCGGCAATGGGCGGGGTGACCACGGTGTTCGAAATGCCCAACACCAACCCGCCGACCGGCACGGTGGAGGCGCTCAATCTCAAGCTCAAGCAGGCCGAAACCGCCTATGTCGATTTCGGTATCTATGGCCTGCTGGGCGAATCCAACATCGATGAACTCGAAGCCCTGATCGAAGGCGGCGTGGCCGCGTTCAAGTGCTTCATGGGCAACACTTTCGGCAATCTGCCCTCGCCGCCTTCGGGCGCGATCCTCGAAGGGTTCGAGATCGTCGCCAAGCACGGCTATCGCGTGGCGCTGCATGCCGAAAACGCCTCGATCATGGCGCGCCGCCAGAAGAAGCTGATGGCCGCCGGGCGCTGCGACCCGCTGGCCCACCTCGACGCGCGGCCCCCGGTCGTGGCGGTGGAAGCGGTGGCCCGCGCCGCGATCCTGGCTGAATGGACCGGCGCGCGCATCCACATCCTGCACGTTTCCTCGGGCGACGAACTGCGCCCCTTGCGCGAAGCCAAGCTGCGCGGGGTGGACATCACCGCCGAAACCTGCCCGCATTACCTGCTGCTCGACGAGCACGCTTATACCGACAAGAAGTCGCTGATCCGCGTCAACCCGCCGGTGCGCGAAAAGGTGCACCAGGACCAGTTGTGGCAGGGCGTGGCCGACGGCACGATCGACATGATCGCCACCGACCATGCGCCGCACAGCCACGATGAAAAGCACCGCGACGATATCTGGACCGCCGATTGCGGCTTTACCGGGGTGCAGACCCAGATGCCGCTGATGCTCAGCCAGGTGGTTTCGGGCCGCATGACCATCACGCAATATGTGAAGATGACCTCGCTTGCCCCGGCCAAGGCCTTTGGCCTCTATCCGCGCAAGGGCGCGCTGCTGCCCGGATCGGACGCGGATATCGTAATCGTGGACCTTGACCGTGAAACCGTGGTGGATTCGGCCGATCTGCAGTCCAAGGGCAATTCCACCCCGTTCCAGGGCTGGGTGGCGCGGGGTGCGCCGATCCACACCCTGGTGCGCGGCCGTTTCGTGATGCGCGACGGGCAGCTTTGCACCGATGCCAAGGGCCATGGCCGCAACATCCGCCGCGTGCAGCAGATGCCCGCGCCCACGCCGCAAAACACCCACACCACAACGGCCGCGATCCTGGCCAAGGCGCCGCAGCGCTAAGCCGCCAGGACGCCACGGGACTCCATTGCCATGACCATGACAACCAGGGCCGGGCTGGCCGTGGCGGCGCCGCTTGCCGCCTTCGTCGAAGACCAGGCGCTGCCCGGCAGCGGGATTGCGCCCGAGGCGTTCTGGGCCGGTTTTGCCGCGCTGCTGGAACGCTTTGCGCCGCAAAACCGCGTCTTGCTGGCCGAGCGGGCGCGCTTGCAGCAGGCGCTCGACGCCTGGCACGAGGCGCGGGTTGGCCAGGCGTTCGACGCCGCCGCGCACGAAGCCTTCCTGCGCGAGATCGGCTATCTCGTGCCCGAGGTGCTGCCGTTCCAGGTGGACCCATGGGGCGTGGACGCGGAACTGGCGGAGCTGGCCGGGCCGCAGCTGGTGGTGCCCATCCTCAACGCGCGCTTCCTGCTCAATGCTGCCAACGCGCGCTGGGGCAGCCTTTACGATGCGCTTTATGGCACCGATGCCATTCCGGGCACGGCGGCGGGCGCGGACTATGACCCGGCGCGCGGCGCGCAAGTGATCGCCTGGGGCCGCGCGTTCCTGGACCAGGCCGTGCCGCTGGCGCAGGGTTCGTGGGCCGATTGGGCGGGCGGCGATCCGCTGCTGGCCGATCCGGTGCAATGGGCGGGGCGCGCCGGCGCCAACATCCTGCTGCGCAACAAGGGTTTGCATATCGAGCTGGTGATCGATCCGGCCCACCCCATCGGCAGGGCCGACCGTGCGCACCTTGCCGATATCGTGGTGGAAGCGGCGCTGACCACGATCTGCGACCTGGAAGATTCGATCGCCGCCGTCGATGCGGAAGACAAAGTGGCGGCCTATGCCAACTGGCTGGGCCTGCTGCGCGGCGATCTGCAGGCCAGCTTTGCCAAGGGCGGTGCCACGCAGACGCGGCGCCTGGCGCCCGATCGCAGCTATGTTGCCCCCGATGGCCGGCCGTTCACCCTGCCGGGGCGCTCGGTGCTGCTGGTGCGCAATGTCGGCCACCTGATGACCACGCCCGCCGTGCGCCTGGCCGATGGGCAGGACGCGCCCGAGGGGCTGGTCGACGCGGTGATTACCAGCCTGATCGGCCTGGTCGATGTGCAGGGGCGTGGGCGTTATCGCAACAGCCGCAGCGGCTCGATCTATATCGTCAAGCCCAAGATGCACGGGCCGGCGGAATGCGCGTTTGCCAACGACGTGCTCGATGCGGTGGAAGACCTGCTGGGCCTGGCGCGGCACACCATCAAGATCGGCGTGATGGACGAGGAGCGCCGCACCAGCGTGAACCTGGCCGCCTGCATCCACGCGGTGCGCCACCGGGTGATGTTCATCAACACCGGCTTTCTCGATCGCACGGGTGACGAGATCCACACCGCGATGCGTGCCGGGCCGATGCTGCGCAAGGCGCAGATGAAAGCCACGCCGTGGATTGCCGCCTATGAAGACCGCAACGTGCAGATCGGGCTGGCCTGTGGCCTGGCCGGCAAGGCGCAGATCGGCAAGGGCATGTGGGCCATGCCCGATCGCATGGCCGATATGCTGGCGCAAAAGACCGTGCACCCGCAGGCCGGCGCCAACACCGCCTGGGTGCCTTCGCCCACCGCCGCCGTGCTGCACGCCACGCATTACCACCGCATCGACGTGGCCGCCCGCCAGGCAGCGCGCCTGGCCGAGCCGCTGGCCCCGCTGGCCGACCTGCTGACCGTGCCGATTGCACCCGATCGGCCATGGAGCGCGGCAGAGATCCAGGCCGAGGTGGACAACAACGCGCAAGGCCTGCTCGGCTATGTGGTGCGCTGGATCGACCAGGGCGTGGGCTGTTCCAAGGTGCCCGACCTGGATGACGTGGGCCTGATGGAAGACCGCGCCACCTTGCGCATTTCCAGCCAGCACCTGGCCAATTGGTTGCGCCACGGCGTGATCACGGCGGATCAGGTGGATGCGGCGCTGCTGGCCATGGCGGCGCGCGTGGATGCGCAGAACGCGGGCGATCCGGCCTATCGCCCGATGGCCGCCGATCCGCAGGGCAGCCTGGCCTTCCAGGCGGCGCGCGCGCTGGTCTTTGCCGGGGAAGCGCAGCCCAGCGGCTATACCGAGCCACTGCTCCACGCCTTTCGCGCGCGGGCCAAGGCGGGGTAATGATGCGGCGTGGGCCGGTGTCAGGCGACGCCGGCCCAGTTCTCGCGCCGCCAATCGGCCACGGCCAGGGGCGTGCCATTGCTCAGGCCCGCGCAGGCGACGGCGCCAAAGCGCATCTGGCCCGGTGGCAGCGGGGCCAGGGCATGGCCCCGGCGGGCGAGGGCAGCGGCCTGGGGATGGCCTTCCTCGATCAGCAGGTGCGCGCCTTCGCTGCGCCAGCGCGGGGCGGCGATGGCGCCGGCCAGGTCGTGCCCCCGGCGCAAGGTGCGGTCGATCACTTGCAACAGGGTCTGCACCTGGCCATCGGCGCCCGGCGTGGCCAAGGCCAGGCAACCTTGCGGGCCGCGCACCAGCGCCGGGGCCAGGGTGTGCACCGGGCGCTTGCCGGCGGCCGGGGCATTGGCGCCACGGGTGAAGCCGCCGGCGCGGTTGTTGAGCGTGATGCCCAGTTCGGGCACGAAGACGCCGCTGCCGAAATCGTCGAACACCGAAACCAGCGATGACACCACCAATCCATCGGCATCGGCCGTCGCCACCCCGGCGGTGTGGAGATAGGCGCGCGGACCGCCGCGCCGCGCGGCGCGCTGCGGGTCGATCGGCAGCGGCTGGTCGAGCAGGGCGGCGCCCAGATGCGCGGCGTCGTCGCGCCAGGCAAAGGCGGCTTCGGTCAATTCCACGGCGGTGTGATCGGACCCGGCATCGTCGGCCGGGGCGCAGGCGGCCATGCCCTTGAGCGCCATGCCCAGAAGCACGCCCTGGGTGGGCGGGGGCTGCACCGCCACGGTGCACCCGGCATAAGCCACGATGAGCGCCGGGCCGACATGGGTGACATGGCGCGCCAAGTCACGCCGGTCCATCGCGCCGCCCTGCTGCGCCAGGGCACTGGCAATGGCGGCAGCAGGCGCGCCGGTGTAAAATGCGTCGAAGCCATCGTGGGCGAGGCTGCGCAGCAAGGCGGCGAGTTCGGGCTGCACCAGGCGATCGCCCGCAGCCAGGCTGAGCAGCGACCACGCTGCCGCGCCATGGGCGAGCAGCCGTGCGCGCTGCGCCGTGACCGCCGCCGCCAGCGTGGGCGAAACGCGATGGCCATCCTGCGCCAGGCGAATGGCCGGCGCCAGCACGGTGGCGGCGGGCAGGCGGCCCCAGCGGCGATGCAGCTTGGCCCAGCCGCCGGCCAGGCCCGGCACGGTCACGCTGTGCGGCCCGTCGTCGGCAAAGGTGGTGGCGGCCTGCGGCGTGGCGCCGGCGCCGTTGATCGCCAGGGTCTGCGCCCGATCGGCGACCAGGGCAAACATGTCACCGCCCAGTCCGCAGGCATCGGGGCACAGCACACAGAGCACGGCCTGCGCCGCAATGGCCGCATCAGCCGCCGAACCGCCGGCGAACAGCGCGGCCTGCCCGGCGGCGACGGCCAGGGGATGCGCGGCCGAAACCGCGCCCAGGCTGCCGAGCAGCGCCGGGCGCACGGCGGAGGAAAAGCTGTCTGCCAGGCGCCAGCCATGGGAGTGGGCCATGGCCTCAGACCGCCGTATAGCCGCCGTCGATCACGATCGACGTGCCGGCGATATAGCGCCCTTGCGGGGAGCACATGAACAGCACCATGCTGGCCACGTCCAGCGGTTCTCCCTGGCGGCGCAGGGGAATCTGCGCCTCGATCGCGCGGCGTCTTTCGGCCGGATCGGGCTGGTACTGCCAGAACGGATCGTTGAACGGCGTTTCGATCCAGCCGGGCAGGATGCAGTTGATGCGGATGCCATCGGGGCCGAGTTCGGCAGTCAGGCTGCGGGCGAGGCCAGGCAGGGCGGCCTTGGTGGCCTGGTAGGCCGACATGCCGGCATGGCCGCGCAGCGCGCCGGTGGAGGAAATCAGCACGATCGATGGATTTTCCGAACGGCGCAGGTGCGGCGCGGCGGCCTGGGCCAGGAAGAACGGCATGGCCAGGTTGAGGTTGACCGATTGCGCCCACATCTGCGGCGTCCATTCCGCCAGCGCCGCCGATTGCATGACGGCGGCCGTCACCAGCACGCTGTCGAGCCCGCCGAAGGTTTCCACCGCCAATGCCACGGCGCGGGCCGGCACTTCGGGATCGGCCAGGTCTGCGGCCATGAACAGGCAGCGGCCGGGCAGATCCTCGGCCGCGACCTGCGCCGCTTCCTCGCGATGGTCGATCAGCAGGACATCATCGCCCCGCGCGCGAAAGCCCAGGGCGCTGGCACGGCCGATTCCGGTGGCGCCGCCAGCAACGATCACGGTGGCCATGGTGTTGTCTTCTCCTTCAGGCCGCAAGGGCCAGGGGCAGGCTGGACAGCCCGCGCAGCCCCGGCACCAGCCGCAACTGCGATGGGCCAGTGCAGGTAAGGGTGCCGACCTTTTCGGCCAGCGCGCGAAAAAACACTTCGCCTTCCAGGCGCGCCATCATCTGGGCCACGCAGCCGTGGATGCCGGTGCCATAGCCGACCTGGTGGGTCAGGCGGCGGCGGATGTCGAAACGATCGGGTTCGTCCCACACTGCCGGATCGCGCCCGGCCGAACCGATCAGGACCAGCACCTTTTCGTGGCGGTCCAGCGTCTGCCCGGCAAATTCGAAGGATTGCGTGGTGGTGCGAAACAGGCTTTGCGACGAGCTGTCATAGCGCGTCGCCTCTTCGAAGGCATTGCGCGCGAGCGCGGGATCGGCGCGCAGCAGCGCCCATTGTTCGGGATGCTCGGCCAGCGCGCGCAAAGCCAGGCCGATGGAATCGATCGTGGTATCGACCCCGGCCGACAGGAACGAGCGCACCAGCAGGCGCGCTTCGTCTTGGGTGATCTCGCCCGCGTCGGCGGCGGCATAGATTCCGGCGCCCAGGCCATCATCGGTTAGCGCGGCGCGCGCGCAGTGCGCGTCGATCCAGGTCGAGACTTCCTCGGCGCGTTCCATCAACCGATCGTACCACGCCGTGCGCGGGCCGAACGCGCCGAACACCATGCCGCCATAGACCAGCATGATTTCGCGATCGAGCGGGGGCATGCCCACCGCATCGGGAAAGACCGTGAGGGGGAAGGGCTGGACGAGTTGCGAAACCGCCTCGATCTCGCCCTGGGCCAGGGCGGCATCGACCAGGCGGCGCGCCACGGTTTCGAATCCACCGCGCAGGGACTTGATCGCATTGGCATTGATCACCCGCATCATGACCTTGCGGGTGCGCTCGTGTTCGGGCGGGTCCACTTCCAGGATGATGCTGGGCTGGCGCCAGTTGGGCTCCTTGAAATAGTTGGTCAACCCGCCGCCACCGGCATTGCTGAAACGGCGCCAGTCGGTGAGCACGTCCTTGACCTGGGCGTGGTGCTGCACCACCCAGATGCCGTATTGCTCCAGCCACACGATCGGCCCGGTGGCGCGAAGCTGGGCATAGGCGGCAAAGGGATCGGCGCGGAATTCGGCCGAGAACGGATCGAGCGCGGAAACCGGGCGCGGGTTGGTGTGGACCGCGCTCATGCCCGCGTCTCCCGGCCGGTCTGGCGCGGGGTGGCGGCACGGGGCGCCATGCGGCTGCGCAGCGCGGTGGTGGCTTCTTCATCCAGCGTGCCATCGGCGGTGATCACCACGCCATAGGCATCCCGGGCGTGGCTGCGGCTGACCCGGCCATCGAGCACGTCCTCGCGCACGCGGTCGGGCGCGCGCTCCAGCGCAGAGCCGAAGCCGCCACCGCCGGCCATGACGTGGCGATAGACTTCGCCGGTCTGGAGCAGGAACGGCGTGGTCGGCATCGCGGGCAGGATGCGCAAGCCCCCGCTGCGTTCCAGCAGATTGCTGGCCGGTGTGCCGGCGCGGCCACCCTGGAGGCCGTGGGGCGGGTGGATCACCTTGTCCGACCGCACCCCGAAAAAGATATCGTCGGCCAGCATGCGGTATTCGCGCAGGACGGCCAGGCCGCCCCGGTTGCGCCCCGGCCCGCCGCTATCGGCCACCAGGCCATAGCGTTCGATTCGGATGGGGTAATCGGCCTCGATCGTTTCGATCGGCACGTTGGCCTGGTTCGATGCCATGTGCGGCACGCCTTCCTGGCCATCATGTTCGCTGGTTGCGCCCCACACCCCCATCACGCATTCCGAGAACACGAACGTGCGCCCGTCGATCCGGCCGCTGAAGCTGGGCAGGGTGGAGCCGCCCGCGCCATCGGCGGCGACTTTGTCAGGCACGGCCTGGGCAAGCGCGCCGAACACGCAATCGACAATGCGATAGCCGGTGATGCCACGCGCGCCGCAGGGGGCGGGATAGGTGCAGTTGAGCACGCTGGCTTCGGGCGCGATCACGTGGATTGGCCGGGTATAGCCATGGCAATTGGGCACGTCGGCCCCCATGACAGAGCGCAGCGCGGCATAGACATTGGACTTGCAGAACGAGATCGGCGCGTTGATGCCGCCGCGCACTTGCGGCGCCGTGCCGGTCCAGTCGGCGGTGACTTCCTCGCCCGCCACGGTCAGCGCCAGGCGAAACAGCACCGGCTGCGGATTGTCGCCCAGCCCGTCGATATGGTCTTCGAAGCGATAGGTGCCATCGGGAATGGCGCGGATGGCGGCGCGCGCCAGGCGTTCGGCATAATCGTGCAGCGCGGCGCCATAGGCGGCGATGGTCTGCGCGCCATGGCGATCGATCATCGCGACAAGGCCGCGTGCGCCGGCATGGGCGGCGGCCACTTGCGCCTCGATATCGCCGAGCACCTGATCGGGCGTGCGCACGTTGGCGGCGATCAGGCGGGTGACGACCGGATCGGGCCGGCCCGCGCGATAAAGCTTCACGAACGGCAGGCGCAGGCCTTCCTGGTGGATTTCGACCGCGCTCAACGAATTGCTGCCGGGCACCAGCCCACCCACATCGACATGGTGGGCGATCGTGGCCGCCCAGCCGTGAATCGTTCCGGCGTGGAAGATCGGCTGGATCACATAGATATCGGGCAAGTGCTGGCCCGAAGCCAGATAGGGATCGTTGCCGATGAACACGTCGCCATCGGCGATATCGGCGCCATATTCGCCGATCAGGTGGCGCATGGCATCGTGAAAGCTGCCCAGGTGCATCGGCGTGGTCAGCCCCTGGGCCAGGTTCTGCCCGGCCGCGTCGCACAAGGCGGTGGAGAAATCCATCGCATCGCGCACGATCGGGGAATGGGCCGTGCGCATCAGGATCAGGGCCATCTCGTCGGCCACGGCCTCGAACCCGTTCTTGAACACTTCGAGCAGGATGGGATCGACATCACGCGACATGGGTGGCTCCTGCGCCAAGGTTGATCACGATATTGCCCGCCGTGTCGCGCCGCGCCGTGGCATCGGGCGGCACCACGGTGGTGCCTTCGTATTCCTCCACGATCAACGGCCCGGCGCGCGGTTCATCGCGCAGCGCGGCGCGATTGATCACCGGGGTTGCGATGCGTCCATGCTCTGGCCCGAACCAGCAGGCGCGGGTGGTTTCCGGTGCAGCGGCTGGCGTTAGGACAGCCGCGGGGGCGATGGCCGTGGGGCCTTGCGGCGGGATCGTGCCGATCGCGCGCAGGGTGACCAAGTCGATGCGGTGGGGGCCAAGGTCGTGGCCATAGGAGCGGCGATGCTCGGCCTCGAATGCGGTGCGCAGCGCCTCGATCCAGGCGGGGGTGATCGCGCCGGGCGGCACGTCCACGCCCAGTTCGAAGCCTTGGCCGTGATAGCGCAAGTCTGCCCGGCAGCGCAGCGCCAGCGCCGGATGCGCGCCCAGTTCGGCCCGCACATCGGCGTCCAGCCGGGCCAGCGCCCGGGTGATCGCGGCCAGGGTTTCGGCATCGTCGGCCAGGGGGCGGCCGAGTGCTGCCGAGCGGCTCACTTCGTGATCGGTGAACAACAGGCCCACCGCGCTGAACACCCCGGCGCCTGGCGGCACGATCACCTGGGCCATGCCCAGTTCGCGGGCCAGCGCGGCGGCGTGGATGCCACCATTGCCGCCGAACGCAAACAGGGCGAAATCGCGCGGATCGCGGCCGCGATAAGTGGAAACCGCCTTGACCGCGCGCATCATCGCGGCGTTGGCCAGCCGGTGGATGCCCCATGCGGCCTCTTCCAGCGTGCAGCCCAGGTGCTGGCACACGGCGGCATCAATCGCCGAGTGCGACAGGTTGGCGTCGATCGGCACGGTGCCGCCGGCCAGCGCCACGGGATTGAGATAGCCCAGCACGACGTTGGCATCGGTGACGGTGGCCTGGGTGCCGCCGGCAGCATAGCAGGCCGGGCCAGGCACCGCGCCCGCGCTTTCCGGCCCCACTTTCAGCGCGCCGCCGGCATCCACCCGCACCACGCTGCCCCCGCCCGCGCCCACTTCGGACACGTCGATCACCGGCAGTTTCAGGGCATAGCCGCCACCCTTGGCCAGCGCGCTCGACATCGAAATGCCGCCGCCCACTTCGTATTCGTCGGTGGTGGCCAGGCGGCCATGCTCGATCAGCGAGGCCTTGGCCGTGGTGCCGCCCATGTCGAACGTGATGACATGATCGTGCCCGGCCCCGCCGCCCAGGCGCGCGGCGCCGACCACGCCCGCGGCCGGGCCGCTTTCCACGACCGTGGCAGGCCGTGCGATCACTTGGGCCACATCGAGCAGCCCACCGCTCGATTGCATCATCAGCAGCCGGCCATCGAGCCCGGCGGCAATCAGCCGTTCCTGCAAGGCGCCGAGATAGGCGCTGACCACCGGGCCGATATAGGCGTTGACCACGGTGGTGCTGGTCCGCTCGTATTCGCGGATTTCGGGCAGCACTTCGTGGCTGGCGCAGAGGAAGGTTTCGGGCGGCAGAACTTCCTTGAGGATTTGCAAGGCCTTGGCCTCGTGCTCCGGGTTGGCGTAGCTGTGCAGGAAGCACACCGCTACGGCGTCCACCCCGGCCTGGCCCAGGGCTTGCGCCACCTGGACCAGCGCGCCGGTGTCGAGCGGCCGGATCACTTCGCCGCGCGGCCCCATGCGTTCGGGCACTTCCAGCCGCAGGCGGCGCGGGCTGAGCGGGGCGGGCTTCTGATAAAGCGGCTCGTAGAGGCGCGGCACGCGGATGCGCCGCATTTCCAGTACGTCGCGAAAGCCTTCGGTCGTTACCAGCGCGGTGCGCGCGCCCTTGCCTTCGAGGATCGCGTTGGTGGCGATGGTGGAGGCGTGGAGGATCTCGGCAAAATCGGCCGGTTGCAGGCCCAGCCGCGTGGCCACGTCGGCAATGCCGGCCAGGATGGCGCGGGCATAGTCGCCGGGCGTGGTCGGCACTTTGGCGGTGGTCAGCGTGCCATCGGGCGAAAGGCAGGCGATGTCGGTGAAGGTGCCGCCGATATCGGCCGCGATGCGATAGCCGGCCATGATCAGTGGCACCGATAGTGGGCGAGCTTGTCCTCGTCCACGACAATGCCCAGGCCCGGCGCATCGAGCGGCAGGATCGCGCCATCGGCCACGGCCATGGGCGCTGCCAGCACATCGTCTTCGTAATAGCGGCCGGCGATGCGGCAGGGGTGGGTGCCCGCCGGCGCGCTGATGGCGATCACCGCACCCAGCGTGACGGCGCCATGGGCCAGGGCGAAATGAACGTTGGCCGCCGTGCCGATGGCGGATTCGATCGACCCGTTGACATCGCAGGCCATCTTGCGCGCGGCGGCCACCCGCGCCACCCCGCCCGCGCCGACGAAACCGCCGGCCTTGGCCAGGTAGATCGACAGGCAATCGGCCGCGCCGCGTTCGGCCACGTCGAGCGCGTCGTGAATGTCCCAGCAGCTTTCATCGGCAATGATCGGCAGCGGCGATGCCGCCGTGACGGCGGCCATGAACGGCAGGCCGGTGGTGGGCTGCTCCACCAGGCTGGCGCCCGCCTCGGCCAGGCGCAGCACGGCTTGCGTGGCGGCCTTGCCGTGGCCGTAACCCTGGTTGGCATCGAGCCGCAGCGTGATGTCTTGTCCCAGTTCGCGGCGCAGTGCCGCCACCAGCCGCAAGTCGCGCGCCAGATCGACCCCGCCCTTGATCTGCAACGCGTGCACGCCATCGGCCACCGCGCCCAGCCCTTCGTCGAGCGCCTCTGCCTCGTGCATCAGGCCGATCATGTGCGCCACGGGCACGCTGTCGCGCACGGCGCCGCCCAGCAGCTTGTAGACCGGCTGGCCCACGATCTTGCCCCAGGCATCGTGCAGGGCAATGTCGATCGCGCACTTGGCATAGCTGTTGCCGATCAGCACGCGGTCCATCGCGGCACGCGCGGCGGTGACCGCCGTGGCATCCAGGCCGACCAGCGCGGGGGCCAGCACCTGCTCGATCATCTGCACCACGCTGGCTTGCGTCTCGCCACAGCGGCGCCCCCAGTCACCGCCCCAATCGGGCAGCGGGGTTGCCTCGCCAAAGCCGGTCACGCCGCCTTCGGTTTCCACCCGCACCGCCACGAAGCCGCCCAGATCGGCAATAAGGCCCGCCCATTTGAAATCGCGCCGAACCGGCAGGCGAAAGGGGAACGCGGTGACGGCAGTGATCTTCAAGGCATGGCCTCCCAAGGCGGGTGCGGATGCAAATGTGCTAACAGAAATTTTCCTACAGGAAAACTAATTTTCCAACTTTTGAAAATCAGGAAAACGTGCCAGCCTTGTTCCCATGTGCTCCCTTGCCGCTTCTTCCGCTGTAGCCGATCCTGCCACATCGCGTGGCTGGTCCGTGCTCGCCCTGGCTTATGCGCTGACGCTGGCAAGCATGGCGCAAGTGGGTGTGGTCGCGGCGCTGACGCTCGACCTGGCCGGGGCGCTGGGGCTGACAGCGGCGCAGATCGGGCAAGGCCTGGCGCTGTTTTCGCTGCCATCGGCGCTGCTCGCCGTGCCCTGCGGCGCGCTGGTCGATCGCGTCGGTGCGCGCCGGGTGCTGGTCTGGTCCGGGTTGGCGGGGGGCCTGGCCGATGCGCTGGCCGTGGCCGGCGGTAGCCCGGCTGCACTTTATGCCGCGCTGCTGCTCTCGGGCCTGGCCTTTACCGGGATCAGCGTGGCGGCGCCAGCGCTGCTGGCCGCGGCCTATGCTGGCGCGCGCCAGGTGCGGGCCATGGCGCTGTGGTCCACTTATGCGCCCGCCGGGTTTGCCCTGGGCCTGGTGCTGGGCGCGCCGTTTGCCCAGACCGGGCATTGGGTGTTGCCGCTGGCGCTGCATGGTGCCTTGCTCGGCATCCTGGGGCTGTGGGCGCTGGCGCTTCCCCATATCGTCCCGGCCCATCTGGTTCAGGCAGGTCCAGTACAGGCGGGGGGCTTGCCTGATCGGCGTGCCGCCTGGCGCGAACTGGGCCTGGTGCTGCGCCAGCCGGGGGTGCTGCGGCTGGCGTTGGCGGTGGCTGTGCCATCGGCGATTTCCTACGGCACCAGCCTGGTCGCGCCGGCCTGGCTGGCGCGGGTGCATGGCGCGTCGATGGCCGAATCCGCCACGGTCGTGGCCGCGGCCAAGGGCGTGGCGATGATGCTGGGCGGGCTGGCGGCAGGCGCCGTGCTGGCGCGGGCCGGGCAGCGGCGCATGCTGTTCGCCGGCCTGGCCGTGGCCGGCGCCCTGGCGCAGGCGCTGCTGTTCTGGCCGGGTGGCAGCCTAGCGCTTGCCACCGCCGCGCTGTTCGCCTGGCTGCTGGCATTCAGCGGCTTGGGCGCGGTGGCGATGGCGCAGTTGCCCGCGCTGGCGCAAGCGGGCGCTGCTGCAGGGACCAATCGCCGCGGCACGGTTTCGGGGGTGGTCGGGCAGGCAATCTCGCTGCTCTCGTTTCTGGCCCCGGCGATCTATTTCGGCATGGCGGGGTGGATCGGCTATGTGCTGCTGGCCAGCGGCGGCCTTGCCCTGGCAGCACTGGCGCTGCCCAACGTAGCGCCCAGGGAGCAAGAGCAATCGTGATGACGCCCACCACTGCCGTGCGCCGGCTGTTCGTGCTGCTTTGCGGCTTTGAAATCCTGCCCAAGACGATTTCGACGCGCAACCTGGGCGGGCGCTTCATCCTGAGCGAGCCGGTCTGCGCCTATCTGCTCGATACCGATCACGGCTGGGTCCTGCTCGATGGCGGGATGAACCCAGACAACATCACCGATCCGGTGCGGCGCCACGCGTGCTTTGGCCAATATGGCATGACCCCGCCGGTGGTGCGGCCGATGCACGATATGGCGCAGCAACTGGCGCAGATCGGCATCGGCCTGGGCGATATCGGCCACGTCATCCTCTCGCACCTGCATTACGACCATTGCGGCTATCTGGGACAACTGACCCATGCGCGCATTTCGGTGCAGCGGCGCGAATACGAACAGGCCTTTGCCGCCGATCCGGGCCTTGCCTATATCCGTTCCGACTATGACCTGCCGGGCCTTGACTGGGATCTGCGCGACGGGGATTGGCAGGCCATGCCCGGCCTGGCGCTGATCGATACGCGCGGCCACACCCAGGGCCATCAATCGGCCGTGATCACCCTGCCGCAGACCGGCGCGGTGATCCTGCCGTTCGACGCGGGCGACCTGGCCGAGAATTTCGTCGATGAAGTGCTGCCGGGCGAATGCTGCGACGACATGGCCGCGCTCGCCGCGATCCGCCGGCTCAAGGCGCTGCAACGCGAACACGATGCCACGATGCTGCTGTTCCACGATCCGGTGGCGATCCAGCAGATGCGCCTGGCGCCCGAATTCTACGCCTAGATCACGCCGGCACTTGCCGGGTGGAGGGATGCATATAAGTGGAAACCGGCCGCCTCTCGGCCGAGGCGGGATCGTGCGAGATCGACAGCACACGTGCATCGGCGTCACCCACCGCGAGATAGAGGTGCTTCATGCTGCTGTCGAAATAGGCGCTTTCCCCGGCCGCCAGGCGGAACGGGGCATAGTGTTCGGTGTGAATCTCGATCGCGCCGTCCAGCACATAGACGAATTCCTCGCCCTCGTGCTGGCTCCAGTGGTCGAAATCCTCCACCTTGCGGGCGCGGATGACCATTTCGAAGGGGATCATCGCCTTCTTGGAAATCTCGCTGGCGTGGATGCGATAGTCGTATTGATCGGAGCGGAACTGTTCGCCTTCGCCCCGCCGCGTCACCGTCTTGCGCCCGGAAAGCTGGCTCTTGGCCGTGGCCGAGACGATATCTTCGATCCCCACGCCCAGTGCGTCGCAGGCCCGCTTGAGAATATCATAACTGGCGGAAATCTGCGCGTTTTCGATCTTAGACAGGGCCGAGATCGAGACGCCGGCGCGCGCGCTGACATCGGCCAGGGTGGCATTTTGCGCGCGGCGGATCGCGCGCAACCGCTTGCCGATCGCAAGTGCTTCTTCGCCCTGGTTGCCGCGCGCCATGTCAAATCCGTCTATTTGGAAAATTTCTTTCCTAAAAGCGCATGGCACGTCGCGCGGCATGCGGGAAGCCGTATTCTGCAACAGGAGGCAAGAATGCGTGGGGACTTGGACCCCGCGCACATTAGCTGTCGTGGTCTTGCCCGGCCGAAAGATATTGCGCGTCGCTCACGTGCTCCATCCAGGTGACGAAGCTGCCGTCGTGCGCTTCCTGGATGGCGATGTGGGTCATCGCGGTGGTGGCCGTCGCGCCGTGCCAATGGCGATGGCCGGGCGGGCACCAGATCACGTCACCCGCGCGGATTTCGACAATGGGTTCGCCTTCGCACTGGGTCCAGCCGGTGCCGGCGGTGACCACCAGTGTCTGGCCCAGCGGGTGGCTGTGCCAGGCGGTGCGGGCGCCGGGTTCGAATGTCACGCTGGCGCAGCCGTGGCGGGACGGCGCGGGCGCGGTGTTGAGCGGATCGATGCGCACGCGGCCGGTGAACCATTCGGCCGGGCCGGGCTGCGAGGGGCGGGTACCATTGCGATAGAGGATCATGCATTGTTCCTTTCGGGAAGCGGGGAAGCGTGGCGCGCGTCGGCCAGGCCCAGCAGCGCCGAGCCGACCAGAAGCAAGGCACCGGCCAGGAATGCGGCGGCAAAGCCAAAGGCATCGAACAGCAATCCGCCACCTGCCGCGCCCAGCGTGATCGCCAGCTGTATTACCGCGACCATGAGGCCGCCGGCGGCTTCGGCGTCATCGGGCAGGGTGCGCGCCATCCACGTCCACCATGCCACGGGCGCGGGCGTGCCGGTCAGGCCCCACAGGGCCAGCAGCACGGCGACGAGGGGGGCATGGGTGCCCACCGCGATGAGCAGGGCGGCGATCAGCGCGAGCGCAAGCGGCGGCACGATCAGCGCCTGGGCAAGGCTGTGGGCGACCAGCCGGCCGATCAAGCCATTGCCGAGCACGCCGGCGATGCCCATGCCCAACAGGATCAGCGAGAGCAGCGAGACCCCGACATGGACGTGCTGTTCCAGGAACGGGCGCAAATAGGTGAACACCGCGAATTGCCCGGCGAACAGCAAGGCGACGGCGGCCATGCCCCGGCGCACCTCGGCGCGGGCAAGCAGGGCCAGGGTAAGGGCCGGCTTGGCCTGGCGATCCGATGGCATCGCCGGTAGCGCCAGCCATTTCCACGCAAAGGTCAGCGCGGCAAGCGGCACGACCATGAAGAAAGTCCAGCGCCAGCCGATGAATTGGCCCAGGAAACTGCCGAGCGGGGCGGCGATCGTGGTGGCCAGGGCATTCCCGCCATTGAGCAGGGCCAGCGCGCGCGGCACGTCTGGCGGCGGGACCAGGCGCATGATCGTGGCCGTGGACATCGACCAGAAGCCGCCGATGACCACGCCAACCAGCGCCCGGCCGGCCATGAACACGCCGAAGGTCGGCGCGAAGGCAACCATGGCGCCCGAAACGAGCATCACGAGCGTCAATCCCAGCAGCAGATGGCGACGGTCGATCCCGGCGCTGGCGCGCGCGATGCCAAGGCTGGTGAGCACCGCGAACAATCCGGAAACCGCGATTGCCTGCCCGGCCGTGCCCTCGCTAAGGCGCAGATCGGCCGCGATCGGCGTCAGCAGGCTGACCGGCATGAATTCCGAGGCGATCAGCGTGGAGACGCAAAGCGTCAATGCCAGGACGGCGCCCCAGTGCGCGGTGGTTTTGTCGGTCGATGCCATGGGCGCGACATAGCGCCCCCGCTGGTCGGGTTGGAGCTGGCGCAGCCTTGATGCAGCGATGAATGCTGTTCACCGCTGCCCCGGCGCTATAGGCCCAAGGGCCGCATTTCGTGCACCAGGTCGATCAACAGGCGCAAGCCGGTGGGCAGCTGGTGCCGGCTGGGATAATAGATGTGGAAGCCTTCGCCATGCGACGACCATTCGCGTAGCACCACCTGCATTTCGCCGCGCGCCACGCTTGCCGCAACGCAGGGTTCGGGCAGGTACATCAGGGCCGCGCCCTCGCGCACCAGAGCAAGCGCGAACGCGGTCTGGTCCACGGTGATCGCGCCGGGCACGTCGATGGCGATCACCGCGCCCTCGCGCTCGAATTCCCAGTGATAGATGCTGTCATCGCCCAGCCGGATGCGCAGGCACCGGTGGTTTGCGAGGTCTTGGGGATGTTGCGGCACGCCGGACCGTTGGAGATAGGCCGGCGCGCCCACCACCACCCAGCGCAGATCGGCCGAAAGGCGCCGGGCGATCATGTCTTCCGGCACGGTTCCGCCATAGCGGATGCCGGCGTCGAAGCCTTCGCCCACCACGTCCTGCATGGCATTGGCCACCGCGATATCGATCCGCACGCCGGGATAGCGCTCGGTAAAGGTTGGCAGCACTTTGGCGAGCAGCAGGGTGGCGGCGTGTTCCAGCACGTTGAGCCGGATGTGGCCGGTCGGTTCGTCGCGCAAGCGATTGAGCCGCTCGACGGCTTCGCCGATCATCGAGAACGGTTCCTGCAACGCCGCCTGCAGTTCCTCGCCCGCCGCGGTCAGCGTCACGCTGCGGCTGGTCCGGTTGAGTAGGCGCACGCCAAGGCGCGCTTCCATGCCCTTGAGCGCATGGCTGATGGCCGAGGCACTGACCCCGATCTCGAGCCCGGCGCGCCGGAAATTGCGGTGGCGCGCCAGGACCAGGAACGTGTTGAAGTCGGCAAGGTCGGTGCGATGCAAGGTCATGATCGGTGGGGTGCGCCGGGCTGCCGGTTTTGGCAAGGCTTGCCGTGGGCTACATCCCCACGCCGCTTAGGGTGTGCCGGCGAAGAACACTTCCAGTGCGGCCAGGGCGGCTGGTTCGTCCAGCATCGGGGCATGGCCGATGCCGGGGACCAGCGCGAGCGTTGCCTGCGGCTTGTCCGCGACCATTGCCTCGGCCACCTCTGGCGCGAGGAGATCGGTTGCCGTGCCGCGCACCAACAGCACCGGGCGATCTTGGGCAAAGGCGTGCCATTTGCCCCAGGGATCGGGATCCGCCACGATCCGGGTGAAGCCCTGGGCGATGGCGGGATCGTAATCGGCCACGATCCGGCCCTGTTCTTCGCGGAACAGGCGGTGGGCCATGGCCAGCCATTGCGCCGGGCCATAGTGGGGAAAGACATCGGCATTGAGGCGCGCGCAGGCCTGGGCCGCGGCCTGCCGATCGGGCAGCGGCTCGCCCTTGCCGACATAGCCGGCAATGCGCGCCAGGCCGTGGGGCGCCAGTTGCGGGCCAATGTCGTTGATCACCGCGCCGGCCACCAGCGCGGGGTGGCGCGTGGCCAGCTCCACCGTGATCAGCCCGCCCATCGACGTGCCGACGAACAGCGCCCGCGCGATGCCCAGTGCATCGAGCAGCGCCACCACGTCATCGGCATAAATGCCAAGGTCATAGCGCGCCTGGGGATCGCGCGCCGATTGGCCGCGCCCACGCATGTCGAGCGCGAGCACGCGGCGCTGGCGCGCAGCAAGCCAGGGGGCGAGCGCGGCAAAATCGCGCGAATTGCGCGTGAGGCCATGGAGGCACACCACCGGCAGGCGCGCCGGGCCGGGCAGGGCGGGGTAATCGCGCGCGAACAGGGCAAGGCCATCGGCCGTGGTCCAGTGGCGGGCGGCAAAGCCGCTCATGCCGCGCCGTCCCGGTCCATATCGCCCTCGCCAGGTCCGCCATTGTCGCCTGCTGCGGGCGTCAGGCCATGGGCAAGCAGCCGCCCGGTCTCCTGCACCACCGCTTCGGGTGTCTCGTTGCCCCACACGCCAAAGCGCAGGCCCAGGAACACGTTCATGCCCATGATCGCCCAGGCGCGCACTTCGCTGTCGCCCGCGCGGATTTCCCCGCGCTGCGCCGCCGCTTCGAGCCGGGCGGCGATGCGCGCGGCCGAATTGGTGTAGTGTTCGCGATAGGCGGCCGGATCGACGAATTCGGATTCGTCGATGATGCGGTAGATCTCTTTGTGTTGGCGCACGAATTTCAGGTAGGCGAGCTGGCCGGCTTGCTCGGCGGCAAGCTGGTTGGGCGCCGCGGCGATGCTGGGGCCGACAAAGTCCTTCACCTGGCCCGAAAGATCGCGCACCAGCGCCTGGAAGATCGCTTCCTTGCTGTCGAAATAGACGTAGAAGCTGCCGGTGGCGACACCGGCGCGCGCGGTGATCTGGCTGATCGCCGCATCGTGGAAGCCCTTTTCGCCGAATTCCTCGGCCGCGGCATTGAGCAGCGCGCGCAAGGTGCGCCGCCCGCGCTCCGTCTTGGGCACTTTGGAGGCCCGTGCCGGGGCAGCCGCCGGCGCAGACGAGGCGGCCGTGGCGGCGGAGGCCGCGGGAGAAATCGTTGTTTCAGCCATGGACAGCTGCTTTCTCAAAGGACGAGCGCTTTCTAATTTGAAGCGTGATTCATTTTTCACTATTAAGCCGGAACCGACCGGCAGTGCAAGCTACAGCCAAGCCGCTGCCAGGCTCAATGGGAGAGAACGATGCCCGCTGCCCCAAGACTGGACGATGCCTTGGCCAACGACACCGCGGGGCGCGCGGCCTTTGTCCGCTCGCCTGCCTTTGTGCTCGCGATGCTGCTGGTGGTCTATACGTTCAATTTCATCGACCGGCAGATCCTGGGCATCCTTGCCGGGCCGATCAAGGCGGACCTGGGCCTGAGCGACACGCAACTGGGCGCGCTGGGCGGCTTTGCCTTTGCCTTGCTCTATTCCACCATGGGCTTGCCGCTGGCCTGGTTGGCCGACCGGCGCGGCCGCACGCGGGTGATCGCCGCATCGCTCGCGGTGTGGAGCGCCTTTACCGCGCTGTGCGGCCTGGCGGGTGGCTTTTGGGCGATGTTTGCCTGCCGCCTGGGGGTGGGCGTGGGCGAGGCGGGCGGCGTCGCGCCGTCCTATGCATTGATTTCCGATACTTTTCCGCCCCATCGCCGCGCACGGGCGCTGGCGATCTATTCGCTGGGCATTCCGCTCGGCTCGGCCGCGGGCATCCTGCTGGGTGGTTATGTCGCGGCAGCGGTGAACTGGCGCGCGGCGTTCCTGGCGGTGGGGCTGGCGGGCCTGATGTTCACGCCGCTGTTCGCCTGGGGCGTGCGCGACCCACGCCGGCCCACGCCGGGCGCGGCGCCGGCGATGCGCGCGGTGCTGGCGATCCTGGCGGGCAAGCGCAGTTTCTGGCTGCTCTCGTTCGGCGCGGCGTCGTGCTCGATGATGGGCTATGGCCTGGCGTTCTGGCTGCCCTCGTTGATGCGCCGCTCGTTCGGGCTCGATCTGGTGCAAACCTCGCAGTTCTTCGGCCTGCTCCTGCTGGTCGGCGGCACGGCCGGGGTGCTGGCGGGCGGCGTATTGGCCGATTGGCTGGGCACGCGCAGCCGCGCGGCCTATGCCCGCGTTCCGGCCCTTGCGTTCCTCGCCGGGGTGCCGCTGTTCGTGGCCGGGCTGCATGCGGGCGGGGCGGGCCTGGCGTTCTGGCTGTTCCTGCTGCCCCAGGCACTGGTCTATATCTGGCTCGGCCCGATCCTGACGGCGGTGCAACACCTGGTGCCGGCGCCGATGCGGGCGACCGCTTCGGCCGCGTTCCTGCTGATCAACAACCTCATAGGGGTGGGGCTGGGCTCCTTGACGATCGGCAAGCTGTCCGACCTGCTCACCCCGCATTTCGGCAACGATGCGCTGCGCCAGGCGATCCAGATCGGGTTGGGGTTCTATCTGCTGGCAGCGGTGCTGATGCTGCTTGGCGCGCGGCACCTGCAGCGCGAGTGGGTGGATTGATTTTGCGCGCCGGCCAGCGCAACAAGGCGCCATGTTGCGCACGCTCTATCCCCCGATCGAACCCTATGAAACCGGCACGCTCGATACCGGTGAGGGCCATCACATCTATTACGAGCGCTGTGGCACGCCCGGCGCCACCCCCGCCGTTTTCCTGCACGGCGGGCCCGGTGGCGGCATTTCGCCCACCCACCGCCGCCTGTTCGACCCGGCCCGCTATGACGTGCTGCTGTTCGACCAGCGTGGCTGCGGCCGATCGACCCCGCATGCGGGGCTGGATGCCAACACGACCTGGCACCTGGTTGCCGACATCGAGCGGCTGCGCGCGCTGGTAGGCGCGGAGCAATGGCTGGTGTTCGGCGGATCGTGGGGCTCCACGCTCGCGCTGGCCTATGCCCAGGCGCACACCGCGCGCGTGAGTGCGATGGTGCTGCGCGGCATCTATCTCTGCTCCAGGGAAGAACTGGACTGGTTCTACCAGTTCGGGGTGTCGCAGATGTTTCCCGACAAGTATGCCCGCTTTGCCGCCCCGATCCCGCCCGAGGAGCGCGGCGACATGCTGGGAGCCTATCATCGCCGGTTGACCACCGGGCCGATGGAGGATCGCATCGCGGCGGCGCGGGCGTGGAGCCTGTATGAAGGCGAGACGATCACCCTGCTGCCCGATGCCGGCAACAGCGCGCAGCATGATGACGGCCATTTCGCCCTGGCCTTTGCGCGGATCGAAACGCATTTCTTCGTCCACGGCTGCTGGCTGGAGCCGGGGCAACTGCTGCGCGGGGCGCAGGCGTTGCGGCACATTCCCGCCACGATCGTGCACGGGCGATACGACATGCCCTGTCCGGCGCATTATGCCTGGGCGCTGCACGAGGTCTGGCCCGAGGCGGAGTTTCACCTGGTCGAAGGGGCCGGCCATGCCTTTTCCGAGCCGGGAATCCTTGACCAGTTGATCCGCGCGACCGATCGCTACGCCCGATAGGCGAGGGCGGCCGGCACGCGCAGTTCCACCACCGCGCCGCCGGCTGCGCCGTTGCGGATATCGATCCGCGCGTTGAGGCGGTGGGCGCGTTCGCGCATGCCGACCAGCCCGAAATGCCCCGGAGCCGCCTGCGGCGCAGACCCGTTGGCGCCGGCAAAGCCCACGCCATCGTCGGCAATGCGCACGATCAGCGCGCGCGGTCCGAAATGGAGCAGCACGGCAATGCCTTGGGCGCGGGCATGGCGGCGGGCGTTGGCCAGCGCTTCCTGCACCACGGCAAGGATATCCTCGGCCACGGCCGCATCGATCACGCGCGGCCTTCCGGTGATGCGCAGGCTGGCCGCGGGAACCAGGCCATCGGCGCAGATCGGCGCCATCGCCTGCGCCAGGTCCACCGCCGAGGCCGTCTGGCTGCGCAAGTCGATCACCCGTTCGCGCGCGGCGGTAACGACATCGTCGCCGCGTTCCAGCACGGCATCGAGTTCGGCGCGCGTCGCGCGATCGAGTGCGCCGCGTGCGGCCACGGCTTCGAACCGCAGCATCAACCCCTGGACGCCTTGCAGCAGGGTGTCGTGCAATTCGCGCGCGATGCGCTCGCGCTCGGCCATCTGGCCTTCGCGCTTGGCGCGCGCGCGGGCCAGCAAGACACGGGTGCGCTGAACGTAGAGCGCCCGTGCCAGGAGCAGGACCAGGGCGGCGAGCCCCAGGCGAAACCACACGGTCTGCCAGAACGCGGCGCGGATGGTGAAGGCCAGGCTGGCGCCTTGCGCCTGCCATTCGCCCTGCCGGTCGGTGGTCTGCACGTCAAACCGATAGGTGCCGGGTACCAGGTTGGCATAGGAGATTTCAGGCGCCGTGCCATTGGCGGTCCACGCATCGTCCAGTCCTGCGGGTCCGGACAGGCGCACGCGAAAGCGCCGCTGGCTGGCCGTGGCCAGATCGAGCACGCCATAGCGGATCGTGACCTGGCTGGTGCCCTGGGGCAAGGCGATGTTTGGCCCGGCTGGCCAATTCCGGCCGTTGGCGCCCAGTGCACGCACGAACAGGCGGAACGGCGCCTCGGGCAGCGGGCTGGACCAACTGCGGGCTTCGAGTACGCCCGAGCGGGTCAGCACGAAAACGCGGTCGGTGCCGTCGCCCACGATGTGTCGCGCCGCGCTGCGCTGGGGCAGCGCGATGCGGCGATCGTCTTCATCGAACGTCGTGTGGGCAATCGGGCGGGTGGGCGCGGCAAAGGCCCGGTCAAGTGCGGCCGTGGCAACGCGGACGAGCCCGTGATAGCCGAGCAGCCAGGTTTCGCCTGCGGGCGTGCTGATCGCGCCGCGCGTATCGAACAGCCAGGGGTGATCGCGCACGTCCAGGATCTGCACTCTGCCTTCCGACAGCCGGAGCAGCCCCGTGCCCCCGCCCACCAACACATCGTCATCGCGCACGGCCAGCGAAGTCGGCCGTTCAAAGCCGATGCGCGCCCCGTCCCACACGGTCAGCGCGCCATGGTCGAGCCGGGCGATGGCCCGCCGGCCCAGGATCATCACCAGGCGGCCCTGCCGGTCGAACGCCAGGTTCTGCGGCACGCCCAGCCGGGTATCGACCGGCACGTTTTCCCAGCGGCCGCCGACATACCGGGAGAGGCCAAGCCCGTTGGCCGTGAACCACAGCACGCCGTCCGGGGCCACGGCGCAATCGAACAGTTCGGTCACATGGCCGGGCAGGCGGCGGGACTGCCCGCGATGGGGCCCGGCAATCGCCACCGCGCTTTCCGACAGCATCGCCCAGACATCGCCGCCGCTTCCCGCGCACAGGCCGGCCACGCCATCGCCAAGGCGCGTGAGCAGGCGTGGGCTTTGGCCAGCGTCTGCCACGAACACGGCCGGCCCATTGGCGAAATAGACCCGGCCATCCTGCGCTGCGGCGGAAATGCCCATCGCCGCGCGCGGGCCCAGCATCGCCAGGCTGCGTAGCGGGGTGGGGGAAAAGCGATCGAGCCCGCGTTCGGTACCGACCCAGATATTGCCGTCGCGGTCGGCCAGGATGGGCGAGGCGCGGTTCGAGGTGAGGCCCTGGCGCTCGTCGATATGTTCAAGCGCGCCGGTACGCGGCCAGATCGCCACCACGCCTGACAGGAACGTGGTGGCCCAGATCCGGCCGAACGGATCGGCCACCGCGCGATAGAAATCGGCCGGAGGCAGCTCGGACGCTGCCAACAGCGGGCGCGGCGGCGCCGCCGTGCTGCCCATGTCATAGGGGGGCAGGGCACGCAGGCCGGCGTTATCGATGGCGTAGAGCGCGCCATCGGTGGTCTGCGCCAATGCCCCGCCGCCCGGCCCGGCAAACGGCGTGACATGGGGTTGCACCGGTCCTGACCCGCCGCGCCAGTAGGACAGCGGCCCGCCCCAGGTGCCGAACCACAGCGTGCCCGTGCGCGAGAGCAGTTGCGGTTCGGTATCGTGCTGGTCGAAGCTTGCGGATTCTACCGCCTGCCAGCCGGCCGGGGTGTGGCGATAGACCGCATGATCGGCGTCTCCCGCCGCGATCCAGGGCTGCCCGTCGGCACCGATCACGATCCGCGTGATTTCGCCGGCGTTGCCCGGCCGCCCGGCATCGTGCAGCCGGCCCTGGCGATAGACGGCAACGCCGCCGCCCCCGGCATAGCCCAGCCAGATCGTGCCATCGGGCGCGGCGGCAAGGGCGCTGACGGCCGTGGCGGCGCGGGGGTGGCCCGGCGGGGGCGGGACCGGCTCGAACGTGGTGCCGTCGAACCGGAACAGCCCCTCGACGCTGCCGACCCACAGGAATCCGTCGCGGTCCTGTGCCAGCGACTGGACAAAGCGCGGGGCGTGATCGCGCGCGGTCCAGGCGTGGTGCATCCAGGCCGGCGGCGGTGTTGGCGCTGCCTGTCCGGCGGGCGTGGGCGCGGCCGGCACCGCCACGCCGCACCATGCCGCGAGCGCCAGGGCACCGGCGCGCGCGGGCCATCGAATTGGGGGTTTGCCTTGCATCTGCACCGTGCCCTCGCCAACCCCCATCGGCAATCGCGCGCGCTTGTGCAAGTGCCCCTTCGCGCCGGGGACGGGCGCAGGCCGTCACCCGGCGCGGGCCGACCCGGTCAGACGTGGGTGATGATGGTTTCGAGCGGCAAGCGCGACTTGGGCAGGCGCCCGTTGTAATCGGCGTCCTTGTCGGCATAGCCCAGGGCGACCACGAACAGGCTGTTGAAGCCTTTTTCGCGCAAGGCAAATTCCGCGTCGAGAATGCGCGTGTCCACCCCTTCCATCGGCGTGGCATCGATGCCCAGTGTCGCCGCGCCGAGCAGGAACTGCCCGAGGTTGAGGTAGACCTGCTTGTCCAGCCAGTGCTGCTGGTCGCGCAGTTCATACTTGTGCAGCCCCGAAAAGGTCAGGCGGCCGGCATGGACGCGCGCCTTCATCGCTTCGGGATCGGGGGCAAAGCGGCCGTCGGCTTCTTCCTGCGCGGTGATGCGGGCGATGTGCTGCGCGCTGGCATCGATCAGGCTGGCAAAGACGACGACGTGCGAGGCATCGCGGATCGCCTTGGCATTGAAGGCAAAGCGTTCCTGTGCCGCCTTGGCCACGCGCTCCTTGCCTTGAGCGGTTCCGGCGATGATGAAATGCCAGGGTTGCAGATTGGTGCTCGACGGGCTGAAGCGCAGCAGGTTTTCCAACGTGGCGATATCGGCGTCGCTGATGCGGCGGGCCGGGTCATAGGCCTTGGCCGTGTGGCGCGTGCGGGCAGTGGCAAGAATATCGGACAAGCGGCACTCCATGGGCAACGGGTGTTGAACGTTCCCGTCTATGGGTATTGACCCGGCCGGTATCCAGGGGGCACGATCGCCGAGATCGTCAGACGCTGGCAAAACCGCGCACGGGAATGGCCGTGGTGTGCTTCAATTCCGAAAGCGTGACGGTGGACACGATATCGATCACCCCGGGCAGCTTGAGCACCACCTTGAAGATGAATTTCTGATACCATTCCAGCGATTGCGCGATCACCTTGATCATGATGTCGCGCTCGCCGAAAATGGTGTGGCACTCCAGGATCTCGGGCGTGATTTCGATCTTGCGCAGGAAATCCTCGCGCTGCTTGTCGGAAAGCGCGGCCATCTTGAGCGTGGCAAAGACAATGATCGCATCGCCCAGCTGCTTGCGATCGAGCAGGGCGACCTGACCCTTGATATAGCCTTCCTCGCGCAGCCGTTGCAGGCGCCGCCAGCACGGCGATTGCGACAGGCCCACCTTTTCGGCCAGTTCGGTGGTGGAAAGGCTGGCATCCTTCTGGATCTGGTCCAGGATCTTGAGATCGATCGGGCTGAGCGGTTCGGCCATGCGGAAATTCCTGTAATTTGCGCAACAGCTATCCGGGCTGCAGCACAACACAAGATAATATCGACGAAATGCATGGTTTACCTGCATGAACGACGCGGACCGTCGCTGCCCGGCATGGTTATGCGCAAACCCGCTGCGAAACGGCATGAATTGGCAGCGGTCGGCGGCTATGCAAGGCAACATGGCATACAAGCAGGGCACAGAGGCGATGGCGGGCGCGGGGCTGACGCGGCGCCAGGCGATTCAGGGGCTGGGCGCGGGCGTGGCCGCCGGCATGGCAGCTGGCCCGCAGGCCGCGCGCGCCGCGGCGGCAGCCGCGCCAATCGCGACCGCGCTGCCGGCCCGCGCCGCCTTTGCGCCGACCAGCCTTGCCTACCTCGACAATGGATCGCAGCACCCGCTGAGCCTGGGTGGCCAGGCCGCTATCGAGACTTATCTGGCCAAGCGGCGGCTGGACCCGGCGGCGCAAGGCTATGACCTGGACGAGGAAGGCCTGCTGGCCAAGTTCGCCCGGCTGATCAACGCCGATCCTGATGAAGTGACGTATGTGCAAAGCACCACGGCCGCCGAGCAGATGGTGCTGCGCGCGTTGGACCTGCCGGGCAACGGCGGCGCCCGCGTGGTGACCGACACGCTGCATTTCTTCGGCTCCATCCCGCTGTATGAAGAAATGGCGCGGCAGGGGGTGAACGTCACCTGGGTGCGGGCGGTGGATGGGCGCATCCGCATGGAAGACATGGCCAAGGCTCTGGCGGCCGGGGCGCGGCTGGTGGCGCTCTCGCACGTGTCCACGATCAACGGGTTCGAGCATGACCTCAAAGCCGTGTGCGACCTGGCCCATGCCCATGGCGCGCTGGTCTATGCCGACATGATCCATGCCGCGGGCTGCGTGCCGGTGGACGTGAAAGCCAGCGGCGTCGATTTCGCTGCCTGCGCTTCGTACAAATGGCTGATGGGCGATTTCGGGCTGGGGTTCCTCTATGTGCGGCGCGATGTGTGGCCACGCCTCAAGCGTTGCGCCTATGGCTATTACGGCATCGATACTTTCCAGCCGCATATCTATCCGCTCGATCCGCCGGGGGCGGCGGTGGCCGACTATGCCTTTGCCGACAATGCCACCGGCCGCTTTGCCTTGGGCACCCATAGCCATGCGGTGATCGCGCAATTGCACCATTCGCTCGACTGGATCATGGCCACGGGGGTGGCGCGCATCCAGGCCCATGCGCAAGGGCTGGTGGCGCGGCTCAAGGCCGAACTGCCCGCGCGTGGCTATACGGTGATGACCCCGCGCGAATGCCGCGCCCCGATCGTGACCGCGATCTGCGCCGATGCCCGCGCCAGGATCGGCCCGGCGATGGCTGCGGCGGGGGTGAAGCTGACGCTTTCGGCCAACCGCTTTCGCCTGACGCCTTCGGTGCAGAACGACGATGCCGACATAGACCGGTTCCTGGCGGCGCTGCCGCGCGCATGAAAGAGGCCAAGATGGCGCAAGACCTGGTGTTCATCGATGGCGAGAGCGTGCATCGCCTGCTCGATTATCCTGCCTGCATCGCGGCCATGGAGGCGGCCATGCGCGCGCTTTCGGGCGGCGCCACGCGGCAATTGCCGCGCACCATGATCCACATGGGCGAAGGGCGCACCTTTGCCCAGATGACCGCCAGCCTGGCGGACGATGGCATGTTCGGGGCCAAGCTGATCAGCGTGTTCGCCGATCCCGCCCGGCCGGGCCAGCGCCGCCATCGCGGGGTGATCACCCTGTTCGAGCCGACGGAAGGCCGCCCCGTGGCCGTGGTCGATGCCGAGGCGGTGACCCATATCCGCACTGCCGCCGCCACGGCCGTGGCCACCCGCGCCCTGGCTCGCGCCGATGCGCGCGTGTTGCTGATCATGGGCACCGGCGGGCAGGCCCACACCCACCTGGCCGCGCTGCCGCTGGTCCACCACTTCGAGCGCATCCTGATCTGGGGCCGCGATCCCGCCCGCGCGTCGGCGGTGGTGCAGGAATGGCAGGACCGCCTGCCCGTGGCCGTGGCACCCGACGCGCCAGATGCGGTGGCGCAGGCCGACGTGATCTGCACCGTGAGCGGCGCAGCCCAGCCGATCCTGCTGGGGCAATGGGTGCAGCCCGGCACCCACGTCAACCTGGTGGGATCGAGCGCGCCGGGCCCGGTGGAAGCCGACACCGCACTTGTCGCTGCCGCGCGCTATATCGCCGATAGCAAGGCCAACGCCCGCGAGGCCGCCGCCGAATTCCTGGTCGCCCGCGCCGCCGGCGCGGTGGACGATGCGCATATCGTGGCCGAGATCGGCGAAGTGCTGCTGGGCCACGTGCCCGGCCGCCGGAACGCGCAGGATATCACGCTTTACAAGTCGCTCGGCCACGCGGTGCAGGACCTGGCCGCCGCGCAGTTGCTGCTGGAGCGCGTGCGCGCGGGGTAGGCTTTTTCCAGCTCCATGGGAAAATTTCTTCCCCCGCCCCTCCTGCAGGCGGGCGGGCGTGCAGGCTTGGCTGGCCAAACCCTTATATATCCATTAATCCGGATATATGGATAATGATTCGGCCATAGCGGCGCTGGGTGCGCTGGCGCAGGGAACGCGGCTTGACGGGTTTCGGTTGCTGGTGCGGCACGAGCCCGAGGGGTTGCCGGCCGGCGAGATCGCACGGCTGCTGGATGTTCCGCAGAACACCATGTCGGCGCACCTGGGCATTCTGGCGCGAGCCGGGCTGGTGCGGGCCGATCGGCAGGGGCGCACGATCGTCTATCGGGCAGACCTGGATGGGCTGCGCGCGCTGACGCTGTTTCTGGTCACCGATTGCTGCGCGGGCAATGCCGCGCTCTGCGCGCCGCTGATTGCGGCGCTTTCTCCGTGTTGCTGAAAGGAACCGCCCAATGCACGCAGACACGAGCGTGGATATCGTCATCTATCACAATCCCGAATGCGGCACTTCGCGCAATGCGCTGGCGATGATCCGCAATGCGGCGATCGAACCGCACGTGATCGAATATCTCAAAACCCCGCCATCGCGCGCGCTGCTGACGCAGTTGATCGTGCGCGCCGGGATTTCTCCGCGCGCGTTGCTGCGCGAGAAAGGCACGCCCTATGCCGAACTGGGGCTGGGTGATCCCGCGCTGACGGACCATGCGCTGATCGATGCGATGATCGCCCATCCGATCCTGATCAACCGGCCGCTGGTGGTTTCCCCGCTGGGCGTGAAACTGTGCCGTCCGTCCGAAGCGGTGCTGGATCTGTTGCCTGCCGAGCAGCAGGGCGCGTTTGCCAAGGAAGACGGGCAGGCCGTGGTCGATGCCGCCGGGCAGCGGGTGATCTGAGCCATGGGCACGTTCGAACGCTATCTTTCGCTGTGGGTCGCGCTGTGCATCGTGGCCGGCATTGCCCTGGGGCAGATCGTGCCGGGGCTGTTCGCCGCCATCGCCGCGGCGCAACTGGCACAGGTCAACCTGGTGGTGGCCGTCCTGATCTGGCTGATGATCGTGCCGATGCTGCTCAAGATCGATTTTGCCGCACTGGGTACGGTGCGGCAGCATTGGAAAGGGGTGGGCGTCACCCTGTTCATCAACTGGGCGGTCAAGCCGTTTTCCATGGCCGCGCTGGGCACGCTGTTCATTGGCTGGCTGTTCGCGCCGTGGCTGCCGGCGGGGCAGGGGCCATCCTATATCGCGGGCCTGATCCTGCTGGCGGCGGCGCCCTGCACCGCGATGGTCTTCGTCTGGTCCAACTTGTGCGATGGCGAGCCGACTTTCACGCTTTCGCAGGTGGCGCTCAACGATGTGATCATGATGTTCCTGTTCGCGCCGCTGGTCGGCCTGCTACTGGGCGTGGCAGCGGTGCAGGTGCCGTGGGCGACGCTGCTCTTGTCGGTCATGCTCTATATCGTGGTGCCGGTGATCGTCGCGCAAGTGTTGCGCCGGGCGGTGCTGGCGCGTGGTGGGCTTAAGGGGGGCGGAGAGGCCGCTTTGGCGCGGCTGCTGGCGGCGCTTGGCCCGGTTTCGCTGGTGTCGCTGCTCACCATGCTGGTCTTGCTGTTCGGGTTCCAGGGGCAGGCCATCCTGGCGCAGCCGCTGGTGATCGCGCTGCTGGCGGTGCCGATCCTGATCCAGGTCTATGGCAATGCCGCGCTGGCCTATTGGCTGTCGCGGCGCATGGGGGTGGCCTGGTGCGTGGCGGCGCCTGCTGCGCTGATCGGGGCATCCAACTTCTTCGAGCTGGCCGTGGCGGCGGCGATCGGCCTGTTCGGCCTCAAATCGGGGGCGGCGCTGGCAACAGTCGTGGGCGTGCTGGTGGAAGTGCCGGTCATGCTGTCGATCGTGGGCGCCGTAAAAGCCACGCGTGGCTGGTATGAAGCGCGGGCGGCGGCCTGAAACGGCAAATCCGCTGCCTCCGTGGAATGGAGGCAGCGGACCGTTGCGACCCGAATGTTTCGGGGGATTGGCCGGTCAGAAGGAACCGGCGAACTGCACGCCGACCGTGCGGGGCGGGATGTAGCGGCCATAGGGCGCCGTGGTGCCGTTGCGGTTGATCGCATAGAGCACGGCGCGTTCGTCGGTCAGGTTGCGGGCAAACACGTTGACGCTCCACCCCGCATCCAGCGCCACGCCGGCGCGCACGTCGAGCTGGCCATAGCTGGGCAGCATCTGGCGCTCGCGGCCCGCGGCGGCCAGGCTGTTGAGGAAATCGCCCGGCCGCTTGCCCGTCCAAGCATAGTTCACGCCCAGCGAGCCGCTGATGCCATCGCCCAGCGGCACCTTCTGGTCGAGCCCGATATTGGCGGTAAAGCGCGCCGAATTGGGCAGGCGAGCGCCCTTGGCACCCACCAGCGCGGAACCGCCATCGGTGGCCGCCGGCAGGGCCTGGGTCAGCACGGCATCGGTGAACGTGGCATTGCCGCTGATGGCGCCGCCCTTCCACGGCCGCACCGTTCCGGCCAGTTCCACGCCGCGGCTGCGCGCCTTGGCGCCGTTGGTGGTGAACGTCAGTTCGTTGGCAGAGGTGTTCTGCAACTGGATGCGGGTCCAGTCGATCTGGAACACCGAGAGGTCGAAATCGAGCTTGCCTTCCAGCACCGAACCCTTGGCGCCCGCTTCATAGTTGACCACGCGGTCAGACCGATAGGTGCCGGGCACGCCATCGGCCAGGGTGTTGGTGCCGCCAGGGCGATAGCCGTTGGCCACGCGCGCATAGACCATCACGTCGGGCGTGATGTGCCAGCTGGGCGAAACCAGCCAGGTGAACGGGCTTTCCGACGTGCGGTGTTCTTCGCTGCTGGAAAAGCCGAAGATATATTGCGCGACGCCGGTGGTGACGACGGTGGAGAGATTGTCCTGCTTGTTGTGGGCATAGCGGCCGCCCACTTGCAGATCGAAGCCGGGCGCGAGGTGCCCGGTCACCGTGCCGAAGGCGGCCAGTTCGCGATAAGTGGAAGGCCCGGCGCCGACATAAGGCGTGTCGATCAGGCCGCCACTGGCGTTCATCAGCAGCATGGTCTGCGAGATGTTGGCGTGTTCGACCGAATAGAACCCGCCGAGCATCCAGTCGAGCGTGGTGCTGCTGCCCGAGAGGCGCAGTTCCTGCGAAAAGCGCGCGGCGCGATGCGAATTGGTCAGGAAGACCGAGGACAGCCCGTCGTAATAGCGGCCGAGCAATCCGCCGAAGATGCTGGTGAGATCCTGGTAGGGCACGGATTCGTTGACATTCCAGCCGGTGACCGAGGTGACCTGGACTTTGCCCAGATCGAGCACGGCGCGCGCGGAATAGACATCGAACTGGCTGCGGCTGGGCTGGCCCAGCACGCGGGTGACCGAATAGGGATCGGCGTTGACGCTGTTGAAATCGGTGTCGGACTTGAAATCGACCAACCCGCTGTTCTCGGTGCGCAGGCGCTGGCGAATGGCGCTGAGCGTGATCGTCAGGTTATCGACCGGGCGCAGCAGCAGCGCGGCGCGGCCGCCCCATTGGCGCTGGTGGTTGGCGTTGGCCAGGAATTGCCCGGTGTTGCTGTCGGTGTTGTCCACCCAGGCCGGATCGCGGCGATAGAAGCCGCTGACCGCCAGCGCAACGCGGTCCTTGATCAGCGGCACGTTGAACGAGCCGCGCAGCGAATTGCCCTGGCCGCCGTGGGCCACGGTTGAAACGCCCGCTTCCACCCGCCCGGTGAATTGCGTGGTGCTGGGGTCTTGGGTCACGTACTTGATGATGCCGCCCAGGCTGGCCGCGCCATAGAGCGTGCCCTGCGGGCCGCGCAGCACTTCGATGCGCGAAAGGATCGCCGGGTCGAAATCGGGAATGTCGGTATCGCCGTTGGCCGTGGCCGAACCGAAGGGCACATCGTCAACCAGCACGGCCAGCGTGGGATTGGTGGCCCCGCCGGTGGTAATGCCGCGCAGCGACAGGCTGTGCACGGCCTGGCCGGAATATTGCAGGCCGGGGATGCGGTTGAAGTAATCGCGGATGTTGGTGAGGTTCTGCTGGGTGAGCGTGCTGGCCGACAGCGCGGTGACCGGGGCAGGCACGTCGATCAGGCGCTGGCTGGTCTTGAGCGCGGTGACGATGATCGTCTCGCCTGAATCATCGGCGTTGGCCTGCGGCGCATCCGGCGCGGCGGTTTGCGCGTGGGCGCCAAGGGCCAGGCCGCTGGAAAGGATCGGCGCCAGGGCCAGGGCCAGGGCGGATCGACGGCGGAAGGCGCCGGTGGTGTTGGTCTGCATGGATGCCCTCATTGTTCTGGTTGGTTCGTTATCGGCAAGAACACCACAGCGAAGCGGGAATTTTTATTTGGATATGGCGCAGGCCTGCCCGCTACCGGTCATTTTTATGCGTGAAAGCGGCCCGGCGGGGTGTGAGGCGTGCCGTGGCGCCCGGCGCGATTCGCCTGTATCGCTGGCGCTTGCCGCATAATCTATGCCGGCCACGGCCATGGCGGCCGCGCGAAAGACACGGACTGCCCGGGCTGGCTGCGCTAGGCTGCGCGGCATCACCATAGCGAGCGCCGCGATGCCCCAGTTTCAATCCGTGCTTTCCGTCCGTGCCTTTCTGCCCTTGGCCGCCGCCCTGGCGATGGGTGCTGCGCCGCGCCAGGCGGACCAGCTTGCCGTCACGTTGCGCCCCGACATGGCCGATGGCGCGGTGGCGGGGGTGGCCGTGGCGATGGACCTGCCCGCGCCCGCCGACGGCACGCTCTTGCTGGCAGCGCCGGTGGTCTATCCCGGCGCGCCGGGGGTGGCCGACCGGCTGAGCGGCCTGGCCGTGAGCGATGCGCAGGGGCCGGTGCCGCTGGCCATGAGCGAGGATGCGCCGGTCAAGGGCGGGTTCCCATGGTATCGGCACTGGCGTGCCACCCGCGCGGTGCAGGGGCAAGTGGCGATCCACTATCGCGCGGCGGTGATGCCGGCGGGTGGGCCCGGCGGGCCTGCCTTTGGCCTCCGTGCGGTGGGCGGAGGGCTGGCGGCGTCGGGCGGCGGGTTCCTGCTGCTGCCGGAAAACCGCGACGCGCTGCCCGCGCGGTTGCACTGGGATCTTTCGGCCATGGCCAAGGGCGCGAGCGCGGCGATCTCTTATGGCGCGGGCGACGTGGTGGTGCCCGGTGGCGCCCAGGCGCTGGCCGATAGCTGGTTCATGGCGGGGCCGCTGGGCCACTGGCCGGCCACCGGCACGCGCGACGGCTTTGCCGGGACCTGGCTGGGCCAGCCGGTGTTCGATGTGCCCACCGCGCTGGCGCGGGCCGGGGCGGCGCACCGCTATCTGCAGGGCCATTTTCCCCACATGAAGGGCCAGCGCGCCTATCGCATCTTCGTGCAGTTCCGCGATGCGGCGCCCTATGGCGGCGGCACGGCGCTGGACCAGTCCTTCATGCTTTCGCGCGGGCCGCTGGCGCCGGGCGAAAAGGGCGAAATGCCCAGCTCGCTGTTCTTTCACGAGATGATCCACCAATGGACCGGCCAGATCGAAGCGCCCAGCGGCATTTCCAGCTGGTTCTCCGAAGGGCTGACGACGTATTACGAAGACGATCTGCAATGGCGCGGCGGATTTGAAAGTGCCGATGCCTATCTCGACGCGGTCAACCGGCTGGCGCGCCGCTATTTCACCAGCAAGGCGCGCAACATGGCGGCGGCCGATGTGGTGAAGATCGGCTTTGGCGATGAAGAGGTGCGCCACATCGTCTATTACCGCGCGGCGATGTATTTCCACGATCTGGATGCCCGCATCCGCGCCCATAGCCATGGCCAGCGCAATCTGGAAAGCGTGCTGTTCCCGCTGTTCCTCTCGCGCGAACAGGGCGTGCGCTTTGATACCGACGCGTGGCTGGCTGCGGTCTCGCGCGAATTGGGCGACGCGGGGGAACGCGACCGGTTCAAGCGCCTGATCCTGGACGGAACGGATACGCTCGATCCCCTGCCCGATAGCTTTGGCCCCTGCTTTGCCCGCGTGGCGGCGCAGTGGGACACGCCCCATGGGCATGTGGATGGCTGGCAGTGGCAACGGGCCGCACCGCCTGCCGGGGCGTGCCGGTGAACCGCGCGGCCCTGGCGCTGGCGCCGCTGCTGCTGGCGGCCGCGCCACCGCCCGCTTTACCCGCGCAAGATGGCCCGATTGCCCCGGCGACCGGCCACCATGCCCTGGCCACGCCCGCTGGGCGGCTGGACTATGACGCGGTGTTCGAACAGCAGGTGCTGCGCGGCCCGGATGGGCAGCCGGCGGCGACGATTTCCACGATTGCCTATCTGCGCAGCGGCACGGCCGATGCCGCGCGGCCGGTGATCTTTGCCTTCAACGGCGGGCCAGGTGCTTCGTCCTCTCCCTTGCACGTCGAGGCCATGGGGCCGCGTCGGCGCGAAGGCACCGGCCTGGTGGACAATGCCGAGACGCCGCTCGATCGTGCCGACCTGGTGTTCGTCGATCCGGTGGGTACCGGGTTCAGCCGCCCGCTTACGCCTGGTGGCGGTGCCCCGTTCTGGAGCGTGGCGGGCGATGCGCGGGCCATGGCCCAGGCGATCACCGGCTGGCTGGCCGCGCATGGCCGCGCCCATGCGCCGGTGATCGTGGTGGGGGAAAGCTATGGCGGAACCCGCGCGGCGGCGATGCTGCCCTTGCTCAAGGACGTGAACCTGGCCGGCCTAGTCCTGCTCTCTCCCGCCCTGGCGATCGGGCCGCAGGGAGACAGCGAACTGGTCGAGGTACTGCCGGCCATGGCTGTGGCCGCTGCGGCCCACGGCAAGGGCGCGCTTGCCGGCCTGCCCCCGGCGGAAGTGGAAGCGCGCGCAGCCGCCTTTGCCGCCGGCCCTTATGCCCGCGCCTTGCTGGCCGGCAGCGCGCTGGCCCCGGCACAGCAGGCCCGCGTGGCGGCGCAGATGGCGCGGTTGATCGGCCTGCCAATGGCCACGATCCGCGCCGCGCGCTTGCGGGTGGACGTGGAAACGTTTCGCGCCACGCTGCTGGCCGACAAGGGCCAGGTGGTCGGCCGGCTTGACAGCCGCGTGGCGGCGCCGCGCCCGGCGCCGGTGGCCGGGCGGCCATCGGCGGCCAGCGATCCCGCGTTGGGGCTGGGCGCGAGCAATGTGATCGTTTCCGCCGCGCTGGGCGATTACTTGCGCCGCGAACTGGGCGTGCAGACCGCGCGCGACTATGTTGCGCTGACGCTGGACGTCAATTTCCAGTGGCGCTGGCCGCGTGTGGAGGGTTCGGGCGATGGTGGGGACGAGGCCGATCGCCTGCCCGATCTGCTGGGCAACCTGGCCCAGGCCATGGCCGACCATCCCGCCCTGCAAGTGACGCTGGTGGGTGGCTATTACGACATGGCCGTGCCGCTGATGGCCACGCGCGATGCGCTGCACCATGCCTGGCTGCCGGAATTCCGCGCGCGGTTGGTGGCCTTGCCGGCGGGGCATGCGGTCTTTGCCGAGGCGCCCGGCCGCCAGGCGATGCGCGCGATGATCGATCAGCTCTTGCGCGCGAACACGAACCACCAGGCCAGCCCCAAGACCAGCCAGCCACCCACCAGAAGATAGGGGCGCGGATCGGCCTCCACGCCAAAGGCGGCAATGGCCAGCGCCGCCACCACGCCGGCCAGGCCGACCAGCGTGACGGTGGCAGGCGCCATGCCCAGTGCCGCGCGGGCGTGGATTTGGGGGTGGTGGCGGGCAACGACCGTGGCCGACCAGGAACAGGCGGCATATTTCAGCATGGTCGGCAGATTGACCGCCAGCAGCAGGAACACCAGGCTTCGCGGCAGGAGCATGCCGGCCATGGCGCAGGCCCAGGCCAGCAGCACGGCCACATGCGGCGTGGCAAAGCGCGGATGCACCCGGCCCAATGCGGTGGGCAGCGCGCCGCTGCGGCCCATGGCAAAGAGGCTGCGCGAAAAAGTCAGCGCCAGCGCGTTCATCGACTTGACGATGGAGAGGGTGGCCGCGCCCACGATCAGGATCGTCGCCGCCGGGCTGCCCATGGCCACGCGCGCGGCATCGAGCAGCGGCGCCTTGCTGGCGGCGAGCCCCGCCGGGCCGACCAGGCCCAGCGCCGTGGCCGCCACCGCGCCATAGACCAGGGCAGTGAGCGCAATGGCCAGGGCAATGCCCAAGGGCATGGTGCGCGCGGGGTTGCGCACTTCCTCGCCGATTTCCACCGCGCTTTCGATGCCCAGGAACAGGCTGATCATCAGCGGCACGGCGGCGAGCACCTGGGGCAGCGGCACCGAGAGCGGGCCGCCCATCGTGGCCAGGCGCACATGCGGCAGGCCAAGCGCCACGAGCAGCGCCAGCACCACCAGCAGCAGCGCCATGAGCGCCGTCTGCGCCTTGGCCGCAAGCGCGACGCCGCGATAGTTGAGCGCAAAGACCAGCGTGATCAGCGCCGCCATGGCGGGCAACGGCGGCAGGGGCACGACCATGCCGAGATAGCCGACCAGCACCTGGGACAGGATCGCCATGGCGCCCACGTTGGCCACGATGCGCATCCAGGCGATGAGAAAGCCGACCGCCGGATGGATGAAGCGGCGCGGCCATTCGTAGGATGCGCCCGAAACCGGCAGGGCCGAACCGAGATAGGCATAGGCCAGGGCAAAGATCAGCATCGGCAGCGCGGCAAGGCCGATCGCGGGCAACAGGCCCGCCCCGGCAACTTGCGCCGTCGGCCCCAGGATCGTGAAGATCGAAACCCCGATCGCGGTGCCCGCGCCGAACGTGACGACACCAACCAGGCCCACCGATTTGCCGAGCTGGACCGGCGTTTCGGGTGCGCTCATCGCAGAGTGCCGGTGATGAAAGCGCGCAAGTCTGCGGCCAGCGCCTGCCGTGCATCGCGGCCCAGATAGGCCATGTGCCCGGCGGGGTAGGTGCGGAAGGCAACGCGGTCTGCCGGCGCACCGGAATGGGCCATGGTATCGTGCGCCGTGCCCAGCGGCGTGACCAGGTCATAGAACCCGGTGCCCACCAGCACGCGCAGCGCCGGGTTGCGGTTCATCGCTGTGGCGAGATCGGTGGCATAGTTGCTGGGGGACGAACCATAGTCCCACGGCCCGTTCACATCGCGAAAGGCAATCGCCTTGTAGGGTTGGGGCAGGTTGATCTTGAGCGTGTCGCGGGCATAGGCGTCCCACGCGGCGACGAAGCCGGGCACATATTGCGCCATGGCCGGATCGTCGGCCACCGGGTCTGGCCCGGCGGCGGCCAGCGGCAGGGTGAAGCGCGCATCGTAAAGCCCGGTGCGCCGCCCTTCGCCAGCGAGCAGCAGGCGGGCAAAGGCCGCGCCCGACAGGCGCAGGTCATTGGCCAGGATCGCTTCGGCAGGAACGCCGATGAGGCGCGCCATGGCCTGCGCGACGGCGGCACGGCGCGCGGGATCGAGGCGCGACCCGGCATGGAGCGCGCCGAGATAAGTGTCGTCGACAAAGGCCTGCGCGGCATCGACCTGGCCCTGCGGGGTGCAGCCTGGCGCCACCTTGTGGAAATGGCAGGCCGTGGCCGCCAGGCTGGGCAGGATGCCGAGGTAGGCACGATCGTCGCCCGCTTCGCCATGGGCCATGTCCATCGCCTGGCCCAGCAGGATCACGCCGTTCAGGCTGATGCCGTCCATCTGCCCGGTCTGGGTTGGGCCGCCGGCCAGCAGCCGCGCCACTACCGCCGCGCGCACCGTGCCATAGCTTTCCGAGAGGATGTATTTGGGCGCGTTCATCCGGCCGTGGCGGGCCAGCCACTGTTCCATCACCTGCACCGTGGCCACCGCGTCCTGCTCCACGCCATAGAACATCGCCGGGGTGCCATCGGCCAGGATGCGGCTGTAGCCGGTGCCGGGCGGATCGATCAGCACCAGGTCTGCCACGTCGAGCGGGCTGTCGGCATTGGCCACGGTGTGGAACGGGGCGGTGGTCTGCGGATGATCGGGATCGTCGAAATCGATGCGCTGCGGGCCAAGCAGGCCCATGTGCAACCAGAGCGAGGCCGAACCTGGGCCGCCGTTGAACACGAACACCACGGGCCTGGTGGAATCGGGGTTCGCCGTCTTCCCGCCGGCTTTCAGATAGCTGGTGGCAAATACGCTCGCGGCCGCCTTGCCATCGGGGCTGCGCAGGATGAATTCTTCTTCCGCTGCCTCATAGGCCATGCGCGTGGTGCCGAACGTGCCCTGGCCCTTGGTGACGAAGGCGCGCGGCGCGGCGTCCTGCGCCTGCGCGGGCAGCGGAGCGGCGAGCGCGAGGGCAGCGGCCAGGATCAGGCGGTCAATCGGCATGGTCGGCAATCTCGTATCCAAAGGCGGAGCGGGCGGTAAGCCCGGCATCCTGGCTGGCCAGGTTTTCCTTGGCGGGATGGAGCGGCGGCGGCGTGGTGAACGGGGCAATGCCCAGCGCGGTGTAGATCTCGCTGGGGAAATAGGCGACCCCGCCGCGCAGCACCAGGCGCGGGCGGCGGATGGCGGCGATGTCCTCCACCGGATTGCCCGGCACCAGCACCAGATCAGCGAGCTTGCCCCGCGCGATCGTGCCCAGTTGCCCCTCGCACCCCAAAAAGCGCTCGGCATCCAGCGTGCCCGTGCGCAGCGCCTGGGCCGGGGTCAGGCCCGCTTTCACATAGAGCTCCAGCTCGCGCTGCACGGCAAAGCCGGTCGCTTCGTCGGTGCCGGGCAGCAGGACAATCCCGGCGCGGTGCAACATGCCGATGGTTTCCAGCACTTTGGCAAAGCCACTGTGATAGGCCGCATCGGCGGCGGCATCGGGCAGGCTGACGAAGGAACGCTGACGATAGCGCTGGAAGCCGATCGGCATGTGGCCGAGGAAATCTTCCTGCCCCGGCGGCACATGCCCGGCGCGGCTGAGCATCAGCTGTTCGAGGATCGAGGCCGTGGTATCGAGCGCGACATGGTGCTGCTGCATCAGCCCCACGGTGTGCTGCACGGCGGGCGCGGAAAGATCGAGGCTGCCCGCGCGTGCCATGGCCGTCAGGCGCAGGGGCGTGCGGCTGTCTTCGCCCGGCTGCAAGATCCAGCCCAGCATCAACTGGTTGATATGGGCAATGGAATCATAGCCATCGGCAATCACCCGGTCGGGCGTGTCGAAGGCGGGGACATGGCCGGTCACTTTCAGGCCGAGGCGATGCGCCTCTGCCGCGATGGGCGCCACCCAATCGGGGTTCATCGAATTGTAGATCTTGATTTCGGCATAGCCGCGCGTGGCGTACCAGCGCACGTCCTTGAGCGCTTCGTCCACGCTGGCTGGAATGAAGCCGAAGCGCGCCGAATAGGGGCTGCGCCCCTCGATGAAGCCATTGGGGACGATGCGCGGCCAGGCCACCTGCCCGGCATCGACGCGGGTGATCAGGTCTTGCAGGAATGCGTTGTCGTTGCCCATGTCGCGCGTGGCGGTGACGCCGGCGGCCAGATAGAGCAGGCCCGAAGGCAGCGTGGCATGCGAATGCATGTCGTGCAGCCCCGGATAGACCGTGCCGCCCTGGCCATCGATCACTGTCTCGTCGGCCGGATCGGGCGCGGCGGGGTCTTCTGCCAAGACCTGGGTGATCGTGTCGCGCATCACCACCACGGCCGAAAGGGCAGAGCGGGTGCCGCTGACCGGATCGAACACGTGCACGTTGCGGATGCGCAGCGGCGTGGCAAAACGGTGCGCGAGTTGCTGTTGCAGCGTCAGCGCGCGCGCCGTTTCCAGCTCGGTCGCCAGCTTGCCCAGCATGGGCACTTGCGCCTCATGGCCGGCGCGGATCGTGGTGCCATCGGCGCCGGGGCCGAACACGCCCGCCAGCCGCCCCGCGCCATCGAGCAGGACATAGCCAGGGTTGAGCTGCACCCCGGTGATGCGCCAGGCGGTGACCGGCAGGGCCGACTTGCCGCTGCCCAGCGCGAACCTGCGCACCGCTTGCGCGCAGACCCGGCCCGATGGCAGCACGGCCAGGCAATGGTCCGGCCGCCCCATCGCCGCGCGGGCATAGAGCGCCAGGGCATAGGGGCTGTCATCGTTGGCGATATAGAGCGGCGGGCGGGCAGAGGCCTGGCTGCCGGCGTCGGCCTGGCTTTTCCACCGCGCCACTTGCCCGGCATAGGCATAGCTTTCATCCACCGCGCCACCCATCAGCGAGGTGCCCTGGATCGTCCAACTGGTCGGCACGCCCGAGGGATCGAGGACCAGATCCTCGTGATGCTTGGGGCCACGGCCATTGTCGTCCACGCGGTAATCCACGGCCACGCGGTTGCCCTGGGTGTGGATCTTGAGCGAACCGACGGTTTCGCCGTTGGAGACGATGACGAGGTTTTCGTCCGCCCCCTGTGCCGCCGCGGGCGTTCCGGCGAGAGCGAGGACGAGCGGGAGCAGGGCGCGGCTCATCGCGGCGCCTGCCCGGTCTGAACAGGAACAGTCTTGGTGATCAGCATGCGAATGTCGTTCCCCAGGTCCTGGGCCGTGGCGGCCACCGAATAGCCGGTGTGGCCCCCGTCGTAATAGCGCAAGGTCACGCGCTGCGGGTCCCAGCCCGATTGCGTGGCGAGCAGTTCGGCCGCGCCCATCGTGGTCTGCGTGTCGTAATAGCCGTTGGCGACCAGGACCTGAAAGCGCGGGTTGGCCGCCATCATCGCGGTGATCCCCTGGTAATAGGGCCAATCGGCAAAGGGGCTGGTGCCCGATCCCCAGCCCCACTGGTCGAAGCCTTCTACGGGTGCGGAAAGGACATAGGGCTGCGTTTCTGGCACCTTGAGTTCGTCGCGGCGATAGCGTTCGAACAGGCGGGCCAGGGTATCGGTGATCGCCTCGGAGGCATCGGGCGCGCCGCCCTGGGTGGGCGCGGGCATGGTATAGCGCGCGTCCATGCGGCCGAGCACCAGGCCCTTGTCCTTGAGCAGTTCGACGCGATAGCGTTCCTTGGATATGCGCAAGTCGTGCGCCAGGTACCACGCCGTCGGAATGCCGGTGAAGGCCGCCAGGCGCGCGGCAACGCGGGCGCGATCGGCGAGCGGCGCGCCGCTGCCCTGATAGAGCACGGTCAGGTAATCGCCCTTGGCAAAGGCGCGCGCGGCGGCCAGGAACGCGGGCCAGTCCATGCCCTGGAAGGCCGGGTCCTGCCGATCCGCCTTGCCATGATACCAGGCGATCGCCGCCAGCGTGGGCAACGAGGCGACGTAGCTGGTGACATTGGCGGGGCGCTGGGCATATTCGACGATGTTGGCCGCCTGGCCATAGAGCACCACGCCGGCCAGCGGCAGCGGATCGGGGCCCTGCGCCAATTGCCGCGCGATCTCGCAGGCGCGGTTGGTGCCATAGCTTTCACCCATCACATAGACCGGCGCGCCCGTTCGCCCATGGGCGACAAGCCAGGCGCGGATGAACGCGGCGACTTGTGCGGCATCGGCGCGCACCGACCAGAACGCGTGGGGATCGGTGCCCGGCGCGGCGGTGCTGAACCCGGTGGAAGCGGGATCGACGAAGACCAGGTCTGCGGCATCGAGCGGCGAGGCGGGATTGTCTGCCAGGGTGACTTTGGCCGGATCGGCGGCGATATCGTCGGGGAATGCCGCCCGGCGCGGGCCCAGGCCGCCGACGTGGACATAGGCCGAGGCCACGATCGGCCCGCCGTTGAACGCGAACAGCACCGGCCGCGTGGCGGGATTGGCGCCATCGCGCAGATAGGCAAAACTGACGAGGCGCGCCGCGCCATCGGCGGTCTTGACGTCGGTCGCCTCGACCCGCGCGGTATAGGCCAGGGCCTGCCCGCCGAACGTGCCCTTGTGGTGGGTAATGACCGGCGTTGCCAATACGGTTGCCGGCTGGGGTGTTGCCGTCTGGGCATGAAGCGGGGCGGCGGCGCAGAGCAGGAGCGGAAGCAGCAGGGCGCGCATCGGGACAACCTTTCTCAAAGAGCGCAACCCGTGCCGGGCGAAACCGGCACGCGCTGCCACTGCCAGGCATCGACGGTTTCGCCGCGCGGCAGGTAAGTGACGGTAAAGACACGGTCATCGCGGCGCAGGCGCAGCGTCAGTTGCTGGGTCTGCTCGCCCTGGATGCCATCCTGCGGCACGGGATCGACGATCTCGTCGCCATCGCGCACACCCGCCAGCGCGGCGGCAGAGCCGGGCACCAGGCCGCGCACGACGCGCTTGGGCTCTGCCAGAACGTCGGTGGCAAAGCCCAGGTCATAGCGGCGCAGGCGGGCAGTGGTGCGGGCAAAGCACGGGCCAAAGGCGTCGGACGCCGGCAGTGGCACCGCGCCATCCAGGAACGCGCGGAAATCGGCCACCGCCTGCGGGCCGAGATGGCGGGAAAGCTGATCTTCCCAATCGGCGTTGGTCAGTTGCACGCCGGCCTTTTGCCGCGCAAGCAGGGCCAGGACCAGCGTGTCGAGGCTTTCGCGCCCGCCGCTCTTCTTGCGCAGCGCGTGGTCGACCGTGGCGAAATAGAGCATGCCGCGATCATAGGGCAGGGTGCGGATGCGGGTGTCGGCCCAGAACCGCGCCGGCACTTGCGCGTTGGGCACGCTGGCCATGGCGCTGGTGTAATAGCGCGCGGCCGTCCAGTTCAGATCGTGCAGGAATGCATCGGCATCGATCATGCCAAAGCGGAACGGCAGGCGCGCCTGGTAGAACGTGGCCAGCCCTTCGCCGAACCACGAGGATTCGAGGCCCTCGGGCCGGGTGATATAGGGCTGGAACGTGTGGAACATTTCGTGCGCCAGCGTGATGCGGATGCTGGCCAGGTCCGCGCCGCGCCCCTTGCCGAAGGTGGTGACGAAAGCATGGTGGAGGCCCACCCCGCCGCCCGCGTTGATCGGGTTGTAGCGCAGGAACACACCATAGGGCGCGGGCCGGGCCTGGCCGAACATTTGCCGGTAATGGCCATGGAGCGCGCCGGTCCACGCCAGCAGCGCGCCGGCATCGAAGGCCGGGCGGCCCTGCCAGGCGCCGAAGAAGCCTTGTTGTGCGGGCCTTGCGGGCCAGGTGCCGATCCGGCCGGCCATGAAGAAGCTTTGCCGCAGGGCGCTGGCATCGAGCGGCTCTGCCGCCGTGACCGTGCCGGCACCCAGCGAACTGACGCTGCGGCTGCCCTTGGGCGCGCGCGACAGATCAAAGCCGAACGTGGCGCGCCAGTGCATGGTGCCGGGGGGCAGCAGCAGGAACACCTGCCCGGCGGCCGAAACCGCGCCGCCATCGCCGCTGAAGGCAAAGGGCGGGGCGGGGCCGCGCGGCGGCAGGCTGGCCTGAGCGGGCACGCGGTAGGAGACGACGAGCGTGCCCCGGATCGTGCGCGGCGCCAGCCATTGCCGCCCTGGTCCACCGCTGACGCTATCGCCGTCGGCGCTGTCGGCCAGCACGGCGTCGCGCGGGCGCAAGAGCAGCGGCCCGGCCGCATCGCGCGCGTGCAGGGGGCCCAGCAGGCTCGCCACGGTATCCACGTTGCTGGCCAGCAACGGCAATTGCAGCACCGGCGTGCCGGCCTTGGCGGCCAGGCCGGACAGGCGCAGCGTTACCTCCACCGTGCCCACGCGGGCCGGGTCGGCCGCATCGGCGCGCGGGGCAAAGGTAACCGTGAGCGCGGGTGGCGCGGCGTGGGCAGGTGCGGGCAGCAGCGCGGCTGCGGCCACCAGGGCAGGCAGGAAGCGGGGCAAGTGCGGCATTGGCAGAAGATCCCCCGTTTCGTGTTCAGATTGCCGTGCGGCCGCTTGCCGCCTGGCGCAGGGCCGCTTCCAGCGCGGCAAGGCCGGCGTCAAGCTCGGCATCGGGCAGGCAGAAGCCGATGCGGATGTGCCCGGCCTGGCCAAAGAATTCGCCCGGCGCCACGATCACCCCGCTTTGCGCGATCAGCGCTTCGGAAAAGGCACGGGTATCGGCAATGCCGGGCAGCGCGGGAAAGCAGATGCAGCCCGCATCGGGCAATTCGCCCGCCATCAGCCCGGCATCCACCATGCGCGCAAACCACGCGGCAAAGCGGGGCCGTGCGCGCGCCACGTGGCCGCGCCAATGATCGGCAAAGGCATCGGCGCGCATCATTACTTCGGCCGCCACGGCGTGCGACAGGGTCGAAACACCGAATTCGGCGCGTGCGGCATAGTCGCGCAAGGTGGCCATCACGCCGGGTGCGCCCACGATCCAACCACAGCGCAACACACCCAGGCCGAAAATCTTGGTCAGGCTCGACAGGCTGATCACCGCCGGCGAGAGCGCGCAGGCCGGGCCGGGGCGGCTGGTCTTGTCGGCATAGTCGCCATAGACTTCGTCCACCACCAGCAGCACGCCGCGCGCCTGGGCAAGCTGCGCCAGCTCGGCCAGGGTTTCGCGCGCGATGCCCATGCCCGAAGGGTTGTGCAGGTCAGACACCACGATCAGCCGCGTCTCGGGGCGTAGCGCGGCGGCCACCTGGGCCACGTCGATGCCGAAATGCGGGGCAGGGCGGGTAAAGGTATCGACCGCCACGCCCTGAACCTGCGCCGCCCCGGCAAACAGGTCGAAGCCGGGCACTTCCACCAGCACGCGGTCACCGGGCTGCAGCAGGGCGCGATAGAGCAGCGCGAGGCCGCCCGTGGCGCCGGTGGTGCACAGCACCTGGTCGATATCCACGCCATGGCTTTGCGCCAGCATGGCGCGCACGAACGGATTGCCATCGCCAAAGGCGCTGACATAGCGCGGCGAAAAGTCGGGCTCGACCGTGGCCAGCACGGCCTGGCGCAGCAAGGCACGCGGTTCGGGCACCGAGCTTTCGAACAGGCTCACGATCGGGCGCGGCGCCTTGCGTGCCAGCGTCACTGCGGCGGCCACCCATTGGGCATAAGCCATCGGCGCGGGGGCGATGGGCGGGGCGGCCAGATCGGGCGTGGCGGCAGGCAGGACAGTGCAGGTCATTGCGCCGATCCTATCGGGCAGGCGTTGCGCTTGTTATGCGATCTGTGCCCGCCGCGCGGGCGCCAGCGCATAATCCTTGTTGCCGGGGCGGCAAAGGCGGTCAATGCACCCCAGGGCAAAGGCCATGCTTTGCCAAGCCGGCAATAGCGTGTAGGCGCGCCCCCCTGGCAGTTGAAAGAAAGAGTGACAAACGATGATCGGCACCCTGATCGGCCCCATTGCCGGTAATGGGCGCAAGCGCGCCTGGATGGGCGCGGCCACCGCGCTGGCCCTTGCCACCACGGGCACGGCCCGCGCGGCCGATAGTGCCAACGCCGATGCCGATGGCCAGGATGGCCCGCGCCAGATCCGCGTGATCGGCCATCCCGATCCCGAAGGGTTGCTGCCTGATCAACACGCGCCCAAGGCGGTCAGCACGATCGGCGCGGCTTTCATCGAAAAGCAGGCGGCCACGTTCAACGCGTTCCAGCTGGTCAACATCCTGCCCGGCGCCAACGTGGCGGGCACCGATCCGTTCGGCCTGTCCACCTCGTCCAGCCTCAGCCTGCGCGGGCTCGGCCAGGATGCCATCGGCGTGACCATGGAAGGCGCGCCGCAAAACGACATCGGCTATTACTATGCCTATCCGGCGCAGTTTGCCGACGCGGAAAACGTGGCGCGCGTGGAATTGAGCCAGGGTTCGGCCGATATTGCCGCGCCGGTGGTCAACGCCGTGGGCGGCCTGCTGGCCTTGAGCCTGGATGCGCCGCACCGCGATTTCGGCGTGCTGGCCGATGCCTCGGTGGGATCGTTCAACGAACGGCGCGGCTTCGTGCGGGTGGACACCGGCGCCATTGGCAACACCGGGCTGCGCGCGTTCGTGTCCTATTCCAACAACCAGGCCGATAACTGGCGCGGGCCGGGCGTGGACAAGCGCCAGCACATCGATGCCAAGATCGCCGGGGAATGGGGCAACGGCAATACCGCCAGCCTCTCCGTCTCTTACAACGATGCCAGCAATTCCACCTATCTCAGCCCGACGCTGGCCGATTGGCAGGCGCAGGGGCGCGGCTACAACCTGTCTGCCAGCTATGGCAGCGGAGACCTCAATTACTGGCGGCTCTATCGCCAGCCGTTCCGCAATCTCTATTTCGCCGCGCCACTGCACCTGGCGCTGGGCACGGGGTTGACGCTCGACACCACCAGCTATCTCCAGTTCGGCTATGGCAACTCGCCCTATGGCGCCTCGATCGGCCCGGATGGCTATTACCCCGGCACCTATCTTGGCACGCAGGCGCTTGATGCGCCGCTCAAGCTGGCGGGCACCGAAAACGGCGGCACGGTCAATGTGTTGGGCAACTGGCTGGGCGAGCAGATGCGCGCCGGCCAGATTGCCAGGCTGACGCTCAAGCGCGGCGCCCACACGCTGACGGCCGGGCTGTGGATCGATTATGGCAGTGACCGGGTGGTGGAAAGCTTCACCCCCTTGAATGCCAATGGCGATCCGGTGGATGGCTGGGGCCATGACGAACCCGCCGTGCACACCGCCGACGGGCGGCTCTATTCGCTTGCGGATACCAAGACGATCACCGTGGCCAAGGCATTCTTCCTGGCCGACAGCATCGCGCTGTCGCCAAAGGTCACGCTCGATCTGGGCTTCAAGGGCGTGGACCTGCTCCACGCCGGGCGCAACAATCTGCCCGGCAACCAGGGGCGGATTCATTTCGACAGCTTCGCCGCCCTGCCGCGCGCGGCGATCCATGTGCAGGTGAGCGATCGGCAGCAGATCTTTGCCAACGTGACGACCAATTTCCGCGCGCCCGACGAATACACGCTCTACGACACCTACGATGGCTATGGCGGCATTGCCTCTTACGGCACCACGGCGCTGAAGAACGAATATTCGCTGGCGCAGGAGCTGGGCTGGCGCTGGCAGGGGCGCAATCTTTCGGCTTCGGCCACCGGGTTCCACTATGCGTTCCGCAACCGCCTGGTGGCGACGATGGCCAACGTGAACGGCGCCCTGGTCAATACTACGCTCAATGGCGGGCGGCAGGAATCCTGGGGCGTGGACGCGGAAGTGGACTGGCGCCCGCTGGCCGGGATGAGCCTTTATGCCTCGGGCGAATGGCTGCGCGCGCGGATCAAGGACAACCTGCCGGCCGATGGCGACTACCTGCCCACGGCGGGCAAAGTGGCGGTATCGAGCCCCAACTGGCAATTCGCGCTGGGCGGCACCTATGACGACACCCGCCTGTTCGGCAGCTTTGCCCTCAAATACCTGGGCCCGCAGTTCGCCACGTTCATGAATGACGAGCGCATTGCCGGCTATGCCACGCTGGACCTGTCGGTTGGCGTGCACCTGGCCGGCTGGCTGGATGGCAAGCGCACCGATCTGCGGCTCAATGCCATCAATGTCACCGATCCCCATGTGCTTTCGGGCGTGCAGGCGGTGACGCCGGCCGCGCGCGATACCGTGGGCACGGGCGGCACGCTGATCGCTGGCCAGGCGCCGACGTATTACATCGGCAGCGGGCGTGCCTTCATGGTCACTCTGGCGCGGCAGTTCTAGGCGTGGATGGCCCAGCAGACGGCGCCGCGACGGCGCGCGGTAATCGTTGCAACATGGGATAAGTCACGGAACGGCATAGTGTGCGCATCGTTATCGGCGCACCATGCCATCCCCCCTGCAGGCGCCCGCGCCCCAATCACGCCCTGAACCTTTCCCCGAACCCGCGCCAGAGCCCGTCCTATCGCCTGACCGGCTTTTGCGGCCGGCCCGATCGCCTGCGCTTTCGCCCGTTCTCGCGCCGGCGCTTTCGATCGCCATCGTGGGCGCGGGGCCCACGGCGGTCTATGCCCTCGATGCGCTCCAGCGCCAGGGCTTGCCTTACCGCGTCACGCTGCTTGAAGCGGGCGGACAACCGGGACAAGGCATTCCGTTCAATGCGCAGCACAATGGCGCGCACCTTCTGGCCAATATCGCCGGGTTCGAATTGCCGGCGGTGGGCGAAACGCTCAACGCCTGGGCCATGCGGCAAACGCCGCAGCGCCAGGCCGCATTGGGCCTGGCCGGCATGGCGCATGATGAACGCGCGTTCTTTCCGCGCATGGCGCTGGGCGCCTATTATGCCGATCAGCTGGCACAGGCGATGGCGCCCGATGCCGGGCCTTGCATCGTGACCCTGCATTGCCATGCCGAGGTGCATGACATCGTGGCACGTCCCGATGGCGTGCGCGTGCTGTGGACGCAATCCGATGCACCGGGGGCCGAGCGCCATGCTGCCGATTTCGACGCGGTGATCGTCGCCAGCGGCTATGGCAAGCCCGACGTGGGCGAGCGCCTGGCCGGCGCGACCGCGCGCGACAGCAAGGGGCGGCAGGTGGCCGTGCTGGGCAGTTCGCTGAGCGCCATCGATGCTGCGGTGGAACTGGCGGTGCGCCATGGCCAATTCCACGAAGCGGCCGACGGTACGCTGCAATACGCGATGGAGCGGCCCTTTTCCGTCACGTTCCTGTCGCGCAACGGCCTGTTGCCCGAGGCCGATTTCTGGGTGCCCGAACAGGCCACGCCGCTGCGCCATTGCACGCCCCGGGCGCTGGCCAGCGCGGTGCGCGGCGAGGAAGGCGATCTCGACCGCGCCTTTGCCCTGTTCGCGCGCGAACTGGCGCAGGCCGATCCGGCCTATGCCGCCGCGATGGCGCTCGACACCGCCGATGCCGACAGCTTTGCCGATCGTCACTTCGCGCGCCGCATGGCGGCCGATCCCTTTGCGCATGCGCGGGCCAACCTGGCGCAAGCGCGCGCCAGCCATGCACAAGCCCGGCCCAGCCCCTGGCGCCATGCGATCCTGCGCATGCACGAAGCATTCGCCACGATCGTGCCTGCCCTGGCGCCGGGGGACCTCGCGCGTTTCGTGCGCGGGCTCAAGCGCGTGTTCGTGGACAACTATGCGGCGGTGCCGCATCTTTCGGTGGAGCGCCTGCTGGCACTGCACGATGCCGGTGTGCTGACCGTCCAGCGCATCGCCAGTGGTCAAAGCGTGACCCGCGCCCCGGACGCGGGTGGCAAAGCCGGCTGCTGGGCGATTGCCGGCGCAGGTTCGGTCGGCCACTTCGACGACGTGATCGACGCGCGCGGCCAGGCGCCGCTGGGCCTGGAAGACTTTCCCTTTCCCACGCTGCGCCTGCACTTGTGCGCGCAGGCGCTGGCGCAGGATCGCGATTGGCATGAAGGCCTGGCCCCCGCACAAGGCCATGTGCTTGATCCCGAAGATCCTGCCCTGGCGCGCATCCACGTGCTGTCATTGCCGTTCCTGCTGCACCGCCACCCGTTCATCCAGGGCCTGACCGAAAGCGCCGCCATGGCGCGCGCTTGCGTGGCGGCGCTGGGCCGCCGCGCGCGCGCCGCCAGCCCATCCTCGGGCTCGGCGCGCGAAGACATCCATGCCGCGCTCGATTGGCTCGACCGCACCGAGCCGATCTACCTGGGCCGTGACGTGCTGATGGTGGCGCGCGGCGAGCGCGATGAGCAGGCGCCGCCAACGACCTGATCTGCGGACGGAATTTTTTCGCAAGCGGGGTGACGGAAACGCGCGCGCAGTGCATCGATGCGCTGATGCCTGCAATGTCCTCTTCTCTCATCGGCTGGGTGAGCCGCCACGTGCTGCCGCACGAGCGCGCGCTGCGCACCTGGTTGCGCACCGCCTTTCCGGGGCGCGATGTCGATGACGTGGTCCAGGAATCCTATTGCCGGCTGGCTTCGCTATCCAGCGTCGCGCATATCGACGATCCCCGCCGCTATTTTTTCCGCATTGCGCGCAATATCGTGCTGGAGCAGGTACGCCGTGAGCGGGTGGTGCGGATCGAAGCGGCCAGCGGGCTGGCCGTGCTGGAAGGGGCAGCGCTTGAGCAGCAAGGCCAGGGCGAGGAAAGCAGCCCCGAACGGATTGTCGCCGGGCGCATGGCGCTGGAGCGGGTGGAGGCGTTGATCGACGCGCTGCCCGAGCGCAGCCGTGCGATCGTGCGCATGCGCAAGATCGACGGCCTGCCCCAGCGCGAGATCGCCGCGCGCCTTGGGCTTAGCGAGAACGTGGTGGAAAACGAAGTGGCGCGGGGCCTGCGCCGCGTGCTGGACCAGTTGACGGAAGGCGAGCGCGCGGAAATGCCCACGCGTGCCCGCCGCGCGCCGCCGGTGCGCGCGCCCCGGCAGGGAGAGCGGCCATGACGCCAGGCAATCCGATCGATGGCAATCCTATCGATGCCAATCCTATCGATGCCAATCCCGTCGATGTCCGGGCCTGCCAATGGGCCGCCGCGCTCGATCGCGGGCTCGATGCCCAGGAAGAAGCCGCGCTCGATGCCTGGCTTGGCGAGGACACGCGCCATCGCGGTGCCTTGCTGCGCGCCCAGGCCGGCATGGCGCTGCTCGATCGCTGCCGCGCGCTGGGCAGTGGTGGCGAGGCGGCCGATGACGCCGGCGATGCCGGGTCGGGCGAAGATGGGCCGGGCGAAGATGGGGCCGACGATCTGGCAAAGAGCGCAGGCTGGCGCACCACCCGTCGCCAGGCGCTTGCCCTGGCGGGCGTGGGCGTGGCCGGCGGGTTGGTCGGCGCGGGCGCGCTGGCGCTGTGGCCACAAGGGCAGGGCATCCGCACGCGCATCGGCGAGATGCGCCGCGTGCCGCTGGCCGACGGGTCGATGGCGGTGGTCAATAGCGGCAGCGAATTGAACCTGTCGTTCACCCCGCGCCGCCGCGATGTGAACCTGGCGCAGGGCGAGGCGTGGTTCCAGGTGGCCAAGGCGCCCGACCGGCCCTTTACCGTGCGCGCCGGCCGCGTGCGGGTGCAGGCGGTGGGCACCGCGTTCAACGTGCGCCGTGCCGGCGTCGGGGTTGACGTGGTGGTGACCGAAGGCACGGTGAAAGTGTGGAGCGAAGGGGGCGAGCCGCTCCTGGTGAAGGCTGGTCAGCGCGCCGTGCTCGACGATGGCGTGGGCCTGGCGGTCAGCGCCATCGCGCCCGATGCGGCGCAGCAGGAACTGGCCTGGCGCGAAGGGCAGATCGTGCTGGACGACGTGACGCTGGCCCAGGCTGCGCAACGCTTCAACGCCTATCACGAAGACCGCCTGGAAGTGGACCCGGCGCTGGCCGACAAGCGTGTGGTCGGCTCTTTCCAGACCAACGACATGGATGGTTTTGCCCAAGCCTGTGCGGCCATGGTGGGCGGCCGGGTTGAGCGCGGCAACGGCGTCATCCGTATTTTGCGATAGCGTGCGATGACAAAAAGCGGGAACCGGTTTTTGTCATTAAATCGCACGATAACAAGGGTCTGGAACACAATTCCATTTTTGTGAAACGCCATTGTGCTCCAGATTTCGCATATTTTTTGAACCGGACTGACGGAAAAGCGTTGGCCGGTCATCTGTGGGTCCGAACGCTGCAAAAGCGCGCCAACCTTCAGGGGAGGATTACCCATGCGATCGATCCATCGCTTCTGCATCTCTTCATCTATTCTGGCCGGTGCGGCCATGGTGGCCAGTGCGCCTGCGCTGGCCGATGAACAGGTGCGCCAGTTCGACGTTCCCGGCCAGGCCGCCAAGGATGGCATCGTGATCTTTGCCCGCCAGGCCGGCATCCAGATCCTGGCGCCCGGCTCTGCCACGCAAGGGCGCCGCACCGCGCCGCTCAAGGGCCGCTTTACGGTGAGCGATGGCCTGCGCCGCCTGGCCGCTTCGGGCCATCTGCGCCTGGTATCGTTCGACGGCCGCACGGCCGTTCTGGCCGACGCGCAATCGCCCGACCGGCCGATCGATCCGCCGCCGGCGCGCCTGCGCGCCGCGCCCCGGCCGCTGGCAACCCCGGTTGCGGCGCAAACGGTTGCCCCTGCGCCTGCCGCATCGCCCAGCCCGGTCGAGGCCCAGGATGCGCCACCCCCCGGCATCGTGGGCACCGAAGCCATCGTGGTGACCGGCAGCACTTCGGGCCGCCGCACGCAGTTCAATTCCTCCAGCAACGTGACGCTGGCCAACGCGGCCGAATTGCAGCGCAAGGCGCCGCGCTCGGTGGCCGAAACGCTCGAACTCGTCCCCGGCATCTTCGTGGAGGCCACCGCCGGCCCGGCTTCCAACAACTATTCGGTGCGCGGCCTGCGCGGCGGCGGGCAGACGTTCATCACGCTGGAGCAGGATGGCCTGCCCATCCTCTATGGCGGTGGCGGTGCCGACTTCTATTTCCAGCAGGACCTGTCGGTCGATCGCATGGAAGCGGTGGAAGGCGGCACCTCGGGCGTGCTGGCCCCCAATGGCGCGGGCGCGACGATCAACTTCATCTCGCGCAAGCTCAATTTCGACAAGCTGGGCGGCGCGGTGCGCGTCAGTGGCACGACCTATTCGGATTTTCGGGCCGATGCCTATCTTTCCGGCCCGGTGTCCGATGGCCTGGCCTATAGCCTGAGCGGCTATTTCTGGAGCCAGCGCGGCCAGCGCAAATCGCCGTTCCGCTACAACAGCTATCAGGTGAAGGGCCAGATCGAGAAGCGGTTCGACGACGATGGCTTTGTGCGCCTGACGCTGCAGCGCCGCGACGAGCGCGATCCCTATTATGCCGACATGCCCTTTGCCGTGGATTCGTCGGGCAAGATCGGCAGCGTGCCGGGCACCGACCTGAAATACGACAACATCCTGGGTGAGGCGTTCCGTTCGATCGCGGTGCCCGATGCCTCGGCTACGGGCAATCGCCTGCGCACCTTCAGCGGCAAGGATGGCATCCACACCACCTCGTGGACCTATCGCATCGACATGGAAAAGCCGCTGGCCGATGGCGTGAAGCTGTTTGCCCGTGCGCGCTATCTTGATGGCAATTATGATTTCAACGGCATCTTCCCGGGCAGCGGCTCGGGCACGGCGGGCCTCGCTTCGGCGGTGGATTACCTGACGCCGGGCAATTCGCCGATCGCCAGCACGCTGACGGCGGGCGCGGCGGCCTTTCCCGGCACGGCGCAGTTCGGCATTCGCGATACGCTGACCGGCAAGGTCATCGCCGCGTCGGACACGGCCACGCTCAACGCGCTCAACGGCAATGGCCTGCTGCAGCAGACCGTGCTCAACCACCAGACGCTCTCGACCAAGGATTTTGGCAGCAACTTTGGCGTGACCTGGGACGCCCGCAGCGATGCGATCCAGAACTCGCTGACCGTGGGCGGCATGTATTACGACGTGAAGCATCGCAACGACCAGTCGGCCGTGGCCACGCTGATCAACGACGTGCGCAACAATTCGCACATCTATGACGTGGTGGCGCTGAGCGCGGGTGGCGAAGTGCTGGGCCAGCTCACCAACAACGGCATGCTCAGCTATGGCAACTGGGGCCAGGGGATCTACAACGATCACGTCGAAAGCCTGTCGGGCTATTTCAACGACGAACTGACCATCAACGACAAGCTGCACATCGACTTTGGCGCGCGGTACGAACACCAGCACGTGGCGGTGAACATCGGCAACACCGCCACCGTGAATGAAGCGGTGCCGGCCGGCACGCCGGGCCTGGCGCAGGACGTGGGCAGCACGTTTGACGGCACCTATACCCGCTATGCCGCGAGCTATCACGACTGGGCCTATACCGCCGGGATCAACTACGAACTGACGCCCAACGTCTCGCTCTATCTGCGCGGGGCCAAGGGTTTCCAGACCAACGGCGGTGACACCGGCGGCACGCACGCGCCCACCGATCTCACGCTCTATGAAGGCGGGGTGCGGCTGCGCACTTCGTTCCTCTCGGCCTCGATCGTCGGCTTCCGCACCTTGTTCAAGAACCAGTCGTACCAGTTCATCAATCCGTCGGACCCGGCCAATGCCGTCAACGCTTTGGCCAACAACACCACCAACGGGGTGCAACTCGATGCCGAAGTGCGGCCGACGCGGTACTTCACCATCACGGCCACGGGCGTCTACCAGGTGCCGCGCCTCAACAACCTGCGCTTCGATGGCGCCGCCCAGACGCAATACGAAGGCAATACGCCGGAACGCACGCCGAAAAAGCTGCTCACCGTCACGCCCACCTTCACGCTGCCCCATGGGCTTGGCGAGATTTATGGCCGGTGGAAATACGTGGGCAAGATCTTTGCCGACGCAGGCAATGGCGTGGCCCTGCCCAGCTATAGCGTGTTCACCATCGGCACCAATCTCAACCTGAGCGACCAGTTGAACCTGGCGGTGAGCGTGGACAACCTGACCAACGCCAAGGGCTTTACCGAAGGCAACCCGCGCCAGGGCCAGACCCAGACGATCGTCAACGGCTATTTCTATGGCCGCGCGATCGCCGGGCGCAACGCCATGGCGTCGCTCACCTATCGGTTCTGACGTCCCCCCCGCGCCGGGGGCTGCCCTCCCATGGCCCCCGGCGCACCCCCTTCTCTTTCGTGTTGTTGATCCTTTCGTCACCCCGGACTTGATCCGGGGGCCCACTTCTTGGAGCTTGGCGTAACGCTGCAGGAAAAAGCGGGACCCCGGGTCAAGCCCGGGGCGGCGGATGGAGATTTAGAGGCCAACGTCTTTTCCTTACAGGAGTCCCCATGATCCCCTCTCGCGTGCTGGCCCCGCTGGCCTTGCTGTTTCTGGCCGGGGCCGCACCGGCACCGGTGTTGCAGGAGGGGCTCAATCTCAACACCTTCGTGCAAGAGGGCGATGTGGCAGCGCATGTGCTGCTGCGCTCGGGGACTGATCCGCGCCTGATCGTGGCGTTTCCCGCGGGCAACAGCGGGGTGGGCCTGTGGTTCGGCAGGATTGCCAAGCCGGCGCAATGGGCGATCACCACGCCGCCGGTGCCGATCCATGAAGCCGATGCCCAGGGCCGCCCGTTGCGCGGCGTGCGCCTTTCCGCCCGGATCGCTGCGCTGCGGCTGGATCTCAAGCAGGCCGTGCTGTCCAGCGTGCGCGTGCTGCGCGACTACCAGGCGCTCGGCACGGCGCCGCAGGAGGTGCTGGTAGCGCCGACGATCGCCGGGCAAAGCGTGGTATGGCAGCGCGACCGGCTGGACGGCAAGGCAGGCTATCGGCTGGCCCTGACCGTCACCCACGGGCGCCTGGTCGATGGTGCGATCGTGGCCGGCGCCGATGGGCGCATCGCTGTGGCGATCACCGCCTTGAGCGGCGATCCCGCGCTGACGCCCTACACGTCGCAAACCCTGCTCACGCCCCAGGCGGCGGCCGATCCGGCGGCGCGGCGCGCGTTGCAATTCCTGAGCTATCATGAGAAGTTCCTGGCCGGTTCCTGGCGGTTCAACACCTATTTCGGACGGGACACGCTCATGTCGGTGCGCCTGCTGATGCCGGTGTTGACGCCGCCGGCGGTGGAAACGGGCTTGCGCTCGGTGCTCACCCGCCTGTCGGCCGATGGCAATGTCGCGCACGAGGAAGATATCGGCGAATTTGCCGTGCTCGACCATCTGAAAGCGGGCGAAGGGCCGAGCGATGCGCCGACCTACAACTATGCGATGATCGACAGCGCCTTTCTGCTGGCCCCGGTGGCGCGGGCCTGGCTGGTGGATGATCAGCGTGGGGCAGCCCGCGCGGGCACCTTCCTGGCCGAGCGCGACGGGGACAAGGCGCTGGGCGCCGCGCTGATGGCCAACCTGCGCCATGTGGCGCAGGCGGCAGATGCCTTTGCCCGCGATCCGCGTTGGCAGCACCTCATCGCGCTCAAGCCCGGCATGGATGCGGGCGAATGGCGCGACAGCAACGATGGCCTGGGCGGCGGACGCTATCCTTACGATGTCAACGCCGTGCTGGTGCCCGCCGCGCTCGATGCCGCCGCCGCGATGGCGCGGGCCGGGTTGCTCGATGCCTATGCCACGCCACAGGACCGGGCGATGCTCGCGCGCCTGCCGCAGATGGCCAAGGTCTGGCACGAAGCGGCGCCGCGCCTGTTCCTGCAAAGCGTGCCTGCGGCCACGGCGCGGGCGCAAGTGGGCGCCTATGCCAAGGCCGAAGGCGTGCCGGCCACGCCCGCGCTGGCCGCGCTGGGCAACCAGCCGCTGCGTTATCACGCCATCGCGCTTGATGGCGCGGGGCAGCCGGTCCCGATACTCCATTCCGACGAAGGCTTTGCCCTGCTGATGGGCAGCCCCGATGCCGATCAGGTCATGCTGGCCGCCGATACCATGGCGCGGCCCTTTCCCGCCGGGTTGATGACCGGGGCGGGCATGGTGGTGGCCGATCCTGCGCTGGCCCCGCCGGCCTTGCAGGCACGCTTTGGCCGCAATGCCTATCACGGCACGGTGGTGTGGTCGTGGCATCAGGCCCTGGCGGCGGCTGGCCTGGCGCGGCAGGCGGCGCGGGCCGATCTGCCCGCCCCGGTCTGCGCGCGGGTGCGCACAGCGCAGGCGGCGCTGTGGCGCGGGATCGACGCCAGCCGCGCGGTGCAAAGCTCCGAGCTGTGGTCGTGGAGCTATGCCGGCGGGCGCTACAAGGTGGAAGCGTTCGGCGCGCGTGGCGGCGATGCCGATGAATCCAACGCGGCGCAATTGTGGAGCACGGTTTACCTAGCGCTCAAGCGTCCGGCGCCGGGCGTCAACGGCTGCGGCCAGCGATGAGCGCGGCGCCCATCCGCAGCGTGGCCATCCTGGGCGGAGGCACCGCTGGGTGGATGACGGCGGCCGCCTTGTCCAAGGCGCTTTCCGCACAAGGCGTGGCGATTGCGCTGATCGAATCCGACGCGATCGGCACGATCGGCGTGGGCGAGGCGACGATCCCCACGATCCACTGGTTCAACCAGCTGATCGGCCTGGACGAAGCCGCGTTCATCGCCGAGACCGGCGCGACCTGGAAACTGGGCATCGAGTTTCGCGGCTGGCAGGGGGAGGGCAGCGCCTATTTCCACCCGTTCGGCACCTATGGCCTGCCCGGCGATGCGCAGATGCTGCCGCACCGGCTGATCCGCGCGTGGAACGGCGGGCATGCCCTGGATATCGAGCAGTTCTCGCTTACCACGCAAATGGCGCGCGCCGGGGTCTTTGCACGGAGTAACGGCGATCCGCGCTCGTTGCTCTCGACGCTGGGCCATGCCTATCACTTCGACGCCGGACTCTATGCTGCGTTCCTGCGCCGCATGGCCGAGGAACGCGGCGTGCGACGCCACGAAGGACGGGTGACCCGGATCGAGCAGGACGGGCAGACCGGGTTCATCCAGGCGTTGACGACCGAGCGGGGCGAGCGCGTGGCGGCGGACCTGTTCATCGATTGCTCGGGCCTGGGCGGCCTTTTGATCGAAGGGCAGATGCACGCCGGGTTCGAGGATTGGTCGCACTGGCTGCCCTGCGACAGCGCCTGGGCCGCGCCGACGGCAGCCGATGCCGCGCCGCCGCTTTATACCACGGCCACGGCGGCGCAGGCGGGCTGGCGCTGGCGCATTCCGCTGCAGCATCGCGTGGGCAATGGCTATGTCTTTTCCAGCAAGTTCCAGGATGCAGAGGCGGCGCGAAGCGACCTCTTGGCGGCGATCGGCACGCCCACGGCCGATCCGCGCCTGATCCGCTTCACCCCCGGCCGGCGCCGCCAGGCGTGGATCGGCAATGTCGTGGCGATCGGCCTGTCCAGCGGTTTCCTCGAACCGCTGGAATCGACCAGCATCCATTTGATCCAGACCGGGATCGGAAAGCTGCTTTCGCTGTTTCCCAGACAGGACTGTGCCACATTGCTGGCAGAGCAATACAACCGCGTGTTCGCGCAGGAGATGGAAGACGTGCGCGATTTCCTGGTGCTGCACTATCATTTCACCAAGGGCCGCAACGAGCCGATGTGGCAGGCCTGCCAGGCGGCCGACCTGCCCGCAACGCTGGCCTACAAGGTGGACCATTTCCTGGGCAGCGGGCGGCTGATGCTGCGCCAGGAAGACCTGTTCCGCGATGCGAGCTGGTTTGCGGTGATGACCGGGCAGGGTCTGCGCGCGCAAGGCCACAACCCGATGCTGGACAGCATGAGCGCGGCGGACAACCTGCGCCACCTCGATGCCGTGCGCGCGGCGATCGCCAAGAGCGCGGCGCAATTGCAGGGCGCACGATGAAAGCGCGCGCGCTGCTGCTCGGCCTGGTGGCGCTGGCCACCATGGCGCAGACAGCCCCGCCGCCCGCCCCGCCGCCAACGCCGCCGCAAGTGCTGTTCGGCCCGCTGTTCGAAGCGGTGCAGGCGGCCAAGGTGTTCCCCGACAGCAAGACCTTTGCCGACGCCACCCCGCGCGAGGCGCCAGAGGCGATCCTTGCCGCCTGGCGGGCGGAGCAGCCGCAGGGCGCCGATGCCCTGCGCGCCTTCGTCGACAAGCATTTTGTCGTGCCGGCCGAGCCGGGCGCCAAGCCGTCGTTGCGCGCCCATATCGCTGCACTCTGGCCGCAACTGACGCGCCCTGCATTCACCCCGCCGCCCGGTTCGTCGGCGCTCGCCATGCCGCAGCCCTATGTCGTGCCGGGCGGCCGCTTTCGCGAGATCTATTACTGGGACAGCTATTTCACCATGCTGGGCCTGAAAGCCGATGGGCAGGACCAGCTGATTGCGGGGATGCTCGACGATTTCGATAGCCTGGTGTCCCGCTATGGCTTCGTGCCCAATGGCACGCGCACCTATTACCTCGGCCGCTCGCAGCCGCCGTTCCTGGCGCTGATGGCCGATCTCGATCCGCGCCAGGATGCCGCCACGGCGGCGCGGCATCTGGCCGCGCTGCGGGCCGAACATGCCTTCTGGATGAAGGGCGCACCCGCCGCGCGCAAAAGCGGCGCTGCGGCGCGCGTGGTGCGCATGCCTGATGGCAGCCTGCTCAACCGCTATTGGGACGATGCGCCCGGCCCGCGCGATGAATCCTGGCGCGAGGACGTGGCCACGGCGCGCGCCTCGGGCCGGCCGGCGGCCGATGTCTATACGGACCTGCGCGCCGGGGCGGAAAGCGGGTGGGACTATTCCTCTCGCTGGCTGGCCGATCCCGCCCGCCTGGAAACGATCCGCACCACGCAGATCGTGCCGGTCGATCTCAACAGCCTGCTTTGGGCGCAAGAGACCGCCATTGCCCGGCGCTGTGCGCAGGCCGGGGACAAGGCCTGTGCCACGGATTTCGCGGCCCAGGCCGCCGCGCGCGGCCGCGCGATCCAGCGCTGGTTGTGGGTGCAACGCCAGGGCCGCTTTGCCGATTGGGATCGTGAAAGCGCCAGGCCCACGCCGCGCGTTTCGGCGGCGACGCTCTATCCCCTGTTCGTGGGGCTGGCGCGGCCCGACCAGGCGCAAGCGGTGGCCAGGCTGGTGCGGGCGCAGCTGCTGGCGCCGGGGGGCCTGCGCACCACGCCCTTGCGCACCGGGCAGCAGTGGGACGATCCCAACGGCTGGGCGCCGCTGCAATGGATCGCCCACGAAGGCCTGGCCCGCTATGGCGAGACCGATCTGGCCGCGACGATCGCGCGTTCCTGGCTGGCAACAGTGCAGGCCGCCTATGACGATACGGGCAAGATGCTGGAAAAATACGACGTGGAGACCCACGCGCCCGGCGGCGGCGGGGAATATCCGCTGCAGGATGGGTTTGGCTGGACCAACGGCGTGACGCGGGCTTTTCTGGAGCGGTATGCGGGGTAGTGCAGGACCTTCGCAACCTCGCCTTGTAAAAACCCGAAAGCCGCGTATATTGCCCCATTATAGCGGCATTTGGTGAGGCAGGCGTGGCAACGGCGTTTCTGGTTGATGTGGTGGGGCAAGGCGGGGCGGTTTCGCCCGATGTCGTCTCGGGCCGGTTGCGCATCACCAAGACCGAACTGGCGCAGGCGCTGGGCTTGTCGCGCGACAGCGTGTCCAAGGCCAGCCGCGTGGCTTCGCCCGCCACGCAGAAGCGGCTGCGTGACATGGTGGAAATCGTCAACCGCGTGATCCCGTGGGCGGGATCGGAACTGGCCGCCTTTGCCTGGTATCGCTCGCAGCCCTTGCCCTCGTTCGGGGACCAGACCGCCGAGGACTTGGTCCATGCCGGGCGGGGCGAGGCGGTGAAGCGTTATCTCAGCCGTATTGCCGAGGGCGGATTTGCTTGACCCTGCCCAGGAGCAAGCTGGTGGGCGCGGTCTATCGCGCGCACCATCCGCGCTGGGCGTTCGATCCGGTTTCGGGCGAAGGCGCGGCGCGCCATGGCGGGCGGTTCAATCCCGTGGGCACGCCCGCGCTCTATACTGCGCTGCGGCCAGAGACGGCCTGGGCAGAAGCGCAGCAGGGCTTTGCCTTCAAGGCGCAGCCGCTGACGCTGTGTTCCTATGACGTGGACTGCGCCGATCTGGTCGATCTGACCGATGCGGCCAGCTTGGATGCCTTGGGTGTGGCGCCGGTGGACCTGGCCTGTGCCTGGGAAGACCTGGCCGATCGCGGGCAAGTGCCGCCAACCTGGGCGCTGGCGCGGCGCCTGATCGACCTGGGCGCTGCCGGTGCGATCGTGCCCAGCTTCGCCCATCGCGCCGGCCCGCAGGACCGCAACCTGGTGTTCTGGCGCTGGAGCGCGGAGCCGCCGCATCAGGTGCGCGTGGTCGACGACCACGGCCGCCTGCCGCGCGACGACAGCTCGTGGCGCTAGGCGGCGTGGACAAATTCAGCGGTTCGGGAAAGACCGGAAGTGGTGGGGAGCCCTGGCATCAAAACCCGGCGGCTGTGCTTGTCGCGCCGCAAGTCGCTGGATTCCCGCCTTCGCGGGAATGACGAGGAGAAACGGCTGAAATTGGGTGGGAAGCGGGCATTGGCGACAGCGCTGCGCAGCCTTAGACCTAAACCATGGCGCAAACCCAGCAAACGTTCGTAAACCGCAAGGATGGCCCAATTTACGTGTCCGTTGAGCCTCGGCCCCAGTGCTTCGAATTAGAGCCTGGCGACAGGCTGACTCTCATTTGGGAGGGCCCTGCTATGGGGGACACAATAGAGACTGAGTTCATTAACGAACGCGAGTTGGTGGTTTGGCCGAACGGCAGCATCGACGGCATTCGTTATCTTTTTAACGACGAACCGGGGGAAGATCGCAGCTGGACGTTCAAGCATCGGTGATGTCCGCAAAGCCGCGTTTCCTGATGCTCGGGTTTGTCGAAATCTGGATGGGAAACTGACACTGTTGAACAGGCTACCCGTCGCCCCGTGCTTGACACGGGGCTTGGCTTCCCTTGCGACCTTGCCTTTGGCATGCTGGCAGAATGGAAAACGGCGGCTGGGCTTACATCATGGCGACCGCTATCGCGGCGGAATTTATATAGGTGTCACATCCGACCCGATCCGACGCGTATGACAGCATCGCGAGGGTCATGGCTCGATCCACGCAAAGGACTTTGGCAAGACAAGGCTGGTCAATGCCGAGCGGCACACGGAAATCGAACCCGCGATTGCTCGTAAGAAACTGGTCAAAAAACGGTGCCGGGAATGGAAATTTGCATTGATCGAGGCGTATAATCCCGATTGGCTGGATATCTGGGACCAGTGGTACCCAGTGACCGCGCCGCAAGGCGAGAACGCAAAGTAGCCAAGCCCCGTGTCAAGCACGGGGCGACGGCAGATGTTGGGCGAACCCGAACATTAGAATTTGCCACGCCTCTTAAGGCTTCGCGGTCCAAGCACACAGCCCCAGGCTTGCGCCCTTGGCCAGCGCCACCTTGGCGGCGCTGTCGGGCAGGGCCGTGCTGTGGCCGCCCTGGCAGACCACCGTCTTGCCCGAAATGCCCGCTAGTTCGATCAGGACCTGGTCCCAGTGGCGATACTGCACGTCGTGCGCTTCGCCGGGATAGACGCGGAAGGCCACCACGTTGGGGAAATGGCTGTGCCAATATTCCGCCTGGTCCAGCGTGACCAACGGATCGGCCCCGCCCTGGAAGATGTGCACCGGCGCCTTGACCGCCGATACATCGGGCGCCGGCCCGCAATAGCGCTGCATTTCCGCCGCTTCGGGCAAGGGATCGCCCATCTGCCCGCGAATGAAGAAGGTGCGCGCCCCTTCCTCGAACGCGCGATCGGCAAAGCCGGGGATGCCATGGGTGGGGCTGGTGGCAGGAAAGCCCCACCAGGCCTGCGGGTTCTGCACCTGGTTCGTCAGTGACTGCGCGAGGGCGGCCAGCGGCACGCCGCATTGCTTGCCATGTGGGTTGGTGGCGGCTGTGGCCAGCATGTGCAGGCTGATCACCCGATCGGGCAGCGCGCCGGCCACCGCGGCCATGTAGGGCCCACCGCCCGAAATCGCGACGCCGGCAAAGCGGCGCACACCCAGGTGATCGAGCACGGCGCGCACTTCGCCGGCATAATCGCCATAAGTCCACCCCGGTTGATAGGCGGTGTCGCCAAAGCCGTTGCGCTCCACGGTGATGAACCGCAGTTTCAGCGCCACGCGCAGGCTCTTGAGGAAATCGGTCATCCCGCTGGCGCGCGCGCTGGTGCCGGTGCCGCCGATGAACAGCACGCTGCGCCCGCCCAGATCGCCGGTGTCGCTGAAATGGACCACGCGGCCCGAAGGCAGGGTGAGGGCCTGCACCGCCGGGCCGAAATCATCGAAGCGATCGGGCAGGGCGGGTGCAGCCGGCGATGCCGGCGCCTTAGCGGTTGCCGGCTGGGCGACCGTGGCCGCCAGAAGAAGTGCTATCATCAGGCGGCGCATGGCATTTGTCTCCTCTCAACCCAGGGCGATGCGGCGGCCGGCGCCATCGGGCACCGGCAGAACGGCCTGCGCGCTGGCCAGCGCGGCCATGCGTTGCGCCGGCACCCCCGTGGCTGGGCCAGTGCGGCCCGTTGCCTTGGCCACATGCAGCAGCATCTGTTCGGCCGTGGCCACCAGTTGCCCGTCCCGGCTGCGAAACAGGCTGTGGAACACATGCGCGCGCTTGGCATCGGCGCCGAGCACCTGGGTGCTGGCGATCAACCGGTCTCCGGCATGGGTTTCGCCCAAGTGGCGGATGTGGGTTTCCACGGTGAACCAGCTGCCTTCGCTGGCCAGATAGGCCGCGTCCACGCCGATGTGGCGCAGCAGCGCGTCGGTCGTGTCGCCGAACACCTGGAGATAGCGGTGCTCGGTCATATGGCCGTTGTAGTCGATCCAGTCGGGCGGCACGTCGGTGCTGTGCAGCGCCAGCGGGCGGTGTTCGTCCGGCGCACTGCCCAGCGGGGCCGGCGCATGTTCCATCAGGCGACGGGCATAGGCGGCCAGCGTCTGCCCGGCGCCGTAATCCTGCCCGCGCAGGCCCGAAAGCACCGCGATCAGGCAATCGTCGCGTTGGCGTTCCAGGTCGCGGATGGAGATGCCGGCGGACTGGTCGTCGGATTGGGTGGCAACCGTGTCGATCAGGTCCTGCGTCAGCTCGGGCGCTTCCAGCTTGGTCCACGGCAGTTTCAGCGCGGGGCCGAACTGGGCCAGGAAGTGGCGCATGCCCGCTTCGCCCCCGGCCATGCGATAGATCAGGAACGTACCCATGAACGACCAGCGCAGCCCCGCGCCAAAGCGCACCGCGTCGTCGATCTCTTCGGTCGTGGCCACGCCGTCGTTGACCAGCCACAGCGCCTCGCGCCACAAGGCTTCCAGCAGTCGGTCGGCGATGAAACCGTCGATTTCCTTGCGCACATGCAACGGGTGCATGCCGATCGCGGTATAGAAGGCGGCGGCGCGTTCCCGGGTTTGGGCTGAGGTCTGGGCGCCGCCGCAGATTTCAACCAACGGCAGGAGGTATACCGGGTTGAAGGGATGACCCACGACCAGCCGTTCAGGATGGGCCATGCCCGATTGCAGGCGAGTGGGCAAAAGGCCCGAGGTGGACGAACCGATGATCACATCGGGCCGGGTGGCCGCATCGATGCGCGCCAGAATCTCGATCTTCAGGTCTTCGCGTTCGGGCAGGCTTTCCTGCACGAAATCGGCATCGGCCACCGCGTCTTCCACGCTTGCCGCCAGGCGCAGGTGGCCTTGCGGCGGCAGGGCGCCGGGCACCAGCTTGTCCCAGGCGCGGCGCGCGGCAGCCAGCACGGTCGTCACCTTGCGCTCGATCTCGGGATCGGGATCGAAGATCGCCACGTCGATGCCGTTGAGCAGCATGCGCGCCGCCCAGCCTGCACCGATTACCCCGCCGCCGACCAGCCCGGCGCGGGCAATATCCTGCACTGCCATTAGCGCACCTTCTTCAGCTTGAGCTTCTCGCGCACCTCGGCCGGACCCATCACCCGCACGTTCATCGCCTCGATGATGGTGCGGGCGCGGGTGACGAGATCGGCGTTCGACGCCTTGACCCCGCGCGAGAGATAGAGGTTGTCTTCTAGGCCCACGCGCACGTTGCCACCGGCCAGCACCGCCATGGCCACGAACGGCAATTGCCGCGATCCGATCGAAAAGGCGGAGAACGTGGCGCCGGCAGGTAACTGGTTGACCATGGCCATGGTCGTGCCCGGATCGTCGGGTGCGCCATAGGGAATGCCCAGGCACAGCTGGATCATCACCGGATCATCGAGCAGGCCTTCCTTGATCAGGTCCTTCACGAAGACCAGGTGCCCGAAATCGAACACTTCGAGTTCGGGCCGCACGCCCAGTTCCTGGACCTTGGCAGCCATCGCGCGCAAGTGGCTGGGCGTGTTGGTCATGACATAGTCGCCCAGCGAGAAATTCATCGTCCCGCAATCGAGCGTGCAGATTTCCGGCAGCAGTTCGACCACGTGGGCAAGCCGCTCCATCGGGCCGACCATGTCGGTGCCTTGCGGGTTGAGCGGCAGGGGATGCTCGCCCGAACCGAACACCACGTCGCCGCCCATGCCGGCGGTGAGGTTGATGATCACGTCGGTGTCCGAAGCGCGAATGCGTTCGACCACTTCGCGGTAGAGCGCAACGTCGCGGCTGGCCTGGCCGGTCTGCGGATCGCGCACGTGGATGTGGGCGATTGCCGCGCCGGCCCGGGCTGCCTCGATCGAGGCATTGGCGATCTGTTCGGGCGTGATCGGCAGCGCCGGATGGCGGCTGGCGGTGTCGCCGGAACCGGTGACGGCGCAGGTGATGAACACTTCGCTTTGCATCGAAACCCCCAATGGTGATGCGGCAGTGATGATGCACGCAGTGTGATGCAGCCCGGCAAAATATTTCATGCGAAAAACGACACTGATCGTGCAATTTCCGACGCCACGTGTTTTCCTGGTTAGCGATGACCATCGCGCCTGAACGAATCGATTTCCTGCTGGTGGAGGGCTTCTCTGCGCTGGCTTTCTTTTCCACGGTGGAGCCGCTGCGCGTGGCCAATCGCCTGGCCGCGCAGCCGCTGTTTGCCTGGCGCTTGCATTCCGCCGACGGGCAGCCGGTGGCGGCGTCGAGCGGGATGCGCGTGGTGGTCGATGCGCCGCTTGAGGCGCTCGTTCCGCCCGGCACGCTGATCGTGTGCGCCGGGTTCCACCCCGAACGCGGCCTTGGGCGGGCCGGGCTTGCGGCGCTGCGCCGCTATGGCCGGGGCGGCGGTCGGTTCGGCGCGATCGACACGGGCATCGTGCTCTTGGCTCAGGCGGGCGTGGCCGGGCCCGGCCCGGTGGCGATCCACTGGGAAGCGGAAAGCCATTTCCGAGAGACCTGGCCGCAGATCGCCGTGGCCGACGCGCTCTACACGCTGAGCGAGCGGCTGTTCACCTGCGCCGGGGGCACCGCCGCGCTCGACATGATGCTCGAGCGCATCGCGCGGGCCCACGGCGTGGCCTTTGCCAATGCCGTGGCGGAACAGTTCATCCACGAGCGCATCCGCCCGGCCGGCGAGGGCCAGCGCATGGCGGCCGGCCAGCGCCTGGCCATCCGCGATCCCCACGTGCTGCGCGCCGTGGCGACGATGGAGGCGCATCTCGACGGCCCGCTGCCTTCGGCGCAGCTCGCCCGCCGCGCCGGGGTGGGGGTGCGCCAGTTGGAGCGGCTGTTCGTGGCACACCTGGGGCTGACGCCGCAGCGCCACTACCGCCGGCTGCGGCTGGAGCGGGCGCGCGTGCTGCTGGAAACCACCGACATGCGCGTGCTCGACGTGGCGCTGGCCACGGGGTTCGATTCGGCTTCGGCGCTGACGCGCGAACTGCGCCGCGCGTTTGGCCTGACAGCCACGGCGGCGCGGCGCGGCACGCGCTTTGCCACGGCTGTGGCGGGCGATTGACGGGGTCACATTTCCCCCTTGCAGGCCCCGGCCCAGCCCCCCAGCATCGCGTGTACACACGGGCGTGCATAGGCACGACCCGCCAGATGGGGGGAAATGGGCCATGTCCAGCCAACCGGTTTCGCGCTCCAAAATCGAAGCGCACTCGATTGATTTCGTGCCCTTGAGCGAGCGGCACGGCAAAGTCTGGCATCTGTGGCCGGTGTGGTTTGCCGGCGACGCGCACCTGGCTACGCTGGCCACCGGCGCGCTGGGGATTGCCATGGGGCTCAACCTGTTCTGGTCGCTGGCCGCGATCGTCGGGGGCTGTGCACTCGGCACGTTCTTCATGGCGTTCCACGCGGCGCAGGGGCCGCAACTGGGCCTGCCGCAGATGATCCAGTCGCGCCCGCAATTCGGCTATCGCGGGGCGTTGCTGGTCTGGGTCGTCGCGCTGATCACTTACGTGGGCTACAACGCGTTCAACCAGGTGCTGGCGGCACAGACCGTGCACGAGCTGGCAGGCTTGCCACCGCGCCCGACCATGGCGGTTTTCACCGTCCTGGCGATGGGCGTGGCGCTGATCGGCTATGACCTGATCCACCGCGCGCAACGCACGCTGGCTTTCGCCCTGATCGCCATCCTGGCGGTGTTCACGGCCGGCGCCGCGCTGCTCGTGCCGCTGCCCGCCGGGCAATTCGATCCGCACCGCTTCGTCATGATCCCGTTCCTGCTGCAATTCTTTGCAGCGGCCGCCTATCAGCTCAGCTGGTCGATCTATGTATCGGATTATTCGCGCTATCTTCCCCCGGAAGTGGGCGTGCGCGCGGCATTCTGGTGGACGTTTGGCGGGGCGATGCTGGGCGGCGTGTGGATGATGGCGGTGGGATCCATTGCTGCAGCTGCCCTGCCGCAGGAAGGGGTGATCGCTGCCGCGCGCCTGGTGGGCGACCAGATCGTGCCCGGCTTCGGCATGGTCCTGCTGGTCGTCGCCTTTGCCGGGTTGATCACCGCCACCTCGCTCAATTTCTACGGTGCGTCGCTCACGCTGCTGTCGATCGCGGATTCGTTCATGACCTTGCGCAGCACGATCCGCGAACGCGTCGTGTCGCTGGTGATCGTCACGGTGCTGGCTTCGGCACTGTCCTTTTCGGCGTCGAAAGACTTCATGCACGATTACGAATTGTTGCTGTCCGTCCTGCTCTACATCTTCACCCCGTGGACGGCGATCAACCTGGTCGATTTCTACGTGGTGCGCAAAGGGCACTATTCGATCGCGGCGATATTCGATCCCGATGGCATCTATGGCCGCTGGAATGCGCGGGGCTTGCTGGCCTATCTGGCCGGGTTCCTGGCGATGGTGCCGTTTTTCAGCACGCACGTGTTCACGGGCCCGGTAGCGCGCGCTTTGGGCGGGGCAGACGTCTCGATGCTGGTCGGGCTGCCGGTCTCGGCAATCGCCTATTTGTGGCTGTGTCGTGACATTGCGGCGGGTCAGGATGATGCAACATCCTACCATAAGCAAAGCGTTTGTTGACCATAAGTTGCGCTTTGCTTAGCTTTTTTGACAGGAGGACCTGGCTGAACTGATCCGGCGAGTCCGCAAAAGCGAAAAACGCCGCGTTTCCCGTGATCATGTTTGGTATAACACATGGGGGAATTCATATGCGGTATAAGCATTTATCCGGCGTCGCCAGCCTTGCTCTGGTATGCGGCGCAACGCCGGTCATGGCCCAAACGGCGCCTGCGGTCGATGCCGCCGAAGGCGTGACGGAAGACAATCCCATTGTGGTTTTCGGCCGGGGCGAAACGCGCCAGGTGCAGACCGTTACCGCGATCGACATCAAGGCCGCGACGCCTGGCACCAGCCCATTGAAGGTTCTGGAAAAACTGCCCAGCGTTTCGGTGCAGTCGGCCAATGCGCTGGGCACCAACGAATGGTCCACGCGCTTTTCGGTGCGCAGCTTCAGCCAGAACCAGCTTGGTTTCACGCTGGATGGCGTGCCGCTGGGTGACATGAGCTATGGCAATTTCAACGGGCTGCACATCAGCCGCGCCATCGCTTCGGAAAACATCGGCAGCTCCACGCTGGCGCAAGGCTCGGGTGCGCTCGATACGCCGTCCAGTTCCAACCTGGGCGGCACGGTGCAGTTCTTCAGCCAGACGCCCACTGACGACTTCGGCGTCGATACCCAGGCCAGCTATGGCAGCGAAAACGCCTATCGCCTGTTCGGCCGCGTCAACACCGGTGACCTGGGCGGCGGGGTGAAGGCCTATGTCAGCGGATCGTGGCTCGATGCGCCCAAGTGGAAGGGCGAGGGCAAGCAGCAGGCCTGGTCGGTCAACAGCAAGATCGTGGTGCCGCTGGGCACCAGCGCCAAGCTGACCGCCTTTGCCAACTATTCCGATTTCAAGGACGACGACTACATGGATATGTCGCCGGCCCTGGTGAAGAAATACGGCTGGAACTGGGATTACATTCGCAACGACTACAAGACGGCCCTGGCGATTGCCAAGAACCTGCAATCGGACCTGGTCAACTATTCCAAGTATTGTGAAAACTATGCCGGGTATGACCAGACGATCTGCGCGGACGATACCTATTACAACGGTTATGGCCTGCGTAAGGACTTCCTGGCGGGCGCCAGCCTGACGGCGGACCTCGCGCCCGGTCTGTCGCTGCGCGTTTCGCCCTATTACCACCACAACAAGGGCATCGGCACCTGGTGGACGCCCTATACGCCCACGCCGGGCGGCGCGGCGCTGTCGATCCGCGCCACGTCGTACAAGATCGCGCGCGGCGGACTGACCGGCGCCCTGACCTACAAGATCGCCAAGAACGAAATCGAACTGGGCGGCTGGTACGAATCCAACAAGTATACCACGGCGCGCAATTTCTTCGGCCTGGCTGACAGCACCACGTCGAGCATCGACAACCGCGAATGGCCCGAAGGGTCATTCTATCTGCAATACAAGTACAACTTCAAGATCACCACGGGACAGTTCTTCATCCAGGACACGTTCCAGGCCACCGACAATCTCAAGATCAACGCCGGGTTCAAGGGCCTGAGCGTTATTGTCGACAACAAGTACGATCCGGCCAGCCAGTCCACAGCCGCCGCGCGCGATACTTCGGGTCGGCTCAAGGCGCGTGACCTGTTCCTGCCCCAGGCCGGCGTGAACTACACCTTCAATTCGGCGGTCGAAGCGTTCGTCAGCTATGCCGAGAACATGCGCGCCTTCACCACCGAACCGTTCATGACCAACCAGGCCGGTTTCCAGGCGATCAAGAATACCATCAAGCCCGAGACGTCGAAGACCATCGAAGGCGGTTTCCGCTTCCACCTCGATCATTTCGAGGGTTCGATCGCGGGCTATCACGTCAAGTTCGAGAACCGCCTGCTCTCGGTCCAGCCCTGCGCGATTATCGTGGGCTGCGCCACGATCCTGTCCAACGTGGGTTCGGTCACCACCAACGGTGTCGAACTGGCCGGCACTTATCACCTGACCCGCGCTCTCTCGCTCTATGGTTCGTATTCCTACACCGATGCGCGCTATGATGACGATGTGTTGAGCGGCACGCTCTATCACACCAAGGACAAGCAGGTCGCCACGGTTCCGGCGCATCTGGCCAACGCCGAAGTGGCTTATGACGATGGCGTGATCAGTGCGCGGGTAGGTGCCAACTATCAGTCCAAGCGCTATTATACCTATACCAACGATGCCAGCGTGGCTGGCCGCGTGCTGGTGGACCTGTCGCTGGGTTACAAGTTCGACGCCGCCGATGGGCCGCTCAAGAACCTGGAAATCCAGGGCAATGTCACCAATCTGTTCGACAAGAAGTATATCGCCACGCTGGGTGAGAACGGCCTTGCGTTCACCGATCCTTCCGGCACGCTGCAATCGATGCTGGTAGGGGCGCCGCGCCAGGCCTCGATCACGCTGCGCAAGCGGTTCTAAGCCATGATGGGTGCCGGCCGGCGCAGCGCCGGCACCCATGCTTTCCCTGGGGAAACCGAATGACGCATCGGCCCGCGCGCCGCACTTTCCTCAAAGCGGTGGCGGCGGCTGCGGCATCGGGCGCCTTGCCGCCATCGATCGCCACGGCCTTGGCCCTGCCGGCCAATCGGCGCACCGGCACCCTGGCGGATGTGGAACACGTGGTCATCCTGATGCAGGAAAACCGCGCGTTCGATCACTATTACGGCACTTTGCGCGGGGTGCGCGGGTTCGGCGATCCGCGCCCGCTGATGCTGCGCAACGGGCGCAGCGTGTTTCACCAGCCCGCCCCCGATGGCCATGGGCCCGATGGCACCGGCACGGTGCTGCCATTTCATCTCGATGGACAGATCAGCAACGCCCAGGGGCTGAAAAGCCTGGACCACAGCTGGAAAGGCGCTTTTGCCGATTGGGCGGAATACGACGTGTGGATCAAGCACAAGACGGCCCAGGCGATGGGCCATTTCGTGCGCGCCGACATTCCCTATTACCATGCCCTGGCCGACGCGTTCACCATTGCCGACCAGTATTTCTGCTCTCTCCACGGGCCGACCAATCCCAATCGCATGTTCCTGTTCACCGGCACCAGTGGCCTGAGCGTGGGCGATGATCGCGCGCAGGCGGTGGACAATGTCGACGACGGCAACTGGACCGCCGACATGGCGCGCGACAAGGCCGATTTCCCCGCCGTTTCGCGCTGGACGACGTATGCCGAACGGCTGCAGGCGGCGGGCATCAGCTGGCAGGTCTATCAGGAATACGAGAACTACGGCGACAACTCGCTTGCCTATTTCGCGCAGTTTCGCGGGCTGGAGCGCACCTCGCCGCTCTATCGCCGCGGCCGTGCCTTCATTGAGGGCACCAGCCTGCAAACCGCCGCCACGTCGCAGGCGCAATACCTGGTTTCCGCCTTTGCCAAGGATGTGGCCGCCGATACGCTGCCGCAGGTTTCGTGGATCGTCGCGCCCTACAAGTATTGCGAGCATCCCGAGGCGACCCCGGCCTATGGCGAAAGCCTGACGGCGCGACTGGTGGAAGCCTTGGTGGCCAATCCCAAGGTCTGGGCCAAGACCGCGCTGATCATCAACTATGACGAGAACGACGGCTTTTTCGACCATGTGCCCGGCCCGGTGCCGGCAATATCGCGCCAGCAGGGCCTGACCAGCGTGGACCCGCGCGGCGAAGTCTACAAGGGCGAGCCGGTGGGCCTGGGGATCCGCGTGCCGCTGCTGGTGGTGTCACCCTGGACGCGCGGCGGGTTCGTGCATTCGGGCGTGGCCGATCATACTTCGGTGATCCGCTTTCTGGAGCGGCGCTTTGGCGTGATGGAGCCCAATATTTCCCCCTGGCGCCGAGCCGTGACCGGGGATCTGACAGATATGTTCGATTTTGCCGATCCCGATGCCGCCGCGCTGCATGCCATGCCCGCCATCGGCGATTATCGCGCCCGCGTGGCGGCCCAGGCCAGCATGCCCCAGCCCCGGCCGCCCCAGGCACAGGCCCTGCCACAGCAGGAACCGGGGCAACGCCCGGCGCGCGCGCTGCCGTATCGCCTGGCCGTGCGGGAAGCGGGCGAGGGGGCCGATTGGCAGCTGGTCTTTGCCAACACCGGCCGCCAGGGTGCAGTGTTCCAGGCCTATGATCGCGCAGGCAGTGCCGGCCCGTGGACTTACACGGTGGCCGCTGGCGCCACGCTGCGCGACCGTCCGCCTGGGCTGGGCGAGGGACCGTGCCGGTTGACCGTGCGCGGGCCGAACGGCTTTGTGCGCGAACTGGCCGGGCCATTGCCACCTCCCGCGCGGGTCGGGCTGGAAGAGGCCGGCGATCAGGTGGTGCTCACCCTGGCTAACCCCGGTATGGCGCCGCTCGCGCTTACCGTGCGGCGCCTGGCCTATGGCCCGCGCGAACTGGCGCGGCTGACGCTGGCGGCAGGGCAGACCCGCACTTTGCGCGTGCCCGTGGCGGCCAGCCACCACTGGTATGACCTGGTCGTGGATGGCCCCGCTGGCTTTCGCCGCCGCTATGCCGGCCATGTGGAGACGGGCAAGCCGAGCTGGTCGGATCCCGCGATCGGCACGCTGGTGGAGGCATAGACAACGCCTGGATATTTGTGGTCGCCCGAATTCCTGACAGAAACCGGTCCCACATTTTTGTCATCGCGTTCTAAAGCGGTTCTTTCAGCCAGGCCACGCCCCGGCGCAGTAGCTCGTTGAACACCGGCAAGTTCCAGGCGCAGCGGTCCACGCTGGGCCACCAGTCCAGCATCGGTTGCAGGTCATAATGCCCGCGACAGTGGCCGAGCGTGAGGTAGAGCACGGCGCCCGCGCCGTGGTGCTTGATATAGAACACCGGATGGCGGCCCGGCGCGGCGTCTGCCTCGACAAAGCCGGTGCCCGGCTCGGTGCAGCAGGTGTCGAGCAGGACGTGCAAGTCTCCATGGGTTTCCAGATGGTAGAGTTCGTCCGTCGTTTCGAACGGCTCCACTCCGGCCACCAGCGGGTGATCGGGATCGGCCACGTCCACGCGATAGGGCGCGATGGGCGGGTGGCTGATGAACTGGCTGCCCAAGAGGTCCATGAACAGCGGGGCCCAGCGCGGCGCGTCCCACAGGCCGGCATTGGGCCCATCGGCCAGCAGGCGCAGCACCGAATTGGTGCCGTGCAGGGCATACCAGCGCCCACCGCGCGCCAGCCAGGCGCGCAGGGCTTCCTGCGCGGCGAGCGAGGGCGTGATGTCGCAGGTGTAGGTGATCAGGATATCGGCCGTCTCGATCGCGGCCACGTTCTCGTAATCCTCGAACACGCGGGTGCGCACGGCGGGATCGTCTGCCAGCAGCTTCAAGAGTTCGAGCCGGGCAAAATCGATGTCGTGCCACACCCCGCTGCACACCAGCACGCAATTGATGCGGCGCGGGTGGCTTTCGCCGCTCTCGCTCATCCTTGCACCCCATCGCTGCCATCGGCAATGCCCAGATAGCGGTCGAGTGTCTGCTGGAACTGGCGGATGCGGATTTCCTGGTAATTGCCCAGCTGCACCTGGCCGGTCTTGGACGCATGCAGGCCTTCCTGCACATAGGGCAGGTTGTCCATGTCCTGTTCGAACACGTCGCCCAGGATGCCGAGTTCGGGCGCTTCGGTCCATTTCTGGTCGAGCGTGAGGAACTTCATCGGCACGCCGCGCGGGTGCTTTTCGCCCTTTTTCACGCGCATCAGGATGCGCACTTCCATGATGCAGGTATCGGGCGTCTTTCCGGGGCGCCAGCGATAGACGATGTTGGGCATGAACCCGCCCCACGGCGCAAAGTTGGGGAAGACGTTGTAGACCAGCGCGTCGAGCAGTTCGGCGTCGGTGGCGTCTTCATGGTCATAGCCGGTCTGCGCGGTATAGGCGGCGCGCATGCGCGCGCCCAGCGCCTCGCGCGCGGTCATCCCTTCGGGCACCGAAACGGCATAGGGATCGGCGGCGGGATCATAGTTGTCGCCGCTGCGGCCGTTGTATTTCACGAACTGGTCGACGATCCACTGCTCGCTCTTGCCATTGGGATCGAGGTGCGGAGACATCGTGCCGAACGGCACCAGGTTGACGTTCACATGATCGCCCCAGGTCCAGTAGGCGCTGTTGCAATCGCCGGTGAACGGCAGCAATTGCGGGTGGGTGACCACGGTGTGCCAGGCTTCCATGAAGGCTTCGGCCGTCACTTTCCAGTTGGCCGGCACTTCCTTGCCCACCCACATGACGGTCACGCAATCCTCGTGCCGCCAGCGCTTGAAATGGTCGGGCAGGGGGGCGAGGAATTCTTCGAGGCTTGGCCCGCCCGGCTCCTCGCGCAGGAAGATGTAGCCGCCCCACCGGCCCACTTCGACAGGCGGCAGCGACAGCTTGTTTTCATCCAGGTGGGTAAAGTCCCACTTGCAGGGCATGTGGTTGAAACTGCCGTCCTTGTTCCAGGCAAAGCCGTGGAACGGGCAGACGAAGCGATCGGCACTGCCATCCTCCGTGCGCAGCTTGCGCCCGCGATGCAGGCAAACGTTGTGCATCGCGCGCACGCTGCCATCGTCCTGGCGCGAGATCAGGAAGCTGCGCCCGGCGTTTTCATAGACGACATAGTCGCCCGGCTCGGGCAGGTCTTCCTCGCGCGCGGCGAACTGCCATACGCGTGGCCACATCCGCTCCCGCTCCAGCTGCGCGAAATGCTCCGACGTATAGCGCGCGGCGGCAATCGGCGTGCTGCCGCGATTCTGGTAGCTGGGCGTGACCAGGACATCGGGCGCCGGGCGCGAGTCGCGGGCCATGAGTTCGAGCCAGCTGATCCCCTCGCTCACCGGCAAGCCGCAGCTTTCGGGCGTTGGCCGCGCGGGATCGGCGATGGTTTCGGGGGATGCGGTATCGGATGCTGCCATGGTCGGTGCCGTCCTGTCCTCTCGCGCCGGGCCATTTTAGCGGATCGCGCCCGCCCGGCATTCTTGCCAGCATGGTCTAGGACGGGGGGCGGCGGCAAGTCACCTTGCTGAAAGCATAGGTTTCGCTCTGGCCCTGATCACGGCATGATCGCAGGCCAGAGCAGAAACGCGGGAGAGCATGGCCGTGGCCACAAGGCTGGAAGGAAAGGTGGCGCTGGTAACCGGCGGCACCAGCGGGATCGGCGCAGGCGCGGTGCGACGCCTGGCGGCGGAAGGCGCGCATGTGGTGTTCACCGGATCGCGCGCCGAACTGGGCGAGGCGCTGGCGCGCGAAGTGGGCGGCCGCTTTGCCACCCATCGCGTGGAGGACGCCGAGGCGTGGCCGGCGCTGATCGAGGGGATCCTGGCCGATCACGGCCGGCTCGACATCGCCTTTGCCAATGCCGGCACCGAGCAGGGCGATGCCAGCATCGAGGACGTGACCATCGAGGGCTGGCACAAGGTCGTGGCGGTCAACCAGACCGGTGTGATGTTGACGGTGCAGCATGCCATCCGCGCCATGGCCCGCAACGAAGGGGCGACCGGATCGATCATCGTCAATTCCTCGATGAACGCGGCGCGCCCCTTGGGCAATTACGTGACGTATTCCACCACCAAGGCCGCTGTGGTGGCCCTGGCCAAATCGGCGGCGGTCTATTGCGGGCAGAAACGCTATCGCATCCGCGTCAACGCGATCCTGCCCGGCGTGGTGGAAACCGACCTTATCCGCCACATCATGGAAAGCCAGCCAGATCCGGCCGCCGTGCGTGCGATCTATGAAGGCATGGCGCCGATGAATCGCATGGCCCAGGTGGAGGAAGTGGCCGGCCTGGTGGCCTATCTTGCCAGCGACGAGGCGGCGTTCATTTCCGGCGCGGAGATCACGATCGACGGCGCCACCACCGCCGGCATGATGGGAGTTTAGGCCATGGAACGTCTTGCCGGAAGAATTGCCCTGGTGACGGGAGCCTTGCGCGGGATCGGCCTTGCCATCGCCACGCGCTTTGCCCGTGAAGGGGCAAGCGTGACAGTGACCGATCTCGATGCCGCCGACAGTCCGGCCGTGGCCGATGCCCTGGCCGCGATCGGTGGCGGCGCGGATTATCTGCGCGCCAATGTGACGAGTGAGGACGACTGGGCCGCCATTGCCGCGCATATGGATGCCAAGGGCGCCTGCCATGTGCTGGTCAACAACGCCGGCACCGATCTGACCGGCGCGGTCGAAAGCCTGACGCTTGAGGCCTGGCGCAAGATCATGGCCGTCAATGTCGACGGCGTGTTCCTGGGTACGCGCGCGCTCGTTCCGCTCCTGGCGAAATCGGGCGCTGGCGTGGCCGGCGGGGCGAGCATCATCAACGTCAGCTCGATCATGGGCTTGGTCGGCTATTCCGAGGTTTCGGCCTACAACGCCAGCAAGGGCGCGGTGCGGCTGTTCACCAAGGGCATCGCGGTGGAATTCGCGCACAAGCGCATGCCGATCCGCGCCAATTCGCTGCATCCCGGCTTTGTGCGCACGCCGCTGCTCAACGCCGGGTTCCAGCGCTGGGTGGACAAGGGCTTTGCGCAGAAACCCGAAGACCTGGTCGCTGCGATGGAAGGGGCCACGCCCAACGGCCGCCTGGCCGAGCCGGAGGAACTGGCCGGCCCGGCGGCGTTCCTGGCGAGCGCGGACGCCAGCTATATGACCGGGGCCGAACTGGTGATCGATGGCGGCTGGACCGCACAATAGGGAAAAACGCCATGGCTTTTGAACTCGATAACGTGGTGGCCGTGGTCACCGGCGCGCGCGGCGGCATCGGCCGCGAAGTGGTGCGCGCGATGAAGGCGGCCGGCGCCACGGTGGTGGCAACCGACGTGGGTGCACCCGAGGAAGGGCTGGCCGACCATGCCTTGGCGCATGACGTGACCAGCGAGGCCGATTGGCAAGCCGTGGCCGATCTGGTCGGTCGCGAATATGGCCGGCTCGATGCGCTGGTCAATGTCGCCGGCATCAGCGTGGTGGCCAGCATCGAGGAAACGCCCCTGGCCGAGTGGCGCCGCATCAATGCGGTGAACGTGGAAAGCGTGGTGATCGGTGTGCAGACGCTGCTGCCGTTGTTGAAGGAGGGCGGCAAGGCGCGCGCAAGCGGGGCCTCGATCGTCAACTTTTCCAGCGTGGGCGGGATCAAGGGGGCGCCGTTCAACGGCGCCTATTGCACCAGCAAGGCGGCCGTAAAGATGCTCTCGAAATGCATGGGCGCCGAATTTGCCGCGCTGGGCTACAACATTCGCGCCAACAGCGTGCATCCCGGCGGGATCGATACGCCAATGCTGCAATCGATCATGCAGCGCTATGTCGATCTGGGCGCGGTGCCTTCGCTCGAAGTCTCGATGCAGGGCGTGGTGGCCGCGCATCCGATCGGCCGCCTGGGCCGGCCGGCGGAAATGGCTGGCGGCGTGGTCTACCTCTGCTCTGACGCGGCCAGCTTCGTCACGTGCAGCGAATTCATGATGGATGGTGGCTATTGCATGAGCTGAAGCGGATGCGTGCTGCCGGCATCCCGGCAGCACGCATAGGCATCAGAAATGGTGGCCCGGACCGCGATAGCCGCCCGGCCGACCATAAGGGCCGGGACGACCATAATAGCCCGGCCGGCCGTAATAGCCGCGATCGCCCCAGCCATTGGGGTGATAGGGGCGATAGGCGCGGTAATAGTAATCGTGGTACGGATAAGGGCGATAGGTCCAGCGATCGCCGACGTAGACCCACGGGCGATACCAGCCCGGCGCGGCGTAGTAATAGTTGGAAAAATAGACCGTGTCATAGCTGTAGGGCGCTGCGCCCGATCGCACGACGAAGCCCGGCGGGCACCCCGGACTGGTCTGGTTGGCCGTGCTGCCGCCGATCGCGGCGCCGCCGACGGCGCCCACCGCCGCGCCGGCCAGGGTGCCGAAGCCGCCATCGTGGCGGCTGGACAGGCCATTCCCGACCAGCGCGCCAAAGATGCCGCCGATCACCGCGCCCGCCGTGGCATTGCTACGCGCCTTGACGCAGTTGTCGCGCGCCCAGGCTTCGGCATCGGCGGCATAGCGGGCGTCCCGTTCGGCCTGGACCTGATCGATCGCGGCGGGGCGATAGCCGGGCGGCGGGGGCGGAGGCCGCGTGCCGTCGTAGCCCGGCGGCGGGCCCTGGTCATAGCTCTGGACCTCGACCGTCCGGGTCGTGGTGGTTGTTGTCGTGGTCTGCGCGCCCTGCTGATAGGGCTGGGCATAGCCCTGGGGCGGCGCCTGGTTATAGCCGGGCGGCGGACCTTGATCATAACCCTGCGGCGGCTGGTCGCGGTAATCGGGCGGGGGCGCCTGATCATAGCCCTGGTTCTGGTCATACCCGGCATTCTGGTCATAGCCAGATGGCGGATAGGCCTGTTGCGCGGTGGCGCTGCTGGCCATGATCGGCAGCGCCGCCACGGCAGCGGCGCTGGTAACAAGCACGATGCGGGAAATGGGTTGGGGCATCGAAAGGATCCACTCACTGTGATGGACATGGGCTATGCCTGTCCGCGTGAACGGATGCTGACGGTTTGTGGCGCTTTGCGGCGAGTTGAGGGGGTGCGAGGTTGCGTTTTGCCGCCGGCCCCTCCGTCAGGCCTGCGGCCTGCCACCTCCCCATTGCATGGGGAGGATCCAAGGTCCTCCCTGCCGCAGGCGTGGTGGAGGGGCCTTATCCTGCCGTGGAAACCGGCGGCAGCAACATGGCCATGCCCAGGCGGGCGATACGCCAGGCGCCGTCTTCCAGCGCCATGTCGAACGCATAGCGCGCTTTGACTTCCAGCAGCGTGCTGTCGGTGCCCAGGCTGAAGGCGTGGCCATAGGCAGTGAGGCTGGCGGTGGCGCCATCGTAGGCCACCAGCGCCACACTGCCGAGGAAATGGGCGTTGCTGGCCATCGTGCCAAAGGCCTGCTCGAAGAAGGCCTGGATGGCGGCGCGGCCGGTGATCTGGCCCAGCCCCAAGCTGGTCAGGTCATAGCAGCCATCGGGCGTGAACAGCGCGGCGACGCCGGCGGCATGGCCGATATCGTCCACTGCCATGGCATAGGCGGTGACCAGATCGGCCAATGCTTGGCGCACGTCTGCCGGGCAGGGCGGTGCGGGATAGGTCATCCGGCCTGCACCGGTCCCTTGCCGGCCACATAATCGTTGAGCAGTTCGTGGAAGCGCTGGATGCGCTTTTCCTGGCCCGGCAGGATGCAGCCCTTGAACCCGCGCGAATTGAGGCCTTGCTGCTGCGTGGTGCCGATGGACAGGTCCTGATCCGCCACAAAGCCCAGCGACACGCCATCGCCATAGCGGCTGTGCCGCGCCACGGCATCGTGGCGGAAAGGCACGGTGCCCACCGGCGTGACCACCTCTTTCATGCCCTTGACCGGGGGATAGAGGCACCAGTGCTGGAACACGCACTTTTCCGGATCGGTCGGGTGCGGTTCGGTGCGCAAGACCTGCATCTGTTCGGGCGACATGGTGAGCGTGAGGTTGGGGAACAGCGTGCAGTGGAAATAGTCCACCAGCTGCTGGTCGGTCATGTGCTCGTACATGGTATAGCCGCGCTCGGGCCCCAGCTTGCGCTTGGCGGCGATCACGGCGGCGCGAATGTCGCCGGTGTGGCCATGGTAATCGGCCGGATCGATGCCCCAGGCGCGGGCGATGTCATCGAGTGGGGCAGGCACTTCGGCGCTGTGGTAATCGACGCGGGTCGTTGCCTGATGGCCGATCATCCACATCGCGTTGTGGCCACTGGGATACATCTCGAACAAAGTCGTGGGCAGGCCATCGTTGATGAAGGTCGCCAGTTCGGGATGGATCGTGGGGAGGTGATAGCTTTCGTTGAAATTGTCGCGGATGATCTTCCAGTTGAAATCGGCGTCGCACGAAACCTTGAGCACGCGCACCCAGTTTTCCAGGCCATAGTTGGCCAGGCGTTCCTGCAAAGGCGCCATCCATTGCGCCAGCGGCGGCACATCATCGTCCATGCACCAGAACACGAACGGGCCCCAGGTTTCGCAGCGCAGTTCCGAGAGGTGGACTTTGCCGCAGGGGTTGCCGCCAGCAAAATCATCGGGGTCCTGCACTTTGGCCAGCACGCCATCGGGGGTGAACTGCCAGCCGTGATAGCCGCAGGTGATGCGCGGCATATGGCCGGCATCGCCCAGCACCAGGCGGTTTCCGCGATGCGGGCAGCTGTTGTAGAACGCGCGCACCCCGCCATCGGCCTGGGCGATCATCAGGATCGAATCCTTGCCGAAATCGTGGCGGATGAAATCGCCTTCCTCTTCCAGTTCGGCCAGCATCCCGCCCAGGTGCCACACCTTGGGCCACAGGTTCTGCGCTTCCTTGTCCATCCATTCGCGCGAGATATAGCGATCGGCGGTGATCGTGTCGCCGCGCACGGGCATGTCGAATTCGGGCGAATAGCGGGACTTGAGTTCCTGAACCGTCATCGCGGGCGCGCTCCTTACATCACCGGCTTGGGCAGGGTGGGATCGTCCTGCAGGTACCAGTTGAGCCATTCGTGGAAGTATTGGTTGCCGCGCTCGTTGCGGCCGAACACCAGATTGTCGTGCGCGCCGCTTTCCAGGCCCTTCTGGATTTCCAGGCCGATGACATAGTCTTCCTGGTAGGTCACATCGCGGAAGAAGTTGATCATCTGCTCCACCGCGGCGCGGTCGGCCTCGTCGCGGATCGGCTCGCGGCGCAAGTAGTGCAGCACGGTGCGGTTGCGATCGGGCGTCGGCCCGGGAAACAGCTGGGCCACTTGCGTGATCTCGGGCGCGAGGAAGGCCGAGACGTTGGGAAAGAGGATGCGCACGAAATCGAAGCCGTTGTTTTCCTGATCGCCCCAATCCTCGCGCGGGACGTCCTTGAGCGCTTCGGCAATGCGGTGTTGCGGAAAGCCGATACGCATCGAAGGGCCGAACCCTTCATAGAACATGCGATTGGATGGCGTGCGCGGCTCGATCGTTTCGGGGTGCAGCGAGGCGAAGTGATAACCTTCGAGATAGCCGTCGAACGCGATCTTCCAGTTGGCGCCCTCGATCGTGCGGCTGCCGAGATAGGTCCAGTCGGCAAAGCCTGCGCTGTCGAAATCGTCGAGGAAGCCTTGGAAATAGTCATCCAGATCGAGCGGAGCATTGGGCGTGAGCGACACGAAAATCATCCCTGCGCGTTCTTCGCAAGGGAGGGCGCGCAGGGCGAGTCCGGCCTTGTCCACGTCGCCGAAATTGGCGCTTTCGGAAATGCCCAGCAGCTTGCCGTCCTGGCCATAGGTCCAGCCATGATACTTGCAGGTGAAGCGGGCGCACTTGCCATGTCCTTCCGACGCGACCGGCGCACCGCGATGCGAACAGACGTTGAGGAACGCCCGCACCGCACCGCTCTTGTCGCGCACGATCAGGACCGGCAGCCCCATCGCGTCCATCGCCTTGTAGTTGCCCGGTTCGGGCAGTTCGGCGGTGAAGGCCAGCATCAGCGGCAGGCGGCGGAACACCAGTTCCATCTCGGCCTTCCACTGATCGGGATCGGTGTAGCTGGCCGTGCGCACGCGCGCCACCTGCTGGGCCTGGTACGTGCTGTTGTGCTCGACGTAATCCAGCATGATCTCGGCGATGTCGCCGATCCGCTGGCGCCGCTCGGCCCGTTCGTTGCTCATCTGCGGCCTCTCCTGCCTGCATTGTTCTTTCGCGGGCCCAAGGCTGCCGCAGGCCGAGCGCCTTGCCAAGCTGGGACAGGTGACAGGTTCCTCTTATTTTGGCCAAGTGGACAGGGGCACTTGAAGCGGCGCACAAGCGATGGATGGGCGACGCAGAGAGGATCATGGGTAACAGCCGCGAATCGACGCCACGGCAGGGCCAAGTGCGGGGCCAAGTGCAGGGATTGCCCTGGCCGCCCGTTCCCGCCGCGCACCAGATGGCATTTGCCCAGGGCGGGTTGTGGCCCAGCACCACGATTGCCGATCGCGCGGCAGACCTCGCCGCCCAGCGGCCCGATGATCCGTGCATGATCGACGAGGCCGGCGCGCTGACGTTTGCCGCGCTGTGGGCCGACGGGCAAAGCCTGGCGGCGAGCCTGCGCGCGCGGGGTTTGCGGCCGGGCGACGTGGTGGCGTTCCAGCTGCCCAATTGGCGCGAGGCGGCGGTGATCAACCTGGCCTGTGCGCTGGCGGGCCTGGTGATCAACCCGATCGTGCCGATCTATCGCGACGCGGAATTGCGCGTGATGCTGGGCGATTGCGTGGCGCGGGCACTGTTCGTGCCGACCACGTTCCGCAAGGTGGACTATGTCGCCATGGCCGCGCGGGTGAAGCCCGACCTGCCCGCGCTGGCCCACGTGTTCACCGTGCGGGGGCAGGGGCCAGACGACTATGCCGCCTTGGTAGAGGCCGGGCGCGCGTTGCCCAGCGCAGCGGTGCCGGTCGATCCGCAGGGCGTGAAGATGGTGCTCTATACCTCGGGCACGACGGGGCGGCCCAAGGGGGTGCTGCACAGCCATGCCACGCTGGGCCGGGTGATCGGCCAGAGCGCGGCATTCTGGGGGCTCAAGGCCGGGGATGCCATGCTGATGCCATCGCCGGTCACGCATGTTTCGGGCTATGCCAACGGGCTGGAAATGCCGCTGGTGGTGGGCACGCGCACGGTGCTGATGGAAAGCTGGCATGCGCAGGATGCGCTGGCGTTGATCATGCGGCATGGCGTGGTGGGTACGGTGGCGGCCACGCCCTTTCTGGTGGAACTGGCCCAGGCGGCCCGCGATGCGGGCGAGACGCTGCCGGGCTTCCGCTTCTTTGCCTGTGGCGGCGCGGCCGTGGCGCCCGACGTGATTTCCCGCGCGCGCGATGCCTTTGCCGCGTGCGCGCCATTCCGCGTGTTCGGCAGCTCTGAAGTGCCGCTGGTCAGCTTTGGCTGGCCGGACAATCCCGACCGCGCGAGCCAGACCGACGGACGCATCGTCGATTACACCGTGCGCATCGTGGACGATGCCGGCAACGATCTGGGCGATGGCCAGGAGGGGGAAATCCTGGCGCGCGGGCCGGCGATGATGATCGGCTATGCCGATCCGGCGCAAACCGCCGCCGCCATCGATGCGCAAGGTTTTTTCCGCACCGGTGACCTGGGGGTGCGCGATGCCGATGGCGCCATCACGGTGACCGGCCGCAAGAAGGACCTGATCATTCGCGGCGGGGAGAACATTTCGGCCACCGAGATCGAGCAGGTGCTGGCGACGCATCCGGCCGTGGCCGACTGCGCGGTGGTGGCGATGCCCCACGATCGCCTGGGTGAAGGGGTTTGCGCGTTCGTGGTCACGCGGGCAGACGTCACGGCGGCAGACCTGGCCGCGCACGTGGCGCAAAGCGGGCTGGCGCGGCAGAAGATTCCCGAGCGCTTCGAATGGGTGGCGCAATTGCCGCGCACGGCAGCGGGCAAGATCCGCAAGGACCAGCTGCGCGCGCAGATCGCGGCAGTTATTCGGGAAGAGGTTGCTCTGCCGCCGGGTTGAGCGGCCCTTGGTGGGCGCCGACCCATTCGCGCCACAACAGCATCAGCACGGCGATCAGCGCCGGGCCGATCACCAGGCCGATCAGGCCCCAGCTCTCGATCCCGCCCAGGATGGCAAGCAGCACCCACAGGAACGGCAGCCGCGTGGCGCCGCCGATGAACACCGGCCGCACGAAATGGTCGGCCACGAACACCACGATGCCGCCAAACGCCAGCACCGCCACGGCCGCTGCCGCCTGGCCCGCCGCGCCGAGCAGCGCGGCGGCCAGCACCACCGCCGCCACCGCGCCCAGGGGAATGGCCGAGAGCAGCGCGGTCAGCAAACCGAGCAGCGCGGCATGGACCACGCCTGCCAGGCCATAGGCCACGCCCATCAGCACGCCTTCGCCAAAGCCGACGATGATCAACCCGTTGACCGTGCCGCGCACGGCCATCGCCGCCTGATCGACCACGCGCACGCCCGCCTCGCCAAATGCGCGGCGCGTGCCGATGCGCAAGCCATGCGCCACGCGCGCACCATCGCGCAGCAGGAAAAACAACGTCAGCAGCATGAAGCTGATCAACAGCACCCGATGTGCCACCAGGCCGAGAATCTTTTCGCCGGTGGTGAAATGAAGGCCGCGCGCCTGATGCGAAAGGCGGTCGATGGCCTCGGGCGTGGCCAGGGTCTGTTGCCACAAGACGACGAGATGATCGCCATAGGGCAGGCGTGCCAGGAAAGCGGGCACGGGCACGCCCTGGGCATGGGCCTGCGCCAGCCATTGGGTGACGGCCATGCTGTCATGGATCACCGCGCTGGCCACCATGGCCAGGGGGATGACGAAGATCAGCAGCACGAGCAGCGTGAAGATGGCCGGCAGCACCAGCGATTGCCCGCGCGGCCAGCGCTGCGCGGCGGCCGCATGCAGCGGCCAGAGCGAGAGCGCCAGGATCACGCCCCAGCCCAGCGCGGGCAGAAACGCGCGCAAGGTCCACAACCCGGCCAGTGCCAGCAGCGTGATGGCCACCAGCCCGGTCAGCCGCTGTGCGCGGGTGGCCTGCTGGCCGCCTTGGGAAGTCCAGGTTCCGGGGGCATCGTCTTGGGGGGGCGCTTGCATCCCCCATGCCTAGCGCAGCCAAACGCGCGGCGCCAGTTCGGGTGGGTGGGTTTGGGCATCCACCACCCCCCGACCCCCTCATCTAAAGAGGAGGGGGAGTATCAAGCAAAAGCCCCCTCCTCTTCAGAAGAGGGTGTTGGAGGTGCTGCGAAACCTTAAACTGCCCCGGCCATCGCGGCGGCCATTTCTTCGCGCGTGGGGTTGCGGCGCAGCGTGAGGCCGCCGTTCACCTGCAGGTTTTCCCCGGTCATGAAGCATTCGTCGCTGGCCAGGAACACGGCGGCGGCGGCGATGTCGTCGCTGGTGCCGATGCGGCCCAGGGGATAACCGGCGAGGAAACTGTCGAACAGGCCGGGCACGCCCTTGGCGTCAGCCGTCATCGGCGTTTCGGTCAGGCCCGGCGAGATCGAATTGGCGCGAATGCCTTCCTCGCCGAATTCATGCGCCACGCAGCGCACCACGTGATCGGTTCCGGCTTTGGTGCCCATGTAGGCGGCGTGGTCGTTGAGCATGATCGTCGCCGTGGCGCTGCTGATCTGGATCAGGCTGCCGCCCGCGCCGCCGCGGCTGCGCGCCATCTTGCGGATCATCGCCTGGCAGAACTGGAACGGGCCCACGTATTGCAGGGCGGTGATCGCGTCCAATTCCGCGCGCGTCGTATCCAGGAACGGCTTGAGCAGGCCCCAGCCCGTGGCATTCACGGCAATGTCGATCCCGCCCATCGCGGCCACGGCGGCGTCGGCCATGGCGGCAAGGCTTTCCTCGCTGGTGATGTCGCACGCGGCCCAGTGGCAGGCGTGGTCCGTGGCGAATTGCGCCAGCACGCTTTCCTTGCGCCCGGCCACGAGCACGCTGGCCCCTTCGTCGAGAAACCGGCGGGCGATATGCTGGCCCATGTTGCCTGCGCTGCTCGCGCCCAGAACCACGGCGCGCTTGCCGTTCAACCTGCCCATCGTGCTCTCCCGCCTGGCGTTTGTTGCCGCTTGCTATCACAGGCCGTCGCGCGCCATTCCTCTCCAAAAGGGCAGTGGAGCGCGCGCCGCGCGATGGGCCAGTCTGCAGCCAAGCATCATGGCGCGGTTCGCGCGTGGAAGGAACGAGAACATGGATCTGGGACTCAAGGGGAAAAAGGTGATCCTCACCGGCGGCAGCCGTGGGATCGGCCGCGCCACGGTGGAACTGTTCGCCGCCGAAGGCGCCGATGTCGCCTTCTGCTCGCGCAATGCCGACCAGGTGGCCGAAACCGCCGCTGCACTTGCTCGACATAGCGGCAAAGTGGTGGGCACCCCGTTCGACATGGAAAGCGGGCACGATGCCTATCGCGCCTGGCTGGCCGACGCGCGCGACGCGCTGGGGGGCTGCGACATCTTCGTGCCGATGATTTCCACCAGTGGTGCCGGCGCCACCGGCGATTGGCAGAAAAGCCTGGATTACGACATCATGGGCCTGGTGATCGGGGTGGAAGTGCTGGAAGACGCGCTGGCCGCATCGGGCGAGGGCAGCGTGGTCGTGACAGCCAGCACGGCGGGCGTGGAAACCTTCATCGTGCCCCAGGGATACAATGCGCTCAAAGGCGCGCTGCTGGTGCACGCCGGGCAATTGAGCCAGTCGCTGGGCCCCAAGGGCATCCGCGTCAACTGCGTGTCGCCCGGGCCGATCCGCTTTCCCGGCGGCAATTGGGAAGCGATCGAGGGGCTCATGCCCGAGCTTTATGCCAGCACGCAGGCGCAGTTCGCGCTGGGCCGCTGGGGCGGGCCCGAGGAAGTGGCGCGCAGCGTGGTGTTCCTGGCCAGCCCGGCGTCTTCGTTCACCACCGGGACCAACGTGGTGATCGACGGCGGATACACCAAGCGCGTGCAATTCTGAGGGTGCTGGCAGCGGGGTGTTGCTTGGGCCCGTCGAAGGGCCCAAGCAGCTGACTTTAATCCACCGCCAGCACCAGCTTGCCGGTGTTGGCGCCGGAAAACAGGCGCATGAACGCGTCATAGGCGTTGTCCAGGCCGTGCTGGATATCCTCGTCCACGCGCAGGCGGTCTTCGCCGGTCCATTGCGCCACCACGGCGCCACCTTCTGCAAAGCGCGGCACGTAGCCGGCGATGAGGAAGCCCTTGATCGTTGCCTGCTTGACGATCACCTGCCACAAGTTGCGGATGCCGATCTTTTCAGGCGCATTGTATTCGCTGATCAGCCCGCACAGCACCACGCGCGCGTGTAGCGCCAGGTTCAGCAGAACCGCGTCCATGACGTCACCGCCGACATTCTCGAACAGGATATCCACGCCCTGGGGGGCTGCTGCGGCGATTTCGGCCGACAATGCGTCCACGCTCTTGGCGCCGGACGCGCTTTTGTAGTCGATCGCCACGTCGAACCCATAGTCTTCCACCAGGCGGCGGCATTTTTCCGCGCCGCCGGCAATGCCGATCACGCGCAGGCCCAGGATCTTGCCGATCTGCCCGACCATCGAACCCACCGCACCGGCCGCGCCGGTGACCAGCAGGGTTTCTCCGCTGCGCGGCGCGGCGGCGTCGGTAAGGCCGAAATAGGCCGTCAGCCCCACGGCACCCACGGCGGAAAGATAGCGCGACGGACTATCGACGATCGACACGTCGATCTTGCTGGTAAAGCCGCCCGGGGTGACGACCGAGTAGTCTTCGATGGCATTGAGACCCAGAACCCAGTCGCCCGCAGCGAAATCGGGATTGCGCGACTCGTGCACCACGCCAACGGTCGTGGCGCGCACGGCATCGCCCAGGGGGATGGGCGGCATGTAGCTGGGCGCATCGTCCATCCATCCGCGCTGCGCCGGATCGAGCGAGACGAAGCGATTGCGCACCACCATGCCCCCTTCCGGAGCGCTGGGGACGGGCGTTTTTTCCAGGCGAAAATCGTCGCGCGCGGGGGTGCCATGGGGGCGGCGTGCCAAGATAAAGCGGCGGTTTTCCAAAGCGTTCATCCGTCTCTCCCAAGTCCTTGCGGGGCCCTGGCCAGCATTGCGCGCCGGCCGGGCGAACAGGCCGGAATGCTTGGCCCAATCGTGCCACCACGCACCTATGATTTGTTGCAGTAGGTTGGCGTGGCCACACCCGACTAGGTTCACACCATCAAAGGGCAAGAACCCTTCGCCAAAAAAGATCCTAGGGGGAGTGAGAGGATGAAAGGCTGCTTTGGCAACCGTGTTGCGTGCGTGCTTCTGGCCGGAATCAGCTTGCCGCTGATGCCGGGGCTGGCCTTGGCCGAAGAGGCACCAAATCCACAGACCGCGCCGCAGCCTGAACCGCCGCAGGCCGGCACGGAGGTGTCGCAGGATACCAACGCGATCATCGTCACCGCCCGCCGCCGCGCGGAATCGCTGCAGACCACGCCGGTGGCGATCACCGCGGTGAATGCCGCGATGCTGGAAAACAAGGCTGCGGTGAACATCGGCGATTTGCAGGGCGCGGCGCCGGGCCTGCTCATCACCCAGCAGAATTCGGGCGCCCAGGCGGCCAACCTTTCGATCCGCGGCCTGACTTATGCCGATATCGAAAAGAGCCAGACGCCCACCGTGGGCGTGGTGGTGGATGGCGTGACCATCGGCACCAACACCGGCCAGTTGCAGGACGCGTTCGACATCGCCCAGATCGAAGTGCTGCGCGGCCCGCAAGGCACGCTGTTCGGCGCCAACACGATCGGCGGGGTGGTCAACATCACGCGCAGCAAGCCGACGATGACCGCCGGCGTGAAGGCAGAATTTACCTATGGCCGGTGGAATACCTGGTCGGGCAAGGCGATTGCCAACTTCGGCAATGGCGAGACCATGGGCCTGAAGCTGTGGTATTTCCACAATCAGACCGACGGGTTCTATCACAATGCCACGTTCAACCGCCCCGATGGCGGATCGAAGGGTGACAGCTTTGGCGGCACCGTGCTGTTCAAGCCGGCCGGGTCTGATTTCACGGCGCAATTCACCCTGGAAAACGTGATCCAGTCTTTCGCCCCGGCGGTGAGCAACCTGGCCAAGACCGGCGAAGTGTTCTGCGCGTTCGAACCGGCGCAGGAATGCAACCGCAACACCACCACCGACCTCTACACCACCTTCGGCCAGAGCGCGACGAGCACCTATCACGCGCCCGATGCCACGCTGGAAATGAACTATTCGCTGGGCGGCGTGAAGCTCACCTCGATCACCGGCTGGCGCCATAGTGCTGAGCGGCAGACCCAGGATTTCGACGGATCGTCCACCGATCTCTATTACGTGGAACGCATACAGAATTACACGCAATGGAGCCAGGAACTGCGCGCGGCCGGCAATCTGTTCCAGGGCTTCGACTATGTCGTCGGCGGGTTCTATTTCAACAGCAAGTACGATTTCAAGCAGTGTTCGCGCGTGTTCGGCTTCTCGCCCAATACCCCGCCCTGCACGTTCGATGCCGCGCCGCAGATCGAAAACGCCAAGTCGGAAAGCTATGCCGCCTTTGCCGATTTCAACTGGGCGGTGGTCGACAAGGTGCGCATCTCGTTCGGCGGGCGCTGGTCGCACGATTACAAGTATCTCGCCAATGGCTTCCTGGGCGCGCCGTTCCCGCCCGGCGCGGCCAACTTCTCGAAATTCACGCCCAAGGCGGGCATCGACTTCCGCCCCAATGCCGAGACGATGCTCTATGCCAGCTGGTCGCGCGGCTATCGTTCGGGCGGGTTCAGCCCGCGCGCGGGCGATGCCAACTATGCCACCAAGCCGTTCCAGCCCGAAACGCTCGATTCCTATGAAGTGGGCGCCAAGCTCGACTTGTTCGATCACCGCCTGAACATCAACCTGGCCGGCTATATCTCCGATTACAAGAACATGCAGCAGAACACGACGATCCCGTGCACCTGCTCCACCGGCAACCAGACGATCACCAGCAACGTGCCGGGCGGCGCGCTGATCAAGGGTATCGAGTTCGACGGGTCGCTGCGCGTCAGCTCTGCTTTCAAGATCACGGCTTCGGCGGCGCTGATGCAGTCGCACTTCCGCCGCTTCGTGGTGGGTGGCCTGGTCGGCACCACGATCACGCCGTTCGACTATACCGCCAACCGCCTGATCTATGCGCCCACGTTCTCCGGCTCGCTCAGCGGGGATTACACCTTGCCCACCGATTTCGGCAGCGTGGTGACCTCGCTCTCGTGGCGGCACATCAGCCCCTATGACGAGCAGATCTCGATCGCATCGAGCGCGGCTGGCACCACGGCGCTGGGCACCACCGGCCAGATCGTGAGCGGCAACGATCCGCGCGTGCGCACCGTGACGCAGGACCTGGTCGATGCCAGCCTGACGGTGAATTTCAAGCTCAACAAGGCCGATGCCTATTTCCGCGTGTTCGGGCGCAATCTGGCCGACATCCGCACCACCACGCACGCGTTCACCGTGGCCGGGCTGTGGTCGTTCGGCATGGCGCTGGAGCCGCGGACTTATGGCGGCACCATCGGCATAAAGTTTTAAGGACCGGGGGCGGTTTGCATGAGAAAGGAAGCAGTATGAAGCGCTTGGAAGGCAAAGTCGCCCTCATTACCGGTGGGGCATCGGTGCCTGGCTTGGGCAGTGCCACCGCGATCCGCTTTGCCCAGGAAGGGGCGCGGATCTATCTCACCGATCGCGACCTGCCCGGCGCGGAAAAGGTGGCGCAGTCGATCCGCGATGCGGGCGGCGTGGCCACCGCGCTGGCCCACGATGTGACGTCGGAAGCCGATTGGGACCGGGTGATCGCCGCGATCGATGACGCTGAAGGCGTGCTCGACGTGGTGGTCAACAACGCCGGGATCGCCGTGCTGGGCGAATTTGACAAAGTGACCACGGCCGACTGGTTGAAGCAGAACGACGTCAATCTCAACAGCGTGTTCCAGGGCACGCAGCGCGCTTTCGTGATGATGCGCCGCCCGGGCGCCGATGGCCGCGCGCGGGGTGGATCGATCATCAACATCTCGTCCGTCGCCGGGCTGATCGGCGTGCCGGGCTGCGCGGCTTATGCCGCCAGCAAGGGCGGGGTACGGCTGTTTTCCAAGGTCGTGGCGCTGGAAGGCGCGACCGATGGCATCCGCTGCAACACCGTACACCCCGGCATGATCGCCACGAACATCCAGGGCGTGGCGCTTGAAGACAATGCCGCCAATTACGATGCGGTGATGGCCATGGTGCCGATGGGATATATGGGCGCCCCCGAAGACATCGCCAACATGAACCTGTTCCTGGCGTCTGACGAAGCGCGCTACATCACCGGCGCCGAATTCGTGGTCGATGGCGGGATGACCGCGCGCTGAGTGTTTGGGCCTGGGTGGCGGGGTTTCAATGCCCTGCCACCCAGCGCATCGCATTGTGCACCAGCGTGCGATAGGCGGCATTGTCCCAGGCGCCGGGGCCGTCACCGGGCTGGAGATAGACGAGCCGGCTGGCCAGCGCCTGTTTCGCCCAGCCGATCAGCGGCGGAACGGGCGGATGGTCCCAGCCATGGTTGGCAAACATGTGCCCACGCACGGCCAGGTCTGCCGACCAGAAATGGTCGCGCGTGAACGGTGCGTCGCTGGTCAGTAGCGGCACCACATCGTCGGCAAAGACTTGTGCCAGATAGAGTTCGTCCTGCAACGCGAATTGCGGCGGCACGCCCTGGGTAACCGGGTGGGGTTGCGTGGTGGCGGTATAGGCCACGTCGTGGCGATAGCCGCTGTCGGACACAGGCGCGCCGCGCACCAGGGCCGGGCGATAGAGAAACTGGCCGCCCAGCCATTCATGATAGTCGGTCCAGGTGGGCCAGGCCGCCAGCGCATGATGCAGCGCCACCACGCCCTTGCCCTGTTGCAGCAGCGCGCGAAAGCCGGCCTGCAGTTCCGGCGTGGGTTCGACGAAGGCGGGCGGTTCTGCTGCCTCGAAATCCAGGCCGGGCATGTCATAGAGCACCAGCACGTCGAAATCGCGCATCCCTTGCGGGTTCATCAGCAGCGCGGCGGCGGGCTGGTCCACCATCGTGGCCGAAACGCCGTCCATCGCCTGGAACAGGGCATCGAAGCCGGTGCGATCGAACGGATGGCCGCGCACCGCAACCAGTGCGAGCAGTGCCGCATGGTGCCGGATGATCGGCATCAGAGGCCCTTGGGTGCGATCTGCCGGTGGATGTTGCGGAACGTGCGCGCGCGGAAATACCAGCGGCCGTCGATCCTGACGCATTCGTCGTCATATTGCCCGCGATCGCGGTGCACGCCATCGGGCCAGTCATAGACTTCGGCGGTGTAAGACCGCATCGTGGCCCGGTCCCCCTCCACCACGATGCTGCCGGGCCAGGCTTCGAACATGATGCCGGGATAGTGCTGCATCGCCTGGGTCCACATCGCCACGATGGCATCGCGGCCATGGGTGGTGCCGATCTCGGGATAATCGGGAAGCGACCACTGCGCGTCTTGCGCCCAGGTTTCGCCCCAGGCCTGCGCATCGCAGCGCGTGACCGCATCGGCATAAGTTTCGAGCAGCTCGCGCAGCGCCAGGCGATCTTCGGCGGGGCCGGTAAAGGGCATGCAGGTCTCTCCCGTTATGGCTTTGCCGGCCAGCATAGCCCGCTGCGGGCAGGCGGGCGCCTAGCGCATTGCACAGGCGGTGCCTGGCGGGGGGCTTCGACAAGCTCAGCCCGAACGGATTTCAAGGAAACCACTCCCCTTCCGCGTGCGGGAGGGCTTGGGGGAGGGCATGTTCCCCAAGACCGACCCAGCCCAGAGCATACCTTTGCGTAAAACTCGGGCATTGTCATGCACGGCAATGATAGCGTAACCATTGCCGATGACACGGGGATTTGGAACGGCGCCGACGCCGCGCCCCGGCTTACCTTGAGGAAGAGGATAGCATGAGCAGAATCAGCCGTCGCGATCTGGGCCGTGGGCTGGGCGTTGCCGCCCTTGGCGCAACTGTTGGCGGCGTGCCGCCGGTGCTGGCGCAAGCTGCGCCTGCAGGCGGGACCGGCGTTGGTGGGGGCGCCGGTGCATTTCCCGCCGATTTCGTGTGGGGCTGCGCCACGGCGGCCTATCAGATCGAAGGCGGCGCCCGCGAAGACGGGCGCGGGGCGACCAATTGGGACGTGTTTGCCCATACGCCGGGCAAAGTGGCGCAAGGCGCGACCGGTGACGTGGCCTGCGACAGCTATCACCGTTATCCCGAGGATATTGCCCTGCTCAAGGCGCTGGGCGTAAAGGCCTATCGCTTCTCCGTGGCCTGGTCGCGCATTTTCCCCGACGGGAAGGGCAAGCCCAATGCCAAGGGGCTGGATTACTACAACCGCCTGGTCGACGGGCTGCTGGCGGCCGGGATCACCCCGCATGTCACCCTGTTCCACTGGGACTTGCCCGCCGCGCTGCCCGGCGGCTGGCAGAACCGCGATACGGCGCTGGCCTTTGCCGACTATGCCGGGTTCATGGCCGGCAAGCTGAGCGACCGGGTGAAGCATTTCATGACGGTCAATGAACTGCGCTGCTTTACCGATCTGAGCTATATGACCGGGGGCAAGGCGCCCGGCCTCAAGCTGCCGATGGGCGAAGTCAATCAGGTGCGCCACCACGGCGTATTGGCCCATGGCCTGGGCGTGCAAGCGATCCGCGCCCATGCCAAGCCGGGGACGCAAGTGGGCCTGGCCGACAACGCCACGATCTTTGTGCCCGCGATCGAAACGGCCGAGCATATCGACGCGGTCAAGCGTGCGGTGCGCGAGGAAAACGCCATGTTCCTCACCGCGATCATGGAAGGCCGCTATATCGACAGCTACCTGGCGGCCCAGGGCAAGGATGCGCCCAAGGTGCAGGCCGGTGACATGGCCGCGATCGGCAGCCCGCTCGATTTCGTGTCGGTCAATATCTATACCGGCAACACCGTGCGCGCCGATGCGACCAAGCCCGGCGGCTATGAAATCCTGCCCCACCTGCCGCAATCGCCGCGCATGGCTTCGCCCTGGCTCTATGTCACGCCTGAAGTCATGTATTGGGGCCTGCGCACGATCCACGAGTTGTGGCAGCCCAAGGCGCTCTATGTTTCGGAAAACGGCTGCTCGGCCGATGATCCGGTGGCGGCGGACGGCAAGGTCTATGATGCAGACCGCGTGATGTACTTGCGCAATTACCTGACGCACCTGCAACGCGCGGCGCGCGAGGGGCTGCCGGTGAAGGGCTATTTCCTGTGGAGCCTGATGGACAATTTCGAGTGGGAGGATGGCTACACCAAGCTGTTCGGTATCCACCACGTCGATTTCGCCACGCAGAAGCGCACGCCCAAGATGAGCGCGGACTGGTATCGCCAGCTCATCGCCACCAATCGCCTGGTGTGATGCGATGAGCGATCTGCAGCCTTCGCGCCGCGCCTTGCTGGGCGGCATGGCCGCGCTGGGCGTGGCGGCCGCCGCCGCTACGCAGAAGGCCAGCGCCGGCCCCACCGCGATCCATTACAGCGGGCCGTCGCTCCCGCTCTGGCCAGGAATGGGGCCCGGCGCTATTCCCGGCGCGCCGCGCGTGCTGCCCAAGCGGCGGATCGAGCAGCGCAGCCAGAGCGCCGATTTCGATGATCGCTGGCTCTATGGCGTGGCCGCGCCCACGCTGGAAGTGCGGCGCCCCGCGTTCCAGGATGGCTCTGCGGTGATCCTGGTGCCGGGTGGCGGCTATGGCTTTCTTTCCATCGACAACGAGGGCGAGGAGCAGGCCCGCTGGCTGACCCAGCGCGGCGTGACCTGCTTCATCCTTTACTATCGCCTGCCCGGCGAAGGCTGGGCCAATCGCGGACTGGTGCCCTTGCAGGACATGCAGCGCGCGGTGCGCCTGGTGCGCCATCGCGCGGGCGAATTCGGCGTCGATCCGGCGCGCCTGGCCGTGCTGGGCTTTTCCGCCGGCGGGCATCTGGCGGGCAGCGCAATCACGCGCTTTGCCGAAAAGACCTATGCCCCGGTGGATGCGGCCGATACGCAATCGGCACGGCCCGATCTGGCCGGGCTGATCTATCCGGTGATCACGCTGAGCGAGGCCTTCGTCCACGCCGGATCGCGCGACAATCTGCTGGGCGAGGGCGCCAGCCCTGCTGCAACGCAGGCGGCTTCGGTGGAGCGGCTGGTGAGCGAGGGCACGCCGCCCACGTTCCTGACCGCTGCATCCGACGATGGCCTGGTGCCGATCCAGAACAGCCTGGCAATGTATCAGGCCCTGCTGGCCAAGGCGCGCCCTTGCGAATTCCACGGCTTCGACCAGGGCGGCCACGGCTTTGGCGCACGCTTGCCCCAGACGGTGCCGGCTCACGCCTGGCCTGACCTGTTCCATGCCTTTGGTGTGCGGCACGGGGTGTTCAAGGGCTGAGGTGTCTGGCTTCCTGGCCCCGTTTGCAGCGCCGTTGCGCAAGCGGGCTTCGACAAGCTCAGCCGAACGGAATTCAGAGGGATTTTACTCAAGCTCCGTTCGCCCTGAGCCTGTCGAAGGGCATTCCCGCAACGCTTGCGCAAAAGGCCTCCACAAGCCGGCCCGGCCTGAACCCAAACTTGCCTCAGCCCGGCAATTCCACCGGCGTTTCGTCCATGCCCGGCGGCGTGGCAGGCACCGCAACTTCCACCACGCCATTGGCCACGCGCACGGGGAAGCGGCGCAGGGTGGGGTAGGCGCCGCCGATGCAGCGGCCATCGGCCAGGTCGAAGCGGGCGCCGTGCAGCGGGCACATCAATGCGCCGCGCCGGATGCGCCCCGTGGAAAGGCGCGCGGCGGCGTGGGTGCAGCGGTCGTTGACGGCGACGATGTCATCCTCGAAGCGGGTGAGCAGCACTTGCCAGCCGTTGACGGCGTGCACGGTGGCCTGGCCTTCGGCAATGGCGTCTTCCGTGGCGACTTGATGCCACACCTGGTCTTCCACGCGATCCTGCTCCGTCATACCTGTTCCGCTTATACTTCCACGAGCGTCTTGCCGATGGTCTGCCCCTGCATCAGCGCGATGAAGGCGCCCGGCAGGCTTTCGAAACCATGGTGTACGTTTTCCAGCGGCACAAGCTGTCCGCTGCGATGCAGTTCATCAAGCGTGGCCTGCGCCTGCGCCAGCCGGTCGGCATGGTCGTAAGTGAGAAAGCCGCGCATCGTCAGCCGCTTGACCACCAGTTGCCACAACTGGGTGACACCGTGGGGATGATCGGCATCGTTGTATTGCGCGATCATGCCGCACAGCGCGATGCGCCCGCCTTCGCGCATGCGCGGCAGCACGGCATCGAGCAGCGGGCCGCCTACGTTGTCGAAATAGACGTCGAACCCCTGTGGCGCCGCGGCGTCGAGCGCCTGGCCGAGTGCCTCTGGCGTGCAGCGATGGTCGATCGCCGCCTCTGCGCCGATATGACGCACCAGCGCGGCCTTTTCCGGGCCACCGGCCAGGCCGACCACGCGGCAGCCCAGCGCGCGGGCCAGTTGCACCACGGTGCTGCCCGTGGCCCCGGCGGCCGCGCTGACGAGCACGGTCTGCCCGGCCTGGGCCAGCCCCACGGCCACCAGGCCGACCCAGGCTGTCAGCCCCACCGGCCCGAGCGCGCCCATATAGGCGCGCAGCGGCACGCCCGGCTGTGGCGAGACGCGCTCCAGCCCCAGCGCATCGGGCCCGATGACAAAGTGATCGGACCATGTGCCCAGCACGCGCAACAGCGTGCCCACCGGCCAATCGCCATGGCGCGAGGCCACCACTTCGCCCAGCGCCATGCCGGTGATCGGCGCGCCCAGCGCCACGGGCGGCAGGTAGGACGGGCGATCATCAAGGAAGCCGCGGATTGCCGGATCGACCGAGCCTACCCGCATGCGCACCAGCATCTGCCCATCGCCCGGCACCGGCATTGCCGTTTCGACAAGGTCGAAGCAATCGGACGTGGGCACGCCGGCGGGGCGGCGGCGCAGCACGATGTGGCGCACCGTGGCCGGCAGTTCTGGCAGGGTTTCGGGCATCCGTCTTCCGTCGTTGTTCGTTCTGGCTATGGTTCTTGATAGGGCCTTGCCGCCCCAAGGCGCTCTAGCTTTTTCGCTAGGTGGCGCATGGCCGGGGTGGGGCGATGATGGCGCAACACCAAACCGGGAGAGGAACGCGCGCCATGACGCCTGCCCAGATGATCGCCTTCGTCGATGAACTCTATGGCCTGACGGGCACCGGCCAGTGGGACGCGGCCGCCGCGCGGCTGACCGATGATTTCGTGGTGGTGGAAGCGCCTGGCCTGCCCATGGCGGGTGCCTATCACGGGCGCCACGCGCTGCGCGAACTGTTCGAGAAAGTCATGGGCCTGATGGACGTGGTGGCGATGGACCGGGTGGAAACCACCGCCGGTGCCGACCATGCCGTGACGATCCTGTCGTTGCGCTTTGCCGATCCGGCGCTGGCCCCGGCGCAACTGTGTGAAGTGTTCCGGTTTCGCGAGGGCAAATGCTGCGCGATCACGCCCTATTATTTCGATCCGGCGCCCGTGCTGGCCGCCACCGCCGCCAAGCGCGCTGCGCTGGCCTGACATCCAAGGACGTTGAAGACCATGACCGAGCAGCCTGACGACATCATGATCCTGGGCGCGGTGCGCACCGCCATCGGCGATTTCGGCGGTGCCCTCAAAGCCATTGCTGCGGCAGACCTGGGGGCGCGGGTCCTGGCCGAAGCGGTGCGCCGTGCCGGCCTGGCCCCGGAAGATGTGGGCCATGTGGTGATGGGCCAGGTCATTCCATCGAGCGGGAAGGACGCCTATCTCGCCCGCGCGGCCGCGCTCAAGGCCGGTATTCCGGTGGGCGTGCCGGCGCTCACCGTCAATCGGCTGTGCGGCTCGGGCCTGCAGGCGATCATCTCTTCGGCGCAGATGATGAAGTTGGGTGAAGCCGATATCACCCTGGCGGGCGGCGCGGAAAGCATGTCGAGCACGCCCTATCACGATCATGGCCAGCGCTGGGGCCGCAAGATGGGTGATGGGACGCTGGTCGATGCATTGGTGGAGACACTGTCCGACCCGCTCGACGGTTGCCATATGGGGATCACCGCCGAAAACGTGGCCGAGCGTTATGGCATCTCGCGCGAAGACCAGGATGCCCTGACCGTGCAAGGCCACGCCCGCGCGCTGCGCGCCATTGCCGAGGGGCGCTTTGCCGAGCAGATCGTGCCGATCGAGTTGGTTACGCGCAAGGGCACCACGCTGTTCGACACCGACGAGCACCCGCGTGCCGGAACCACGGCCGAAGGGCTGGCTGCGATGAAGCCGGTTTTCCGCAAGGGCGGCACGGTTACGGCCGCGAACGCCAGCGGCATCAACGATGGCGCTGCGGCGATGGTCCTGGCCCGGCGCGAGGTGGTGGAGGCGCGGGGCCTGGCGCCGCTGGCGCGCATCGTCAGTTGGGGCCATGCCGGGGTGGACCCGGCCTTCATGGGCATTGGCCCGGTCAAGGCCGTGCCGATCGCGCTGGCGCGAGCCGGGCTGACTCTGGCCGATATCGACGTGATCGAGGCGAACGAGGCCTTTGCCGCGCAGGCGCTGGCCGTGGCGCGCACGCTGGGTTTCGATCCGGAGCGCGTCAATCCCAATGGCAGCGGCATTGCCCTGGGACACCCGGTTGGCGCGACCGGCGCGATCCTGGTGGTCAAGGCGGCGCACGAATTGCGCCGCACCGGCGGCCGTCTGGCGCTGGTCACGATGTGCATCGGCGGCGGGCAAGGAATCGCAATGGTGATCGAGGCGGCCTGATTACATGCAATAGGCGTGATTATCGCGTTTCGTGTATGCCAGATCGGTCGATTATGATGTATCGTATATCCATCGGCCTGATTCTGGCCCTTGGGAGATGCGTGCGCCATGCCGTTCGAGCGATCGGGCCTTGCCCGCGACATTCTGGAAAGCCTGTTCCAGCGCTGGCGGCGTTCGGGCCGCCAAGCCGTTGCGCCGGCGCCTGCGCTGGCCGATGCGCCCCTGATCGATCGCGCGGCCGCCTTGCTGGAAGAGCGCAGCCAGTCTTCGGGCGTGCATCTGGCGGCCGAAATCCTCGACGCCTATGCCGAACTCGACGAGGCGGGGCGGCATGATTTCCTGCGCGCGCTCGGCACGCGGTTTGCCCCCGATCCCGGCGCGATCCGCGCGGCGCTGGCGGCTTATGATGCCGATCCCACGCCGGCCCGCCTGTCGGCCGTAACCCACGCCGCGGAGGCGCCGCGCCAGGAAGTCTTGCGGCGGTTGAACCAGGCGAGTGCGGGCACGGCAAGCCTGGTGGCGATGCGGGCCGATCTCTTGCGGCTGCTGCCCCACGATCCGGCGTTGGCGGCGCTGGAGGATGACATGGTGCATCTCTTGCGGTCGTGGTTCAACCGGGGCTTCCTGGTGTTGCGCCGGATCGACTGGAGCAGCCCCGCCGATCTGCTGGAGCGGATCATCCGCTATGAAGCGGTGCATTCCATCGCCACGTGGGACGATCTGCGTGCCCGCCTGCTGCCGCCCGATCGCCGGTGCTATGGCTTCTTCCATCCCGCGCTGGGCGATGAGCCTTTGATCTTCGTGGAAGTCGCGCTGTGCGCGGATGTGCCGGATTCGATCCCCGCACTCCTGGCCCAAGACCGCGCGGTGCTCGATCCCCAGGCGGCGCGCGTGGCGGTGTTCTATTCGATCTCCAACTGCCAGGCGGGGCTGGCCGGCATCAGCTTTGGCCAGTTCCTGATCAAGCAGGTGGTCGAAGACCTGGGTACCGAATTCCCGAACCTTGCCACCTATGTCACGCTCTCGCCCATCCCCGGTTTTGCACGCTGGCTCAACAGCGCAGGCGAGCGGGGCGACGCTGCGGCCGTCGACGCGCTGGCGCAGGGCTTGCCCGATCCATCGTGGCGCGAGGACGATCCGCGCCGGCAAGCGCTGTTGCGCCTGGCCGCACGCTATCTGCTGGCCGAACGCGATGCCAAGGGCCGCCTGCGCGATCCCGTCGCGCGTTTCCATGTGGGCAATGGTGCGCGGGTGGAGCGGCTGTGCTGGCTGGCCGATCCCGGCCCGCGCGGCATGGCGCAGTCCCACGGGCTGATGGTCAATTACCTCTATGACCTCGCCAGCGTCGAAGCCAATCACAATGCCTATGCACGGCACCGCGTGGTCAACGCCAGCGGCCCGCTGCATGCCCTTTTGGCGGATCGGCAACGCCGCGGCACGGGCAAGCGCGACTCCCGGGCTAGATTGGTCGATCAATCTGCCTGACCGGATCGCAACGGCCTTTGCCCGGCGGGCATGCGCGGTCCGGCACGTGCCGCTGCTCTGGGTAAGAGGCGCATTCGGTTTCGCGGACGTAAAATACTGTTTCCAAGCAGGTACGCGCCGTTCCGGCTGCCGCGCAAGGGTCTCAACTGCGCCGCGGATTCATGGGTTTTGCCCAGAAACCATCCTTTCCATGGATGGGTTTGAATAAATCCTATCTATTTTACTTCTAATTGGAAAGGAGGCATTGCCGTTTTGGTCAGGCCAAATAGCCGGCCACGATAAGAGGGAGGATCCTGTGCGCAAACTCTATACCGCGGCTCTGTCGTCTGCGTCGGTGCTCTGTGCACCCGTGGCCATGGCGCAGTCCACCACTGCCCAAGACGCCGTCGCGGGGGAAGCCGCTGCGCAAAGTGGCGAAATCATCGTGACCGCCCAGCGCCGCAGCGAAAGCCTGCAGCGCGTCCCGGTGAGCGTTACGGCGCTGTCCAAGGATGCGCTCAGCGCGCAGAACCTCAACGATCTCACGCAAATCTCGCGCGCGGCGCCGTCGCTGCAAGTGGGCGTGGACAATTCCTTTGCGGTGCGCGGCATCGGCACGCTGGCCTTTGCCGGCACGATCGACAGCAGCGTGGCCATCGCCATCGATGACGTGAACCTGGGGCGTCCGGTCCTCAACAGCCCGCTGCTCAACGACCTGGCGCGCGTCGAAGTGCTGAACGGGCCGCAGGGCCTGTTGTTTGGCAAGAATGCGTCGGCCGGCCTGCTCAACATCGTCACCGCGCGGCCCAAGCTGGGCGACTATTCCAGCGCCACCAACCTTGAACTGGTCAGCCGCGACAAGCCGTCGGAATCGGGCAGCGCCTTTGGTGTCATTGCACGCGAGACGCTGAACATCCCGGTGACGGCGAATTCGGCGCTGCGGCTGAGCGGCCTCTATTCCTACCAGGAACCCGCAACCACCCACGTTGGCGCCTATGCGCCGGGCACGCGCCACGATTTGAACGCCACCAGCTTTTCCTTCAAGGGCAAGTACCTGGCAGAGCTGACCGACCAGCTCACGTTCTATGCGATCGGTGACTACAACGAAAACCACGGTATCGCGGGGATTTTCGACAACACCTATCGCCAGGTCGACGCGACCAGCACCAACCTGCCGTCGCTGAACGCCGTCGGGATCACGCCGGGATCGCGCAATTTCCTGTTCGGGGGCGAAGCGAACCAGTTTCGCGACATCAAGACCGGTGGCGCGCAGGGCCAGCTGTCCTATCGCCTGGCTTCGGGCATCGAGATCAGCAACCTGTTTGCCTGGCGGTTCTATACCCAGAACCAGGCAGTGGATGGCGATTACCTGCCCGGCAATGGGCTCAACACCAATGCGTCCCAATCGCGCTATGACCAATATTCCAACGAGTTGCGCGTGGCGCTTCCGGCCGAGAACCGGCTGAGCGGGCAAGTCGGGCTCTATTGGTTCAAGTCCAAGCTTGATCTGGCGCGCCAGCTTGCGGGCAACAGCTATCTGTCGGATACGGCGGCGCGGGGCTATCCCTTCTGCGTCGGCGCCGTGGCCGTTCCGGGCGCCAACCCGCCGACTTGCGCGCGCAGCAACGTGGCGCAAGTGGGCAGCGATCGCAACTATGTCCAGAACACGCAAAGCTATGCCGGTTTCGGCCAGCTTACCTACAAGGTGGTCGATGGCTTGCAACTGATTGCCGGCGGCCGTGTCACCCACGACAAGATCGACCTGGTGCTGGCCCAGAACCAGTTGAACTATTACCAGGCATTGGGCGGGCCGCGCGGGACGTTCTCGTCCAGCTATGCCAACACCGATTTCAGCTGGAAGGCCGGCGCGCAGTTCCAGGCAACACCCACGATCATGTTCTATGGCTTCTATGGCCGGGGCTACAAGGGGCCCGGGTTCAACGACAGCTTCCCCACGGCGACGGCCGATGTGGTGGTGCGGCCCGAAACCTCGCGCACGGCCGAAATCGGCGTGAAATCGAGTTTCCTCAACCGCAAGCTGACGATCAACCTCTCGGCCTTCCACACCAAGTTCGACAACTTCCAGGTGCAGTCGTTCAACGCTGCCCTAGCGACGTTCCAGGTGCAGAACGCAGCCAGCGTCACGTCGAAGGGGATCGAGGCGATGGTGATCGTGGCGCCGTTCACCGGCTTCACGCTGACCAGCTCGGCCTCGCTGCTGTCGTCCAAGTTCGACAGCTTTGCCGGTGCGCAGTGCTATCCCACGCAAACCACGTATGGTTGTTCGGCCACCCAGGCGACGTTCGATGCGGCGGGGCTGACGCTGCCGGCAGCGCCGCGCTTCACCTCCACCATGCTGGCGCGTTACGAAGTGCCGCTGGAAGGAACGGTGAAGCCGTTCATCCAGGGCAACTGGTACCATCGCTCGTCGATCAACTACACCGTAAACCAGGCGCCCGGCGCCACGGTGGGCGCGATCGACGTGTTCGGCGCGAGCATCGGTGCCAAGCTGTCCAACCGGCTGGAAATCTCGGTGTTCTGCAAGAACTGCACGAATGAGATCAACCCGACGTCGATCGGCGTGGATTCGGGGGATTCGAACGCGCGCAACTCGCGCGGCCAGTCCACGCCGAAGCTGTCCTATACCCAGCAGTTCGGGCTGGATTCGGTGCGCTCGTTCGGCCTCAACCTCGGCATGAATTTCTAGAGCGCGATCGACTTTGACTGCGTCAAAGCCGGCGCTCTACCATTTTGATTTGCCGCATTTTCCGAGTCGGCAGGTGATTACACCTGCCTTGAAAATGCTCTAAGCTCCCGCCCAGGCGAAACCCGGCAACGCCCGTGCAGGCGTTGCCGGGTTTCGTCCTATTCGCCCCAGATCTGCCGTTCCACACCATCGGGATCGCTGGCGATCGCCGGCGCGTGGTCCAGCACCATGGTGGCGCGCGCGTTGGCATCATAAGTGTGCCAGGCGGGAAGACCCGGGCCGGCCGGAGCCTGTCCCTGCACAAAGCGCAGCATGGCACCGTGCATGGCGTTGGCCAGTGGCTGGTCGGCCGCGGAAAGCCCGAGGAACTGGGCCATGCCCTTGCTGTTCACATGGTCGAAGGTGAACGGCACGTCGAGCACGTGGGGGCTGTGGCCCTTGAACGGGCCGCCGGGTGCGGGATACGTCAGGCGATAGCGCCACACTGGTGGGCCATGGCTGGCCTGGGCGGCCGCCAGGCGCAGGCAGGGCATGCCGTATTCCTCTGCCGTGAGCAGGCGCCAGTGGCGTTCGGGCACCGAAAGCTCGGGAAAGGCCTGGGCATAGGCCGCATCGAGCGTGGTCATCTGCTCTATCGTGGCATTGGACAAGGCTTGCGGCTTGATCGGGCCGGCGGCGTCCTGAGGCGCGATGAACAGGCGGCTTTCATCGGCATTGCTGCCGATCAGCAGCGGCACGCGCGGCGCTTGGCCGACGCGCAGCCGGGCGAGCGGAACCATGGGCAGCACCTGGCCATCGACCATCGGCCGGAACGGGAAATTGCGCGGCCAGGCGGCCTTGGCGGCTTCCTGCGCAGCAAGCAATTGCGCGGTCGGCGCGGTGAGCAGCTTGTCTGCCCCGCCCAGCTTTTCGGCCAGGACACGGGCAAAGGCCTCGGCCTCGGCGCGGGTGTGCACCGTCTGGCCGCCGCCGCTGAAAATCGCGGCGCGGGAATAGAGCGTGTCGGCCATGGGCATGCCCAGCAGCGTGCCCACGTTCTTGCCCCCGGCGGATTCGCCGGCAATGGTGATGCGGGCCGGATCGCCACCGAAGGCGGCAATATTGGCGCGAACCCAACGCAGCGCCAACACCAGATCGCGCATGCCGTTGTTGGCACTGCCCGCGTATGCCGCGCCCAGCAACCCGCCGGTTTCCAGGAAACCCAGCGCGCCCACGCGATAGTTGACCGTCACCGCCACCACGCCATCGGCGGCAAAGCGGTCGCCGGCGGTGAGCGCTTCGCCGCTCCACCCCGTTTCGTTGCCGCCGCCGTGGATATAGACCAGCACCGGATGACGGCCGGGCGCGGTGGGCGCCCAGATGTTGAGCGCCAGGCAATCTTCGCTCATCGTGCCGGCGAACGGCATTATGCCTGCGCGTTGGGGGCAGACCGGGGCGGGCGCGGTGGCATCCCATAGGCCGGGCCAGCGCGGCGCCGGGCGCGCCGGGGCAAAGCGGGCCGCGCGGCCATAGGGAATGCCGGTGAACACGCGCACGCCATCGGCCAGCTTGCCGCGCACCGCGCCACCGGTGGTGGCGATGGTGAGGTCATCGCCCATGGCCTTAGCAAAAACGCCCGGTGCGTGGACCAGCAAGGGCGCGGCGGCGATCAAGCCCAGCGCTTCGCGGCGGGCGAGGGTGGCGCCGACCATATCAGTTCACCTTTGCCGCAAAGAGATCGGCGTGGGCTTCACGCAAGGCTTTCTTCTGGATCTTGCCCATGGTGTTGCGCGGCAGTTCGGGCACGAAGATGACCCGGCGCGGCTGCTTGAAGCGGGCCAGTTCCCCTTGCAGCGCGGCCAGCACGGCGGCTTCGTCAAGCGCGGCATCGCGCGCCTGGACCACGGCGACCACGCCTTCACCCATGTCAGGGTGGGGCACGCCGATTACCGCGCTTTCCGCAATGCCGGGAATGGCATCGATCAGCGCTTCCACTTCGGCCGGATAGACATTGAACCCGCCGCAGATGATCAGGTCCTTGGCCCGGCCGACGATGGAGACATAGCCCGCGGCGTCGACCACGCCCATGTCGCCGGTGATGAAAAAGCCATCGGCGCGCAATTCCTCGGCAGTCTTTTCCGGCATCTGCCAATAGCCCTTGAACACGTTGGGGCCGCGCACCTCGATTCCGCCGACGGCGCCCTGCGGCAGGACCGCGCCAGTATCTGGATCGGTGATGCGCAGTTCCACGCCGGGCAGCGGCAGGCCCACGCTGCCGGGAATGCGTGGCCCCTCATAAGGGTTGGACGTGTTCATGTTGGTTTCGGTCATGCCATAGCGTTCGAGGATGGCATGGCCGGTGCGGGCGGAAAATTCCTTGTGCGTTTCGGCCGAAAGCGGGGCGGAGCCGGAGACGAACAGCCGCATGTGCGCCACCAGATCGCGGGTAAAGGCAGGGTCGGCCAACAGGCGGGTGTAGAAGGTGGGCACCCCCATGAGCACGCTGGCGCGCGGCATCAGGCGGATCAGTTCGGCCACGTCGAATTTGGGGCACAGGATGATCGCGCTGCCCGCGGCGATGGTGATGTTGGTCGCCACGAACAGCCCGTGGGTGTGGAAGATCGGCAGCGCGTGGAGCAGCACGTCATCTGCGGAAAAGCGCCAGTAATCCTTGAGGGTGAAGGCGTTGGAGGCAAGGTTGGCGCGGGTGAGCATGGCGCCCTTGGACCGGCCGGTGGTGCCGGAGGTATAGAGAATGGCAGCGAGGTCTTGCGGGCCGACGGCATGCGGCGTGGGGTTCGCGCCGTGGGCAGAGAGGCCCGGGACCAGCGTGCCTTCGCCCGCAGCGCCCAGCGTGAGCCGCGCCGGCACGCCGAGTTCGTCGCATAGCGCGGCCATTGCCGCTTCGTCCTGCGGGCGGTGGATGAACAGCGCGGGGGCTGCGTCGCTCAGGAAAAACCGCACTTCGGCCGGGGTATAGGCGGTGTTGAGCGGCAGGTAGACCGCGCCGATGCATTGCGCGGCGAGATAGGTGAGCAGCGCGTCGGCGCTCTTTTCCACCTGCACGGCCAGCCGGTCGCCCGCGTGCACGCCGGCGGCGTGAAACAGGCCGGCCATCTGTCCACAACGCGCCAGCGCGGCACCATAGGTGATCACGGAAAGATCGGGCAGGATCAGGAATGGCGCATCGGGCGCCGCCAGAGCGCGGGTTTGGAAAGTGGCGAACAGATCCTGCTCCATGGTGATCCCTTTGTTGGTCGGCTTCTTTGTCGGACAGCTGGCCGTTGGTACATACATGATGGTTGAATAGCCTTCTAGTGTATGCAAGATGTGTTGTGGAGAAAATTTGCGCATGCAGGATAATCCGATGAACGCGGCCGAGGAAGCCCCCAGCCTGCTCCTTTCCGAGCGCATCCGCATCGCGCTCGCCGACGAGATCACGGCCGGCAGCCTGGGGCCGGGCGCCACGCTGGACGAGCAGCAGATCGGTGATCGGTTCGGCGCTTCGCGCACGCCGGTGCGCGAGGCGATCCGCCAGCTGGCGGCCGTAGGCCTGGTGGAAATGCGCCCCCGGCGCGGCGCGGTGGTTTCCGGTTTCACCACGCAGCGCATCATCGACATGTTCGAGATGAGCGCCGAGATCGAGGCGATGTGCGTGCGCCTGGCGGCCTATCGCATGAACCCGATGGAGCGCAGCCGCCTGGCGCAGTTGCACGAGGATTCCCTCGCGATGGTCGAGGCGGGGGACATCGACGCATATGACCGCATGAACTGGTCGTTCCACCAGGTGATCTACGAAGGCACCCACAACGCCTTCATCGCCGAACAGGCCATGACCTTGCGCGATCGCATGGCGGCCTTCCGCCGCACCCAGTTGCGCGAAACCGGGCGCCCGGTGCGCTCGCGCGCGGAACACGGCGATGTGGTGGCCGCGATCATGCGCAGCGATGGCGAGGAAGCGGCGCGGTGCATGCGCGCGCACATGTTCAATGCCTCGATCGCGCTGGAACGCTTCACCGCCAAGCGCGAGGAATTGGGCACCGGCTGAGGCGCCAGGCGCCGCAACAACGAAAACGGGAGTGGGGTTAGGCAATGGCGATCTATGGAACGGCGCTTTTGGCGCTGTGCACCTTGTTGGGCGCGGCGTTGGGCGAATTGCTGGGCGTGGCGCTGCATGTGAAGGCCAATGTCGGCGGCGTGGGCCTGGCCATGCTGCTGCTGATCGCCGCCAAGGGCGGGCTCGCGCGGCGCGGCAAGCTTACCCCCGGCTTGCGCCTTGGCGTGGAATTCTGGGCGCTCATGTATATCCCGATCGTGGTGGCCATGGCGGCGCAGCAGAATGTGCTGGCCGCGGTGGAAGGCGGACCGATGGTGGTGATCGCGGGGGTAACGGCAGTGGCCCTGTGCTTTGGCCTGGTGGCCGTGCTGGGCCGGGCGTTGGATGGCCGTCATGGGGGCCGCCACGATGGGTGAGATCGCGCAAAAGATCGTGGCCGACCAGGGGCTGGTGCTGGCCTTTGCGCTGGTGGGCGCGTTGATGTGGGGCAGTGCCGCCATCTCGCGCTATCTTACCGCCGGGCGCATCCACGCCAGCGCCATCGCCATCCTGGCCGCGCTGGCCCTGGCCTGGTGGGGCGGCGTGTTGACCGGCGGCAAGAAAGGCCTGGCCGACGTGCCGGGCCTGGCCGGGCTGGCCCTGATGGGCGGTGCGATGCTGCGCGATTTCGCGATCGTCGCCACCGCGTTCGAGGTTGACGTGATCGAAGCGCGCAAGGCCGGCCTGATGGGGGTGATTGCACTGGCGCTGGGCACAGTGGTGCCCTTTGCCGTGGGCGTGGGCGTCGCGTGGAGCTTTGGCTATCGCGATGCCGTCTCGCTGACCACGCTCGGCGCTGGCACGGTCACTTACATCGTCGGGCCGGTTACGGGCGCTGCGCTGGGGGCATCGTCCCCGGTGATTGCCCTGTCCATCGCCACCGGCGTGCTCAAGGCCGTGCTGGTGATGACGTTCACGCCGATGGTGGCGCGGTTCATCGGCCTGGACAATCCGCGCAGCGCCATGGCCTTTGGCGGCTTGATGGGCACGGTCAGCGGCGTGGCCGGCGGCCTTGCCGCCACGGACCAGCGCCTGGTGCCCTATGGCGCACTGACCGCCACATTCCACACCGGCATTGGCTGCCTGGTGTGCCCTTCGATCTTTTTCCTAATCGTGCGCGCCTTGGCCTGAACTGTATACGCAGGTTGCACGCTTTCATCCCCGGCAGGCCTATTGCGGCCTTGCCGGGGGTAATTTTGCGCCTCGCGTGCACATGGCCCTCACATTTGCCGGGTCTGGCATACAAAACGCGATTCCGCGTTTGACAACGCCGTCATCCTGAAATACAAAATTACGAAATCACCACAAACGGTATGCCGATCGGTCAATTTCGCCGAATCGAGCATACATAAGAAACAATGGTGATGCGGGAAGAAGGGTGTGATGGGGGCGGATTGCCGGCGCCGCAAAGGTGCGCGGCCGGCGCAGTGGCGCCTCTCTCATGCCGAAAACACAAGATGCCGGATGGGAGCAGACGCATGAAAGCCACCTTTGCACATTTGATTTCGCGCGACGCCTTGGCGATTTCCCTGGGCGCCCTGGCGCTGGCCAATCCCGGTGCAGCATGCGCGGCGGCGCCCGCGCCCGCGGCTCCTGCTGCCGCAGCGGCCGATGCGCCGCCCGCAGCGGTGACCGATATCGTGGTTACCGCGCAAAAGCGCAGCGAGCGTTTGCAGGATGTGCCCGTGGCGGTCAGTTCGGTCAGCGGCGACATGCTCAAGGCGGCCAATCTCACCAACATCACCGACATCCGTTTCCTGGCGCCCAGCGTGCAGTTTGCCGAATCCAACAGCGTGCGCGGCGAAGGCTTTGCCGTGCGCGGCGTGGGCACCTTTGCCTTTGCCGACGGCACGGAGCAAAGCGTGAGCGTGGTGGTCGATGGTGTGGTGCTGGGCCGCCCGGGCATGGGCACGGGTGACCTGGCCGACGTGGCGCAAGTGGACGTGCTGCGCGGGCCGCAGGGCATGCTGTTCGGCAAGGGCGGATCGGCGGGCGTGGTGTCGATCACCACGCGCAACCCCACCGACAAGTTCGAAGGCAGCGCGCGCGCCAGCTATGGCACCGACAATGAAACCAAGCTGGAAGGCGTGGTCAACGTGCCGCTGACCGACACGCTGGCCTGGCGCACCGCCGGCTATTTCAACCACCGCGATGGCTTCATCAAGAATGTATACACGGGCCAGACGCTGGGCGGGCAGAGCGAAGGCGGTTTTCGCACCAAGCTGCTGTTCAAGCCCGATGCCGATCTTTCGGTGCTCGCCTCGTTCGACTGGGGACACCATTCGTCGGCCTGCTGCCAATCGGTGATCGTGGGCACGGTGGGCGCCGCTGCTAACAACTATGTGGTGCAGCGCCTTGCCGCCTATAACATCGTGCCCAGCCTCGATAACCGGGAAACCAACGTGGGCGGGCCGGTCTATCTCAACATGACGCAGTGGGGCGGCTCTTTGCAGATCGACAAGTCGATCGGCGATTATACGCTGACGTCGATCACCGCATTCCGCCGCTGGGTGCTGCAAGACAACACCGACACCGGTTTCACCGACACGCCGTTCTTCCCGGTGAACGGCGCCGACGAAGCACAGCAGCAGCTGACCCAGGAAGTACGCCTGGCATCACCCAAGCGCGGGCTGCTCGACTATGTCGCCGGGCTCTACTATTTCAACCAGAACCTCAAGGCGGCCTATCCGCAGCAGGGCCAACTGGGCCTGCCGGCGTCGAGCGCGGTCTATAGCCGCAAGGCGCAGCCCGATATCCAGACGTTGAACTATGCCGTGTTCGGCCAGGGCAACATCAACCTGTCGCGGCAGTGGAAGCTGATCGTGGGCGGGCGCTATACGCACGATGACCTGACCATGATCCGCTACAACCGCACGCTGGTCAGCCCTACGGACAATGCCTTTCCCGGTGCGCCGCCGCTTTCGTTCGACCAGACCACCTATCCCAGCAACCGCAAGGCGGACAATTTCAGCTACAAGCTGGGCACCGAATACAAGATCACGCCCGATGTCATGACCTATTTCACCTATTCGCGCGGTTACAAGGGGCCGGGCATCGGCCTGGTCAGCGGCTATTCGCTGGGCCAGCCGCTGTTTTCCAATCCGGAAATTCCGACCAACTATGAAGTGGGCTTGAAAACCGCGTGGTTCAACCGCCGCTTGGTCTTCAACATCGATGCCTTCACCACCGACATCAAGGATTTCCAGACCCAGGTGGCCACGCCGTTCATCTTCAACGGCACCAACCTGGCGATCCTGCAGATCGCCAACGCCGGCAAAGTGCGTACCCGCGGCATCGAGATGGACTTTTCCGCGCGGCCCAGCGACCGCCTGACGATCAGCGGCAACGCGGCCTATATCGATGCCAAGTTCGCCTATTTCCCCAACGGCACCTGCAACTATCCCACGCAACCCGGTTGCTTCCTCAGCACCACGATCCCCGGCACCACCACCACGGTGCCGGCCACGCGGTTCTTCAACAACACCGGCAACGTGCTGCCCAACAGCCCCAAGTTCACCTATTCGCTCAATGCCAATTATGATGTGCCGCTGACCGGGGCGATCACTGGTTTCGTCAAGGCGAACTACAACTATCGCAGTTCGGTGAATTTCAGTGCCAACGGCGATCCGCTGACGTTCCAGCGCGGCTATGGCATTGCCGGGGGCCAGGTTGGCGTGCGCGATGCCGACGGGCGCTGGAACGTGGCGGTCTTTGCCCGCAACCTGTTCAACACCCGCTTCGTCACCGCGATCAGCAACAATGGCAGCTACCAGACCGCGTGGCTCACCAGCCAGGCCATGCGCACCGTGGGCGTGCTGGCCGACATGAAGTTCTGACCCTTGACCCTGTCCCTCAGGTGATGTGCTGGCCGGGCAGCACATCACCGCTGGGCAGGATCACATCGGCTTCGCCCTGTTCCTCGTATTCATGGGGAAAGCGCTTGCGGTGCTGGATCGAGGCATAGAGCGACAGGCCGATGATCACCGCGCCGACCAGCCCGGTGACGACTTCGGGCACATGCACGCGGATGCTGATCAGCATGATCACCGAAAGCGCGACGATGGCATAGAACGCGCCCGGCTCCAGAAAGCGGAACTCGCTCAGGTGCCCGCCGCGCACCAGGGCCACGGTCATCGAGCGCACGAACATCGCGCCGATGCCCAGGCCCAGCGCGATCAGCAGGATATCGTTGGTGATGGCAAAGGCGCCGATCACCCCGTCGAACGAGAACGAGGCGTCGAGGAATTCGAGATAGACGAAGGCTGCCGCGCCCGAGCGCACGACTTTGCCGGTGGCAGAGTCTTCCTCGCCGCCCATCAGGTCACCGAACTTTTGCACCGCGAAATAAGTGGCGACGCCCGCCAGGCCGGCCATCAGGAACGTCTTCTGCTCGCCCTGCTGCAGCCAGAACGAGAGCGCGGCAACCACGATCGCGGTGACGATGTAGGGCGCGAGGGGCAGGCGCGCGACGGCTGCGAGCGGGCGTTCGATCAGCCCCAGCCAATGGTGTTCGCGATCGGCATCGAAGAAGAACGAAAGACCCACCAGCATCAGGAAAGCGCCACCAAAGCCGGAAATGCCGATATGTGCGCCGGTCACGATCGCTTCATAGCGGGCATGGTCGGCAATCGCGATGCGCGCGGCTTCCCACGGGGAAACCAGCGCCGCGAACGAGACGATCAGGACGGGGAAGACGATGCGCATGCCGAACACCGCGATGATGATCCCCCAGGTGAGGAAGCGGCGCTGCCACACTGGGTCCATGTCTTTCAGGATCGAGGCGTTGACCACGGCATTGTCGAGGCTGAGCGAGGTTTCCATCACGCCCAGGACGGCGGCGATGAACACCATCGAGAGCGCCGGGCCAAGCTGGCCGGTTTCGACATAGCCGAGCACCCCGGCGAGGATCAGGCAGACGACCGTGAAGATCATCGAGCCGCGAAAGGCTTGCATGGAGCGTGGCTCCCTCGTTGTGCGTTTTTGGGTCCCGCGCCGGACAGGCCGGCACGCTAGCCCGTTAACGGATTGGTGCCGCCGCGCCAACCGCATCGTCCATGCAAAAAGGCGCGGGTGCCGCAATGCCGGCACCCGCGCCCTGGGTTGTCGAATGACGCGCTTGCCGCGTGCCGTCAGAAATTCTTGGTCAGGGCAATCTGCACCGTGCGGGGCAGGGCGCCGAAGCCCATGAGATCGGCATGGGTGGCGTTGGCCGTACCCGTGCCGCTGCCGGTCAGCGGGGCATCGACACCGCCGCTGATATATTGCTTGTTGGTCAGGTTCTTGCCGATGATCGCCACCTGCCAGTTATCGTCGCGGGCGCCAAGGCGCAGCCCCACGTCGAGCAGGGCGTAGGCCGGGTTGCGCGAAAAGGACTCACCAAAGCCGGATACGAGGTACGAGGAACTGTAGCGGGTATCCACGTTGAACCCGGCCTTCAGGCCATTGCCCACGGGGGTTTCGTAATTGAGGCCCAGCGTGCCGGTCCAGTGCGGCGCCATGCCCAGCGCCTTGCCCGTGAGGTTCTGGCGTGAACCGGTGCCACCGGCCGCGATCGGCGTGCCCGCCGTGGTGAGATTGCAGCCTTCGGCAATGCTCTGGCCGCCAAAGCACGGCGCCACGGGGAAATTGCTGTACTTGGCGTCGTTGTAATTCACGCTGCCGTGCAGGTTGAGGCCCGAAACCGCGCGGGGCGCGAATTCGAATTCCAGCTCGGCGCCCTTGGTCGTGGCGTCGGCGGTCAGGGTCTGGAACGCGACTTTGACGGAATCGAAGTAGTCGGTTTGCAGGTTCTTGTACTTGTAGGAATAGACGTTGAGGTTCAGGCGCAACTGGTGATCGGCCAGGGTGCTCTTGATCCCGCCTTCGAAGCCCTGCACGGTTTCGGGGTTGAACACGAAATCGGCGGCCGGATTGGCCGAGGCGAGCGAATAGATCCCGCCGTTGGAGAACCCGCCGGACTTGTAGCCCGTCTTGTACGCGGCGTAGAGCATCACGTCTTGCAGCGGCTTGTAGGTCAGCGAGAAATCGGGCGACCAGTTGTTGAACACCTGATGCGCCGTCACCTTGGATGCCGCGCCCATCGGCCACACGCCGATGAACGTGGGGCTGGTGTAAGGCTGGATGAAGAAGCTGTCCTTGGTTTCATGGGTATAGCGCACGCCGGCGTCGAATTCCACCTGCGGGCCGATCTTCCAGATCGCCTGGGCGAAGCCGGAAATGGTTTCCCCGCGGGTATAGCTCGACTTGGTGCCGTCCTGGTACTGGTTGGCGCCTTGGCTGGGGATGTTGTTGTAGCTGTAGCTGACGAACTGCGCGAAATCGCGGCGGGTCTTTTGATAGAGCACGCCGGCCATCAGGTTGACCGGGCTATCATAGTGCGTGAGCGCCCGCAGCTCGTTGGAAAAGGCCTGCCAGCTGGAATTTTCCGTGGCCCAGACGGAACTGGCGCTGGAATTGAACTCGCACGCGCAGAGCCAGCGGTTGTTGTACCAGTTATAGTTGGTGACGTTGGTGATCGTCACCTTGTCGAGATCGTAGTTGAAATTGTTGGTGACGGCGGCAGACTTGTAGCGGTTGTAGAGGCTGCCATCTCCGGCATAGGGGAAATTCTTGGCCACTTCCGCCGGCAGATTGTTCTGGTGGGTGACGAAGTTGAACCCGCAGGTATAGCCGTTGATCTGCGTCTTCCCGGTGGGGCAGCTATAGGCCACGTAGTTGTAGCTGGAATTGTTGGCCTTGTTGTAATCGAACGAGGCCTTGAGCGTGTCGGTCAGCGCGCTGCTGGGTTCGTATTTCAGGGTCACGCGGCCCAGGAATTCGCGATTGCCCGGCTGGTCGCTGCTGGTGGGATTGGAGGTGTAGGTCGGGCTGGGCGTGGGCGAAAGCGGATACGTGATGGCAAAGGGCTGGGACACGTTGTCGTAATAGCCGCCCCAGGCCTTGGTGCCGCGCACTGCCACGCGCAGGCCCAGGTCATCGGTCAAGGGGCCGGAGGCCACGCCTTCCAACTGCGCCTGCTTGGCCTTGAATTCATAGCTGGCCTTGGTGCGGAACTGCCAGGTGGGCGTGGGATCGGCGGTCTTGATCGAAATGACCCCGGCCGTGGCGTTCTTGCCGAAGAACAGCACTTGCGGGCCCTTGAGCACTTCCACCCCGGCCAGGTCGAAGAACCCTTCTTCCAGCACGCGGCCCTGGCCGTAATAGACCCCGTCCACCACCGTTGCGACCGACTGTTCGATGCCGATCGAGGTAGAGGAGGAGCCGATCCCGCGCAGTGCCACTTGCGCGGCCGAGCCGTTGGAGGCGTGGCCGACGGTGAGGCTGGGGGTGGCGGCGGCGATCTTTTCGATGCTGGTGATGTCGCGCTGCACCAGGGTCTGCGCGGAAATGGCCGTGACCGCCACGGGCACCGATTGCGCGCTTTCCACCCGCTTGCGCGCGGTGACGATGATTTCGGCCAGGCCTGCGTTTTCAGTGCCGGAATTTTCGGCACCGGCGGTTTCGCTGGCGCCCGGCGCGGGTGGTGGTGCTTCGGCGGCATGGGCCATGGCGATGGATGTCAGAGTCAGCGGGCCAAAGGCGGCCGCAGCCATCAGGCGATGGGCTTTGCGAGGCATCGTTCTCTCCCTGCGACGGCTTGGCGCGCGTCTTTTGTGGGTGTTCAGGCGGGTCGTTGTCGTTCTTGGTCCCGATGGCGCAGGGTTAAGCCACGTCCGGCGGCAGGCTCCCGCCTCCGACAATGAATAGGCCTAATCCTTTGGCTAGGTGGCGGCGTGTGGGCCAGCGGGCAGCAAACCACCCAACGATAGGAGAGGAGGCCCAAGGCCGTGGCGCACAACCGATTCTGGAGATTGGACGCGCGGCCGCAAGGCCACGATTTCGCCAGCGCGCTGACACTATGCGAAGAGGCATTGCCGCCGCTGGCGCCGGGCGAAGTGCGCATCGCGGCACAATACCTGTCGATGGATGCCGGCACGCGCATGTGGATGAGCGCGCGCACCGATGGCTATCAACCGCCGCTGCCGCTGGGCGCCAAGATGATGGGGCTGGTGCTGGGGCGGGTAAGCGAAAGCCGCGATGCGCGCTTTGCCGAGGGCACGCTGGTGCGCGGCTTTGGGCAGTGGGCACGGTTCAGCACGGTCTTGCCCGATGCCGCCGGCCTGGTGGCGGTGGACGAAAGCGTGGCCGACATCCGACAGCATTTCGGCGCGCTGGGGATGAATGCGTGGACCGCCTATGTCGGCGTGCGCGAAGTACTCGGCCTGGCGACGGGACAATGGCTGGTGGTTTCCGCCGCTGCCGGGGCCACCGGCAGCCTGGCCTGCCAGATCGGGCGCAACTTGGGCCTGCGCGTGATCGGCATTGCCGGTGGACCGGACAAGTGCCGATACTTGGTGGAAAACCTGGGGATCGACCAGGCGATCGACTACAAGCACGAGGATGTCGCGGCGCGGCTGGCACAAGTGGATGGCGGCGTGCACGGCTATTTCGACAATGTTGGCGGCCCGCTGCTCGATGCCGTGCTGCCCAACATGGCGCATTACGGGCGTGTGGCGGTGTGCGGGCTGGTCGCGGCCTATGATGCCGACGCGCCCCTGCCGGGGCCGGCGCGGTTTGACCAGATCCTGATGCGGCGGCTGCGGGTGGAGGGGTTCTTCATTCCCGATTTCCTGCATCGCGGCGCGGAATTCCTGCCGCAACTCAAGACCTGGTTCGAGGCCGGGCAGCTGGTGTCCGACATGGATGAAACCCTGGGCCTGGAAAACGTGCTGGTCGCCTATGACCGCATGCTGACCGGCAAGAGCCTGGGCAAAGTGGTGGTAAAGCTATGATCGGCGCACTTGAAGATCCCCTGGCCGACTATTGCGCGCGGCGCGACATCGGCGATGCGCTCGCCCGCTACATGCGCGGGCTGGACCGGCTGGACGAAGCGCTGTTCCGCAGCGCGTTTCATCCCGATGCGCAGATCGATTGTGGCGTCTATGCCGGCAATCTCGATGGCTTCGTGATCTTTGCCTTCGGCTTTCTCGGGCAGATGCAGGCCAGCCACCACATGCTGGGGCAATGCCGTATCGCCATCCACGATGCGGGCCACGCCCGCGGCGAATGCTATTTCCAAGCGTGGCACGGCGTGACCGGTGCGCAAGGCGAAGCGCGCGACCTGTTTATCGCTGGCCGCTATGTGGATGAATACGCTTGCCGCGTCGGACAATGGCGCATCGCCCGACGCACGCTGGTCAGCGATTGGGCGACCGATACGCCGGCAAGTGGAGCGGCATACATCAACGGCCCGCAGACCATCCGCAGCGGGCGCGGTGGCACAGACCCGTCGGATCGCCCGGCCCAAACCTGAGGCGGGCCGGCAGCGCTCAACCGCGCTGCCTGTTCTGGATCACGCTCACCACGAGGAAGGCGACGATGCCGATGGGAAACCACAGCCCGAACTTATGGGTCAACAGGCCGATCACGGCGCAGACCAGCAGGGCGCCAAAGGGAGTGAGTTTTGCCATTTGCGTATCGTAACATATTGAAATGAAATTGCCAGCTTCGTGCTTGGCTTCCACCCGGCCTTAGACCTTGGCTACGATCTGCGCCTTGTGCTCGGCCTCGGCGGTGTCTTCCTGGCCGCGCGGCTGGGCGAAATGGCGGATGATCCATTCGCGAAACAGGTAGATCGCCGGGTCCGACAGGTCTTCGGCATGCAGTTTGAGATAATAGCCATAGCCATCGGCAGCGACGGCATCGAATGGCATTACCAGGTTGCCGGCGGCGATTTCGGGGGCGAACATGTCGATATCGGCCAGGACCACGCCCGAAGCGCCGATGGCATAGCGCACGGCGGAAAAGGCGGTGTCGAACGCCAGGCCGTCGGTGCAATCGAGCGCGATGCGCTGCTGGTCGGCATAGCTGCTCCACAACAGGCCGCGCGCCTCGCCTTCCAGCTTCACGTGCAGCAAGTCGGCGGAATTGAGGAATTCCTCCAGCGACTTGCCCTTGTGCTGTTCCCACGTGGCGGGGGAGCACAGCGGCGCCACGCGCACCATCCACAACAAGTCGGTGACCATGTCGCCCACGTTGGGCCGGTCGAACACGATCATCATGTCAAGATTGCCCGGCGGCGCCCCGGTAACGTTGGACGTCGACACGTCGATGCGGATTTCGGGGTGCTCACGGCGGAACCCGTGGATCAGCGGCAGCGCGGTCTGGTAGAGCAGCGAGGGCGGGATATGCACGCGCAAGGGGCGGCTTTCCATGTCCTGGTTGCGCACCACGTTGAGCGTCTGTTCCATCCGGTCCAGGCACTTGCTGACCACCGGCAGCAGGACTTCGCCCGCCGCCGTCAGCTTCAGGCCCGAGGCGCTGCGTTCGAACAGGGGCTTGCCGATGAGGTCTTCCAGGCTGCTCACGTGCCGGCTCATCGCGCTTTGCGTCACGGTCAGCGCCTGGGCGCCCGCCGTGAAGCTCAGATAGCGGCCCACCGCCTCGAACGCGCGCAAGGCATTGAGGGGCAACCAGCGACGATTGATGAGCCCGTTCGGTCCGATGGTCGTGGCTCCCTTGAGGCATGCCTGGATTTGCCAGAAATGCGCGCTTCCTTGATCTGCGTCAATTCCATCGGATTTTTGCGCAAGCCCCGCCACGGCGAAAATCGCATGCGGGCATGACTTAATCGGATTCGCGGGCGCCGGGCGCGCCGTGCCAAACCCGGCGGACCATATTGAGAAGGACGCAAACGGGTGAACCTGGTCGACATCAAGGCCAAGCTGGACGAACGCCGCCCCGGCCACAGCCTGCCACAGGCGCTGTACAATGATGCGGCCATGTTCGATTTCGACATGGCCGCGATCTATGGCCGGTCGTGGCTGATGGCCGGTTTCACTTGCGAACTGCCGGAAACGGGGTCGTATTCCGCGCTCAAGGTGGGGCGCTGGCCGATCCTGCTGGTGCGCGACAAGGCAGGCGCGATCCGCGCGTTTCACAATTCCTGCCGGCATCGCGGCGCGATGCTGTGCAAGGAAGGCACGGGCCGTTCGCCGCGCCTGGTCTGCCCCTATCACCGCTGGACGTATAACCTCGATGGTTCGCTGTTGAGCGCGGCGCGCATGCCCGAAGATTTCGACAATGCCGAGCATGGCCTGCGCGAAGTGCGGATCGAGGTGGTGTCTGGTGTGATCTACATCTGCCTGGCCGACAATCCTCCGCCGTTCGAAGCCTTCCGGCGAGAGATGGAAGCGCTGCTGGCGCCGCACGACCTGGCCCATGCCAAAGTCGCCCATGTCGAGACGCTGACCGAATATGCCAATTGGAAGCTGGTGCTGGAAAACGGGCGCGAATGCTATCATTGCCAGGCCTCCCACCCGGAGCTGGCGCGCACCTTTCCGGTCAGCGCATCGGCGTATTTCGAATTCGGCGAGGCGGACCATGCCGCGCAATACGAAGCGCGGATGCAGGAACTGGGCCTGCCGCTCGGCCCGGTGGGCGAAGACTGGTGGCAGGCGATCCGCTTCCCGCTCAATCCCGGCATGCAGTCGATGTCGATGGACGGGCAGCCCTTGGTGGCCAAGCCGATGGTCGCGGCGGGTAATGGCGATGTCGGTTCGCTGCGCTGGGCGCTGGAGCCGCACAGCTTTGCCCATGCCGTGGGCGACCATCTGTTCTTCTTCAGCGCGATGCCGATCGGCCCGCGCGAAACGCTGGTGACGGCCAAGTGGCTGGTGCACCAGGACGCGGTGGAAGGCGTCGATTACGACCGCGCCGCCCTCGTCCAGCTATGGAACACCACCAACCTGCAGGACAAGGAACTGGCCGAAAACAACCAGCAGGGCGTGGACAGCCCCGGCTACACCCCCGGCCCCTATTCGCCCGAGGCCGAAGTGCTGGTGGTGCGCTTTGTCGACTGGTACTGCGCCAAGGCACGGGAATACCTGGAGGAAAAGCTGGGCCAAGAAGCCCCGGCGGTGAAGGGCCTGAGCCATGCGGCCTGACGCGCCGGGCGTGCGGCCCGAAACCCTGGCGGTGGCGCATGGCTACGACCCCGCCAGCGCCGGCGGCGCGGCCAAGCCGCCGGTCTACCTGACCAGCACGTTCGTCTATGAATCCGCCGCCCAGGCCAAGGCCATTCACGAGGCCTATTTCGACGGCACCGGGCCGGAAGTGGGCCAGACGCATCACATCTATGCGCGCCTGGGCCATCCCAATCTCGACATGCTGGAAAGCCGGCTGGCGGCGGTGGATGGGGCGGAAAGCGCCGCCGTCTTTGCCTCGGGCATGGCCACGCACAGCGCGATTGCGCTGGCGCACTTGCGCCCGGGCGACAGCGTGCTGCATTCGCGCCCGATCTATGGCGGCACCGACGGGCTGCTGAACCAGTTCATGCCGCAGTTCGGCGTGACGCCGTTCGACATTACCGATGGCTGCGACGCCGATCACGTGCGCGCCCAGGCGGACCAGGCGCTGGCCGCCGGGCCGCTGGCGATGATCGTGATCGAAACTCCGGCCAACCCGACGGCGGCGATCACCGACCTGCCGATGATCGTGGCCCTGGCCGACGAGATCGGTGCGCGCACCGGCCGCCGCCCGGTGGTGGTCTGCGACAACACCCTGCTCGGGCCGTTCGCCCAGCGCCCCATCGCGCTGGGGGTGGACTTGTGCATGACCTCGCTAACCAAATATTGCGGCGGGCACAGCGATCTGCTCGCGGGCGGGGTTTCCGGGCGGCTTGGCCTGATCGCGCCCTTGCGCCTGCTGCGCACCACGCTGGGCAGCCACCTCGATCCCTTCACCAGCTGGCTGGTGCTGCGTTCGATGGAAAGCGTGCATGTGCGGTCCGAACGGGCGATGCGCAATGCGCGCGTGATAGCCGAATTCCTGCGCGACCATCCCAAGGTGGCGGGCATCACCTACCTGGGCTTCCTGCCTGAGGGCAGCCCGCAGCGCGCGGTGTTCGACCGGCAGTGCAGCGGCGCGGGATCGACCTTTTCGTTCCACCTCAAGGGGGGAGAGGCCGAAGCTTTCCGCATGCTTGATGCGCTGCGCCTGATGAAAGTGGCGGTCAGCCTGGGCGGATCGGAAACCCTGGTGTGCCATTCGGCCAGCACCACGCACTATGCCGTGGCGCCCGAAAAGCGCCTGGCGGGCGGCATTACCGACGGCACCATCCGCATGTCGGTGGGGATCGAGCACGAGGATGACCTGATCGCCGACCTGGCGCAGGCGCTGGAGGTGGTGTGAGCGACAGCAACGAAGACTTCACCGGCACCGATGCCCATGCCGTCAACGGCAAGCTGCCGGGCGCCGATGCGCATTACGATCTGGTGGTGGTGGGCGCCGGGCCGGCGGGCCTGGCCGCCGCGCTGGAAGGCGCCGCGCACGGCGCCAGTGTGCTGCTGGTGGACGAGCATCCGGTTTCGCCTGCGCAGATGGGCAATGATGTGCCATTCTGGTTCGGCGGGCGCATGACCGGCGCGGTGCAGGCCAAGGCGCGCATGGTCGAGCAGGTGTTCATGGCGCAGCCGCTGTTCGAGCAGGCGTTCGACGCCGGCATCGACGTGCAACTGGGCGTCTATGCCTGGGGCCTGTGGCGCAACCGTGCCAACCTGGGCGCGCTGCCCGAGCCGATGCTGGGCCTGGCCGACGAGGAGCGTTCGTGGACCGTGGGCTTCAAGGCCATCGTGCTGGCTACAGGCGCGCGCGATCTGGCGCTGGCCTTCGATGGCTGGGCGCAACCCGGCGTGATGGGCGCGCAAGGGCTGCATGCGCTGCTCACGCGCTATGATGCCTTTGCCGGGCGCCGCGTGGTGGTGCTGGGGTCTGGCGATCTGGCGCTCGATACCGCGCAACTGGCGCTGGACAAGGGGCTGGAGGTCGCCGCGCTGATCGAAGTGCTGCCCGCGCCGCAGGGCGATCCTGCCAAAGTGGCCGCCTTGCAAGCCATGGGCGTGCCGATCCATTGCGGCACGGTGATCCGGGGTGCGCCCAGCGGCATCGACGGGGTGCGCGCCGCAGTGATCGGCCCGGTGGGCGGCGATGGACCGGGGCAGACGCTGGACTGCGACACGATCTGCATGGCGGTGGACGTGGTGCCGGCGATCGAACTGCTCGACGTGGCGGGCGGGCGCATCGTCACCGACAGCGCGCGCGGTGGCCATGTGCCCCAGGCGCTGGCCGGGCAGGCCGTGCCGGGCATGTTCATCGCCGGGGATTGCGCCGGGCTGGGCCAGAGCGAAGACGCCGCCGCCGCGCAAGGCCGCGCCGTGGCACGCCAGGCTTTGGGGATGGAGCAGGCGCTTGCCGAATCCGCGCCCGAGGCGTTCGACCGGCTGGCCTATCGCCAGGCCTGGCTGCGCGCGCTGGTGGCGGCCACGCCCGAGACTGTGCACGTGTGCCAGTGCGAGGAGGTGAGCCGGGCCGACCTGCTGGGCGTGCAACCGCCGAACTATCTGCCGCGCCCGGCAAAACTCGGCTGCCGCAGCCTGGAAACGCTGCTGGCCGATGGCCCGCCCGATCAGGAACAGATCAAGCGCCTGACCCGCGCCTGCATGGGCGCCTGCCAGGCGCGGCGTTGCCGCGAACAGGTGGGCATGCTGCTGGCGATGGGATCGAACCTGCCGGTGGAGCAGGCCCCGCGCGCGGGTTGGCGCGCGCCGGTCCGGCCGCTCGCGCTCAAAGTCTTGGCCGACTGGAACGAGGCCGAAGCCATGCGCGAGGGCTGGGACGTGTGGTTCGGCATTCCCACGCAATGGACGCCCTATCGTGACATCGGCACCGAGCGCGAAGCGATGCACCGCGAAGCGCTGGGCGGCAACATGCACCTTTGATGACGGGACGCGGCATGACGAAATCGGCAAATGGCGCTTCGGTCATCGTGATCGGGGCAGGGGTTACGGGCCTTTCGGCGGCATGGTGGCTGGCGCGTTCGGGCGTGGATGTCATGGTGCTCGACAAGGGCGTGGTCGGCTGGGAAGCCTCCAGCCGCAACGGCGGTGGCGCCTCCCACTATCAAAGCCCGCTGTTCGACGAGGAGCAGCGGATGTGGCCGCTGATGGACAAGCTGCTGGGCTATCCCACCGAATACCAGCGCGAGCGGGTGATCATCGCGGTCAGCGAGCGGCAGTTGCACCACTATCACTATATCGCCGGCATGTGCGGCGACATGGGCTATCGGGTGGACAGGATCGACGCGCAGCAGGCGCGCGAGATGGTGCCCTTGGCCGGGGACAACTGCCTGGGCGGCATCCACTTGCGCTTTGGTGGCCATGCCAATCCGCAGCGCACGGTGCAGGCCTATGCCTGGGCCACGCAGGATCTGGGCGGGCGCATTCTCCAGCATTGCCCGGCACTCTCTATCGAGGTGGCGGGCGGGCGCGCCACCGGGGTGGTGACGCCGCAGGGCACGTTTTCCTGCGATGCGCTGGTGGTGGCCGCCGGGCCGCAGATTGCCGGGCTGATGGCGCCGCTGGGCGTTGACGTGCCGCTGGCCGCCGCGCGCGCGGAAATGATCGTGACCGAGCCGGCGCCGCTGATGCGCTGGGGCGGGGTGGATGGCAACGGCCTCTATGGCCGGCAGACGCTGCGCGGCAACCTTGCCTATGGCGGCGGGCCGCACGAATGGATCGACACCGATCCCGCCGGCCCGTCGGCGCGGCCCGCCACGCCGCTGGCGCGCAACCTGGCGCGGCGCGTGGCCGAACTGCTGCCCGGCGCGGCGCACTTGAACGTGATCCGCTCATGGTCAGGGATTATCGAGAACACGCCCGACGGGCGCCCGATCATCGACCGGCTGCGCCACCCGGACAATGTCACCATCGCCACGATGTCGGGCGTCGGGTTCGGGCTTTCGCCTGCGTCTGGCCACGCGATCCGCGACCTGGTGATCGACGGGCAAGTGAGCTTTGCCGAAATCGACAAGCTGGCGCTGTCGCGCTTTGCCGACCTGCCTGCCGACTGGCGCAGCCAGCGCGGGTGGGATCCCTTGGCGCAGGCGGCATAATCGGCGCTTTTCTTTGCGGGATGCGGCGTTAGAAGGTTTCGCGCGCAACTGCCTTGCGCGTGTTTCCTGCTGAAAGTGCCCCCCATGCGCTCCATCCTGTCCCTGGCATCGGCTTCGTTTCTCACGCTGGCGCTGGCCGCCCCGGCCTTGGCGCAAGGCGCGGCGCCGGCTGCCGTCACGCCGATGACGCCCGATGTGGTGGACGCGTTCGATCAGGTGCTGCCGTCTGCCGATTTCATCCGGCGCGAAGCGATGGTGCCGATGCGCGACGGGACCAAGCTCTATACCGTGATCGTGATGAAGAAGGGCACCAAGGGCGGGCCGATCCTGCTCTCGCGCTCCCCCTACGATGCCCATGGATCGACCCATCGCGTGGCGAGCCAGCGCATCGTCGACATTCTCGAGGCGATGGACGCCGAATTTGCCGAGGACGGCTATATCCGTGTCTACCAGGACATTCGCGGCATGCACCGCTCGGAAGGCACCTATATCATGAACCGGCCGATCGCCGGGCCGCTTAACACCACGGGCATTGATGAATCGACCGATGCCTATGACACGATCGACTGGCTGGTAAAGAACGTGCCGGAAAGCAACGGCAAGGTGGGCATCATCGGCTCGTCCTACCTGGGCTTCACCACGCTGATGGCCGAAATCAACCCGCACCCCGCGTTGAAGGCCGCCGTGCCGGAAAGCCCCATGGTCGATGGCTGGATGGGCGACGACTGGTTCCACAACGGCGCGTTCCGGGTTTCCTCGCTCAGCTATGCCACGACGCAGGGGTTCAACAAGGGCGACGGTGGCGGTGAATTCGCGCTGGGCAAGGGGGATGATTACACCCGCTGGCTAGAAGCGGGATCGGTGGGTGATTTTGCGGCCAAGCTGGGCATTGCCCAGGTCCCCGGCGTGCGCAAATGGCTGGAAAACCCGGCCTATACCGATTTCTGGTCTCTCCAGGCGGTTGACAAGTGGCTGGCGGCCCGGCCCTTGACCGTGCCCACGATGATCGAAGTGGGGCAGTGGGACCAGGAAGACAGCTATGGCGCGCCAGCCGTCTATCGCGCGCTGGAGCCCAAGGACAAGAACAACGACATGGTCACGCTGGTGATCGGCCCGTGGCGCCATTCGGGCGCCAACCACGGCGGATCGAGCCTGGGCGCGCTGGATTTCACCGGGGACACCGCGCGCGAATGGCGCGTGAAATATCTCAAGCCGTTCCTGGACCACTGGCTGAAGGATGCGCCCGATCCGCATACGCCGCCCGTGCTGACGTATGCCACCGGCATCAACCAGTGGCAGGAAAGCGCGGCTTGGCCGATGGGCAAGGGCACGCCGCTCTATCTCGACGCCAAAGGCAGCGCCAGCTTTGCCAAGCCGGCCGCCGCCGGGCACGATGACTATGTCAGCGATCCGGCCCACCCGGTGCCGTTCATTCCGCGCCCGATCGACATGGAAGACGGCGCGCAGTGGAAGCCCTGGCTGGTGCACGACCAGCGTTTCGTCTCCGGCCGGCCCGACGTGTCCGAATGGCAGACCGCCACGCTCGACAAGCCGGTGCACATCATGGGCGCGCCCGAGGTGGACCTCTATGCCGCCACCACCGGCACCGACAGTGACTGGGTGGTCAAGCTGATCGACGTCTATCCCAACGACGTGCCCGAGGCGGCCGACCAGGGCGGCCGCCCGTCGATGGCCGGATACGAACTGCCGATCGGCATCGAGATTTTCCGCGGCCGCTATGCCAAGAGCTTTGCCCAGCCCGCTGCCTTGAAGCCGGGGCAAGTGGTGCACTATCACTGGGCACTGCCCAACGTGAACCATGTGTTCCTGCCGGGGCACAAGCTGAAAGTGCAGGTGCAGTCCACCTTGTTCCCGCTCTACGACCGCAACCCGCAGACCTTCGTACCCAACATCATGTTTGCAAAGCCCGGCGATTATCGCAAGGCCACGCAAAGCGTGTGGTTCGGCGGCAGTACGGCCAGCGCCGTGGTGCTCCCGGTGGCGGCGCAGTAGGCGCGGCGGTTTAGAAAACGAACCGGTCGGCCCATCATAAGGTTGGACAATGGCTGGCAACGGTGTTGATCCCGCCTTTGCGGGGTGCTCCTCCGGCTGTCGAACGCCATGCGCACTTACATGGAAGAGATGCCGAGCATAGTCTCGCAGAACGAAGACAGTCTGGGTAAATGGTACCTGCCCTGCAATCGGACTGGCTGCGCCACCGATCGCAAGCAAGTTCTCAGGCATTTACACAGGCTGTTGGGCCGCTCGGGGCGCCTGCGTGGGGCGGGATTCCGTCCGCTCGTTGGCGCGTGAGCCGAAATGCCCAAGTTCGGTAGTTGGGGCAGCGGCGCTCTGTCGGACGTACTGCCTTGCCTGTGTGTCCTTGCAGCTTTATTGTTATGTAATGCAGCGTGGAACACGTAAAACGGCACGAGCAATCGACCCAAGCTCATCGATTTTCGACTACCTTGAGGATGAAGCAGGGTTATGGGTGGAATGTCCCAATTGCAAGGGCCCTGCCAATGTCGCCCCTGGAACGATGGACGGCCGATATCTTGCAAACATGGCCAATTTGACCTGTTTCAGCTGCTCGACAAGAAGAGAAAACAAGGACACGACAGACGAGGGTACTCAACGATGCGGGAGTTGCGGCACCAGAATTTCGATTGAAAATCCTGTTGCCAAACCTCGTTTTTCAGGAAAAGAGCCCCCAAACCGTCGATCGGGTTGTGGCTTTTGTCGTAGGCTCCAACAGGGCTGCGATCCCTTTTTTGGTCTCCCCTTGTTTTTGAAAACGAAAGTTGGCGATAAGGAACTATGGGCAGTCAACCGAAGGCATGCCGTTGATCTTCAATACTACCTTGGCGCTATGCTGCGCGAACGCGGGAAGGGTTTCGCACTGACGGCATTCGCACGGTTGCCTGCGTGGGTGAAAACAGCCTCAAGTCGCCCGAAGGTCCTCCATGCTCTAGGAAAGATGCTTTCCTTGGCAGATCGTCATCGGTTGCCGTAGTTTTAGACCATTCCTGACCTACCGGTGCAGGAGGTGGCGCCCAGGCAGATGTCCCACTCGATCGACACAAGCCCAATAAACGGTTTCAGGCGAAGTGGGCGTACACCGCAACATTTTTGTACTCTGGACGGGGGCCAGTCCTTTGGTGATTGGCCCTTGGTCACGTCGCGCTCGCTTGAATGCCTGGACCAGCCTCGCTTGTGTTCTGGCCGCCCAGCACGCACTATGCGTTTCTAATTCTGCGTAAGGGGTCATGATGAGGCGGGCACTTCTACCTTTGTTGCTGGCATTGCCCGTCGCTGCCTTGGCGGCACAGATACCTGATGCAGTGGTCGCCGATCCGCCGGTCGACACGCGTCACCCGGCCGGCCTGGCGGCTTTCGTCATTCCTTCTGCCGATGGTGCGCTGAACGCGGTGATGTATACGGCGGCAGGGGCTGGCCCCCATCCGACGCTGCTGCTGCTTCATGGTTTTCCCGGCAACGAGCAGAACCTTGACCTGGCCCAAGCCGCGCGCCGGGCGGGCTGGAACGTGCTGACGTTTCACTACCGCGGATCATGGGGCAGCCCGGGCAGCTATTCGTTTGCCCATTGCCAGGCCGATGCCGCCAACGTGCTGGCCTATCTGCGAACGGACAAGGCCGTCCGGCAATTTGCCATCGACCCATCTCGCATCGCGGTTGCCGGGCATAGCCTTGGAGGCATCGTTGCGGCGCGGGTTGGTGCAGATGATCCGAAAGTTGTTGGGGTGTTCCTGATCGATCCGGCCGATATTGCCGCGATCGGGCGCAGTTTTTCCGATCCCAAGCAACGCGAAGCTTTCCTGGTGGGGGAAGTGCGCGGTGACATGCCCCCGTTGGCCGGCACCAGCGAGGCCATGATCATGGACGAGGTGGCCCACGCGGGCCCGGCGTTGGATCTCGTGGCGACGATGCCCGCACTGGCAGGGCGCCCGCTGGCGCTCATAGGCGCCAAGCGAGGGATTGGCGCCATGGCGGCAACGGCAGCCGTCGCCGCGCGCAAGGCAGGTGCGGTCCATCTGGAGGCCGAGACGCTTGATACCGACCACAGCTTTTCCGACATGCGCATAGCCCTGGCGAGCAAATTGGTGAATTGGTTGGGTCAATTCCGGCCATGATCGCTGCGGTGCGGTTATATCTGGGGAAGGCCGAAGCCTAGGTCGGGTCAAGCCCGGCCAGTGCTAGGCAGGCATCGAGCGTGGTGGCCTGATCGACGATGATCGCGCCGATATAGCCGTCCGGGCGGACGAGAACGCAGTCGCCGGGATGGACGCCATAGGCGGCCTGAAATTGTCCGGCGTCGTCGGCAAAGGCACCGTGTTTTCCGATTGCGTGGACTTGCAGGCCAGGCCTGGCCGCGAGTGGGGCGGTGCCAAAGCAAAGCAGCGTCCAGTGCGGCCCTTTGAACAGATCGAACAATCGGTGCTGCTGGCCCGCCGCATCGCGAACCAGAGCATCGGGCGCGCGGTCTCCGGCCTGCAGGTCTCCCGATCGACCGGGCGTGGGCATCGCGAGCGGCGATTCCCGATAGCCAAGATCGAGTTGGTGTACATTGCGCCCGCGGCGCATGTCGCCGCTTTTCAGCGCATCGAGCAGCCCGGTTGCTAGTCCAACCATCGCTTGTGCGACGGGGCGGCGTTCGGCTTCATAGGTGTCGAGCAGCGCAAGCGGAGCACCGTGAATGACCGCGTCCAGCTTCCAGCCGAGATTGTAGGCATCCTGAACGCTGGTGTTCAGCCCCTGTCCGCCGGTCGGCGGATGCGTGTGCGCGGCATCGCCGACGAGGAAGGTGCGTTGCGCACGATAGCGATCGGCGAGCCGCGCGTTCATTTTGTAAGCCGATGCCCAGGATACCGAATGCACCAGCAGATCGTGCCGGGCGGACCGCTCGCGCAGCAGCGTCGTCAAGCCCTGCGCAGACAGATCCACCTCGCCATTCATCGCGACCGGTCCTTGCAGTTGGAAGAGATCGGTTCCGGCCAGCGGGCAGGCAGAAATCTGGCGTTGCCGATCATCCAGGCCGAAGCGGTGCCATACGTCGCGCGACAGGCCGGTAAGCGGCAATGGGTACGGTTCCGAGAACGTGGGCAAACCTGCTTCCATCATGTCGGAGTCGATGAAGCTGCCGTCTTGCTGGTACGCGCGCTGCCTGGGGTAGGGGCCGCCCAGGGCAAGGATCCGATCGATGATGCCAAGGTCTTCGAAAACTTCCTGGGTACGGGGCTGGATCGCCTTGCCGCGCGAACCGCGGAACGGTTCCTCCAGCTTGTCGATCAGGCGAAACGAGATGCCTCGCCGCGCCAGGTCGATGGCCAGCGTCAGCCCAGCGGCACCTGCGCCGCAGATCAGCACATCCGCCGCGAAACCGTTTGTCATAGCAAACTCCATGTGTGTATTATGCACGCATATCGGGATGGTCGATCGGAGTCAAATTTAAAAGTGCATAATACACTTAATTCCGCTCTCCTGCGGGAGCTGCACGGGGCGCTGATCGATATCGTCAGTGTGATGAATCGTCCCCAGCGCGACGAGGCCATGGTGCGCGAGGCGGGCATCGCGCTCGATCGCGCGCTGTTTCCGCTGCTGGTGATGGTCGAGCGGCTTGGGCCGATCGGCATTGTCGACCTGGCCGACCGCGTGGGACGCGATTACACGACGGTAAGCCGCCAGGTTACCAAGCTCGAAAGCCTCGGTTTGGTTGAACGCCGCGCTAGCCAGGCGGACGGCCGTGTGCGTGAGGCAACGATTACTCCCCAGGGCAAAACCCTGACCGACAAGATCGACATGGCGCGCGAGGCCATGGCGCGCGCGATATTTGCCGATTGGCCAGAGCAGGATGTTGCCGACCTTGTCCGGCTGATGCGCCGCTTTGCAGATGCGGTGCAGGCCGACCCAGCCGAGCGGGACCGGGAAGCCTAGGCGGGGGTTTGCCGCGACAGGCAAGCGGGGCAGGGCAAAGAGCCCGCTTGCCATTCGCGCCCGGCACGTGCGGCGGAATGGGGCCAACTACCTAGGGCGGCTATAGACCAAGGCTAACGGACCGCGCGCTAAGGTGCCTGCATTCGTGTGAGTCTGTTGTGCTGCGTGTTGGGCGCGGCTGGATATCGGAGTGGCCCATGCTGTCATGGTTCAGGGAAATTGCCCCGATCCGCACCAAATTTCGCTTTCTCGTGGCGATGCAGGCGATTCTGGCGGTGGCGACCGTTGCCGTCGTCATCGTCGTGGTCGAAGATATCGTGACCAGCCACGCCGTTACGCTGATCATCCTGACGCTATCTCTCGCATCGGTGGCCATGCTTGCCTGGGCTGGCAAGACCATCTGCGATCCCTATGTCGCCACGGTCTTGCGCATGGAAGCGCTGGCCGCCGGTGACCTGGATTCACCGGTCAGCTTTACCGCCTATCAGGATTGCGTCGGGCGTCTGACGCGGGCGATGGCCACGTTTCGACAGCAGGCGGTGGTCCTGCGCGAGGACGCGGCGATCCAGCAGCGCGTCGTTACGGCGATGGCCGGCGCCCTTCGGCGATTGGCCGCCAACGACCTGACGGCGCGCGTCGATGAGACCTTGCCCGGAGAATACGGCAAGCTGCGCGACAACTTCAACAGCGCGGCTGAAGCGCTCGATGCCGCGTTCCATGGCGTGGCCCATTCCGCTGCCGACATCCTCAACGGCTCTGCAGAAATCCGTTCTGCATCCGATGATCTTTCGGCGCGTACCGAGCAGCAGGCCGCGGCGCTCGAGCAAAGCACATCGGGCATTGCCGAAGTGACGCAGACGGTGCAGCGCAACGCCGCGGCCGCGCAAGCCGTTGCGCAGAACGTGCGCGATGTTCAGGTGGAGGCGCGGCAAGGGGGCACCGTCGTGGCCAAGGCAGTAGCGGCCATGACCGGCATCCAGAATTCTTCGGACGAGATTGCCCAGATCATCTCGGTCATCGACGGGATTGCCTTCCAGACCAATCTGCTGGCGCTGAACGCCGGCGTGGAAGCGGCGCGCGCAGGCGAAAGTGGCAAGGGCTTTGCCGTGGTCGCCACCGAAGTGCGGGCACTGGCCCAGCGGTCTGCGGACGCGGCAACCCAGATCCGCACGTTGATCAATGCCAGCACCGAGCAGGTGCGCGATGGCGTGGGCCTGGTCGGCGCGACCGGTGACGCGCTTGCCGCCATCGTCGACAGCATCGACCAGATCGCGACATCGGTCATCGCGATCGCCGAATCAGCGGCCAGCCAGTCCAACTCATTGGAGCGTGTCAGCGCCACTGCCGGCGAAATGGACCGCATGACCCAGCAAAATGCGGCGATGGTGGAACAGAGCAACGCGGCCGCACGGCAATTGGCCGATCAATCGGCCCGGCTGTCTCAGCTTGTTCAGGGATTCCACATTTCCCGGACCGGCGCCACCCCCATCGCAGCGCCCAAAACGGCAGCCATGCTGGCAAGCGATCGCGTCATCGCGCCCGCGCCCATGCCCGTGCCTGTGCCCGTGCAACGGCCAGTGGCCACGAACCTGGCTGTGGCCGAAAACTGGTCGGAGTTCTGATCGTCATTGGCAACGGGATCGCACGGGGTTTCAGGTGCGGTGCGTCCCGCCGCTGGCACGCAGGACCAGTTCGCCTTTGAGGCGTTCAACGCCGGTGACGGTGTTGCCCTCTTCAATCTGGTCGATCAGGACGCTGAGCGTGCGATCGACCATCGCTTCCAAGGGCGCGGCATAAGTAGCCAGTTCGAACGCTTGCCAGCCGGCCGCCGGGGCATCGTCAAACCCGAACACCGCCACTTCGCGGCCTGGAACCAGGCCCAGGTCCCGCACCGCCTGGACCGCGAACAGACCCATGAAGTCGGTCACGCAGAACAGCGCATCGGCAGGATCGGGCCGGTCCAGCAGGTCGCGCACGGCGCGATAGGTCCCCTCGGCGGTGAATTCGCCACAGGCCTGCAGCAAGCGCGCTTCGGCATGTTCAGCCACCGCATCCTTGAAATGCAGCGCGCGTTCGGATCCGGCCGAGCTTTCCGCCAGGCCACTGATCAGGCCCAGCCGGCGCCGTCCCTGCCCAAGCAGATAGGCCGCAATGGCGCGTGCGCCATGGGCGTTGTCGGCGCAGACGCCGGGAATGCGTTCTTCGGGATCGATATTGTTGAGCATGACCACCGGCAGTCCTGCCGCAAGGCATTCGCGCGCGGCGAGCGTGGCAAGGCTGGACGAGGCAAAGATCACGCCGTCGAGCTGGTAGCGCAGCAGTTCGTCCAGAACCGGGTCGAGGCTCGCCTGGCCATGGGTGATGAACAGCACGATGCGGTAGCCAGCTGCCGCTGCGCGTTCATGGAGCTGTTCCACCAGCGCCGGATAGAACTGGTTGTCGAGGCTGGTGATCGCCAGCCCCAGCAAGCGCGACCGGCTGGTGATCAGCGAGCGGGCATTGGCATTGGGACGGTAGCGCAGCAGCCGCGCCGCCTCGAGGATGCGCTGCCGCGCGTCTTCAGACACCAGGCCGCCGGTGAACGCGCGCGACACGGCGGATTTGGAGACACCCGCCACGCGGGCGACGTCGGCACCCGTAGCGCGCCGCCCGTTCACGATGACATGTTTCGTTGCATGATCGCAGCGGTAACAGCACTGGGAAGGATTGCAAAGCCGCGATCCGATTTCTCCGATAGCCATCCATTGCCAAATTGAATTTGTCGAATCCCCGCAAACACGGTCATTCAGCGCACTACATATCGGGAGAGAAACAGCGACGCGCGAAAGCGTCACGCCCAAAGGTGGGAGCGATTGCAGTGGTACTCGGCCATTGCCGAAGCCGCGGTTTGCGCATGCCCCGCCTTGCGGCGCCCCCAGCCAAAGGGGCGTCCGACATTGCTTGATGTTGAAGCGGCAGGCTTGGCCAGGGTCGCCCGGTGTGGGCGCGCGGCCGCCCGTCTTTGCGCGATCCCCAAGGAGCACAGATGAGACAGAACAGAAATCCAGGCGCGATGACGGGAATAGCGTTGCTGTTGCCGATCACGCTTTCGACCATGGCGATCGTCTTGCTGGCGCCGGTCCTGCCGGGGATACTGGCCGAATTTTCCGGCGTGCCGGGGCATGAATACTGGGTGCCCATGATCTTGACGATCCCGGCACTGTGCATTGCGCTGTTTTCGACTCTGGCAGGCTTGCTCGGCGATGTGTTCGGGCGGCGGCGCCTGCTGGTTGCGTCGTTCGTGATCTATGCGATCGTGGGCGTGGCACCGGTGTTCCTGCGGGATCTGGGGGCGATCCTGGTCAGTCGTGTCGGCGTGGGCATCGCCGAGGCGCTGATCATGGTGCTCTCGACCACGATGATCGGTGATTACTTTCACGGTGCCGCGCGCGACAAATGGTTGGCGGCGCAAACCGCGTTCGCCTCGGTATCGGCGCTGCTGTTCTTCAACATCGGCGGCCAATTGGGCAATTTCGGCTGGCGCACGCCGTTCTGGGTCTATCTTTCGGCCCTGCTCATGCTGGCGCTGGTGCTTTGCTTCACGTGGGAGCCCAAGGATGCAGCGGCGCAAGACGGCGGCGCTGCAGCCGCCGGACAGGCGCCGGCGCGTGGCTGGGCCGGATTTCCCTGGGCGCGCATGCTGCTGATCCTTGCGATCACCGTCTATGGCGCGATCTTCTTCTACACCGTGCAGATCCAGGCTTCGGCAGGCCTTGCCTTGCTTGGCGTTACGAACCCGGCGCGCGCCGGCTTCCTGACCTCGATCGCCAGCATCGGCGTGCCGTTGGGAACATTCATCTATTCGCGTATCGGGCGCTGGCCGGTGCAGCGTCTGCTGGTGATCGAATTCGGCTTTCTGGCGGTCGGCTTCCTGCTGATGGGCCGCGCGGAAACGACCGGTGCTTTCGTGGTGGGGTGCTTCATCAACCAGCTTGGCGCTGGCCTGCTGCTGCCGACCTTGCTGGTCTGGGCGATGAGCCTGCTGGCCTTTGAAGTGCGCGGTCGCGGCGCGGGCATGTGGCAGAGCGCCTTTGCCCTGGGGCAGTTCCTTAGCCCCGTAGTGGTGACTTTTGCCGCCACCCATGCCGGCGGCCTGCAAAACGCCTTTGCCGTGATGTCGGGCGGTGCGGTGGCGGGGCTGGTTGTCCTGCTGCTGTGCGCCAGCCGGATTGCCCGGGTGGGCGACATCGACGAGGCCGGGCTGAAAGTCGGCGTCCATGGCTGAGCGGCTTGCGGGAAAAGTGGCCGTCGTCACTGGCGCGGCCAACGGCATTGGCGCGGGCGTGGCCGCAGCGTTCGCCGACCAGGGCGCCACTGTCATTGGCGTGGACCAGGCCGGGTGTGACCACGCCTGCGATCTGACCGACGAAGCTGCGGTTACGGCGCTGTTTGGCCGCATCGGGGAAACGCATGGGCGGATCGATATTCTGGTCAACGCGGCGGCCTATGCCGTGTTCGCTTGGATCGAAGAGCTTTCCTACCAGGATTGGAAGCGCACTCTGGCGTGCGAACTGGACATCGTGTTCCTGCCCACCCGCGCTGCCTGGCCTTTGCTCAAGGCCAGCGGCCGGGCCAGCGTGATCAACTTTGCCAGTGCCAATGCCTATCATGCGCTGCCGGGATCGGCCGCGCTGGCGCATTGCGCGGGCAAGGGCGGCGTGCTGGCAATGACGCGGCAACTGGCCATGGAAGGTGCGCCGCACGGGGTGCGGGCCAACACCATTTCGCCTGGTTTCATCCGCACCGCGGCAACCGATCGCCACTTGGCTGCCGACCCGGCGCTCAAGGCGCAGATCCTCGCCAAGAACATGCTGCCGATGCTGGGAGAACCGCAGGACATCGCCTTTGCCGCGATCTGGCTTGGCAGCGACGAGGCCCGGTACGTGACGGGTGCTGATTTCTCCGTCGATGGAGGCGCCACCGCCTGGTGAAAGCATTGCATTCAAATCAAAAAATGGGAGGATGTATGAAACAGTCGATTTACGCCCGCGCTTTGCCGGCACTGTGCCTGGCCGTGGTCTGTGCGCCAGCCCATGCGGCCGATGCTGCCCCGCCCCAGGGCGATAGCGACAGCAATGGCGGCGAGGGCAAGGTCTCGCTCGGCGATATCATCGTGACGGCGCAGAAAACCGCTTCCACGCTGCAAAAGACCCCGATGTCGATCTCGGTCGTGGGCGGCGAGGCCGTGGCGCGCATGGCGCAGACTGCTGCCGATGAAGTTCTCAAGGGCGTTGCGGGGGTCGAGGTGCAGGGCGCCGCGCGCGGGCAGGTCATCGCCATTCGCGGCCTTGGCACCGACACGCCATCCGGCGTGGGCGAAAGTTCGGTTTCGACCAATTTCGACGGCGTCTACTCGATCCGCGCCGAATCCAACACGCTGGGTTTCTATGACCTGGAGCGCGTCGAGGTGCTGCGCGGGCCGCAGTCCACGCTGTATGGCCGCAACGCCACGGCCGGCGTGGTCAACATGATCAGCGCCAATCCCAAGCTGGGCGATCGCGCGATGGCCATCACGGTGGGCGCCGGCAATTACAACCTTGTGCGCGGCGAGGCCATGATCAACCTGCCGCTGGCCGATACGGTGGCCTTGCGCGTTTCGGGCACTGGCATTTCCCGCGATGGCTATCTCAACAACGGCCACAGCGACCAGAAAGGCGCCGGCGTGCGCGCCAAGTTGCTCTGGGAACCAAGCGCCGACGTTTCGGTCCTCACCGGCTTCGAAGGCGCCTGGCTCAAGGGCCACGGCAGCGGCGCGGTCGAGGTGGCGAATTTCGACGCCGGCAAACCCTATACCACGGCCGATTCCAGCATCGGTGGCCAGGATTACTTTGGCTACAAGGCGTGGAGCCAGGTCGACTGGAAAGTGGGACCGGGCACCGTCACGTTCATTCCCGCCTACCAGCACGGCCACGGCGTGAACAACGGTGTGTTCGGCGGCCGCGGCACCTATGGCCAGGACCCGGCCAAGATCGACCAGGGCAGCGCCGAACTGCGCTATGCCGCCGCACCCGGCGCCCCGGTGCAGTGGATCGTGGGCCTCTATCATTATGACTACAGCCAGTTCACCTTTTCGCTCGACAACGCCACGTACGGCAGCACCGCCGGCTACAGCTACAACCGGGGCATTTCCAATGCGGTATTTGGGCAGGTTACCGTACCTGTGGCGCCGGGCCTGCGGCTTGTGGGCGGCATGCGCGAGACCTGGGACCGGCGCCGCGCCAGCGGGACGGATTCTGCCGGAAACATCGTGGGTGGCCGACTGAGCAACAGCTTCTTCGATTACCGCGCTGGCGTGGAATACGATGTCGGCGCGCATTCGCTGGCCTATGTTACGGCCTCCAGCGCGTTTCGCCCCGGTGGGGTGAGCCCATTCGATGGCAAGACCTTCCTGCCCGAACGGCTCCATGCCTATGAGGCCGGTCTCAAGAACCGCCTGTTCGACAACCGGCTGCAGTTCAATTTGAGCGGGTTCTACTACGATTATTCGAACTATCAGGTGGTGGACTTCTTCATCGGCGCCACCGGGCCCAACCTGGTGTTCTACAATGTGGATGCGCGCAACTATGGTCTGGAGCTGGATGCCCAGGCCGCGTTGAGCGCGGCCGATACGGTCAACCTGAGCGCCACTTATCTCGCCTCGCGGATCGAGGGCGATCTGATCCTGCACCCGTCCGATCCCTTCACCCCGGTGAACTTCAAGGGCGAGCGGCTGCCGCACGCGCCGCGCTGGACGGTGAAGGGCGGCTATCAGCATGTGTTCGACATGGCAGGCGCGGGCTCGCTCACCGCGCGGGCCGATGCCCGCTATGTGACGCGGCAATATCTTGCGCCCAACAACACCGCTGGTGCCACGCAGGAAGCCTATGGCGCGCTGGACGCTTCGCTCGCCTGGCGATCGGCCAACGATCGCTACAGCCTCACCGCGTACATGAAGAACATCACCAACAAGGCGGTGAAGACCGGCTATTTCGTCGGCTACGTCACTGTCGCCGCTCCCAAGACTTATGGCGTGACGGCTTCGGCGCGCTTTTGATCGGGCAGCCGCGGGCGCTGCTTTGGCGGCAGCGCCCGCCTTCTTCCTCCCCTCTGTTCCTTGGAAGGCAGGATTTCATGGTCCCCCCCCATTCGCTCGTGCAGCGCGTCGGCGCGCGCGCACTGGCCGTTCCGGCCATTGCCTGGCCACTGCTGGCGCTTGCCCAACCGGCCGGTGCCCCGCCGCCCGGCCCACCGCCGGCCATGCCCAAGATGGCCGATACGCACTACCAGAGCGCCATCGCCGTGCGCGAGGGTGTCTTGGTGCAGGGCCAAGCCGGGCCACGGCTCGACGCCAGCGGTTCCACCGGGCTTTCACTCCATCTGACGCGTGATGGCTACAACGGCGTGATCGTCAGCGGCGGCCGCAGCGCTTTTACGCTGCGCCGTGCGCAGATAGACCTCAAGGGCCAGGGCAAGAACGATTTCCTCGCCATCGGTGCCGGTGTCCTGGTGCGCGAAAACGCGGCTGTGGTGATCGACCATGCCACGATCCGCACGGCGGGCGCGGTGGCATCGGCGCTGGCCGTGGCCGAAGGCGCGACGCTGCGGGTCTATGACTCGGTCCTGGTGGCCGCGGGAGGGCCGCTGCCGTCAGGCTATGTCCGCCACATCGGGCCCGGGATGATGGAGCCGCCGCCACCCTTGGGCCTCGATGGCACGGCGCGCACCGTGCTGGCGATGAGCAACGCGCGCGCATATTTCTACCGCACGACGATCGAGGCGGATGGCTGGGGCGCGCTGTCGACCGATGCCGCGGGCGATCACCTCTATGTCGAAGCAAACGACTGCGTGCTGCGGGTCAAACGCCGAGGCTATGCCGCCTATGCCGATTTCGGCGCCCATGTGGTGCTGAACCGCACCAGGGTGGAAAGCGGCGCAGAAGCCGGAATCATCGCCGGCGCCGCGCAGATCGACATGAATGGCGTGACCGGTACGGCTGGCCGCAACGGGGTGATGATCCATTCGGTGATGGGCAATCCGCAGGAAGTGGCGGTGCTCAACCTGACAGGCACGACGCTGGCCAGCGCTGGCCCGGCAATTCTGGTCAAGAGCGCCAACGCCACGATCACCGTTGCCGGGGGCAGCTTGCGCAGCGCGAGCGGCCAATTGCTGGACATGCGCAAGAACGATGATGCCAATGCTACCCGGACGGACGGCGCCAGAGTGCCCGGCGTGCGGCTTGTCCTGCGCCAGACCACGCAGGCTGGATCGGTCAGCAACAGCGATCCCGACCGCACGCTGACTCTGTCGCTCCAGGGCGCACGGCTGGAAGGTGCGCTCAATCATGTGGTGTTTGCAGCCGATGCCGCCAGCCATTGGCGGGCCAGCGCCGCGTCCACCGTCACGCTGGCATCGCCGGCGGCCGTGGCGGCGATCGATGCACCCGGCTCGGTCACCGTCACGGCCATCAGCGCCGATCCCGCGCTCGCGGCCGGCCCTCGCCCGCTGCCTTCGGGCGGCACGCTCATCGTCGTGCGCCCGTAAAACTCTCGCTTCCAGCCCATAGGAAACCATCCATGCACCGTTATGCAAAGATCCCTTCGCTGCTCGGCGCTTCCCTGCTGGCCTTGGCCGGCGGAACCGCTCTTGCCGAAACCGCGCCGGCTATCGTGGCTGCCTCCATCACCACCAGCGATCTTGTAATCGCGCCGCAGTCCGTCCCGGCGGCGCCGGCGGGCAAGCTGCTGACCCTGACAGTCGATGGCGTGGAAATGCCGCTTGCGCCCGGCCATTACACCGGCAACGTGGCGCTGACCGTGACCGACGACATCCCGGTCGATTACCACAAGGTCATGCTGCACCACTTCCGCGCCGCAGCCTATGTCGAGAACGGCGTGCTGGTGCCGGCCAAGTCTGTCACCGCGGCGCTTTCGCCACAGGCGACGGCCAGCGATGGCGTGCTGGCCAATGCCGCGATCACCTCGCACGGGGAACGTTTCAACGGCATTGTCGTGGCCGGCACGGGTGCCTATCGCATCGACCATCCGGTCATCGAATTCACCGGCAACGGCGGCAACGATTTTGCCGGATATGGCGCAGGGATCGTGGCCACCGACGATGCCGATGTGACCATCGACCGCCCGATCATCCGCACCACCGGCGCCATCCGCACGGCAGTGTTCGTGGGCGGCAATGCCACTGTCCATGTCAACGACGCCGAGATCGAGGTGCGCAACGGCACGCTGCCACCCGACTACAAGTTCACCGTCGACATGGGCAAGATGATGGAAGTGCCCTGGATGCTGGGGCTTTTCGGCAATGTCCGCGCCACCAACCTGGTGGGCAACGGCACGGTCTTTTACAACCGTTCGCACATCCGCGCCCAGGGATGGGGGGCCGTCTCCACCGACGACAGCGTGCGCGTGCGGATGTACATCAACGACAGCCTGATCGAGACGGTGGACAGCGGCTATGGCTGCTATTCGATCGGCGACAGCATCGACACGTTCGCGCATTCGATCGTGCGCGCGGCCGATGTCGGCTGCATCATGGCCGCGCAGGGCAGCGTGACGTTTACCGACGGAACGCTGGTGGAAAGCGGTCGCTTTGGCGTGATGATGCATTCCGGCGAGGGTGGCGGCAGCCTGCGGATCGACAAGGGCAGCCATCTGCGCGCGCGGGAAACCGCGATCGAGGTCAAGGGTATCGGCACCACGGTGCTGGTGGACGGTGCCACGGTCCAGGCCGGCAATGGCGTAATCCTGCAATCGATGGATAACGACGATCCGTTCATGAAGGCGATCATGCGCGGCGAAATTCCCGCCGGCATGGCCGCGCCGCCGCCCGGCGTTGCCGAGGCCGACAAGAAGGGGCCTGCACCCAGCCCCGATGTGGTGGCCACGTTTCGCAACACGAGCCTGGCGGGCAACTTCTTCAACGCGCGGTCCAGGAACAGTGCGATGATCCTGCACTTTGCAAACGCCAGGCTTGCCGGGCAGATCGCGACATCCACCACTGCCCCGGCGCTGGGCAAGGAACCCACGGCCGTGACCTATCGGGAAATCGGCCGGGTGACGAACACGGCGGGCTTCGTTGCGGGCAGCGCGGGCGTGGAGGTCTTCCTCGATGCCACTTCCCGCTGGACCGTGACGGGGCCATCGTACTTGCGCGCGCTGACACTCGCGCCGGGCGCGCGACTGGAATCCACGCGCGGCAAGGCGGTCATGCAGATCGATGGCAAGACCGTGCCGATCCGGCCAGGCACCTATCGGGGTGCGATCATCGTGAATTGACCCGTTCGCAGGCTGCATTCCTTCCCGGACGGCCTGCATACCTCGATGCCTGGGGTCTGTGAGCAAGCGCAGACACCAGGCATCTTCTTTACGCCGCAGGGGTCAGAAGTTGCGACGCAGGCTGATTTTCCATTCGCGGGGCAGGGCGGGCTGGCCCACCACGATCCCGATCGGGTAACGGATCTTGTTCAGGTAATAGAACTTGTTGAACATGTTGGTGACCGAGACGGCCAATTGCCAGTCGTGCGCGGCATCCTCGAACATGATCCGGGCATTGGCGAGCGCATAGCCATCCACCTTGCCGAGCGGGTTGTTGTCGATGTTTGAGAAAAACGAGGACTGGTAGTTGATGTCGAAGCGCGGGGTAAGGGTACCGGCCTGGCCCAGGGCAAAGGCATATTGCACGCCGCCGCCGAACTTCCATTCGGGAGCATAGGGTGCCCTGTTGTCGAGCGTGATGCCGCGAATGGTCGCGCCCGTGGCGCCAATCCGCGTCAACTGGAAGCCCAGCCAACTGCCCGAGGCATCGATCGAAAGGCCGGCAATCGGGTGCAGGGTCAATTCCGCTTCCACGCCCTTCATCGTCGCGTCGCCCGCGTTGACCGGGGTGGCATTGGTCACGCTGTTGGCCGTGGGTGACACGTTGGTGAAGACGATGTCCTTGTACTTGTTAAGGAACAGCGACAGGTTGAGGCGCACCGCGCGGTCGAGGAAATCGGTCTTGGCACCCACTTCCCAGGCCGTGAGGGTTTCCGGGTTGAAGGCCACGGCCTGTTCGGCGGCGAACGGCCGGGGGTTGACCCCGCCACCCTTGTAGCCGGTGGAGAACTGGGCATAGGTCATCACGTTGCGCGACCAGCGATAGTCGATATTGGCGCGATAGTCCCAGCGCGTGGCGGCAAACTTGCCGGTGACGCCGTTGATTGCCCCGGCCACGGTGTAGGCCGGCTGGCTCACGTCATAGGGGTTGAGGCGACCATAGGTGTAGGTCTTCTTGTCGTCGGTATAGCGGATGCCGCCGGTCAGCGTCAGCGCGTCGGTCAGCTTGTAGGCGGCATGGGCAAAGCCAGAGACGCTGCGTGCCGGGATGCGGTCACGCGTCACGTAGAAATTCTGCGTGGCGGTGCCGGGGGCGATGAACGTCACGCCGCCAAAGCGGCTGGTGGCCTTGTAATAGAAGCCGCCGACGGTCCATTCCAGCTTGTCGGCCAGCGACGAACCACTCAACCGCGCTTCCTGGGTGAATTGCTCGTGATCGTAGATGTAGTTGGCCGAATTGGTCGAATAGGGCGTAAGGTCGAGGTCCGAACCATAGCTACCCTTGTAGCGCTGATAGGCAGAAATCAGCTTGAGCGCGAGGCCCGTGCCGAACTTGTAGTCGATCGTGCCATAGACTTCGCGGCCCGAAACCTTGCTCACCGGCGGTATGTACGTGGCGCCGTGGCTGCCGGTGGCATCGGTGAAGGGCAGGTTCAGGTACGTCGCATAGTTGGTGTAGGAATGGGCGCCCGTGATGAACTGCGACGGATCGGTGCCCGCCGGCATCGAAGCGGTGGTGGTGAGCGAAAGCAGCTTGCTCGCGCCGATTTCGGAATGGTCCTCGGTGGCCATGCCGACCAGGTTTACTTCCAGCTTGTCGCTTGCCAGCCAGCGCAGGGCCACGCGTCCGGCCTGCATGTTCTGGCCGCCTTCGGTGCCAAGCTTGCAATCAGCGCCTGTGGTGGCCGCCGGCACGCCGCTCGACGGGTTGAGGCAACCGTAGTCGAGGCGGGTGAGGTAGCCGTCACGCGTCTTCGACACGCCCGAAACGCGCACGAACAGGCTGTCGGGCACAAGCGCAAAGTCGGCGCTGCCTTTCAGTTCGATGCGGTTGAATGCACCATAGCCGGCCTCGACATAGCCATGCCCGCTGCCCGTCGGCTTGGCCGAGTACAGCTTGACCGCACCACCGATCGAGTTCTTGCCCGCCAGCGTGCCCTGCGGACCGCGCAGGATTTCCACGCGATCGAGGTCGAGCAGATCGAAGATCGAGCCGAGCAGGGTGCCGTGGAACACGTCGTCCACGTACATGCCCACGCCCGGTTCGAAGGCGAAGCTGCTGTCATATTGGCCGATGCCACGGATATAGACCTGCGCCGCAGGGCCGAACGCCGAGCCGCCGGGGCGAATGTTCACGTTGGGGGCAGCGGCGGCCACATCGACCACGGTGCCAAGGCTGCGGTTCTGGATCGCGGCGGCATCGACGGCGGTGATCGCCAGCGGCGTATCCTGCAAGCGCTGCGATCGAAACTGCGCGGTCACGATGATCTCGCCATTGGGAAGCGTGCCGTTGGCAACTTCGCCAGCGGTCTGCGCCTGGGGCGCGGCTTCCGGGGTTTCCTGCGCCAGGGCAGGCGCGGCCAGCGAAAGGCCGGCGACCACCGCCAGGCTGGCACCGGTCAGCGAGCGCAGGCAGCGGGCACGGGTTTGCGTCATGGGCAACATGGTCTCTGTTCTCCCCCAAATATCTTGTCTGGATCGGCGGCAGGCCGCGCGCCGCGCATCTGGCGTGGACGCAAGCCTCCGTTGGCACCTGGGCAGTGCCGAAAAAACGAACGGGCGGTGTAGGGCGGAATGCACGAAGGCCGGCGCGGTGCGCCCGGGGACATGCGGTGCGGTCAGGCTAGTGGCAGGTCATGCACAAAGATCCCCTCTGCATCGCTCTCGTGGCGAATTCGTTGGGGCTCTTTTGGTTTACATAGCAACCTATGTCAAGCGGTCTGTCACGCCGTTGGCGTCTCGCCCCGCTCTACCGCCAGCGGATCGATGGCGTTGGCCAGTTCCATGTTGCTGGCCATGCGGGCCAGGTAGCCGAGCACGATGGTCTTCTCGTTGGGCGAAAAGCCATCGAGCAGAAGGGCTTCGCGAGCGAGCGAAACCGCCACGATCCGGTCGTGCAGGGCATAGCCTTCATCGGTCAGGGTGATCGGCCGCGACCGTGGAGAATCGCCCACCGTGACCAGCCCACGCCCTTCCAGAAGCTGCATCGAGCGACTGGTGATCGACTTGTTCATCACCAGAATCTCTGAAATTTCGGCCGCTGTCAGCGGTCCGCTGTGCGCCACCACCGTGATGATTCGCGCCTCGTTGATGCCGATCCCGAAGTGCTTGAGATAGATGCGCGACTGGCCGCGCTCCATCCCGTTGGCCAGGACCACCAGATAGTGCGGCACATAGAGATGGCGGTCGATGACCTTTCGCGAGCTGGGGCGCGAAACCGGCGACGGGGAAGGCTGGCTCTTGGTGTTCATTCGCTTCTTGTGCGGGTTTCGTGGCGCATGCGCAAGGCTGCGACGCGCAACCCGGATTGACAGCAATAGGTTGCTATGTAAACTAACGGGCAAAAGAGGATGCCCAGCCCGAACCCCGACGCCCACCGGTGTTGATCGCCAATGGCGGGGCATCTTTGCGCACATCTTCCATCTTGCCCAGGATTCCCATGACCGACGCTTCCCGTGCGGCATTGCGTGTGCCCGCCCTCGATTTCGATCTCTTCTCCGCCGAGGTGATGGCCCGTCCCGACCATTACGACACGCTGGTACGCGAGACCGCCCCGGCGGTCTTCCTCGAACGCCACGGCGTGTGGGCCGTGGGGCGCCATGCCGATGTCCACGCGGTGTTCTCCGACTGGGAAAGCTATTCCTCGGCTTCCGGCACGGGCTTCACCAATATCCGCAAGCAGGGCAACTGGCGCCAGCCCAGCCTGATCCTGGAAAACGACCCGCCCGAACATGGCAAGTATCGCCGCCTGCTCAATCGCATCCTGTCGCCCGCCGTGCTACGCCGCCTGCGCGAGGATTTCGCCGCCACGGCCGAGCACATCGTCGAAGCCGCGCTGGAAAAGGGCACGGTCGATCTCATGGCAGACCTTGCCGAAGCCTTTCCTTTTGCCGCGCTGCCCGATGCCGTGGGCTTTCGCAAAGAGGATCGCCGCAACCTGCTGATCTATTCCGAACTCAATTTCAACGCCATGGGCGAGAAGAACGCGCTTTATCGCGCGGCTCTCGAACGCGCGACGCCGATACTCGACTGGGTGGTGGCGAACTGCCGGCGCGAAGCGGTAGCGCCCGATAGCCTGGGCGCCGCGATCTTTGCCGCGGCAGACGCGGGCGAAATCACGGAGGATGAAGCCGGCCTGTTGGTGCGCATCTTCATCTCGGCCGGCATGGACACCACGATCAATGGCATCGGCTTTGCGCTGGAAGCATTGGCCCAACGGCCCACCGACTGGGCTCGGGTCCATGCCGATCCTGGCCTGGCCCGCGCGGCCTTCGACGAAGGCCTGCGCTATCGCGCGCCTAGTCCCTATATCGGCCGCACCACGACGCGCGCGGTCGAGATCGGCGGTGTGCCGATCGGCGCGGAGGAAAAGGTCATCCTGTTCATCGCTGCTGCCAATCGCGATCCACGCCAGTGGGCCGATCCGCACCGCTTCGATCTCGATCGCAAGACATCGGGCCACCTCGCGTTCGGCTTTGGCATCCACGCCTGCGTCGGGCAGATGATGGCGCGCATGGAAGCCGATATCCTGATCTCCACCCTCGCCCGCAAGGTCGCGCGGCTGAGCGTGGCGGGCGAGCCTGAATACCAGCGCATCAATTGGCTGCGCGGCCTCGCCAGCCTGCCTGTCACGCTGGAGCGCGCCTGATGCGTCGCTCCGCTGTGCCAGGCCTTGGCGCCGATGGCTATCCCGTGCCCTGGCGGGCCTGGCTGGTCATCGCGGTGCTGCTGCTCGCCTATACGGTGGCGTTCGTCGATCGCCAGATATTGAGCCTGATGGTGCAGCCGATCCGCGCCGACCTGGGCCTTTCCGACACTGCCGTCAGCTTGCTTCACGGTTTTGCCTTCGCCATCTTCTACACCTTCCTGGGCATGGCGCTGGGCCGCTGGGCCGATCGCGGTAGCCGCAAGGCACTGATGGTGGGCGGGATGGTGCTGTGGTGCCTGGCGACCGTTGCCTGCGGTTTCGCCACCAGCTTTGGCACGCTGTTCGCCGCGCGCATTCTGGTGGGCGTGGGCGAGGCGACGCTTTCGCCCGCGGCCTATTCGCTGATTTCCGATACGTTTGCCCCCGCCCGGCGTGGCCGCGCGATGAGCACCTATACCATGGGGATCTTCGTCGGTTCGGGCGTGGCACTGATCCTGGGCGGCATGGCGGTCACGGCCACGGCCAATCAGGCGGCGGTCGTGCTGCCCGTGGTCGGGTCGGTCCGCGCCTGGCAAGCGGCCTTCATGATCGTGGGCCTGCCCGGCCTGCTGGTGGCCGGGCTCATGCTAGCGTTGCGCGAACCGGCCCGCCAGGAACGGGGGGCGGCCAAGGATATGCCGGGCATGGCGGAGACTTTCGCCTTTTTCCGTGCTCGCGCGGGGACGCTGCTGGCGATCGTCATCGGCTTCGGGGTCAACGCGATCATCAGCTATGGCCTGTCGGCGTGGGTGCCCTCGCTGTTCATCCGCGTCCACCACTGGAGCGCGGGGGAAGTGGCCTTTGCCTATGGCGTGATCCTGCTGACGGCGGGCTGCGCGGGCATTCTCGCCGGCGGCTGGCTGGCAGATCGCTGGACCGCGGCGGGCCATGCCGACGGTGCCTTGCGCGCGTCGCTGGTGGGCATGGCGGCGGTGATCCCTGTCGTTCCTTTCATCGGCCTGGCGCCTACGCCGGCGCTCGCGCTGGCGGCGCTGGCTTGGACCAGCTTCTTCCTCGGCGTGCCGACCGGGATCGCCCCGGCGGCGCTCCACGCGATCACCCCCAATGAATTCCGGGGGCAGGTCACCGCGCTCTATCTCTTTGCCATCAACCTCATCGGGCTGGGCTTTGGCCCCACTCTCGTGGCGCTCGCCACCGACCATCTGTTCGGATCCGACCTTGCGGTGGGCCATGCCCTGGCGCTCGTCACCGCGCTGGCGGCGTTCGTCGCATTTGCTCTGATCGCGTGGGTTCGGCGCGGCTATGGTGCCGCGGTCACCGCCATGCGCGCGACGCCCGCACTCTGAAAGGATTTGTCATGAAGAAGCTGATCAACGATCCCGCGTGCGTCGTCGAAGAGATGGTGGAAGGGCTGGTTCTGGCTGACAGCCGCCTGGTGCGCCTGCCCGACGAGACCGTGGTGCTGCGCGCCGACCATGCCGCACTGCGCGGGCGTGGCCAGGTGGCGATCATCTCGGGCGGCGGGTCGGGCCACGAGCCGGCCCATGCCGGCTATGTCGGGCCAGGCATGCTCACGGCCGCCGTCGCGGGGCCGGTTTTCACCTCGCCCAGCGTCGACGCCGTGCTCAAGGCGATCCTTGCCGTGGGCGGCCCGGCCGGCGTGCTGCTGATCGTCAAGAACTACACCGGCGACAAGCTCAACTTCGGTCTCGCTGCGGAGATCGCGCGCAGCCACGGGGTGCCGGTGGCCGTGGTGCTGGTGGGTGACGACGTGGCGTTGGGGGACAGCAACGCCGCTGTTGGGCGACGCGGCATCGCCGGCACGATCCTGGTTCACAAGATCGCCGGCGCTGCCGCCGAGGCGGGGTTGTCGCTCGACCAGGTGCATGCCGAGGCGCAAGCCGCCGCTGACAACCTCGCCTCGATGGGCCTCGGGCTTTCGGCCTGCATCGTGCCGGCCGCCGGGCATCCCGGGTTCGAACTGGGTGACGACGAAGTGGAGTTCGGCCTTGGTATCCACGGCGAAAGCGGCGTGCGCCGTGCCAAGATCGGTGCTGCCGACGCCATGCTCGAAGACCTGGTGGAGCGCATTTTGCGTTATGGCGGGTTCGTTGCGGGTGATGAAGTGGCGCTGATGGTCAACGGCCTGGGCGGCACCCCCGCGCTGGAACTGGCAATTGCCACGCGCTTTGCACTCCAACGGCTGACCGGGGCTGGGCTGGTGGTTCGTGCGGTCCAGGCCGGCACGTTCCTCAGTGCGCTGGAAATGGCGGGCTGCTCGCTGTCGGTCATGCGGCTCGACGCGTTGCGCGCGCAACGCCTGCTGGCAGCGACGCAGGCGCCGGCCTGGAATGCGCCCACGATTCCCGCCACGCAGGTTGCCCTGGCCGATCCCGTGACCCTTGCCGAAGAAGACGCGGTGACCGGTCCGGCCTGGGCCAATGCGGCGCAGGCAGCGGGCCTCGCCGCTGCGATCCGTGCCGTGATCGCGCTGCTGCGCGAGGCCGAGCCCGAACTGACGCGGCTTGACAGTGCGGTGGGCGACGGCGACCTGGGCATCAGCCTGGCGCGTGGCGCCGATAGTCTCGACGCCGCCTTTGCCACGCTTGATTGCGCCCATCCCGCCCGCGCCTTGGCGCAAGTCTCCGCCCTGCTGCGCCGCTCGCTGGGCGGAACGTCAGGGCCGCTTTATGCCATGGCCGTGCTGCGCGCGGCCCGCGCGCTGGAACAGGAAGCCGATCCCGCCGATCCGGCTGCATGGGCGCGGGCGCTCGACGCGGGTTGCCAGGGCATGATGGCGCTCGGCGGCGCTGCCCCCGGAGATCGTACCATGCTCGACGCTCTGGTTCCCGCCACGGCGGCGCTGGCGCAGTCAGATGGGATCTGGACCCAGCGCGTGGCAGCGATGCATGCCGCTGCCCAGGCCGGGGCGGACGCAACAAGGGCCATGATCCCACGCAAGGGGCGATCCAGCTATATCGGGGACCGCGCCGCCGGCCATCCCGATCCCGGTGCTGTCGGTGTTGCCTTGTGGATGGGCGCGATCAACGATTGGGCGCAAGCCGAAGCGTCAAGGAAGGGCTGATCGCGGCGCCATCAAGGCAATCGCAACGCGCAGACTGCCAATCGGGTCCGTTCGCTTCTCGACGCCGAGTGGATGGCGCTAGCCGGTCAGCGCTGCACCCCAAATATGGGTTCGGTTGGCCCTGCCCGAAGGAGGATCAATCCACCCGCGTCAGGATCGCCCTTGCTTGTTTGAGGTGGGGGCGGTCGATCATGCGGCCGTCCAGTTGGACCACGCCCAGCGTGGGATCGGCTTCGAACAGCGCGACGATGCGGCGGGCATTGGCCACTTCGGCCGGGGTGGGGGTGAAGGCCTGGTTGATCACCGGCACTTGCGCGGGGTGCAGCGCCATCATGCCGGTGAACCCGTCGCGCCGCCCGCGGGCGGCGTAGGCAGCAAGGCCGGCCATGTCCGACAAGGCGGGATAGACCGTTTCGATCGCCGCAACGCCGGCCTTGTGCGCGGCAAACAGGGTGAGGCTGCGCACCAGTTCATAAGGTGGCGTATAGCGGCCATCGTCCTCGCGCGCGGTGGCAGCGCCGATGGCGGCGGGCAGGTCTTCCGCACCCCAGGTGAGGCCGCAGAGCGCGGCGCGCACATCGCCATAGCTGCCCAGTTCGAACACGGCGGCCGGCGTTTCGGTGGCGATGGGCAGGATCGGCACGGCTTGCGGCCCCATCATGGCCAGCAAAGTGCCCACGGTTTCAGCCCCTTCGGCCTTGGGCAGCACGATGGCATCGGGCCGGCCGGGCAGCACGGCGGCAAGATCGGCGGCGGCGAGATCGCCATCGACCGGGTTGATCCGCACGAAGACGGGGCAGGGCCGCTGGGTTGCCAGATAGTCTGCCACGGCGGCGCGGGCCGTTTCCTTGGCGGCAAGGGCAACCGAATCCTCAAGATCGAGAATGATCGCGTCTGCCCCGCTGGCGGCCGCCTTGGCAAAGCGATCGGGCCGGTCGCCCGGAACGAACAGGAGCGAGCGCAGCTTCATGCCGGGCTGCCCGCGATCAGCGCGCTGCGCCTGCATTTGCAAACCACCTGGCCGCGCTGGTTGATCAGCTCGTGCGCGAACGTGACGATGCCGGCGCCGGGGCGCGAGCGTGAGGGGCGCAGTTCCACCACTTCGCTGGTGGCGTGGAGCGTATCGCCGATAAACACCGGGCTGGGCATGGTGACGGCATCATAGCCCAGATTGGCCACCAGCGTGCCCAGCGTGGTTTCCCCCACCGAAAGGCCGACCATCAGCGCGAATGTATAAGTGCCGTTGACCAGGATCTGGCCAAATTCGCTGGCGCGCGCGGCTTCGGCATCGAGGTGCAGCGGCTGGGGATTGTGCGTCATGCACGAGAACAGCAGGTTGTCGGTCTCGGTCACGGTGCGGCGGATCGGGTGTTCGATCCGGTCGCCCACGTGCCAGGCATCGAAGAAACGTCCGCTCATGCCGTCAGTCTTCCTTTTGCACGATGCGCGCGAGCAGGGCATCCACCTGCACTTGCGCGCCGGCCTGCGTTTCCAGCGCCGCCACCACGCCATCGAACGGGGCCAGCAGGGTGTGTTCCATCTTCATCGCTTCCAGCGTCAAGAGCTTTTGCCCCTTGGCGACCACTTCCCCCTGCGCCACCGATACGGCGATGACGCGGCCGGGCATGGGCGCCAGAATGGCGCCGTCGCCCGCGCTGGCGGCATCGCTGGCCGTGTGGTGCCAGGGTTCGAGCAGCCAGGTCTGACCGCCTTCGCACACCAGGCTGGACTGTGCCGGGCCACTGGCCGGACGATCGAGCGCCACGTCTATCGCCGCGCCATCGAGCAGGAAGCGCGCGGTGCGCCGGGGCGGGCTGTTCAGGCGCAGGCCCGGCGCCAGGCTCGGTGCCACCAGCCGCGCGGCGGCGCGGGCGAGCGCGGCGGGCGAGGGGGCAACCGCCTGTGCCATCATCACGCCATCGCGGCCGATCACGCCGGTATCGACCGTGCCGGCCACGAATTGCGGATGGGCCAGCGCGCGGGTGAGGAACGCGGCATTGGTGCGCACCGGCCACACGGCGGTCTGGTCCAGCATCGCGGAGAGGCGGCGGCGCGCGTCATCGCGGGTGGGGCCGTGGGCGATGACCTTGGCGATCATCGGATCGTAGAACGGGGTGATCGTGTCTCCCTGCGTCACGCCGGTATCGATGCGGCCGCCTTCACCCATGCCGAAATGCAGATGGTCCAGCCGTCCGATCGAAGGGAGAAAGCCCTTGGCCGGGTCTTCGGCATAGAGGCGCGCTTCCATTGCCCAGCCCTGGATCGACAGGTCTTGCTGGGTGCGCGGCAGCGGCTCTCCGCTCGCCACGCGGATCTGCCACTCGACCAGATCGACGCCGGTGATCGCCTCGGTCACCGGGTGTTCCACCTGGAGCCGGGTGTTCATTTCCATGAACCAGATGCGGTCGGCGCGCAGCCCTTCCGAGCCATCGGCGATGAATTCCACCGTGCCCGCGCCCTGATAGCCCACCGCTTGCGCCGCGCGCACGGCGGCCTGGCAGACGGCGGCGCGGGTCGCTTCGTCCATGCCGGGGGCGGGAGCTTCCTCGATCACCTTTTGATGGCGGCGCTGCAGCGAGCAATCGCGCTCGAACAGGTGGACGACATTCCCGTGCGCGTCGCCGAACACCTGCACTTCGATATGGCGGGGCGAAAGGATATACTTCTCGATCAGCACATGGGCATTGCCGAACGCGGCCGCAGCCTCACGCTGGCACGAGGCGAGCGCATCGGCAAAGTCTGCCGCCTGCTCCACCAGCCGCATGCCCTTGCCGCCGCCACCGGCCACGGCCTTGATCAGCACGGGATAGCCGACTTTGGCGGCTTCCTGCGCCAGCCAATCGGCATCCTGGTTTTCACCCAGATAGCCCGGCGTGGTGGGCACGCCCGCCTGCTGCATCAGCGCCTTGGCCGCGTCTTTCAGGCCCATGGCGGAAATCGCCGAGGGCGGCGGGCCGATCCACACCAGCCCGGCATCGATCACCGCCTGGGCAAACTCAGCGTTTTCCGACAGGAAACCATAGCCGGGGTGGACGGCCTGCGCGCCGGTTTCCAGTGCGGCGGCGATGATCCGCTCTCCCACCAGATAGGATTCGCGCGGCGGCGCGGCGCCGATGGCCACGGCCTGGTCGGCTTGTGCCACGTGCATGGCTTGCGCGTCGGCTTCGGAATAGACGGCCACGGTGCGCAGGCCCAGGCGCTTGGCCGTGCGGATGATCCGGCAGGCGATTTCGCCGCGATTGGCGATGAGGATGGATTCAAGCATCGGCATCACATCCTGAACACGCCGAACGACGCACGCTCGGCAATCGGGGCCTGGAGGCAGGCTTCCAGCGCAAGGCCGACGACATCGCGGGTCTGCACCGGATCGATCACGCCATCGTCCCACAGGCGGGCGGTGGCGTAATAGGGATTGCCTTCATCCTCGTATTTCTGGCGGATCGGCGCCTTGAAGGCTTCTGCTTCCTCGCTCGTCCAGGTGGCGGCATCGCGGTGCACGGTGGCTAGCACGCTGGCCGCCTGTTCCCCGCCCATCACCGAAATGCGCGCATTGGGCCAGGTGAACAGGAAGCGCGGGGAATAGGCGCGCCCGCACATGCCATAGTTGCCCGCGCCGAAACTGCCGCCGATCAGCACGGTGATCTTGGGCACTTGCGCGGTGGCCACGGCCGTCACCAGCTTGGCCCCGTGCTTGGCGATCCCTTCGGCCTCATACTTGCCGCCGACCATGAAGCCCGAGATGTTCTGCAGGAACAGCAGCGGAATGCGGCGCTGGCAGGCGAGTTCGATGAAATGCGCGCCCTTTTGCGCGGATTGCGAGAACAGCACGCCGTTGTTGGCCAGGATCGCCACCGGCATTCCGTGGATATGGGCAAAGCCGCAGACCAGCGTGGTGCCGAACAAGGCCTTGAATTCGTGGAATTCGCTGCCATCCACGATCCGCGCGATCACTTCGCGCACATCGTAGGGCGCGCGCACGTCTTGCGGGATCACGCTATAGAGGTCTTGCGGATCGTGAAGCGGCGGGCGGCTTTCGCGCCGCTCCACCCCGGCATCGCCGGGCGCGCCCAGGTGCGAGACGATGTCGCGCACGATGGACAGGGCGTGTTCGTCGTTTTCGACCAGGTGATCGACCACGCCCGATTGGCGCGCGTGGAGATCGCCGCCGCCCAGGTCTTCGGCGGAGATTTCCTCGCCCGTGGCGGCCTTGACCAGCGGCGGACCGGCGAGGAAGATCGTGCCTTGCTCTTTCACGATCACCGTCTCGTCGCTCATCGCCGGAACATAGGCGCCGCCGGCGGTGCACGAACCCATCACGGCGGCGATCTGGGCGATGCCCGCGCCGCTCATCCGCGCCTGGTTGAAGAAGAAGCGGCCGAAGTGATCGCGATCGGGGAAAACCTCTGCCTGGTTGGGCAGGTTGGCGCCGCCCGAATCCACCAGATAGAGGCAGGGCAGGCGATTTTCCTGCGCGATTTCCTGGGCGCGCAGATGCTTCTTCACCGTCATCGGGAAATAGGTGCCGCCCTTGACGGTCGCATCGTTGGCAAAGACCATGCATTGCTGACCCGAAACCCGGCCCACCCCGGCGATGATCCCCGCGCCGGGCACCTCATCGTTGTAGAGGCCGTTGGCGGCCAGTTGGCCAATTTCCAGGAATGGCGATCCGGGATCGAGCAGGCGCTCCACCCGCTCGCGCGGCAAGAGCTTGCCCCGCGCGGTGTGGCGGGCGCGGGCGCGTTCGTCGCCACCCAGCGCGGCCTTGGCCACGCGGGCGTGCAGCTCTTCTGCCAGCGCACGGTTGTGCGCGGCGCGGGCCTTGGCTTCGGGGCTGGCCGGATCGAGCGCGGTGGGCAGGACTGGCGCGCTCATCCCTTGATGCCGATCAGTTCGCGGCCGATCAGCATGCGGCGGATTTCGTTGGTACCCGCGCCGATGTCGAGCAGCTTGGCATCGCGCAGATAGCGTTCCACCGGCCAATCCTTGGTATAGCCGGCGCCGCCCAGCGCCTGGATCGCCTCGCCCGCCACGCGGAACGCGCTTTCGCTGGCCAGCAGGATGGCGCCCGCCGCATCGAACCGGGTGGTCTGCCCCGCGTCGCAGGCGCGCGCCACGGTATAGACATAGGCGCGCGCCGATTGCAGCGACACGTACATGTCCGCCACTTTGGCCTGCATCAGCTGGAACGTGCCGATCGGCTTGCCGAATTGCTGGCGCTCGCGGACATAGGGGATCACGGTATCGAGACAGGCCTGCATAATGCCGATCTGCATACCCGCAAGCACCACGCGCTCGTAATCCAGCCCGCTCATCAGCACGCCCACGCCACCGTTGACCGGGCCCATCACGTTTTCGGACGGCACGAAGCAATCCTCGAACACCAGTTCGCAAGTCGGGCTGCCGCGCAGGCCCATCTTGTCGATCTTCTGCCCGATGGAAAAGCCCGCCATGCCGCGCTCGATCAGGAAGGCGGTGATGCCCTTTGGCCCGGCATCCGGCGCGGTCTTGGCATAGACCACCAGGGTATCGGCATAAGTGCCGTTGGTGATCCAGAACTTGGTGCCGTTGAGGCGCCAGCCGCCCTCTACTGCATCGGCACGCAGCTTCATCGCCACCACATCGGACCCGGCGCCAACTTCGGACATGGCCAGGCTGCCTAGATGCTCGCCCGAAACCAGCTTGGGCAGGTACTTGGCCTTTTGTTCGGCATTGCCCCAGCGGTGGATCTGGTTGACGCACAAGTTGGAATGCGCGCCATAAGACAGGCCAACCGCGCCCGAGGCCCGGCTCACTTCCTCCACCGCGATGACATGGTGGAGATAGCCCAGGCCAAGTCCGCCGAACTCCTCTGCCACGGTCACCCCGTGCAGGCCCAGCGCGCCCATCGGCTGCCACAATTCGCGCGGGAAGCGATCTTCGGCATCGATCGCAGCGGCGAGCGGGGCAATCTGTTCATCGGCAAAGCGGCCTGCAGCCTCGCGGATCATCAGGGCGTTTTCATCGAGGCCGAAATCGAGATCGGGTGTGGCACGCATGGCAATGTTCTCCTCTTCCCACCCGCATCATACCGCGCCTTGCATCAAGCAGAAAATTGATTTTCACAGCGGATTTCCATAGAAAACACCTATGTTGAAGCGGAACCACCTGCGCCAGTTCCTGGCCATAGTCGAAACCGGCGGGATCACCGCGGCGGCGCGGCGCCTGAACCTTTCCCAGCCGACGCTTTCGGCCGGCCTGGCCGAGCTGGAGCGGCTGGTGGGCGCGCCGCTGCTGATGCGCGATCGCAAGCAGATCCGGCTGACCGCAGCGGGCACGCGGCTCTTGGCCCATGCCCGCACGATCGAGCGCGAGTTCCGCCTGGCGGAAATGCCGGCAGACGGCCTGGCGCCGATGGCGGCGCCGCTGCGGCTGGGGGTGCTGTCCTCCTTGCCGGCGCAAGTGCTGGTCACTCTGGCGCGCGACGTGCAGGCGGTGCGGCCGCTGGTGCTGGTGGAGGGAAGCGATGCCGATCTGCGCCGCCGGCTGGGGGAGGGGCAGCTCGATGCGATCCTCACGCTGTTGCACGGGCCGGGGCCGCAGGGCGGGGCAGGCGAAGGCGCCGTGGTGGAGGAAGGCTATGCGATGCTGCTGCCGCGCGACCATCCCCTGGCCGGGCGGGGTATGTTGAGCGCGCTCGACCTGGCGGCCGAGGTCATGGTGGCACGGCGCAGTTGCGAGATTCTGGCCGAAACCAGCCGGTTCTTCACCGCCCAAGGCGTGCGCCCGCATTTTCTGCTGCGCAGCGCCAACGAAGAACGCTGCCTGGCGCTGGTGAGGGCCGGCCTGGCGGTGACGACCGGGCCAGTCTGCCTGGCGGGTGAGGCGGCGAATGGTGGCATCGTGGCGGTGCCATTGGCCGGCTATGACTTCCGCCGCCGCCTGGGCCTGATCGGCGGAGGGCAGGCACTGGACCTGGCGCTGGTGGCCAGTTGGGCGCGCCTGGCCCAGGGTTGGAATGCCACAGGATCAGGGGCACGGGAATAGCGGCGCAGCCCCGGTCGGGGGCTGGCGATTCACCCGATCGGGGATTGCCGCGCGCGCCGCGGTCTTGCGATGTTTGGCCGGCCCTTGCGCATCGCTGCCTGCCCCCCTCTTTCGATCGGAACGTGCCATGACAGACACTCCTGCTTTGCCCACCATTGTCCTTGTCCACGGCGCCTGGGCCGATGGATCGAGCTGGCAGCGCGTGATCCCCTTGCTGCTGGCGGAAGGGCTCGCGGTGGTTGCCGTGCCAAATCCCACCACCTCCCTTGCCGATGACGTGGCGGCCACCGCCCGCGCGCTGGCCGCGATCGAGGGGCCGGTCGTGCTCGTCGGGCACAGCTGGGGTGGGGCGGTGATCACCCAGGCTGGCAACGATCCCAAGGTCAAGGCGCTCGTCTATGTCGCCGCCTTTGCGCCCAAGGCCGGCGAAACCGTGGGGGAGCAAGTGGGACGCTATGAAGCGCCGCCCGCGCTGGGCAAGATCATCAATGACGGCGCCGGTTTCCTGACGCTGAGCGAAGCGGGCTGGATCGAGGACGTGGCGCAGGACCTGCCCGAGGCAGAGGCGCGCGTGCTGTGTGTGGTGCAGCCCCCCTTGGCGGCCAGCACCTTTGCCGACAAGGTGGACCAGGCCGCGTGGGAAACGCGCCCCTGCTGGTATATCGTTTCGGCGCAGGATCGCATCGTGAGCGTGGCGCTGGAGCGCGAACTGGCCGTCGCGATGGGCGCGCAAACCACCGAGTTGGATGCCGGGCATCTCAGCCTGCTGTCGCAACCCGCGGCCGTGGCCGGCGTGATCCTGGAGGCTGCGGCGGCCTGCGCGGCCGCTCCGACAGACTGAACCAAAGGACCCTGTTGTCACCATCGGCTTCGTGAGAGGATCGCCGCGATCCGGATCGCGGCCCCGATCGCAACGACTTGTGGCCGAGCAATGGAGAAGACGATGAACGCGGTGACGACGAAGTGCCCGATGGGTGGTGGTGCAGCCAAGACGCGGCCCCTCTTGGGGCGCACCAACAAGGACTGGTGGCCCGAAGCGCTGCCACTGGCGATCCTGGCCCAGCATGGTCAGTCCGCCAGCCCCTATCCACAAGGGCTCGACTATCGTGCCGCGTTCCGCACGCTCGATTACGCGGGCGTCAAGGCCGATCTGCACGTCCTGATGACCGACAGCCAACCGTGGTGGCCGGCCGACTATGGCCACTATGGCCCGTTCTTCATCCGCATGGCCTGGCATTCGGCCGGCAGCTATCGCAGTGGCGACGGGCGCGGCGGTTCGTCATCGGGATCGCAGCGGTTCGCCCCGCTCAATTCCTGGCCGGACAACGGCAATCTCGACAAGGCGCGCCGCCTGCTCTGGCCGATCAAGCGCAAGTATGGCGCAGCGCTCAGCTGGGCTGACCTGTTCATCATGGCCGGCAACGTCGCGATCGAATCGATGGGCGGCCCGATCTTCGGCTTTGGCGGCGGGCGCGAGGATATTCACGAGCCGTCGCTCGACGTGTTCTGGGGCAGCGAAACGACCTGGGTGGGCGATCCGGAAAACCCGACGCGCATCGACGAGGCGGCCGGGCGCGCGTTGGAAGGGCCGCTGGCCGCGATCCAGATGGGGCTGATCTATGTGAACCCCGAAGGGCCCGGCAGCGTGCCCGATCCGGTTGGTTCGGCGCGCGACATCCGCGAAACCTTTGCCCGCATGGGCATGGACGATGCCGAGACCGTGGCGCTGACCGCCGGCGGCCACACGTTTGGCAAGGCCCACGGCGGCGGCGATGCATCGCTCGTCGGCCTGGCGCCCGAAGGGGCGGACATTGCCCAGATGGGCCTGGGCTGGATTTCCACCCATGGCAGCGGCATGGGCGACGACACGATCACATCGGGCATCGAAGGCGCATGGACGCCCACCCCCACGCAGTGGGACATGACCTACTTCGACATGCTGCTGGACCATGAATACGAACTGGTGCGCAGCCCGGCCGGCGCGCACCAGTGGCAGCCAGTGGGCAATCCGGAAGAAACGCTGGCACCCAAGGCGCACACGCCGGGCGTGAAAGTGCCCACGATGATGACCACGGCCGACATGGCGCTCAAAGTCGATCCCGCCTATCGCGCCGTGCTGGAACGCTTTCGCGCCGATCCGGCCCTGTTTGCCGACAGTTTCGCCCGCGCCTGGTTCAAGCTGACCCACCGCGACATGGGGCCCAAGGCTCGCTATCTTGGGCCTGATGTGCCGCATGAAGACCTGATCTGGCAGGATCCGATCCCGGCGCGCGACTACCCCTTGATCGACGCGGCCGACATTGCCGCGCTCAAGGCCGACATTGCCGCCGCGGGCCTGTCGGTGGCCGAGCTGGTCGGCACGGCCTGGGCGTCGGCTTCGACCTATCGCGGGTCGGACCGGCGCGGCGGGGCCAACGGCGCGCGCATCGCGCTGGCGCCCCAACGCGGCTGGGCAGTGAACGAGCCGGCGCGGCTCGAACGCGTGCTGGCTGCGTACGAAGGCATCAAGGCGCGTTTCGATGCCGGCCGCGGCGATGGGCGCAAAGTCTCGCTGGCCGACCTGATCGTGCTGGGCGGCGGCGTCGGCATCGAACTGGCGGCCAAGGCGGCCGGTCGCACGGTGGACGTGCCGTTCGTGCCTGGCCGCACCGACGCCGCGCAGGACCAGACCGACGCGGATAGCTTTGCCTATCTGGAGCCACGGGCCGATGGCTTCCGCAACTATCTGGAACAGCCGATGGCGGTCAGCGCGGAAGAACTGCTGATCGACCGTGCGCAATTGCTGGGCCTGGGCGCGGCGGAAATGACGGTCCTCGTTGCCGGGCTGCGCGTGCTGGGGGCCAACCACGGCGGATCGCCCCACGGCGTGCTGACCGAGCGGCCGGGCCAGTTGACCAACGATTTCGTGGTCAACCTGCTGGATATGAACACCGCATGGGCAGCGGGGGAAGAGGCCGGCACATTCGTGGGCACCGATCGCGCCAGCGGGGAACGGCGCTGGACGGCCACCCGTGTGGACCTGGTGTTCGGGGCCAATGCCCAGCTGCGCGGGCTGTGCGAGGTCTATGCCGGGCTGGACGCGCAAGACAAGTTCGTGGCCGATTTCATCGCCACCTGGACCAAAGTGATGAACGCCGACCGCTTCGACTTGCTGGTCTAGGCGGCGTGGCGATTTAGCCCATGGGGCTGCGAACGGCCGCTTTTCGCGTTTCTTGTGCCCGCGTACTAAAATTGCGCTGCGCTCCGGGTCGCGACAATCAACCGTTCTCACGCTCCCTGACCTAAATCTCCGCACACCGGGGCCGCTCGGTTCCGTCAGGCGGGATGATCTGGCGGCGGCGCCAGAGAGTCCCGCTCGACCAGGTGAAAATCGAGCATGAGCTGGCGGTCGCCGGTTTCGCCCCGATCAAGCAGCAGGCTGGCTGCGGCATAGCCCATTTCCTCGATCGGCTGGTAGATCGTGGTCAGGTAGGGCCAGACCGACTTGGCAACCCAGCTATCGTCGAATCCGCACAGCGAGATGTCGTGCGGCACGCGCAAGCCGGCGCGCGCGCAGGCCACCATCACCCCGGCCGCCGAATCGTCGTTGGTGGCAAAGATCGCGCTTGGGCGTGGTTCGTGGGCAAGCAGCGCCGTACCCGCCGCAATGCCGCCTTCGAAGGCAAAGCTGCCATTGGCCTCCGCCACGGGCAGCGTGGCACCCAGTTCCTTGAGCGCATTGAGAAAGCCGGTGCGCCGCCGCTCGCCCGCGCGATGCAGGGGCGGGCCGGTGACCACGCCCAGCTGGCGATGGCCCAGCGCCCACAAGCGGCGTGCGACAAGGGCGCCGGCGGCGCTGTCGTCGATCGCCACGCACGCCGAACGGCCCAGTTCGCTGTTGGGGGCGATGCGGGCATAGCGGATGCCGCGCCGCTCCAGAAAGGCCAGAACCTGGATGTTGTCGGTCAGCGGCGGGGTGAGGATGAAGCCGTCGCAGCGGCTGTTGCGCACGATCGCGTCAAGCTGCGCTTCCACCTGGGCATGGGGGCGATCCGAATCAATGCTGTCGATGCGCAGGTGATATTGCTGCTCCATGCACGCGCGGTAGACGCCTGACTGGATCTTGATCGTGTAGTTCGGGCTGGGGTTGTCGAACAGCAGGCCTACGATGAATGTGCGCGATCCGGCCAGCGAGCGGGCCGCGGCATCGGGCACGAAGGCCAGCGTGGTGATGGCCGCCTCCACTTTCGCGCGCAACGCGTCGGACACGTGGGGTTCGCGATTAACCACGCGGGACACGCTTTTGAGGGACACCCCGGCAAGGCGGGCAACATCCTCCATCGTGGCGCGCGGCGCGGGTGCGGCCGCTGCTGGCGGTTGCACTTGGTCCCGTTCGGGTTGCCGGCTGTCTGCGAACGGTCGCCTCTCCATGTCAACCATTATGACTATTTCTTTCGCGAGGTCACGTTGAAATCTGACAACGCAGTCTTGACAGCGCTGACTGTTTGATTTCAAAGTATGGCCAAGCAAGAGATACTACTTGCCGCCGATGGAGAGGAAATCGATTGCCGCTGCGAAGCCATGCTTCGGGCGGGTGGGGCCTTGTTGCCCGATCACTTCTCTTCATCGTCGGTGCGGCCATTGCCAGGGCAGGGCTTGCCTGCGCCGCGTGCGCAGCAAGCAAGTGCATGGCCGCGCAAGCGAATGTCACCCGCGGCAAGAACGCACGCGGGGCATGAAAGGGAGGGAAAAATGAAGCTGATCAAAACAGCATGCCTGGTTTCTGCCGTGGCTCTGGCCGCACCGGCCTATGCCCAGACCGCGCCGGCCCCTGCACCTGCGCAGGAACCGGCCAAGGCCGCCAGCGACGAAGTGGCGATGCCCGACATCATCGTGACCGCCACGCGCGACAAGACGCTGCTGTCGAAAACACCGATCGCGCTGACCGCCATCACCGGCGACGGGCTGCGTTCCAAGGGCGTGACCAACCCCACCGCGCTGGGTGACCAGGTGCCCGGCCTCTCGATCGACCGCACCAACGGCTTGCAGATCACCATTCGCGGCGTGACCAGCACCGACGGTACCGAAAAGGGCAATCCTTCGGCCGCGTTCCTGGCCGATGGCGTCTATCTGGCGCGGCCCCAGCAGGCCGACGTGAGCTTCATGGACGTGGACCATGTCGAAGTGCTGAAAGGTCCGCAGGGCACGCTCTATGGCCGCAACACCACAGCGGGCGTGATCAACGTGATCACCAAGCGCCCCAGTTTCGACCGCGTGAGCGTGGAAGCCAATGTCGGCGCAGGCAATTACAATGCCTATAACGCCGATGCCGCGTTCAACCTGCCGGTCAACGACTGGGCCGCGTTCCGCCTTTCGCTCAACTATGACACGCGCGACAATTTCGTGAAAGGCGTGGCGGGCGATCCCAACTACAACAACAAGTTCCGCACCAATATCTCGGCCCGCCTGCAGGGCCTGTTCAAGCTGGGCGACCGGGGCGACCTGCTGCTGCGCGGCAGCTATTCGCGCCTGACCGGATCGCGCGACAGCTCGGTCCCGTTCAGCAATTTCTATCAGCTGGGCACCGACAGCAGCTCGGCCGGCAATACCGCGGCCGACAAGGCGCGCGTGGCCACCTGGGCGCCGATCGGCAACACGCGCCAGTCGCTCACCACCTCGCTGCTGAGCGCCAGCTTCAACACGCCGTTCAGCTATACCAGCGGCGGCACGACGTATACCAGCCTGACCACGCACCAGTATGGCGGCGGGGACCAATCCTCGTTCAAGCCCAACGTGCACGACATCGCCTATAACCTCGATGGCGAATTCAATTACGATTTCGGCGGCATCAAGGCCACTTACCTGGGGTCGATCCGGCAATACGAAGCCAAGGAAAACAGCAACGTCCTGAGCGGGGTAAACCTGCCCGGCACGTTCAACGGTGATTACACGCAGCAAAGCCACGAGTTGCGCCTGGCGTCGAGCGGGGACGGCCCGCTCAAGATCCAGGGCGGCCTCTATTACTTCCGCGAAGAATCGCGCATCGCGTTCTATATCTACAACCTGCTGCCCCAGGTGTTCGGCAACACGTTCATCTATGGCTTCCCGCAGCACACGATCTCGTCCACCAAGGGCGCATTCACGCAAGGCACCTACAAGATCACCGACGCGGTCCGGCTGACGGCCGGTATCCGCTACACCGCCGACGATCTTTCCCGCTATGGCCACACCGTGCACCTCAACACGCTGGGCGGGCAGCCCCTGGTGGGCGGGCAATATACGCTCGATCCGGCCGCCGGCGGCGGGCGCAGCTATGTCAACGACGCCACGGTCAAGGGCCGCAAGGTGACCTGGCGCGCCGGCTTCGATGCCGATGTGGCGGGCGGGCTGCTCTATGGCTCGATTGCCACCGGCTACAAGGTCGGCGGCTTTGGCGACGGGTGCTCCACCGGCGGGGCTGGCCAGTCGCTCGTCACGTCGCAGGGCGAGCGCTGCGATTATTCGACCGTGGTCACCGGCACCACCACGCTCAAGTATGGCGACCAGCACGCGATCTATTACGAGCCCGAAACCCTGACCGACTATGAACTGGGCTTCCGCGGCCGCGTGGCGCCGTGGATGAAGATCGACACCAACCTGTTCCTGTATGATTACAAGAACCTGCAGTTGAGCGCGATCATTCCGATCAATGGCGCCAACCAGACGGTGACGACCAACGCGGGCAAGGCGCGCGTGCTGGGCTGGGAATTCGAAACCCAGTTCTATCCCACGCGCGATCTGAACCTGACGCTGGGCGTGGATCTGACCGACGGGCACTACACCCAGTTCTGCCCGAGCGGCCTGGTCAACGGCAAGTGCACCGCCAACGATCGCGGCCAGGTGGCCAACTATGCCGGGCAGAAGCTGGATCGCACGCCGTCCACCGTGCTCTATGGCAGCATCAATTACACGGTGCCGGTGGGCGAGGGCAATGTCGTCGCCTCGGTCTATTCGCGCTATTCGTCGGCCTATTCGGTGACGGTGTTCGGCGATACCGGGTCCTACTGGCTCAAGCTGTGGACGCCTTCGCAAACCCGCACCCAGGCCAGCCTGACCTATAACGCGCCGAACAGCGCGTGGTACGCCACGGCGTTCGTCAAGAACATCGAGAACAAGGTGGCGCTGGTTACCGGCAGCGCGACCAGCCTGACCATGACCGATCCGCGCACTTTCGGCGTGCGCGCCGGCGTGAAGTTCTGATGCTGAAACGGCGGGCCGCCCGCTTGGGGCGGCCCGCATTTTTCCCTTTTCTCACAAGGATTGTCCGATGAACCGCCACCTGCCTTTCGTGCTCGGCTGCGCTGCCCTGGCGCTGGGTGCCAATGCCCATGCCCATGCCCAGCAGGCGCCCGCGATCGATCTGGCAGGGGCACAGGCCCGCGCCGATGCCACGGTCAAGCAGATGACCGGCGACGAGAAAGTGATCCTCACCCACGGGATGATGCCGCTGCCGTTCCTGCCGGGTACCAAGGTTCCCGAAGGCGCGGTGCCTGGCGCGGGCTATGTGCCGGGCATTGCGCGGCTGGGCGTGCCGGCGCTTACCGAAACCGACGCCAGCCTGGGCGTGGCCTGGGTGGGCGGGCTGCGCAAGGACGGTGCCACTGCGCTGCCATCGGGCCTGGCCCAGGCGGCCAGCTGGAATCCCGAGCTGCTCTATCGCGGCGGGGCGATGATCGGGGCAGAGGCCCGGGCCAAGGGTTTCAACGTGCTGCTGGCCGGCGGCGTCAACCTGATGCGCGATCCGCGCAATGGCCGCACGTTCGAATACCTGGCGGAAGATCCGCTGCTCTCGGGTGACCTGGTCGGCGCGGCGATCGCCGGCATCCAATCGAACCATATCATTTCCACGATCAAGCATTTCGCGCTCAACGGCCAGGAAACCGGGCGCAAATATGTCGACGTCAAGATTGCCGAGGGTGCCGCGCGCGAAAGCGACCTGCTGGCTTTCCAGATCGGCATCGAAAAGGGCCAGCCCGGCGCGGTGATGTGCGCCTATAACCGCATCGGCGGGGCGCAGGCCTGCGCCAGCGACTGGGCGCTCAACAAAGTGCTCAAGGGCGCGTGGGGCTACAAGGGCTTTGTCATGTCCGACTGGGGCGCGGTGCCCGGCGTGGAGGCCGCCATCAATGGCCTGGACCAGCAATCGGGCGAACAGCTCGACAAAGGCATCTATTTTGCCGACACGCTCAAGGCCAAGGCGGCCGGCGACAAGGCCTGGGCCGCGCGGCTTGATGACATGAACCGCCGCGTGCTGACCGCGATCTATGCTGCCGGGGTGGACAAGAACCCGGCGCGGCCGGGCGGGCAGATCGACTTTGCCGCCCATGCCCAGGTGGCCGAGGAAGTGGCCCGACAAGGCATCGTGCTGCTCAAGAACAACGGCGCGCTGCCTTTGGCCAAGACGGCCAAGACAATCGCGGTGATCGGCGGCTATGCCGACAGCGGGGTGTTGGCCGGATCGGGTTCCAGCCTGGTGATGGGCGAAGGCGGCCCGGCCGCCACGCGCTCGCTGGGTGGCGATGGGCCGTTTGCCGCGCTGATGCAGCAAAGTTATCACCGCTCCAGCCCGCTCAAGGCCATCCAGGCCAGCGCGCCCCAGGCCACGATCACGTTCCGCGATGGTCGCTACATCGCCGATGCCGTGGAAAAGGCCCGCCAGGCCCAAGTGGCGATCGTGTTTGCCACCGAATGGCGCACCGAAGGGGCCGATCAGCCCGACCTGTCGCTGCCCGATGGGCAGGATGCGCTGATTGCGGCCGTCGCGGCGGCCAATCCCAATACGATCGTGGTGCTGGAAACCGGCGGGCCGGTGCTGATGCCCTGGCTCGACAAGGTGGCCGGCGTGGTGGAGGCCTGGTATCCCGGCGCCCGCGGTGGCGAAGCGATTGCCTCGGTGCTGTTTGGCGATACCAATCCCGGCGGACGCCTGCCCGTTACCTTCCCCGCAAGCCTTGATCAGTTGCCCCGGCCCAAGCTGGACGGCAGCGATTGGGTGGAGCCCAATTTCGGCGGTGATCCCGCGCCGGGCAAGGACCAGTTGCACAGCGACTATGACATCGAAGGGTCGGACGTGGGCTATCGCTGGTTTGCCCGCAAGGGGCTCAAGCCGCTGTTTCCGTTCGGCTATGGCCTGAGCTACACCAGCTTTGCGGCGCGCGATCTCAAGGTTTCGGGGCTTTCCGCCAGCTTCACCCTGGCCAACACCGGCCAGCGCGCGGGTGACGACGTGGGGCAGGTCTACCTCGTTCGCCGCAACGGCGCCCCGCTGCAACGGCTGGTCGGCTTCAAGCGGTTGAGCCTGGCCGCCGGCGCCAGCCAGAGCGCCAGCGTCACGTTCGATCCGCGCCTGCTGGCCGATTGGAAGGATGGTCGCTGGACGATGCCGGCGGGCGAATACGGCTTTGCCTTGGGGCGCAACGCGGCCGAACTCGGCCCGGTGGTGACGATCAAGCTGCCTGCCCGCGCGTGGAAGGATTGAAGGCCATGGACTCTGCGGTCAACCGGCGGGGTGCCATGGCACTGATCGGCATGGGGGCGGCTGCGGCGGGGGTGCCTGGCATCACCGCCGCAGCTCGGGGCGCCCCGGCACCGGCAGCCCTGGCACGACCCGCCATCACCGGCGCGTCGTGGGTGGCGACGGTGGCTGGTCGGCCATGGCAGGCGCGCCCGTTGCCCGCGCTGGCGCCCGTTCCCGCCGATCTGTTTGCCGTGGGCGCGCAAGTGCGGCTGGATGCACCACGCCAGACCATTGCCGGCTTTGGCGGGGCGTTTTCGGAAAAAGGGTGGGATGCCTTGCAGGCCCTGCCGCCTGCCCGGCGCGCCCAGGCCCTGGCCGCCCTGTTCGGCGATGATGGCTGCGCGTTCAACCAGTGCCGCACCCCGATCGGCGCCAACGACATTTCGCGCGGGTGGTACAGCTATGACGAAACGCCCGACGATTATGACCTCGCGCACTTTTCCATCGCCAATGATCGGGAAACGCTGATCCCGTTCATCAAGGCGGCACAAGGCCTGCGGCCCGATCTGAAAGTCTGGGCCTCGCCCTGGTCGCCGCCCACCTGGATGAAGAAAGGCGGCCATTACGCACAGGCGCCGGCCTGGCCAGGGCAGCCATCGAATGGCATCACGCCCGCGCAACTGGGCCAGGAAGGCAGCGATTCCTTCCGCCTCGATGATCGCACCCTGGCCACCTATGCCCGCTATTTCCGTCGTTACGTGGAGGAATATGCCAAGGCCGGCATCCGCATCGACACGGTGATGCCGCAGAACGAATTCAATTCGGCCCAGCCCTTTCCCAGCTGCTGCTGGACACCCGAAGGCCTCGCGCGGTTCATTCCCTTCCTCGCCCAGGAAATGGACAAGGTGGGCACGCGCGTGTTCTTCGGCACGCTCGAGCGCGGCAATGTGGAGCTGTTCGCCCGCGTCATGGCCCATCCCCAGGCCGCCGCCGCGATCAAGGGCATCGGGGTGCAATGGGCCGGCAAGGATGCGCTTGGCCCCTTGCGCGAACGCTGGCCCACGCTGGAGCTGTGGGGATCGGAGCAGGAATGCGGCGTCGGCACCAACGACTGGCGCTATGCCCGCTATGGCTGGCAGACGATCCGGCGCTATTTCGAAAATGGCGCCAGCGCCTGGACGTATTGGAACCTCGTCATGCCCGAAGGCGGGATGAGCGGGTGGGGTTGGCCACAGAACAGCTTGCTGGTGGTCGATACCAAGGCCGGTACGTTCCGCATGGGCGAGGATTACTGGCTGGTGCGCCATCTTTCCGCCCACGTGCGCGCCGGCGCGCGGATGGTGCCGGTGGAAAGTTTCCTGGGCTATGTGGACCAGCTCGCCTTCCGCAACCCCGATGGATCGCTGGTGCTGGTCGCGAGCAATCCCATCGCCCAGCCTGCCACCGTGACGTATCGCATCGGCAGCAAGGCACTGGCCTTGCCGATGGAGGCGGATTCGCTCAACACGGTGGTCCTGCCAGCCGATGCGCTGGCATGATCGGGGCGTGAACGGGGCATGACAGCGACACGGGAAGCCGGTGCGATGGGCATCGCGCAGGGCAATGCAACCACCACCGGCAAGGCGCACTTTGCCGTGCTCGATGGCTTGCGCGGCACGGCGGCCTTGATGGTCGTGCTGTTTCACATCCAGGGCATCACCGTGCTGTGGCAAGGCGACAAGGTGATCCTGCACCACGCGCCGCTGGCGGTGGATTTCTTCTTTGCCCTGTCGGGCTTTGTCATCGGCTATGCCTATGATGATCGGTGGGGGAAGATGGGCGTGGACGATTTCTTCCGCCTGCGTCTGGTGCGGCTGCACCCCTTGGTGATCCTGGGCGTGCTACTGGGCTTTGCCAGCTATCTGCTCGATCCCTGGGGCGCGCCGGAGCAGGCGATCGCGCTGTCGCGCCTGCTGGTTGCGCTGGTCATGGGCCTGGCGCTAATCCCCACCTGGCCGCTACCCAGCCGCTGGACCGATACCCACCCGCTCAACGGCCCGTGCTGGAGCCTGCTGCAGGAATATCTCGGCAACATTGCCTATGCCCTGGTGCTGCGCCACTGGTCCACCCGCGCGCTGGGCGTGTTGGCGATGGTGAGCGGCGCTGGGCTGGCGGCGAGCGGCGTGGCGCTTGGTTCGCTGGACCAGGGTTCCTATTGGGAAACCCTGTGGATGGCGCCGGTGCGGCTGTGCTTCCCGTTCGTGACGGGGCTGTGGCTCTATCGCTTGCGCGCGCGGTTGCCCCAGGTGCGATTGGGCTGGCCCACGCTTTCGGTGATCATGGTGGTGGCGATGCTGCTGCCGATCTGGCCCGAGGTGGGCGGGATCAAGCTCAACGGCGTCTATGAAGCGGCCTGCGTGATCTTGCTGTTTCCCGCGATCATCGTTGCCGGGTGCCATTCGCAGGCAGGGCCCGTGGTTGGCTGGCTGGTGCGCGCCTGCGGGCGGCTGTCCTATCCGATCTACATCACCCACTTCCCGTTCCTCTACGTGTGGATGAACTATGTGGCCAAGGCGCACCCATCGCCCACGCGCATGGCGGTGATCGGGGTGGGCCTGGTGCCGCTGCTGATCGCAGTGGCCTGGCTGGCCGACGTGGCCTGGGATCGGCCGATCCGGGGTTGGCTTGGCCGGCGCCTGGGCGGGCGCCGCTGACCACGCAGCCGGCGTGGAGACCATTAAGCCCCGCATTTTTGCGCATGCCCGCCTTAGCCGATAGCCACCGTTTTTGCCCCATGCCCCCGGCGATCAGGCAGCAGGCAGGACCGGGCATTGCATCTTCAGGTATTTCACGATCCCAGCGGGCGGCGCGGGCGCTGGGTGCGCGGCGTGGTGGCAGCGATGGCGGTGGCGCTGGTGCTTGCGCTTGCGGGGCTCGGGCTGGCGGTGGGCTGGATGGAGCGGCGGCAGGCGCCCGCCTTGGCCGTGGTGCCCGGAACTGCACCCCTGCCACGCGCCGCCGCGCTCGATCCGGGGCGTGAAAGCGGGGCAGGGGCCTGGCTCCCCGTGGCTCCATCGAGCGCCGATGGCGCTGCGTCCGGTCCCTTGCCGGCTGAGCGCATCGGGTTCCTGATGGCCGGCGATGCGCAAGGGCGCCGCGCCCTGGCCGAGCATGGCGGCGCGTTGAGCGATGTGGCGGTGGGCCTGGTTTCGGTGCGCGGGCGCGAACATGCCTGGGTGGAGCAGGACGATCCCGACCTGGCCGCCGCGCTTCGCGCGCAGCCGCGCCTGGGGCTGTTGCTGATGATCCAGAATGACGGGCTCGGCGATGCCGGCTGGGATGGGGCCAACATGGCGCGCCTGCTGGCCGATGCTGCGCAACGCGCGCAGCTGCTCGACCGGATCGAGCGTGCCATGGCGCGCTGGCACGCGCGCGGGCTGGTGCTCGATCTGGAAAACCTGCCGCCCGATGCCCACGGCGATTATCGTGCCTTCCTGGGCGAAGCGCGGGCGCGCCTGGCGCCACGGGGCCAGCGACTGATGATCGCGGCACCGGTGCTCGATCCGGCGTGGGATCTGCGCGCCTATGCTCGCGCGGTCGATCGCGTGATCCTGATGGCCTATGACCAGCACTGGCTGACCGGCCGCGCCGGGCCGATCGCCGGCCAGCCGTGGTTCGCGCGCGCGGTGGCCGATGGCGTGGCGGCGGTGGGGCCAGGCAAGGCGGTGGTGGCGCTGGGCAGCTATGCCTATGACTGGCCCGATCGCGGGGTGGCCGAACCGATCGGCCTGGCCCAGGCCTGGCAGCGCGCGCAGGCCGCCGGCACCACGCCCCGTTTCGATTCCCGCAGTGGCAACAGCGGCTTTGCCTATCGCCAGGACGGCACGCGCCATCAGGTGTGGATGATCGACGCGCTGGCGAGTTGGAACCAGTTGCAGGTTCTGCGCGCGCTGGCGCGGACGGATGCCGCGCCGGTTGGCCTGGCCCTGTGGCGCCTGGGTGGGGAAGATCCCGGCTTCTGGGCGGCGCTGGCCGGGCAGGCGCGCGATCTGGCCCTGTTGCCGGCGCCCGACGGCGTGAGCCTGGTCGGCCAGGGCGAAGTGCTGCGGATCGGTGCGGCGGCAGCACCTGGCTGGCGCGAAGCCGGCGTGGGCGCTGATGGCCTGATCCGCCAGGCGGTCTATCGCCAGTTGCCCGCTGCCAACCAGGTGCAACGCGCCGGGCTTATGCGCAAGCAAGTGGCGCTGACCTTTGACGATGGCCCCGATCCACGCTGGACCCCGCAGATCCTGGCCATTCTCAAGGCGCACGGCGTGCCGGCCACGTTTTTCGTCACCGGCAGCAATGCGCTGGGCGAGGCCGGCCTGCTGCGCGCAATCCTGGGGCAGGGATCGGAACTGGGCAACCATTCGACCACGCATCCCGATCTCGATCGCATGGGCAACCGCGCCGTGGTCCTGGAAATCAATGCCACGCAGGCGCTGGTGGAAAGCTATACTGGCCGGTCCATGCGGCTGTTTCGCGCGCCCTACCTGGGCGATGCCGATCCCGGCACGGCGGCCGAATTGCGTGTGCCGCGCATTGCCGCGGGGCTGGGCTATCTGACCGTGGGCCTCAATGTCGATCCGCTGGACTGGACCGGGGCAGACGCGGCCACGCTGGTGGCGCGCACCGTGGCGCAAGTGGAAAGCGGCGATAGCCATGAAGCGCGCCAGATCGTGTTGCTGCACGATTCGGGCGGGGATCGCAGCGCCACGGTGCGCGCGCTGCCGCAGATCATCGCGCAGTTGCAGGCGCGCGGCTATCGCTTCGTCACCGTTTCGGCGCTGGCGGGCCTTTCGCGCGATCAGGCCATGCCGCCGCTGGCCGGGCCGCGGGCGCCGGCGGCGCAGGCCGCAGGAGGGCTGTTTGCAGCGCTCGGCACGGCGCGGCGCGTGCTGGGCTGGCTGTTTGTCGGTGCGATTGTGCTGGGCATGGCGCGCGCGCTGGCCATGACCGCGCTGGCCCTGTGGCAGGCCCGCCGCCCGGCGCGCGTGCCTGGCCCGGCGCATCTGGTGCCGGGGTTCGTTTCGGTGCTGATTCCCGCATTCAACGAAGCGCGGGTGATTGCCGCCTCGCTGCGCCGGGTGCTGGAATCGCGCGGGGTGCGGCTGGAAGTGATCGTGATCGACGATGGCTCGAGCGACGAGACCGCCGCCGTGGTCGCGCGCGAGTTCGGCCATGATCCGCGCGTTGCCCTGCTGCGGCTGGACAATGGCGGCAAGGCACGGGCGCTCAATCACGGTTTGCAGTTGGCGCGGGCAGACGTGGTGATCGCCCTGGATGCCGATACCCGGTTCGAACCCGATACGATCGCGCGGCTGGCCGCGTGGTTTGCCGATCCTGCCATCGGTGCGGTGGCGGGCAACGCGCGGATCGGCAACCGCATCAACCTGCTCACGCGGTGGCAGGCGGTGGAATATGTCACGGCCCAGGCGCTGGAGCGGCGCGCGCTCGATGCGCTGGGCGCGGTCACCGTGGTGCCTGGCGCCGTGGGGGCCTGGCGGCGCCAGGCGCTGGACGAAGTGGGCGGCTATCCCACCGATACCCTGGCCGAGGATCAGGACCTGACTATCGCCATCCAGCGCGCCGGTTGGCAGGTGGCGTGCGATCCTGCCGCCGTGGCCTGGACCGAGGCGCCCGAAACCATGCGGGCGCTGTGGCGCCAGCGCTATCGCTGGGCGTTCGGCACGCTGCAATGCCTGTGGAAGCATCGCGCCGTGCTGGCGCAGGGCGCCCCCCGCGGGCTCGCCCGGTTCGGCCTGCCGCAGGCCTGGTTGTTTCAGGTGATCCTGGGGCTGCTATCACCGATGATCGATCTGGCGCTGTTGCTGGCGCTGGTCGATCTGGCCTGGCGCACGGCCAACCACGGCTTTTCCGCCTTGGAGGGCGATGTCGGGCTGATGCTGGGCTTCTGGGCGCTGTTTCTGGCCACCGAGCTGGGCTGCGGCATGGTTGCCTATCGGCTGGACGGGCAGCAAGGACGGCTCCCGGTGCTGCATCTTCTGGGCATGCGGCTGGGGTATCGCCAGTTGCTTTATGCCGTGGTGGTGCGCGCGGTGTTCACCGCGCTGACCGGGCCACAGGTGGCGTGGGGCCGGCAACAGCGCAGCGGGCGGTTCACCGTGCCGCCGGCTGTCGCGCCCCTGGCCGAAGAAGCAAGCCCCGCTGCCGCCCCGCTCGACCGGGTGGCCTAGGCCAAGCGCTGGGCGCGCGCCATTACCAGCGCGGCCAGCAGTGTCGCCAGGCAGCCGGTGACGGCCATCGCGGGGCCAAGGCCCGCGCCGGGCCACGCATCTGACACAACGCCCATGATCCATGGCCCGGCCAGCGTGCCGCCCAGGTTGATCGCCACCATCAGCATCGCGGTGATGCGCGTGCGCTGGGCATCGGGCGCGGCTCCCTGCAGTGCAGCCATGCCGCCGCACAGGGCAAACGCCGACGCCATCTGATGGGCCCCAATCAGCGCCACGGCCACACCCGCGTCGGGGGCGAGGGGAAAGGCCAGGGCGATCGGTGCCACCACCAGCATGGCGCCTTGCGCCAGGGCAATCGGTCCGCGCAGCCCGCTGCGGCGCGCCATGGCATCGGCGGCCAGGCCCCCGCCAAGCGTGCCCAGGATGCCAAAGCCCAGGCTCAGCGTGCCAAGCACGAAGCCCGATTGCTGAACCGACCAACCGAACTGGCGTTGCAGCAATGTGGGTGTCCACACTTGTGCACCATTGCCGCCCAGCACCAGGCAGGCATAGGCCACGATCAACAGCGCCGGCAAAGCGCCGATGCGCCAACCCGCAGCCCCGCGCATGGCGACGGACGGCGCCGTGGCGCGCTCGCTTTCACCGCCACGTGGCGCCGGGCACAGGGCCAGGGCAACCGCGAGCGCCAGGCCCGGCAACACCAGGAGCAGGAACGCCACCTGCCAACCGGCCATGGGCCCGAGCAGCGGCACCATGTGGCGTCCCGCCGGATCGAAGCGCAGCGCGATCCACGCGCCCACCAGCAAGGCCAGCCCGTTGCCAAGGTATATGCCGGTCTGGAACACGCCGATTGCGGTGGCCGTGCGCTCGCGCGGGAACTGGCGACTGATCCAGGCCATTGCGGCCGGCGTCAGCCCGCCTTCGCCCAGGCCCACCGCCATGCGCGCGGCGATCAGCCCGCCCAGCGACCGGGCCAGCCCGCAAGCGCCGGTGGCCAGGCTCCAGGCCATGACCGCGCCAACGATCACCCGCCTTGGCCCGATGCGATCGGCCAGCCAGGCAAGCGGGAATGCGGCAAGCAGGTAGGTCAGCGTAAAGCCCAGGCCATACAGCATGCCAGCGGTGCCATCGCCCAGCCCGAGATCGCGGCGGATCGGTTCGATCAGCAAGGACAGGATCTGGCGATCGACGAACGACAGCGTGTTGGCGGCCATCAGCAGCAGCGGCAAGGCCCACCGGCGCCAGGCCGTCTCGGGGCGGAGCGCGGTGGCGGTCATGCTCCCGTCACGGCCTGGCCGGGCCTGCGCTGGTCGATGCGCGCTCCATCAGCGCGAAATCCAACACCAGGTCATCGTCCACCGATTGGCCCTTCATGCGGCGGATCAGCCGGGCCAGCGCCTGTTCGGCCATGGCCTGCACCGGCTGGTGCACGGTGGTAAGCGTGGGCCAGATGGTTTGCGCGATGGCATCATCGTTGAACCCGGTCACGGCCAGGCGCTCGGGCACGGACAAGCCGATCTGTGCCGCCACGGCGATCACGGCGGCGGCCATGTCATCGTTGCTGGCCATGATGGCCGTGGGCGGCGCGGCGCGTTCGAGCAAGGCGCGCGCGGCCCCCATGGCCGACTGGAAGCGGAAATCGCCGGGCATCACCAGGCTCTCGTCAGCTTGCACGCCAAAAGCCGCCAGCGCATCGCGATAACCGGCCAGCCGGGCCGCGCTCGAGGTGTGGCCCGCCGGGCCGGTGATGAAGCCGATGCGGCGATGGTCCTGTTCCAGCAGGCGCGTGGTCAATTGCCGCATCGCCAGCCGATCGTCCACGCGCACGGTCACCATGCCGGGGATTGCGGCGCCCGCCGCGACTACCGCCACCGGCACGGCGGCATCCAGGCCGATGCCGCCCGGATCGAGCATTTCGGCATAGGGCGGCGATAGGATCAGGCCCCGCGCGCCGTTGTCGCGCAGGCGGGCGATGGTGTCGGCCAGGCCCGCGCTATCGCCGTTGGTTACCCCGCGCACCAGCAGCTGCGCGCCATTGAGGGCGGCCGCCTGCAGCGCCCCGATCAGCATTGCGCCCAGGAAGCCGTTGGTGACCGTGGAGTGGACGAAGCCGATGCGCAGCGAATCCGCCCCGGCCAGGCTGCGCGCCGCCATGTTGGGGGCAAACCCCAGTTCGGCAACGGCATCGAGCACGGCCTGGCGCGTCGCCTCGGCCATCTTGCCGGTGCCGTTGATGGCGTTGGATACCGTCATCGAAGACACGCCCGCGCGCAGCGCCACGTCGCGGATCGTCACGCACTGGCTGCCGCGCCGCCGTGCCCGCCGTTCCTGGCCCGCGCTCTTTTCGTTGTCTCCCGTCGTGTTGTCCATCCTGGCCTGTCTTGGGGTGAGAGCGGTCCTGCCTGCCGTGGCATTTTGGCGCGGCTTTGCCGGCGGCGCCATCCATGGCCGCCGGGTTTTGCACATGAGCGCGCAAAATCAAGTTGACAGCGATGACATCTTCCGAGATTTAGCGCTAAATTAGATGGTCACCACAGTGGCCTTGTCAACAATGAACACAATGGGAGGATGTTTTGAAAGTTCGCACCCGAGTTCTGCTTGCCGCCGGTTCGCTCGTCGCGCTGTCGCATGCGGCGGCCCACGCCCAGGCCGCCCCGCAGGATGGCGCGGTCGTTGCCGATGCCGCCACGGCCCAGGCCAGTGCCGCCGCGCCCGACGCCGGTGAAATCATCGTGACCGCCACGCGCGAAAACACACTGCTGTCCAAGACCCCGGTGGCAATCACCGCGATCGGCGGTGACAGCCTGACCAAGACCGGCGTGACCAATGCCACGCAGCTCACCGAAGTGGCGCCCAACCTGTCGATCGACCGCGGCGGTTCGGCCGGCCTGCAGATCACCATTCGCGGCGTGAGCAGCACCGACAATTCGGAAAAGGGCGATCCTTCCGCCGGCTTCGTGGTCGATGGCGTGTTCCTTGCCCGCCCGCAGGCGCAGGAAGTCAGCTTCTTCGATCTCGATCGCGTGGAAGTGCTGCGCGGGCCGCAGGGCACGCTTTATGGCCGCAACACCACGGCCGGCCTGGTCAGCCTGATTTCGGCCGCGCCGCGCCTGGGCAAGTTCAGCGCCAGCTTCGATGGCACCTATGGCAATTTCAACACGATCCAGGCCACCGGCGTCGTCAACGTGCCGGTGGGCGAAAGCGTGGCCGTGCGCGCGGCGGTGAATTACGACCGGCGCAACAGCTATGTCTACCAGGGCGTTTCCCCCTATACGCTTGACCCTGCTAAGGAAAACCTGTCGGGCCGCCTCTCCGTGCTGATCGAGCCGAGCGACCGCGTGCGCCTGGTGGTGCGTGGCGACTACAGCTCGATCAAGGGCCACCCCGGTGCCGGCGTGCTGCTTTCCAACCTGTACCAGGCGCCGTTCAGCGTGCCTGCCGATGGCCAGCTGGGCACCGATCCGCTGGTGCGCTCGGGCCGCAGCGCGCGCGATGTCAGCACGCTGACTTATCCCGAACGCTGGCAATCGCTGCGCGACAACAACACCTGGGGCGTGCAGGGCGATCTCAAGCTGGATCTGGCCGATTGGCTGACGCTGAACTACATCGGTTCCTATCGCGAACTGACGCGTGACGAACAGTTCACCGGTTTGACCGGGGTGAACCGCACGACCGGCGCGATCGTCACGTCGCCGCAGACGTTTGACGGCAGCTACAACCAGAATTCGCAGGAACTGCGCTTTGCGATCAACACCGGCGGGCTCAAGCTCCAGACCGGCGCCTATTACTTCAAGGAAAAGTCGGACATTTCCTTCCTGCTCTATGGCACCCAGGGGTTCCAGCAGGGGCAGCGCGGCTATATCTTCGGCTTTCCGCAAAAGACCAATTCGGAATCCTTCGCCCTGTTCGGCCAGGGCACCTACAGCCTGGCCGATACCTTCCGCCTGACCGGCGGCGTGCGCTGGACCAAGGACAAGAAGCGCCGCGTGGGCGCCACGATCTACCACGCCAACGTCGACGATCCGCTTGATTTCACCACCGGCACCCAGGCCGGCACCACCAACCCGCGCGGCGTGCAGGATTCGCTCAACAACGCGGAAGTGAGCTACAGCAAGATCACCTGGCGCGGTGGCTTCGAATTCGATGCGGCGCCCACCACGCTGGTCTACGGCACGGTTGCCACGGGCTACAAGGCGGGCGGGTTCAACGATGGCTGCCTGGCCGGGACCGCCAATTGCAACGGCAGCGCGGTGACGACGCCCGATCTGCTCTATTACCAGCCCGAAACGCTCACCTCCTACGAAGCCGGCTTCAAGGCGCGCATCGGCGGCAATGCCCTGCGCCTCAACGGCAGCGTGTTCCATTACGACTACACCAACCTGCAGCTCTCGCAGTTGACCCTGGTTGCCGGATCGCCGGTGCAGCGCACGCTCAACGCCGGGCGCGCCAAGGTTGATGGGGTCGAACTGGAAAGCGTGATCAAGCCGGCGCGCAACCACCAGATCGATCTTTCGGTGAACTGGCTCAACGCCCGTTATACCGACTACCTGATCGATTCGGCCGGGCCGCTGACCGCGCAGTTCGCCGGCAAGAAGCTCGACCGGTCGCCCGAATGGACGGTGTTTGCCGGTTATACCTGGACGATTCCCCTCGGCGATGGCGATGTGCAGCTGGGTGCGCGCACGCGCATGTCGGCCAGCTATGTCATCACCGCGCCAGCCTTGCGCGCGCAGTTCCGCCAGCCGGCCTTCACCAAGACCGATCTGAGCGCAACCTACAATGCGCCGGGCGGGGCTTGGTATCTCCAGGGCTTTGTGCGCAACATCGAAAACCGGCTCACGCTGTCGAGCGCACAGATCGTTGCCAATTTCGGCGGCACGTTCGACGATGGCACGGCGCAGCTTTCCGATCCGCGTCTTTATGGCGTGCGCGCGGGCCTGCGTTTCTGATCCACCCTGTGGGGCCGTGCCGATCCACGCACGGCCCCGCTTTTTGCCTTTGGGAAAGTCCTTGCCGATGAAGCGTGCCGCTGCCTTGCTGATCGCCCCGTTGCTGGCCCAGGTTCCTTCCGGCATGCTGGCGGCCCGGCCCGCCTTGCCCCCGCAGCCGGCGATCGCGGCCGATACGGGGCCGGTGCTGACCGTTGCCGGCGCACGCTTCCGCGATCTTAATCGCAATGGCCGGCTCGATCCCTATGAGGATTGGCGCCTGCCGGTGGCGCGCCGCGTGGCCGATCTCGTCGCGCGGATGACGCTGGCGGAAAAGGCCGGGGCGATGATGCACGGCTCGCTTGCCGCGCGGGACAACGTGGTGGGCGCTTCCACCCTGGGTTACGATGTCGCAGCAGCGCAGGCCGCGATCGATGGGCAGCACATTACCAGCTTCATCACGCGCCTGGCCGTAACGCCCGAACGGATGGCAGAGGAAAACAATGCGCTGCAGCGTCTGGCCGCCAAGACGCGGCTGGGCATTCCCCTGACCATCAGCACCGATCCACGCCACCATTTCCAGGTGACGGTGGGCGCCAGCGCGGCCGCCAGCGGCTATTCGCAATGGCCTGAAACGCTGGGCTTTGCCGCATTGGCCGATGCCGGCCTGATGCATCGCTTTGCCGATCAGGCGCGCCGCGAATACCGGGCCAGCGGCATCCACATGGCGCTTTCGCCCCAGGCGGACTTGTTCACCGATCCGCGCTGGCCGCGCGGCACCGGCACGTTTGGCGCCAATGCCGATCTCGCCGCCAAGATGGTGCAGGCCTATGTCAGCGGGTTCCAGGGCAGCGCCACGACCCTGGCCCACGATGGCGTGGCCACCGTGGTCAAGCACTGGGTGGGCTATGGCGCCAATCCGCAAGGGTTTGATGGGCACAATTACTATGGCCGCATGGCGGTGCACGACGATGCCACGCTCAAGACGCATATCCGCCCGTTCCTGGGCGCGTTCGCGGCCGGCGTGGCAGGGGTCATGCCCACGTATGACATCGTCAGCGGGCCGAGCGTGGCGGGCAAGCCGCTGGAGCCGGTGGCCGCCGGCTACAACGCGCAGTTGCTGGGCCTGCTGCGCAAGGATTATGGCTACAAGGGGCTGATCCTGTCGGACTGGGGCATCACCCGCGATTGCACCCCGGCCTGCCGGGCGCCAACCGCGCCGCAGACGCCGAACGAGATCGCCATGCCGTGGGGGGTGGAAGACCTGACGCCGGCGCAACGCTATGCCAAGGCCACCAATGCCGGGATCGACCAGTTCGGTGGCGTTACCGAACCCGAGTGGATCATCAAGGATGTCCAGGCCGGAACGATTCCGCTCGCCCGCGTGAACGCGGCGGTGGCGCAGGTCATGACGCTCAAGTTCGAGCTGGGACTGTTCGACAATCCGCTGGTCGATCCGGCCGCCGCGCGCAATATCGCGCCGCCTGCGGTGATGGCGCAAGGGCGCCAGGCCCAGGCGCAGGCGCAAGTCCTGCTGCGCAACGAGGGCGGGCTGCTGCCACTTGCCGCCGGCACGCGCGTGTTCCTCAAGGGCATCGATCCGGCCCAGGCGAAGGCGCATGGGCTGGTCGTGGTCGATCGCGCGGCCGATGCGCAAGTGGCGCTGATGCGTGCCGATACCCCGTCGGAACGGCTGCACCCCAACTATTTCTTCGGTTCGCGCCAAAAGGAAGGGCGCCTCGATTTCCGCCCCGGCAACGCGGATTACGATGCCGTGGCGGCCATTCCCGCCAGCGTGCCGGTGGTGCTCGCCGTGTTCCTCGATCGCCCGGCGATCCTCACCGATATCCTGCCCAAGACCCGGGCCGTGCTGGGCAATTTCGGAGTGAGCGACGAAGGCCTGCTCGACGTCGTCACGGGGCGGGAAACCGCGCGCGGGCGCCTGCCGTTCGAACTGCCGCGCTCGATGGCGGCGGTGGAAGCGCAGAACCCGGCGGTGGGCGATGACACCGTCGATCCGCTGTTCCCGTTCGGCTTTAGCCTGGGGGCGGGGCCGCAATAGGCCACGCCGCCCAGGCCATTGCTCAAGCCTGTGCGGGCGCCAGCGCAGCCGCCAGGAACCCACGCCACGGCGCGGTGGGGCGGCCGATCAGGCGCGACAGGGTGTGGCTGTCGTCGAACAGGCTGCCTTGCCCGGCGCAGGCATCGGAATCGGCCAGGATCGTAGCCAGCGGTTCGGGCAGTCCAGCCTGGACCAGGCCGGCCTGCAGCGCTTCCTTGGGCAGATCGACATAGCTGACCGGCTTTCCGGAAATGTCGGCCAGCGCGGCGGCCAGGTCTGCCATGGTGAAGCTTTCGTCCCCAGCCAGTTCAAGCACCTGGCCATCGTGGCCACCGGCCAGGACGAGGGCGGCCGCCAGGGCATAGTCTTCACGCGCGGCGGGCGACACCCGGCCGGTTCCAGACGCGCCATAAAGCTGCCCGCTGGCCAGCGCGGGCCCGGCGCCCATCAGGTAGTTTTCCAGATACCAGCCGTTGCGCAGAACAGTGTGGACGATGCCGCTTTCCGCCAGCAGCCGTTCGGTGATCGCGTGTTCGCGTGCGATCAGCATCGGGCTTTTGGCGGCATCGAGCACCGACGTATAGGCGATGAAGCCAACCCCGGCTGCCTTGGCCGCGTCGATCACGGCGGTGTGTTGCGGCACGCGCGCGCCGATTTCCGAGCCGGAAATGAACAGCACGCGATCCACCCCGGCAAAGGCGTCTGCAAGCGATGCGGGATCGTTGTAATCGCCCCGCCGCACCTGGATGCCGCGCCCGGTAAAGCGCTGCGCCGCTTCATCCGAACGCACCAGCGCGATGATCGAAGCGGGGTCCACCAGCGTGGCGAGGGTATCGATGGCGAGCTGGCCAAGTTGGCCCGAAGCGCCGGTAACGAGGTGGGTGGTCATGGCACGATGATCCTTCTAAAGCGGAGTGCAAGTCTCAGATAGAGACTTGATCGCGGCCGTGAAGGAGGCAGTTTTTCGTGACGAGGTTACCTCCAGAGAACCTTGCCCGGGCCGTGGCGCCCGACAATCCGATGGCGGTGTGGCGCCAGGCCGGCTTCGATCCGCACGATTGCCCGGTGCGCAATATTCTCGATCATATCGCCGCCAAGTGGACCGTGCTGATCCTGCTGGAACTGCACCTGGGCCCGCAGCGATTCAATGGGCTGCTGCGGGCATTGCCCGATATCTCGCGCCGCATGCTGACCCAGGGGTTGCGCGATCTGGAACGCGACGGCCTGATCGATCGCACCGTGTTCGACACGCGCCCACCGGCGGTGGAATACCGCCTGACACCGCTCGGCCAGTCGCTGATGGGGCCGCTCCTGGCACTGGTCGGCTGGTCGACCGACCACGGGCAAGTCATCGCCAGCGCCCGCGCGCGCTTCGATAATGCCGCTGACGTTGCCTGAGCTTATTCCTGGGGCAGGATCAGGTATTTCGAACCGGTGGCGCGGCGGGTGAAATCGCGCACCACGTCTTCGTCCAGCACGCGCGACAGCGGCACTTGCGTCTTGTAGTTCGACGCGAAGATCGTGGTCAGGTCCTGGCCCACGCGGGCCTGCATGCGCGCGCGGACTTCGGGGCCCAGCTCTTCCATGCGCGGAAACAGCAGCCAGCCCGAAACGTCCCAGACAAAGCCGATGTCGCGCGGCAGCGTGATCGGCCCGGTATCGAGCATGCCATAGACATAGGCGCGCTTTTTGGCGGTGGAGCCATAGCGGGAATAGGCCCCCGCCGCCGCACGGCCCACTTGTTCCATGGTCGAAAGGATCGTGCCCAGCACCGGGCCGCCGCCAATGGCGTCGAACACGGTATCGGCGCCGGTCGCTTCCAGCGCCTGGCGCAGGTCTTCGCGGAACGTGGGGCTGGCACTGTCCAGCACATGGGCGGCGCCGATGCCTTTGAGCAAGTCGGCCTGCTCGGCCTTGCGCACCACGTTGACCAGGGGAATGCCTTCGGCCGCGCACAGGCGCACCAGCATCTGGCCCAGGTTCGATGCTGCGGCAGTGTGGATGATGCCCTTGCCGCCCACGCTGCGCAGTGTTTCGACAAAGCCCACCGCCGTCAGCGGGTTGACGAAAGCGGCCGCGCCATCGCGCGCGCTGGTGCCTTCGGGCAGGACCATGCAGCTTGCTGCCGGCACCACGCGGTGGCGGGCATACATGCCACCCGCCACGGTCGCCACGCGCTTGCCCACCAGCGCCTGTGCCGCCGCGCCCGATCCGGCCGCGATCACCGTGCCGGCGCCTTCGCTGCCCACGGGCATTACCTCGCTTATGCGTCCGGCCAGCGCGGCCATGCCGGCGGGCGAAACCGGCGCTTCCACCTGGCCGGGGGCGAACACGGCATCGTCGATCCGGGCGGAGCTGAACAGCAGGCCCAGGTCTGACGGATTGATCGGCGCGGCTTCCACCGCGATGACCACGTCGTTCTCGCCAGGCGCGGGCAGCGGCATGTCCGTGAGCGCCGCCACGATCTTGCCGCCTTCATGGACCTGGCTGGTGAGGACGAGGGTGGTTTGCGGCAGCATGGGCACTCCTTGGTATGGGGCGTGGAATTTCGTTCGAACGCACGTCACCCCGGACTTGATCCGGGGTCCGGCTTCTTCCGACATGGAGCGAAGACAAAGCGGGACCCCGGGTCAAGCCCGGGGCGACGAAAGACGGTCCGGATTTCCTTCCTACCCCAGCTTGCGCAGGGGATCGCTGCCGTCCCAGTCGCGCGCGGCCTCGCGCATCATGGCAAACAGGCCCGCGCCGCCTTCCATCAGCTTGACATATTCGATCACGCCGCCCGGCCCGGCGCCGGCATCGGCATAGATCACCCCGCCGGTTTCGCCCACTTTGCCTTCGATCAGGATCGTGGCGCCGGCTTCGGCCAGCGCGGCGCGCACCGGCTCCAGGTCGTCAACCTCGACGCACACGTGGTGCAGCCGGTCGGTGACGGCATAGGGCCCGGTATAGATCGACGGCGCATCGTTTTCCGGGCGGATCAGTTCGATCTGCATATCCCCCCAATAGCCCCAGGCCGCGGCAAAGCGCGCGTCGCTTGGCTGTCCCAGATAGGTCATGTCGGTCAGCGTGATGCCTTCCATCACGAAGAACGGCCCGGCGCCGACCACCCGCGTCCAGTAATCGATCGCCGCATCGAAATCGGCGGGCAGGTAGGCCATCTGGAAGATCGGGCCGAACTGCGTGAGGGGGCCGCGCTGGGACATGGGGATCTCCGTGTGAAAGTCAGGCAAACAGGCGCTCGGGGGTTTCGAGCAGGTCTTTGAGTGTGGCGAGGAACGCCGCGCCCGCTGCGCCGTCGATGGCTCGGTGATCAACCGAGAGCGTGAGCGCCAGCCGCGTTTCAAAGCCAACGCCGCCGCCGGGCAATTCGCAAGGGGTGCGCGCCGCCGCGCCCACCGCCAGAATCGCGGCCTGGGGTGGATTGATGATCGCGGCAAATTCCTCCACCCCGAACATGCCGAGGTTGGAGATGGAAAACGTGCCGCCATCCATGTCCTCGAACGCCAGCTTGCCGGCCTGCGCCTTGTCGATCAATGCGCGGGTGGCCGTGGCGATGGCGGCGATGGGCTGGCGATCGGCCTGGCGCACGATCGGCGTGACCAGGCCCTTGGGGCTCGCGACGGCGATGGCGATATCGGCATGGGCAAAGCGGTGCACGCTTTCACCGTGCACCTGCACGTTGACATCGGGATGCTGCGCCAGGGCCAGCGCGGTGGCGCGCACCAGATAGTCGTTGATCGTGGCCTTGCTGCCAAGAACGAGATTGGCTGTCTTGCGCAGGGCCAGCAGTTCATCCAGCCGCGCGCTGGAGCGCAGGTAGAAGTGGGGAATCTGCTGCTTGGCTTGCGTCAGGCGCTGGGCCACCACCTTGCGCACACGATCGAACGGCGCCACCACTGGCGGATTGGGCACCAGGGCAAAGGGCGCGGGCCCTGCGGGCGCAGCGGGCGCCGGGATCAGGGCGAGGACATCGGCCTTGGCAATGCGGCCGCGCGGGCCAGAGCCTTTTACGCCCACAAGACTGATGCCGTGCTGGGCGGCCAGCCGCCGGGCGAGGGGGGAGGCGAAGACCTTGGCGTCTTCCTCCGCCACGGTGAGCGTGCCGTGCAGCGCGGGGATGGCCGGCGCACGCAATGCCTGCTGCACGTCCTGCAAGGTGATGCGCCCATCGCGGCCCGATCCGGTGATCGGCTCGATGTCGAGCCCGGTTGCCTCGGCCAGCTTGCGCGCTTCCGGGCTGATGGCGCGGTTGGTGAGCAAGGGCTTGGTGACCGGGGGCTGGGGCGCCGGAGCTTGCGCTGCCGGGGCCGGCGCTGCGGCAGGCGCGGCGCCACCACGCGCGGCGGCGCTGGCTTCGGCCGGGCGGAAAGCAGCGATGAACGCATCGATCTCGGCCGCGCTCGTGCCCGGTTCGGCCAATACGGCGAGCAGCGCGCCAACGGGCTGCGCGTCCCCCCCGGCGGGCACCAGCACGCGGGCCAGCACGCCATCCCATTCGGCTTCGACTTCGTTGGTGATCTTGGCGGTTTCGATCAGGCACAGAAGCTGGCCACGGGAAAAGGCCGAGCCTTCCTCCAGCTTCCATTCGGCGAGGGTTCCCTCGGTCATCTCGATGCCCCACTTGGGCATACAGAAGGGGCGGATGTCAGGCATGCGGCCCTCCTCAGCGCCAGGCCAGAACGCGGCGCACGGCATCCTCGATCTTGTCGATCGAGGGCAAGTACGCGCTCTCCAGCTCGCGCGCGAACGGGATGGGGGTGTGCGGCGGGGTAACCTGCAGCGGCGGCGCCTTGAGGCTGGAAAACGCCTTTTCCGCCACCAGCGCGCGCAAGTCTGCGGCCAGGCCGCAGCGCGGCGGCGCTTCGTCCACCACGATCAGGCGGCCGGTCACTTCCACGCTGTCGAGAATGGCTTCCTCGTCCAGCGGGCTGGTGGTGCGCAAGTCGATCACGTCGCAGCCGATGCCCTCGGCAGCCAGGCGGTCGGCCGCCGCCTCGCACATGCCGAGCAGCAGGCCGGTCGAGACGATCGTCACGTCGCCACCCGCGCGGGTGAGGCGCGCGTGGCCGAACGGGATCATGAAGTCCGGGTCGTCGGGCACTTCGCCGCTGGTCGCGTAAAGCGCCTTGTGCTCCAGGAAGATCACCGGATCATCGTCGCGGATGGCGGTGCGCAGCAGGCCTTTCACATCGGCCGGGGTGGCTGGCATCACCACTTTGAGGCCGGGCATGCCGGTCAGGATCTGGTGGACCGACTGGCTGTGCTGGGCAGCGGCGTTGAAGCCCGCGCCATAGGCCATGCGGATCACCGCCGGGCAGCGCGTCTTGCCGCCGAACATATAGCGGAACTTGGCAATCTGGTTCCACAGCTGGTCGAGGCACACGCCGATGAAGTCGGCAAACATCAGTTCGGCCACCGGCCGCTTGCCCGATAGTGCCAGGCCCGCCGCCGCGCCGATGATCGCGCTTTCCGAAATCGGCGTGTCGATCACGCGGGTGGGGCCAAACCGGTCATAAAGGCCGGTAGAGGTTGACCAGATGCCGCCGATCGCTTCGGGTCCGCCGGCCGTCCCCATGCCGCCCACCACGTCTTCGCCCAGCACCACCACATCGGGGTCGCGCGCCATTTCCTCCATAATGGTGGAAAGCACGGCATCGCGGTACATCATCTTGGTCATCGTATCCGCTCCCCGCGATCAATAGCTGATGTAGACGTCGGCCAGCATGTCTTCGGCCGTGGGGCGCGCGGCGGCGCGCGCGGCGGCCACCGCTGCCTCGATCGCGTTCAGCACCTCGGTGTCGAGCGTGTCGATCTCGGCATGGTCAAGCAGGCCTGCTGCCGTAACCGCCGCGCGAAACCGCTTGAGGCAATCGCGCTCGGCACGAATGCGATCGAGTTCGCCCGGCCCGCGATAGCGCTGCGGATCGCCTTCGAAATGGCCGAAGAAGCGCTCGGTATCGAATTCCACCGCCACCGGCCCGCCGCCGGCGCGCACGTGGGCCAGCACCTCGCGCATGGTGTCGTGCACGGCAAAGAAATCGGTGCCGTCGGCACGCCAGGCTTTCATGCCAAAGGCTTGCGCCCGGCTGGCGATGTCCTGTGCCGTGCCCACGGCATAGGAAAAGCCGGTGTGTTCGGAATAGTGGTTGTTCTCGAACACGAAGATGCACGGCGCCTGGGTCACGACGGCGAGGTTCATCGCCTCGAACGTGGTGCCCTGGTTGCACGCGCCGTCGCCGGAAAAGGCGATGGCCACGTTGAGGCCATCGGGGCCAGGGCCATCGGCGCGGCTGGCAAGCGCCGCGCCCACCGCGATGGGCGCGCCGGCGCCGACGATGCCATTGGCGCCCAGCATGCCCTTGTCGGCGTCGGCAATGTGCATCGAGCCGCCCTTGCCCTTGCACAGGCCCTCGCGGCTCCCCCAGATTTCCTTCATCATTCCTTCCACGTCGCAGCCCTTGGCCAGGCAATGGCCATGGCCACGGTGGGTGGAAACGATGCGATCCTGCGTGCCCAGATGCGCGCAGACGCCCACCGCCACGGCTTCCTGCCCGCAATAGAGGTGGGTGAAGCCGGCGATCTCGCCGGTCTGGATTTCCACGTGCAGCCTTTCCTCGAACTCGCGGATGGTCTTCATCGCGCGATAGGCGTTCAGCAGGGCTTCCCGGCTCAGTTGCATTCCCGACTCCCGACGGTTCTGTTTTGCCTGTTCATGGCTTAAAGATGCAGCACGGTCTTGGCGATGATCCCGGCCTGCACCTCGTTGGTGCCGCCAAAGATCGTCCAGGCACGACTGTTGAGATAGCGCGCGGCAGCAACCTGGCTTTGCCCGCCATGCACCGGCACAGGGGCGCCGGCCCCATAGAGCGGGCGCTGGCGTTCCAGTTCCAGCCCGGCCAGGCCGAGCAAGTCCATCGCCAAGAGGTCGATATCCTGCCGCAGGTTCGAGGCCAGCAGCTTGACCAGCGAGGTTTGCGGCCCCGGCTTTTGCCCATGGGCGATTTCCGAAAGGATCTTTAGCTCGATCATTTCGAGCGATTCCACCCCCAGGCGGATGCGCGCCACGCGCCGGCGCCATTCGGCGTTGCCGGCCATCGTGCCGCCGTGGCCATCGCTCTGGCTGACAGCGTCGGCCTCGATCCGGCGCAAGTCATAGGCCAGCTTGGGCGCGTGGCACGAACCGCCGCGTTCGTTTTCCAGCAGGAACTTGGCCAGTTTCCAGCCATCGCCCTCGGCGCCCACGCGGTCGCTCACCGGCACTTCCACGTCTTCCAGGAACACCTGGTTGACTTCGTGATCGCCCGCCAGCGTCAGGATCGGGCGCACCGAGATGCCCGGCTGGTTCATGTCGATCAGCAGGAACGAAATGCCCGCGTTCTTGTGCGCGCTGGCATCGGTGCGCGCCAGGCAGAACATGCGGTTGGCCCAATGGGCATGGGTGGTCCAGATCTTCGATCCGTTGACGACATAGCGCTCGCCGCGTTCGTCGCTGATCCGCACGGCGCGGCATTGCAGGCTGGCAAGGTCCGATCCGCTCGCCGGCTCGGAAAAGCCCTGGCACCAGTAATCCTCGCCCGAGAGGATGCGCGGCAGATAATGCGCCTTCTGTTCGGGCGTGCCAAAGGTGTAGATCACCGGGGCCACGAGCTTGAGGCCCAGCACCGTCAGGTTGGGCGCACCGGCTTCGGCGCATTCCTTTTCGAAGATGTAGCGCTGCACCGGGCTCCACCCCGTGCCGCCGTATTCCTTTGGCCATTGATAGGCGAGCCAGCCCTGCTTGTGCAGCACGGCGTTCCACGCCTGGCCGATGTCGGGCTCCACGAAGACCGATGGCGTGGCGGCGGCGCCATCGCGGATCTGCGCTGTCAGGTTTTCGGCCAGGAACGCGCGCACTTCGTCGCGGAACGTCAGGTCTTGGGGAGAGAGATCAAGGTCCATCGGGGCTATTTCTGAAGAATGGTGACTGCTGAGACGCCGGGGGCGCCATAGACGTGGCTGTAGGCCGTGCGTGGGCTGCCCGGCACTTGCCGCCCACCGCCCGCGCCACGCAATTGCACAACGTTTTCATAAACCTGGCGCAGGCCAGAAGCGCCGATCGGCTCCCCGCAGGCAAGGCATCCGCCATCGGTGTTGACCGGCAGGGTGCCATCGATGCGCGTCCGTCCTTGCGCCAGCCATTCCTCCTGCGCGCCATCGGGGCAAAAGCCGTTCTCGGCCATGTGCATGATCTCTGCCCCCGCTTCGGTGTCCTGCAACTGCGCCACGGCGATCTCGCCGGGGCCGATGCCGGCCGCCTCGAACGCAGCCGCCGATGCCAGGCGCGTGGCCGTTGCGGTGCCGCCGCCGATATCGATGCAGGGGGCAAAGACTTCGAAACTGCCGGGCGGGCGGGTGCGCATGGTGGCGGCGGCCAGGCGGATGGGTGCGGCGCCCAATTGGCGTGCCTTGCGCTCGCTCGCCAGCACCAGCGCCACGGCGCCTTCGCCGGGCGAGCAGAACATGAACTTGGTGAAGGGATCGGACACCATCGGCGCATCGAGAATGGTGTCGAGCGCCACCGGCTCCCGCCGCCAGGCGTGGGGTGCATGGACGCCGTTGGCAAAGGCCTTTTCCGCCACCAGCCCCAGCGTGCGGCGCGAAATGCCGTGCAGGTGCATGTAGCGCATGATCTTGGCGGCAAAGAACTGGGTGGTGACCATGTAGCCGGCTTCGCCATACCATTCGGGCAGGTTGTATTCGGCCGGCAGGGCATTGAACGCGCCGCGCGGATGCTTGTCGAAGCCGAGCGCAAGGCCCAGCTCGAACTCGCCCGAACGGATCGCCATCTGCGCCGAAAACAGCGCCGAGCCGCCGGTGGCACAGCCGTTGCGCACATTGATGAACTGCACGCCGGTCAGCCCCAGGTGCGAGACCATGGAGTCGGGATTGCCGGCCGCATCCGATCCGCCATAAGCAAACTGGATATCGCGCCACTCTACCCCGGCATCGGCCAACGCCGCGCGCACGGCGAGCACGCCCTGTTCGAGGCCGGATCGCCCTTCGGTGCGGCCAAACGGATGGATCCCGATCCCCACGATCTGGACGGCCGCGCTCATGCTGCTGCCTCCGCCGGGCGGAACGCGGGCAGCCACAACGGCGTTGCGGCCTGCGCATCAAGCGCCACGCGGGTCAGCACCAGGTCCATGCCGATGCGGATGGCGTCGAACGCCACATCCACCAGGCGCGCCTGCACGATTACTTCGCCGGGTAGCTCGACATAGGCGAGCGCCCAGGGGGTGAAGTCTTCCGGCCCGGCATAAGGCGGGCTTTTCGGGCGAAAGCGCTGGATGGTGTAAGACCACAGCGTGCCGCGCGGCGAAAGCGCGACCGGTTCGAACGCCGGTGCTGCGGGATGGGGAAACACGATGCGCCCGCTATCCCGCTCGCGCCCACCCATCAGCCGCAAGGGCGCTTCGGGCATGAACAGGGCGGCGGGCTGGGGCAAAGTTTTCCTCTCCTGACAATGCGGGCGCTGTTGCGATTCCGCTTTCCCGATAAAGCCCGCCGGTGCCCCTGCTGGCGACTCTTCAAAACGCTAGGGCCAATCAAAAGGGCAGGGGAAACGGCGCAATTGCGCCGGGCACGGCGCCACGCCGCGCCGAAACGACGCGAGCTATGCTGCGGAAATGCTGCACGCCTACTTGTTGAGCGAAATGTAGCCGAGCTGGGCCGCCTTGAAGACGGTCTGGCTGCGGTTGACCGCGTCCAGCTTGATCGAGGCGTTGTGGATGTGGAAGCGCACCGTGGCGCGGCTGCGGCCGATGATCATGCTGATTTCCAGGTCGGTCTTGCCGATTGCCGCCCAGCGCAGGCACTCCACCTCGCGCTTCGACAGGCGCGAGCCCGGCGGCAAGGCCTGAAGCGAACCCATCGTGTTGACATAGCTGGTGATGAACGTGCGCCCGACCAGGCCAAAGATATCGCCATAGCGGCGGAACAACGGGCCAAGATCGGTAAGCGACTGGTCCAGCGGATTGAACGAGACCGCGCCGATCTGGCCAAAGGGCAGGTGTACCGGCACGACGATTGCCGCGCGGGTCATCGCCCGGGTTTCGAAGTTGGTGAGGTCGATCGCGGCGAGATAGCGGTTGGGTGCACGGGTGTGGCAGCCCTTCTCGTTCATCCAGAACGGCTCGCTTTCAAAGCGGCAGGCCGTGGTGATCGGCGAATCCAGCGCGATGCGTGGGTTCTGCCACCAGGCCTTCTCGTTGGTCCAGCCGAACACGTCGCGCGCCAGCACGCTGCCATCGGCGTCCATCGGCGTGCGCTTGTCGGCAATGTTGTGCGCGGGCGCGGCTTGCAATCCGCAACTGCGGGCGAGCGCATCGAGCGCTTGCGCCGCGCGGCGGATCTGATCTGGCGCCGTGATACGCACGGCATCAACCCATTCCAGGCTTGGGGCATCCATCTCCAGGACCATCTCTTTTGCCTTCTTTTGATCGGGCGTTGTGAGCCTTCCTAGCCTTTTTCGCAGCGTGGTTGGCCTGTCGGTAGTGCTAGATCGCTTGGCGAGGGAGCAAAACCCATGAATTTCGAGCGCAGCGAAGAAGAAACCATGCTGGCCGACCTGGCCGATCGCTTTGTGGCCGACCGCTATGATATCGAGCGGCGCTGTGCCTATCAGGCGCATCCGCAGGGTTTTTCCCAGGAAAACTGGGACTTGCTCGCTGAATTCGGGCTGATGGCGGCGCCGCTGGACGAGCGCGACGGGGGCATGAACCTGGACGCGGGAGCGATCGTGGCGCTGTTTGGCGCGCTGGGGCGAGGGTTGGTGACCGAGCCGCTGACCGAAAGCGTGCTCGTGGGCGCACGGCTTTTGCTGGCCGGTGCGGGCGAAGACCTGGCTGCGGCCTGGCGCGAGGGGCTTTCGACCGGCACCCGTCGCGTGGCGCTGGCCCATGCCGAACCATCGAGTCGCGGCAATGCAGCATGGGTGGAAACGCACAGCGAAGCCGGGCCGGGAACCGTGCGCCTTTCCGGCATCAAGCATTGCGTGCCAGCGGGCGTGGGCGCCGACGCCTTTGTCGTCAGCGCACGAACTGCCACAAGCGGTGGCAGCGATGGCGTGGGTTTCTACCTGGTACCCGCCGATGCCCCCGGCCTGACGCTCACGCCGTGGCGGATGATCGATGGCAGCGTGGCCGCGCATCTTGCGCTTGATGGCGTCACCGTCCCCGCCGATCACGCGCTCAGCGACGGGCTTGCCCTGCTCGACCAGGTCATGCCGCTGGCTGATCTGGCCCGCGCCGCAGAGGCAGTGGGCGTCATGCAGCGCATTTTTGACGAGACGCTGGAATATCTGCGCACGCGCAGCCAGTTCAACACGCCCCTGGGCCGTTTCCAGGCGATCCAGCATCGCATGGTGGCGCACTATTGCGCGCTGGAGCAATCCAAGGCGTTGCTCAACCTGGCCCTGGTGGGAAGCGGTGATGGCGGTGACCCAGCGTCGCACGCGCACGATTTTGCCCATGCCGTGGCCGGGGCTCGGGCCTTCATCAGCGAAGTCTCGCTGGCGCTGGGCCACGACATGATCCAGTTCCACGGCGGCATGGGCGTGACCGATGAACTGGCGATCGGCCATGGCCACAAGCGCCTGGTGCTGCTGTCGCGCTGGCCCGAAGAACCGCTGGCCAAGCTCGATCGCTATGCAGGCCTGGCGGCCTGAGGCACCGCGGCATCCCCGCAAGGCTTGGCGACATATCGAAAAATCGGCAAGGGGGGATACCCGGCGCGATCGAGGCGCGATAAGAGCATGCGCGCGGGAACAGGGGATTCCCCCATCGCGCGGTTGTTCTTGGTCGGGATCCCATCATGTTGAAGTCCTCGGTGCGTGTTTTCCTGGCGGGCACGGCCTGCGTTGCGGCCCTCGCGCTGCAAGGCTGCGGGCCGGCGCTGTTCCACCACGAAGCCGCCGCGCGCCGCGCGATGCCGGCCAGGGCCCGGGCAGAACCTGCCGCGCTGGCCCCGCAGGCTGAACCGGAACAGGACCAAGCCCAAACCCAAACCCAGACCCAAACCGCACCACTGCCACCGCCGGCCGCCGATGCCGAACCCACGCCTCCCGCGTCGGCCCCGGTCAGCCCGCCGCTGGCCGCTCCGGCACCCGAACCGGCGCCTTCTCCCGCACCCGCTCCAGTACCGGCGCCTGCGCCTTCTCCCGCTCCCGCTCCCGCCTATACACCGCCTGCGGCACCCGCACCGGTTGCGCCGCCGCCTCCTGCGCCCGAGCCCGTCCCGGAAGCCGCGCCCATCGTCGTGAACCGCTCGCCCGATCCCCCGCCACCGCCGCCACCCCCACCGCCGCCGCCCCCGCCGGTTGCTGTCTCCACGGTCGTGGTGACGGTGTCGCCGCCGTCGGAATGCAAGGATTGCGAGACGGTCAGGCTTTCGGTCTCGCCCACGGGCGAAGTGCTGATCGAGCGCGGCAACTGGGACATGATCCACCAGAAGTGGGTCTATCGCCGCACGCCGACCAAGACCCGGCCACGGAACGCCAATGCCTTCATCGCCGCGCTGGATGGCGATCGGCCGCTGGGGATCAAGGCGGTTTCGGGCAACGCGGGCTGCACCGCCCCAGAAAGCGATGCGGGCGGCAGCGTGGCGCTACGCTGGGTCGATGGTCTGCGCGATGACCGGCTGAACGTGAGCTTTGCCTGCGCGCCCTATGCCGGCAGCACCTGGGAACGCCACGTGCGCGAAGCCGCGGCGCTGCTGTCGTTGAGCCGGCCCATTTTCTAAAGCGCGATGACAAAAACCTAAAGCGTCACGCCGCGTTTCCAGATGCCGATGGCGCGTTCGTCGTTGGCTTCGTTGCGCGCCGGTTCGCCGCTGGCCACGGCGATAATGCGAGCGAGCAGGGCTTGCGCCGCAGCGTCCATGCCGATGTCGAGCGCCTGGCCCGCGTCGAAATCGATCCAGCCGGGTTTGTGCCGGGCCAACGCGGTGTTCGAGGCGATCTTCATCGTCGGCACCGGGCTGCCCAGCGGGGTGCCACGTCCGGTGGAAAACAGCGTGAGCGTGGCGCCGGCCGCGGCCAGCGCGGTGGTGGAAACCGCGTCGTTGCCCGGCGCTTCCAGCACGGTGAGGCCGCGGTGGCTGAGTGTCTGGCCATAGTCGATCACGTCGGTCACCGGGGCCTGGCCGCCCTTTTGCACCGCGCCCAGTGACTTTTCCTCCAGCGTGGTGATGCCCCCGGCAATGTTGCCGGGGCTGGGGTTTTCCGAAACCGGCTCTCCATGATCGAGGAAATAGCGCTTGAAGCGGTTGACCAGGGTGGAGAGCCGATCGAACACCTCGGCGCTGGTCGCGCGTTCGAGCAGCAGGGTTTCTGCGCCGAACACTTCGGGAATTTCGGTCAGGATCGCCGCGCCGCCGGCCTGGGTGACGGCATCGGTCATCCGTCCGATCAAGGGATTGGCGGTCAACCCGCTCATCGCGTCAGACCCGCCGCATTTCACCCCCAGGCGCAGCGCGGAAAGCGGTACCGGCGTGCGCCGATCCTGCGCCATCACCGCCAGCAGATCCTCGATATGGCCAAGCCCGGCGGCAAATTCGTCGGCCTCGCTCTGCGCGCGCAGCACGCGCAGGCGCGTCCGCCGTTCGGGCAGAATGCGCGTGAGCAGCGCATCGAGCTGGTTGGATTCGCAGCCGAGACCGAGCAGCAGCACGCCGCCGGCATTGGGATTCATCGCCAGGGCGGCCAGGATCGCGGCCGTGCCATCCAGGTCAGCGCCCAGTTGCGAACAGCCAAATGGGTGGTTGAACGCATGGACGCCATCGATAGCGGCGCCGGGCAGGGCCGCCGTCATGCCCTGGCCGCGCTGCGCCAGGCGCTCGCCCAGCCGGCCTACGCAGCCCACGGTGGGCAGGATCCACAGCTCGTTGCGCGTGCCCACGCTGCCATCGGCGCGGGCAAAGCCCAGGAACGTGGGCGCATCCCCCGGCGCAACGGGCGCGGTATCCGCATGCGGGGCAAAGGCATAGGCCAGTTCCCCGCCCAGCGCCGTCTTCAGGTTGTGGCTGTGCACATGCTCGCCCGCCGCGATCGCCTGGGTCGCGAGGCCGATGCGCGCGCCATAACGGTGCACCGGGGCGCCTGCCGATAGGGAGTGCAGCGCGAACTTGTGCCCCGCCGGAACGGCATCGCGCAACACCACGCGGCTGGTCCCCACGGCAATGGTCTCGCCCGCGTCGAGTGGACGCAGCGCCACGGCAACATCATCGCGCGGGGCGATCTGCAGGGCATCGGGAAGGGTGGTGAGGGCCTCGGTCATGCGGCTGGGATACACTGTTGCCAGCGCTGGCACAACCGGCTAGAGCCCCTTTCGCCGCATGCAAGAGGCTTTTTCGATGCCCAGACTCGACCTTCATCCCGATCGCCTGTTTCCCGCCGATCCCGCCACGCGGGCGATTGCGCGCGAACTCTATGGCCTGGTGGCCAAGGCGCCGATCATCAGCCCGCACGGCCATACCGACCCGGAATGGTTTGCCAGCGATGCGCCCTGGGCCAATGCCACCGAACTGCTGCTCGCGCCCGACCATTACCTGTTCCGCATGCTTTATTCGCAAGGCGTGTCGCTCGATGCGCTGGGCGTGCCGCGCCAGGGTGGCGTGCTGCCCGATATCGATCCGCGTGCGGCCTGGCGCACCTTTGCCAGCCACTGGCACCTGTTTCGCGGCACGCCTTCGGCGATGTGGCTGGGCCATGTCTTTGCCGAAGTCTTCGGGATTACCGAAACGCTCAATGAAACGAGTGCGGACCATTATTACGACGCGATCGGTGCGGCGCTGGCCAGCCCGGCGTTTCGCCCGCGCGCGCTGTTCGAGCGGTTCAATATCGAACTGCTCGCCACCACCGAAGGCGCGGCAGACGATCTGGCGCACCACAAGGCCATCCGGGCATCTGGCTGGCAGGGCAATGTGGTCACCACCTATCGCCCGGATTCGGTGATCGATCCCGAACACGATGCCTTTGCCCGCGATATGGCGCGTTTTGCCGAATTGAGCGGAGAGGACGTGACGAGTTGGACCGGCTATCTCGCCGCGCACCGCCAGCGCCGTGCCGATTTCCGCGCGATGGGTGCAACCGCCACCGACCATGGCTTTCTCACCCCGCGCACGGCCAATCTTTCGCGCGCGCAATGCGAGGCGCTGTTTGCCAAAGTCATGGCTGGCCGGGCCGATGCGGCAGAGGCGGAGCTGTTCCGCGCCCAGATGCTGACCGAAATGGCGCGGATGAGCCTGGAGGATGGCATGACCATGCAGATCCACCCCGGCGCCACGCGCAACCACAATGCGCAGCTTTTTGCCAGCCACGGGCGTGACAAGGGCGCCGACATCCCCCGCGCCACCGAATATGTCGAGGCGCTGCGCCCGATGCTCGATCTGTTCGGCAACGAACCGGCGCTCAAGGTCATCCTCTTCACCCTGGACGAAACGACCTATGCCCGCGAACTGGCGCCGCTGGCCGGGCACTATCCGTGCCTCAAGCTGGGGCCGGCCTGGTGGTTCCACGATAGTCCCGAAGGCATGCGCCGGTTCCGCGAAATGACCACGGAAACCGCCGGGTTCTATAACACCGTCGGTTTCAACGACGATACGCGCGCGTTCCTTTCCATCCCGGCGCGGCATGACGTGGCGCGGCGGATCGATTGCGGCTTCCTCGCGCGGCTGGTGGCCGAACACCGCCTGGCCGATTGGGAAGCGGCCGAACTGATCGTGGAATTGACCACGGGGCTGGTGCGGCGCGCCTATGGCCTGCCTACGCCGGAAGGGCAGGGCTGATGCGGCTCTCCCCCGAAACGCTGCAGCTTGTGCCTGCCGAGGTGGCGCGCCCGGCCTATGACCGCACCACGGTGCGCCAGGGCGTGGTTCATTTCGGCCCCGGCGCTTTCCACCGCGCGCACCAGGCCGCCGCGTTCGACACCTTGCTGGCCCGCGATCCGCGCTGGGGCATCACCGGGGTCAGCCTGCATTCGCAGGGTGTGGCCCAGGCGCTGAACCCACAGGGCGGGCTCTACACGCTGGCCTTGCTCGATGCACAGACCGATTACCGCGTGATCGGCAGCATCGGTCAGGTGCTTACCGGTGCGGCGCCCGCCGCGATCCTGGCCGCGCTGGCCAATGCCGATACCCGCGTGATCAGCGCGACGGTGACGGAAAAGGGCTATTGCCTGGGCGGCGATGGCGCGCTGGATTTTGCCCATCCGGCCATTGCCGCTGACCTGGCGGCGGCTGGCGGGCCGGGCTGGGTACCGGCCAGCTTCATCGGCTGGCTGGTGCAGGGCCTGGCCGCGCGGCGCGCCGCCGGCCTGCCGGGTGTGACCGTGCTGTCGTGTGACAACGTGACCGACAATGGGCGCAAGCTGGAAGCCGCCACCCTGGCGCTGGCGCAGGCGGTGGATGGCGAAACGGCGCGCTGGATCGGCGATCACGTGCGCTTTCCCAATGCCATGGTGGATTCGATCACGCCGGCCACCGATGATGCGCTGCGCGCGCAGGTGGCCGCGGCAACCGGCCTGCAAGACGCCTGGCCGATCCAGCGTGAACGCTTCACGCAATGGGTGATCGAGGATCGCTTTGCCGGGGAGCGCCCCGCGCTCGACCTGGCGGGCGCGACCTTCGCGGCAGACGTGCGCCCGTTCGAGGCGGCCAAGCTGCGCCTGCTCAATGGCGCGCATTCCACGCTGGCCTATCTCGGGCTGGGGCTGGGCCATGAAACGGTGGCCCAGGCGATGCAGGATGCGGCGCTCGCCACGTTCGTGGAACGGCTGATGCGCGAGGATATCGCCCCGTCGGTCAAGGCGCCGCCGGGCCTGAACCTGGCGGGGTACATCGGCGATGTGCTGGCGCGCTTTGCCAATCCGGCGATCCGGCACCTGTTGGCGCAGATTGCCTGGGATGGCTCGCAGAAGCTGCCCTATCGCCTGCTCGGCACAGTGCAGGACGCGCTCGACGCGGGCCGCCCGATCGACCGGCTGGCCGTGCCGATCGCGGCCTGGCTGCGCTTTCTGGCGGCTGCGGCGCGCGATGGCCGCCCGATCACCGATCCCCTGGCGGGCGAACTCCTGGCCCGTGCGCCCGATTGGCGCGCGGTGCTGGCTATGCCGGCCGTGTTCGGCGCGCTGGGCCACGACGAAGACTTCGTCGATGCCGTGGCGCACGCGCATGCGGCGCTGGAGGAGGGGCGGCTGCCCTGATCAGCTTTTCGGCGCCGGACCAGTCGTTTCGGCCGGCACGATCGCCAGCGTGGGGTGGAACGGCGCTGGCAGGGCCGTGCCTTCGATCCGCGCGATAAGGTGACGGGTCGCGGCGGCCGCGATGGCATCGAACGGGCGCAGCACCGAGGTGAGCGCCGGGGTGAGCATCTGCGCCAGCATGCTGCCGTCAAAGCCGACGACGGAAAGTTGGCCCGGCACGCCCAGGCCCATCCGCGCTGCCACTTTGAGCACGCCGGCCGCCATGATGTCGTTGGCGGCAAAGATCGCGGTGGGGCGATCCGGCCCCGCCAGCAAGGCTTGCGCGGCCGCCATGCCAGAGGCAAAGCCATAGTCGCCCGCCGTTTCGGCCACGCTGGCATCGGCCGTGCCGGCCGCTTCGCCAATGAAGCCGGCGCGGCGCTCACGGGCGGAAGCCATGGTGGTGGGGCCGTTGACCAGGCCCAGGCGGCGATGGCCCAGCTCTAGCAAGTGGCGTGCCACTTGCGCGCCGGCCCCACGCTCGTCACTCAGGATCACGCCGGCAAACCCATCGAGCGGCACCGATGAGACCGCCACGGCCGGCACTTGCGCGCCATCGAGCGCGCCCGCTAGGCCCGCCACCCCCGAAATCGGCGGCAGCACGATCAACCCGTCCACCCGCGATCGGCCGGCAAAACCAATCACGTCCGCGATCGCCGCGTCTCCTGCCAGCGGCGTGGAGTGCACGATCAGTTCATAGCCTTGCTCGGCGGTGACCGAAACGATCCCGCGCTGGATGGAATCGAGCACCAGGGCGTTGCGATCGTTGTGGATCAGCCCGATCAGGAACGAGCGCCGCATGGCGAGCGCGCGGGCGCGCAGGCTGGGGCGGAAGTGCAGTGCGGCAATTGCCGCCTCGATCCGTTCGCGTGTCTGCGCGTTGACCTTGGGAGACTTGTTGAGCACGCGCGAGACCGTGCGGATCGACACCCCGGCTGCCGCCGCGACATCCTCGATCGTGGGTTCGGCGTGGCGCGCGTGGTCCGCGCCGGGCTGGGGGTTGGGATCGGTCATCCCTGTTCTATGCGCACAAAGGCGGTGTCAGGCCAGCCCCACCGTTGCCGCCCAGGCGCGCCACAGGTCGGGCCAGGCCTCCACCGGCTTGCCGATCGCGCGGCGCAGGCCAAAGCCGTGGCCGCCGTTGGCAAAGAGATGCATTTCCAGCGGAATGCCACGGGCCTTGAGCGCGGCGCGCAGGCGCACGGTGTTTTCCACCGGCACCACGTCGTCATCCTCGGCATGGCAGAGGAAATGCGGGGGCGCATCGGCCGGCACGCAAGCGTCGGGCGAATGCGCGGCCTGGAGCGCCGGCGTGGGCTTGGCGCCCAGCAGCAGGGTGCGGGAGCCGGCATGGGCAATGGCCTGGTCCATGCTGACCACCGGATAGATCGGCGCGGCGCTGTGCGGCCGGGCCGATAGTGCATCGGCCGCATCCTGCTGCGGATAGACGCGTTGGGCAAAGCGCGCCGCCAGATCGGCGCAGACATGGCCGCCGGCCGAAAACCCCATCGCGGCCACGCGTTCGGGATCGATCGCATAGTCGCGCGCGCGGTGGCGGATCAAGCGCATGGCACGCTGCGCATCGGCCAAGGCGGTATCGGGCCCCGAAGACCAGCCTTCACCCGGCAGGCGATAGAACAGCACGAAGGCCGTGAAGCCGCGCGCGGCCAGCCAGCGGCCGATTTCATAGCCTTCCTTGTCCACCACAACCCAGCGATAGCCGCCACCCGGCGTGATCATGACACCCGCGCCATTGGGCCGATCCGGCCGGAACACGGCCAGGCGCGGGCGCGTGATGCCCAGCACCGCGCGGTCGTTGACCAGGGTATCGCTCGATCGCTCGTTGACGGTTTCGATCAAGGGAGCGGCCAGATGGCCGGGGGCGCCATCTGGCCACAGGTCGATCGTTTCCACCGGCTGGGGGAGGCCCGGCGGAACACCACGTGGCCCGGCCGGCGGTGGGGTTTGCCCCATCGCCGGCCGGGCTGTTGCCCATGCTGCCCCCGCAAGCGTCCGGGCCACCAGAGCGCGACGGGAAAGCGTCATGGGCAGTGTCTCCCTGGCGTTACCTCACAACTTGGCACGAGCGCCGAACAGGATGGTGCGGCCATAGTGGTTGTTTTCATAGTTCCGCTGGGCGGTCTGGTCGGTGAAGCGATAGCGATAGGCATCGGTCAGGTTGTTGCCGTCGATCGACAGTTCCAGCCATGGACGGATCTTGTAACGCACGGCCGCATCGACGCTGGTGTACGAACCATAGCCTTCGAACACGTTGCCCGTGGCGCTGGTGCCATCGACGAACGGGCCGCGATAGCTGACCGAACCGCGCAGGCTGAACTTGCCGTCGTCATAATAGAGCGTGGCGTTCCACGCCTTCTTCGACACGTTGAGCAGGGTCTGGTTGTAGATTGCCGAAACCCCGGCCAGCGTGCAGGCGCCCGCCGTATTGCGGGTGCAGGCACTCACCGCCGGACCGGTGATGGTGTAATCGGCATCGCTCTTGATCAGCGTGGCATTGCCCTGGAACCCGGTGTGGCTGAGGAAGCCGGGCAGGAACGGGAAGGGCAGTTGCAGCGCGATTTCCAGGCCCTTGAGTGTCGCCCCGGTGCCGTTGACTTGCGAGGAAACGATGTATTCCTGGGCCGGGTCATAGTTGATGTAGGCCGGCGAACTGGGCGTGAGAACCGAACGATCGAGGCCCAGTTGCGGCAGCGTGGCAACATACGTGCCCGCCACCGGGAAGCTTTCGATCTGCTTGATGAACCCGGCCACCGAGATCAGCGCCTGCGGCGCGAAATACCATTCGGCCGAAACGTCGAAATTGGTGGCGCGATAGGGGTTGAGGAACGGATTGCCGAAGGTGACGCGATAGTTGAACCCGTCGACCGAACCACCGGGGTTGAGATTGCCCAGCGAAGGCCGGGTGATGACCTTGGCGATGGCGCCGCGCAGGATCACGTCGCGATGCGGATAGAGTGCGATGTTGAACGAAGGCAGCCAGTCGTCATAGGTCCGGCCCACCGTGGCCGCGACCCCTGCGGTATAGCCGGTGGAGCGCTGGTCGGTGTGGGCATAGCGGATCCCCGCGTTGCCGGCATATTCCAGCCCGAGCAGATCGCCCTTCACGTCGAACTGCAGGTATCCGCCCGAGGTGGTTTCCTGCACCTGGCGGTTGGAGCCCAGGTCTTCCACCGCGGTGCGGCCATAAAGCTTGGTATAGGCCGAGGCCGCATCGATATTGGCCGCGAGGAATTGCGAGGTGGTGCCACCCGGTTGCCCGGAATCGCCCAGGCTGACGAGGTCGGAAATGCTCGAGGTGACGGGCAGGCCATAGACGCTGGACGAGCAGGTGGTGGTGCCCAGGATCAGGTCGGGCTTGCCATTGCCCGAACAGGCAACGGTGTCGCGCGTCCACAACTGGGTCTGGAAGTTATAGCGGCGCCACATTCCGCCAAGCTTGACGGTAAAGCCCTTGGTCACATCCCATTCGGTGCGCAGTTGCACGGTCTTGAACTTGTTGGTGACGTAAGACGGGCGATCGCGGATTTCGGCCAGCTGGAAATTCGCCGGGTTGGTCACGTCGATGCCATAGCTCAGCACGGGCGATTTCATGTTGCTGTAATCGAACGTGAAACCGTTGGCACCCTTGCTGTCGTAGGCAATCGTGCTTTCCACCGGGATATCGGCATCGGATTGCGAGAACCCGCCCAGCAAAGTGAAGCGCAAACTGTCCGAAACGTCCTGGTCCCACGTGGCGCCCACCTGGTAGAACTTGGTCTGCGACTGGCGCAAATAGCTTTCGGTGCGGACATAGGCATTGTTGAACGTGCCGCTGACCATGTTGCCATTGCTGTCATACGTGGGGTTGACCACGTTGAAGCTGCGCTCGTTGGAACGGGCCAGCACTTCCAGCCACTTTTCCTTGCGGTCTTCCTTGAACGAGGAATAGAGCGCGTCGATCGAGATCTTGGTATGGGTGCTGGGCTCGAACTGGATCGAGCCGGTCAGGCCCAGGCGGCGGCGATCGTGCTCCACCACGCCATAGCGCGGAATGCGCGGGTGGAACGACAGGGCGGCGGCATCGCACGCCGTCGACGGGCGATAGAAACCGCCGCTGTTGACCGCCGTGCCGCCGGTGTCGCCCGCCACCGAATAGAAGCACGGCGTGCCATTGACCGAATTGAAATAGGCTTGCGACCAGCGCACCGTGTTGTTGCCGCTTTCCAGCGTATCGGTGTGCGAATAGGCGGCCGAGACATTCACGCCCAGCGTGCCGGCGTCGTTCTTCCACGACAGCAGCCCGGCCACGCGAGGGCCGACGTTCTTCGACAGGCTGTTGTACGAACCCTGCACGTTGAGCACCGCGGTCAGGCCGGTCTTGCCCGCCAGCGGATTGCCGGTGTTGAGATCGACCACCGCGCCCAGCGAGCCTTCGTCAAGGCTCGCCTCGGCCGTCTTGTGCACCACCAGGCTGCTGAACAGTTCCGAAGCGAAGACGTTGAAATCGAACGAGCGATCGCGGTTGGCCGAGGCGCCGTCGGACGAAGTGGTGATCGTTTCCAACCCGTTGACGCGCACGCGGGTGAACTGGGCGCCCAACCCGCGCACGGTGATCGCGCGGCCTTCGCCGCCATCCTTCTGGATCGAGATGCCGGGAATGCGCTGGAGGGATTCGGCGATGTTCTGGTCGGGGAACTTGGCGATGTCTTCGGCCACCACGGCATCCACCGCCGAGACCGAATTGCGCTTTACATTCAGCGCGGCCTGAAGCGATTGGCGAAAGCCGGTGACGATGATCGCCGGGGTCTGGTCTTCGCCGGTGCCGGGCGCGGCTGCCTCTGCAGCGGGTGGCGCGGCGTCCTGCGGCGCCGCTTGGGCCTGGGCGCCGTGCGGCAGGGCGAGCGCGCTGCCGGCGAACAGCGCGATCTTCAGCGTCGAAACTCGGGAAACATTCTTGCGCATCGTAACATCCCCTCTCAGCCCGTGAGGCTGGATGATACCGGTGTCAACAATGCACGCAATGGCTTGCATCGATCCGGCAACACTACTCCCATCCGCGCACGGCGGACCGCCCGGAAGTTGGACCGGGCTCATTGTTTTCGGCGACGTTTCCCCGCCAGCAAGCGAAGAAAGGTAACCGGTGTCATTACAATATGTTTTGCAGCACGATCATGCCCCTGTCAAGAACCCCGTTGCAAACCGTTAGATGAAGAAAATAGTCTATAAAGCAATAATTTAATCTGAATTCACATCGCCGGGAAAGCGGTTTTTGCGCGCCGTCTCGGCGCTTTGGCCGGGCTGCGTGCGAGTGATTCGCACATCAGCTCCCCGGCTGCACATAAGGCGCCGTGGCCCAGATCCGGCGCTGCCAGCCGCGCGGGTCGTCGGCCATGTGCGGGGCGTCGTCGAACACCATCGTGGCGCGCTGCGGCAGGCGATAGGGCGCCCACTCGGGCAAGCCCCGCCCGACCCCGCCGGGCCGCCCGCCGCGTGCAAGCCCGGCAAAGGCCGCCATCATCATCGCGCTCAGCTTGCGGGCTGCCGCATCGGTGCCGGAATAGCTGCCCGGCGCATCGAGCGTGCCGAAGACATAGGGAATATCGTCGGTATGCGCCGCGCCGCGCAAGGGATCGCGTGGGGAAGGGCGGTCAAGCTGATAGACCCAGGTGTGTTCTGCCCCGGCAGCGGCGCGGGCATCGGCCTCGATCACCTGGCCCGGCCAGGAACGCCCCGCCGTGGTGGCGGCGTAATAGACCTGCTCTGCGCTCCACGCCGGCGCTTGGGCGCGGTATTGCGCCACCACCCATTGCGGATCGAGGTCGATCTTCACTTCGGCCGCGATGCGCGCAGGCAAATTGTCCCACGAAAGTCCGGCCAGCTTGGGGCCACGCGGATCGAGGAACGCGCGCGTTTCATCGCGCACATTGCCCAGGATCATCGGCACGCCCAGCGATTGCGGAGCCGCATCGGGCCAGAACGGGTGGCGTGGCAGGTTCGTCATGTCCAGCACCGGGCCGAAATAGACACTGCCATCCACGATCGGATCGGTGGCATCGAGCGCTTCGACCAGCCGTGCGATCGGCAGCATGCGCAAGGACTCCACGTCGCTGACGTCCAGCCGCTGCATCAGCGCGCGGGTACGCGCCAGGGCATGGATCGGGCCGCTGGCCTGGACTTGCTGCCCGCTCATCGTGGCGGCGGCGTGGAACAGGCCCTTGGCCGCTGGCATGGCCATCAGCGTGGCGATCTTGGCCCCGCCGCCCGATTGGCCGAAGACCATGACCCGCGCGGGATCACCGCCGAACGCGGCGATATGATCGCGCACCCATTGCAGCGCCAAAATCAGATCGAGTTGTCCCAGATTGCCGCTATCGGCAAAGCGCGGATCGAGCGGCTTGAGCCAGGCATAGCCCAATGGTCCCAGGCGGTGGTTGACGCTCACCACCACCACGTCGCCATTGGCCGCGAGCCGCCCGCCGTGGGTCAACGGATCGGTGACGGAGCCGTTGGCATAAGCACCGCCATGAAAATAGACCATGACCGCGCGGCTAGCGCGCGGGTGCGCCTCGGGCGTCCACACGTTGAGGAACAGGCAATCCTCGCTTTGCGGCGCGTCGGCCATGCCGCGCTGCGGGCAGACCGGTCCGAACCGCGTGGCATCCACGGTCTCTCCGGTGAAGGGCTCTGCCACGGCGCGGGCAAAGCGGCTGGCGCGGCCATAGCGGATGCCCTTGAACGCCATGACGCCTTCCTCGCGCATGCCGCGATAGCGCCCCACCTGAGGTCGCGTTGGGGAAGCCGCGCGCAAGGGCAGCGGCGCCAGCGCGGCCATGGCGGTGGCGCTCGTGACCAAACTTCGCCGGGTAATCGGACCCATCCTGCCCACTCCCGTTTGTTGTTCTTCCGGTGGCCTCAGCGCCGCACATCACCACCGCTGGCGGAGAATGCATCGAGTTCGGCGCGCGGGATCGTGCACATGTCGCCGGGCTGGCTGTGCTTGAGCGCGGTATAGGCCAGGCCCGCCTGGGCCATGGCGGCCACATCGCCGCGTTCGAGCCAGGCGTGCAGCACGCCGGCGGCAAAGGCGTCGCCGGTGCCGATGCGGTCGACGATGCCGGTCACGTCCACTTCGGCGGTCTGGTGCGCGGCGTCGTGCGCATCGACGCGGGCGGCGATGCGGTGGTGGTC
>NZ_JAAZQN010000005.1:0-405178 GCF_012275365.1 Novosphingobium sp. SG720 | reverse complement strand
GCAGAGACCCTCGCCAAACTCGCCAACGGACATCCAGCCAACGCCGTCGGAGAGCTCATGCCCTGGACCGCCGTGGCCTGAGCACATCGCTTACGAAAACACTCACATTTCTCTCGGAAAACTGCCGTTTTTGGAGGACGTATCCATCCGGCATGACCCGCCTTGTCCGGAGCTGAGCGAGCGCTCTTAAGGACGCTCTTGAGAGCGCACTCAGGAGCGGTTGATGCGGCAGATTACGGTTATGCACGAGCCAGAGCGTCGTCGGCGATGGATCGACGAGGAACGGCTGCGGATTTTGGCGGAGGCCGCAGCGCCAGGGGCTTGCGTTGCTGACGTTGCCCGTCGGCACGATATTTCGACGGCACGGATCTATACCTGGCGGCACAAGTTGCGCCAACAGATCGCAGGGCCGCAGTTCGCTGAGGCTGTGGTCGATGCTGACAACGTCGATGTTCCGATTTCGGAACCGTCGCCCGCCGTCGTGGTGGAACTGGGCAACAAGATGCGCATGACGGTCTTCCCGTGTGCGGCGGCGGCGCTGGTCGAAGCAACGTTGAAGGCGCTGCGGTGATCCCATCGACGGCGCGGGTGTGGATTGCGATGGGGCACACGGACATGCGCAAAGGCATGCAGGGCCTCGCGTTGCTGGTGCAGCAAGGCCTCCAGCGCAATCCCCATGGCGGTGACCTTTTCGTGTTCCCCGGACGCGCTGGCGCGCTGGTCAAAATCATCTGGCACGATGGCGTCGGCATGTCGCTCTATGCCAAGCGATTGGAGAAAGGTCGCTTCATCTGGCCATCGGCCAAGGATGGTATGGTGCAACGCACAAGGCCGATCTTGCCACCCAGCGTGCCGCCGATGCTGAGGCGCGTCTCGCCAATGCGCAATCCCGGGCCAGCGCCACCGAAGCGGTGATCGCGCACCTCAAGTTGCAGATCGCCAAGCTGCGGCGCGAGCAATATGGCCCCAGCGCCGAACGCACGCGGCGGCTGCTTGACCAGATGGAACTGCAACTCGGCGACCTGGAAGCCGACGCAGCCGAGGACATGCTGATCGCGGTAGCCACGGCAGAAAAGGCGACTTCGGTCTCTGCCTTCGACCGCAAGCGCCCTTCGCGCAAGCCGTTCCCCGAACATCTGCCGCTCGAGCGTGTCGTCGTTCCGGCACCATGCACATGCCCGGCATGCGGCGGCGGCTGGTTGTCAAAGCTGGGCGAAGATGTGACCGAGACGTTGGAAGTGATCCCGCGGTCGTGGAAGGTCATCCAGACGGTACGGGAGAAATTCTCGTGCCGGGATTGCAAGGCCATCACACAGCCGCCCGCATCATTCCATGTGGTGCCGCGTGGCCGGGCCCAGCTTTCTAGCCATGGTGCTGTTCGAGAAGTATGGCCAGCACCAGCCTCTCAACCGGCAGGCCGAGCGCTTCGCGCGTGAAGGCGTGCCGCTCAGCGTATCAACGCTGGCCGATCAGGTTGGTGCGGCATGTTTCGCGTTGATGCCGATCTTCAAGCTGATCGAGGCGCACGTCTTTGCCGCCGAGCGCCTGCATGGCGACGACACCACTGTGCCGGTCATAGCCAAGGGCAAGACCGATACCGGCCGACTATGGAACTATGTGCGCGATGATCGCCCGTTTGGCGGTGCTGATCCCCCGGCCGTGGTGTTCCGCTATTCGCGCGATCGGCGTGGCGAGCATCCTCAGGCACATCTGGCGACCTGGTCAGGCATTCTGCAGGCCGATGCCTTTGCCGGCTATAATGAGCTGTATGCAGCCGACCGCCAGGCGGGCCTGATCCTTGAGGCGGGTTGCTTTGCGCACGCCCGGCGCAAATTCTTCGAGCTGGCTGATGTGGAAGGTACGGCGCGCAAGAAAAGTCGTGGCGAGAAGACCGGCCAGATCTACCCGATCGCGCTGGAGGCGGTGCAACGGCTCGACGCGCTGTTCGAGATCGAGCGGAGCATCAACGGCAAGACGCCCGAGGAGCGCCTTGCCGTTCGCCGGGAACTGAGCAAGCCGCTGATAGACGAACTGCACACCTGGCTAACGGAGCAATTGGCAAAGCTTTCGCGCCATCATGATCTGGCCAAGGCGATCAACTACATGCTGCGGCGCTGGGATGCCTTCACCCGGTTCCTCACCGATGGCCGCGTTTGCCTGACCAACAACGCCGCCGAACGGGCGTTGCGCTGTGTGCCCTTGGGCAGGAAGGCATGGCTGTTCTGCGGTTCGGATCGCGGCGGACAACGTATTGCTATCGTTTATTCACTGATCCAGACTTGTCGGCTCAACGATGTCGATCCGCAGGCGTGGCTCGCCGATGTGCTGAGCCGGATTGCAGAATGTCCGGTTAGCAGGCTCGGCGATCTGCTGCCCTGGAATTGGCAACCTCGATAGACTTGATGTCGGACTGCACTTCTATAGCTGTGAAACTGCCGCTCTGGTCGACAACATTGTAGTCATTACGATCGGGCGATATGTTCCATCCCCATGAGACTGCCATGGCAAAGAACGGATATGTCCGAAGCGCTTCTGATCCAGGGAGCGACTGCGATTGCGAGGGACTGGGAGTATTCGGACGAACGTAAAGTTGAAGGTCTTCGCCGGCAGGGCTTTTCTGAAGGAGAGGCCCTGCGATTGGTCGCATTGCTGCCGCTTGCCTTCAGTCGCGCGGTTTTGGAGAAGTTAGGCGTCAGACATTTTGTTCATCAAATCAATGTGATAAGATCGGACGGTTCAATCCTGATAGCAGATTTGAAACGGCAGCCCGAATATATTGGCGGTTTGAAATTGGCTCGGCGCCACTGCGCACATGGCCGAATGGATCATGAGATATTCAAGCTCATTGTAAGCAGCAGCGCGGATATTGATGCGGTCAGCAAAGCGCTTAATGCCGGCGCTGACATTAAGGGGGCAACGATAGCCTCATCATTGCTCGGAACTGACATCGCCTCGCACCTCCTCAAGTGAGGATGTCAGTTCCCCCTGCAACGCAGATCGACAGCACGCCTCCGATAGCGGCCTTCACCGGATGGCTACGCGAAACCCCTAGCCGGGCTCCTACGCGCTGACGGCATCTATAGCCATCGCAATGCAAACGGGCGAAGGAGGACTCGGGACCGGCGCAGCGAACACCGGTCCCCTTCTGCCGTCATCAAGTCACGACATCCGTAGAATGATCTTGCCGAAGCTGGCGCCGGTTTCCATCCGGCGATGGGCTTCGGGAGCCTGCTCGAGAGAGAAGCTGCTGTCGATCACGGGGCGGATTGAACCATCGGCGAAATGCCCCAGCCATGCCTCGCCAAAGCGTTGGACCATGGCATGTTTCACCGCCTGATCGCGCGACTTCATCACTGTGCCGATGATGCGCAGATGCCGGTAGAGCAGGAGATCAAGCGGCAGTTTTGCATCCGCTACGCCGCCCATGATGCCCACCTGAACCAAGCGTCCACCATAATTCATCGAGCGGATATTGCGCTCCAGATTGGGCGCGCCGATGAAATCGACGATCACATCCACCCCGCGCCCTTGCGTGGCTTCGGCCACGATCTGGGCAAAATCCTGGGTCTTGTAATCCACGCCGACATCGCCGCCGATAGCTTTCACCTTGTCGATCCGGTCGCCCGGCGCAGTGAAAATCACCTGACCCCCGCGCGCCTTGGCCAATTGCACGGCAGCCGAGCCAACCCCGCCCGAAGCCGCATGGATGAGCGCCCACTCGCCAGGTCGCAACTGCGCCAGATGCATCAGCGCCTCATGGGCGGTAACGAAGACCTCCATGATGCCTGCCGCCTCGACCAGATCCAGATTGTTGGGCACGGGCAGCGCCATGCGGTAATCGATGCGCGCCAGTTGCGCATAAGCGCCGCCGCCCGTGATGCCCATGACCCGGTCACCCACCTTGTAGCCGGGCACATCGCGGCCCACGGCCACAACCTCACCGGCCATTTCAAGGCCAATCAGGGGCGAGTCCCCGAAATCGGCCCAGCCATAAAAGCCGGTGCGAAAGCTGAGGTCGGCTCGGTTGATCCCCGCGGCTGCCACTTTGACCAGCAGATCGGTGGGGCGCAGCGCAGGATCGGGCACCTCGCGGATCTGCAGTACATCGGCATCGCCGAAAGCGTCGAACTGGATGGCTTTCACTGGACCTCTCCCTGCTGGGCGCCAAGCGTGGCGGCGGCGATGGCCGAGGCCGTGATGGCAGCCGGAAAACCGGCGTAGAACGACAAGTGCGTGATGAGCGCCCCCAGTTCCTCTTTGGTCACGCCATTTTCAACAGCGCGCTTGAGGTGGGCGGGAAGCTCATGCTCGGCGTGAAGCGTGATGAGTGCGGCAACGGTGGCAAGACTGCGATCCCGCGTCGAAAGCGTGGGATCATTCCACACCTGGGAATACAGCGGCTGTTCGACGAATTGCGTCAACAAAGGGGTGAAGGCGCGGGCAGCCTCGCGCGGGCTGGTGAAATCGATGGCGGACATGGGGTATCTCCTGGAAAATCGTGTCAGATCTGGCTGATGAATTTGGTCACGAGGTAATTGTCGATGCCTTCCTCGCCGCCTTCCGAGCCGTAGCCGCTTTCCTTGAAACCGCCGAAGGGCAGTTCGGAAACGATCATGCTGAAGTGGTTGATGCCGATCATCCCGGCTTCCAGTTCGTCCCCGGCGCGGATTGCGGTCCTGGCGTCCTGCGTGAAGACATAGCCGCCCAGAGCATAAGGGAGGCGATTGGCCTCCTTCATGCCATTTTCAAAGGTGTCGAACGGACGGATGATGGCGATTGGGCCGAAGGGCTCTTCCTGCATCACGCGGGCATCCAGTGGCACATCGGTCAGAACGGTGGGCTCGAAGAAGAAGCCGGGGCCGGGGATGGGCTTGCCGCCGGTCAGGATGCGAGCGCCGCGCGCCACGGCATCGTCGATCAGCGACTGGGTTTTCTCGACCTGCCTCGGATTGGAGAGCGGGCCGACCTGCGTGGCCGGGTCATGCCCACTGCCGACCTTGAGCGCCTGCGTTGCCGCCACGAATTTCTCAGTGAAAGTGTCAAGGCTTTCGCTCTGGACCAGAAAGCGCGTGGAAGAGATGCAGATTTGCCCTGTGCCGCGGAAGCGGTTGGCCGCGCCCAGCCGTGCCGCCGCATCCAGATCGGCATCGTTGAAGACCAGCACCGGCCCGTGCCCGCCCAGTTCCAGCGTGATGGGCTTCACCCCCTGCGCTGCTTGGGCTGCCAGCAAGCGGCCAACGGGCACCGAACCGGTAAAGGTCACCTTGCGGATGATGGGGGAGGCGATCAGATGCGCGCTGATATCGGCCGGCACGCCAAAGAGGATCTGCACCACGCCCTTGGGCAAGCCTGCATCTTCCAATGCTCGGCCGATGGCGAGAGCCGTGGCGGGGCATTCCTCGCCCGGCTTGATGATGACCGAGCACCCCGCCGCCAGAGCCGCGGCCAGCTTGCGTGCCGGGGTGATGGCCGGGAAATTCCAGGGGGTGAAGGCGGCGACCGGGCCGATCGGCTGGCGCTTTACGATCTGCTGCACTTCGGGCCGGCGCGAGGGGACCACGCGGCCATAGGCGCGCTTGCCCTGTTCGGCGAACCACTCGAAATAGTCGGCGGCGCTGGCCACTTCATATTTGGCCTCGCTCAGTGCCTTGCCCTGTTCGGTGGTCATCAGCCATTCGATGTGGGTCGCGCGCTGGCGGATCAGTTCGGCGGCGCGCTTGAGCACCTTGGCGCGGTCATAGGCGGGGGTGCCGCTCCACAGTTTAAAGGCGCGCTGCGTGGCGGCCAGCGCCCGTTCTACATCGTCATGCGTGGCATGGGGCACGCGGCCCACCACGCAGCCATTGGCCGGATTGATCACGGCCGAGGTGTCGCGGTTGCCCGCCTCCACCCATTCGCCGTCGATAAACAGATACAGGTCATCGAACCGGTCCGTGACCGGATTTGCCAGAGCATGCATGGATTGTCTCCTTGGGGGGCGGGGCCTTGGCCCCGCGGTACCGTCCTGCGGTGTGCCTCTGCATCTATGCCCCGCGCGCTTTTTCGATAATCCATTGCCTGCTCGAAACGCCTGTGCGAAAATCGCAAAGGTGAAAGATCCTCGCTTTGCCGAACACCTCTCCGTCTTTGTCGATGTCGTGCGGGCGGGCAGCTTCTCGGCTGCCGCGCGACGACGCAACGTCACGCCATCTGCCATTGTACGACAGATCGATGCGCTGGAAGCCGGACTAGGTACGGCTGTCTTCGTTCGATCAACCCGCGCGCTGGCTTTGACCGATGCAGGGCGCGTGGTGTTCGAGCGCGGTCAACCGATCCTGGATGAACTGGTCGATCTGCGGGCGGAAGTGCTGGGCCTCGACGATGCGGTGACCGGCATTCTCCGGCTTGCCTGCTTCCCCACGTTTGGCAAACGCTATGTCATCCCCGTCGCCCACGCGCTGATGGAGCGGCATCCCGATTTCAGCATCGAGTTGGACCTGACCGAGCGACTGGCCGATCCGGTGATGGAGCGCCTGGATGCGGTGATCCGCATCGGCCATCTGGCTGACAGTACGCTGATTTCTAGCAAGATCGCGTCTGACCGCCGCCTGTTGGTGGCTCATCCGGCCTATCTGGCACGGCACGGCGTGCCAGCCCATGAGGAGCTTTGCGAACACCGCCTGATCGATAAGCTGCACGGTCCCGATCTGCTGGGCTGGCGGCATGTTCTGGGGCGCACCACGGCAGAGTTGCCTAGCTCACGCACTGTTTTCCGTTGCGATGATTTCGAGGCGCTGCGTCAGGCGGCGTTCCGGGGGATTGGCATCGCCCTGTTGCCCGAATGGGTGATTGGGCCGGATGTGCGCGCTGGGTTGCTGCAAAAGCTGCCTCAAGATGTGAAGCCACCGGAAGGCGATGCCGGCATTTATGTGCTGCGCGCCTTGCCCAAGGCCAGCACCAGACTGGCTACCTTCATGACGGCGCTGCGCGCCCACATCGGTTCGCCGCCGGTCTGGGCCCATGACCATCAGCCGACCGAGGCGCAACTAGCGGCAGTACCTTCGTTGGCGCCCGCGCCCGCCCTGCTTGAATTGCCAACCACCGCATGATCATCTGCTCAGCGGGATGGCATGCAGATCATTGGTGACGAAATGGAGCAGAGTTTCCGTCACTTTTAAACCCGGTAGGCAAATGACCGGCTCCGACGCAGGGAACACGGCTGGAAGCGACTGGTCTTGGGGCGGAACTACCCGTTCGCTCTAAAACGGCTAATCATATCGCGAAATGTAAGGCCTGCATCCACCATTGTGTAAACCCGCATCGGGCGGGTGCCGTCCTGATTGTGATAGGAGCCGTCAGCCTGCAATATCGGCGTCGGTTTAAGAATATAGTGGCTGGAGGATGGATCCGGCTGAAGCGGCGACATGAGGGCGGTGAGCGTAACTAGCGGGCTGTCACCGAGGACATAAACATCACTCATCGGCATGGCAGGAAAACCGGGAATTTTGGTAAGATTAACTTCCATCTCGTCCAATTGCTGGCTAAGAAAACGGCCAATCTTGCAGCTTTTAGATAAATCTGACAGTTCGGCGGTTGACATCAGAAACTGCCGATAGGCATCGCGCGGGACCTGCCAAATATCGATATCGGATTCATTAAAGATCACCTGCGCGGCAATGGGGTCGACCGAAAAATTGAACTCAGCCTCGTATGGGCCAGGTGGTGGATTGGAAAGACCTGGGTGTTCGTTGCCGCCGATCCACGCCAATTTGATCCTTTTGCCGATTTTGGGTTCGGTCAACCAAGCAATCGCCAGTTCAGTCAGGCTGGCTCCCGCGGCGTAGAACAATGGCTCGCTCGCGTCTTCGCGCATCGCCTCGCGAATGATTGCGGCGGTGGCGGGGGTCGGTTTCCATTCAGTTCGTGCCGAAATCGGCAATTCTGCGCCGCCAATCAGGCGGGGCGAGGGGCCCTGATGGACGATGTCGAGCACTTGCTGCACTTTCTTCACGCCATTCCCGGCCGAAGATGGCCCGCCGAATTTGACCGGAAGATGCGAACTTACAATCAGCGGAATATGCACTGATGGGCTAAGGAGATGATGTGCCAATTGAAACAGGCCATCGGGATCGCCAGCAAAATCATTGTCGATGATCACACGCGCTGACACGCGCTTGGTTACGCTCGCCAATGTCGCTGCCGGTTTGACGACGAAAAGCCCCATGGCAGTCGTGGCCAGAAAACAGCGGCGATCGATCATGGCAATTCTCTCCATTTTTTGGTGCCGGGATGCTGAAAATCATCTCGGCTGCTCAAAAGCATGCGCCTAAGCGATATTCATGCCTGAACACAATCAGGCACGTAGACTTTTATCCGCGTGAATTTAATCCTGCTTGGGAAGGGCCGATCTTAAGCAGTGAACCAATGAAATAAGGACAGATTCGGCCCGATGTTTCGTCGTCTTTTCGCCGGTTTCTCTGGGCAACATCTTGCCGGTCCGTGTGCTCACTGCTCGCTGCAAAAGTCGATGAAAGCGCGCACTGCCGCTGGGAGCTGGCGGCGGCTGGGATAATAGAGGTGAAAGCCGTTGTACGGTGGACACCAATCTTCCAGCACGCGCATGAGGCGCCCTGCGGCGACCAGATCGGCCACTTGCCCCTCGAAGGCATAAGCCAGGCCCACGCCGTCCAGCGCAGCCTCGATCATCAGCGACTGGTCGTTCATTGAAAGCGGGCCGTCGACCTCGACTGCCAGGTCAATGCCGTTCCGCTCAAATTCCCACGCATAATAGCGACCGCTCTCGAAGCGCAACCGGATGCAGGGCAGCGTCTTGAGATCCTGTGGATGCAGGGGCACCCGATGACGAGCCAAAAAGTCCGGCGAGGCGACCACGGCCGATCGTTGGCGCGGTCCGATCGGCACGGCGATCATGCCCTGCGCGATGGTTTCGCCAAAGCGGACCCCGGCATCGAAACCGCCCGACACCAGATCGATCAATCCGTTGCTGATCACGATGTCGACCCGGACCTGGGGATAGGCCGCAACGAAACGACTGACTATCGGGCGCAGCACCATCTCGGCTGAAGAGCGCGCGGCATTGATTCTGAGCGTGCCGGTGGGCGTGCCCCGAAAATTGTTGAGATCGTCCAGCGCGTCATCAATGTCCCGAAACGCCGGGGCGACGCGGGCGTATAGCTGTGCGCCAGCCTCGGTCAGAGTAACGCTGCGCGTGGTGCGGTTGAACAATCGTAGGTCCAGCCGTTCCTCCAGTGCGCGCAAGGCATGGCTAAGGGCCGAAGGTGTGCAGCCGGTTTCATCGGCGGCACGGCGAAAGCTGCCATGGCGCGCAATAGCGAGGAAGCTCGCGAGGTTGCTGGGGCAAATGGTGTTCATTACTGAACAATGCTCATGATCAAGAGGAAAATCCAGTAGATTATCTCACCTGTTGGCAGGCGCTAGAGCCGAGTCACAGCAATAAGCGCGGATTGGAGTCTTCTCATGCGCACATGGTTCATCACAGGCGTCAGCAGCGGTTTCGGTAAAGCCATCGCGGTAGCTGCTCTGGCCGCAGGCGACACGGTAGCGGGCAGCTTGCGCCGGATCGAAGACTGCGCGGCTTTCGAGGCGCTGGCACCGGGGCAAGCGCTTGGCATCCTGCTGGACGTCACGCAGGATGACGCGATCCAGCCCGCCGTTCAGCGTATCCAGCGGGAGATCGGTCCGATCGATATTCTCGTCAACAATGCGGGGTATGGCCATGAGGGGCTGGTCGAGGAATCGAGCCTCGATGATCTACGGCGCCAGTTCGACGTCAATGTTTTCGGCGCGGTGGCCGTGATCAAGGCCGTGTTGCCGCAAATGCGTGAACGGCGGCGCGGGCACATACTGAACATAACCTCGATGGGCGGCATGATGACCCTGCCGGGGCTGGCATACTATCATGGCAGCAAATTTGCGCTGGAGGGTATTTCGGAAAGTCTGGGCAAAGAGGTGAAACATCTGGGCATCCATGTCACCGCGGTGGAGCCGGGGTCGTTTCGTACAGACTGGGCTGGTCGTTCAATGGTGCGCTCGCCGCGCTCTATTGCCGATTACGACCAGCTGATGGATCCCATCCGCCAGCGGCGCGAAGCTCTCAGTGGCCATCAGGCTGGCGATCCGGCCCTTTTGGCGGCGGCCATCATCAGGCTTGTTGCCGCACAGGATCCGCCTGCGCATCTGCTGCTCGGCTCGGACGCGTTGCGCCTTGTGTCGGAAAAACTGGCCGATCTGCAGGCGGAGTTTTCCGCTTGGCGATCGGTGACGGAATCGACCGATTTCCCAGTGCCAAGCGTCAGTTGACCACGGGAAAAGCTTTGGCTGAAGGCTCTGTGAAAGATGGATTTACGCTGGTCGTGCTGTCGATCAGGACAGTCAGGTGCAGATTATCGAGGCTGGGCACAGCTGACGGCGCGCGCGCGACAAGGGGCAGCGGCACCAGCGATGCTCCAGTGGCGGCCAGAAGAGTGCGGCGGCTCATGTACATGGCATTCTCCTCCAGCGCAAAAATTCAGCGCCGGGTCTGCTCCTGATCGGCTGAAAGCTGCCGGGCGCACAAACCCTGCGGCTGCCAGGTCTGTGTCAGGGTAGTGGCAGGTTGGGCGGCATCGTGCAGAATCAGAGCGAAGCCTTGCCGGGGCAGTTTGCCGATCGCCATCAGTAGCATCGGCGGCCCGGCCTTGATCAGTAGACTGTTGCCGGGGCCTCGGCCGATCTGGACGCCATCGGGGGTTTCGAGGCAAGTGTCGCCAGCTACGGCATAAAACGCTTCGGGTCCGGAGTGGACGTGCAGCGGCGCCGTGGCGCCGGGCTTGAATACTGACCTGAGATAGTCGGCAGAGTAGGTTGCGGCGGCGGCAAGGGGTAGGGGGCCGATCTCGGCCATGTGCTTACCGCCTTTTGGGCGCCATCCGGCATGCTGTAGCGTGAAAAGCCAGACCGATCCGAATGCTTTGGTCACTGTGCTGGTCGCGCTGGCGGCGTGCTCAGCATCGGCCAGCGACGGGAAAGTGTCCAAATGCCAAAACAGGGGGCCGGGCGGCAGAGACGGCAAAGGCGTGTGAACCAGCAGGCATGCAGGCCCTGGGGTCTCGATGGTATCGCATGGCCGCGTCGTCGCCTGCGCCCAGGCCGGCGTCGTCAGGCTGATCGCGGCCATAAAGGCGGCACACACAAGCGTCCTGCGCATCACGCCCTCCGTCGTAGCGGTCGGAGCGGCACTTATGCCCATTTCCAGCAACGGCATCAATCGACATGAGCATGGTTGGCCAACCAGATCCGTGGACGCCGCCAGCCGGTACCGGCAAATGCCGCCCATTTCAGGCAATTGCGCGCCACGCGTTTAGTTGTCCGGTCATGCCGAAATCCGCCCTTGTCTTGTGCGCGAGCATTCAATCAGTCTAAATTTCTGATTTCCGTCGATATTCGGGCTGGCCTGCGACTTGGGCAGCGAATGCGTTCATTGCATTGCTCAATGTGTCGCTGCGCGACGACCTTGTTTGAACTTCTGCGCATATGATAGGTTCGCAAAATGAACATCTTGGCTATCGGCAATGCGCTTCATGACCAGCGATAGGGAACTGGCAGGCGCCCAGCCACGCCTCATTGGCGGCGGCGAGGCCGGCGATCTCATCCGAAGCAAGGATTGGGGGGCAACGCCGCTGGGGCCGATCGCTGCGTGGCCGGTCGAGCTGGTTGCGAACTGCCAGACCGTGTTGTCTTCGGCGGTCCCCATGGTCGTGCTTTGGGGTACTGAGGGCATTCTGCTCTACAACGACGGTTACGCAGCGATCTGTGGCCCTCGCCATCCGGCTGCCATGGGCGGCAAGCTGTTGGAGGTCTGGCCAGAGGCGCGAGAGTTCAACGCCCGGGTGATCGAAGCTGGCTTGAGAGGAGAGGCGCTTAGCTTTCACAGGCAGGAATTGGAGCTGTGGAGGAATGGGCAGCCGGAAAGGGTCTGGATGGACCTTGAGTATCTGCCGATCCGTGACAGCGAAGGCTGTCCAATCGGGTCACTGGCGATGGTATTCGACATTACCGAGCGTGTGCTCGCTGAGCGGCGGCTCGCGCAGAGCGAGGAACTCTATCGCTTCCTCGACAGGCTCGGCCAGACTGTTGCGGGATTGCAGGATGCCGACGACGTGCTTTCGGTCACCATGAAGATGGTCGCCGCGCATCTCAAAGCGTCGAACTGTGCCTATGCCGACATGGATGCGGATGAGGACGGCTTCACCATCAGAGGCGATTGGCACGCTCCCGGCTCGCCCTCGATCGTGGGACATTACAGCCTGGCGGATTTCGGGCGCCTTGCAGTGCAGCAGCTGACAGCCGGCCGGCCGCTCATCATCAACGATAATCTTACGGAAATCGCCCCGTCGGAAGCCAAGACATTTCAGGATATCGGCATCGCCGCAACTGTCTGCATGCCGCTTGTGAAGAACGGTCAACTCACGGCGCTGATGGCCATCCACGACAAAATGCCGCGTCGCTGGAGCGACTATGATCTGACGGTTATCCGCGAAGTCACCGACCGATCATGGGCCCACGTCGAGCGGGTGGGGGCCGAAGCCAATCTCCGTGCCCGTGAAGAGCAGCTCAGGTTGGCGATCGAAGCGGCCGAAATCGGTCTATGGGATGTCGACGAGGTCGCTGGTACGTTGTTTTGGCCGCCGCGCGTGAAGGCTATGTTCGGCATCTCCCCGGACGTCCCGGTTTCTCTGGCAGACTTCTATGCCGGCCTGCACCCCGACGATTTCGAAGCGACTGCCGCGGCTTTTGCGGCGGCGGCAGACCCCGAGCGGCAGGCCGTCTACGAGGTCGAATATCGCACGATCGGCAAAGAAGACGGCGTTGAACGCTGGGTTGCGGCAAAGGGGCGCGGCGTATTCGAGGACGGGCGTTGCCTGCGGCTCATCGGCACGGCGATCGACATCACCCACCGAAAGCACGTCGAGGCTCAACTGCGCGACTTGAATGAAACCTTGGAACAGAGAGTGGCGGCGGCGCTCGCGGAGCGAAAGCTGCTCGCCGATGTTGTGGATGGCACAGATATCTTCGTGCAGGTTGTCGATCGCAATTACAATTGGCTCGCTATAAACACGGCTGCCGCAGCTGAATTCGCCCGCATTTTCGGGGTACGGCAGCCCCAGGCCGGCGACAACATGCTGGCCGTGTTGCAAGGGCACGCAGAACATCAAGCAGCCGTACGGGAGGTATGGTCCCGCGCACTCGGGGGCGAGGAATTTATCGAGACAGACGCTTTCGGCGACCTGTCCATCGATCGCCGTTCTTATGAGATGCGTTTCCGCAGCCTTCGCGACTCTGACGGGCATGTGATCGGCGCCTACCAGTTTGTCTCGGACGTGACCGAACGGCTGCGTGAACAGCAACGATTGCAGAGAGCGGAGGCGGCGCTTGCCCAGGCCCAGAAAATGGAGGCTGTCGGACAGCTCACCGGCGGGATCGCGCACGACTTCAACAACCTGCTTCAGGGCGTTACGGGTTGCCTCGATCTCATTCGCCGCAAGTCGGGCGATCAGGACCGGGTGCAGCGATGGGCTGATGCGGGACTGAAAGCGGCAGAGCGCGGGTCCAGGCTCACGGGCCAGCTCCTGGCATTCAGCAGGGCACAGAAGATCGAACTGAAGCCCGTGCCGCTTTCCGATCTGATCACGAATTTCCGCGAGATGATCGATCGGACCATTGGCGCCCACATCACAGTGCGCCTCGACCTCGGCGCGGACGGCGTTCGGGTTTTGGGTGACGATGTCCAAATCGAAATGGCGGTGTTGAACCTTGCGCTCAACGCGCGGGACGCAATGCCCGAGGGTGGCGAACTGACAATCAGCACGCGATCGATCCGCATGGAGCGCGACCGAGAGCTGGACGACGGTGACTATATCGAACTTGCAGTGCGTGACACCGGCACGGGTATGCCGCCTGAGATCGTTACGCGCGCCTTCGACCCTTTTTTCACGACCAAAGGCATAGGCAAGGGAACAGGGCTGGGGCTCAGCCAAGTCTACGGCGCGATGCGTCAAGGCGGCGGAACTGTTCGTATCGAAAGCGCGCCGGGCAAGGGCACGACGGTTCGGCTGTTCTTCCGGCAAACGGATAATTCCGAGAAGGTAGAAAGTTCGACAACCCGCTCGGTAATCACAGCGGGCGTTTCGGCTCAAGTCCTTGTCATCGACGATGATGCCGACGTGCGACATTTCGTTGCCGAATGTCTGGAGACTCTCGGCTTTGCCGTCACTTTGGCGGAAGATGGCGCCGCGGGTCTGGCAGAACTGCAGCGATCCGAGCCAGACGTCATCATTTTGGATTTTGCGATGCCTGGTCTGAATGGCGCCGAAGTTGCCAAGCGGGTGAAAGACATCCGGCCGGCGTTGCCCATTATCTTTGCGACTGGCTATGCCGAAAGCACCGCGCTAGCGCAGGTTTTCGATGGACCCGCGCCACTGCTCAGAAAACCTTTCCAGATTGACGAACTTGAGCGCGTGCTGATCGCAACTCTTCAGCACCGCGCTCAGGCGGATCTCGCGCAATCTAGGTCACGACCTAGCTAGAGCAAGAGCGTCTGCTCGATGAGATTTGGCCAATTACTGGCGACAATCCCGGATACCGCTGCCCCCTGGAGGTGGAGCGCGCTCTGAAAGCGCATGCCCCGCTTGGTCACAAACCCTGGACGACAACCTTTCCCTTGGCCCGCCCGGTTTCGACATAGGCAAGGGCGTCCGCAGTCTGCGCAAAAGGAAAGACCTTGTCGACGACCGCGCGGATCGCACCGGCATCAATCAGCTTGGCGATCTCCGCCAGTTGGCCCCCATCCGCGCGCATGAACAGGAAGCTATAGTCGACGCCCAGGCGCTTCGCCTTTTTCACGGTGCCCCGGCCCAGCATCCGCACCACGAGGCGCAGGACGGGGTTCATCCCCAGCGATCGGGCAAAGCCGATGTCCGGCGGGCCGGAGATGGAGATCAGCTTCCCGCCCGGCTTCAGCACGTTCAACGACTTTGCCAGAGCCTTGGCATCCTGGCTGTGGAGCACAAGGTCGTACCCGGACAGCAGCTGTTCGAAATCCTGCGTCCTGTAATCGATCACCACATCGGCGCCGAGGCTCCTGACCAGTTCGGCATTCGCGGCGCTGGTGGTGGTGGCGACGGTCGCGCCGAGATGCTTGGCCAGCTGGATGGCAAAGGTGCCGACGCCGCCCGAACCGGCCTGGATGAACACCTTCTGCCCGGGCTTCACTTTGCCCTGTTCCACCAGCGCCTGCCAGGCGGTAAGACCGACGAGCGGGATCGATGCGGCCTCTTCCATCGACAGGCTCGCCGGTTTCAGCGCGAGGTCCGCCGCGTTCACCGCGATCCTCTCCGCAAACGTGCCGGCGCGGCCATCGCGCGGGCGCGCATAGACTTCGTCGCCGGCCTTGAACTGCCGCACATTGGCGCCGGTGCGGATCACGGTTCCGGCCAGATCGTGCCCCAGGATGAACGGCGGGCGATAGGGCAGGAAGAGCTTGAACTCGCCGTCACGGATCTTGGAATCGAGAAGGTTGATCGCGGCGGCGTCGATGCGGACGAGAACATCGTCGGCACCGATCTCGGGATCGGGCATGTCGCGCAGGCGCAGCGGGCTCTTCTTCTTGTACTTGTCGACGACAAAGGCTTTCACGTGCGGTCTCCAGCGTGAGATGGTGTCGGGTCAATCGGCGAGGAAAGCTGCGGTTTTCGAGACGAACTCGTCGTGATACTGGAAGATGCCGCCATGGCCGGCGTCAGGGTAGATCACCAGTTCGGCATTCGGAATGCGCCGGGCCAAGTCCAGGCTGTTCGCGGTGGGCACCATGATGTCGTTGTCTCCATTGGCGACAAGCACCGGTATCACGATCCGCGCGAGATCTTGCGGAGGCTGGCGTCCCCAGGCCTTGATCGCGGCAAGCTGGCGCAGGAAGGCACGCGGCGTCGGTCCTTTGTCACGATCCGCCTTGCGCTCGTTCAAGCGCGCGAGAAAGTCCCTGGCCGCGCGGCGGCCTCTGGTGGTGCCGGTGAAGAACAGATAGGTCTTCGGGTCGCGTGCGGTCAGCATGCCTTTGAGGATCAGCGGCCAGGAGATGGCGCCGACTCTAGCGATGCCGGTGCCGCCCGCAGGGCCGGTGCCGGTGAGGATCAGCTTGCGCACCAGGCCCGGCGCCCTGAGCACGAGATCCTGGGCGACGAAGCCCCCCAGCGAGAAGCCCAGCAGATCGACCTTGGTGAAGCCCAGCGCGCTGATCACGGCCTGCACGTCGCGCGCCATCTCCCCTATAGTCGCCGGGGCCGATCCGCCGGAAAGACCGATCCCGCGATAGTCGAGCGCGATCACGTGGCGTGCGGTGGCGAGTCCGTCGACGATGCGTGGATCGAAATTATCCAGCACCGCGCCCCAGTGGTTGAGCAGGACCAGCGGCGTCCCGCCGCGTGGCCCGAGTTCGCGATAGGCGAAGCGGATCTTGCCCATGGTCACGAAGCGGTTGGGGGCGTCGCGATAGCGGCGTGGCGATGCGGTCGGATGGGTTGCGGTGGTCATGATGGGCCTGCGTTGCCCGCGCACGGGTCGATGAAGGGGAAGGGGCGCTCAGGCGATGTTGAATTGCTTGCGCAGCGTGCGATCGAACAGCGCGCGGGGCAGAAAGCGCCGGGCGAAGGCCGTCTGTCGCGCCGCCTTGCCCGAAGGGTAACGCAGCTGCGGTTTGCCGGCCTGTGCTGCGGCGACAATGGTTTCCGCCACATCCTCCGCCGTATCGCCGGTCGCCATCGCCGCCGCGAACGCGGCCTGGTAGCGCGCGAACGCGTCGCTATAGTCCGCGACGGGTCGATCGCCGCGCGGCGAATTGGCTTCGATGGATGTCTTGGTCGCCCAGGGCTCGATCACGGCGACGCGAATGCCGAACGGGCGCACTTCGTGGTCGAGCGATTCCGAATAGCCTTCAATGGCGTGCTTGCTCGCCGTGTAGTGGGCGCCGAAGGGACCGGGGATCAGCCCCACGACCGAGCCGATATTCAGGATCCGCCCGCCGCCCTGGCCGCGCAGGATCGGCAGCACCGCGTTCGTTACCCGGACGACGCCCAGATAGTTGGTGTCGAACAAGGCGCGGACCTGCTCGATCGAGCTCTCCTCCGCAGCGCCGGAAATTGCATAGCCGGCGTTGTTGACCAGCAGGTCGATGCGGCCGAGCTCGGCGTGCGCGGATGCCACTGCTGCTGCAACCGAGGCGTCCGATGTCACGTCGCAGGCGATCATCCGGATGCCATCGCGGATTTCGCCGGGTGCCGCCTTGCGGCTGGTGCCGATCACCCGGTAGCCCGCACGGGCGAGCGCCATAGCGGCCGCCTTGCCGATGCCGCTCGAGGCGCCGGTCACGAATGCTGTCTTCGATGCGTTGGATGTGGAGGTCGCCATGGCGTTGTTCTCGATCTGGCGTGCGGCATTGGCCGCGCGGCGGTTGATGGTGGGGTGGGTATCGAGGACCGCGCCGCAGCACGGCCCCCGCTGGCTCAGTTGCCGGACGCGTCGGTAAAGCGGGGGTAATCCGTGTAGCCTGCGGCGCCTCCGCCATAGAGCGTGGCTGGATCGATCTCGGCCAGGGGCGCGCCGCGCTGCAGCCGTTCGACGAGGTCCGGATTGGAGATGAACGGGCGCCCGAAGGCGATCAGGTCGGCCTTGCCTTCCGCCAGATGCGCGGTCGCGAGACCCAGATCATAGCCGTTGTTGGCGATATAGGCCTTTGAGAAGCGGCGGCGCAGCGAGCCGTAATCGAAGGGCGCGACGTCGCGCGGGCCACCGGTCGCGCCTTCGACGACGTGGATGTAGGCGATACCCAGAGTGTCGAGCTGATCGACGATATAGTCACATTGTGCCTGCGGATCGCTGCAGGCGATACCGTTGGCGGGCGAGACCGGGGAAATCCGGATGCCGGTGCGTTCCGCTCCGATCTCCTGCGCCACCGCGGCCGTGACTTCCAGCATCAGCCGCGCGCGGTTTTCCACCGAGCCGCCATAGGCGTCGGTTCGGACATTGGCCCCGTCTTTGGCGAACTGCTCGAGCAGATAGCCATTGGCACCGTGCACCTCGACCCCGTCGAAACCCGCCTCGATCGCGTTGGCGGCCGCCTGGCGGAAGTCGTCGACGATGCCAGCCAGCTCCTCGATCCTTAGCGCGCGGGGCTCGGAGACATCGACAAAGGCGTTGTTGACGAAGGTCTTGGTCTCTGCCCGGATGGCCGAAGGCGCGACCGGCTGGCCGCCGCCAGGCTGGAGGTCGAGATGGCTGATCCGGCCGACATGCCAGAGCTGGAGGACGATGCGGCCACCCTTTTCGTGCACCGCCGCGGTCACCTTGCGCCAACCTTCGATCTGATCGCGGCTGTAGATGCCGGGCGTGTCCTGATAGCCTTGCCCTTGCTGCGAAACCTGGGTCGCCTCCGAGATGATCAGTCCGGCTGAAGCCCGCTGGGCGTAATATTCGGCGGTCAGGTCACCCGGCACCAGGCCGGCCCCGGCGCGGTTGCGGGTAAGTGGCGCCATCACGATCCGGTTGGAAAGTGGAATGGCGCCGAGGGCGTAGGGTTCGAAAAGCGTGTTGCTGGTCATGATGCACCTGAAGGATGGCCGCTGTCGCGGCATGGGCATGGGGAGGGCTTGGTGCTCAGGCGCGCGTGCGATAGCGCTCGGCCGGCAGGGCGTTGCCGATGTTGCCGATCATGGCCTTGCGCGCGCCGTCGAACGCATCCCACTGGCCGGCATCGTGCAGCGGCGGGATCGTCACCGGTTCGCGGCGGTCGAAGCCGACCAGGGCCGCGTCCACCAGATCGCCCACTTCCATGACGTTGCTCATGGCATCGACGTCGGCACCGGCATGACCCCAGATCTCGGTGCGGGTCGAGGCCGGAAGCACCGCCTGGACGTAGACGCCCTTCGGCCCGAGCTCCTGCGCAAGGCCCTGCGACAGGAACTGCACGAAGGCCTTGGTTGCACCATATACCGTCATGCCGAATTCCGGCGCCACGCCAACGACCGAGCCGATATTGATGATCGCACCTTCGCCGGCCTCGGCAAGACGCGGGGCAATCGCCTTGGAAAGGCGCAGCAGCGCAGTTGCGTTGAGCGCGACGAGCCTGGTCATGTCTTCGACGCTCTGGTCGACGAAGCTTCCGCCGATCGCCGTTCCGGCATTGTTGATCAGGATGCCGATGCGCGCATCCTCCCGCAGCCTGGCCTCGACCTCGGCGAGATCTGCCGCCTGGGTAAGATCGGCCGGGAGGATGTCGATCGTCACCCCGGTTTCCTGCCGCAGGCGCGCCGCAAGCGCTTCCATCCGCGTCGCATCGCGCGCGACAAGCACCAAGGCATGGCCACGGCGGGCGAACCGCTCGGCATAGGTGGCGCCAATGCCGGTGGAAGCGCCGGTGATCAGAACTGCAGGAATGTCGCTCATCGGATTGCTCTTTCTGTATCGGGCTCTATATTCATGACAGTGATCATGATTGGCTAAATATGATAGCCATCATCTAAATGTCAACGGCGGTCGCGGAGAAATTTGGATATGAAGGTCAGCAAAGAGCAGATGGCGGAAAACCGTCGCCGAATTCTGAAAGTCGCCAGCGCCTTGTTCAGGGAAAAGGGTATCGAGGCGGTGAGTGTCGCGGAGGTGATGAAGGCGGCAGGCCTCACCCATGGCGGCTTTTACGGGCATTTCCGCTCGAAGGACGATCTGGTGGCGCAGGCGCTTGCGAACGCGCTTGCAGCGGACAGTTTCGAGAACGGAAGCTTCAGCGATTTTGTCCGGGCCTATCTGGCCCCGCGACACCGGGATAATCCCGGCGGCGGTTGCCCGACCGCCGGCCTCGCCGCTGCCATGCGCCACCAGACGCCTGCAGCGAAAGCCACCATGGCGGAAGGACTGCGAACGCAGATCGCGCGCATCGAACATGCGCTTCCGGCGTTGCCCGCAGCGGACAAGCGTACCGCAGCAATCGGAAGCTGGGCGGCGATGGTTGGGGCGGTCATCCTGGCGCGGGCGGTCGATGACCCACAATTGTCGGACGAGGTGCTCGAGCGAACGCGCGCATGGATCGACGCTGCCGTCAGGTAGGCCGCAGCGTCGCCGACAGGGAACTGGCCCGGCGCGGGTCCGCTGGCTTTTACATTCTCGGGCCGCCGCTGGGGCAACTTTGGCGCCTCTTTAGCCACTCCTCGTCTGTACGGGGCACCGCGACGTTGAGGCGCGTCTGCTGATGGAAAGATCCGCCATTCCACACGCCGTGTTGGATCGACGGCTTCGTCCTGCGATGCCACCTTCGCTTTCGGCAGCGCCCGACCACCTTCGGGTATTCAACTTGTTGAGCCAAATGTCCGGTTCTGACTGAAGTTACCGAAGGAGACAGGTCGGACCCGCCGATCGGCGAGGCTGCCTAGAAGCCACGCAGGCGCCTTGAGTAAGGAACGTGACATGGATCAGGACGTTGACTGGCACTGTCTTCAGGGACCCAAGTGACAGGAACGACCATGGGCGACCTCACAAACAAGATCAGCGCCGCCGGCAACAAGGTGGTGGGCAACGACAAGGAGGCGATTGGCAAAGCGACTGACAACGAGAAGCGGGTCGTCGAAGGCGAGGCGTAATAGATCAAGCGTATGGCGCAGGATGTGAAAGGCACCGTCAAGGGCCCGCTCGGCGACAATATCTCAGCCTGCTGCTTGGCACGGCCCGTGCGGACTGCCACGGAAGCATTCCCTTTTCGAGTCACCCACCAGGGCGCGGCTATCGCGGCCTCGCGCGCAACCAATAGAAGCGAATGTCCTGCTGATGACCGAGAAATTTGACGGTACGTCCATCGAGGAGGAGTCCGAACGGGCCGAATCCCTCCTGAGTTTTGACTTGGAAGAGTTGGCCGGCAGCGCGGCGCTGACGCGCATCACCGATTTCGCAGCCGCTTTGTGCGCTACACCGATCGCCCTTGTGAGCATCGTCGAACGCGAGCGACAATGGTTTCCAGCACGAACCGGGCTCGACGTTGCAGAGACTCCGCGTGAGACATCCTTCTGCGCGCACGCCATGCGCGGCACCGACCTCATGGTCGTGCCTGATGCAACGCAAGATCCGCGGTTTGCAGACAATCCGCTGGTGGCCGGCGCGCCCTACATTCGATTTTATGCGGGTACGCCGCTCATCTCGGACGACGGTGTACAGCTCGGCGCGCTTTGCGTCATCGATCGAGAACCGCGTTCTGGACTAACCACGGTGCAGCGCGAAGGATTGTTCGTCCTGGCCTCGAATATCATGTCATTGCTGACCGCACGCCGTGCGTCTCTCCGGACCGACCGGGAGTTGGACGAACGGGAAGCCAAATTCCGGATCCTGGCGGATGCGATGCCGCAGATGGTCTGGTCGGCGCGTCCAGACGGGTTCCACGACTACTACAACGCGCGCTGGTATGAATTCACGGGCATGCCGGCCGGCTCCACCGATGGCGAAGGCTGGAATGGCATGTTCCATCCGGAGGACCAACCCCACGCTTGGTCGGTCTGGCGCCGATCGCTGGCAACGGGCGAACCGTACGAAATCGAGTATCGACTGAGACGTGCGGACGGCGAGTATCGGTGGACTTTGGGCCGAGCTCTCCCCATCCGTGATCGAAACGGCGTGATCACACGATGGTTTGGAACATGCACGGATATCCACGATCAAAAGATGATACAGGCGCAAAGAGAGATCGTGGCGCACGAGCTCAGCCATCGTATCAAGAATATCTTCGCCGTGATCAGCGGCTTGATCAGCTTCTCGACACGGCAACATCCCCAGATGAAACCCGTCGCAGATGATTTGCGCGAACGGATCCTGGCACTCGGGCGCGCGCATGATTTCGTTCGACCGCATAGCGATGCATCCAAGCCGAGCGCCGTGCAGGACAGCCTGTCAGGGATGCTCGGTGAACTGATGGACGCATATGCCGGGCGCCTCGCCATCTTGGGAGATGATACGACCATCGACGATCGCTCTGCCACGCCCTTGGCCCTGCTGTTTCACGAGCTGGCCACCAATGCAGCGAAATATGGATCGCTTTCGTCCGCCGATGGCAGAGTCCAGATCACGATCGAGGTGGGCGATGGTCGCGTAGAAATCGAATGGCTCGAGCGCGGGGGGCCGCCGGTCGCCGCGCCCTCGCACGACGGCTTCGGCACCAAATTGATCGAGCTCAGCGCGATCAAGCAGTTGGGCGGTCACATAGAGCGGAACTGGTCCGTCGAAGGCTTGCGTCTGCGCCTCGTCGTTCCCACCACGGCACTACATCGCTAGCGGACGTTGTCAGCTAAATGATGATAACATCCTGATGGATCACGTTCGCTGATTCCGGATCCGCTGCGATAGCCGCTGCCGCGAGGACCGCTTCTTCCGAAAATGGTTTACGGATATAGCCGACAGCCGTCCGGGCAGGTTGTTCGATCTGATTTGGGTTGGCGGTCACGTAGACGATCCTCATACTGAACCTGTCCGCCAGCTCCAGCGCCAGCCCAGGGCCGGTCGGCCCATCTCTCAGATTCAGATCAACGAACGCTACTTTGGCTGTCGCTCCGGCAGCCAGCGCTTCCGTCTGATCGGCTGCAATGGCAACGACGGTGTACCCGGCATCCTGCAGAATCCGCTCTATTTCCAAGGCAATGAAGATTTCGTCCTCGACGATAAGCACGGATTTCATACTGGGAACCTCATGCATTCACAATGCTGCAGCGCCGCACCCGTTCCCTTTTCAATTGGCCCCTGCCAATGCATTCATTTGCTGCTCAAGCCGGCTTGCAGATCGGCATTGCGCAGGGCCGGAACGTCGGTGACGCGTATGCCTTGACGCACGTTGAACGTGACTGATCTACCCCAAGGGTCTCAGGCAACGGTTGCCCAGTTCAGCCGTTCAGGTTCAGCCGCTAGAGCGTCTGATCGTGCCGAAAGCCGCCAAAAGCAAAGCTCTTGAAAGTTGGCTCGAAGGCGCGCCCGGCTACGCAAATCGGGACTGCGTGGTTCTGCAACATCTTGTAACGACGCTGTAACCTGTGACTGTCGGCCCGATTACGGTACATAACTGGCCGCTGCACGGCGCACCCCTAAGCAACACGTGATACAGATTATTGGGGGGGTTGGAATGAAATGCACGGCGCGGATGCTGGCATTGGCCGGGTGGTCGATGACGGCAATATTGGTTGTGGCGGAAGCGCGCGCGGCTGAGGAAGACGATCCTCAAAACAACGACATTCTTGTGGTCGGCAGGCCGCTGGCCGCTCTCACGGCACCGGCTCCCACCGGCAGCCGCCTTGGTCTGACCCCGCTGGAAACCCCCGCCACCATCTCGATCATCGACGGCGACGAACTGCGCGCTCGAGGCGATCTGACAATCGTCGATGCGGTCACCCGTGCGCCTGGGATCACTTCCTCGGCAAACCCCGGCAATGGCGGGACCGCGCTGGTTGCGCGAGGCTTCAGTGGACAAGGTTCGGTCCTGCAACTCTACGACGGCGTTCGGCTCTTTCCGGTTGCCGGCACGATCACCTTTCCGGCAGATCCGTTCAACGTGGAAAGGGTCGAAGTGCTCAACGGTCCGTCGTCTGTGCTCTACGGGCAAGGCGCGCTCGGCGGCGCGGTCAATGTGATCACCAAGAAGCCGAATACCGCCAGGACCGAGGTCAACGGCGAAGCCAGCTATGGTGCGCAGAACAGCTGGCATGTTGCGGCTGGCTCGGGAGGGCCAATCGGTGACAGGCTGTCCTACCGCATCGATGGCAGTTACCGGCAATCTGACGGCTATGTCGATCGCGGGGACTCCAGCAGCTATGCCCTTTCGGCAGCGCTGCGTTTTGCGCCGTCCGACTCTTTCTCGCTCACGCTGCGTGACGATTATGCGAACCAGCGGCCTACCGAGTATTTCGGCACGCCGCTGATTGACGGCAAGCTCGACAGGAGCATCCGTCGCCGCAACTACAACGTCGCCGACGCCGAGCTGCATTACCGCGATAACCGTGTGATCCTGACCGCAGAGTGGGCGCCTTCCGCAGCCATCAGCATTTCCAACACAGCGTATTGGCTGACCAGCAAGCGCCTGTTCAAGAATCTCGAGAGCTATTGCTGGATCGGTGCCAGCGGCGATTGTCCCAATGGCTATAATGGCACCTCCGGCACCCCGGGCACGATCTACCGCACCGACAATCTCGGCATCTTTCACGACCAATCGCAGATCGGTAACCAGGGCAGCGTCAAGTGGAACGGCTCTTTCGGAGCTATCCGCAACGACCTCGTCGTCGGGTTCGACGTCAACAAGATCAACCTGACCTATTCGAACGATTTTGGTTCGGACCTGCAGGAGGATTTTGTCGACCCGCGGACGTTCGATCCGGGGTTGTTCTTCGATACACAGGGTATCGCCCCGCGGTACCGCACGCGCACCACGGAATACAGCTTCTTCGCCGAGGACCGGTTGCGCCTCAGCGACCAGCTTTCGATCGTTGCCGGTATCCGCGACGAGCACGACCGGGTCTATCGCCAGAACATCGACCCTGCCGGCGCAATCGGCGCGCGGCTCTTCACCAAGACGCTGCGCAACACGACCTGGCGGGCCGGCGCGGTTTACCAGCCGACCGCGACAGTGTCGCTCTATGGGCAGTATTCGACCGGCACCGATCCGCTCGGCACACTCACCACGTATTCGGGTTCGCAGACCCGGTTCAGCAACGCGACCGGCAATCAGGTCGAAATCGGCGTCAAGGCCAGCTTCCTCGATGGGCGGGGGACAGCCTCGATCGCTGCCTATCGCATCGCCAAGAAGGGCCTGTTGTCGCAACGGACGGCGACCAGCCCGATCGAACAGGTGGGCCAGCGCTCGTCGAAGGGTATCGAAGCTTCTGTCTCGCTCGATTTGCCGCTGGGCTTCGGCATCGATGCGAACGGCACCATACTCGACGCGCGTTTTGACGATTTCATCAGCGGCACGAGCATCTACACCGGCAAGACGCCGCCCGGCGTCCCGGAACAATCGGCCAATGTATGGCTGCGTTGGGATGCGGCCAAACAGGTGCAGGTACGGGCCGGTCTTCGCTATGTCGGCCGCACCTATTCCGACAACGCCAACAGCTTCCGGGTGCCCGCCTATGCGGTTGTAGACGGAGGGCTGAGCTATGCCGTGACTAGCAAAGTCGCTGTTGACCTCAGGTTCTATAATCTCTTCGACAAGGATTATGCGACGACCACCTACAATGACGAACAATGGATCCTCGGCCGTCCGCGCTCGCTCGATCTCACGGTTCGTGTCCGCCTCTGACATGCCTGGCGGCAGGCTCGGTCATCATCTCAAGCGGTGGCTTTTTCTGGTTCACCGCTGGATCGGCATCGTCACTTGTATGCTCTTCACGATATGGCTCGTTTCTGGCCTGGTGATGATCTACGTTCCGTTCCCGTCGCTCGGCAAGGCCGAGCGGCTGGCCGGTCTCGCGCCGATCGATTGGGCAGCAGTGCGTGTGACGCCCGAAGAAGCGCGACGGGTTGCAGGCGGCAGGCCGGTGCGCAACCTGACTCTGGAAATGCGCGATCGCGCGCCGGTATGGCAGATCGAGCCGTGGGATGCCGCCCCGGTGGCGATCTCTGCCGTCTCGGGCAATGTTCTGGCTCAAACCGACGGAGCGTCTGCGCGCCGAATTGCCGGTGATTTCGGGCATGCTCCAGTTCGCCTGATCACAGCTCTCGAACGCGATCAGTGGACCGTTGCGGGCAGCTTCGACCGCCACCGACCGCTCTGGAAGGCCGAACTCGCGAGCGAGGGCGGCAGGGTGCTGTACGTCTCGTCGCGGACCGGTGAGGTGGTGCTCGACACCAACGGGACGGAGCGTTTCTGGAACTGGATCGGATCCGTTCCGCACTGGATCTATCCAACGGTGCTGCGGCAGTACAATCTGGTCTGGCGGCAAGTCGTCATGTGGGTGTCGGGCCCCTGCATCATCGGTGCGATTACCGGAATTTGGATCGGGATACTGCGGTTGCGCACGGGACGCCGCCGCTACAGCGCAGGGCGCTTCACACCCTATCGCGGCTGGATGAAATGGCATCATGTTTCAGGGCTCGTTGGCGGGGTCTTCCTGACAACCTGGATTTTCAGCGGGTGGCTGTCGGTCGACCCAGGCCGGCTTTTCGCGAGCCCAGGCCTCAGTCTCGCTTCCCAGATCCGCTATGCGGGAGCCGACAAACCGCTGACACTTGCCGCTGATGCGCTGGGACGGTCTGCGACGGGGGTGAAGCTGGTGCACATCCGCTGGAGCCTTGGCAGGCCGCAGGTACTGGTCGAGCGCGGCCCGCAACAGGCAAGCTTCCTCAGTGGCAAGACGCTCACGCCATGGCAAACTGATCGCGCCACCATCGAGCAGCGCGCTGCGCAGCTTGTCCCTGCGGGCCATATCATCGCTGTTGATCGCCTTGTAGCACCCGATGCCTATTGGTACGAAACCGACGGACTGCCGCTGCTCCCCGTTCTGCGCATCCGCTTTGACGATCCGGCGCGAAGCTGGGTCTATATCGATCCGGCGAGTGGTGCGATCGTCGGCGATACCGACACCCGGCGCCGCCTCTATCGCTGGGCTTTCGACCTCCTGCACAAATGGGATCTGAACGGCTTGACCCAAGCGCGGCCTGCCTGGGACGCAGTGCTGTGGCTGACATCGCTCGCAGGGCTGGTAATCGCAGTGAGTGGCGTCGTGATCGGCTGGCGGCGCTTGAATCGCTAGGCGGCGTGGACAAATTTCACAGCGCAACCATGGCGTTGTGGAATTTGTCCACGCCGCCTAGACTTTTAGCGACAGCTCCGTAGGCATGCCTCGATCGCGATGGGCCCTGGCCGATGCTGGAGCAGCAGCGTGCAGGTCGGGGGCGCCATTTATGAGTTCACGACCTAGATAAACGTCCGCTCTTGCCGAAGTCCGCCCTTCAACGAGCAGATTGCGGACAGCAGGAATGTTCCAACGCCCGACGCCCCCCATCACCCCACCCGCGGAATCCGGTACGGCAGCATGAATTGCACCACGGGCGAGGCGAAGCGGGCCATGTCGAGGCTTTCCTGCACCGAGACGACCGGTTCGCCGTAGAGGGTGGAGCGCAGGGTGGAGCGGGCGTAGAAGGGGGCATCTTCCCAGGTGCGGACCACGCTGGCCAGGCCGCGGTCGGCGCGGGTCTTGCGTTCCATTTGCCACAGGGTGTTGGGCAGGGGGGCGACGGGGGGGAGCACGTCTTCCTCGTGCGGGGTGCCGTCGGCGGCGAAGCGCAGGGCGCTGGCGAAGGGGCGGCCGCTCTGGCGGATGCCTTCGTACATGACGAAAGCGCCTTTCCGGCTGTGCGCGCGGGACCAGTGCCACATGCGAAAGCCTTGTTCCAGCGACTCTGCGCCGAAGTTGGAATCGAGATAGGCGCTGCCCTGCCACGACAGCGCGGGCGCCTGCATCGTCACTTCGATCCGCGCGCGCGGGGCCAGGCAGTGCCAGCGGTGCAAGCCTTGCGGATCGAGCGCAAAGGCCGTGGCATTCATGGTTTCGGGAATGACCCGGATGCGGCCGGCGACGCGGCGTTGCCAGGGCACGCCCACGCGCTTGTCCATTTCCTCGATCTCGATTTCCAGGGCATTGCCCGTCCAGTGCACGCTGCTGGGCCCGATCTGAAGGGTATCGGCATCGCGCCGCACGGCGCCGCGCGCGCGCTCCGTCATCGTCCAGCGCGCGCCGGGACCATAGAGCGCGACGTTGAGCGCGCAGTGATCGAGCGGATCGGCCCGGCCGCTTTTCTTGTAATAGGGCGAAAACACGCTGCCGATGAAGGCGATGATGGTCAGCCCGTGGCGCCCGCAGGCGCTGATCGCGTCGACATACCACCAGCCGTAGCCACCGGGTGGAACCGCCGCATCGAAGCGAGGTCTTGCATCACCACCTGGGCTGCCAGCCGTCCCGACAAGGCGGCCATCGGCACCCCGGCCCCCGGGTGGGTGCTTCCACCCGCGCAATAGAGCCCAGGGATCCGCGTCCGCGTGCCCTGGCGCAGGAAGGACGCCGCCCAGCCGTGCGAGGCCCGTCCATAGATCGCTCCGCCGGTCGAGGGCGAAAAGGTCTCGAACGCGTTCGGCGTCAGCAGCACGCGGGGAAAATCCGGTTCCAGTTCCAGCCCGCAGCGCTGCAGCGCCCGGCTCATGGCCAACGTGCATTGGTCCCTCTCCTTTTCGGTATAGACGTGGCTGTCGCCATTGGCGGGCGCGTTGACGATGATCTGCAGCCGTTCGCGGCCGCCATCGTTGGCCAGGGCGCCGTCGCGATCCTGCGCGCAGACATAGACGCTGGGATCGGCGGGTGGGCGGCCCCCGGCAATATCGCGGAATTCGCGCGGGTAATCGGGCGAGAACAGGACGTTGTGGCGTTGCAACGGAAAGCTGCCGCTGCTGCGCGCATGGGCGAGCCAGACCATCGCCGATAGCGAGCGCTTTCGCACCCCGTGGCTGCTGACTGCCATGGCCGCCACCGGGCCCAGGCGGCCCGCTGCCAGTGCTTCGGGATCGGCATTGGCAATCACGGCATCTGCGGCCACGTGATCGCCGTTGGCCAGGACCACGCCCGATGCCCGGCCGAGCGCGGTTTCCAGCATTGCCGCGCCGGTGCCGAAGCGGAACTGCGCGCCATGTGCCTTGGCCAGGTTCATCAGCGCCTGGGCCAGCGCGCTCATCCCGCCATCGATCAGCCAGACGCCAAGCGACTCGACATGCGCGATCAGCATCAGCGTGGCCGGCGTGGCAAAGGGGGAAGAGCCGCAATAGGTGGCATAGCGCGCGAAAAGCTGGCGCAGGCGGGGATCGGCGAAGTGCTGCCCCAACACGGCCCACAGGCTTTCATAAGGGCGGATCGCCAGCAGATCGCCCAAGCGCCAAAGGCCGATGCGCCACATCAGCGATGGCGGCCAGGCGAGCTTGCTGCCGCGCAACATCGTGGCATCGAGAATGCCGTGGATGCGCGCCGCCTCTGCCCGAAACGCGCGAAACCCGGCGGCCGCGCCGGCGCCGGCAAAATCGCCGATCGCCTCTTCGCTGCGCGCCGGATCGGCATGAAGATCGAGCTGGCGGGTCTCGTCCCAGGCGTGGCGGGCCAGCACTTGCGCGCGCCGGATCGTCACGTGATCGGCAAGGCTTGCCCCGCATTCGTGGAAAATCTCGTCGAACACGTCGCGCAGGGTGAACACGGTTGGCCCGGCATCCACGGCCACGCCATCTACCGCGATCTGCCGCGCCTTGCCCCCCGGATGGGCGGCTTTCTCGATCACGGTCACGGCGTGGCCCCGCGCCGCGAGCAGCGCCGCTGCCGCCAGGCCGCCGATGCCGGCGCCGATGATCGCAACACGTGCCGCCATCTGCGTGCCCCCGTCTGCATGAATGCGTTGGAAAAGGAATCGAGCCTGCGTGTTCGCAATTGAACTTTACCGCATATGTGTCAAACAAGATAGACATATGCTGATGTCCATCGCCATTGAAGGCTTTCAAGCCTTGCCACGGCACACGCGCTGGAAGGGGCGGTGGGTGGCGTGGCGCAACGCGGTCTTGGCCAGCCCGCATTTCCAGTTGTGGGCGGCGCGTCTGCCGCTGCTGTCCTGGGTGGCGCGGCGGCGCGCGGTGCAGGCATTCGATCTGGTGGCGGGCTTTTGCTATTCGCAGGTTCTGGCAGCGGCGGTGCAGGTCGGGCTGCTCGACCTGTTGCGCCGGGGCCCCTGCGATCTGCCCGGTGTGATGAAGGCCAGCGGCCTTTCGCAAGCGGCCGCGCTGCGCCTGGTGCGCGCGGCGGCCGCGCTCGACCTGGCCGAGGAAGTGGCGCCGGGATGGTGGCTGCTCGGGCCGCAGGGGGCGGCGCTGCAGGCCAATCCGGGCGCGATCGCGATGGTTCGTCATCACGCCCTGCTTTATGCCGATCTGGCCGATCCGGTGGCCCTGCTGCGGGCCGATCGTGCTGCGCCCACTGCGCTTTCCGCGTTCTGGCACTATGCCGGCAACGCCCCTGCGCCCGAGGCTGCGGCCTATTCCGCGTTGATGGCCACCTCGCAAGCCATGGTCGCCAGCCAGGCGCTGGGGGCCTATCGCTTTGCGCGGCATCGCCGGGTGCTCGATGTGGGGGGTGGGCACGGCGCCTTTGCCAACGCGGTGGCGCGCGCCTGCCCGCGGGTGGATGTGGGGGTGCTTGACCTGCCGCCGGTAATCGCCGGGGCGCAAGTGGACCGGCGCATTGCGTTGCACGTGGGCGATTTCTTCCGCGATCCGCTGCCTGCCGGGTACGATTGCATCACGCTGGTGCGGGTGCTGCACGATCATGACGATGCCGCCTGCGGGGCGCTGTTGCGCGCCGTCCACCGTGCCCTGCCGCCCGGTGGGCGACTCGTGGTGGCAGAGCCGATGGCGGCGACGGCGGGGGCCGCCGCGATGGGCGAGGCCTATTTCGGGCTCTACCTTTGGGCGATGAATGCCGGCCGCCCGCGCTCTGCCTGCGAATATGGCGCGATGCTGAAAAACGCCGGGTTTTCCCGCTGGCGGCGCCAGGCGACGGATTACCCGGTCGTGTCCAGCCTGATTGTCGCGTTTAGATGACAAAATAAAGCGTCAACTGTAATTGACGTTTGATCGCGTTGGCGTATGTTGATTCTTGCCGGACCACATCCGCCTTTGGGTGTTGCGCCGGGGTCGAACAGACCGATGGGAGAAGGACCGGGGCATGGATGCGCTGGCCGTCATACTCGAGGCACCCAGGTGCATCGCGCTGCGCAAGCTGACGTTGACCGGCTCGGCCGGAGCGGGGCCTGCGACGGGCGCTTCGCCGGCGCCGCTCGGCCCTGGCGACGTCCTGGTCGACGTGCGGTGGAGCGGCATCAGCACTGGCACCGAGAAGCTCTTGTGGTCTGGCGAAATGCCGGCTTTTCCCGGAATGGGCTATCCCCTGGTGCCGGGCTATGAATCGCTGGGTCGTATCGTGGACGCCGGGGCCGATGCCCAGGGGCGGATCGGTGACTGGGTCTTCGTGCCCGGCGCGGCCTGCTATGCCGATGCGCGCGCCTTGTTCGGTGGAACCGCGCAAGCCCTGATCGTGCCGTCGGCGCGCGCCTTTCCGGTGGCCGAAACGCTGGGCGCCGATGGCGTGCTCTTTGCCCTGGCCGCAACCGCGCTTCACGCGCTCAACGGCGGAGCGGCGCCCGATCTGATCATCGGGCATGGCGCGCTGGGCCGCTTGCTCGCGCGGCTGGCGATCGCGCAGGGTGCGCCCGCGCCAACGGTGTGGGAGCGCAATCCGCTGCGGCGCACGGGCGATACCGGCTATCGCGTGATCGCGCCCAAGGACGACGACCGGCACGACTATGGCACGATCTATGATGCCAGCGGCAATGCCGATTGCCTGGACCTGCTGATCCCGCGGCTGCGCCACGGCGGCGAAATCGTGATGGCCGGGTTCTATGCCAACCGCCCGAGCTTTGCCTTTGCCCCCGCCTTTATGCGCGAGACGCGCTTTCGCATTGCGGCAGAGTGGCGGAGCGAAGACCTGGAGGCGACGCGCGCGCTGGTCGAGCGGGGGGCGTGCAGCCTGGCTGGCGTGATCAGCCACATGCGCCCCGCGCACGAGGCGCAGGATGCCTACCCCGAAACTTTCCTGGCCACCGACTGCCTCAAGACGGTTCTCGATTGGAGCGCTTGCGCATGACCTTGCTGAACACTGCCAACGCCCCGCACGGCGCCATGCTGCGCGCCGAAGCCGCGATCGAACCCGACCTGCCCCATATGGGCGAAGCGACCAAGCAGACCCAGGTGATCGCGATCTATGGCAAGGGCGGATCGGGCAAGAGCTTTGCCCTGTCGAACCTGAGCTACATGATGGCGCAGCAGGGCAAGCGCGTGCTGCTGATCGGGTGCGATCCCAAGTCCGACACCACCAGCCTGCTGTTTGGCGGGCGCAGTTGCCCGACGATCATCGAAACCTCGGCCGCCAAGAAGCTGGCGGGCGAAGATGTGCGGATCGAGGATGTATGCTTCCAGCGCGACGGCGTGTTCGCCATGGAACTGGGCGGGCCGGAAGTGGGCCGCGGCTGTGGCGGGCGCGGCATCATCCATGGGTTCGAGCTGCTGGAAAAGCTGGGCTTCCACGATTGGGGGTTCGACTACGTGCTGCTCGATTTCCTGGGCGACGTGGTCTGCGGCGGGTTCGGCCTGCCGATCGCGCGCGACATGTGCCAGAAAGTGATCGTGGTCGGCTCCAACGACCTGCAATCGCTCTATGTGGCGAACAACGTCTGCAAGGCGGTGGAATACTTTCGCAAGATGGGCGGCAACGTGGGCATTGCCGGCATGATCGTGAACAAGGATGATGGCACCGGCGAAGCCGCGGCTTTTGCCCGCACGGTGGATATTCCGGTGCTCTGCGCCATTCCGGCGGACGAGGACATCCGCCGCAAATCGGCCAATTACCAGATCATCGGCCGGCCCGGCGGGCAATGGGGCAGCCTGTTCGAAGACCTTGCGCGCAACGTGGCCGCAGCGCCGGCGCGGCAGCCGCGCCCGCTCGACCAGGATGGCCTGCTTGGCCTGTTCTCGCCCGAGGACGTGGGCGGGGGCGTGGTGCTGGTGCCTGCCACCCAGGCCGACATGCGCGGCGGCGCCTTCGTCCAGAAGCCCTCGCTCGAGGTGATCTATGACGAAGCGTGACGCGCCCGCGCCCGTGCTGGAGCGCCAGCCAGACCGGATCGCGCTTGGTCCGCCGGCCGAAGGCGGGGGCTGCCATGCCGATGCCGGCGTGTTGCGCGCGGCGACCGACAAGGCGCAGGGCAGCGAATTGCTGGCGCGCTATGCCGCCGATTATCCCGTCGGCCCGCACGACCAGCCGCAGAGCATGTGCCCGGCATTCGGCTCGCTGCGCGTGGGGCTGCGCATGCGCCGCACGGCCACGGTGCTCTCCGGCTCGGCCTGTTGCGTCTATGGCCTGACGTTCACGTCGCACTTTTACGGCGCGCGGCGGACGGTGGGCTATGTGCCGTTCAATTCCGAAACGCTGGTGACCGGCAAGCTGTTCGAAGACATCAAGGAGGCGGTGGAGGGGCTGGCCGATCCGGCGCTCTATGACGCCATCGTGGTCACCAACCTGTGCGTGCCCACGGCCAGCGGCGTGCCGCTGCGCCTGCTGAAAAAGCAGATCAACGGCGTGCGCATCATCGGTATCGACGTGCCCGGTTTCGGCATTCCCACCCATGCCGAGGCCAAGGACGTGCTGGCCGGTGCGATGCTGGCCTATGCGCGGATTGAGGCCGAGCAGGGCCCGGTGGCCGCGCCGCGCGTGAAGGCGGATCGGCCCACGGTGACGCTGCTGGGCGAAATGTTTCCAGCCGATCCGGTTGGCATCGGCATGCTGCTGGAGCCGCTGGGCCTGGCGGCGGGGCCGGTGGTGCCCACGCGCGAATGGCGCGAGCTCTATGCCGCGCTCGATTGCGCCGCAGTGGGTGCGATCCATCCGTTCTACAGCGCCAGCATGCGCGAATTCGAACATGCCGGGCGGCCCATCGTTGGGTCGGCACCCGTGGGCGTGGAAGGTACGGCGGCCTGGCTCGATGCCATCGGCGCGGCTTGCGGCGTGGCGCAGCGCCTGATCGACAATGCCAAGGACCGCTTCCTGCCCGCGATCGGTGGCGCGCTGGCGGCCAATCCGATCAACGGGCGGATCACCGTGACCGGCTATGAAGGATCGGAACTGCTGGTGGCGCGGCTCTTGATCGAAAGCGGCGCCGATGTGCCCTATGTCGGCACGGCCTGCCCCGCCACCGTGGCCGGGGCGGCAGACCGCGCCTGGCTGGAAGCGCGCGGCGTGCGGGTGCAATTCCGCGCCAGCCTGGAGCAGGACATTGCCGCGGTCGAGGAATTTGCCCCGGACCTGGCGATCGGCACCACGCCGGTGGTGCAATATGCCAAGCAGCGGGCGATCCCGGCGCTCTATTTCACCAACCTGATTTCGGCGCGACCGCTGATGGCCATGGCCGGGGCGGGCAGCCTGGCGCAGGTGGTCAACGCGGCGATGGGCAACAAGCCGCGCTTCGACGCGATGCGCGCGTTCTTCGATGGCGTGGGCACCGGCGCGCAGGCGGGCGTGTGGGAAGACACGCCGCAGGACCGGCCGCAGTTCAAGAAGAAATACGCTGCGCTCAACGAGGCCGCGCGCAAGGCGGCCGAGGCGGTGGGATCATGACGCTGGTGCTCGATCACGACCGGGCCGGCGGCTATTGGGGCGCGGTCTATGTCTTTGCCGCGGCCAAGGGCCTGCAGGTGATCATCGACGGGCCGGTGGGCTGCGAAAACCTGCCGGTGACATCGGTGCTGCATTACAGCGACGGATTGCCGCCGCACGAATTGCCCATCGTCGTGACCGGCCTGGGCGAGGAGGAGCTGGGCAAGACCGGCACCGAAGGGGCGATGAAGCGGGCCTGGGCCACGCTGGACCCGGACTTGCCCGCCGTGGTCGTCACCGGTTCGATTGCCGAGATGATCGGCGGCGGGGTGACGCCGCAGGGCACCAATATCAAGCGCTTCCTGCCGCGCACCATCGACGAGGACCAGTGGCAGAGCGCGGATCGCGCGCTGAGCTGGCTGTGGTCGGAATTCGGGCCGAAGACCGTGCCGGCGGCGCGCCCGGTGAAGCCCGGCGAAAAGCCGCGCGTGAATATCATCGGCCCGTCCTATGGCATGTTCAACATGGCCAGCGACCTGCACGAAGTGCGCCGCCTGATCGAGGGGATCGGGGCAGAGGTCAATCTGGTGTTCCCGCTCGGCTGCCACCTGGCCGATATTCGCAAGCTGGCCGATGCGCAGGCCAATGTCTGCCTCTATCGCGAATTCGGGCGCGGCTTGTGCGAAGTGCTGGAGCGGCCCTATTTCCAGGCGCCGATCGGGCTGGACAGCACGACGCGGTTCTTGCGCGCGCTGGCAGCCGAACTGGGGCTGGACGCAGAACCTTTCATCACCCGCGAAAAGCACACCACGATCAAGCCCTTGTGGGACTTGTGGCGTTCGGTGACGCAGGATTTCTTTGCCACGGCCAGCTTCGGCATCGTGGCCAACGGCACGTATGCGCGCGGCATCCGCCACTTTCTGGAACAGGACATGGGCCTGCCGTGCAATTTTGCCTTTGCGCGCGAGCCGGGGGTGAAGCCGCGCAACGAGGACGTGCGCGCCGCGATCCATGCCAATCCGCCGCTGGTGCTGCTGGGCAGCTATAACGAGCGCATGTACAACGCCGAGCGCGGCGGGCGCGGGATCTATATCCCGGCGAGTTTCCCCGGCGCTGCCATCCGCCGCCACACCGGCACGCCGTTCATGGGCTATGCCGGGGCGACCTATCTGGTGCAGGAAGTGTGCAATGCGCTGTTCGACGCGCTGTTCCACATCCTGCCGCTGGCCACCGAGATGGACAAGGTGGAGCCCACGCTTGCGCGCGCAGCCGGCGAGGCGGCCTGGCGCGAATTGCCGTGGGACGAAGATGCCAAGGCGCGGCTCGACGATGTGGTTGCGGCCCAGCCGGTGCTGATCCGCATTTCGGCCGCCAAGCGGCTGCGCGATGCGGCAGAGCGCGCCGCGCGCCGGTGCGGCGAAGACCGCGTCAGCGCCGATCGCCTGGCCGATGCCCTGCTTGAGGCACAGGTCGCATGACCCGCGCCCACCCCGATCGCCCCGCTGCCCGGTTCTGGGCAACCCGGCCTTGCCATTCTCGCGGCACCATCGAAGCGCGGCGAACCGCCCCGCAGGTTCGTGAGGATACCGAAGAGGTCTTCCGCCTCTCGCACACCACCAACGAAAGGAGATTGGGCTATGAGTGATCGTGACGATCGCTTTGGGCTGAGAACATATCTAACGCCCGAAGAAGCAAAGGAATTCCACAAGCTGTTCATGAGCAGCTTCCTTGGCTTCACCGCCGTGGCCGTGGTTGCACATGTCCTTGTCTGGATGTGGAAGCCCTGGCTCTGAACGCGCGTTTCCCTCGCGACCTCGGGCCATCACGGCTTGATGGGGCGGGGGCCAACAATCTTGCACAAGGATAAAACCCATGTGGAGACTTTGGCTGATTTTCGACCCGCGCAGGACACTGGTTGCCCTGTTTGCTTTCCTGCTCGTGCTGGCGCTGATCATTCACTTCATCCTGCTCAGCACCGATACCTACAACTGGCTCGACGGCCCCAACTCGGCGCAGGGCGCCGCGCATGCCGCCGCAGCCGCGAAGCCGGCAAGCTGACGAAAGCCCGTGCGAGAGGCGGCGGCTGTCCCGACCGCCGCCTCAAGGGCCCGGCCGATCGACAAGGGGGCAACCGATAACAAACGCCGCCGCATCCAGGCGGGGAAGGGGATGGCCATGGCACTCCTGAGTTTCGAACGAAAATATCGCGTGCGCGGCGGCACCTTGATCGGTGGCGACCTGTTCGATTTCTGGGTGGGCCCGTTCTACGTCGGCTTTTTCGGCGTGGTGACGGCGATCTTCGCCTCGTTGGGCACGGCGCTGATTTTCTATGCCGCCAGCCAGGGCCCGACGTGGAACCCGTGGCTGATCTCGGTGGCGCCGCCCGACCTGAAATATGGCCTGGCGCTGGCGCCGCTGAAGGAGGGCGGCTTCTGGCAGATCATCACGGTCTGCGCGCTGGTGTCATTCGTGTCTTGGGCGCTGCGCGAAGTGGAAATCTGCCGCAAGCTGGGCATGGGCTATCATGTGCCGGTGGCCTTCGGCATGGCGATCTTTGCCTATTTCACCCTGGTGGTGATCCGCCCGGTCCTGCTGGGCGCGTGGCATTGGGGCTTTCCCTATGGCATTTTCAGCCACCTCGACTGGGTGTCCAACACGGGATACCAGTACCTCCACTTCCACTATAACCCGGCGCACATGCTGGCGGTGTCGTTCTTCTTCACCACCACGCTTGCACTGGCGCTGCATGGCGCCCTGGTGCTTTCGGCGGTGAACCCGCCGAACGGTGGCGAAGTGAAGACGCCCGAATACGAAGACACCTTCTTCCGCGATCTGATCGGCTATTCCGTCGGCACCCTGGGCATCCACCGCGTGGGCCTGCTGCTGGCGCTCAACGCCGGGTTCTGGAGCGCGGTGTGCATCGTCATCAGCGGCCCGCTGTGGACCCGCGGGTGGCCCGAGTGGTGGACCTGGTGGCTCAACCTGCCGATCTGGTCGTGAAGGAGCACCGTGCGATGGCGACCTATCAGAACATCTTCACCCAAGTGCAGTTGCGTGGGCAGCCCGAGATGGGCGTGGCCCTGCCACCCGGCAGCGAGGCGCGGATCGGCCAGGGTGGCTTCGTCCACGTGCTTGGCCTGATCGGCCAGGCACAGATCGGGCCGATCTACCTGGGCTGGACCGGGCTGTTTTCGCTGATCTTCGGCTTTACCGCGTTCGAGATCATCGGGCTCAACATGCTGGCGTCGGTGCATTGGAATCCGATCCAGTTCGTGCGCCTGTTGCCTTGGCTCTCGCTGGAACCGCCGGGGCCGGAATATGGCTTTACCCCCTTCGTGCCGCTGGCCAAGGGGGGCTGGTGGATCATGGCCGGGTTCTGCCTGACCACGTCGGTGCTGCTGTGGTGGGTGCGAACCTATACCCGCGCAAGGGCGCTGGGCATGGGCACCCACGTGGCCTGGGCATTCCTCAGCGCGATCTGGCTGTTCCTGGTGCTGGGCTTCATCCGCCCGTTCTTCATGGGCAGCTGGGCCGAAAGCGTGCCGTTCGGCATCTTTCCGCACCTGGATTGGACGGCGGCCTTTTCGATCCGCTACGGCAACTTGTTCTACAACCCGTTCCACTGCTTCTCGATCGCGTTCCTTTACGGTTCGACGCTGCTGTTTGCCATGCATGGCGCCACGATCCTGGCCGTGGGCCGCTATGGCGGCGAGCGCGAGATCGAGCAGATCACCGACCGGGGCACCGCATCGGAACGCGCCGCGCTGTTCTGGCGCTGGACCATGGGTTTCAACGCCACGATGGAATCGATCCACCGCTGGGCCTGGTGGTTTGCGGTGCTGACCACGCTGACCGGCGGCATCGGCATCCTGCTGACCGGCACGGTGGTGGACAACTGGTATCTGTGGGCACAGCAGCACGGCTATGCCCCCAACTATCCCGCAACCGGGGTGATCGACCCCGCCACCTTGGGGAGCGCCGGGAAATGAGACGGATCACCGCATTTGCGCTGGCAACGCTGGCCGCGCTTTCCCTGGGGGGCTGCGAACTGGCGCACAAGGTTTCCGGCCAGAACGGCTATCGCGGCACGGGCATGGACCAAGTCACGGTCAAGAAAGTGGCCATGGCCAAGGACGAGGTGCCACCGCCGCCCTATGATCCGCCGTCCAACGACGGGCCCCGCGCCCGGGAATCGTTCCAGAACGTGCAGGTTCTGGGCGATGAATCCGCCGAGCAGCTGAGCTATACCATGGCTGCGATCACGGCCTGGGTGGCGCCCAAGGAGGGCTGCAACTATTGCCACAATCCCAACAACATGGCCTCTGACGAACTCTACACCAAGGTTGTCGCCCGGCGCATGTTGCAGATGACGCGCAACATCAACCACAACTGGGGCGCGCACGTGGGACAGACCGGCGTGACGTGCTATACCTGCCATCGCGGGCAGGCAGTGCCGGCCTATAACTGGGCGCTGCCGCCACAAGGGCCCAACGGCATCATCGGCAATCGCCACGGCCAGGACAATCCGATCGACGCGACGGGCTTTTCTGCGCTGCCGCAAGCCTCGCTGGCGCTCTATCTGACCGGCGATCCCAAGCGCGACCAGAACATTCGCGTGCAATCGACCAGCGCGCATCCTTCGCCGGCCGATAAGACCAGCGTAATGCAGACCGAAAATTCCTATGCCGTGATGGTCCACGTTTCCAAGGCCTTGGGCGTGAACTGCACGTTCTGCCACAATGCCCAGTCGTTTGGCACCTGGCCGATCAGCACGCCCAAGCGCGCCAAGGCCTGGTACGGTATCCGCATGGTGCGCGAAGCCAATGGGCAATACATCGGCTCGCTCGCCAACGTGTTTCCGGCCTATCGCAAGGGGCCGATGGGCGATCCGCTCAAGGTGAGCTGCGCCACGTGCCACCAGGGCAAGAATAAGCCGCTGGGCGGCTATCCCATGGCCCGTGATTATCACGCGCTGTGGGGCGCGCCCGGGCCCAACACCGTACCGGCCACGCTGCCCCGCCCGCTGCTGGCGCCGCCGCCGGCACAACCGGTTGCCTCGGCCGCGCCGGCACGGGCCAACCCGGCGGGCTGATGCCGATGGCCAGCCTGCTGCATCCGCCCTGAGCGGTCCGCCATCGGCCCGCAAGACGGCCCAAGGAACCGCTGGTGCCACAAATCGTTTTCGCGCCAGGGAAGTCACAGGAAAGTGCGGCAAACAGAGCCCTTTCGGCACCCACGGCCGCATGCAAGCGAAGATCGGTTGACCGCCCTAACGGCCGTATTGCGTGGCACTATAGGACTTGTTCTATTTTTCCGCCGTCCTGCGTGACGCGCACCCTCAAAAAATAATGGAGGATGCAGATGAAATCCAAGATCCACTATCTTGTGCTGGGTTCCGCCACCTTGCTGCTTGCAGCGTGCGGCGGTGGGAGCAGTTCCGACAAATCCGCGGCAGAACAGGCGCCTGCCGCCAGCGAAACGACCACGGCGGCGGCTGCCGCAATGACCCCTGCTGCGGCAACCAGCGCTGCGGCGCCGACCGCGGATTCGACCGATACGCTGGACGGGACCACGCTGGCATCGCTGACGGGCGATGCGGTCCATGGCAAGGCGATCTTCACCCAATGCCAGGCCTGCCATTCGGCCGAACCGGGCAAGAACATGATCGGCCCGTCGCTGGCCGGCGTGGTGGGCCGCAAGGCCGGGCAGATCGCCGGGTTTGCCTATTCCAATGCCAACAAGAACAGCGGCATCACCTGGACCGCCGAAAAGCTGTTCCAGTATCTGGAAAAGCCGCAGCGCGTGGTGCCCGGCACCAAGATGACGTTCGCCGGCCTGCCCAAGGCCCAGGACCGCGCCGACGTGATCGCTTATCTCAAGAACCCGACCTGAAGCACTGCTTGCCGGAAGGCCACGAAAAAGGGGGCCGCGACCAATATGGTTCGCGGCCCCCTTTTTTGGCTGTTGTTCAGGCCGCGGCGGAGCGCCGGGCCAGCTCGCACTGCGACCAGATGTCGCTCAATGCCTCGATCAGGCGTTCGATGTCGGCATCGCTGTGCACCGGCGAGGGCGTGATGCGCAGGCGTTCGGTGCCGCGCGGCACGGTGGGATAATTGATCGGCTGCACATAGATGCCGTGGTTGTCCATCAGCCAGTCGCTGATCCGCTTGCACTTCTTGGCATCGCCCACCATCACCGGAATGATGTGGCTGGGATTGGGCAGGTGCGGAATGCCCATGGCATCGAGCCGGCGGCGCACATTGACAACGCGTTCCTTGTGGCGTGCGCGCTCGATCTGGCTGCTCTTGAGATGGCGGATGCTGGCGGTGGCGCCGGCGGCCAGCGCCGGCGGCAGGGCGGTGGTGAAGATGAAGCCGCTGGAAAAGGTGCGCACGAAATCGCACAGCGCGGCCGAGGCGGCGATATAGCCCCCCATGACACCAAAGGCCTTGCCCAGCGTGCCTTCGATCACCGTGATGCGGTCCATCAGCCCTTCGCGTTCGGCCACGCCGCCGCCGCGCGGGCCATAAAGGCCCACCGCGTGCACTTCGTCGATATACGTCATCGCGCCGTGCGCGTCGCACACATCAAGGATATCGGCGATCGGCGCGATATCGCCATCCATCGAATAGACGCTTTCGAACGCCACCAGCTTGGGCACGTCGGGCCCGTATTGCGCCAGCAGTTGATCGAGGTGCGCGGCATCGTTGTGGCGCCAGATGTGGCACTTGGCGCGGGAGTGGCGGATCCCCTCGATCATCGAGGCGTGGTTGAGCGCATCGGAAAAGACCACGCAGCCGGGAATTTTCGCGGCCAGCGTGCCCAGGCCCGCCCAGTTGGAGACATAGCCGCTGGTGAACAACAGCGCGGCTTCCTTGCCGTGCAGGTCTGCCAGTTCGCGTTCCAGCATGACGTGGTGATGGTTGGTGCCGGAAATGTTGCGCGTGCCGCCCGCGCCCGCGCCGCATTCATCCAGCACGGTGTGCATCGCATCGAGCACGGCCGCATGCTGCCCCATGCCCAGGTAATCGTTGGAGCACCACACCGTGATCGGGTGGGTCTGCTCGTCGACATAGCGGGTGGCGTGGGGGAATTGGCCACAGTGGCGCTCGATCTCGGTAAAGATGCGATAGCGGCCTTCCTCGCGGACCGACTCCAGTTCCCCCATGAAGTAGGTTTCGAAATCCATCGTGATCGGTCCTCTCGTGCTTGTCTTGCTTGTTCAATTGGCGGGATGGCGGCGGGTTGCCGGCGTTCGGACCGGCAGGGCCCAGCCCCACAAGGCCCCATCCCGCAACGGCAGGGCCAGGAAGAGGTGTTCGAGCGCGCCCAGCGCGGCGAGCGCGAAGAGCAGGCTGGCGCCGGCGGCATCGGCACTGCCGGCGGGGGCGGCAAGGGCAATGGTGGCCAGCCATGCCGCAACAGCAAGGCAGGCGGCGATCGCGGCATAAAGTTCGGGGCCCAGCCGCGGTTTGCCGAAATAGCTTTTCAGGTAAGCCAGATGCTGGGGCAGGATATCCGCGCTCATGTTGGGAACGCCAAGGAAAATCGCGATCTTGGTGCTCAATCGCATGGCGAGCAGCAGGGCAAAGGCCATGGCGCCAACCTGGTTGGGAGCGCCCTGGCTCATCCAGATCAACCCGGCGGCGCTGAGTGCCAGGGCCACTTCGTGCCAGGCGACCACCGCCACGGCATGGGTGAAGCGCTGCCACCCCCGCGCGCCGGGCGGGCAGGCTTCGCGCCGCGGGCCGGTGATCACGCCGGTGAGGAAGCTGATTTCGTGCCAGGCCCAGACCAGGATTGCCCCGGCAAGCGAGGCATAGACACCCCACAACGTGGCCGAATGCATCGTGGCGGCGATGATCACGATGCCGCCGATCGCCGCCACGCCGGCCAGGGCCAGGCTGCGCGCGAACGTGTGGCGCGCACGGTTGTCCAGCCAGGCCACCAGCCCGGTGGCCAGGAACCAGACCAGGACCGTGGCCAGCACCGGCAGGACATGGCCGGTAAAACTGATCGCGCCCAGGCTTACCATGCCGGTTGCAGCCGCACCGTGGCGGGCAGGGCATTGCGGCGCGGGCGCAGCAGGTACATGCGGGCAAAGTTGGCCCCGGCACCCAGGGCCCCGGTGGCGCGCAGCCAGGCCCCGGCCAGCCCGCCCCGCGCCTTGCCCGCGGCAAGGCGGTTGCTGGCCACCAGCAGGCGCGCCATGGCGCGGCGGAAGCGGGGATCGTCGGTGTCCAGCTCTACCGGGAAGACCTGGCGGGCGATCTGCGAGCAGATCGTGAACACGCGATAATCGTAATCGGTGGGATCAAGGCCCAGGGCCTGGTGGAATGCCGGCCGGGCATGATCGCGCACGTACATCGTGGCATAGACGGCGAGCAGGAAAAAGCGCACCCACAGCGTGTTGGCCCCGCGCAGCAGCGCAGGATCGGCGCGCAGCAGCAGGGCGAACGCCTCGCCATGGCGGAACTCGTCGTTGCACCAGTTTTCGAACCACGCGAAGATCGGGTGAAAGCGCAATTCCGGCCGCGCGGCGAGCTGGCGATAGATCGTGATATAGCGCGCGTAGCCGATCTTTTCAGACAGGTAGACCGAATAGAAGATGAACTTCGGCTTGAAATAGTGGTATTTCTTGGCCTTGGTCAGGAAGCTCAAGTCGATGCCGATGCCTTCGTCTTTCAAGGCTTCGTTGATGAAGCCGGCATGGCGGCTTTCATCGCGCGCCAGCAGCTTGAACAGCATCTTCATGTCGGGGTTGGTCGTGCGCCGCGCCATTTCGGCATAGAGGATGCAGCCGGAAAATTCCGAGGTGAGCGAGCTGACCAGGAAATCGATGAACTCGGCGCGCAAGGCCGGTTCGAGCGCGGCGATGATGCCGGCAAAATCCTGCTCGCGCTTGAAGTGGCGCTTGTTGGGGTCGCTGGCCATCTCGGCAATCAGGGCGTCCCATTCCTGGCGCACGGGGGATACGTCGATCGCGTCCAGCGCCTTGAAATCGGTGGTGTAGAAACGCGGGCTCAGCACGGTTTCGTGGCTGACCATCGCGTGCACGTCGGCTGTGGCGGCCGGGGCAGGCTGAACAGGGGTGTGCGCGTTCATCTCAGGCTCCCAGGGGTAAAGCTCACTTCGTAAAGCTCGGTCAGGCCAAGGTAGGCCACCAGCCGTGTCCACGCGCGGCGCACCGGGCCGGCGCGCTCCACGGTTGCCATACGCTCGAACACGGCATTTTCGCCAAACGACACGCGAACCGGATCGCCGTGGACGCAGACCCGGTCGCCAGGCGCCATGGCCAGGTTGCCCGCCAGTTCGACATGGGCGTGAAAATGCGCGGCGCTTTGTTCAACCGCGATACGGCAGGGCACGGTCAGGGCGCGGGGGCGGATCATGCCGCGCTGCCTTTGAGAAAGCGGGCAAAGGCGGCGCGGTTGGTCGCCCCGAACGAGCCCAGCTCGATCGCGCGGCCGGTGGCGGGGTCGCGCAGCGTGAGCGCGCCATTGGCCCATTGCGTCAATTCGAACGGGCGGGCCGGGCCAACGCCGTTCACCCGCCGCTCGCGCGCCATGCCGCGCATCACCCCGCGCACGAAGCCGCCGCCATCGTTTTCGCCGACCAGCACGGCCAGCGCCTGGTCGCTATCGGTATCGCGCACCACCACCGCGCCATCGGCGCGATCGGCAAAAGTAAGGTGACGCACTTCAACTGCGCCAACCCCGGCCTTGGCCCGTTCCACCGCCGGCACCGCCTCGCGATCGAGCACGCCCACGCGCACCAGGGTGGTCAGCGCCAGCGTGATCGCCACCAGTGCGCCGGCCAGCACCAGGGCGGGGCGGGGAACGGTGTTTTCATGGGAATGGGCGTGGCTCATGCGGCGGCTCCATGCAGGGCGGGGCCGGGGGCGGCGTCGGGCGTGGGCGCCGTGGCACGGACCACGCCGGCCGGGGCGGCGGCCGCGCAGGCCTGCGCCAGGGCCTGGGCCAGGCGCGGCGCATCGACCAGCGCGCGCAGCATCGGCTGCGGGCACGAGAGGTGCCACGGGCGGGCGTGCGGCCAGAGCATGGCATAGCCCAGGCGGTGCGGCCCCTTGAGCGCGAGGGCGATATCGCCCGCCATGCCGCCATGGCTGCGCAGATCGGCGGCGGCGATCTGCGCCAGCGGCAGGTTCACGCACTTGCCCAGCGCCACGCCGATGCGCAAGACCAGCCGCTTGTTGGTGAGGGTGTAGACCGTGGTGCGCGCCACCGCCCAGGCAAAGAGCGTGAGCAACCCTTGCAGGATCACCCCGGCCCCGGCAATTGCGGCTGCGCCAACGGCATTGCCGCTGGCCAGCGCGGCGACGACCAGCACCGCGAAATAGAGCGCCAGCCACCGTGCGTGGAGCGCGCTGCGCCGGAACGCAGGCCAATCGGGCGAGGCTTGCCACACGATCCATTCGCCCGGAGGCAGGGTGCCCGGCAGCCCGCGCACCGGTTCGAAATCATATTCGATCACAGCAGTGGCTCCAGCCGATCGGCATTGGCATAGAGATAGCCGGTGCCGAAATACGCGACGATGCGCTCTTCCTCGTAGCGGGTGATCTCGCCGGGATTTTCGGGGAAAGGCGCATTGGCAAAGTCTGCGGCGTTGATCGCGCTGATGATGACACCTTCGCGGCGCACCACGGCCATTGCCATCGGCGCCAGCACGGTGCGCCCGCCTCCTTCCACATGGCCGGTATCGACCGCCAGATAGCGGATCACGTGTTCCGCGCGATCGACCCACAAGTCAGCCACGGTGCCGGCGCGGGCGCCATCGGCGCCATAGACGGGCAGCCCGCGCGGATCGGTGCTGGCGCTGGCCACGCTGATCTGCGGCACGGCGCCGATCGGCACGATCCGTGGCAGGCCATGGGCATCGCGATCGGCAAAGCGCGCGCGATTGGCATAGGCGCCCGGCCCGACGCCGGCGGCAAAGACATCGCCGATCGGCGAATAGGGCGCCCCGCCAAAGTTTTCGCGCCGCTCTGCCCGGATATCCACCGGTTCGCGATTGTCGCTGGCGGGCAGCGGCACGACCACGGTGCCCATGCCGAAGGGCAAGACGAAAGTCTTGGCGCTGGCGGTAGAGAGCGGGCCACCTTCGCTATCGACCCGGCCGGTCAGCGCATCTTCCAGCGGATAGCCCTCGCGCCGGTCTTCGCGTCGCAACCAGAACACCAGGGCGATGAAGAAGAGCACGAATGCGATCAGCGCCAGCTGCGCGGCATCCACAGTGCCGACGATATAGCCGTGTCTCATGGGCGTTATCCTTCTCGTCCGGTCATGTCGGGAACTCGGTAAGGCCGAAGCGGTGTGCCCCGGCGGCGGAAAGCGATGCCGGCGATCCCGACAGCCGCCCGACGAGCGGCCCCATCAGCACCAGCGTGGCCAGCAGCAGGCAGATCTCGATGGCGTAGATCACGCCATAACCGGTGGCATGGTGCGCCAGGGTAAGGCCCAGGCCATCGGCCACGGCGAAGGTGGACACGAGATCGCGCGCGATCCCGCCAAAGGCGATGGCCGGGCCGGCCGCCGTGGTTTGCACCGCGCCCCATGCGCCCAGCGCCAGGCCTGCGGTATCGCTGCCGGCCTGGCCCATGGCGGCGGTGAGCGTACCGACCGAGAACAGACCCGCCCCCGCGCCGATCGCCAGCGCGCCCAGGCCCAGCGTGACCGGGCTTTCCAGCGGGGCGGCAAAGATCACCAGCAGGAAGGCGGCAATGCCCAGCACCACGCCATAGCCGGCCAGGCGCAAGGCATCGGTGCCATGGCCCAGCCACCGCGCGGAAAAGCCAAAGCCGGCCAGCGCGCCCAGCGCCCAGGCGCCGGAAAGGCTGGTGGTGGCCCCCACGGAAAGGTGCAGCACTTCGCCGCCATAGGGTTCGAGCAGCGGATCCTGCATGGCAAAGGCGGCTGCGCCCAGGCCCACCGTGGCGAGCAGGCGCATGGTCAGCGGATCGGCGGCAAACTGGCGCCAGACCTGCGCAAAGGGCGGCCGCGGCGTTTGCGCGGAGGCGATCGCGGCGCTGCGCGCCTCCTGCTTCCACAGGGCGACGACGTTGAGCACGAACGTCAGCACGGCGCAGGCCTGGATCACCTGCACCAGCCGGGTGGGGGTGAAATGGTTGAGCAGCCCGCCCAGGATGGTGGAGCAGACCATCATGCCCGCCAACAGCGAGAGATAGAGCAAGGCCACCGCGCGGGCGCGCCGATCGTCGGGCAGGAGATCGCCTACCAGGGCAAGGCCGGCGGTTTGCGTGGTGTGCATGCCCGTGCCGGCCAGCAGGAAGGCCAGCGCGCTGGCGCCAAGCCCCACGGCAAACAGATGCGGATCGCGCATCAGCAGCAGCGCGAAAGGCATGATCGCCAGGCCGCCGAACTGCATCAGCGTGCCGAACCAGATGAATGGCACGCGGCGCCAACCCAGCACCGAGCGGTGCACATCGGACCGATGCCCGATCAGGGCGCGAAACGGTGCGACAAGCAGCGGAATGGCGATCATCAGCGAGACCAGCCAGGCCGGAATGCCCAGTTCCACTATGAGCACGCGGTTGAGCGTGCCGTTGAGCAGCACCGTCATCATCCCCACGCTGACCTGGAACAGTGACAGGCGCAGCAGGCGCGACAGGGGAATGTCGACACTGGCCGCGTCGGCAAACGGCAGCCAGGTCATCGCCACCCGGCTCCATCGGCTGGCCAGGGGGCTGAACCGAGGCGCGCGCACGGCCATCAGCGGCGCACCAGTTCCAGAGCCTGGGAAATGTAGAACCCGCTGGAAATGCGGCCCGTTCGGCCCACCTGCCAGCCATCGAGCGCATCGAGCCGGGCGCGCAGCGCAGCGGGCGGAATTGGCTGGATCGCGGGCGAGCGGTTGGCGCGCGGAAAGGCCTGGCCCACTGCATGCATCGCCCCCAAAAGGCGGGTGTGGGGGGCAAACGTGAAGAGCAGCGAGCGGGTGCAGCGCGCGGCCAGCCGCTCCACCGCCCAGACCATGTCATCGAGCGGGTAATGGATCAGCGAGTCCATCGCCACGACATGGTCGAAGGGAGCGCCGGGCGGATCGAGCATATCCCCCACGTGCCAATCGATGCGGCCATGGCCGAGGAAGCCGGGCGCGCGCTGGCGCGCGATGTCCACCAGCCCGCCCGCGACATCCACCGCCGTCACCGCCGCGCCGCGCCAGGCGGCCTCGACACTCAGGCTGCCGGTGCCGCAGCCGGCATCGAGCACGGTACAGCGCCGCAGGTCTTGCGGCAGCCAGCCGAGCAATTGCGCGCGCATGGCATCGCGCCCGGCGCGCACCGTGGCGCGGATGCCGCTGACCTTGGCGTTGGAGGTCAGGTCGATCCAGGCCTTGCGGGCGCTGCCATCGAAATACTGCGCAAGGCGTTCGCGTTGCAGCTCGTAAGGGGAAAGCGGGTGCGTGCTCATCATTCGAACCCCAGGAAATCGAAGATATCGCGGTCTTTCATCGGTGCCGCTGCGATCGGATCGACGCCGTCCCACAGCATCTGCGCCAGGCGCAGGTATTCCTGCTGCGCGGCCAGGACTTCGGGCGACGGCTCCATTTCGAACAGCGTGCATTTCTTGAGCCGGCTGCGCCGGATCGCATCGAGATCACGGAAATGGGCGAGGCGGCGCATGCCGATGGCCTGGCTGAAGCGGTCGATCTCGTCCGTGGCGGCAGAGCGGTTGGCGATGACGCCGGCGAGGCGCACGTTGTAGTTCTTCGCCTTGGCGCCGATCGCCGCGACGATGCGGTTCATGGCAAAGATCGAATCGAAATCGTTGGCCGCCACCACCAGCGCGCGTTCGGCATGCTGGAGCGGCGCGGCAAAGCCGCCGCAGACCACATCGCCCAGCACGTCGAAAATCACCACGTCGGTATCGTCGAGCAGGTGGTGTTGCTTGAGCAGCTTGACGGTCTGCCCTACGACATAGCCACCGCAGCCGGTGCCCGCCGGGGGGCCGCCGGCCTCCACGCACATGACGCCGTTATAGCCTTCGAACATATAGTCTTCGGGGCGCAGTTCCTCGGCATGGAATTCCACCTGTTCGAGCACGTCGATCACCGTGGGCATCAGCTTCTTGGTGAGGGTGAAGGTGGAATCGTGCTTGGGATCGCAACCGATCTGGAGCACGCGGTGCCCCAGCTTGGAAAAGGCGGCGGAGAGATTGGACGAGGTCGTCGATTTGCCGATCCCGCCCTTGCCATAGATGGCAAAGACCTTGGCCGTGCCGATGCGGTCCTGCGGGTCGAGGCGCACTTGCACCGAGCCTTCGCCATCGGCGCCCCGAGCCATCGGGGTAGCAAAGCGCGTGGGGGTGTCGATCAGGGTCATGCCGGTTTCCTCATTGCGCCGCGAACACGCCTTCGAGGCGGTCCTCCAGCTCGTCGCTGGCCACGCGCAGGGCCTCCAGCGTCTGTTCGTCGGGTTCCCACAGATGCCGGTCGCAGGCTTCGAGCAGGCGATTGGCGACGCGGGCGGAACTGTCGGGGTTGAGCTGAGACAGCCGCGCGCGCATCTGCGGATCGAGCACGAAGGTTTCGCTGATCCGCTGATAGATCCAGGGCGCGACCTGCCCGGTGGTGGCGGACCAGCCGACCGTGTTGGTCACATGTTGTTCGATATGGCGCACGCCTTCGAAGCCGTGCCGCAGCATGCCTTCGAACCACTTGGGATTGAGCGTGCGGGTGCGGGTTTCGAGGTCGATCTGTTCGGCCAGGGTGCGCACTTTGGCCGCCCCTTGCGTGGCATCGACGATATAGACCGGCGCCTCGCTGCCCTTGGCGCGCGCGACCGAGCGGCTGACCCCGCCCAGCCCATCGACATACTGATCGAGATCGGTAATGCCGACTTCGACGCTCTCCAGGTTCTGATAGACGAAATCGACATCGCGCAGCGCGCTTTGCAGCAGATCCCGCCGCTGCGTGGGCGGGCCGGCCACGCCATAGGCATAGCCCTTGTGCGTTTCGAACGCGTTGGCGAGGTCTTCGGGCGTGGTCCACACGCCGCCGTCGATCAACTGGTTGACGTTGGCGCCATAGGCCCCTTCGGCATTGGAAAACACGCGCAGCGCCGCCGTTTCCAGGTCGCAGCCGTGCTGGGCCTGGTGGGCGAGGCTGTGCTTGCGCACGAAATTGTGAGTCAGCGGCTCGTCGGCGCTGGCCGCCAGCAAGGCGGCCTCGGCCAGCATCCGCGTCTGCATCGGCAGCAGGTCGCGGAAGATGCCCGAGAGCGTGACGACCACGTCCACGCGCGGGCGGCCCAGCTCTGCCAGTGGCACGAGCTGCGCGCCGACCACGCGCCCATAGCTGTCGATGCGCGGGCGCGCGCCGATCAGGCTCAGCGCCTGGGCGATCTGCAGCCCTTCGCTTTTCATGTTGTCGGTGCCCCACAGCACCATGGCCAGGCTTTCGGGAAAGGGTTCGCCGCTGGCGATGTGGCGGGCGATGATCTGTTCGGCCTGCTCGGCGCCCTGGATGCAGGCAAACCGGCTGGGCATGGCAAAGGGATCGAAGCCGTGGATGTTGCGGCCGGTGGGCAGCACGGCCGGGTTGGCCAGCACGTCTCCGCCCGGTGCCGGCTTGATATAGCCACCATCGAGCGCGTGGATCACCGCGCCAATCTCGTCGCAGGCGGCAAGGCTGGCTTCCAGCGTGGCGCGCTCGGCCGCAGGATCGGCTTCCAGCATGGCACCGACCAGGTCTTGGGCTGCGGCGCCGTGGGGCGACTGGCCCAGCACATGCAGCCCCTCGGGGATCAGCGTCCGTTCTAGTTCATAGAGCGCCGGGGCAAGATCGGCGATGTCCGTGCATTCCAGATCGAGCGCGGCGCACTGGTCCTGGATCAGGGTTTCGAGCGCGTCGCGCTCTGCCCCGGCGGCCGACCAGCGCCAGCGCTCGACGCTGGACTTGAGCTCGACAAACCCGCGATAGAGCCCGGCGCGGGCCAGGGCCGGGGTGAGATAGCTGACCAGCGTGGCGCCAGAGCGCCGCTTGGCCAGGATGCCTTCCGACGGATTGTTGGCGGCGTAGAGATAGAAATTGGGCAGATCGCCGATCAGCCGTTCGGGCCAGCATGCCCCGCTCAGACCGGCCTGCTTGCCGGGCATGAATTCCAGCGCGCCGTGGGTGCCGAAATGGAGCACGGCATCTGCGCGAAAATCGTGGCGGAGATAGCTGTAGAACGCGGCGAAGGCATGCGTCGGGGCAAAGCCGCCTTCGAACAGCAGCCGCATCGGATCGCCTTCATAGCCAAAGCCGGGTTGCACCCCCACGAAGATCTTGCCGAAATGCGCGCCCAGCACGTGGATATGCGATCCATCGGATTGCAGCTTGCCCGGTGCCGGGCCCCATTGCGCCTCGATCTGCGCCAGGTGCGCCTCGCGCCGCACGTGATCGTCGGCGCTGATCCGCGCGGCGACATTGGCATCGGCGCCAAAGCGCGCCGCATTGCCATGCAGGATGGCGGCCTGCAGCGCGGCGACGCTTTCGGGCACGACCACGTCATAGCCTTCCTCGCCCAGGCGGCGCAGCAGGGCGTGGAGCGATTCGAACACCGCGAGATGCGCGGCCGTGCCGGTGGCGCCGGACTTGGGCGGGAAGTTGAAGATGGTGATCGCCAGGCGCCGCTCGGCCCGGGCGGCGCGGCGCAAGGCGATCAGCTTGCGCACTTTGGCGGCCAGCGCGGCGGCGCGTTCCGCGTCTCCGCACATCGCCTGCACATGCGCGGCACCAGGCCGGTCGGCACTGCGCCCGCCGAACACGCTGGGGCAGATCGCACCATCGAGTTCGGGCAAGGCCACCATCATCGTCGCTTCGAGCGGCACCAGCCCGGTGCGCCGCTCGCGCCATTCCTCGATCGTCTGGAATTCCAGCGCGTGGGCCGCCACATAGGGCACATCGAACCGCGCGAGGGTTTCGACGGCGGCCGCGGCATCGTTGTAGGCTGGGCCACCGACCAGCGAGAAACCGGTGCAATTGACAATGGCATCGACCGCCACGGCGCCATCGCGCAGGAAAAACCGCTCCATCGCCGCGCGCGCATCCAGGCCGCAGAAGAATGCTGGAATGACGCGCAGGCCGGCCTGCTCCATCGCCGCGATCAGCCCGTCGTAATGGCCGGTATCGTTGCCGAGCAGGTAGGAACGCAGCAGCAGCAGCCCGACGGTGCCATTGGGTTTGCCCTTTGCCGGCGGCAGCAGGCTTGCGCTTTCCGACATCCTTTGCGTGGTGCGCGGGTGATAGACGCCCAGTTCGGGATAGTCGCGCGGCGGTGCGGCCGCCAAAGTGCCGCGGCGCGCGGCCCGGGGGCCGGCGGCATAGCGATCGATCAGGTTGCGCACCATGGCGACCACGTTCTCGTCCGAACCGGCCAGCCAGTATTGCAGCGTCAGGAAATAGGCGCGCACGTCTTGCGCGGTGCCGGGAATGAAGCGCAGGATCTTGGGCAGGCGGCGGAGCATGCGCATCTGGCCGGCACCCGAATTGGCACTGGCGCCGGCCTTGGGCTTGGTCGATCCGCGTAGCCGCTTGAGCAGCGCCAGCGGCCCCTTGGCCGGGGCACCCATGCGATAGGCGCCCATGCGTGTCAGCCGCGTCACGTCCCCGGCCGACATCATGCAGACCATCGCGTCGCAGGCTTCGCGCCGCGCTTCCAGCGTGGGCTGGATCGCGCGGATGTGATCGTCGAGGAACAGCATCGTGGCGATGACGATGTCCGCCTTGGCCACGGCGGCCTTGGCACGGTCGAGCGCGCCGGCCTCGCGATCCCAATCGGCCGCAGCGTGGAGCGTCAGCGTGATGTTGCCGGCGGCGAGCTGCACGGCGGCGCGTTCCACCGCGCCCTTGAGGTGGTTGTCGAGCGTCACGATGGCGACGCGGACCGCCGCACCGGCGCGCAGGGGCGAGGCGGGGCTAGCGGGCATAGTGGGCCTTGGCGTCATAGAGGGTCGCCAGGTCGATCTGCGCGCGGCCGTGGAGCGCGGCGTAGCGTTCGGTGTTGGCGCGGGCCTTGTTGCGCACGAAGAACGGGATCTTGCGCAGTTCGCGCTCGGCCTCTCCGGTCCAGCCGGGCGCGGCTGCCGGTTCAGCGGGTGCGGGTGCCTGGGGCGCGGCGGGGAGGTGGGCGGGGGGAAGATGCGAGGGGCCGGCCACGTCGGAAAATTCGAAATCATCGCGGAACATGGTGAGCAGATGCTCTTCCAGTCCCATCACCAGGGGATGGACCCAGGTATCGAAAATCACGTTGGCGCCTTCGAAGCCCATCTGCGGGCTGTGGCGCGCGGGAAAATCCTGCACGTGGACCGGCGCGGAAATGACCGCGCAGGCAAGGCCCAGGCGCTTGGCGATGTGGCGTTCCATCTGGGTGCCGAGCACGAGTTCGGGCGCGCTGGCGCGGATCGCGGCTTCGACGGCCAGGTGATCGTCGGTGATCAGCGGATCAAGACCATGGCGCGCGGCGGCGGCGCGCATCTCGCGCGCGAATTCGCGGTTGTAGCAACCCAGCCCGCAGACGGTGAAACCCAGTTCCTCGCTGGCGATGCGCGCGGCGGCGATGGCATGGGTGGCATCGCCGAAAATGAACACGCGTTTGCCGGTCAGATAGGTCGAGTCGACCGAGCGGCTCCACCACGGCAGGCGTGCGCCTGCTGCGGCGAGGGCCGGGGCCGGATCGACCCCGGCGAGCGCGGCGACCGCCTGGATGAAATCGTTGGTGGCGCCAATGCCGATCGGCACCACGTCGATAGTGGACTGGCCGAACGTGCGGCCCAGCCAGCGCGCCGCCTCGGCCCCGATTTCGGGATAGAGCACCACGTTGAAATCGGCGCGGCCCAGGTGACGCAAGTCTGCCGGCGTGGCGCCCAGCGGAGCGACGCAATTGACGCCGATGCCTAGGCTGTCGAGCAGCTTGACCACTTCGACCACATCGTCGCGATGGCGAAAGCCCAAGGCGCAGGGGCCGAGCAGGTTGGCCAGCGGGCGGCGGCCTTGTCTTGGCCCGGCGCGCACGGCCGGATCGGCGAGTGCGCGCACCATGCGATAGAAGGTTTCGGCCGCGCCCCAGTTTTCCTTGCGCTGGTAGCTGGGCAGTTCGAGTGGAATGACCGGGCAGGACAGGTCGAGCGCCTGCGCCAGCCCGGCCGGATCGTCCTGGATCAGTTCGGCGGTGCACGATGCGCCGACCAGCAGCGCCTGGGGCGCGAAGCGCGCGGCCGCTTGGCGGATCGCGTCCTGCAACAGGGCGGCGGTGTCCTTGCCCAGGTCGCGGGCCTGGAACGTGGTGTAAGTGACGGGCGGGCGCCGGTCGCGCCGCTCGATCATGGTGAACAGCAGGTCGGCATAAGTATCGCCCTGCGGCGCGTGCAGCACGAAGTGCACGCCTTCCATCGCCGTGGCCACCCGCATGGCCCCCACGTGGGGCGGGCCTTCATAGGTCCAGACGGCGAGTTGCATGGCGCTATACCCTCAAGATGTCGCGCCGCCGCAGCGGCCGGGCAAAAAGGTCGGCGAGGTCGCCGGCCTGCTCGAAGCCATGGATGGGCGAGAACACCAGCTCGATCGCCCACTTGGTGGCAAAGCCTTCCGCTTCCAGCGGATTGGCCAGGCCCAGGCCGCACACGGTGAGATCGGGCCGGTCGGCGCGCACGCGATCGAGCTGCCGCTCCAGGTGCTGGCCTTCGCTGATCCGCGTGGCCGGGGGCAGCAGTGGCAATTCGCGCGCCAGCAGATCGCGGTGGAGATAGGGCGTGCCCACTTCCACCGGCACCATGCCCAGTTCGCTGGACAGGAACCGCGCCAGCGGCACTTCCAGCTGCGAATCCGGCAGGAACGTGATGCGCTTGCCGCGCAGCCGATCGTGGCTATGGGCCATGGCGCGCTTGGCGCGCTCCCGCCCCGGCGCGACCACGCGGTTGACGTGCATGGGGTTGATGCCAAAGGCATCGGCTGCCGCGCGCAGCCAGTCGGTGGTGCCTTCGGCCCCGAACGGGAACAATGCGTCGAGCCGCTGCGCCCCGCGATCCTGCAAGGCGCGCATGGTTTCACCCAGGAACGGCTGGGCCAGCAGGACGCGCGTGGCCGGCCCCGCCGGCGGCAGGTCTGCCAGCCGCCGCGCCGGCAGCCAGCCCACGGCGGGAATGCCCAGTTCGGCAAACAGTCGCTGAAACTGGTCTTCCACGATATCGGGCAGGGTGCCCACCACCAGCAGTTGCGGCGCGGCGGCGTTTTCGTGTGCGGGCATGTGCGGCACCAGGGCGGCAAGGCACGCGTCTTCGCCTTCGGTAAAGGTCGTTTCGATGCCGCTGCCCGAATAATGCAGCACGCGCGGGCCGCCCCCGGCACGCCCGGCCAGGTGCCGGTCGAGCCGCTGTGCCGCCATGCCCAGGTCCAGCTTGATCACTTCCGACGGGCACGAGCCGACCAGGAACAACGTGCGGATTTCCGGCCGCCGCTCCAGCAGTTGCAAGGCGATGCGATCAAGCTCGTCCTGGCAATCGGCCATGCCGGCCAGGTCGCGCTCCTCGATGATCGCCGTGGCAAAGCGTGGCTCGGCAAAGATCATGACGCCGGCTGCCGATTGCAGCAGATGCGCGCAAGTGCGCGAGCCAACCACCAGGAAGAACGCGTCCTGCATCTTGCGATGCAGCCAGACGATGCCGGTCAACCCGCAGAACACCTCGCGCTGGCCGCGTTCGCGCAGCACCGCCGGGGCTGGCGGGGCAAGGTCTGCCTGGCCGATCATGCGGCCACCGCCGCCGACTGGCCTTGCGCTTCAAGCCGCGCGGCGCGTAGCTTGAACAGGAACTGCCCGGCGTTGACGAGATAGGCCACATAGCCGGCAAGGGCCACCTCCATGCGCTGGTCGAACGTGCCGCTGCCGCTCAACAGCATCGCCAGATAGGCGGTGTGCAGCGCGATCACGAGCATCGAGAACACGTCTTCCCAGAAGAACGCGGGCGCAAACAGCCAGCGCCCGAAGACGACCTTCTCCCAGATCGAGCCGGTGATCATGATGGCGTAGAGGGTGAGCGTCTTGGCCACGACCGAAATGTCGGCGGCGGCCGTGCCGGTGTGCGTGACCAGGCTGTGCAGCACCAGCACCAGGCTGGCGAGGAAGACTGCGAACTGGAACGGCGCGAGCAGGCCCTGCACCAGTGTCCAGCGAGTCGCGTCGCGGCGGCGGCGCTGTTCTGCGGTGTAGAGCATGCGCCCGCGCTGGCGGCCCTGACCGTTCGCACCCGTGGTGCCGGAACTGATCGCATCCCCTCTCATGTGCAGACGCTCGCCTTTGTTGTTGGGCGGAGATTACGCCTGCCTTCCGGCAAGTGTCAATCTAGGTTGACGACAAATAAAAATGACACTTTGCTATTTGTCAGATGGTGGAAAAGGGCGTAGGCTGATGGTCCCGAACAGCAGCGACTTGTCGATGCAGCCGTCCGGGCAAGGCGCGATCTGCGCCAAACCGGACCGGAGGGGTCTGTCATGGCAACTGTTTTTGGTGCAGGCGCGGCAAAACGCGCCGGTCGCGGAGAAAACGCTCCTCGAACCAAGGATGGAATGGGAACTGCACCGGGCCGTCCAGGCGCGGCCCGACGCGAATGCACGCTGGCGTTTCCGCCCGCCGCGGTCGATGCGCTGATCAGTGAACAGATCATTCCGCGGCTGTTGATGGCGCAGGCCCACAGCGTGCCACCGCGCGACGTGACGCCGGGAAATCTGACCGTCGACCCGGCCGAAGCCCAACGTTTCGCATCGCTGCCCTTGCAACTGGAAGCCGACGAACTGCTGGTGGTGGTCGAAGGCATCCTGGCGCGCGGGGTTAGCGTGGAATCGGTATTCGTCGATCTGCTGGCCACCTCGGCCCGGCGCCTGGGGCAGCACTGGGAAGACGACGATTGCGATTTCGTCGATGTGACAATGGGTTTGTGGCGACTTCAGGAAGTGATGCGCGAGGTGACCATGCGCTTTCCGCCGCCGCGCTCTGCCCTGGCGCGCCAGCGCGCCGCGCTGTTCGCGCCGGTGCCGGGTGACGTGCACAGTTTTGGTGCGCTGATGGTGGAGGAAGTCTTTGCCCGCGCCGGGTGGCAGACCGAGGTTCTGATCGAACCCGAACGCAAGGAATTGCTCCAGCATATTTCCGCGCACAGCGTGAATCTGGTTGGCTTGACCATCAGTTGTGATTGTCCTAACGCCAAGCTAGCGAGCCTGATTTCCGCCATGCGCAGTGTATCGAGATCGCCCGATCTGAAGATTTTCATTGGTGGAAAGATGGTCAACGCCAATCCCGCACTCGTTGATGAGGTCGGCGCCGATGGCAGCGCCCCTGACGCTTGCGGTGCGCTTGCTCTTGCAGAACGACTGGTGCCGATGCCGGCGTTTCCCGCCGCCTTCGACGTTTAGCCCGGCCCGCCGATGTCCAACCGCAGAAACAGCCTGGAAGGCAAATCGCCTTTCGCGACGGCCACCCGGCATTTTGCCGGCCTGGATGGCGATGTTGCGGCCAAGCTGGCGATGGTGGCTGGAGACATCGCCCTGATCCTCGATGCGGCGGGCCGTATTGTGGACGTTGCGGCCGACCCGCGCGCATTTCCCGAAGCGGCCGCCTGGGTGGGACGCGAATGGCTGGACACGGTCACGATCGAGAGCCGGCCCAAGATCATGGAAATGCTGGCCGGGATGCGCAAAGGCGTGACCCAGCACTGGCGGCAGGTCAACCTGGTGGCCAGCGACGGCGATATCGCGGTGCGCTTTGTCACCGTGGCACTCGGCGCGGCGGGGGGCAGCGGCACGGGTAACGGCAGCGGCAACGGTGGTGGCTGCATCGCCATTGGCCGTGACATGCGCGACGAGGCCAAGTTGCAGCAGCGCCTGCTCCAGGCGCAGCAATCGCTGGAACGCGATTACATCCGCCTGCGCCAGCTGGAAGCACGCTATCGCCTGCTGTTCGAGCAGACCGCCGAGCCGGTGCTGATCATCGATGCCGATACGTTCCGCATTCGCGAGGCCAACTTGGCCGCGCACCAGCTGTTCCACAGCCGCCCTGGCACCTTGCCGGGCGGCAAGCTGACCGCGCTGTTTGCCCACGCCGCGCGTGACCAGGTCATCGCGTTCCTGGGTTCGGCCATGGTTTCCCACGGGTTGCAGCCGCTTGACGCCGCCCTGGCCCACAGCGTTGACAAAGTGCAGCTGTCCGCCAGCGGGTTTCGCGAGCGGGGTGGCCAATTCCTGCTGGTGCGGCTTGCGAGCGCGCCCGGTACGGTGCGTGCGGATGCCAGCGTGACCGCGCGGGTGATCGAGTCGATGCCCGATGCCTTCGTGCTGACCGACGAGGCAATGATCATTCGCGAAGCCAATGCCGCCTTTGTCGAACTGGTGGCGGCAGCCAGCGCCGAGCAACTGCGCGGGCAGCCGCTTGGCGACCACGTCGGGCGCCCCGGCATCGATCTCGATCTCATCGATGGCCAACTGGCCAAGCACGAGAGTGCCCGCAACGTGATGACCGTGGTGGGCGCACGCGATGGCTTTGAAGGCGAGCCGGTGGAGCTTTCCGCCGTACGCATCGGCAGCGAGCAGGTCTTTTATGGCTTTGTCATCCGCCCGATCGGGCGCCGCCTGCGCGACCTGCCGCCGACCAGCGACTCGCCGCGCTCGGTCGAGCAATTGACCGAACTGGTGGGCCGCATGTCGCTGCGCGACATCGTGCGCGAAAGCACGGATCTGATCGAGCGCCTGTGTATCGAGGCGGCGCTGGAATATACCTCCAACAATCGCGCATCGGCTGCCGAGATCCTCGGGCTGAGCCGCCAAAGCCTCTATTCCAAGCTGCATCGCTATGGTCTGGGCAACATGGCTGACGCCGAAGATTGACACAAAATCTGTCAATTTAATTTGACGCATGGGGCGCCTTGGGCTTAGTCTCCAGCCCATGGCTCGCTCTGCTGCCTTTCCTGCGATGGCGCCGTTTCCGGCGGTCCGGGACGTTGCCACGCTGCTCAAGCCGATCACCTGGTTTCCGCCGATGTGGGCGCTGCTGTGCGGTGTCGTTTCTTCGGGCGTGCCGGTCCTTTCACGCTGGTCTTTCCTGATCGCCGGGCTGGCGCTGGCCGGGCCGCTGGTGTGCGGCACCAGCCAGGCAGTGAACGACTGGTTCGATCGCCATGTCGATGCCATCAACGAACCGCACCGGCCAATCCCGTCCGGGCGCATTGCCGGGCGTTGGGGCCTGGCCATCGCCATCGGCTGGACGGGCCTGTCGTTGCTGGTCGCCGCGCTCACCGGGCGGTGGGTCCTGGCAGCGACCATGCTGGGCCTGGCCTGTGCCTGGGCCTATAGCGCACCGCCGCTGCGCTTGAAGACCAGCGGCTGGATCGGCCCGGGAGTCGTTGCGCTGAGCTATGAGGGGCTGAGCTGGTTCACCGGGGCTGCGGTCATGGCCGGGGCACTGCCATCCGGCCGTGTCCTGGCGGTGCTGTGCCTTTACAGCCTTGGCGCCCATGGGATCATGACCTTGAACGATTTCAAGGCCGTGGTCGGCGATCGGATGACCGGATTGCGATCGCTGCCGGTGGTTCTGGGCGAGCGCCGCGCGGCCCTGTTGGCCAGCGCGGTCATGGCCGTGCCGCAAGCGTTGGTCGTGCTGCTGTTGCTGCGCTGGGACATGGCCATTTCGGCGCTTGCCGTGGCGTTGGCGCTGGCGACGCAGATCGCGCTGATGCCGCGGCTGGTTGCCGATCCGGCGGCGCGCGCGCCCTGGTACAACGCCACCGGGGTTTCGCTTTACGTGCTCGGCATGATGGCTGCCGCGTTCGGCCTGGGAGGATACCTGTGAGACAGCACGCATTCGGCTGGTGGGCCATCCTGCGTCTGGGTGCGGTGCAAGCGGCGATCGGCGCGATCACCATGCTGGCCACTTCGTTGCTCAACCGCCTGATGGTGCTGGAATATGGGCTGGCGGCGGGGATTCCGGCCGGCCTGGTCGCCTGGCATTACGGCGTGCAGCTGTCCCGCCCGCTGTGGGGCCATGGATCGGACGTGGGCCGCCGCCGCACGCCATGGATCCTGGCCGGGATGGTAACCTTGGGCCTGGGCGCGCTGCTGGCGGTGCATGGCGTTACCCTGCTGGACGTTTCGCGCGGGCAGGGCATTGCCCTTGCCGTGTTTGCCTTCACCCTGATCGGCGCCGGCGTGGGCGCGGCGGGCACATCGGTGCTCGCCTTGCTGGCCACGGGCGTTGCGCCCGAACGGCGCGCGGCGTCCGCGGCGGTGACGTGGATCATGATGGTCTTCGGCATCGTGGTGGCGGCGGGTGCGGCCGGCGCCCTGCTCGATCCCTATTCCAAGCAGCGGCTCACGGCGGTTGCCTCGGGCGTGGTCGGCGTGGCGCTGCTGGTCACCATACTGGCCACGTTCCGGCTGGAGGGGCAGGCGCCGCTGCTGCGCAATGCCACGCATTCGGCCGATCCGCCGCTTTCCCTGCGCCAGGCGCTGGCAGAAATCTTCGCCGACGATGAAGCGCGCCGCTTTACGCTGTTCATCTTTGTCTCGATGCTGGCCTACAGCATGCAGGACCTGATCCTGGAGCCGTTTACGGGACTGGTCTTTGCGCTGACGCCCGGCCAATCGACCAGCCTTTCGGGCCTGCAGAACGGCGGCGTGCTGGTCGGCATGATCGTTTCGGGCGTGGGTGGCAGCGCGTTTCGCGGGCGCCTGCCGATCGAATTGCGCACCTGGACGATGGTGGGCTGCCTGGGGTCTGCCGCGGCGCTGGCCGGCCTGGCGGTGGCTGCCTGGGTCGGCCCAGGCTGGCCGATTGCGGCCAATATCGCGTTGCTCGGCCTGTGCAACGGCGCCTTTGCGGTTTCGGCCATCGGCTCGATGATGGGCCTGGCCGGGGCAGGCCGCAGCAACGGGGAAGGCGTGCGCATGGGGGTGTGGGGCACCGCGCAGGCGATCGCATTCGGGCTGGGCGGGCTGATCGGGGCGTTGGGCGTCGACGTGGCGCGGGGCGCCTTTGGCCGACCGGGCATGGCTTTTGCGGTGATCTTTGCTGCCGAAGCCGGGCTGTTCCTGGCTTCCGCGCTGCTGGCCATGCGCACGCGCAGCCAGCCGTCCCCCGCCGCCCGCCTGCAGTCGGTGGGCGTATGACACCGGACGCCACTTTCGATGTGGTGGTCGTGGGCGGTGGGCCAAGCGGCGCGACCGCGGCCTGGGACCTGGCCCGCGCCGGGTGTTCGGTGCTGCTGCTCGACCGGGCGGGGCGGATCAAGCCTTGTGGCGGTGCCGTGCCGCCGCGGCTGCTGGAAGAATTCGATGTGCCGCAAGCGCTGCTGGTGGCGCGCGCGCGCGCGGCGCGCATGGTCGCCCCGTCTCGCCGCGCGGTGGACATGCCAGTGGGCGACATCGGCTATGTCGGCATGGTGGACCGCGCTGCGTTCGACGAATGGCTGCGCCAGCGCGCGGCCACGGCGGGGGCAGAGCGGCGCGTCGGAACGTATGAAAGCATCACGCACGACGCTGCGGGTGGCGCGATCGTCTCTTATCGCGCCCAGCGCGGCGGCGCCATGCACGCCGTACGCGCCCGGCTGGTAATCGGCGCCGATGGTGCGCGTTCGGCCATCGCGCGCGCGCATGTGCCCGGTGCCGGCCGCAACCCCTGCGTCTTTGCCTATCACGAGGTGATCCGCGCGCCGGTCGAGACGGGCGAGGGCCAGGCGGGGCGGGGCTTTGATGGTGGGCGCTGCGATGTGCTCTACCAGGGTCGGGTGTCGCCCGATTTCTATGGCTGGGTCTTTCCCCATGGCGAGACGGCCAGCGTGGGCGTTGGCAGCGCGCGCAAGGGCTTTTCGCTGCGTGGCGCGGTGCAGCTGATGCGCGAGGACATGGGCCTGGCGCGCTGCGAGACAATCCGCCGCGAAGGCGCGCCAATTCCGCTCAAGCCGTTGAAGCGCTGGGACAACGGGCGCGACGTGCTGCTGGCGGGCGATGCTGCCGGAGTGGTTGCCCCGGCCTCGGGCGAGGGTATCTATTATGCAATGGCCGGGGGGCGCATCGCGGCGCAGACCGCGCTGGCTTTCCTGGCCAGCGGCAATCCGGCGGTGCTGCGCCAGGCACGCCGCGATTTCCTGCGCGCGCATGGCCGGGTGTTCTGGATCTTGGGCATGATGCAGCGCTTCTGGTATTCCAGCGACAAGCGCCGCGAACGCTTCGTGGCGATGTGCGCCGATCGCGATGTGCAACAGCTTACCTGGCAGGCCTATATGAACAAACGGCTGGTACGGCAGCACCCCTGGGCCCACCTGCGCATTTTCCTCAAGGATTGCGCGCACCTGCTGGGTATTGCCCGCAGCCCTGCAGAAAGCCCCGCGCCATGAGCCGGCCATGGGCCATGCCGGTGGGGATCGCGGTCGTCGCGGCGCTGGTCATCGCGCTCCTGGGCGGCACGATCACGGATCTGGGGCCCTGGTATCAGGGCTTGCACAAGCCGGCCTTCACCCCGCCGCGCCCGGTCTTTCCGATTGCCTGGACGCTGATTTTCGCGCTGGCCGCCACGGCGGGGGTCACGGCCTGGCGCGGGGCGCGGGATGTGCGCACGTCCGACACGGTGATCGGCCTTTTCGCGCTCAATGGCTTCCTCAACATATTGTGGAGCCTGCTGTTCTTTCGCCTGCAACGGCCGGACTGGGCCTTTTTCGAATTGATCGCGCTGTGGTGCTCCATTGCGCTGCTGATCGTCTATTGCCTGCGCATTTCGCGCCTGGCAGCGGCGCTGCTGCTTCCCTACCTGGCCTGGGTCACGGTGGCGGGCCTGCTCAACTTGCAGGTCGTGCAACTCAATGGGCCGTTCTAGAACGGCCATGCAGGCCTATTTCGCCTCGGGCCATGCGGCCGACGTGATGCTGGCCGCACTGGTGCTGGAGGCGGCCTGGCTGCTTGCGCGCAGGCGGCGTCTGGGCCTGGTGCTGGTCATGCTGGGCCCGGCGGCGCTGATCGTGCTGGGCCTGCGCGCGGCGCTGGTTGGTGCGCCCTGGCCATGGATCGCCCTGCCGCTGGCCCTGTCGCTGCCGATCCACCTGGCCGATCCGCGCCTGTGGCAGCGCGCGCCCGCCGATGGAAGCAGCGCGCGCCCTAGCGCGGCAGGAAACCTTGCGCGAGCATGGCGACCAATTGCTGCGCGATTTGCGCCGGCTGCAGGGCGCCGCCCGGATCGTGCCAGCGGCCCGGCCAGTTGAGCGCACCGGCCAGGGCAAAGCCCAGCAGCTTGGTATCGACCGGGGCGAGCGAGCCATCGGCCACGCCTTCTTCGATCAGTTCGCGCATCGCCGTGTCGATCTTGCGCTTGAGCGCCTGGAACTGTGCCCGGCTTTCCGGGCCAAGCGCCTCTGCCCCGGTGCGCACCACGCATCGCCCGAAATCGTCCATGTTGACCTGGGCATAGCGGGTGAGAAAGGCGATCAGCCGATCGGCCCCGGTGCCCGCGCTCTGGCGCGATTGTTCGGCCGCCTCAAGCAGTTGCGACAGGCCGATGGTGACGCATTCGAGCAGCACCTGATCCTTGTTGCCCAGGTAGTGGTAGATCGTCGGCTTGGAGATGCCCAGGCTCGCGGCAACGTCATCCAGCGAGGTCTGGTGAAAGCCGCGCTCGTTGAACATCTGCACCGCCGCGCGCAGCACCGCCTCGCGCTTGGCGGCGCGCGCCTTGCTGCGCTGTTGCGGGGATTGGAACGGGGAATCGGCAGGCGGCAAGATTTAACTCCATGCGCGGAACGCTGCCGTGTTGACACGATACCAGGCAGAAGGCAATCTACTCATGAGTAAACAATAGTCCGGTCAGTTTTATGATTCTCGATGAAACCCAGATTGCCGTGCGCGACATGGTCCATGCCTTTGCCCAGGAGCAGTTGCGCCCGCAGGCCCGCGCGTTCGAAGCGGCCGGTGGCTATCCGCCCGAACTCTTTGCGCAGCTTGCGCAATTGGGCCTGATGGGAATGACCGCACCCGAAAGCGAGGGCGGGGCCGGGCTCGACGCAGTGTCCTATGCCCTGGCACTGATGGAGATCGCTGCGGGCGACGGCGCGCTGTCGACCATCGTTTCGATCCACAACAGCCTGATCGTGGCCGGCATCCTGCGCTATGGCAGCGAACAGCAGCGTGAGCGCTTCCTGCCCGATCTGGTCGCAGGCCGCGCCACCGGGGCCTTTGCCCTGACCGAGGCCGACGCCGGATCGGATGCCGCTGCACTGCGCTGCCGCGCCGACCGGGTGGACGGTGGCTGGCGCCTCAACGGGGCCAAGCAGTTCATTTCCAATGGCCGGATCGCCCGGTTGGCAATCGTCTTTGCCATGACCGACCCGGCAGCGGGCAAGAAGGGCATGACCGCGTTCCTGGTCCCGACCGATAGCCCTGGCTATGTCGTGGACAAAGTGGAGCACAAGCTGGGGCAGTGGGCCTCGGACACGTGCGCGATCCGCTTTGACGACGTGTTCGTGCCCGATGCCATGGTGCTGGGTGCGCCCGGCGAGGGCTATCGCATCGCGCTGTCCAACCTGGAAGCCGGGCGCATCGGCATTGCCGCGCAGTGCATCGGCATGGCCGACGCCGCCATGGCCATTGCGCTCGACTATGCCAGGGAACGGCGCAGCTTCGGCCAGCCGATCATCGCCCACCAGGCGGTGGGGCACCGCCTGGCCGATCTGGCCGCCCGGCTGGAAGCGGCGCGGCAACTGGTGCTGCATGCCGCCGCCGTCAAGCAGACCGGCGCGCCGTGCCTGACCGAAGCGTCGATGGCCAAGCTCGTGGCCTCCGAAACGGCCGAGGCGGTGGTTTCGGGCGCGATCCAGACCCTGGGTGGCTATGGCTACCTGGAGGAATATGGCGTGGCCAAGATCTATCGCGATGTGCGCGTGTGCCAGATCTATGAAGGCACATCCGATATCCAGCGCATGGTGATTGCGCGCGCGCTGGCCGGATGAGGGCACCCTCGTTTTTCGGCCAGTGAGGCCCATCGGCAAAGCCGTCTAAGACATCAGCAAATCGATAATCTGCGGGAGATGCATTCATGGATATCAATGGCGTTGCGGCGATCGTGACCGGCGGGGCCTCGGGCCTGGGCGCGGCCACGGCCGAACTGCTTGCCGCGCGCGGGGCCAAGGTCACGCTGTTCGATCTCAATGCCGAACTGGGCACGGCCAAGGCGGCGGAAATCGGCGGCCTGTTCAAGGCGGTCAACGTCACCGACGAAGACGCCGTGGCCGATGCCATTGCCGAGGCCGAAGGCCTGAACGGCAAGGCGCGGATCCTGGTCAATTGCGCCGGGATCGGCCCGCCGGCCAAAGTGCTCAACCGCGAAGGGCAGCCGCTGCCGCTGGCCGATTTCGCCCGGATCATCAACATCAACCTGATCGGCACGTTCAACGTGCTGTCGAAATTCGCCGCGCGCATTTTCGATGCCGAGCCGCTCGATGCCGATGGTGCGCGCGGGGTGATCGTCAACACCGCCAGCGTCGCCGCGTTCGACGGGCAGATCGGCCAGCCGGCCTATGCCGCCAGCAAAGGCGGGGTGGTGGCCATGGCCCTGCCGATCGCCCGCGAACTCGCCCGCTTCGGCATTCGCGTCAACACCATCGCGCCGGGCATTTTCTGGACACCGCTGCTCGCCAGCCTGCCGCAGGAAGCGCAGGATTCGCTCGGCAACCAAGTGCCGTTCCCCAGCCGCCTGGGCCAGCCGGCCGAATATGCCAAGCTGGTGGAAGCGATCGTGACCAACCCGATGCTCAACGGCGAAGTGATCCGCCTGGACGGCGCGATCCGCATGGCGCCGCGCTGACACCAAGACGCCGGGCCGAACAGAAAAGGGAGAGGGTGATGAGCGGGATCGGGATGGCAGCGGCGCAAGACCTGGCGCGGAAGGTGGAAGCCTTCGTGCGCGCCGTGGTGGTGCCTTATGAAAAAGACGGTCGGCGCGACCACCATGGCGCGCCGACCGACGACCTGGTGCGCGAACTGCGCGAAAAGGCGCGCGCGGCGGGCGTGCTGACCCCGCATATCCTTCCCGGCGGGGGCCACCTGACCCAGCGCGAAACCGCGGTGGTACTTGCCGCCACCGGGCTTTCCCCGCTGGGCCCGCTGGCCTGCAACACCGCCGCGCCCGATGAAGGCAACATGTACCTGCTGGGCAAAGTGGGCGATGCCCATTTGCGCGAGCGCTTCCTCAAACCGATGGTGGAAGGCCGCGCGCGTTCGGCCTTTTTCATGACCGAGCCGGCCGAACTGCAAGGCGCGGGATCCGACCCTTCGATGATGATCACCACCTGCCGCAAGGACGGCAACCACTGGGTGGTCAATGGCACCAAGTGCTTCATCACCGGGGCCGATGGCGCGCAAGTGGGCATCGTGATGGCCCGGTCGGATGAGGCGGACAGCCAGGGCGGGGCGTGCATGTTCCTGGTCGACCTGCCCGATCCTGCCATCCGCATCGACCACGTGCCCAATACGATCGATACCTCGATGCCGGGCGGCCATGCCACGGTGACGATCGAAAACCTGCGCGTGCCGGCCGACCAGATGCTGGGCCAGGCGGGCGAAGGCTTCAAGTATGCGCAGATCCGCCTTTCGCCCGCGCGCCTTTCGCACTGCATGCGCTGGCTTGGCGCATGCCAGCGCGCCAACGAGATTGCCAGCGACTATGCCAATCGCCGCATGGCCTTTGGCAAGCCGTTGATCGACCACGAGGGCGTGGGCTTCATGCTCGCCGAAAACCTGATCGACCTGAAGCAGGCGGAACTGATGATCGACTGGTGCGCGGGCGTGCTCGACACCGGCAGCCTGGGCACTGCGGAAAGCAGCATGGCCAAAGTGGCCGTGTCCGAAGCGCTGATGCGCGTGGCCGATCGTTGCGTGCAGGTGATGGGCGGCACCGGCGTGACCGACAAGACGATCGTGGAGCAGGTGTTCCGCGAAATCCGTGCGTTCCGCATCTATGATGGCCCCACCGAAGTGCACAAGTGGAGCCTGGCCAAGAAGATCAAGCGCGACTGGAAGCAGGCCCAGGAAACCGTCGATGCCCACTGACAAGCTCGACGCGGCGCAGATCGCGCAGGCCAATGCCGGCGTAGGCGCGGTGCGCACCGCGCTGGACGAAGGCGCGCTGGCTTCGTGGCTTTCGGCCCATGTCGATGGCTTTGCCGGGCCGCTGACCATTGGGCAGTTCAACGGCGGGCAATCGAACCCCACCTATCGCCTGGAAACGCCGGGCGCGCGCTATGTCTTGCGGCGCAAGCCGCCCGGCGCCGTGCTCAAAGGCGCGCACGACGTGCTGCGCGAAGCGCGCGTGCAGCAGGCCCTGGCGACAAGCGACGTGCCGGTGGCGCGCATCCTGGGCGTGTGCGACGACGATGCCGTGATCGGCAGCGCGTTCTACGTGATGGACATGGTAGACGGGCGCGTGTTCTGGGACACGAGCTTTGCCGAGGTGCCCAAGGCCGATCGGGCCGCCTATTTCGATGAGATGAACCGCGTGATCGCCGCGCTGCACGGCGTGGACCACGTGGCAGTGGGCCTGGCCGACTATGGCAGGCCGGGCAATTACTTCGCGCGGCAGATCGGGCGCTGGACGCGGCAATACCTGGAAGACGAGCTTGCCGGCCGCGACGCCGATATGGACGCGCTGGTCGCCTGGCTGCCCACGGCCATTCCCGACGATGATACGACCACTCTGGTCCACGGCGATTTCCGCTGCGACAACATGATCTTCCACCCCAGCGAGCCGCGCGTTCTGGCGGTGCTGGACTGGGAATTGTCCACGCTGGGGCACCCGCTGGCGGACTTTGCCTATCACGCCATGCTCTATCGCATGCCGCCCGACATCGTGGCGGGACTGGGCGGGGCGGACCCTGTGCCATTGGGCCTGCCGAGCGAGGCGGACTATATGGCCCGCTATTGCGCGCGCACGGGGCGGGATGGCATTGCCAACTGGGATTTCTATGTCGCGTTCCAGTTCTTCCGGCTGGCCGCGATCTTTCACGGGATCAAGGGCCGCGTGCTGCGCGGCACGGCGGCCAACGCCCAGGCGGCGGAGCGGGCGAAAGCCTTCCCCCGCCTGGCCCGGCTGGGCCGCGAAGCGATGGAGGCCTGCGCATGAACGATGATCTGGTGGTGCTGGAACGGCACGATGCCGTGGCGATCCTGACGCTCAACCGCCCGACGGCGGGCAACACGCTGGACATGCCCACCGCGCTGCGGCTGGAACAGCAGGTGGATGCGGCGATTGCCGATACCGCGGTGCGCTGCGTGGTGCTGACCGGCATGGGCAAGCTGTTTTGCGGCGGGGGTGACGTGAGCGCGTTCGGCACGGCGAGCGAGGGGCCGTCGGCCTTTCTCTTCGCGCTGGCAGGCGCGGTGCATCGCAGCGTGCTCAAGCTGGCGCAGATGGGCAAGCCGCTGGTCACGCTGGTCAACGGCCCGGCGGCGGGCGCGGGGCTGAGCCTGGCGATCCTGGGCGACGTGGTGCTGGCTGCGCCCGGGGCGCACTTCACCGCCGCCTATGGCATGGTGGGGCTGACCCCCGATGGCGGCATGAGTTGGACACTGCCACGCGTGGTGGGCTTGCGCCGCGCGCAGGAGATCATCCTGACCAACCGCCGCATCGGCGCAGAGGAAGCCGCGGCGATTGGCCTGGTCACCCGCACCGTGGCGGCCGAGGACCTGCACGCCGAGGGCCTGGCCGTGGCGCAACGCCTGGCGCAGGGGCCGCTTGCTGCCATCGCCGGCGCCCGCGCACTGCTTGCCGAGAGCCTGCAAAACGACCTGGCCACCCAGCTTGACCTGGAAGTGGTGCGCATTGCCCAGGCCGGCGCCGGGGCCGAGGCCGCGGAAGGCATCGCCGCCTTTGCGCATCGCCGCGCGCCGCGTTTTGCGTGAAAGCCCGACCCGAACTACGTCTGCGACGTAGTTTCGGAGAGGCTGCCGGTGCCGAACCCAAACTTCGCCTTCCGGCGAATTTTGAATCAGCCTCCAAGTCGGCAGTTGCCTTGATCACGAAACCACCAATTTGAAATTAAAAATATTGCTATTGCCCAAGTGCTGCTCCGTGTTAGCTTTCGTAATCCTGCAATAAATACCAAGATTCGTGTCTTGCAGGGCCGGAAGCGGGGGCAGCCGGTATGGTGGATTCACAGAAATCGGTTGGTTCAGATGCGGCATCTGCGGCGCCAAGGCGGGTTTTGCCTTATTGGCTGCGCGTCTGTGCAGTCCTGGTGGCGTTAACCAGCCTTGGCGTTGGTTTGGTTGCTTTTGTTCATAGTTTGATCGTCGTCAACAGCACGCACAAGAGCAATTTCCACCTCGTGGAAATCGCCGCACAAGGGCTGCAATCCTGGCCGCTGGATATCGAGCGCATGGCGCGAGCCAATGTGAATGCTGCCCCGAAACAAGACGAGCAACAGAAAAACGCAAAGACCGCAGCGGTGACGTCTTCGGCGGCGAACCAGACCCTGGTGATGTTCCACCCCGACCTGGGGCGATATATCCTGCATATCTACGGCGTCGACGAGAACAACACCTGCGACGACGTGATCAATGCGAAGCTGGACGATCGTTCCATCGCCATCGGCTATGAACAGGGCCAACATCCAGGCCAGGGCATTCGCCTGCAAGTTGCCGGTGCCATCCGCAATGATCCCGACGCCGGACCACGCAAGATCATTGCCTGCTTCATGGCGCGCGTGCCGCTGGACCGGCTGATCAACACCAGCGTGGAAGACACGCCGATTTCGCACTTTCTTCTGGTGGACGGCAGCGGCCATATTGTCGCGCAACTGGGCGATCCGCCCCTGCCGATCGATACTATCAGCGGGTTGGCCGAGACCGGCGCCATGGGACGCAACCTGGCGCGCGAGATCGGCAGCGGCTTGGGTGCCAAAAGCGGCGAGGGCACGCCCGAAGGCGGGCACGACATTGCCATCGGCGCCGTGCGCGACGTGGTGGCAATGAGCGTGGGTGGCGAGGATTACCTGGCCTATATCAAACCGTTCCTGGTACCCAACGCGGTGAGCCAGCCGTGCGGTGGCGCAACCGGTGGTGCTGGCGCCAATCCGGCGGGGACCACGGCGTGTTACGTCGTGGCGCTGATGCCGCAATCGGCCATGACCAAACGCTGGCTCGAAACCATGCCGGTGGAGCGGATGGGCGCGCTGCTGGTGCTGCTGTTCCTGGCGGTACTTCTGCCGTTCCTGCGTTTTCAACTGATGGGCGCGGGGCAATCGTCCCGCCGGATCGAAGTGATTGCCATGCTGGCCGGGGTACCCGCCGCGCTGGTGCTGGCGCTGTTCATGGTGTTGCTGGCGCACGATACCGATGCCGGCCGGCAATCGACCGCACGCGCCGCGGCGACAACCGCGCAGAACCTGGCGCGCGCGATCGGCACGCAAGTGCATGCGCAGGCGCGTCAGTTGGCCACGCTGCTGGCCGGTGAAAGGCCCGACATTTCGTGTGCAGGCTTTGCCGAAGCGAACGTGCTGTATGAAGACGGCATGTTGCCGCCCCGGGTGAAACCGGGCGACAACGTGGCTGTCCCGGCCGATGGCCGCCTTTGCTCGCTCAGCCCGCGGCGGCCGGTGGCCGTGGATCTGAGTGGGCGGGACTATTTCCAGCGCCTGCGCGACCAGCCCGAGACGGCCAACACCACCACGGCCAATTCGCGAAGCATTGCATGGCTCGCCAGCGGCGTGCGTTCGCAAACCATGGGGCTGGATACCGCCGTGCTGGCGGCCCGCCTGCAGGGAGAGCCCGGCCAGGCCGATCGCTATGCGGCAGGGGCATTCCAGCTCGATGCGCTTTTGCAGCCTGCCCGCCTGGCGAACCTACGCCCCGATCAGCGCTTCATGGTGGTGGAAACGCGCAACTGGGCGGGTGACGATCTGCGCCTGCCGGTGATCTTTCATGCCCAGCGCGGCCACGCCGGATTGGAAAACCTGGCGGAGCAGGCGGAGGCTGATCGTGCCATCCCCGGAAAGATCGTGGCCTTGGCACGCCCCGATGCGCTGGGCGGGAAGCCCGAGGTGCTGCATTTCAACGCGCGCTATGGCGGGCGCCAGGCCAGCTTTGCCGCCATGCCGGTGCCGGGCACCAGTTGGGTGGTGCTGGTCTGGAGCAACCTGGCCGAAACCGACGCGGTTGCCGCGCGCACGACCAGCCTGGCGTTGTGGAGCGCACTGGCGCTGCTGGTACTGATGGTGCTGGTGGCCGGCGGATTGCTGTTGGGCCTGCGGGTGAAGCCGGGCTTGCCCGGACTATGCCCACCGGCGCGCTGGGCCGATCTTTGGCCGCACCAGGCCGGGGCGGAGGTCTATGCCTGGCTGGCGCGGCGCGTGGGGCCCCTGGCCATCGGCATCCTGATCGTGGCCCTGGTCCTTGCCCTGACGCTGCACACGATGGCGCCGGCCCTGGCCTTTTGCGCGTTGGCGGTGCCGGCGGCGGTGGTGAGCATGGGCGTGTGGGTCTGTGCCCAGCCTGATAGCGACGAAGCCCTGACACCGAAGGCAGAGCGGCCGTTTCACCACCTGGTGGTGGGATTGATCGCCTTGATGGCGCTGGTGCCCGGCACACTGGTGTGGCTGGATGCGCGTGCCTTTTCCGTGGCGCATCATCGCAACGACCAGGCCATCGCCGCGCGGCTGGCCGATGTCGATCGCGATCGCCGCGCCCATCTGGTGGCCACGGCGCAATGCCAGGGCATTCCCGTCGATGGGCTCACGCTGGCCGGGCAGGAAGCGGAGCGCAACGCCTGCATCGGGCGCCTGGTGCGCAGCCAGCAGCGGGAAGACGGGGAGCCGGCGTCCACGCAGTGGCCGGCATCGGCCCTTGCTTCTGCCATCTGGTCCATGCGCCAGGGCCATTGGTTCGGCGATGGTGTGGCGGCGCCAACTGACTTGGGGCAAGGCCGCAACGGCGGCAGTTACGACATCGAATGGTTGCCGCCGCTCGATTGGCTGGCTCTCTTGGTGTTCGGCGTGGTTCCACTGGTCGCGCTGTGGCTTTGGTTGCCCCGCCTTGTGCTGCGCGCGCTGTGCGGGTTCGGGGTGCCGCTGGGCGTGGCTGCGCCGGAAGTGGCCGGCGTGCGCACCGCGCCCCGATTGCTGGTGGTGGGTGGCGATCATGCCAGCCGGGAAGCGCTGATGGGCGAACTGGACGCGCAAGATGCGGCAGGCAGCGTCACCATCGACCTGTCCGATGTGCTGCTCTACCCCGATCCGGCCAAGCTGGGCGATCAGGATGTGCGGACTCTGGCAGCCGGGCTGATGCCCCAGGCGGGTATCCTGCAGGTCTATGGCCTGTCGCTGCTGCTGCGCGATGCCGCGCGGCGCCGTGCGGCGCTGGTCTTTCTGGAGCAGGCCGACCGCGCCGTGCGCAATGGCAAGCTACGACAACTGGTGGTCTATTCCGACCTCACCCCGCTGGAACGCATCCTCGATGTGGTGGACGCGGAAAACGCCGGGCAGGTGGAGCGAACGGCGGGCCTTGAAGAGCTGCGCTGGGCGCGGTTTTTCCAGACGTTCGTGACCCATACGCCGAAAGACGGCGGGCCCTTGATCGACCGCGCCATGGTGGATGAGGACGAGGCGTTGTTGGCGCCTGCCAAGGCGCTGTTGCACGAATTGCGGCATCTGCCCCGCCATATCGTGGCCACGCTCTTGCCCGGGGTCGATAGCCTGTCGGAAGGCGCGCGGCCCGCTGCGCTGTGCGCCTGGGCCAGTGGCATCAAGCTGCCCACCGTGCCCGCCGCGATCGATTTCCTGCGCGTGCACCTGATCGAATATTACGAGCAGTTGTGGTTTGCTTCCACCCAGGCGGAATGCGTGGTGCTCGATGCCATCGCCCGTGGGCACCATGTCAACATCCATGCCTCGCTCGTGCTGCGTTCCCTGGTGCGGCGGCGGTTGGTCACGCTCGAGCCGGGACCACGCCTGTTCAACGAGAGCTTTGCCATGTTCGTGCGCCAGGCCGAGCGGCCCAAGACCATTCGCCGCTGGCGGGCGCGCATGCCCCAGGGGGATTGGAACCTGGCGCGCTGGCCGCTGCTGGTGGGGGTGCCGCTGGGCCTGCTGCTGGTGGCCTATGGCGCGGCGCAACAGGGGGACAATCTCAACGCCACGATTTCGGCGCTGCTGGCCGGCATTCCGATGCTGATCGGGGCGTTTTCGCGGCGGCAGGCGGCGGGGTGAGCCAGTTGGGTGAGCCGGCAGGATGAGTAGACAGGACAAGGGGGCCGAGATGGACGAGGCGAAGGCGACGGACAATGCCATCGACGCGCGGCGCGCGTTGTTGCGCCAGTGGGTGGGCGGCAAGGGGCCGGAAATCGATGCGGCGGTGCCGCCCGGCACGATGGGCGTGGCGTTTTCGGGCGGCGGCATTCGCAGCGCCACCTTGAGCCTGGGGTTGGCCCAGGCGCTGGCGCGTGCAGGGCGTCTGCTCGATTTCGATTACTGTTCCACTGTTTCCGGCGGCGGCTATTTCGGCAGTTTCCTGGGCAGCCTGTTCCTGCCCGACAGCGCGCGGGGTGGCAATGCCGGCCTTGACGCAACCGATAGCGTGATATTGGATGAAGCCAATCTGGCACAGGCCGTGCTTTCATCGCGTTCGGACGCCACGCTGCTGCGGTGGGATGGGCGGACCTTGCGCCACCCGGTACGCTGGCTGCGCGAGCATAGCCGCTATCTGGCGCCAAACGGCGCGTCGGACTATCTGCCCGCAGCCGCCTATATGGCGCGCAACTGGCTGGCGATGCTCTATGTCTTCCTGCTGTCGGTGGTGTTTCTGGCCACGGTGATGACCGGGCTGACGGCCTGGACGGTGGCGAATGCCGATCCGAACGGAACCTTGCGCGCGCCGCTTTCCGCCGCGCCGATGGCGGCGAATGCGGCGGGCTGCCTGCAACCGGTGCGCGCTGGTGCCTGTGCCCAGCCGTTCCACCTGCTGCCCAGCCTGCTGTGGTGGCCGGTGCTGGCGCTGGCCTTTGTCACCCTGGCGGTGTGGTTGGGCTATTGGTACACGGAAGTGCTATCCTCTGCCGGGCGCGGTCAGGACCAGCGCAGCCGGGACAAACAAAGCCCTGCCTGGGCGCGGCTCACGGCCGGCATCGTGCTGTGGCTGGCTGCCATTGGCGTGGGATGGGCCGCCTGGCGCCAGTTTCCGTCTGGCGAGGGGGCCAGCCTGATGGTGCTGGCGGGTGTGCTTCTGGCGGTGATCGGTGCGTTGGCCGCACTTCTGGCCGCTTACCTGTCCCAGCATGCCAAAGTGGCGCCCGATGATGCCTATACCGCCGACGTACGCAGCCGGTTGACGCGCTGGGGCGGCAATCTGCTGGGGCTGTCGCTGGGCCTGGCGGCACTGGCCACGATCAACACCTTGGGATTGAGTGCCTATGACTGGATCGCGCGCCAGAACCAGGCCGGGATTGGCCTGCGCCAGGCGCTAGGCCTGGCGCTCGCGCCGCTGGGCGCCTGGCTGATCAACAAGTTGCCCGGTTGGGTGAGTGGCGATGGCAAGCTGGCGGCGATGCTGGGGCGCCATGTCTGGACCCTGGCGCTGGCGGCCGGGGTGCTGCTCTATGGCCTGGTTTCGGTGGGGGCGGATGTGACGGTGCAGGCCCTGTTGTTCGATGGGCAGCGCTGGGTGTCCGGCTTGCCAGGGCGATGGAACGGGCAAATTGTGGCGATCGCGCTTGTCGTGGTGCTGGGCCTGATGATGGCCACGGGCTGGGCCACCGGATTCATCAACCTTTCGTCGCTCCATGGCATCTATGCCGCGCGGCTGACGCGGGCGTATGTTGGGGCGACCAACATCAACCGGCTGCAAGGCGGTCTCCCCCGTCCCGAAGCCAGGCCGGGCAAGGGAGGTGACGCGGCCAAGCCGATCACCGAGACCGATCCGGGCGACCAGGTGCCGATCGCCGTCTATCAGCAACAGCGCACCCTGGCGCCGCTGCACCTGATCAACGTCACGCTCAATGAAACGGTCAGCAGCGCCCATTCGCAGTTGCTGGAACGCGATCGCAAGGGCGTGCCGATGGTCTTTGCGCCCGAGGGGCTGTTCGTCAACGCCACGACACCGGGCACGCCGACGGGCGCGTTCTTTGCTTGGAGCGCGTTGGAAGCGGCCGGCGTGGAAGGGCTTTCGCTGGGGCAGTTGTGTGCGATTTCCGGGGCGGCGGCGTCAACCGGGATGGGATCGCGCACCACGCTGGGTGGGTCGCTGGCGCTGTGCTTTGCCAATATCCGCCTGGGCTATTGGTGGCATGTGGACATGCTGCTGCGCGAAAGCGAGGGCGAACCGCGCAAGCGGAAAGCCTGGCATTTCACATCGCGGCTGTTCCGCACGTTCTTCTATCTCGGTTCGGAAATGCGCGGCTATTTCACCCGCCGCTACAGCCGCGTCTATCTGTCCGACGGTGGCCATTTCGAGAACAGCGGCGCTTACGAACTGCTGCGGCGGCGGGTCCGCACGATCGTGGTGGCCGACAATGGTGCCGATCCCGGCTTTGTGTTCGAAGACCTGGAAAATCTGGCGCGAAAGGCGCGGATCGACCTGGGGTTTGGCTTGGAAGTGGCCAAGCCCACCAAAGTGCAGCACCTGGTGGGCAGCACGGCCGCCTCCCTGTTCCTCAATGGCGAGGAGGAGGACTGGCGCCTGCGGGCGGCGCGGCGCAGCGCGCCAGGGACGGCGGCGAGCCCGATCGACCGCGCGTTCTGCCTGCTACTCGAAGTTCATGGCCGCACAGTGCCCGAGGATGACAATTCCTATGGCGTGATCGGGCATATCGTGTGGATCAAGCCGCGCCTGTGCGAAGGGGTTTCGGCCGATGTCACCGGCTATGCCACGGCGCACTCCGCCTTTCCGCACGAAACCACCGGGGACCAGTTCTTCGACGAGGCGCAGTGGGAAAGCTATCGCCGGCTGGGCTTTTTCATGATGGAGGAACTCCTTTCCACCCCCGACTGGCAAGAAAACCTGCTGCGCCAGATCAACGATCCGGCACGGTGGTAGGCCGTATCACAGGCCAAGTGGCGGTGAACCGGGCGTGAGCCACCAGCGATCGACCGGCGCGCGCAACAGGGTCCGGTCAACGGCGGCCCTGCCTGTGCAGGTCAGAGTTGGATCTGCCGTGCAATGCCGATCGCGTCCAGGAACGCGCCATCGTGGCTGACCACCAGCAGCGCGCCGTCGTAGTCGCGCAGCGCCTGCTCGATAATCTCGATGGATGCGATGTCGAGGTGATTGGTCGGTTCGTCGAGCATCAGCAATTGCGGCGTGGTGCGCGCCGATAGCACACAGGCCAGGCCGGCGCGCAGGCATTCCCCGCCGCTCAACTGCCCGACCAGCTTGTCGCCCTCGGTGTTGCGGAAGGCAAACCTGGCGAGCGCGGCACGGGCGCTGTTATCGTCCAGTCCGGGGTTGAGCCGGCGCATGTTGTCAATCAGGCTGGTCGCGCGATCAAGCATGCTTACCGTCTGGTCCAGGAGGGCGTGCGCCACGGGGCGTTCGATCCGGCCGCGGGTTGGCATGGCCAGGCCTGCTGCAAGCCGCAGCACCGAGGACTTGCCGGTGCCGTTGCGGCCGGTCAACGCCACGCGTGCGGGGCCGTGCAGGTCGAATGACAGACTATCGATAATGGTGCGCCCGCCAGCCTCCCATGTCACGCCGTCAAACGCGAGGGCAAGCCGGTTCGCGTGCAGGCCGCACGGTGGCAACACGATCTTGAGCGGCGTTGCCACCTCGACATGGGACCGTGCCGCTTCGAGTGCCGACGCCTGCGCTTCGATGCGCTGCTGGGCAAGGGTATGGCCACGGCCACCGCTGTTCTGCGCGCGCTCGCGTTGCCGGCCAAGCAGGATTTTCGGCGCGCTGCCGCTGGCGGCATAGGCCTGACCACTGCGATCGCGCCGTGCCTGTCTCTCGTGCGCGGCCTGTGCTTCGCGCCGGGCGGTGCGAGCTTGCCGTTGCGCCTCGGTCAGGTTTGCCTCGGCGCGCGCTTTTGCCGCGTCACGTGCTTCGACCCAGGATGACCAGCCACCGCCGTGGACCGCTACCCCGGTCGGCGAAAGCGAGACGATCCGGTCCACCCCTTCGAGTAGATGGCGATCATGGCTGACGAGCAGCGCGCCGCCGCGCCAGTTGGCCAGAAGATCGGCAATGGCCGCCCTGCCATCCGCGTCGAGGTTGTTGGTGGGTTCGTCGAGCAACAAGAGGTCGGGAGACGCGATCAGCACGCGGGCAATCGCCAGCCGGGTCCGCTCGCCACCGCTGAAGCTGGCCAGTGGGCGCCCAAGGTCGGGTGCTGGCATGCCCACGCTGGCCAGGGCATCGGCCAGCCGATAGGGCAGGGTCCAGTCCGCTTCGGCAAAATCGTGTTCCGTGCCAGCGCCGGCTTCGATGCGGTCCAGTCGGGCGAGGTGGGCGGCAACACCCAGGGCAGACGCTGCCGATTCGGTGCCGGGCGCCACGGCCTGGCCGAGCATGCCGATCGTGCCGTTCACGGTGATCGTGCCGGCCTGAGGCGGGATCGTGCCGAGGATCGCGCGCAGCAGCGTGGATTTGCCCGCGCCATTGCGGCCAACTACGCCGACACATTCCCGGCCGAGATTGAGCGACAGGCCGGAAAACAGCGGCTGACCGACAGGCGTGGCCAGGGCCACGGATTCGAGCGTGAGGAAGGATGACATGATGGTACCGGAATCAGGAAAGCGACGGGCGAAATCAGCGCGTCTTCCGGTCCATTTCACGCTCCTGCGGTTGACATGATCAGTCGTAGAATTTCAGGGCATTACCAGATCGGGCCGATGCTGGCAATTCGCCGCACGCGCTGCGGCGCGCCCGGCGCCGATCCTGCCTGCTGCGGGCCGGATGCCAGTCTGCAAAGGGTGAGGCGACAGCCGCGCCAAGCAATAGCGCGGCTGTCCAGGGTCATTACTTGGTGTCCAGCCCCGCGGGCGGCGCGGGCGGATTGGCCGGGCCGGGGCGATTGTCGGCGCGGCTGGCATCCGGCGGCGGAGGAGCGGGAGGTGCAGCGCCGCCGTTGGGCAAGGGCGGCGGCGGCGGGTTTGCGCCCGTACCCGGCGGTAGCGGGTTGGGTCCGGCTCCCGGAGGCGGAGGCGGAGGCGGAGGGGGAGGGGGCGGCGGTGCGTCATGGCCCGGACCATGCGCCGGCGGAGGCGGAGGGGGTGGCGGCGGCGGCGGACCACCGACCTGGGTGACGCTGCCTTGTGGATCGACGAGATAGGAGGCGTGCATCTGGCCGTTCTCGTATCGACCCTGGACCATCACGGCATTGCCCGAACGCATCTGGCTGGAACCGCCATGGCCGGCGTCAACCAGCAGGCGGCCGGTGTTGTCCTGCAGAATGAAGCGATCGCCATAGACTTCGGCGACCCGGCCCTTCACGGTGGTGATCCCGCTGCGCTGCGCCACTTTGGCGATTGCGGTGGGAAGCGTGGGCGCCATTTCCACCGTCGGCCGGGTAAGGGATACAGCGCCCGCCCCGGCAGCGCCGCCCAATGCGAACAACACGGCCATGCCACTGGCCAGCTTGACCCGATGCGGAATGTGCCGGACCGGTTTTTTCCAATCGACCATCTTTCAACTCCTTGGGTTGTCGATGGCATTTTTCTATGATGCCTTGTCCGACGCAGCCTGAAGCTGGCGTTTCATGTTCGGTTTAACCTGCGGCGGTAATCTGCGGCCATGCGTATTCTGCTTGTCGAAGATGATCCCGACCTTGGCGAGGCAATCGCGCGCAAGCTGCGCAGCGAAAATTGCGCGGTCGATCTTGTCGACAACGGGATCGATGCCCAGCACCTTGGCGAAACCGAGCCTTACGATGCCGTGATCCTCGACTTGGGCCTGCCCGGCAAGGCGGGGGCGGCGGTGCTGGCAGACTGGCGCAAGGGCATGACGAGCGTGCCCGTTCTCGTGCTGACCGCGCGCGAGGCCTGGGCGGACAAAGTTTCCGCCTACAAGGCGGGCGCGGACGATTATCTGACCAAGCCCTTCCGCATCGAGGAACTGATGATGCGGTTGCGCGCCATCGTGCGGCGCGCCGCCGGGCATGCCAATCCCCACATGGTCTGCGGGCCACTGGTGTTCGAAAGCCAGACCGGGCAGTTCGAGCTGGATGGCCTGCCGCTGCGTCTCACCGCGTTCGAATGGAGAGCGCTTTCGCAACTGATGATGCGCCGGGAGGCGGTGGTCGAACGGCTCGACCTGATCGAGCGCATGTATGAAGGCGATGCGGACGTCGATTCCAACACGCTCGATGTCATCATCGGCCGCCTGCGTCGCAAGATCGGCGCAACGCTGATCGAGACCGTGCGCGGCCGGGGCTATCGCCTGACCGCGGGGGCAACGCCATGAAGCGCTGGTCGTTGCGGGCCCGGATGCTGGCGCTGTCGGCCGTGGCCACGGTGATGGCACTGGGTATTGCGGGATGGTCTGTCGCGGGCATCCTCACCCATTTCGTGATCGAAGGGCTGGACCAGCGGCTCGATGCGCAGATCGCCCTGATGGCAGGCGCCGTGCGCGACGATGGGACGATCGACCGCACCCGCATCGAGCAACGGATCGGGATCATGACGCTGCGCCCGGAATGGCGCTGGCGGATCATCGGTCCGGATGGAGAGATTGGTTCGACGGATTTTCCCGCGCTCGACCCGGCGCCGCCACCACCGCCGGGCGAACCGCGTCCGCCGGCCGGCCCCTTGCCCGCGCCCTCGCTTCCCGTTCCGCGCGAGGGGATGGCGGGCGAAGGGCACGTTCATGCCCGGCAGGCAGTCATCAGCACCAGCCGCGGAACCGTGACTCTCATTGCCGCCGCGCCGCCGCAAGTGATCGCCCGGCCGATCCGTGCCGCGCTCGTGCCCCTGCTGTCTGTCATTGCCGTGCTTGCCGTGCTGTTCACGCTGGCGGCGCTGTTCCAGCTGCGCCTTGCCCTGCGGCCCATTGCCCTCCTGCGCGAACAGCTTGGCGAAATTCGCCTTGGCACGCGAACGACAGTGGACGAGGATCAGCCTGCGGAACTCAAACCGCTGGCGGTCGAACTCAACGCCATGTCTTGCGAAAGCGCCGCAGCGCTCCATGCCGCTCGGGCGTCGGCGGCCAATCTCGCCCATGCGTTGAAGACCCCGGTGGCCACACTCGCGCTCACGGTCGAAGATAATCCCCTGGCGACCAGCCAGATCGCCCGGATCGAGAGCGTCATCCGCCATCATCTCGCCAGGGCAAGGTCCGTGGCGGTGGCCCATCGCGCCAGGACGCCGCTGGCGCCTGCAGTCGCCGATGTCACGGGCGTGATCCGCTCGCTGCATCCGGCCCTGGCCATATCGGTTGATGTGCCGGGCAGCCTCGCAGTGACCCTTGATGGACATGACCTGTCAGAAATCCTTGGCAATCTGCTCGACAACGCAGCGCGTCATGCGCGCACGGCCGTGTCGGTCAGCGCCTCGGCAGAGGGCGGGCGAATCCTGGTGGCCATTGAAGACGATGGACCAGGCATTGCGGCCGACCAGCGCGAACTGGCACTGCAGCCCGGCATCCGGCTGGACGAGACGCCACAGGGCGACGGGTTCGGGCTGGCGATCGTGCGCAACCTCGTTGCGCTCCACGGCGGTGGCCTGGATCTGCGCGAGGGGCAGCGCGGCGGCTTGCTCGTACAGCTTTCCCTGCAGTCGGCCGGGTGACAGGGCGGGCCACGCCGCCTAGCCAAGCGTCAGGCCAAGTTCGGCGATCAATTGCGCGGCCTGGTCGCGGGATATGGTCGCGCCGCGAAACAAGGCAGCATCGACCAGGCGCAACCCGTCGAGTTGGGCCCCGCGCAGATCTGCCTTTTCAAAGCGCGCGCCGCCCAGCAACGCGTCGCGCAGGCTGCAGGCCTCGAACGTGGCGTCCCGGAAATCGACTTTGCGCAGATCGGCCTGGCTCAAATCCAGGCGCTGGAGATGCCTTTTGCGAAAGCTCAGGCCGGCCAGTTTGGCTCCGACCAGCAAGACTTCCTCGCAATGCAGGTCGATCGTCCGGGCATCGGTCAAGTCGGCGCCGGTTAGCTTGCAGCCGGTGATGCGCGTGCCGGTCAAGCGGGCATGGCGCAAATTGGCATTGTTGAAGTCGCACGACTGGATGGTGGCGTCTGACAGATCCGCGTTCAGGAAGACTGCAAACGGGCCACGGCAAGACAGCCATTGCGTGCGCTCAAGATTGGCGCCGGTCAGGTCTGCACTGCGCAGGCTGCAACGCTCAAATCGCCACCCGCCAAGATCAAGATCGGCCAGGTCCGCCTCGCCCAGATCGCAAGCGACAAGGTTGACTGTGCCCGCACCGTTCGCCGGCATGAGGGCGAGAATATCCGCGCGAGCCAGGGTGGCCCCTTCGACGGTTTGGACAAAGGCGTTCCGGGGCATCATCGCGCCTGTTAAGGCCTTTCCAGCGCTTTGGTAAAGTGGCGCTTTGGCATGGCCGCCAGCCAGCGCCGGCCCTGCGGCGGCTGGCTGGCTGACAAGGGCCGCGTTACAGCGCGCGCAGCCGTTCGAGCGCGAGTGGTTGCGCCAGCAATTCGCCCAGTTGCGCTGCCACGCCGCTCGATCCAAGCAAAGCGGCATGGGTGTCGAGCGCGGCCTGGTTTTCCCAGGCCTCGACCATGACGATCACGCCCGGCGCATCCAGACTTTCGTGTGCGGTATAGGCGAGGCAACCCGGTTCGGCCTGCACTTTGGGGATCAGGGCAAGCATGGCTTTTGCCAAAGCCGCCTCATCGCCCGCCTGCGGCACCAGGCGGGCGATGAGGTGGACGGTCGTGTCGGTCATTGTTCGGGTCCTTTTGCTTCAGGCCCACCCTTGCAGCACGATCTTGCCGCGCGTGGTGTTGCTTTCGATCTGCTTGTGCGCCGCCATCAGGTTGGCGGCGTTGATCGGGCTCAGTGTCTGCGTCAGGGTGGTTCGAATCCGTTCGGCGTCAACCAGTTCGGCAACCGTATCGAGCAACTTGCCCTGCTCGGCCATGTCGGCCGTTTGGTACAACGACCGGGTAAACATCAGTTCCCAATGGACCGATACCGACTTGCGCTTGAAGGCGATCACGTCGAGGCTGGACGGATCGTCGATCAGGGCAAAGCGGCCCTGCGGGGCGATCAGTTCGGCAATGTCGGCCAGATGACGGTCGGTGTGGGTCGTGGAAAACACCCAAGCCGGCGCGCCCAGGCCCAGCGCCGTGATTTGCGGGGCAAGCGGCTGCGCATGATCGATCACATGGTGCGCGCCCAGATCGCGCACCCAGTCCTGCGTTTCGGCGCGCGAAGCAGTGGCAATGATCGTCAGGTCTGTCAGCGCCCGCGCAAGTTGGATCGCAACAGAGCCAACGCCACCTGCGCCGCCGATGATCAGGATCGCCTTTGCCGCGCCCGGCACCGGATCGGCCAGGCGCAACCGGTCGAACAGCGTTTCCCAGGCGGTAATGCTGGTGAGGGGAAGCGCGGCAGCCTGCGCCCAGTCCAGGCGCTGCGGCTTGTGGCCGACGATGCGTTCGTCGACGCGGTGATACTGCGCGTTGCTGCCATCCCGCGCGAGATCGCCGGCGTAGTAGACGGCATCGCCCGCCTTGAAGCGCGTGACGTCGGGCCCGACGGCTTCCACCACGCCCGCCGCATCCCAGCCCAGCACGCGATAGTGAGCGCCGGCCAACGGCTTGGCTCCGGAGCGCACCTTGGTGTCGACAGGGTTTACCGAAACGGCGTGAACCGCGACGAGGATATCGTGCCCGGTGGGCTCGGGGCGGGGCAGATCAATGTCGATCAGCGCGTCGTTCCGGTCGATCGGGCCGGGATTTTGATAGCCGATGGCCTGCATGGGACTTCCTTTCCTGATGGTTGCCCCTAACTAGGTGCGGCGGCGGAACATGTCATACGCACAAAAACTGCCTATAGTATCAAAAAGGATAGCGTAACGATGGCCAAGGCTCGCCATTCCAGGCTCGATTGCACGCCCGGTTGCGCGGTGGAGGCCGCGGTGAGTTTGATCGACGGCAAGTGGAAGGCCGTGGCGCTCTTTCACCTTGAGGACGGGCCGATCCGCTTCAACGAATTGCGCCGCCGCGTGGGCGAGGTCACGCCCCGCATGTTGACCAACCAGTTGCGCGAGTTGGAAGCAGATGGCCTGATCGAGCGCGAGGTCTTCGCCCAGGTGCCGCCACGGGTCGAATATCGCCTGTCGCAGCGCGGGCAATCGCTTACCCCGATCATCGCTGCGCTCAAGGCGTGGGGCGATGCGAACATGGATCTGTTTGGCCGCAGACGCGAACCGGGGCTTCCCGAACGGGACTGAGCCTTCGGCACGCCAGCGAGACGGTCAGGTCAAAACAACGGGCCTGTGCCCATCATCCGGTGCGCAACCGATAGGATTGCGATGCTCCGTCAGGGCGGATCCACAATTCTCCATCATCGGCGGCTTCGATCTGCAGCGCGCTGTAATCGCGAATGGCGGGATGGGGCGTTTCCACGGTGTGGGTGTGGGTCGCGGTGATCACCAGCACCAGGGCGCCCGCCCGCTCCGCTGCCAGAATGCCTGCAGCGGAATCCTCCAGCACGAGGCAGCGCTGGGCGGTGGTGCCAAGCTGCCGTGCGGCAAGCTGGAAGCAATCGGGGGCGGGCTTGCCGTGCTCGACATCCTCCGCCGCGATCAGGATGGGCGGATTGGGCAGTCCGGCGGCGGCAATCCTGCGCTGCGCCAGCGCGCGCGGGGCTGATGTCACCACGGCCCATTGCGCGCCGGGCAGCGAGGAAAGGAACGCGGCGCTGCCGGCAATGGCCTCGATCCCGTCCACGTCGTCAATTTCGGCCTGGGTGATCCTTGCGGCTTCGGTGACGGGATCGACGCCCGGCAAACCAAGCCGCCGGATCGTCTCGACCGATTGCACGCCATGGATGGTCTTGAGGAAAGCGTCCACATCGAGACCTTGGCCTGCAGCCCAGCGGCCCCAGATCCGTTCGGCGGTCGCTATCGAGTTGAGGATCGTGCCATCCATGTCGAGCAGCACCGCATCAATCGAATGAATTTCTGCTTCCGACGTCATGGTTTAGATCCTTTGGGCCCGTGTTTGCGGGATAGCTGCGATTGGTTGGCACGGCAACCGTGCACCGCCGACGCCAGACCGAAGGGGTGGGCGCGGTTCAAGCCGGCAAGGTGCCTGGCCGCCATGAACCCCGGCGGCCGGAGGGGTCATCGATCGGCCAGTTCGCGGGCAAGATTCACGAAGGCCTGGAATGCGGCGGAAGAGTTGCGCCGGCTGGGGTAATATAGGCAGACCGGTGGCAGGGACGGGGTCCAGTCAGGCAGGATTTGGATCAGTCGCCCCGCGTCCAGGTCTTCGCGAACGTCGGATTCCATGAAATAGCCAATTCCCACGTTCTCCAGCACCGCCATGCGCGCAAGGGTCGCTTCATCCAGCGTGATCGGTCCGTTCACGTCGAGGTGCAGCAACTCTCCCGATCGCTGAAACTTCCAGCGGAAAAGGCCGCCATCCGGCAATCGCACGCGGATACATGCGTGATCGCGCAGATCGCCTGGATGCTGCGGCCGTCCATGCGCAGCAAAGTAGGCGGGCGAACCGACCACGGCAAAGCTGCGCGGCCCGCCCAGTGGCACGGCGATCATGTCGACCGGCACCATGTCCTGGCTACGGATGCCGAAATCGTAGCCATCGGCAACGATATCCACCAGGCGTCCCTCGGTAACCAGGTCGACGTGAACACCAGGGTGGCGTTGCACGTATTCGCGGATCAACGGCGCGAATGCCTCGCGCGCGGCGGTCGCAAACGCATTGATGCGCAATGTGCCAGACGGCGTTCCCTGGTGCGAGCGGACCGCTTCCATCGCCTCGCGAATGATGTCGAGCGCGGGCCCCACTTGCTCCACGAAGGCGCGCCCGGCTTCGGTCAGTGCCACGCTGCGCGTGGTGCGGTTGAACAGGCGAACGCCCAGTTCCCGTTCGAGCTTGGCGATCGTGCTGCTCAACGCGGTCGTCGAGACGCCAAGTTCCAGGGCTGCAGCGCGGAATGATTTCCGGCGCGCAATGGCAAGCACGCTGGTCAGGCGCGTGAGGCCTGGATCAGCCATTGTACCGAAAATCAGGACAGCACATTCCGCCTTATCCTGATTATCGGGACGGTAGTCCATCGCTAAATCAGCAGGCGAAGGCGGTTTTGCCTGTCACCATCGGAGCACTGACCATGAGCCTTGCGCTACCTCTTCCCATCGCCCGCTATTTCACCGCAGACAAAAGCAAGGATGCAACCGCGATCGTGGCGGCCTTTACCGAGGACGCCATCGTCCGGGATGAAGGGCAAACCTATGTCGGGCACGCGGCTATCCGGCAATGGAAGGTCACCTCGTCCAGCAAGTACACATATACTGTTGCGCCTTTCGCCCTGACCGTCGACCAAGACGCAAGCATCGTCACCGCGCACCTTGCGGGCGATTTCCCGGGCAGTCCGGTCGATCTGCGTTACCGCTTCGTGCTTGCGGGAGACAGGATCGCCGGGCTGGAGATCACGCTGTGACACCCTTCCTTGATCTGTCGGGCAAGAACGCGCTGATCACCTCGGGGACGCGCGGCACCGGCGCGGCCACCGTCAGCCTGTTTCGGGAATTGGGCGCGCGGGTCTTTACTTGTGCCAGGTCCGCGCCGTCGACCATGCCCGAAGACCAGTTCATGGCGGCCGATCTCACGACGCCCGAAGGAACCTCTGCCCTGGCCGAGGCGGCACGGCGACACTTGGGCGAGATCGACATCATCGTCCACTTGCTGGGCGGCTCATCCGCGCCGGCGGGCGGGTTTGCCGCTTTGGGTGACGCGCAATGGTCGCGGGAGCTGCAGCTGAACCTGATGCCGGCGGTGCGCCTCGACCGTGCCCTCGTCCCCCACATGGTCTCGCGCGGCAGCGGCGTGGTCATCCACGTGACATCGATCCAGAGCCGGCTGCCCTTGCCCGAAGCGACGACAGCCTATGCCGCGGCAAAGGCTGCCTTGTCCACGTACAGCAAAAGCCTGTCCAAGGAGGTGTCGCCGCGCGGTGTGCGCGTGGTGCGGGTCTCGCCGGGCTGGATCGAAACAGAGGCTGCCGTCGCCCTGGCGCAACGGCTGGGCGAAGAGGCGGGTACCGACATGGCGGACGGCAAACGCCGGATCATGGCCTCGCTTGGCGGTATTCCGATCGGGCGTCCCTCATCTCCTGGCGAGGTGGCAAGCCTTATCGCATTCCTGGCCTCGGACCGCGCCGCGAGCATTACCGGCAGCGAATTCGTGATCGATGGCGGGACCATACCAACCGCATGAACACACCGGCGCTTTGCGCGGATCGGCCCCTGTTGCACGCGTCGCCCGATTTGTCCGAAAACAGCGGCGGGCTTGTGTTTCCAGCACGAGCAATCGTGGTTGAAACTTCTGCCCGCCGCACGGCCCCGACTATTCAAAATAGGCCGCTATTTAAATCCATCCCCTCGGGCCAGAAGCAGGCCAGCAACGATCGGCCGCCGCAAGCAGGCCGATCACGGGAGAGGGGAGCGATATGTTTCAGATCCAACGTAATTTTCGTGTCCGGGCGGCTGCGTCTGCAGGCGCCATCGCGCTGTCGCTGGCGGGGACCAGCGCCTTGGCCCAATCTGCAGCACTTGCCGGGCCGGCTCCAGCGCAGGCCGCGTCGGCGCCGGGCGAGATCGTCGTGACGGCGCAGCGCCGTTCGGAAAGCTCGCAAAAGGTGGCCATCGCGCTGACCGCCGTGGCCGGCGACCAACTCACCCAGAAAGCCGTGCTGGTGCAGCGCGATCTCCAGAATGTGGCGCCGGGCCTTACCATCACCAAGGCGGGGTTGACCGAATCCATCAATATCCGCGGCATCGGCCTGTCGAGCGGCTCGCCGCAAGTGGCCAATGGCGTGGCAACCTACGTCGATGGCCTGTTCCAGCCTCCGATCGCGCAAAGCTTTGACCTGTACGACATCCAGAGCATCGAAGTGCTGCGGGGCCCGCAGGGCACCCTGGTGGGTTCCAATTCCACCGGCGGCGCGATCTTCATCAATTCCAAGCGCCCCAAGCTGGGCGAATTGGGTGGCGATGTGACGGCCGAATATGGCAGCTACAACAATGTCCGCCTCAATGGCGCAATCAACGTGCCGGTGGGGGACAGCCTCGCCTTGCGCTTTGCCACCAACCAGCACTGGCGCGATTCCTATTATACCGACATCGGCCCGTACAAGAACCAGCCCGATAGCCTCAAGGAACACGATGAGCGGCTTTCCGCCCTCTATCAGTCTGGCGGGTTCACCGCCTACTGGAAGGGCGAACTGGCGCAGAAAAGCACGGGTGGCTATGCCTATCAGCCGATTGCGGGCACGCAGTTTGCCGCTGGCCGCCAGGCGACGCCTTACCAACTGAACTACGACACCAAGACCGCCAATTTCGAGCGCGCGTTCACCACGGCCCTGGAATTGAAGTACCAGACGCCCGGTGGCCTCGTGGTCCGCTCGGTGAGCGGGTACCAGAACAAGCGCGTGTGGAACGTCTATGACGTGGACGGCACCAACGTGTCGCAGGTTGTCGGGACCTTTGGCGCGCAGTACCAGGACCAGTATGTTCGCGAGAAGGAATACTCGCAGGAAATCAACATCATTTCCCCGGATTCCAAACCGCTGAACTTTATCCTGGGCGGCTATTACCAGCACAACGATATCGACGTTCTGCTGCATTTCACCGGCACGGCCCCCTTCCCGATCGTGGTCAATCCGATGAACAGCAAGACCACGCTCGGTGCTTTTGCCCAGGCCAACTATCGCCTGACCGATAAACTGGAGATCCAGGCGGGTGCGCGCTATTCGCACTTCTATGTCGATGGCACGGGCGGCGTCTACCTGGGCGGGCCGCCATCTTCGGCCTTCCTGACGATTCCGCAGACCGGCACCGAGGCCGATGGCCGCATGACCGGCAAGATCGCGCTCAATTTCAAGCCCGATGCCGATAACATGCTCTATGTCTTTGCCGCGCGGGGCTACAAGCCGGGCGGGATCAACCCGCCGGGCGGGATGTTTGCCCCCGAAACGGTGTGGGACTTTGAAGCGGGTTGGAAATCAAGTTTCCTGAACCGCCGGGTGCGCACGCAGATTGGCGTATTCTATAACAAATACAATAATTTCCAGATGGATGTGATCAGCCCGGCGTCTGGCCAGAACGGGGTGGTCAATCTTGCCAATGCCACGATCAAGGGCTTCGAGGGGCAGCTTCAGGCCAAGATCGCCGGTTTTGGCCTGGATGCCGGCGTGTCCTATGTGGATTCCCAGCTCAGCAGCGTGACGGTGATCAACAAATGGCAGGCTGGCGCGGCAACTGCGCAATTGCCCGCCTGCACCACCACGGTGACCAGCAATTGCTTTGCCTATGAATTCATCACGTCCAGTTCCGGGCCCAACCTGCTTTCGCCGAAGTGGACCTGGAACGCGGGGCTTGATTACACCTATGCGCTGGGCGCCGGGCGTTCGCTGGTGCCACGCGTCAACTATTCCTACATCGGCTCGCAATGGGCCTATGTGACCTATCTGCCGCAATACGATCTGATCAACGCGCGGCATCTGGTCAATGCCAGCATCACGCTCAACTGGGACAACTTCAAGGCCGAGCTGTATGGCACGAACCTGACCAAGGAATACTTCGTGACCGGGCAATCCGGCCTCAATGAATTCCGCGTCGCGCCGCGCGAGTTCGGTGTGCGCCTGGGGGCAAAGTTCTGATGCTGGGGCGATCGTCTGGTCAAGACGGCTGGGGAAACCCAGCCGCACCGGCCCCGCTCATGGGGCCTGTGCCATGCCGCTGATTGCCGATACCATGGCGCGGGTGATGCAGCGGATGCTGGCGCCACGGCTGGCCCGGCCGGATGCTGCGCTCTTGTTCCCGGACATTCCGCGCCGGTGCCGGCACATCAGCATCCCGACGCCATTCGGGGCTGCTGCTGCAACGCTGTTCGCTCCGCCCGCAATGGCAGGCTGCGTGCCCGTCCATGTCAACTTCCATGGCGGTGGCTACGTGATGGGGCACCCCGAACAGGACGATCCGTTTTGCGCGTTCCTGGCGGAGCGTGCGGGGGTGTGCGTGCTCAACGTCGATTATGTCCTGGCACCGCAGCAGCGGTTCCCCATTGCGGTGGAGCAGGCCGTTGCCGTGATCCGCTGGGTGGCGGACCAGGCGGCAGAGCAGCGCTGGGATGCCGATCGCTTGACGGTGGGCGGGCAAAGCGCCGGCGGTGGCCTGGCCGCCGCGGCCAGCCTGCTGCTGGCCCAGGCGGGTGCGCCGTGCATCGCCGCGCAGGTCTTGCACTATCCGCCGCTCGATCTCGTTACCCCGCCCGCGCACAAGCGCGCACGCGCGGCACGGCCTGCCATATCGCCGGGTGTCGCTCGCCTGTTCAACGCCGTCTATGTCCCTGATGTGGCCACGCGGGCAGACATGCGCGTGTCTCCTCTGGTGGGCGCGCCCGATGACGTATTGGACAAGGTGGCCCCAGCCATCGTCATTACGGCCGGCCTCGACCTTCTGCAGGCAGAGGGTGCCGCCTATGCCCAGCGCCTGCGGGCACGCGGGCGCCTGCTCGACTATATCGACGTTCCCGATCAGGACCATGCGTACAACTTGCGCGGTGGCCCGCGCGATCTGGTGGAAGCGATCTATGCGCGGATCGCCGGGCACCTGGGCGGCCGCCTATCCCCAGGCGTGGACGCTGCGCCTCTGGCCTTTCACCAGTAGTCCTGCAGCGCCAGCTGGCAGCGCCACTGCGCTTCATTGGGAGCATCCTGGCTGCCGCCAACCAGATGGGCGCGGATCTGGCGGCTGGCCTCGAATAGTTCGCGTGCTGCCGCCTCGGGCAGTTCGGCGCTGCGGGTTCGCCGGATGAGGATGGACCCGGCCATCGCCCGCGCGATGAAATGGAGCAGGCCGTTGCCCGACATATCGGCAATGTCGCGGATGAAACCATACCAGTTTTGGCCAAGGGCAGTGGCATTGCGCGCCTGCTGCATTTGCTGAAACGACTGCTCCACCTTTGCCAGGCGCTGGGGATCCTGTCGCGCGCGGGCCAAATCGATCATGCCGATATTGGCCCGGTTGAGCACCGCGCGGCACCGTTCGGGCGAAACGGCATTGGCGATGAGAAAGGCGTTGATCGTATGCAGGGCGCGCCCCGCATGGGGCTCGCACGCAAAGACCCCGCCGCCCCGGCCGCGGCGCATGCTCACATGCTGGCCATCGGCCAGAATGCGCACCGCTTCCACCGCCACTTCCAGGCTGGTGTCATATGCCGCCGCGATGCTGGCAAGCGAGCCCAGAAACGTCTCGCCAGGCGGCAACAAGGCGATCTGCTGGCGCAAGTCGGCGGCCAGGCGATGGGCCCGTGACGGCGGACTATCGCTATTTGGGCGGGTTGGCCCGGTGGGGGCCGGCTGCGATGGTTCAGGCGCGCGCGCAGGGGGCGCATCCTCCAGCATCGCGTGCATCAACCGCGCCAGAGGATCTTCCTGATCGGCGATTTCCCATTGCAGCCAGCGTCGCGCATCGGCCATTGCCGCCACCGAACTTGTGGCCACGATCTCGCCGCGGATCGTGTCGAGCGTTTGATCCAGGCCGGGCAAGCATACCCGCAGGCCACCCATGCCTTTGCCACCGCGCCGCGGCTCCATGACGCCGCGCAGTTGCAGGATGCGGCTCGTCTGCCGCGCAACGCGGCGGCCCACGCCAAATGTGCTGGCCAGATTGCCTTCGGTAATCACCACCCTGTGGGATGGCGTCAGGCAGATGGACTGTTCAATGCGGTCGGCAACGTTCGCGGGCGTCGATCCACCAAGGTCGTGGCCGTTGATGACGCGTCCGAACAGGTCCCGGGCGCGCGACAGCGTCGGCGTATCAGCGATGGGCAACGCGCAATCCTGCACTGTGGTCACGACCCGTCCCCCAAACAGCCGCTTTCCGACACGGCTTGTTTCGCGAACGTGCCCGACAAATTCACGATCGGCAATGCCCGCGCGGTGCATTCGGCGCCGGGCGTGGCGGCCGGGTTTCACCAGCGCCAGAAAACCGGTCAATCGCCGCGATGGCGCAGCGCGTTGACCAGCAGCGCAAAGGCGGGGGAGGCCTGGCGCCGGCTGGGATAATAGAGGTGGTATCCGGCAAAGGGCGGGCACCAGTCTTCCAGCACGCGCACCAGCCGGCCCTTTGCCACGGCATCGGCAACGACATCGTCCAGCGTCATGATCAGGCCCAGGCCCGAAAGCGCGGCCTGGAGCAGCATGCCCGATCCGGCGAAAGTCAGTTGGCCGTCCACGCGCACGTTCATCACGCGCCCGTCGCGTTCGAATTCCCAGGCATAGAGCCCGCCGGTGCTGGGCATGCGCAAGTTGATGCAGTTGTGCTGCGCCAGGTCGTGCGGGGTCTGCGGGATCGGGTGGCGGTCGAAATAGGCGGGCGCGCCCACGCAGGCCATGCGCATGGTTGGCCCGATGCGCACCGCGATCATGTCGCGCGCGATCGCTTCCCCCAGGCGGATGCCCGCATCGAACCGCTCTTCGACGATATCGACGAAGCCGTTGTTGATGCTCACTTCCACATGGATATCGGGATATTCGGGCAGCAGGCGTTCCAGCGCCGGCCACAGCAGCGTGCGCGCGGCATGTTCGGACGCGGTGATGCGGATGTTGCCGGCCGGCTTGTCGCGCAGGTTGGTAAGTTCCTCGATCCCCGCGCCGATCTGATCGAGGGCGGGGGCAATCGTGGCCACGAGGCGTTCCCCCGCCTGCGTTGCCGAGACCGAGCGCGTGGTGCGGGTGAGCAGGCGCACGCCCAGCTTCTGTTCGAGCTTGCGCATGGCGTGGCTGAGCGCGGATTGCGAGACGCCAAGCCGGGCCGCCGCGCGCGTGAAGCTGCGTTCTTCGGCAAGGACGGCAAAGGCGGCAAGGTCGGCAAGATCGCTGCGGCCGATGGACATGAGGGAGCGGCGCCTTTCAGGCAGAAGAAGCGGTGGGCATCACGCATGATGCCCACCCTACCGGTTCAGGCCAAGCCCGGTGTGCGCGAAGCGCAGGGATTACAGCCCGGTGAGGGCCTCGAAGGCGGGGGTATAGCGCGCGCCCTGCACGGCAATGGCCGAAAGCCGCTCGGCAATGCGTGCCAGATCCGCCGCCGACAACGTGACATCGGCGGCGCCAAGGTTTTCTTCCAGCCGGTGCAACTTGGTGGTGCCGGGGATCGGCACGATGAACGGGCGCTGCGCCAGCAGCCAGGCCAGCGCGATCTGCGCCGGGGTGGCGCCGCGTTCGGCCGCAATGTCCTTGAGGCTGTCCACCAGCGCGAGGTTGGCCTGGAGCGCGTCTTGCTGGAAACGCGGCAAGCCGGCGCGGAAATCGCCGCTCGCCATGTCGGCCGTGCTGGTGATCGCGCCGGTGAGGAAACCCTTGCCCAGCGGCGAATAGGGCACGAGGCCGATGCCAAGCTCGTCGCACGCGTCAAGGATGCCGTTGGTTTCCACCTGGCGCGTCCACAGTGAATATTCGTTCTGCAGCATGGTGACGGGCTGCACCGCATGGGCCCGGCGCAGCGTGGCCGCGCTCGGCTCGCTCATGCCGAAATGGCGCACTTTGCCCTCGGCAATCAGGTCGCGCACGGTGCCGGCCACATCCTCGATCGGCACATTGGGATCGACGCGATGCTGATAGAACACGTCGAGCGTGTCCACGCGCAGCCGCTTGAGCGAGGCTTCGGCCACGGCGCGGATGTGGTCGGGCCGGCTGCAGACGCCGCGCATCGCGCCAGTGGCCGGATCGATGTCGAACCCGAACTTCGTGGCGATCACCACCTCGCCCTGGAACGGCGCGAGCGCCTCGCCCACGGTTTCCTCGTTGGTGAACGGTCCATAGACTTCGGCCGTGTCGAAGAAGGTCACGCCGCGTTCCACCGCCGCGCGGATCAGGGCAATGCCCTGCGCCCGCGAAAGGGTATGGGCATAACCGAAGTCCAGCCCCATGCAGCCATAGCCAAGGGCCGAAACCGTGGGGCCGTGCTGGCCGAGCGTGCGGGTCTTCATGGATGTTCTCCTTGCAATCGAACGGGTGTTGTCAGCGTTCTACCGCAGGGAGACTTCACGCATTAGCTGGGGAAATGCGCATGAACCTATGCATGAAAATCATCAATCAGGCGAGCAGGCCGACCAGGATCGTCAACGTGCCAAGCCCGGTTGCCATGATCACGCGCAATGACTGCCAGCCGGCGGGCAAGGCCAAGTTCTGGGCCATGTGCCGCGCGAGGGCGCGGTCGGCGAGCGGGCTGGCGAGCAGGAGCAAGCCAAGCGTGACCAGTTCCGGCGCCGGCCAGGGCGCGCCCACGCACCAGGGCAGCAGCATGGCCCAGCCGATCAGGCTGGGCAGGACCGCCAGGGCATGAAACCAGGGCGCCGTTACCCCGCCCAGCAGCCCTGCCATCCACCACAGCCCACCCAGGAATGAAAGGATCAGCGCGGCATAGCAGCAGGCCGCGGCCAGCGCCGTCCACCGCGCCTCTCCGCCCGAAAGCGCCATGACCAGGCAGAACGCCTGCGGCAGGATACCGGCAAGGCCGAGGACGACAAGCGGACGGGGCAGGGACGTGATCAACATAGGGCGCAGCAAAGCACGATCGGCGCCAACCCCCGCAAGCTGACCTTTCGATACGCGCCTTACGATTTGGGCAGGGCATAGGCGATGATCGAGTCCCCCAGCTTCGTCCCCAGCGAGCCATGGCCGCCGGCGACCACCACCACGAACTGCCGCCCGCTGGCCGGCGAACGATAGGTCATCGGCGTGGCCTGCGCGCCGGCGGGCAGCCGGGCGCGCCACAGAACGCGGCCGGTGGTGGTATCATAGGCGCGCAAGTAATAATCGAGCGAGGCGGCCATGAACGACAGGCCGCTGCCGGTCATCATCGGCCCGCCGAGCGAGGGCACGCCCAGCTTGAGCGGGATGGGCAGCGGGGTTTCATCGCGTATGGTGCCGTTGGCATGGCGCCACGCCACCTTGCCGCTGACCAGATCGATCCCCGCGACATAGCCCCAGGGCGGCGATTGGCAGGGCAGGCCCAGGCGCGACAGGAACGGCCCCATCGACACGGCAAACGGCGCGCCGGCGTTGGGGCTATAGCCATGTTCGGCCGAACCGCCGCGATCCGATGCGCCCGACGGGCCGCCCTTGCCACCGTTGGTGGCACCGGGCCCCTGCGGGATCAGGCGATCGACGAAGGCCATGTAGTTGGGATGGGCAAAGGCCACCTGGCGCACCGGGTCGATTGCCAGGCCGCCCCAGTCCATCACCCCGAAATTGCCGGGGAACACCAGCGTGCCGCGCGTGGAGGGCGGGGTAAACGGCCCTTCGTGGCGATAGCGGCGGAAGGCGATGCGACAGGCCATCTGGTCGAACAGCGTGGCGCCCCACATGTCCGCCTCGCGGATGCGCGGCGGCATCAGCGAAATGGCCGAGACCGGCTGGGTGGGCGAAGTGAAATCGCCCGGCGCAGCGCCGCCCGGCACGCGCATCTCGCGCACCGGCTGGATGGGTTGGCCAGTGCGGCGATCGAGCACGAAGATATTGCCGGTCTTGGTCGATTGCACCAGCGCGGGCACGCGGCCCCTGCCGGGAATGGTCAGGTCCACCAGCGCGGGCTGGGCGGGCACGTCCATGTCCCACAGATCGTGGTGCACGGTCTGGAACACCCAGCGCGGGTGGCCGGTCTTGATGTCGAGCGCCAGGATCGATGTGGCGAAGCGTTCGGTTTCGGGCGGGCGCTTGCCACCCCACTGGTCCACCGCGCCCATGCCCATCGGCAGGTAGAGCAGGCCGAGGTCTTCGTCTGCCGCCGCCGTGCTCCAGCTGTTGGGCGTGGAGGGCACGGGCGGATGGCTGGGGCCAAGCGGCGCCGTGTCTTCCGGCCGGCCTGGATCGAACGCCCATGCGGGCTTGCCGCTCGCAACGTCGAAAGCCTGGATCGCGCCCGAGGGCATGTGGACCGAGGCGTTGTCATAGATCGCGCCACCCACCACGACGAGGCCACGGGTGACCAAGGGCGCCGACGTGAACTGGAACCAGCCGGGCTTCAGGCCCGGCCCGGTGACGGCCAGATTGACGGCGCCGCCCTGGCCAAAACCGGTGCACAGCCGCCCGGTGTGCGCGTCGAGCGCGATCAGGCGTGCATCGGCCGTCGCCATGATGATCCGTTGCGGGCACGATCCATCGGCGCTGTGCGCGGCGCCGGGCCAGTTGGCATCGTGATAGGAAACACCGCGGCAGGTCAGGTGCTGGACATTGGCCGGCACTTGCAGGTGCGGATCGAATTTCCAGCGGGTTGCCCCGGTTTCCGCGTCGAGCGCCAGGACCATGTTGTGCGGCGTGCAGGCATAGAGCGTGTCGCCCACCTTGATCGGGGTGAGTTCATAGGTGATTTCTTCCGGATCGCCCGCCCGGCGGGTGTCGCCCGTGTCCACGCGCCAGGCCTGCTTGAGACCGGTGACGTTGGCGGGGGTGATCTGGGTGAGGGGGGACCATTTGGTGCCGGCCCAGGTGTGGCCATAGGCCAGCCAATCGCCCGCATCGGTGCCGGCCGCCAGTGCCGGGGCCGGCCCGCGCGCGCCGGGGAGCTGGCCATCCCATTCGTGCGGGCTGCGTGCCATGCTGGCCAGGCCGACGAGGGCGGCCAACGCCAGGCTGAGCGCCAGGGGACCGGCGTTGCGCCACCAGCCGGGCTGGGCCGATGCCAGGCGCCGGGTGACGAAGGGCAGCAGCAGGATGCCGCCGAGTATGAAGATCACGTCGCCGCGCGGGACCAGCCCCCACCAATCAAGGCCCACTTCGGCCAGGGCCCAGGCGAGCGTGGCGAGGACCAGCACGGCATAGAGATGCAGGGCGGCAACGCGCCGCTGCCACAGTAGCACGGCACAAGCGAGCAGCGCCACGCCCGCCATGCCATGGAACCAGCTGCCCCCCTCGCTGGCCAGCCAGATGCCGCCGCCCAGCAGGATCAGGCCGCATAGGCCAAGCACGATGGCCATGATCGCCAGGGCTTTGGTGGTCTTGCGCATTGCCGAATTTTCCCTGTTAGCGCCGATGCTTGTCGCGCCTTTCGGGTGGGCAACGAATTGTGCGGCGCAGCGTTCCGCGCCAGGCTTGCGATTGTGTTTGCGCCCTTCTTGCCGCCATCGGGCTTGCCAGCCACGCGCGATGACACGAAAGCAATGGCAGATGCCTTTACGAGATAGGGCACGGGCGCGCCCAGGCCATAGCATTGCCGTGGCAAGCGAACCGGCACGCGCGAGGAGGATCATGACGCAGGCAAGGCAGCGGGGCCCCATCGATCGGGGCATGGCGGGGTTCGGGCGCGGCGCGATGGCGCTGGCCTTGGCCCTGGCGGGTGCCATGGGCGCAGCGCCCGTGCCGGCAGTGGCGCAGGTCGCGCCGGGGCAAAGCGAGCCCGGACTGCCCGAACTGGCCGCGCCCGGTGCCTATGTGCCGGGGACGATGACACGCACGATCGTGGCGAAGGGGCAACTCGATGCCGCAGCCGCTGTCGCGGCGGGCAAGGCGGTGCCGGGCACGCGCACCTTGCCCTTGCGCATCTGGTACCCCGCCCGGGCCAAGGCCCACGCACGCACGGTGACCTACGCCGCCAGCCTGACCGCAGAACCGCCCCGGCCGCCGGTGCATTTCACCATCGCCGGGCGCGCCGTGGCCGATGCACCACCGGCCGGCCAGGGCTTTCCGCTGGTGGTGCTCTCGCACGGGTTCAACAACGATCCGGTGATGCTGCGCTGGCTGGGTGAGAACCTCGCCAGCAAGGGCTATGTCGTGGTGGCCATCGCCCACCACGATGGGCCGATCACCCAGGCCAGCGGCGCCATTCCCATGATGTTGCGCCGCCCATTGGATGTGGTGCTCACGCTGCAACGCCTGCGCGCCGGGCTGTTGGGATCGTTGGCCGCCACCGACCAGGTGGGGCTGATCGGCTATTCCTTTGGCGGCTATGGCGTGCTCACGGCGGCCGGGGCGCGGCTCGATCCGGCCGGCCCATGGGCGGCGCGCCTGCCGGCGGCACTGCGCGCCGACTATACCGGCGACGGGCCGCGCGCGGGGGATTTGCGCGTACCCGGCATCGCCGCCGTCGTGGCCATTTCGCCAGCCGGAGGCGGCGCGCAATCGGCCTGGGGCGCCGGGCTGGCCCAGCTTCACGCCCCGCTGCTGGTCCTGGCGGGAACCGCCGATCGCACCGTCGGCTATGATCCGGGCCCCGCCACGATCTTTGCCGGCGCAACCGGGGCGGATCGCACGCTCCTGGCGTTCCAGGGCGCCGGCCATGCACTGGGCACCGATCCCGCCCCGGTGCAGATGCGGCAAGCGTTGTGGGACATGGACTGGTTCGAGGATCCGGTATGGCGCAAGGCGCGCCTCAACGGCATCAGCCTGCATTTCATCACCGCGTTTTTGGCGGTGCATCTCAAGCACCAGGCCGCGATGCAGGCCTATCTCGATGTGCCGCAGGAACGGTCTGACGGGGCAGGCTGGACCGGCGCCGAAACGCCCTATGCCGCGATCAGCGCCGGCGGCACCAATCCCACCTGGAAGGGCTTTGTGCGCAACCACCAGAACGGATTGCTGTTGCGGCACATGGCACCAGCGCCCTGATCGGCCGCACGTGACGCTCGACCGCGCCAAGGCCCTGTTATCCCACGATCCGGCGCAGGCCCGCGACTTGGCCCTGCGCGCCGGGCCGGGGCTGGAAGCGCGCTTTGTCGCGGCAGCCGCGACGCGCCGCTGCGGGGATGCCGATGGCGCACTGCGCCTGCTGGCAATGCTGCCGCAAACCCGTGCCTGGGGTGTCCGTTACGAACGTGGCGCCGCCCATGCCATGCTCGGGCAAGGGCAAGCGGCGCTGGCCGCATTGGAAACCGCGCACCGGCTCAATCCGCAATCGGCGATCGCCGCGCATGCGCTGGCCGGGCAACTGCGCGTGCTGGGCCAACCCATGGCGCCGGCGCTGGACCAGGCACGGGCCGCCATCGTGGCCCAGGGGGCTGCCCTGCCGGGGGTGGATCGTCGCGATCCATGCTGGCTGCACCTGCTTGCCAATGCCGCCGTGGCGCAGGGCAACGACGAGGCAGCAGAGGAATGGCTGCGCGCCGCGCTGGCGCTGGCACCGGCCTATGATGCCGCCGCACTCGATCTGGCCATGCTTTACGAGCGCCAGCAGCGCGGGCCCGAGGCGCTCGCGCTGGCCAGTCCGCTGGCCGCGCGCCATCCCGCCAACCCGGCGCTCCATGGGCTGGCTGCAGCCGCGCACCTCCATGCCGGCGACGTGGACCAGGCGCTGGCCGCGCTCGATGCGGCGCTGGTTCTGGCACCGGGGCAGGCCGGCCTGTGGCAAGTGCGCGGGCACGCCCTGGCGGCGGCGGGTGACGTGGCCGGGGCCGTGGCGGCCTATCGCCAGGCCCTCGAACACGCGCCGCACCAGGCCGAGCCTTGGTGGAACCTTGCCAATCTCAAGACCTTCCGTTTTTCCCTGGCAGACCGCGCCGCGATGGAACGGGCCCTGGCCGATGCGGCCTTGCCACCGGCCCAGGCCGCACACCTGCATTTCGCGCTGGGCCGTGCCGCGCTCGATGCGGCAGAGCCCGCCCGCGCGATGGACCATTTCCATCGCGGCAATGCCTTGCGCCGTGTCCAGGTGCCGTTCGACATTGCCGCGCACGTGGCGTTCGTGGCTGGCACGATCGCCACGCTGACGCCCGATTTCCTGGCCCGGCGCGCCGATTGGGGCGATCCGCGCCGGGGCCCGGTCTTCATCGTCGGCCTGCCGCGCAGTGGCTCCACCCTGGTGGAGCAAATCCTGGCCAGCCATCCGGCGGTGGAGGGCCTGTCCGAACTTTCGGACTTTACCGTGCTGGCCCGGCAGCTGACCCGCCGCCTGATCCAGCAGGGTCGCGCGCACGATCGCGTGTCCGCGCTGGCGGCGATCACCGCGCAAGAAGCGCGCGGGCTGGGCGAAAGCTATCTGGCGCGCGTGGCGCGCTTGCGGCAAAGCGGGCGGCCCCTGTTCGTGGACAAGGCGCCGGGCAACCTGTTCAACCTCCCGCTCATCCGCCTGGCGCTGCCCAATGCCCGCATCATCCACGTCACGCGCGATCCCATGGCGTGCGGTTTTTCACTTTACACCCAGGATTTCGCCGCCGGGCAGGGGTACAGCTATGATCTTGTCACGCTTGGCCGCTATTGCCGCAGTGCGACGGCCTTGGCCGCGCATGGGCACAAGGTGATGGCGCAGGCGATGATGCAGGTTTCCTATGAGGCGATCGTTGACGATCTGGAAGGCCAGGTGCGCCGCCTGCTGGATCACTGCGACCTGCCCTATAGCCCGGAAACACTGCGTTTTTTTGAAAACCGCAGGGCGGTGCGTACAATCAGCGCGCAACAGGTGCGCCAACCGCTGCACCGCGCTGGCCTGGCCCGCTGGCAGGCCTGTGCCCCCTGGCTCGGCGCCTTGGAGCAGGCCTTTGTGACAGGGGATGACAAAATCCGATGAGCGCATGCGATTAACACAGTTGTTGCACGCCAGCATGGTGCGAAGCTGGCGGGGCGCGAAAACGGGCGCCGGCCCAGGTGGCCGAGCGGGTGGAGGGCACCCGCACGGGGAGTCAAATCAGAACAAGCGAGGGGTATAATGAAAACCTGCGAATCCCTTTCCACCATGCCGTGCGCCCGCGTGGCCGCCCGGCTCATGGCAACCACGGCCATCCTGTCTTGCGCCGTCGTGGTGGCCGCGCCTGCTTTGGCCGAAGACCAGGCCGCCACGCCCAGCGCCAAGGTCGAGGACATCGTCGTCACCGCCAGCCGATCGGGCGCAGAATCGGTGCAGAAGGTGCCGATCGCCATTTCGGTGGTGAACGTCGACACGATCACCAAGTCGGGCCAGGGCAACCTGTCAGACCTGCAGCGCTTCGTGCCCTCGCTGTCGATCACCGAAAGCGCGCCGGGTTTCAACAAGTTCAACATGCGCGGGCTTTCCACCGGAGGCTACCGCACGTCCGATACCTCGGACCGTTCGCTGGTGGCGGTCTATCTCGATGACACGCCGATTTCGGTGCAGGGCCAGACCCCCGATCTCAAGGTCTATGACCTGGAACGCGTGGAAGTGCTGCGCGGCCCGCAGGGCACGCTCTATGGCGCCGGATCGATGGCCGGCACGGTGCGCTTCGTCACGGCCAAGCCGCGTGCCGATGAAGTGAGCGGGTCGATCGAAGGATCGGCCGCCACCACCGAGCATGGCGCGGCCAGCACCAGCGTCCGCGGCATGGTCAACCTGCCGCTGGTGAAAGACCAGCTGGCGGTGCGGGCCAATGTCTATGTTGGCCGCGATGGCGGGTTCATCGACAATGTCGGCGCCTATGCCGGCAAGAACCTCAACAGCAACACCACCGAGCAGGCCCGCGTCGCCCTGCGCTGGACACCCAGCACCGCGTTCACGTTCGACGCTGCATTCACCTATGAACACAGCAAGGCCAATGGCCTCAACACCGGCATGAGCGGGCTGGCCGACTATACCACGTTCACCAATGGCCCCGAAGGAACGAGCGACAAGTTCCGTCTTTACCAGGCCTCTGCCGATTATGACCTGGGTGGCGTGCACCTGATCGTCAGCGGCGCGCATACCGATCGCGACGTGGGCTACCTGGCCAGCACCGAGCCGACGATCGGCTATTTCTTCCAGGATTACAGCGGGGGCACGCTGCCCGTCAGCAGCAGCACTTATCCGCTCTACAAGGCGCCGACCAGCTTCGATCCGGCGGTCAGCAAGCTGATCCCCTACGAACAGTACATGATCAACCAGAAGATCAAGGACACGATGGTCGAAGCACGCCTGGCTTCCGACAACACCGGCGCCCTGAAATGGACCGCGGGCGTGTTCTATGAAAAGCAGGTCCGCCACCTGGTTCAGGACATTCCCGTCGCCGGGTTCGATACGCTGTCCTACATGAACTATTTCTATGGTCCGTTCCCGCAGACCGCCAATGGCCTCTATGATTCCAAGGCGGTGGACAAGGCGTTCAATTCCAACGACATCTTTTCCGGCCTGCAGGATACCGACGAACACCAGTTCGCCGCCTATGCCGATGCCACCTGGCATGTGACCGACAAGCTCGATCTGTCGGGCGGATTGCGGTACTTCAACTTCAAGGAAAAGTATTACCTGTTCGAAAGCGGCGTCTATGGCGTGATCGACCATGTGCCGCTGGAACAGAACGCCACGCTCAAGTCCAACGGCGTGAACCCGCGCGCCAATGTGTCGTACAAGGCGAGCCAGGATTTCATGGTCTATGCCGAAGTGGCCAAGGGCTTCCGCTATGGCGGCGCGAACCAGCCGGTGCCGATCGGCGACACCGGCATTGCCGGCACCTGCAAGAACAACCTGGCATCCTATGGCTATAGCTCGGCGCCCAATACCTTCGGGCCCGACAAGCTGTGGAACTATACCGTGGGCGAAAAGGCGCGCCTGGCCGATGGCAAGGTGACGTTCAACGCCAGCGCGTTCTGGATCGACTGGAGCGACGTGCAGACTCGCCTGCTGCTCGATTGCTCGTACTTCTTCACCGACAACAAGGGCAAGATCCGCTCCAAGGGCCTGGAACTGGAAACCACGGTCAAGCTGAGCCCCGAAGTGACGTTCTCGGGCTTTGCCTCGTACACGGACTCGCGCGCCAACGGGAACATCCCGACGGTGGGCGCTTTCGACGGCAACCGCACGCCCTATTTCCCGCAATGGACGGCTTCCGCCTCGCTGTTCTACGATCGCATGATCGGCACCGACCAGTCGATCCACTTGCGTGCCAGTTATCAGTTCCAGGGTGACCAGTTCACCACGTTCAATCCCTACAAGACCAAGATCACCAATGGCGAGTTGGTGACCGATGGGTTGAGCGCCACTTATGCGCGCATACCCGAACAGCACAATGTCAGCGCCTCGATCAGCTATGACATCGGCCGGCTCGAACTGGGCCTGTTCGGCAATAACCTGGTCAATGGCGTAAAGTATGTCGATGTCGCCCGGGCCACCTACTACAAGGTCTACCAGCCCGGTGACCGCATTTCCTGGGCACGCCCCCGCACCATCGGGGTGCGGGCGCGCTATACGTTCTGAGCTGGCATCGCGGCGGGGAAGGGGCAGCTCCCTTTCCCCGTTGCATTGCCGCAGGCGAGGCGATGACCTAGGCTGGGGCACATGCCCGATCTGCCCAATCCCAACTTTGCCGCCCAGGTGGATTGGAACCTGCTGCGTCTCTTTGTCGAAATCGCGAAGGCTGGCGGCATCGGCGCGGCCGCGCGGCGGCTTAACAAGCAGCAACCCACGATCAGCGCGGCGCTCAAACGCCTGGAAGACCATGCCGGGACGCGCCTGCTGCATCGCGGCGTGAGCGGCGTGGAGCTGACCGCGGCCGGGCGCGCGCTCTACCTGCTGTGCGAAGACATGGCCGAGGCTGCGCGCGCCGCGCCGCACCGGATCGCCCAGGCGCTGCAACAGGTGAGCGGGCTTGCCCGCATCCAGGTGGTGTCGTCGATCGTATCGGATGAATTCGACGCGGCGATTGCCAGCCTGCACGCGCGCCATCCCGCCATCCGCATCGAGATCCGCGTTTCCCCCTGGCGCGAAGTGCTCGACGTGCTGGAGCGGGGCGAGGCCGAACTGGGCGTGGGCACCGACAGCGGCGTGCGCGCGGGGCTGACCTACGAACCATTGTTCACCGAAACCCAGCAACTCTATTGCGCGCGTAGCAGCCCGCTGTTCGGCACGCGGATCGCCACCATGGCCAGCCTGCGCGACGAGGGCTTCGTGCTGACCGGCCATGACGAGGTGGAGACGATCACCCGCCTGCGCCAGCGCTATCGCCTGGGCACGGTGGTGACGGGCCTGGCCGAAGACCTGCACGAAGCGCAGCGGCTTATCCGCCTGGGCACCGGCATCGGCTTCCTGCCCACGCTTGCCGCCGCGCCCGCGGTGCAGGCGGGCGAGCTGTGGCCGCTGCTGCCCGAAGACATCGCCCCGTCCTATCCGATGTACCTGCTCACCCGCCAGGCGCCCGAGCGCGCCACTCCCGCGCAACTTTTCCTGGACGAGATCACGCGGCACTTGCGCGGCAGGGAGGGATAAGGGGCCGCTTTACCGGACTTTGGCGGCAACCGCCTCCACTTCGACCAGGAAGCCCGGATTGGCCAGCGCCGCCACTTGCACGGTGGTACGCGCCACCTTGTTGGGCTGTTCGGGCGTGCCGAAGAACTGGGCATAGGCCTGCGAGAACCCGGCAAAGTCCAGCTTGCCGCCCTTGGCCGGATCACCCACCAGATAGACGGTAAGCTTGACCACATCGCCCAGCGCGAAACCTTGCGCCTTGAGCGCGGTGTCGATCTTGCGAAACACGCCCAGCGCCTGGGTACGGGTATCGCCATAGGCGGCAATGCTGGCCGGATCGGCCGTGGTGTCGTTGACCGGGGGCACCTGGCCGCTCAGCAGCAGGGTCTGTGCGCCGGCGGGCACGGTCACGCCCACCAGGATCGGGGCTGCCGGATCGGGGGCGGGATGGCGCACGATCGGCGCGGCGGTGGCGGTGGCCGCATGGGCCGGTTGCCACCCCAGCAAGGCCAGCGCGGGCAGGGCGATGGCGCGGCGCAAGGCTGAAATCTTGGGCATCGGGTATTCTCCTCAACGAACGTGGGACAGCGAGGGCACCAGCAGGCTCACGGCGCGGCGGGCGGAAAGAACCGCGCCTTCCTGCCAGTGGCCGCTATAGGCAGACAGGTGGCTGCCGGCGAAAACGAAGGGCCCGTCGCCCTGGTTCAAGCGGTCGAGCGTGGCCGGATCGTTGCCATCCTGGCCCCACTCGATCCACGGGCCCAGGCTGAACGGCTGCTTGCCCCAGTTGATTACCACCGGGTTGGCCAAGGCGGCACCATGGCCGGGGTGCACTTTGTCCACCGCCGCGCGAGCCAGCGCCACCTGCTGGTCCAGCGGCCGCGCGGCAAAGGCCTTCGCCCCGGCGGGCGTTGCGGTATAGGCAGCCAGCAGAACCTGGCGGGGCGCCTGGAAGCGGTCTGACGGGTACCAGATCACCCCGGTTTCCCCGCCCACGAACGAAAGCCCGCCATAGATTTGGTCCGCTTCCCAGAACGGCGCGCTTTCGAACGCCACTTTCACCGAATCCGCCAGCCGCGCGCTGGCAATGGCCGCGGTGGTTGGCGCGGCAAAATCCGACGGGATGCCCGCCAGTATCGGCAGCGGCAGGGTAATCACGGCGCGATCGGCGATCGTTGCCTGCGGCTGCCCCGCGGCATTGCGCCATTCGATCCGCACGCCCTCGCCCTCGCGGCGGATCGCGGTGACGCGCGCACCGGTCACGGCGGGCCGACGCAGCGCTGCGGCCAGCGCCTTGGGAAAGGCATCCATCCCGCCGCGCGGCGCCAGCATGGTGGCCTGCATCAGGATATCGTCATCGAACAGGATGAACGGCAGGGCGGGGTGGGCGAGGATATCGTCCAGGCTGCGCGGCGCCACGGCGCGTTGCAGATCGCGCGGCGTGGCGCCGGGCGGGCTGGCCAGGCCCGCACGCGGGCTGCCGTGAAACTGCCCGTCGGCGCCCAGATCGCCATAAACCGCCAGAAACTTGGCCAGCGCCTGGCGGGTGGACGCATCGAGTTCCACATCGAACGTGCCCTTGCGCAGCGCTTCCTGCAGCAATTGCGAGAGATAGCCGCGCAAGTCATAGCTGGCTTCGCGCAGGCGCAGCGTGCCATGCTCGTCCGACAGGAATGCGCTGCGGCTGGCATTGACCAGCGGTTCCACCGGCACGCCCAGTTCGCGGATAAGGCCCAGCACGCCTTCGTGATGGCTGGGCAGGCGGGCGGCGCCCGCGTTCTGGTAGAGGCCGGGGGAAAAACCCACTGTCTGGGTCACGCCCTCGGTGTCGGTAAAGCGATCGCCGCCGCGCACGGTCCAGACGCGGCCGCCCACGCGTTGGCGCGCTTCCAGCACGGTGACGGTGGCGCCCTGCCGCTCCAGCTCGCGCGCAGCGACAAGGCCGGCGATCCCAGCGCCCAGCACCACCACGCGGGCGGGGCGGGTGCCGCCCGGTGGCAGGGGTTTGGCCAGGCTGCGGGCGGGAAGGCCCAGCGTGACGGTGGCCGCACCCAATGCGGTCAACAAGGATCGCCGATCGATCATGGTGTGCTCCTTCCGGGCCGGATCAGAACGAGAGCGTCACGCGGGCGTAGTAATACCCCCCGTTGATGCCCCAGGGCGCGAGCGAGGACGGCCGGTCGTAGACGTTGCTGCCATCAGCCGGTTGCAGGACCCCGTTGTTGTTGACGTTGGGAACCGTGGTGGCCTTGTGGTTGAGCACGTTGTTGGCGCCCAGATCGAGGCGGAAGGCCGGCGTGACTTTCCAACCCAGGTTCACGTCGGTGATCAGCGTGGTCGGCGTGCCGATCACGGTGTTGCCGGAGCCGGTGCCATCCAGGCTCACGTGCTGGCGCGTGATGCCATAGAGCGTCTCGCGCAGGTTGAACGACAGCGGCCCGTGGGTGACCAGCGCGCTGGCGATCAGCTTGACGCGCGGCGTTGCGGTGGTGAGCGCATCCGTGGCGTTGCGCGTCAGCAGGGTCGTCTGCCCGAATGCGGCATTATAAACCGCCGAAGGCAGGCCGGAGACGCGGGTAACCTTGGTCTGGTTGTAGTTGAAACCCAGGCTCCAGTCGACGCGGTCGCCACTGCCGAAGCGGCTGGTGGCCGTCAGCGTTGCTTCCACCCCACGCGTGCGGGTATCGGCGCCATTGGTGAACAGGTTGAGGCCGAAGAAGCTGTATCCGCTGGCCGCCACCACTGCCGGGTCGGTGCTCGAAATCAGGCCCCGCGCCGCAAGCGTGGACAGCACGGCGGACGAAACCACGCCATTGCTGCCAAAGCCGCTCGAATAGCCCACGATCCCGCCCGAGGCGACGATGCGGTTGGTGATCTTGATCTGGTAGGCATCCACCGTCAGCTGCAGGCCGCCGCCGGGATGGGCGACGAAGCCGGCCGATAAGTTGGTCGATTTTTCCGGCTTGAGCTTGCCAAAGCCCAGCGCGGCCACGGCGGGCGAATTGGGCGCGAGCTGGGCATAGATCGAATTGGGGCTGACGTTGGTGGAGGAATAGTATTCCTCTGCCAGGGTCGGCGCGCGAAAGCCGTTGGAAACCGTGCCGCGCAGGGCAAAGGCCGGACTGAAATCATAGCGTGCGGTGGCCTTGCCCGTCCACACCGATCCGAAATCGGAATAGTGTTCATAACGGCCCGCTAGATCGAGGTGCAGGCCCGATACCGGATCGAGCGCCGCGTCGATATAGCCGGCCCAGGTCTTGCGCCCGTTGACCCCGGCATCGCTGGGCCCAAAGCCGGGATAGGCGGCCGGCCCGCCGTTGTAGTAGGAGCCCAACTCGCCGTTCTGGATGCCATAGTGGCCAACGCGGTATTGCGCGCCCAGCGAAAGCGTCAGCGGCTTGGCCAGGCCGAGCGGAATGTCCCGCGTGGCCCCCAGGTCTGCCACCCACTCGCTGTTGGTCACGGTGCCATCGTAATAGTCGGTCTGCGGGCGCACTGCGGTGGTGCTGGCCTTCTGCACCGGCAGCCAGGTGGCGGCATTGATCGAATCCCGGGTGTAGAGCGCATCGGCCACGCGGCCATACGTGAGCGAGCCATCCCACTGCCAGCCGCCCAGATCGCCCGAAAGGCCGGTGGTGAGCGAGAAGTCTTCCTCGTCCAGCGCGATGCGCGGGGTAAAGCCATTGGGGAAGGGCACCACCGTGTTGCCGTTGGCATCGGTGCCGGTATAGCGGCTGGGCGCGCGATAGTTCTGCCGCGCCGATGCGGTGCGCCGGCCATAGCTGCCAAAGGCATAGGCATGGACGGTGTCGCTCACGTCATAGCCGGCATTGAACGCCAGGTTCCAGATCTGGTAGCGCGCATCGCCCAGGATGCGGTTGACATAGGGATAGTTCGCCGCGCCCTTGATCCCGTTGGCGTTGAGCGCGCTCAGGCTGCTGCGCAGCGTGCCATCGGTGTTGAAGAAGCGGTAATCATAAGTCCCGCGCTGGGTATAATCGTGAAAGCGGTATTCGCCGGTCAGGTTGAGGAAGCCGCGATCGCCCAGCTTGAACCCCTTGTTGAAGCTGCCCTCGAACGTCTTGCCGTCACCTTTGTAATACTGCCCGCCGGTCAGCGAGAGCTGCCCGCCATGATCGTCGTTGCGCAAGATGATATTGACCACGCCGGCGATCGCGTCCGAGCCATATTGCGCCGCCGCGCCATCCTGCAGGACTTCCACGCGGCCGATCGAACCGGTGGGAATGAAGCTCAGGTCCGTGGTGGCCGCGCCCGAATAGGGGCTGCCGCCCAAGACGGCCAGGTTGGCGGTGAAGTGGCGGCGCTTGCCATTGACCAGAACCAGCGTGTCGTTGGGGCTGATGCCGCGCAAGGCCACGTTGAGCGTGAGATTGGCCGCGTCGCCGCCGAACGATTGCGTGCCCAGGCTGGGCAGGCTTTGTCCCAGAACCTGGCGCAGATCGCGCTGCCCGACATTTTCGATGGTGCTGGCGCCCAGGATCTGGATCGGCGCGGCGCTGTCGGCAGCGCGGGTGCCGGTGGTGCGCGTGCCCGTCACGATGATGTCGGTGGCCGTGGCTGGCGCCGTGTCAGGCTCGGCAGCGGGCGCGGGCAGTGTTGCGGCAAAGGCAGCAGCGGGTAGCGCCAGCATCAGGGCCGACGTGGCGAGCAAAGCGGATTTCATGGAATTCCCCCCCATGGCAAGAAATGCCGCGCTGCGGTTCGGGCCTCTGGCCAGGCAGCGCGTGAGGGCTCGCTAGGCAATAAACTCTACCAATTAAATTGAGAATGTCTCGTTCATTGTTTGCCCGCAACGATATGTTGCGCGGCGCAAATAGGTGCAGGCTGCGCGGTGCCGTTGCTGCGGGCCGCGGCATTGCCGATGCTCATAGCTGCCCGCGTCGTTTGCGTGCTGCGCGAGGCTGGCTTGAGAGAGTTCAATCGCGCTATCAGCAACGCTCGTCATTGGGCCTGCCGGGCGGCGCGCGCTGGCCGATCCGGGCATCGCGCAGGCAGTCACGCCTCGTCGCGCGGCGCCACATGCTTCATCGCGCGTTCAGCCAGGCAGCGGAAATTTGGGCGCGGACAAGCACAAGGAGCGACATCCATGACAGGATTCCCCAAGTTTGCGATCGGCGCCGCCGCGCTTACGCTGGCAGGGGCCTGCGCCGCCCAGGCGGCCACGGCCGACGTGCACACCATGCTGGTCAACCTCCCCGATGGCTCGGTGGCGCAAGTGCAATATCAGGGCGCGGTGCCGCCGCGCGTTGCGGTTCAGCCGGTGGCGCTGGCCGATCCATTCGCCCAGATGGATATGATTTCGGCAATGATGGACCAGCAGGCCGCTGCGATGATGCAGCAGGTTGCCTTGATGCAGCGTGCCGCCATGGCCAATGCCGCCGCCGCACCAGCGGGCGCCGCACCCGGCGTGACCGCAGCCGGCATGGGCAATCTGCCCAAGGGCGTTCACATGACCTATGTTTCATCCACCACCGACGCATCGGGCTGCACCCGCACGGTATCCTACAGTTCCGAGGGTGGCGCCGATGCCGCGCCGCGCGTGACGCAGGCCGCGTCCGACGCCTGCAGCGCGGTCAAGCCCAACACCCAGGCTGTGCCGGCCAAGGCAGAGGCACCCGCCGCGCCGGCCGCAACCGTCGGCCAGAAAGTGTAACGGCGCCGGCGGCACGGGGGAGCGCCTTTTGGCGCCCCGTGCCGCCCGTGTGTCTACATCGCGACCCGCGCATGCCGCGCCAGGTGCGCGCGTTCCGCTTCCAGCCAGGTGAGCGCATCGGGCGCGGCGGGCGTGCATGTGGCGAAAGCGAAATCCGGTTCGAACACGTCGACCGTGTAAAACCGCGTCCAGCGCGCGCCATTTATCGCGCATTCCTGGGTGACGGTGCCATCGGGCAGGAGCGTGAACGGGCCTGGCGCGATCGGCTTGCCTCGCCGCGCGGGCTGGGTGCTGCGGGTCACGATCTCACTGCCCAAGGCCACCGACACTTCATAGCTTTCGATCGCCGCAGCGCTGGTGCACCCGTTGGCAAGTGCCTGCTCCAGGCTTTCCGTTTCGGCCAAGGCTGCATCATCGGCCGGCAGGCGTGAGCGCGCGAGGGCGATGTGCGCGCCCGCCATGATCAGCCCGCCATCCATCGCATGCCGGGCGCCCGTGGCCTCGTCGCGCATCGCCGTGAGCCGCAGGCCAAGCAGCGGGCCCTGCGTGCTTTGCTGGCGCCAATCCTCGACATAGGCACCCGAAGGCGCGAATTCGAGCACGCTGTTGCCGATGAACGCCAGGCGGGCCGGCTCGGGCCACTGGTTGCGCGGCTGATAGCTGCGCGCGATAGACCATGACAGTTCAGCGCGGCGCTCGTCCCATAGCGTATCCCCCACCCAGCCTTGCCGATCGGAAACGGCCGTCTGGTCAAGGCCCGGCAAGCGCAAGTCCAGGGTGAAGCTGCGCGATTGGAACCAGTAGACCGGCGTGGTCTCGTCGGTCAGCCCGGTGCAGAACGTGATGCTCTTGCGCCGGAATGCGCCGAGCAGATGGCGGGGAAAGGCCAGGTCCCCCAGCGGACGGGGTGGCAGGACGGCCAGCAACTGGTCCAGCGTCATGGTCGTGCCCCGGCCTCGCGCTGGCCAAAGGAATCAAGCGGCACGGGATCGTTCAGCACCAGTTCGCCGCGCGCGATGCGCGTCTTGAGATAGGCAAAGGTCTGCGCGGTCTGGTTGAACAAGTGTTCGCCGCCCTTGATCGGGCGATAGTGCGACGCCTGCCGTCCCGCCGGCCCCACGACCAGCGGCGCGATGACATGGTCATAGTCGCACGAGAAGAACAGCGGGAAGGAATAGCGCTCCTGCGCCACTTTCTTCACCCGGTGCTTGGTAGCGAGGTAGCGGCCGTTGGACAGGATTTCCATCATGTCGCCCACGTTCATGATCAAGGCGCCGTCCACCAGCGGCACGTCCACCCAGTTGCCCTGCTTGTCCACCACTTGCAGGCCGGGCGCGGTCACGTGCAGCAGGGTAAAGCATTCATAGTCGGTGTGGGCGCCGATGCCGGGGCGATCCTGCGCATCGGCATCGTGGGGGTAGTGGATCAGCCGCAACTGGCTGGGCGGATGGCGCAGGTGGGCGTCGAAATGGCTTTCCGCCAGGCCCAGCGCCAGGGCAAAGGCGCGGAACAATTGGTGACCGATGCCGGTCAGGTGTTGGTACCAGGCCTGCACGTCCTCGCGAAAGCCGGGCATCGGCGGCCACAGGTTGGGCCCCAGCAGCGGGCGACGGCCGTGCGCGTGGGCATAGTCCACGTTGATGTCATAGGCTTCCTTGAGATCGGGCGTGCCGCTGCCGAATTGTTCCTCGCCCACCGGCACATAGCCGCTGTGGTTTTCGGACAGGCCGATGTAGCTGGCCATCTTGGCCGCCTGGTCTTGCGCGAAATAGGCCTTGGCGCGCGCCACCACGCGGTCGCGCAATGCCGTGTCGATCTGGGCCCCGGTGACATAGAGAAACCCGGCGTCGACACAGGCGCGGTCCAGTTCTTCGGCCACGGCCATGCGGTCTTCGCGCCGCGCACTTTGCAGGCGGGTGATATCGACGAGCGGAAGAACATGGGTGGGCGTGACCATGGCGGCATAGTGACAAGCCCGCGCCCGCCGCGCCACCCCGCAAACGGCGATAGCGGTCATCAATGCGGTCTATGCCCCCGGGCCGGATCGGACGCGCCGTCTGGATCGGGTTTCGAGGGCAAGCAGTGCCGGCGCGCAAGCGCTGAATGCGGGCCTTTCGGGGCGGCCTGGTGGTTCAGGGCGCCTGGAAATAGGCGGCGCACATGCGCGCCAGTTCGCCCTTGAGCACATTCCAGTCGTAATTGGTGACCGACTCGCTGCTCGATCCCAGGCTGAGCTGGCGGGCGAGGGTTGCAAAGATGATATGGTGCGCCGACGAGGCGGCGAGTTCGGGATCCGCGCCACCGAATTCGTCGCGATAGGTCATGAACGCAGCCACGGCCTTGTCCACCGCGCGCAACGCTGCCTGCTTGCCCAAGGCTGAAATCTGCGGGTCCTGCTCGGCGCGCATCATGGTCAGGCGCAAGAGCGGGGCGTTGACGCGGAGCACTTCGGAATAGGCCTCGACATAGCGAGGCACGAATTCGGCAAGGTTGGCGCAGGACGCGGCCAGCGCCGCGTGCATCGCGTTCTCCTCGCGCGCCAAGTTCTGCGTGGCCTGAAGCAGCACCGCACGCACCAGGCTGTCCTTGTTTTCAAAGCGCAGGTAGATCGAGCCGATCGACACTTTGCCGCGGCTGCTCACTTCCTGAAGCGTGAAATCTTCGCTGCCGCGTTCCAGCATCAGTTCGCGCGCAGTGGCCAGCATGCGTTCGAGCGAAGCCTTGCTGCGGCCCTGCAAAGGCGCGCGGCTCAGGCCTTCGAGCGTGAATTCCTGGGCGTCCGCCGGGACGGACGTTTCTTGCGACATCAAGGCTACCCTATGCTGGCGCCAGCCGGAACGGCGGGTGCGTGTTGCGGTGCCATATCGTCATTTGTTGCGCCCGCCAACCGGCCAGTCATCATTGCGTCACACGCCCGTTGCCCCAGCCTTGGCGTCATGCCGGGGCAAGCACGGCCTTGTGGCGCAGCGCAATCGCGCCGCCGGCCAAGGCCGCTGCCAGGGCGACGACGCCGGCCGCCAGGAAAGCGCCCTGCATCGAACCCAGGTGCCGCGCCACCAGCCCGACCAGGACCGGCGAGACCGCCTGGCCCAGGAAGAAGCAGCTTGTCCACACCCCCATGCCGCGCCCGCGGTGGCGGAACGAGAACTTGCTTTGCGCCCAGGCGATCAGGGCGGGCACCGCCATGCCGGCACCGGTCTGCTGGATGACCAGCGCCACCTGCATCTGCAGCACGCTGTGCGCCAGGCCAATGCCGGCCAGGCCCAGTCCGAACAGCAGCAGGAACGTGGCGATCTGCGCGGCATTGCTGAAACGCGAAACAATGCGGAAGACCACGGCGCCGGCAAGGATGAAGAAGCTGGGGATGAACGTGGCCTTGCTCACCGCCATGGGATCGGTCACGCCCATTTCGGCCCAGGCGATGCTGCCATTGACGATGAACACATAATAGAGAACCGACGAAAACAGCGTCAGCCCGCCCACCAGGAACGCCATGCCCAGCGGGAAGCGATCAGCCTGCGTCGGCGGGGTCACCGTGCCGGGCGTGGGCAACGCGGCTGGTTCAGGCTGGCGGGGTTCGTAGATGAAGGCATACATCGCCGCAAAGATCGGCAGCGCCACCAGGTAGACCAGGAAGCTGCCGTTCCAGCGCCAGGCCGCCACGGCCGCGACCAGCAGGAAGACGAGCGATTGGAACAGCGGACCCACCATGCCTTGCAGCATCAGCCAGGTGCGGCGTTCGCGGTCTTCCCAATAATCGGCGATCAGCGTGTTGACGATGGTGAGGATGCCGGCCTCGCACACCCCCAGCAAAAGGCGCGAGGCGAAGATGACATCGAGGTTTTCGAGGAAGAATGGCGCCGTGCCCACGATCCCGTAGAAGAATGTGCAGGCCAGCAGCAGTGGGCGGCGGCCGAAACGATCGACGAACAGGCCGGCGAACGGCGCCAGCACGGCGATGGCATAGCCTGGCGCGGTAACCATGGCCGGCACGCGAATCGCGGCATCGGGCACGTCCTTGAAATGGCCGATCATTGCCGCCACCACCGGGAACATGGCGATGATGGCAAAAACCGGCAGGAAGCCGGCCACGATCATCGTCAGACCTTGCGGTTTGAGCGTGAGCGAGGCGTAAAACTTGCGGACGAGCTGCATGCAAAATTCTCCCGTCGGGGCCGTTCGGGCGCGACCATTCCTGCTTGACGGCGCTCGCCCTATCAAACTAGAATCGCTATTACAAACGAAACCGCGTGGGGAGAGTGACTTGCGGCGTCTGAGAATGGCTATGATCGGCGGCGGGCCTGGTGCGTTCATCGGCCCGGTGCATCGCTATGCGGCGGAAATGGATCGGGAAATCGAGCTGGTTGCCGGCGTGTTTTCCAGCGATGCGGCGCGCGGCCAGGCGGCTGCGGCAAGCTATCGCATCGATTCTGCGCGGGCCTATCCCACGCTTGAGGCGATGTTCGCGGCCGAACGTGCGCGGCCCGATGGCATCGATTTCGTTTCGATCGTCTCGCCCAATCACCACCATTTGCCCGCTGCCCGCGCCGCGCTGGCGGCCGGTGTTCCGGTGATGACCGACAAGCCGCTGACCGCGACCCTGGCCGAAGCGCAGGAACTGGCCGGGCTGGTTGCGGCCGCGGGCCTGCCCTTTGGCGTGACCTATACCTATTCGGGCTATCCCCTGGTGCGTGAGGCGCGCGCACGCGTTGCCGCCGGCGCGCTGGGCACGGTGCGCAAGATCGTGGTGGAATATCCCCAAGGCTGGCTGGCTGGAGAAGCGACGGGCAAGCAGGCGCAGTGGCGCGTCGACCCCGCGCGCGCGGGGCTGGGCGGGTGCATCGGCGACATCGGCGTCCACGCATTTCAACTGGCTGAATTCATCAGCGGGCTGAAAGTGACCGAACTGCTGGCCGATCTGGCCGCCGTGGTGCCCGGCCGCACGCTCGACGATGATTGCACGGTGCTGCTGCGTTTCGACAACGGCGCGCGCGGCGTGCTGCTGGCCAGCCAGATCGAAGTGGGCGAACGCAATGGTCTGCGCATTCGGCTCTATGGCGACAAGGGTGGCCTGACCTGGCGCCAGGAAACGCCCAATGTCTTGGAATACAACACCATTGACGGGCGCAGCGAAGTGATCCACGCCGGAAGCGGTCAGCTCGGCCCGGATGCCGTGGCGCGCACGCGCACACCGGCCGGCCACCCCGAAGGATACCTGGAAGCCTTTGCCAACCTCTACCGCGATTTTGCCGCCTTGTTGCGCGGCGAGGCAGCGCCGCTGCTGCCGGGCGTGACAGAGGGCTTGCGCGGCATGGCGTTCATCGCCACCGCCGTGGCGGCCAGCCGCGAAGGCGCCGGATGGGTGCCCCTGAGGGCTTGAAATCGACCGTTTGAAGGAGCCGAACAGCCATGAAGACCATTCAGGGGCCGGGCATTTTCCTGGCCCAGTTCGCCGGCGATGCCGCCCCGTTCAACAGCCTGGATGCCATCGGCAGTTATATGGCCGGCCTGGGCTACAAGGGCGTGCAGATTCCCAGCTGGGACAAGCGCCTGTTCGATCTTGACCTGGCAGCGGAAAGCCAGACCTATTGCGATGAGGTGAAGGGCCTGCTCGCCGACAAGGGCCTGGCGATCACCGAACTTTCCACCCACCTGCAAGGGCAGTTGGTGGCGGTGCATCCGGCATTCGACGCGCAGTTCGATGCCTTTGCCCCGGCGCAGGTTCACGGCAACCCGGCCGCGCGCCAGGCCTGGGCGGTGGAGCAGGTGAAGAAGGCGGCGGTTGCCAGCCGGCGCTTGGGCCTGAGCGCCCATGCCACGTTTTCCGGCGCGCTGGCCTGGCCCTATTTCTATCCATGGCCGGCGCGGCCCGCGGGCCTGGTGGAAGACGCGTTTGACGAACTGGCGCGGCGGTGGAAGCCGATCCTGGACGTGTTCGACGAAAACGGCGTGGACGCGGCCTATGAAATCCACCCCGGCGAAGACCTGCACGACGGCGCGACCTTCGAGATGTTCCTGGAACGCGTGGGCAACCATCCGCGCGCCAACATTCTCTACGATCCCAGCCACTTCGTTCTGCAATGCCTGGATTACCTGGCCTATATCGACATCTATCATGAGCGGATCAAATGCTTCCACGTGAAGGATGCCGAGTTTCGCCCCAACGGGCGCAGTGGCGTTTATGGCGGGTACCAGAGCTGGGTTGATCGGCCCGGCCGGTTTCGCAGCCTGGGCGATGGGCAGGTGGATTTCCCGGCGATCTTTTCCAAGATGGCGCAATACGACTTCCCCGGCTGGGCCGTGCTGGAATGGGAATGCGCGCTCAAGCATCCCGAGCAGGGTGCGGCCGAGGGCGCCCCGTTCATTGCCCGCCACATCATTCGCGTCACCGAGCACGCGTTTGACGACTTTGCCGCCGGTGGCGCCGATCGCGCGCTCAACCGCAAGCTGATGGGCATCTGACCTTCATTCCGGCTTGCCGTGGCGCTGCCTGCCAGCCGCGCCACGGCAAGCCGGTTCCGTAGATTGCCGGGCGATTGCGCCGCATTTGCGGCCAATGGCGTTTTGCCGGCTTGACCTATTTTAGAACCATTATATTGATTACGATAAATCAAACCGACGCGGGAGAATGCCTCATGGCCATCAAGCAACCGGCCGCCGTGCTGCTTGCAGCGCTTGCGCTTGGCATTCCCGGTGTTGCAGCGGCCAGCCCCGCGCCACTCGTGCGCACGGCACAGGGCCTGGCGGCGGGCACGGCGAGCCGTGGCGTGGAAGCATGGTTGGGGCTGCCTTATGCGCAAGGCCCGGTTGGCGCGCTGCGCTGGCAAGCGCCGCGCCCGGCACCGGCCTGGCAGGGCGTGCGCGATGCCAGCCGCTTTGGCCCCTCGTGCTATCAGGCGCAGGCCGGCGCCTGGGGCCCTTATACCGCCGAATTCCTGGCGCCGCCGCCTTATTCCGAAGATTGCCTGACTGCCAACGTGTGGAAACCGGCGGGCCCGGCGCATGGCTTGCCGGTGCTGGTATTCATCCATGGTGGCGGGTTCAGCGGGGGTGGCGCCACCGTGCCGGTCTATGACGGGGCAGCCTTGGCGGCGCGGCGGGCCGTGGTGGTCACCATCCAGTATCGCGTGGGCGTGTTCGGGTTCCTCGCCCATCCGGCGCTGCGCGGGCCAGGGCAATCGGGTGCCTCGGGCAATTACGGCCTGGAAGACCAGATTGCCGCGCTGCGCTGGATCAAGGCCAACATTGCCCGCTTTGGCGGCGATCCGGCCAACGTGACGATCGCGGGTGAATCCGCCGGCGCCGAATCGGTCGTGGCGCTGATCGTGTCGCCCCGCGCCAAGGGCCTGTTCGCCAAGGCCATGGCGCTGAGCGGCGCGAGCATGGCGGTGGACGTGCCCAGCCTGGCGCAGGGCGATGCCGAAGGTCAGGCGCTTGGCGCGCGGCTGCATGCCGCAGACGCGGCAGCGCTGCGCGCGGTTGCGGCGGCAGACCTGGTGGAGGCGACCAAGGTGGTTCCCGGTGGCAGCGGCCCGCCACGCCTGGTCTACGTGCCCCACGTTGATGGTGCGTTCCTGCCGCATGATCCGGTCCGCGCGGCGTTGCCGGTGGCCAGCCCGGTCCCGTTGCTGACAGGCTTCAACGGCGCCGAGATGATCGACCTGTCGATCCGCTCGCCCGCCGCGTTCGAAGCGGCGGTGCGAGGGCGCTATGGCGATTTTGCCGATCGGCTGCTTGCGCTCTATCCCCATGCCGATGCGGCGCAGGCCCAGCAATCCAACCTGCTGATCGCGCGCGACCGTTATATGACCGGGCTGCTGCTCTGGGCCAGGGCCCGCGCGCAGGCGGGCCAGCGGGTCTACGCCTATCTTTACGACCATGCCTATCCGCCCGCACCGGGCGGGGCATCGTTCGGTGCGTTCCATTCCTCGCAACTGCCTTATCTGTTTGGCACGTTGGGGCAGGGCGGGCGCCAGTTCACCGCGCGCGATGCGGCGGTCAGCCGGCAATGGCAGGATCACGTGCTGGCGTTTCTGCGCAGCGGCAACCCGGCCGGCCGCGGTGCGCCCTGGCCGACGATGGCGGCAGACGGTTCTGGGGCGGTGATGTGGCTGGGCGACAAGCCGGGCCTGGCACCGGCGGTATCCACCCCGGCACGGCAGGCGGCCTTTGCCGCCTATGCCGCGGCCGGTGGCAATCTGGGGCTGATGTAATGGCATTCCGCGACGAAGCTGGTCGGCACGAGGCAAAGCGAGGTAACATGGCAGACAAGACCGCCGGTGCATGGCAGCGCCGCGAATTCATGGCCGGGTTGGCGCTGTTCGGCGCGGCCCTTGGCGCCTCGCTCGGCCCGGCCGACGAAGCGCTGGCCGCCGCGCGGCGCAAGGCGGCGCGGCTGGCCCCGCACCAGGCGTTGATGCGTGATGTTGCCCAACTGGTCATCCCGCGCACGGGCACGGCCGGGGCCGGTGAAGTGGGGGCGGGCACGTTTGTGCTGCTCGCGCTCGACCACGGGCTGGACGGCACGCGCAAGCCGCTGGCCGATGCGCTGCGCGCCGATCCGGCGGTGGCGGCCTTTGCCCGTCCCGATGGCAGCCTCGATCACGCGAGCTGGCTGGCAGCCGAACTTGCCAAGCGCGCCGGGCGTCCGTTTGCCGTGGCAACGCCCGCGCAACGCCAGTCCGCGCTGGCCGCACTCGATCACGATGCCTTTGCCAAGGTGCCTGCTGCGCAGCCCTGGCACCCGATCAAGAACCTGATCCTGACCGGTTACTACACCAGCGAGATCGGCGGTTCCAAGGAACTCAACTACGAACTCGTGCCCGGCCGGTGGGACCCCGACCTGCCGGTCACCCCCACCACGCGCAGCTATTCCAGCGACTGGACGGCCATCGATTTCGGCTGATTTGCGGACAGGATGTTTCCCATGGATTTCGATGCGATTGTGGTTGGCTCGGGCATCAGCGGTGGCTGGGCGGCCAAGGAATTGACCAAGGCTGGGCTCAAAGTGCTGATGATCGAGCGGGGCCGCGAGATCCGCCATCAGCAGGACTATGATACGGAAATGAAAGCGCCCTGGGAAATGCCGTTCCGGGGCGAAGGCGATGCCGCGCTCTATGAACGGGAATATCCCGTGCAGATGCTCAATCGCCATTTCAACGAATTCACCCAGGGCCACTTCGTCAACGACGCGCAGAACCCCTATCAGACCACGCCCGAAACGCAGTTTACCTGGTTCCGCAGCTATCAGCTGGGCGGCCGCTCGCTCACCTGGGGCCGGCAGTGCTATCGCTGGTCGGACTATGACTTTGCCGCCAATGCGCGCGATGGCCACGGCACCGACTGGCCGATCCGCTATGCCGACTTGGCCCCATGGTACGACAAGGTGGAAAGCTTCGTCGGCGTCTCGGGTGCCAAGGAAGGCCTTAAGCAATTGCCCGACGGGCAATTCCAGCCGCCCATGGCGCTCAACGTGGTGGAGCAGCACACGCGCGAAGCGATTGCGGCGCGCTGGCCCGATCGCTGCCTTACCGTGGGACGCACCGCGAACCTGACCCAGGCCAAGGAAGAAGAAGGCCGGGCGCCGTGCCAGTATCGTTCGATCTGCGCGCGCGGGTGTTCTTATGGCGCCTATTTCTCCACGCAGTCGAGCACTTTGCCGGCCGCCATGGCCACCGGCAACCTGACCGTGATTACCGATGCCGTGGTCGAAGCGGTGGACTATGACCCGGCCACGCGCCGGGCTACCGGGGTGCGCTACATCGACACCAAGACCCGCACCCGCAAGAGCGCCACGGCGCGGCTGGTCTTCCTGAACGCCGGGGCGTTCAATTCGGTGCACGTGCTGCTCAATTCCACCACCGAGGCGATGCCACAGGGCCTGGCCAATTCCAGCGGCGTGCTGGGCACGCACATCATGGACCATGCCAACACGCTTTCGGCAGCGGCGATCATGCCCGGCTTCGACGCGCATACCTCGTTCGGCAACCGGCCGACCGGCATTGTCATTCCGCGGTATCGCAACATGGAAACGCTCGACGGCGTCGGCCACACGCGCGGCTTTTCGTTCCAGGGCGGCGCGTTGCAAAGCACCTGGACGCAGGGCAAGCGGATGGAAGGGATCGGTGCGGACTACAAGAACACGCTGCACCGTCCCGGCCCGTGGCGCATGGTGCTGGTGGCCTTTGCCGATTGCGTGCCGCGCGCCAGCAATCGCCTGACGCTCGATCGCAGCAAGACCGATGCCAACGGCCTGCCGCAGCTCAAGATCGAGTTCGCCTTTGGCGCGGAGGAACACGCCGCACTTGCCCAGGCCAAGGCCGAGGCGGCCGAAATGCTCACCGCCGCGGGCGGGCAGGTCATCATGGGCTTTGACCGGCCGGGTGCGGGCGGCACCGCGATCCACGAGATGGGCGGCGCGCGCATGGGCAACGATCCGGCCACCAGCGTGCTCAACAAGTGGAGCCAGGCGCACGATGTGGCCAACCTGTTCGTCACCGATGGCGCGCAGATGAGTTCGTCGGCGTGCCAGAACCCGTCGCTCACCTACATGGCCTTGACTGCACGCGCTGCCGATGCGGCCGTGGGCATGCTGCGCGAAGGCAAGATCTGAGCGTGCCAAAGTCCACCGGTCGAGACCCGCAAAGCCTGACGCATCGCCAGAAAACCTTCGCGTTGATCACCCTGATCACGGCGCTGGTGCTCGAAATCGTCGACATGACGATCGTGAACACCGCGCTGCCGGCGATCAAGGCCAGCCTGGGCGCCGATGCCCAGGCATCGCAATGGATTGTGGCGGGCTATTCCCTGGCCTTTGCCGTGCTGCTCATGGCCGGTGGCCGCCTGGGCGATACTTTCGGCTATCGCCGCATGTTCCTGATCGGGGTGACGGGTTTCACCCTTGCTTCGGCGGCCTGCGGGCTGGCCACGACCGGCACGGCGCTGGTGGCGGCGCGGCTGCTGCAGGGCGCGACGGGGGCGGTGATGGCGCCCCAGGCGATGGCCATGGTCCAGGTCATGTTCTCCCCGCTCGAACGCGTTTCACGCATGGCGTTGTTCGGCGTGATCGGCGGCCTGGCAGCGATCGCCGGCCCGGTGCTGGGCGGCATCCTGATCGAGGCCAACCTGTTCGAACTTGGCTGGCGCGCGGTGTTCCTGATCAACCTGCCGGTGGGGATCGGCGCGGTGATCGCCGGCCTGGTGCTTTTGCCCGAGGCACGGTCAAGCCGGCCGGCCGGCTATGACCTGCTCGGCATGGCATGGTTCGGCCTGGCCATGGCGGCGCTGTTGCAACCGCTGATCGGCGCGGCCGAAAGCGGCCATAGCGGGGTGAACCTGTGGCCGCTGCTCGCCGTGATACCTTTGGGGATCATGGCCTGGCGCCACGCCGGGCGGCGCGTGCGCGAGGGGCGCCCGGCGCTGTTCGATCCGGCCTTGTTCAACATTGCCAGTTTCCGGCTGGGGCTGGCGCTGGCAATCGTGTTCGGCGGGGTGGGATCGGGCTTCCTGCTGGTCTTTGCCTTTGCCTGCCAGGCAGAGCGCGGCCAGACGCCGCTGTTCACCGGCTTGCTGCACATGCCCTATGGCCTGGGCGCGATGTTCGGCATCGGGGTGATGAGCCGCAACCTTCTGCCAAGGCTGGGCCGCTGGGTGCTGGTGCTGGGCGCGGCGACGATGCTGCCCGCCACCGCGCTGGTGCTGTGGGGCATTACCGTTGCGCACCTGCCATGGCTGCTGGTGGTGCTGGCGCTGATGATGGCGGGCGCGGGCATGGGCATGACATCGGGCTGCGTTGGGCCCGTGGTGGTTTCACGCGTGGATCGCGACCACGCCGGGGCGGCCAGTGCCCTGCTCAAGACCAGCCAGCAATTCGGTGCGGCGCTGGGCGTGGCGCTGGTGGGCAGCCTCTATTTCGCCAGCGGCGCACGCCATTATCCGTTTCCGGCCATGGCCGCGCTGGCGGCGATCGTCGTGCTGCTGGGCCTGTGCATGGCGATTGCCTGGCGCCTGCCGCACAAGCTGTTTGATTGAAGCAGCGGGCGGGGGCGCCGCTGCGCCACCCGCCCGCTGGTGAGAACCGGGCCTAGCCCTGGGGTTCGAGCGTGGCGAGCGCCACGTCGTTGCTGTGCATCGGCACTTCGCGCACGAAGGCGCCATCGCTGCCAACGGTAACCGTCTCGCTCGCTTCCGGCTTGTCTTGTGCCTGGGCCTGAAGGCTGGCCAACTGCGCCGGGGTGAGCTGTTCCGGGGCGCCCATGTCGATATAGGCGGAATAGGCATCGTTGGCGCGATAGCCGGTGCGATGCAGGGTATAGCGATAGCGACCCGGCTTGAGGTGGTTGAACGCCAGGCGCACCGGCGCGACCGGCGCATTGGGCACCAGCTTGCCAAAGAAGCTGCGGTTGCTGGTGGGCTGGTCGGGCTGCCGGAAATCCCACACCAGCGCGGTGATCTTGCGGCCATCGCTGGCGATCCAGCTTTGCCCGTCGGCCGAGGGCACGCGGTGGCCCTGCAGGGCATGGAGATACTTGTAGGCGAACCACGCGGGCTTGCGGATGCCGTCCTTGGTCATCAGGCCAAAACCGCCGTGAAACTCGGTCGTCGGCGGGCCGGGTTCCTCGAACAGATCGGAATAGACCCAGTAGCTCATCCCTTGCGCCGCGCCTTCCACGGCTTTCAGCTTGGACAGAATATAGGGCGCGCTGACATAGGAATCGTGCACCAGGTCACGCGGGGTATAGCTGGTGCTCCATTCGGTGAAATAGAGCGGCAGGCCAGGGAAGGGCGAAGCCTCGATCTGCTGGCGCACGCGCAGCACGTCACCCGTGATCGCCTGCGCCGAAGGATCGAGCTTGGTATCGTCCTTGCCCATTTCGTCGAGGAAACCGCCGTTCACGCCATAAGTATGCGTGGTGACGAAATCGATCGTGCCGCCCTTGGCCTTCACATAGGCGAGCAGTTCGGGCACCCACGCCGCGCCTGCCGTCGAAGGACCGCCCACGCGCAGTTGCGGGTCGATCGCCTTGATGGTTTGCGCCGTCTGCAGGTAGAGGTCGAAATAGGCCGGTTGATCGGCTTTTTCCCAGAAGCCGGCCAGGTTGGGCTCGTTCCACACTTCGAAAAACCACTGCCGCACTTCCTCCCGGCCATAGCGCGCAATCGCATGGCGCACGAAGGCGTCGACCAGATCGCGCCACGGCCCCGGCTGGGGGTGCGAGGTGTTGCCCTTCCAATAGAAGATCGTCTGGTCCGAGGTCTTGATCGCATCGGGGGTGAAGCCGAGTTCGACGAAGGGGCGCAAGTTGCGCGCCTTGAGATCGTCGTAGAGCGCGTCGATCGCGGTCCAGTCATAGACGATCTTGCCGTTCACGCGCTTTACCGTGCCCAGCGCATCGTGGAAAATGTCGTGAAAGCGGATGGTGCGGAAGCCCAGTTCCTCGCTCGCGATCTTGAGCTGCGCCATGTTTTCCGGGCGGCGCAGCGTGCCGGGATAGTCCGACCCGATCGAGAGATCGAAGAAGCGGTCGATCGGCCCGCCATCGCGCGCTGCGTCGATGGCGATCTGGCGCACGGCCGGCGGCCCGTCGGGAAGCGCGTTGGCCTGCGGCGCGCCCGGCGCGGGCAGCGCTTTGTTGGCCGGCATGCCGACGACCAGGCCGCGCCCGTGCGGCGCGAGGTAAATCGTGCCGGGATCGAGCATGTCGCCAGCGATCGCGCGCAGCGTGCCGAACTGCTGGTCCGCGCTGTTGATCCGCACCCAGTTGGCGCCGGCATCGTCGGACCGCCACAGCCCTTCCTGGCCCATGACCTTGCCCCACAGGAACACCGCCGGATAGCCATCCTTGACCGTGGGCGCGCCAAAGCTGACCAGCCAGGCCTCGGTCACCTTGCGGTTCTGGGTGACCTTGGTCTTGCTGTCGGGCGAATGGAACAGGCCCATCGGTAGCGCCAGCCACAGATCGCGCACGCGGCCTGGCACCACCGCCAGGCGGCCCTGCTGCCAGGATTCAAGCTTGGGCAGCCCTTCGATCAGCGGCTTGAACGTGGCGCCGCCATCGCCGCTGGCCAGCACGGCGGAGGCCGCACGATCATAGACATAATAGATGCCGTCGGCGGCCTTGTCCGCCACGGGCAGGTAGGAATCATCGGCGCGCGCGGTGATCCCGGACGAAGGCTTCCAGGTGCGGCCCGTGTCGGTCGAGAAATAGAGGCCATCCTTTTGCGGCGCCCAGACGAGCGACGTAGCCTTGGCCGAAATGGCCGCCACGCCCAGCCCGCGCCATGGCTCGCCCGGTGCCGGCGGTTGCCAGGCAGAAGCGCCGAACGGGGTCCAGCTGGCGCCGCCGTCGGCCGAGACATAGCCGTGGGTGGGCGCGCGATCGACCAGGCGGACCAGGCTGCCGGGCTTGAGGCCGGCATAATCGATGCTGAAGTTGGTTTCGCTGGCGGGCGTGAACAGGCCCTTGCGCGGCGGCGTGCGCGCCAGGTCTTCCCAGGCACCGCCGCCGACATCGCCGAACGCGGCGAGGATTGCCGCCCCGCCGGTGGGCGAGACCATTTGCAGCGTGGCGGCCTCTTCCAGGTTGGCGACGGTGAAATCGAATTGCACCGGCTCCTGGCCCTTGGCGCTGGCAAGGTTGCGGCTCATCCACAGGCCATAGCCGGTGCCGTAGACCAGTTCGTCGGGCTTGAACGGATTGAACTTGAGATCGGCCATCCAATGGCCCATCCGATCCTCGCCCTTCATGTAGTCGACCAGCCAGGGATAGCCCTTGGGATCGTGGCGTGCGTGCGCGGACAAGGCGGTCCAATGCGCGCCGCCGTCACGCGAAAGGTAGATATCGTCGCCAGGTGCCCAGCGATCGATGGTCGATACCGCCAGGGTGCCATCGCTCGACAGGTCGATGCCCGAAAAGCCGCCGGGCAGGCCCGGAGCGGGCGGGGTGGGGGTGATATCGTGCCACGCGCCGTCCTTGCCGTCGCGCTTCCACACCGCGCCGGTCTTGACGTTGGCGGGGTTGAGCGTGCTGGCCTGGTCGCCGCCGGCGAACGTCACGTAGAGGCTGCCGTCGGGGCCGAAGACCAGGTGCTGGGGCACCAGCGCGGGCAAACCGGGCACGGGGGCAAAGCTGGCGCCGCCGTCGCGGCTCACCACCAGCGCGCCGGTGCCGTCGGTCGATCCGGCCCAGACCTGGTTGGCCACGGCGGGATCGACCGCGACCAGGCTGAATCCGGCGACACTGGCGCCGGTGCGGGCAAAGCTGCGGCCGCGATCGGTGCTTTTCCACAAACCGTCGCGGTTCGACCCGAAATAGAGCACGTCGCCCTGGCGCGGATCGACGGCCAGCCGCTCGCCCGAGCCGCGGCCATCGCTGTTGCCGCCCACGCCGATCGGCAGTTCGGTTTTCTGCCAGGTGCGGCCGCGATCGTCGGAACGCAGGATCGCGCCCTTGCGGCTCCATTGCGAAAGATAAAGCCCCGTTGCGGCATAGATCCGATCGGGCGCCTGGGGATCGACGGCAAAGCTGAGCACACCCATCAGATCGCCATCGTCATGGCCCAGGTGATCGAGCAGGGGCAGCCACCGCTTTTTTTCGAAATCAAAGCGATACATGCCGCCGATATCGGTGCGGGCATAGAGGATGCTGGGCTGGCGGGGATGATAGAGGAACCCGTCGATGAACCCGCCCGCGCCGAACGGCACGGTCTGCCAGTGATAGGGCCCACTCGCCAGCGGAACGGGCGCTGCGGTGGCGGCGGCGGGTGCCGGTCCCTGGGCATGAGTCGGCATGGATAGGGCAAGGCTTGCGGTGATAGCGCCCAAGGCGGCCATGGTCCTTCGCGCGGGGCACGTTGCGGGCATGTCTCTCTCCTTCCCTGGCCGGCTGCGGGGCACGGCGGGTTATGGTTTTTGCGCTGGATTTCGCTTCCTTGCGGCAGGGCATAAATTGCGCTCGAATTGCCGTCAAGATAGCGCTAACAATACACCATCAAAAACGCGGCGCGCACCCCGTCGGGCGCGTGCCGAGCATCGAGAGGAGCCTTGCCGGGCATGTTCCACCCTGGTTTTTCATTGCGCCTGGCGCCCTTCGGCGCGTCTTGCGGCGCGCTGGCCCTGGCGCTTGCCGCCGCGCCCACGCTGGCGCAGGCGGCGCCCTTTGCCCTGGCACCGATTCTTACCGACAACGCCGTGTTCCAGCGCGGCGTGCCGACACCATTGCGCGGCACGGGCGAGCCGGGCAGCGTTGTCCATGTGCGGCTGGATGATGGCGTGGCCCAGGATGCCACCGTGGCCGCCGATGGCACATGGCAGGTGGCGCTGCCCGCGCATGACGCCGGCACCGGCCATGTCCTGCATTTTGCCGCGTCCACCGGGCAGCAGGCCCACCTGGCCAATGTGGCGTTTGGCGACGTCTTTCTGTGTTCGGGGCAATCGAACATGGAATTCACCCTGCGCCATGCCACCAATGCCGATACGGTGATCGGCAACAGCGCCAATGCCGACTTGCGCCTGTTCAACGTGCCCAAGCAAAGCAGCCTGGCGCCCCAGGCGCAATTTGGCGCGCCGGTGGCGTGGGCAACGGCCGGGCCGACGAGCGTGCCCGATTTTTCGGCCGTGTGCTATTTCATGGGGGCCGATCTCCAGGCGACGCGCAAAGTGCCGGTGGGCCTGATCGCAGCCTCGTGGGGCGGATCGATCATCGAGGATTGGCTGCCGCAAGCCGCTGCCCAGCGCTTGGGCACGTATACCGACGAACTGGCCTTGCTGGCACTGCGCCGGCGCGATCCGGCGGCCGCCCAGGCGGCGTGGAGCGAGCGCCTGGGCCGCTATTTCGCGCGCACGGTGCGCAAGGGAGCGGGCCGCCCCGCCGATGTTTCGCGCGTGTGGGAGGAATGGGGCGATCCCGCGTTCGCCCAGTTCGATGGTACGGCGACCTATACCGCCACAGTGCAACTGACCAGGCAGCAGGCGGGCGCCGTGCAGGCGCTGCGCCTGGGCGTGGCCGACGATATCGACCAGACCCTGGTGAACGGGCGCGTGGTCGGGGCAGACGTGGGTTGGAACAACCAGCGCCGCTATGCCCTGGCGCCCGGCGTGTTGCGCGCCGGGGCCAATACGATCACGGTCAACGTACTCGACAGCGGGGGCGGCGGCGGGCTGCATGGCGCGGCGCCCCCGGCGCTGGAACTGGCGGGCGGCCCGGCGCTGCCGCTCAAGGATTGGACTGTGGTGCAGGGGGCACCGCTGGGCGGTTCCGGCCGCGTGCCGATGCCGCCATGGATCGCCGCGAGCGGCCTTACGACGCTGTACAACGGCATGATCGCGCCACTGGGCGATTATCCGTTGGCGGGCATCGCCTGGTACCAGGGGGAATCGAACGCCGGCGATGCGCAGGGCTATCGCGCTTTGCTGCGCGGCTTGATTGCCGCCTGGCGCAGCCAGTTTTCCACCCGCCGTTTCGGCATCGTGCAGATCGCCGGCTATGGCCCGCTCGCCACTGGTCCGGTTGCGGCGTTCTGGCCGCAGATCCGCGAGGCGCAGCGCGAGGTAGCTGCCACCGATGCCGAAGCCGGGCTGGCCGTGGCAATCGACGTGGGCGATCCCGACGATATCCACCCCACGCGCAAGAAGCCGGTGGGCCATCGCCTGGCCCTGGCGCTTGCCGGCAAGGACGTGGCGGCGCTGCCCCAGGCCGGGCGTGACGGCGCCACGCTGCGGCTGCGTTTCAACCGGCCCTTGCGCGTCATCGGCGACAGTGTGCCGATCGGCTTTGAACTGTGCGATGCGGCGGCCCATTGCCGCTATGCTGAGGCGCGGCTGGATGGGGCGGAAACGGTCGTCTTGGCGACGCAGGCAGGCGATGCCAGTCTGCGCTATCTCTGGGCAGACAGCCCGGTGGTGAACCTGTTCGACGCCGATGCCAGCCCGGTTGCACCGTTCACGATGCCTTTGCCGTGACAGCGAACGCGACCGGCCGGGTGGATGGCCCGGCCGGTCGTGCCTGCGCCCCTCGAGGGAAGGGGCGGGTATGCGTTCACGCGCCTAGTCCTTGGGGCAGACCGCGCCGGTGGGATCGCCCGACAGGCGCGCTTCGGCCAGGGCGATGGCAAAGGGGCCAGTGCTGGCAAGGCCCAGCACTTCGTCCACCTTGCTCATGTCGAGCCCGCGCGCGGCAAAGCACGAGAGCGGCACGCGCAGGGTGTGCCATTGGCCATCGGCGGGGGCGAGCACGCCGTTGAGCGGCACGCCGGCCGCTGAACCATGGGCCGCGAGTTCCAGAGTGACCGGCGCTTGCGGCGCCTGCTCCACCCGATATGTGAGTTGCAGCACCATTTGCGCGTTCAATTCGCGCATCCAGTTCAGCGGTGCGCCACGCACGCGCAGTGCGCCCTCTTGGCCCGCCTTCCAGGCCAGGCGCAACGCGCCTTCCTGCGTGGTCGCGCTATCGACCTTGCGGGCGTCGAGGCCGGGCGCCAGGTCCAGCTTGAACGGTGCGGGCGCCATCGCGCGGCTCAAGAACAGCGTGGTATTGGCCGCCCCGGCATCAAGCCCCGGTGCTTCGTCGAGCGCGCCGACCTTGCCGCCGTGGGCATAGCTAAGGCCATAACCCAGCGGAAACAGCGGATCATAGCCCGGCTTGCCCTGGTTGAGGGTGAACTGGCCTGCCGTCCTGGGCCAGGAAAACGACAGCCGCCCGTGGAAATCGCTGCGCGGCGCCCCTTGCGCGGTGCCGACCAGCACATCGGCAATGCCGCCGCCCTCGCTGCCCGGCAGCCAGGCGGCGACAAAGGCATCGGATTGGTTGAGCTCAGGGTTCACCCACAGCGGGCGGCCCGAGAGGAAGACCGAGACGGTGGGCACGCCCGCTGCGCGCAACCTCTTGAGCAGGGCCAGTGCCTGCTTGTCGCCCGCCTGGAATTCCAGGGTTTTCACATCGCCCACGCCTTCGGCATAGGGGGTTTCGCCAAAGACGACGATCGCCACGTCGGGCTTTTGCGTGAATGTGCCATCGCGGCTGAGCATGGCCGTGCCGCCGCCGGCCTGCACCGCCTGGGCAATCCCGGCATAGATCGATTGGGCATTGGGAAAATCGGCATTGGTGTTGCCTTCGCCCTGCCAGCTCAGTGTCCAGCCGCCCGATTGCAGGCCGATATCGTCGGCGGCAGGGCCGGCTACCAGCACGCGCGCGTTGGCGCGCACCGGCAGCACGCCGTCATTCTTGAGCAGCACGAGCGACTTGCGCACCGCCTCGCGTGCCAGGGCGCGATGGGCCGGCGATCCCAGCACGCCATCCTGCCCCGCGAGCGGCCGGGCCGGATCGAACAGGCCAAGGCGAAATTTCACGCGCAGGATGCGGCGCACGGCGTCATCGACCCGCGCCATCGGAATCTGTCCGCTGCGCACCTCGCGCAGGGTGTTGTCGAACAGGCCTTTCCAGCCGTCAGGTGCCATCGCCATGTCGAGCCCGGCGTTGAAACTGGCGGGGCAATCCACGTTGCTGCAGCCGGGCACCTGGGCATGGCCATTCCAATCGCCCACGATGAACCCGGTAAAGCCCATGCGCCCCTTGAGCACATCGGTCAGCAGGCTGCGATTGCCATGCATCTTCTGGCCGTTCCAGCTGTTGAACGACGCCATGACTGTCATTGCGCCAGCGCGGATGGCGTTGGGGTAGCCGGCGTTATGAATGGCGATCAGTTCGCTTTCGGGCACTTGTGTGTTGCCCTGGTCCGCCCCGTCGGTGGTGCCGCCATCGCCCAGGAAATGCTTGACGCTGGCCGCCACGTGCCCGGTCTGGATGCGGTTGTCGGCGCCCGGCTTGCCCTGCAGGCCTTCCACCATGGCGCCGGCATAGGCGCGCACGATTTCGGCCCGTTCGGAATAGCCTTCGAACGTGCGGCCCCAGCGATCGTTCTGTGGCACGGCCAGCGTCGGGCCAAACGCCCAGTCGATATCGGCCGCCGCCGTTTCGCGCGCCGTCGCCTCGCCGATGCGGCGGACCAGATCGGGGTCGTGCGCTGCACCGAGCGCGATGTTGTGCGGGAAAAGCGTGGCGCCCACCACGTTGTTGTTGCCGTGGACCGCATCGATGCCGAACATCAGCGGGATGGGCTGGTGGCCCGGCCGCCGCTCCATCGCCACGGCGCGAAAGGCGCGGGCGGTGGCCACCCATGGCCCGGCGGGGGAGCGATCGGGCGCATCGAGCGGCGGCGTGCTGCCGCCGGCCAGGATGCTACCCAGGGGGTATCGGCGCAGGTCATCGGGCCGGATGGTGGAAAGATCGGCCTGGATCATCTGGCCGATCTTTTCCTCCAGGCTCATCGCGCGCAGCAACGCGGTGATTTTCCGCTCCGTCGCGGGATCGAGCGCCAGGCCGCTTTTGACCACTGGCCACAGCGCGGGATGGGCCTGCGCGGCAGCAGGGGTTGCCGTGTCTTGTGCAGCCACCACGGCAGGGCTGGCAACCAGTGCGCCCGCAAGCAGGCAGGCGGTGAAACTGATGGTCTTGCGGTGCATCCTGATCCCGATCTCGATGGCGGCGGCGCTTGCTTCGTCCGACACGGAATGCAATAGTTAGCGTTACCAAGCAGACGCGCGCAAGCGTTGTTTTGCTTGCATGGCGCCGGAGCCGCGCGTAGGAGCCGGAAGATGGCAGAGCAGGACAATGGGCGCGCAAAGCGGGGCCAGCGCAGGGGCGCGCGCGGGCCCACCGTTGCCGACGTGGCGCGTCTCGCCCAGGTTTCGCCGATGACCGTGTCGCGGGTCGTCAACAGCGATCCCAAGGTTCACGAAACCACCCGGGCCAAAGTGGAAAAGGCGATTGCCGAACTGGGCTATGTGCCCAACCTGGCCGCGCGCAGCCTGGCCGGCGGGCGGCAATGCCGCATCGGCCTGCTCCATTCCAACCCGAGCGCCGCCTATCTCAGCGAATTCCTGGTGGGATCGACCGAACAGGCCAACGCCATGGGCGCACAGCTTCTGGTCGAACATTTCGAGGAAGAGGCGAGCCGCGATGCGCTGGCTGCCAAGCTGTTGCTGCATCGGGTGGATGCCGTGCTGCTGCCACCACCGCTTTCCGATGACGTGCTGCTGCTGGAATGCATCAACCGGGCGGGCATGGTCATGGCGCAAGTGGCCACGGGTGCGCCCTCGCCGCTGGCCCACGCCGTGACGATCGATGATGAAGCCGCCGCCTTTGCCCTGACGGCGCGCCTCATTGCCCTGGGGCACAAGCGCATCGGTTTTATCGGTGGCGCGCCCAACCAGACGGCCAGCGCCCTGCGCCGCAACGGCTATCGCCGTGCCTTGGAAAGCGCGGGCATCGACGCCGACCGACGCCTGGAAACCACCGGCGATTTCACGTTCCGCTCCGGCATGGATTGCGCGCTGGCATTGCTGGCTTTGGACGAGCGGCCCTCGGCGATCTTTGCCAGCAACGATGACATGGCCGCCGCCACGATCGCGGCGGCGCATCGCATGGGATTGGACGTGCCGCGCCAGCTTTCGGTCTGCGGGTTCGACGATACCGCCTCGGCCACCAATGTCTGGCCTGAACTCACCACCGCGCGCCAGCCCGTGGCCGACATGGCGCGCGAGGCGGTGCGCCTGCTGGTGGACAGCGTGTTCGATGCCAAGGCGCGCACGCCGCGCCACGTGCGCGTGGATTTCTCGCTGGTCTTGCGCCAGTCCGATACCGGCGTTGCCGTTTCGGCCTGACATCGGCCGGCTTGACCGAACATATCGCTGTTGATAGCGCTACCAAGGTAAAAGCGCCCGGCTGGCTGGCAGACCGGGGCGCGCCATGGGAGCCGTGCCGATGACCGATCCGACCCGCCGCGATGCGTTCAAGGCCCTCGCTGTTGCCGGATTGGTTCCGGCTGGGTTGCCCGTCGCCGCCTCGGCATGGGCCGCAGCACCCGGCGCGGCCGCCGCGTGCCACCCTGCCGCTGCCGCACCGGCGTGGGCGCGCGGGCAAGAAGGGCAGCGCCGTGCCGACTTGGGCAACGGCACCTATCGCAATCCCATCCTTGGCGGCGATCATCCTGATCCCACCGTGCTCAAGGATGGCGATACCTATTACATGACGTTTTCGTCGTTCTATTCCTATCCGGGCCTCATCATCTGGAAATCGACCGACCTGGTGAATTGGGCGCCGGTCGGCCCAGCCCTGCACAAGCCGCTCGGGACCGTGTGGGCGGTGGACCTGTGCAAGCATGCCGGGCGCTATTTCATCTACATACCCGCCGCGCCTGATGGCGATCGCTGGTCGATCTATGCGATCCATGCCGAGCGGATCGAAGGGCCATGGAGCGACCCGGTGGATCTGAACATCCCCGGCTGCATCGATCCGGGGCACGTGGTGGGCGAAGACGGTGAGCGCTATCTCTTCGTCAACGGCATTCGCAAGATCCGCCTGGCGCCCGACGGCCTTTCGACCGCCGGGCCGCTGGAGCCGGCCTATGCGCCGTGGGTCTATCCGCAGGACTGGATCGTGGAAGGCTTTTCGCCCGAAGGGCCCAAGCTGCTGCGCCGCAACGGTTGGTTCTATATCACCACGGCCGTGGGCGGCACGGCCGGGCCACCCACCGGGCACATGGTCATCGTGGCGCGTTCGCGCTCGGTGCACGGCCCGTGGGAGCATTGCCCGCACAATCCGATCGTGCGCACGGTCGATGCAGCCGAGCCGTGGTGGTCGCGCGGGCACGCCACCATGGTGGAAGGGCCGGGCGGCGATTGGTGGATGATCTATCACGGCTATGAAAATGGCTATCGCACGCTGGGCCGGCAAACCTTGCTTGAACCGATCGTGTGGACCGCCGAAGGCTGGCCCAAGGCAATGGGGGGCGATCTTTCGCGCCCCTTGCCCAAGCCGCGCGGTGGGCGCGCGGGTCCATCCGGCATGGCCCTGTCGGATGATTTCGCCCACGATCGTTTCGGCCTGCAATGGGCGTTTCACGAACCTTCCCCGCACGAGATGGACCGCGTGGCGCGCCCCGGTGCCGGCCTGGTGCTGGCCGGCAGCGGCAAGACGCCGGGCGACAGCAGCCCGCTGACCATGGTCGTGCCGGATCGTGCCTTTGCCGTGGAGGTGACGATCGACCGGCACGATGGCGGAGAAGGCGGGCTGCTGCTGTTCTACAACCACCAGGCCTTCGTGGGGCTGGGCTTTACCGCCGATGTCGCCAAGCTGTGGCAATATGCGCAGGAAATGGCCTGGGCCCGTGCACCTTTGCCCGCCGGGCCGCTGCGCGTCAGGCTGACCAGCCAGGACCAGATCGTGACGTTCTGGCTGTCACACGACGGGGGACAGACCTGGGCGCAGCACGGTTTGCGCATGGATGTTTCGGGCATGCATCACAACACCTTCGGCGGCTTTCTCAGCCTCAAGGTCGGGCTTTACAGCGCCGGTACGGGCCAGGTGCGCTTCAGCGACTTCGCCTATCGCGCGTTGTAACGCGCCGCGCGCAGCGCGGAAAACCAAATTGGAATAAAAATACAGTTTTGTCCGTTGCTCTTGTGCAACACTTCAAGGCCCCCTCCTGGGGCTCTTTTGCGGGCGTTTTGCGCACTATCGCAATGCACCATGGTGGGGTGCGAAACGCCCTTATCTCATTGATATTATAATTCCAAGATATTGAAAATAAAGAAATGATGCGAAGCAGAAAAATCGCTCGTTTCCGATGCCTTCACACCCACCCTCGCCGCCAGGGGCCGAATGTGTCGATTTGTTGATAATCGGATTTGCGAATCACGCGGTGTAATGGTAGCGTTAACGCAGATGATGTGCACGGAAACGCGGCGCAATCAGGAGAGGAAATCGGGGGTTCAGTTCCAGTTCTTGGCAGAGGTCGTGTCGGGCTTGGGGTTCACGCGGCCTGTAAATGTCTAAAAATTCGTCGAAATTTCAAATATAGCCTGCAATTGGGAGGGGTTATGCACCAAGTTGTTGTGCGCAGCACGCGCCGAAACACACGTAAGATCGGGTTCCTTGTCACCTCCAGCCTGGTGATGGCCGCGTCGCTTGCGGCAGGGTCCGCGCATGCGCAGGAAGCCGCGCAAGCTGCTGCAGACAAGGCCGAAGCGGCCGAAGAACCCAGCGTCCCCTCGATCATTGTTACCGGTATTCGCGGCTCGCTGAGCAATGCGCTCAACACCAAGCGCAATTCGCAGGTGATCGTCGATTCCATTTCCGCTCAGGACATCGGCGCCCTGCCCGATCGTACCGTGTCGGAAGCGCTTCAGCGCGTGCCTGGCATCACCATCCAGCGTACCGGTGACGTCAACACGCTCGAAGGCAGCGACCCCGGCCGTGTCCCGGCCGAAGGCGGTGGCGTGTTCATTCGTGGCCTCTCGTGGACGCGCAGCGAAATCAATGGGCACGACGTATTCTCGGCCAACAGCGGCCGTGGTCTGAGCTTTGAAGACGTCTCGCCCGACCTCATGGGGGCGGTGGACGTCTACAAGACGCCATCGGCCGATATGGTCGAAGGCGGGATCGCCGGTATCGTCGACCTGCGCACGCGCAAGCCGCTCGATTCCAAGAACTTCATCGCCGTTTCGGGCGATTGGAACTATGCCGACAAGCGCAAGGAAGGCTTCTTCTCCGGCAACGCCGTGATCAGCCACCGCTGGGACACGCCCGGCGGCACGGAAATCGGCCTGCAGCTGTCGGCGTCCACCGGCAAGACCGGCAACCGCACCGACGCGATCCAGACCGGTTCCATCAGCACCACGACGCTGACGTCGGCGCAATCGGGCCTGCCCGCCGGCACCACCGTGGCGCTGCCCAGTGGCTTGGGCTATCGCTCGGTGGAATGGACGCAGGTGCGCCACTCCTATGACGCCGTGCTGCAGATCAAGCCTTCGTCCAGCCTGCTGTTCACGTTCGAGGGCATGGTCGCCAAGGTGACGCCGCGCGACACCGAAAACGCTGTGGGGATCAACGACCAGAACGGTGGCTTCGCCCTCGACCCCAGCTTCACCTTTACCGGGCCGCAACATACCCTGGCCACCGGCACGTTGACCAACGCACAGCTCACCTATGACACCCGCGTCGGCCAGCAGGACAAGGTGACGCGCGAATTCTATGGCAGCATGTTCTGGACGCCGACCGATCACCTGACGGTGAGCGTGGACGTCGATCACGTCAATTCGCACGCCAGCGTCTACAGCCTGACGGCGTTCGACGGGTTCGGTCTCAACGGCAATCGCCCCTCGGTGTCATTCGACCTGACCGGCAAGACGCCCAGCCTCAATTTCATCGAAAACGGGTTGAGCCTGAACGATCCGGCGAACTATTTCTGGTATGCTGCCATGCAGCACAACGAGAACAACCGCGCGTCCTCGTGGGCAGAGCGGGCCGACGTGACTTATACGCTTGACGAGGGCAACTTCTTCAAGGCGTTCAAGGTTGGTTTCCGCAACACGTCCAAGGACCTGGTCACGCAGTCGACCAACTATAACTGGGGTCTGCTCAGCACCGCCTATTGGGGTGGCGGCACGCCGGTCTATCTCGACCAGGATCCTGGGAACGTCGGCCTGACCGGCCAGACCACGCGGCTCGCCTTCAACAACTTCATGGGCGGCAATGTCAGCGTGCCGGGCGGCTGGTTCGCCAAGAGCGGCTTGCTCGACAAGGGCGCGGCCAATGCCTACAAGTATCTGGTGACGACGCAGAGCGGCAATGGCGGCTGGTCGCCGCTGACCGACGCTGCGTTCGACGGCAGCGCCGGCTCGAACAACGCCTATGGCACCAACACCCAGACCGAAAAGACTCTGGCCGGCTATGCCATGGCGCGCTTTGGTGACGAAGGTGGCTTGCTCGGCCGGTTTGATGGCAACATCGGCGTCCGCGTGATCCGCACCCGCACCACCGCGGTGGGCGCGATCTTCCTGCCCACGCTCAATTCGTCCTCGTCCAACTCGCAAACGGCGGCCGCGTGCGTCGCGACCAACGGCGCGGCAGCGTGCCAGGCGCTGGTCAATGCCGCCACGTTCGTGGGCGATGGCAGCAAGACGCCGGTCGATGCCCGCAACAGCTATACCGACGTGCTGCCCACCTTCAATTCGCGGTTCTATCTCAACGACAAGACCATCCTGCGCTTTGCGGTGGGCAAGGCGATCTATCGCCCGAGCTTTACCGATCTCCAGGCCAACCAGACGTACAACTTCAGCTTCCAGTCCGACGGTTATACGCCTGCCGTCACGGCGCCGCGCACGCTCACGGGTGGCAATCCCTACCTCAAGCCGATCCGCGCGTGGAACTTCGACGCCAGCTTCGAATACTACTTCGGCAAGGCCAACGCGGTAACGCTGGCAGCGTTCTTCAAGGACGTTACCAACTATATCAGCCCGCAGGCCAGCACCGTTACGTTGACGCGCAATGGCGTGACCCAGGATTTCCAGGTCAACATTCCGGTCAATGGCGGGCATGGCACGATCAAGGGCGTGGAAGCGGGTTACACAATGTTCTTCGACAGCCTGCCGGGCGCGCTGTCGGGCCTGGGCTTCAACGGCAACTATACCTTCATCCAGAGCACCGGCGGTCGCAACCCGGCGAACCCGCAGCTTGCCCCGGGCAGCCTGCTGCCGGGCGACCTGCCGATGCAGGGCCTGTCCAAGCATTCGTTCAACGCGGCGCTGCTCTATGAAAAGTATGGGGTTTCGGCACGCCTTGCCTACAACTGGCGTTCGGAATACCTGGCCAATGCCAACGGCGCCAACGTCAACCAGCCGGTGTGGAACGAAGCCTATGGCCAGCTCGACGCCTCGTTCATCGTGGACGTCAACAGCAACGTGAAGGTGGGCCTGCAGGCGCAGAACCTGCTCAAGGCCAAGACCTATATCGACGTTGGTCCGGCCAGCCTGCACCCGCGCTATGCCTGGGAAGAAACCGATCGCCACATCGCTTTCCTGATCCGTTCGAAGTTCTGATCAGCTAGCATCTTGCCCACGGGCTTGGGCTCTGGTTATCTCCCCGCGCTGCCCCAGGCAGGCGCGGGGATGACCGGCCGAGGCAGGGGGAGGCACCAATGAACAAAGCAGCCATCCGATCGATCACCATCCTGGGCGGTGGAACGGCCGGTTGGATGGCGGCGGCCATGCTGGCCAAAAAGCTCGATCCGCGCACCGTGAACATCACCTTGGTCGAATCCGAAGAGATCGGCACGGTGGGTGTGGGCGAGGCCACCGTGCCGCTGTTCTGCCATTTCAACGCAACGCTGGGCGTGGACGAGCACGCGTTCATGCAGGCGACCCAGGCCAGCTACAAGCTGGGCATCGAATTCTGCGACTGGGGCGTGGCGGGCAACACCCATTTCCATGGCTTTGGCGATTATGGCGAGCCGATCGATGGTATTGCCCCGCACCAGCACTGGCTGCGCCTGCATCGGGCCGGTGACACCGCCCCGATTGACGATTATTCCGCGCCTTATGCCTTGGCGCGACGCGGCAAGTTCATGCCGACCGATCCGCGCCAGCCGCGTTATCTCCACGCCTATCATTTCGATGCCGTGCTCTATGCGCGCTATTTGCGCGGTCTTGCCGAAAGCCGCGGCGTGGTTCGCGTCGAAGGCCGCGTGGTGGATGTGCCGCTCGATGCCGAAACCGGCCACATCCGGGCACTGGTGCTGGCCGACGGGCAGGTGGTGGATGGCGAACTGTTCATCGATTGCACCGGTTTTGCGGCCGAATTGATCGGCCGGCGGCTGGGAACGCCCTATGTCGATTGGTCGCACTGGTTGCCGTGCGACAGCGCGATCGCCGTGCCTTGCGCGAGGGCCGAAGCCCCCGCGCCGTTTACCCGATCCACCGCGCTGGCGGCGGGTTGGCAATGGCGCATTCCGTTGCAGCATCGCGAAGGCAACGGCGTGGTCTATGCCAGCGCCCACATGCGCGATGACGAGGCGGAGGCCACGCTGCTGGCCAACCTGGCCGGGGCGCCGCTGGCAACCCCGCGCCGTTTCCGCTTCACCGCCGGGCGGCGCGAAGCGTTCTGGCGGCACAATTGCGTGGCCCTGGGTTTTGCCAGCGGGTTTCTCGAACCGCTCGAATCAACCGGCATCCAGTTGATCCAGAATGGCATCGGCCGCCTGCTGGAATTTTTCCCCGATCGTCATTTCGATCCGGCGGTATGCACCGAATACAACCGTGTGTGCGGCGCGGAATGGGATCGCATCCGCGATTTCATCATCGCGCATTACTGCGTTTCGCAGCGGCCCGAGCCGATGTGGCAAGCCGCGCGCGCAATGGATCTGCCCGATACCCTGCGTCACAAGCTGGACACTTGGCGCGCCACCGGCCGCGTGCCGCTGCTGGACGGGGAATCCTATTCTGAATCCAGTTGGGCCGCGATCCTGCTGGGCAATGGCTTTCTACCCCGGCGGCACGATCCCCTGATCGACGCGTTGCCGGTCGAGGCCCTGCGCGCCAGCATGGCGCGCCGGCGCGAGGACATGGCCCGGTTGGGCAGGGCCGCGCCCGATCACCAGGTCTATCTCGACCGCAATTGCAAGGCAGCAGCTTGACATGGTGGATAGCGACACCGCACCCCGGCATATCCGTTCGATCGTCATTGCCGGGGGAGGCACTGCGGGTTGGATGGCGGCCGTGGCGCTGTCGCGCACGATTGCGCCGCATCGCTGTGCGATAACCCTGATCGAATCCGAAACGATCGGCACGATCGGTGTGGGCGAAGCGACCATTCCACCGATTCTATCGTTCAACCAGATCATCGGGCTGGGCGAGGCCGAGTTCGTTCAGGCCACAAAAGCGACGTTCAAGTTGGGCATCGAATTTGCCTGCTGGCGCGACCGTGGCCACCGCTATTTTCATCCGTTCGGGCGTTACGGCAACGATTTTGCCGGCACGAATTTTCATCAGCACTGGCTGCGTGCCCAGTCATTGGGCGACACGACGCCGTTCGGGGACTTTTCCTTGAACGAAAAGGCCGCCTATTCGGGCAAGATGGGCAAGCTCGACAGCGATCCACGGTCGGTGTTCTCGACGTTTTCCTACGCCTATCATTTCGACGCCGCACTCTATGCCCAGCATCTGCGCAGCATGGCCGAACAACGCGGGGTGGTGCGCCGCGAGGGGCTGATCGAGGACGTCGTGCTCAACGGCGAAAGCGGCCATATCGAAGGCTTGCGCCTGGACGATGGCGGGTTGGTGGAAGGCGATCTGTTCATCGATTGCACGGGCTTGCGCAGCCTGTTGCTGGGTGAGGCGCTGGGCGTGCCATTCGTGGATTGGACGCATTACTTGCCCTGCAATCGCGCGCTGGCGGTGCCGACCGACAGCATCGACCTGGACCGACCCTATACGCGATCCACCGCGCATGAAGCGGGCTGGCAATGGCGCATTCCGCTGCAGCATCGCATGGGCAACGGCATGGTCTATAGCGCGGCGTTCTGGAGCGACGATCAGGCCCATGACGCGCTGATGGCCAACCTGGAGGGCAAGCCGCTGGCCGATCCGCGCCCGATCCGCTTCACCACCGGGCGGCGCGCGCAAAGCTGGGCGAAGAACTGCGTGGCCATCGGCCTTTCCGCCGGATTCCTCGAACCGCTGGAATCCACCAGCATCCATCTCATCCAGATCGCGGTTGCAAAACTGTTGAACTGGTTTCCCGACCTGGATTTCGATCCGATGACGATGGGTGAGTTCAACCGTCAGATCATCAACGAATATGATCGCATCCGCGATTTCCTGGTGCTGCACTATCACGCCAATGCCCGGCACGACGACGCTTTCTGGCGGCACTGCGCCACGCAGCCGATTCCCGATACCCTGGCCGAGAAGATCGCCATGTTCCGCCGAACCGGGCGGCTGCTTTCCCGCGAGAGCGACTTGTTCCAGGACGCCAGTTGGCTTGCGGTGATGCTGGGCCAGGGGATCATGCCGCACGGCCACGACCCGCTGACCGAAAGCCTGCGCCCGACCGACCTGGACAAGCTGCTACGCGGGATGCGCCAGCTGATCGCCAAGGCAGCCGATGCCATGCCGACGCAGCGCGCCCATCTGGCGCAGATGGGCCAGGCGCCGCGCCAGATGGCGCTGGGCTGAAGCGCCGGGGCTTCGTACGACAATCCGCAGAAGCTGTTGCAAAGCCTCGCGAGGCGTTTTAATGATAGCGCTATCACAACAAGTGCCGCGCGAGCGACGCGGCCAGCAACAACGCAAAGACGCAACGACACGGGAAGGGACCGTTTGCATGAAGGCCAAGGCACGTACTTTCACGCTCGCGCTGCTGCTGCAGGCTGGCTGCGCGATTCCCGCGCTGGCCGCCCCCCTGGCCGTGCTCGATCGCAACGGCGCGGCCGTGAGCATCGAACCATATGCGCCCAATATCGTGCGCGTCACTATCGCCACCGATCCCGACCTCGTCCGCGCGGGCCCGGGTGAAGGCCCCAATGCCAAGCCCGATGCGGCGGGGTGGACGCGCGCCAGCGAGAACGGGGCCGACGTGTTCCGCTCCGGCGACCTGGAAGTGCGCGTGGATGCGCAGCCCTGGCCCAAGGCGCCCACGATGATGGAGCGCTATTTCGCGCCGTCGCTGCCCAATGTCACGATCGGCTTCGGCCGTCCCGGCGGCGCTACGCTGACCCGCATGAACGGCTGGGAAATGAGCCCGCACGACGTGGCGGGCGAGCATACGTTCCGCGTCGGCGCCAGTTTCTCGACCACTGCGGACGAGCACTTCTGGGGCCTGGGCCAGAACCAGCAGGGCTTTGCCGACCTGCGCGGGCGCACCATCGATTGCCGCCACAATTACGACGCGCCCGAGGGCGAAAGCGTCTGCGTTCCGTTCATGGTGACGAGCAAGGGCTATGGCATCGTCTGGGACAATCCCTCGGCCACGACGGTTTCGGCCGGGGTCAATGGCAAGACCCGCTGGCAATCCAACGTGGGCGAACGGGTCAGCTTTTTCCTGATCACGGGCAAGACCACTGACGAGATCTATGCCGGCTATGCCCGCCTGACCGGGGCCACGCCACTGCCGCCCAAGGCCGCGCTGGGCCTGATCCAATCCAAGGCGCGCTATGAGACGCAGGCCGAACTGCTCGATATCGCCAAGGGCTATCGTGCGCGCAACCTGCCGCTCGATGTCATGGTGCTCGACTGGTTCTATTGGACCGCGCTGGGCAACCTCGATATCGATCGCGCTGCCTTTCCCGATCCCAAGGGCATGAACGCCCAGCTCAATGCCATGGGCATGCGCTCGCTGATCAGCGTGTGGCCGCGGTTCGAAAAGGTTTCCAAGAACTTCGATATGCTCGCCGCCAAGGGCTGGCTGCTGCACGACAAGGACGGCAAGCCGGTCGATGGCCTGCCGATCCGCGCCGATCGCGCCGGTGCCCTGATCGACCCCACCGTGCCGGCCGCGCGCAAGTGGTTCTGGAGCCAGGTGCGCGACAATATCCTGAGCCAGGGCTTCGACTGGACCTGGCTGGACGAGACCGAGCCGGATCTGGTGCCCGACGGCTATTTCTATTCGATCGGCTCGGGCGACCGCTATCACAACCTGTTCCCGCTGCTGCATACGCAGAGCGTGGCCGAAGGGTCTGCGCAGGACCGCCCCGACAAGCGCAACCTGATCCTGTGCCGCGCGGCGTACCTGGGGGCGCAGCGCAATGGCTGCCTGTTCTGGTCGAGCGACGTGGACGCAACCTGGGAAGCCCTGCAGCGCCAGATTCCCACCGGCATCAACGCTGCGGCTTCGGGCCTGACGTATTGGAGCAGCGACACCGGTGGCTGGCAGTGGCCGGGCGGCGCGGGCGAAGCCACGACCGCGCCGTTGGTCGATCCGGCCGGGGCCACGGCCATGGCGCCCGATTACAAGGACTATCCCGAACTGTTCGTGCGCTGGTTCCAGTACAACGCCTTTACCCCCACGTTGCGCATCCATGGCCAGCGGCCGGGCACCGCGCTGTGGCAATATGGCCCTGCGGCCGAGGCGATCCTGGCCGACACGCTGCGCCTGCGCTATGCCTTGCTGCCTTACACCTATGCCGCCGCGCGCCATGCCTATGACACGGGTGCGCCGATCATGCGCGGGCTGTTCATGGATTTTCCGGGCGATGCGCAGGCCCTGGCCGTGAAGGACCAGTACATGTTCGGCCCCGCGTTCCTGGTGGCGCCGGTCACGAAGCAGGGCCAGACGCACCGGCCGGTCTATCTGCCCGGCGGCACGGACTGGTATGACTGGTGGACCGGACGCAAGTTCAGCGGCGGCCAGACGATCGAGGCGGATGCGCCGATCGCGCATATTCCGCTGTTTGTGCGCGCGGGCAGCGTGGTGCCGCTGGGCACGCCGATCCTGTCCACCGCCGAAAAGCAAGGCATCGCCAAATTGCGCGTGTTCGCCGGGGCAGATGGCGAAGCCATGCTTTATGATGACAATGGTATCACAAACGACTATAAATCATCTTCATCTGGAAAGACCATTTTGCACTGGAACGACAAAGCCGGCAATCTGGAATGGCCGCAAGGTGTGGGCAAGGGTGCTCGCCCCCCGATCGAGGTGATACACGGATGACGCAACGAACCCTGATGGCGAGCCGGCGAACCATGCTGAGCGGCAGCGCCGCCGCGCTCGCTGTCGGGGGCATTTCCAAAGCGCAAGGCAGAAAAGCCGGCACGCTCAAGGCCGACTGGAACACGCTGGCGGATGGCTATCGCGTGCCGGCGTGGTTTGGCGTCGCGCGCTTTGGCATCTGGGCGCATTGGGGGCCACAATGCCAGCCCGAACGCGGCGACTGGTATGGCCGGTCGATGTATATTCCGGGCACGCCGGCCTATAAGCATCACGTCAAGACTTATGGCCATCCGGCCGACCATGGGTTTATCGACGTGATCGGCCAATGGCGTGGCGAGCATTGGGACCCTGATTTCCTGGTGCGCCGCTACAAGGCGGCAGGTGCGCGCTATTTCATGGCGATGGCCTGCCACCACGACAATCTCGACCTGTTTGCCAGCGATCACCATGCGTGGAACAGCACGCGCGTGGGCCCCAAGCGCGATCTGATCGCCGGCTGGGAAAAGGCCGCGCGCGGCCAGGGCCTGAAATTCGGCGTATCCAACCATGCCAGCCATGCCTGGCACTGGTGGCAGACGGCCTATGGCTATGACGCGGAAGGGCCGCGCGCGGGGCAGCGCTATGACGCGTGGAAGCTGCGCAGCAAGGATGGTCAGGGTACCTGGTGGCAGGGGCTTGATCCGCAGGCGCTCTATACCGGCCCCAACATGGCCCCGCCCGATGGCATCACCACCGAGGCCGCGATGGGCAAGTGGCACGATGCCAACGACGGGCAGTGGTTGGAAAACATTCCCCCCACCAATCCCGCCTTTGCCGCGCGCTGGCTGGCGCGGCAAAAGAACCTGGTGGAGCGCTATCGCCCCGACATGGTCTATTTCGACGATTACAGCCTGCCGTTCGGGCAGTACGGGCTCGATGCGTTGGCGCATTACTACAACCAGGCGACGGCCTGGCACGGTGCGCCCGACGTGGTGCTGACCGCCAAGCGCCTGAGCGATGACCAGCAACGCGCGGTGGTGGAAGACGTGGAGCGCGGCTTTGCTGCCGACATCCGCCCGCGCCCCTGGCAGACCTGCACCTGCATCGGCGATTGGCATTACAACCGCGACCGGTTCGAGCAGAAATCCTATGTGCCAGCCCACCAGGTGATCCAGCGCCTGCTCGACGTGGTATCGAAGAACGGCAACCTCCTGCTGTCGATCCCCCTGCGCGGCGATGGCACCTATGATGCTGAGGAAGACAAGATCCTGGACGGCATCACGGCGTGGATGGCCGTGCATGGCGACGCGATGATCCACGGCAGCCGCCCGTGGCGCCGCTATGGCGAAGGGCCGACCAAGCTGGACACCGGCCTGATGGCCGAAGACAAGGCGGGGGCGTTTACCGCACAGGACATTCGTTTCACCACCAAGGGCGGCGCGCTGTTTGCCGCGATGCTGGTGTGGCCCGATGCGCCCGTGCGCATCGCATCGCTGCCGCGCGCGCAGGGGCAGGTCGTCTCGGCCCGCCTGCTGGGCGGCGGGGCAGTGCCGTTTCGCCAGGATGACGATGGATTGACTGTGACGTTGCCGCCGCGTCCGACTGGCGGGATCGTGCCAGTGGTGCAACTGGACGGGCCGGGGCTGGTGCGCGGCGCTTAAGGATAGGACGCGATCTCGATCAGGTTGCCATCGGGGTCGCGCACATAGACCGAACGGATCGGGCCGCGCGCGCCCGCCCTGGTCACCGGGCCAAGTTCCACCGCGACGCCGTGCTGGGCCAGATCGGCGATCACGGCTTCCGGGCTTTGCTGGGTGAGAAAGCACAAGTCGTCGCTGCCCGGACAGGGCGAAAGGCCGGTAAACCAGTCTTCCTGCGTGGCCGTGATCGGGCGCAGGTTGATCTTGTTGTGGCCGAAATGCATTGCCGTGCGGGTGGCGCCGCCGGGCGCGGCACGATCTTCGCGCGCCATGCCCAGCACTTGGCCATACCAGCGGGCAGCGGCGTCCACGTCGCGAACGTTGAGCACGATGTGGTCAAAGGCATCGACAAGCGGCATGGGCGTGGCTCCGGCTGCGAAAGGATGGCCCTGTCCCAACGTGGCGCTGCGCGCAAGGTTGCCACGATCTTACGCTGCGCTGCGCCGTGCTACCGGCCAGGTCAAGGCGAGCAAGGCTGCGCCGCCAAGGCATAGCACGCCGTCGATCGGCCCGAGGCCGACCGTGGCCGCATGGACAAAGCCGAGTGCGACCAGCCCGGCCCCCAGCGCGCGGCGCAGGCCCACAGCCAGTCTGGCGCCGTCGATGCGGACCAGCGCCGCGCCCGCCACGATGGCGATGGTCAGAACGAGCCAGGTGATGGGCAAAGGTGCGCGGGGTGCCACCATGGCGATCATGGCCGTGATCATCAGCACCAGCGGCTGGCCCCAGCACACGGCGGCCCAGATGCGTTCCCACTGCGGCGCCGCGCGGCCGCGATCGCGCCGCCGCGCCAGCCAGATGGTCACCCCGCTGGACGTGACGACGCACAGCGCCAGCCCCAGCAGGCCATAGGCCACGCGCACCGCCGCGCCGCCGAACCAGCCGAAGTGCACCTGGCCGATGCCGCCCAGCACTTTGGTGCCGAGCGCGAGATCGGCGGGATGTTCTTCGGCCAGCACCGTGCCATGCGCGTCGAACTGCACTTCGTCTTGCGGCACCAGCAGGCGTGGCCGGGCGCTGTTGACCGTGATGCGCATGTCGGCGCGGCCGTGGCGCGCGATCGACACGGTCTGGGGCGCGGCCTCAGGCGTCCTGGCGCGCGCAATCGCCAGCAGGGCGGCGATATCGGGCATCGGCACGGCCCGCGCGTCTGCCGGCGGGGGCGGATCGATGAACAGGCCATAGACCTTTTGCGTGTCGCCCCGATAGAGCAACAGCGCCAGCGCGGCGACGATCAGCGTGCTCAGCCCCAGCAACGCACCGGTGAGCGCGAGGGTAAAATGAAACGGCAGCGCCCATACGCCCAGGCGGTTGTGCAGGTCTGCTTCCTGCAACCGGCGCGATCCGCCCAGCCGCAGGTGAAACGCATCGCGCACCACGCGCGGGTGGGCAAGAATGCCCGACACCAGCGAAGACAGCAGCGCGACGCCGGTAAGCCCGACGATGAACCCGCCCCAACTGCGCGGCAGATGGAGATTGACGTGGAGGTGGAGGAGAAATTCGGTCCACGGCGCATCCATCGGTACGAGCGCGCCATCGGGCGCCACGGCCCAGGTCTGCTCTGCGCGCTTGTTGCCATAGGCCATCAGCGTGGCGCCGGCCCTGGCCGGGCCCGGCAGGCTGAGCGAGAGCGTGGCATCGGGCGCGGCCTGGCGTTCGGCCAGCAACACGGCGCGCCCGGCGGCGCGATCCGACAGGCTCGGCACCACGGGTGCCTGGGGTACTTCCCAATGCTGCAGATCGGGCGAAAACACCACCAGCGTTCCGGTGAGACAGACCAGGTAGATCACGGCGGCAAAGGCCAGCCCCAGCACCGAATGGCTGCTCAGCACGGCGCGCACCGTTTCGGGTGAGAGCGGCCAGCGCCATTGCTTGCTGCGTGTGTTGCGCGGCGTCTGCTCGGTCATGCTGCCCCTCCCAATGCGGCGATGCCCAGGCCGAGCAGGCTGGTGCCGACCAGCACCGCCAGGGCCCGCAACAGGCGGCGGTCAGCCAGGGTCCAGGTCATCGCCAGGCCCCACAGCACCGGCATCAGCAATCCGCTCAGCACGATGCGGGTGCGCGGATCGCCCGGCAGGTAGACCGCCACGCACAACGCCACGGCGAGCGCGGCGACCATGCCCAACGGCCCGGCGAGCAGGGCGCGCAGCACGCCGCGCCATACGCGGCCTGGCTGTTCCAGCGGTTCGGGTGCGGCTTCCCCGGCGCGCGGGCGCGCGGCCTTGCGCTGCACCCGGCCCTGCCAGACAACACCCAGCGCGCCGATCGCCTGCATGGCGAGGGCAAGGGCCATGCCCTTGACCGGGCCAAAGGCCTGGATCGCCAGCGCCAGGGCAATGGCCGGCAGGCCCCATCCAGCAGCCACCAGCGCCAGGGCCATGCCATCGCGCCGTTGCCAGGATCGCCGCAACAGCGCCGCCCCCGCCGCGCCCGTGGCCAATAGCGCCAGGCTTGCTGGCGCGATCACCAGTGCAGCCCCGCGCCGACGCCGAACGTCTGTGGATCGCCCAGGATCGCCAGGCCCGCCGCGGTATAGTTGTACTGCCGGTATTTGGCGTTCAGTAGATTGCGCGCAAAGACGAACAGATTCCAATGATCGGCCTGATAGCCGATCTGGCCGTTGACCACAGTGCGCCCGCCGACGCGCGAACTGGCCTGGCTCTGGCCCACCCCGGTGAACACCGCGCTGCGATAGTTGGCGTTGAGATTGCCGCTGATCGGGCCGCGGCGGGCATTCACCCCCGCCGCCAGCGTCCAGCGCGGGGCATAGGGAAATTCGGTGCCATCGAGTTTGAGCGAACTCGTCGCCCCGGTGGGCAGGGTGAAATCATCGAAACGGGTGCGCGTGTGCCCAACCGACGCATAGAGATCGACCGCTGGCGAAAGGCGGCCGCTGGCCTCGATTTCAAAGCCATAGAGATGCGAACTGGCCGCGTTGACGGTGTTGTAATCGTAATTGTTGTCGCTGAAATAGGCGATGACCTGCTGGTTCTTCCACGTCATGTAGAACGCATTGGCGTTGATCAGCAGTTTGCCACCGAACCACTTGGACCGCAGCGATCCCTCGTAATTCCAGCTGAATTCGGGATTGTAGGGCACCAGGGTGGCGCGTGCCGGGTTCTGGCTCGACCCACCCGAACGATAGGCGCGCTGCACGGTAAAGGCGGTGGTCAGGCGCGGCGTCCAGTCCATGCTGATCCCCGCCTTGGGCAGGAAGGCGTGGAACGTGCGCGTGTTGGAGGCCATGGCCGAACTGGCGTCGTCGACCAAGCCCAGTACGCCGCTGTTCACCGCCGCAACCAGCGGGGCATAGCGCGTGCCGAGGAAATTGACGTCAGGCAGCGTGCCGGTGAACGTGGCCAGGGTTTGCGCGGCATAGCGGTTGCGTTCGCGGTCGAGGCGGAAACCACCAATCAGCGTCAACCGGTCAGCCACCTTGAAGCGCGCGTCGCCGAACACGGCCATCGTTTCCACCCGTTCCGGCTGGTAAGAGGTGTAGGCGACCGGAATGACGGGCAGAGCCTGGGCATAAGCGGCGGCGATGGTCCCGGCGGCCGTGGCGCCGACATAGGGCGTCAGCAGGCTGGTGATCGTGCCGGTGGGCGTGGTCACATTGACCTGGCTGTTGGCATCGAGCGCGCCGGTGCGGCGATAGTACCAGGCCCCGAGGAGGCCGCTCAGGCGATCGTCTTCGTAATTGAGGCGAAGTTCCTGCGTCAGCGTCTTGTAGCGATAATGGTTGTCGATCGCCGACAGGTTGACGGGCGTACCGTCCGAATCGGCGAGCGAGCGCACATCCGACCGGTTCCACGAGGTGGCGCTGGACAGCTTGAGATGATCGGTCAGCCGATAGCCGAGCTGGACCACGGCAATATCGCTCGCCACCCATCCCCGGTTGGGCTGATCAGAGGTGGACGTGCGGTTGTCATAGTAATCGGCCACGTCGGTGCGGGCATATTGGTAGAGATAGCCACCTTCGCGGCGGACGCGGTTGTAGCTGGCTGTTGCCTCGAAGCCGGGCAGGGCGGCCGGCGTCCACTTCAGCTTGCCGCGCAGGTTGAGCGATTGCATGGCATCATCATAGCCGCCGCGCGTGATGTTGCGGATCACGCCGCGGTTGGCGCGGCGCTCGGCCGAGAGGCGCAGGCCAAGTTCGTCGGTGATGATCGGGCCACCCACGGCCGCCGAAAAGGTGCGGTCGTTGCGGTCGGTCCACAAGACGCGCGCGTCACCGGTCCAGCTTTCGAGCGATGGGTCCTTGGTGGTTATGACAATGCCGCCCGCCATCGCATTGAGGCCTTGGATCGTCGATTGCGGCCCGCGCAGCACTTCCACCTGCTGTACATCCCACAGATCGGTGGGGCCGCCATAGAGCGCCTGGCGCGAGACCGGCGCGCCATCGACATAGACCGTTGCGGTATCGGATTGCCCGCCCCCGCCAACGCCCGAATTGGTGATGCCGCGAATGGTAAAGCCGGCCGCACCATAGGTGTCGGAAAGATTCGCGGTGCGCGCATAGACATCCTGGATCGACAGCAACGTTTCGCGCGCGATCTTGTCCGCAGCGGTCACGGCGATGCTGGTCGGCGTGTGCTGCAAGGTGCGCGCCGCCTTTTCCCCCGTGACGACGATTTCGCCGGGCGCGAACGCCGGCGGCGCCTCCGGCTCTTCGGCACGCGCAGCGGTGGGGATGGCAAGCGCGGCGAGTGCGCCACCGGCGAGCAAGGCGTGAATACGGATCAAAAAAGCCTCCCTGTTGCGGTTCGGCTCCTGACGCGAATAGTAATGAGAGTCAATCGCAATAAACCAAGGGCGGAAAATTCCGTGGTGGCGGATGTTTAGCCGCTTGGCGTGGCGCCGGCGGATTTCTGTGTGACCTCCGCGCGCTCGCACACATCGCACGGCAGCTAAAATATCATATAATCATATAATATGACTATTCGTCGGTCGCCGGTTGCCGTAGTCTGCTGCCATGTCGATTCTGGACAACTTGCTGGCGGATTCGCTCCAGCCGCGGCGCAACAACCATCTTGCCAGCCGCGGCGGCGCGCAGGCGTTGCGCAACAGCCATGACCAGGTCGTTACAGCGCTCGGCAGCGCGATCGTATCGGGCGCCTTTGCCCAAGGTGCTCATCTTCCCGGAGAGGACGCATTGCTTGGCCGCTTCGGGGTTTCGCGCACGGTGCTGCGCGAAGCGCTCAAGACGCTTGCCGCCAAGGGCCTGATCGTCTCGCGCACGCGGGTGGGCACCCGCGTCCTGCCGCGCCAGCACTGGAACCTGTTCGATACCGACGTGCTTTCCTGGCATGTGGTCGAAGGTGTCGAGAGCAGCCTGCGCGCCGAATTGACCGACTTTCGCTTTGCCATCGAGCCGGCCGCCGCAGCCTTGGCCGCGCGGCATGCCACGGCCGGGCAGATCGCGCAGATGCGCGAGCTGGTCGCTGCGATGGCCGCCGCGCAGGATTCGCGCCTGGCCTTTGCCCAGGCGGACCTGGCGCTTCACCAGTTGATCGGCCAGGCATCGGGCAACCGCCTGATGGCCGGGACCGGAGCCGTGATCGAGACGGCGCTGTTCGCCTCGTTCACGTTGAGTTCGCCGGTGGACGACCGGGCCGACCACGCCGCGAGCGTGCGCGGCCACGCGGCCATTGTCGAAGCCATTGCCGCGCGCGACGGCGTCGCTGCGGCAGAGGCTGTGCGCGGGGTGATCCGCCACGGCCAGGAGAGGATCGACGCTGTCGAACAGCGCCAAGGGGAGATCAAAAAACATGAACGATAGCCTTTCCCGCCGCGCCCTGCTGGCGGGGACTTCGGCCACGGCCGGCACGCTGCTGCTGCCGGGGGGCGCCAAGGCCACGGCGCGCGGTGCGCGCGACGCGGTCGCGCCCTTTCGCACGCCCTACAAACTGGGCCGCCTGGTTCTGGGCGGGTCCAAGGTGGCCGGCAGCTTTGATGAAAAGGCGGTCGATTGCCCGTTCGTGTTCCGGCACGATGGCCGCTTCTATCTGACCTATGTGGGCTTTGACGGCACCGGCTATCAAACCGGCATCGCCGTGTCCGACGATCTGGTGCATTGGCAGCGCCAGGGCGTGATCCTGGCGCGCGATCCCCAGGATCCGGTGACGCGGTTCAACGTGGCATCGGCGTCGATCCTGCGGGAAACCGCGATGGACGCGCCGGGCGCGCTGATCAAGGTGAACGGCGAATATGTCTGCGCCTGGCACGCCTATCCCAGTCCCGGTTATGAAGAGGGGGCGGCGGTGATCGGCCTGGCGTTCAGCCGCGATCTCAAGACCTGGCGGCGCGGCCCGCCGATCTTGCGCTCGGAAGACGGCGCCCCGTGGGAGCGCGGCGGGTTGTACAAGCCCTACCTGGTCAAGCATGGCGACCAGTTCCTGCTCTACTATAACGCCAAGACCGCCGAGAAGGACTGGCACGAACAGACCGGGGTGGCGGTTTCGTCTGACCTCAAGACCTGGCGCCGCCATCCGGGCAATCCGATCCTGCGCAACGGCGCACCGCCGGCACCGGATTCGCGGTTTGCCAGCGATCCGGTGGTGATGACGCACCAGGGCAAGTGGGTGATGTTCTACTTCGGCCTGTCGGGAACGGACTTCAAGGCGCGCGAACTGCTGGCGATCGGCGACGATCCGTTCACCTTCCGCAAGGTGGACGAAGTGCTGGTTGATGTCGGCAAGCCGGGGTCGATCGACGATGGCTATGCCCACAAACCGTCGGTGATTGTCTGGAAGGGAGACCTCTACCACTTCTATACCGCAGTGGGCGGGCCCTATCCCAACGATGTGCGGGGCATTTCGGTGTGCCGCTCGCGCCCCTGGGGTTGACCTGAAGCCTGGCGGCGCGCCAGCGATCGGGCGCGCTGCCGGGGTCACGGCACTTGCGCCACCAGCACGCCGTGCCCGCCCAGTTGCCCGCTGTCCAGGCGGCCGACCAGTGCCTTGGCACCGGCGGGCAGGGTGAGCGGCCGGGCGGCATCGGCATGATTGATCGCGATCAGTAAAGTGCGCCCGGCGCCGCGGCGCAGCCCGATTTCCACGTCCGACGCTGCCCACGGCACGATCGGCGCGACGCCCGCCTGCGTCACGAGCAGGCCGGCCAGGCGCGAGAGTGCATCGGGTTCGAGCCAGGCGCCGACATAGACCACGCGCCCGCGCCCGACCTTGCGCGAAACGACGGCCGCCTTGCCATCAAGCCAGCCGCCCGGTTGGGCATAGCGCGCCAGGATTTCCACGCCCGGCGCGTCGGGCACCAGTGCCTCGGCCCAGATCGCGGCCTTGGCTTCGCCCGATGGACCGGCCAGTGGACCGGTCAGCGCCACCGTGCCGTCCTGGACATAGAACTGTTCGACATGGGCGCCGAGCAGATCGCGCAAGGGGCCAGGCTGGCGCGCGTCCCACAAGGCGTTGGCATCGTCCTTCTGGCCTGTGCGCGGGCCAAGCACGAGCGTGCCGCCGTTGCGCACATAGGCGGCGAGGTGCTGTGCCTCGGGCGCGGTGAGCACGTTGAGGCTGGGCGCCACCACCAGGCGATAGCCGGCCAGGTCCGCCATGGGCGAAACCACTGCCGCCCCTTGCGCGGCGATGCGGAATGGGCGGTAGAAATCGGTGAACTGGCGGATCGGATCGAAATCCTTGTGCATGCGCTGGAGATCGATTGCCCAGCGGCTGTCATAGGAAAAGAGAAAGGCCATGTCCGCCACCGGATCGGTGCCGGCCAGCGCCTTTGAGGCCTGGGCCAGTTCGCCACCCAGGCCGGCGATTTCCGCAAAGATCGGCGCCGGTGTGCCATCGGGCGCCAAAAGCGTTCCGTAGTTGGTTTCCTGTCCGTTGGGGGCGGGGCGGAATTCCCAATAGAGGATGGCGTCGGCGCCGTGCTGCACCGCTTGCCAGCCCATCTCGCGCACTTGGCCCGGCTGCATCGCGCGGTTGACCGGCACCCAGTCGATCCGCCCGGCCTGCGTTTCCATCAGCCAGAAGTTCTTCTGCTTGTAGCCGCGCACCAGATCGTGATCGGCGCCGTTGGCGATCCAGTCCGGCTCGGCATCCTGGATGTAATTGTCCCAGGCTGCGATATCGAGGCCCTGGTGCAAGGCGAAATGATCGAAACCATCGTTCCAGAACATCGTGTTGGTGGTGATGAACTGGCGTGGATCGGCCAGGCTGCGGATCGCATCGGCCTGGTTCATGACGTAGCTGGTCCAGGTGGCGGTCAGGAAATGGCGGAAATCGAGCAGCAGGCCGGGGTTCTGCTGGCCGGTCAGGTGCATGGGCACCTGGTCGAACCGCTGGTAGCTCTGGCTCCAATAGGCCGTGGCCCAGCGCTGGTTCAATGTGTCGATCGTGCCATAGCGTTGCGCCAGGAACGCGTGCCAAAGCTTGGCCGCTTCGGGATCGAACGAGGGCAGGCCGATTTCGTTGTCGATCTGCCAGCCGATCACGGTGGGATTGTGGCCATAGCGGCGGCCCATTTCCGTGGCGATGCGCCGGGCGAACTGGCGATAGCGCGGGCTGGCGAACGAGAAATGCCGGCGGCCGCCGTGACCGGCGCGGGTGCCATCTTCATCCACGCGCAGGATATCGGGATAGCGTTCGCTCATCCAGATCGGCGAGGCGGCCGTGGGCGTGCCCAACACCACGCGAATGCCGTGCCGCGCCGCCGCGGCAATCGCGCGATCGAGCCAAGCGAAATCGAACCGGCCTTCGTCGGGCTCCATCCGGCTCCAGGCGAATTCGGCAATGCGCACGGTGTTGATGTGCGCCTGCTGCATCAGCACCAGGTCAGTGTCCCAGCGGCTTTCGGGCCACTGTTCGGGATACCACGCCGTGCCAAAGGCGATGCCGGGCGCTGCGGGCAATGATGCGGCAGGCGCAGGGGCCGCGCTGGCGGACGTGGCGGCGGCGCCAAGGGGCGATAGCAACAGGCCAAGCGCCAGGATGCGGTGGGCAAAGGTGATCATGATAACCCCGTGTTTGCAGGCGGGTGATTCAATCCTGCGGGATGGGAAAAGCGGGCTGGCGCGCCGCGGCATAGCAGGCCTCGACCAGCGCCATCGTCTGCCAGGCATCATCGACCTGGGTGGCAAGGCGGGTGTCTTCGCCGCTGGCAAAGCGTTGCAGGTTGCACATCGGACCCAGGAATGCGTCGGGAAACCAGCCGCCGGCCAGCGGCACCTGTTGCCAATCGCCGCCGCGCCGCACGATCCACAGTTCGTCGGGCTCTCCCACCGGATAATCGAGCAGCAGGCCAAGCTTGACCATCGCGGCGCCTTCGGTCCCCTCCACGCGGAAGGCGGCATCCTGGAACCGCCGCGCGAAATCGTGGTGATGGTTGATCGACAGCGTGACGCGCAGCGGCGCGGGGTAATCGAGGATGATCGTGGTGCGCGTATCGGCGAGCGGGCTGCCGGGATAGCCAAAGCCGCGCGCAAAGACGCCGCGCGGATTGCCGGCCAGCGCGCGGATCGCATCGAGGTAATGGATCGAGTGCGACACGATTTCGACGCGCGGGTTGGGCACGAGGTGCGGAAACAGGTGCCAGGGCGTAGCCAGGTTGAGATGCACTTCGATTTCCAGCAGCATGCCCAGATCGCCGCGCGCGAGGCAGTCTGCCAGGGCCAGCATCATCGGCGCATAGCGCAACTGGAAATTGACGGCGGCGGTCTGGCCCCGCGCGTGCACCGCGCTGCGGATGGCCCGCGCGGCGTCGAGGTCAAGGCCCATCGGCTTTTGCAACAGCACTGTGGCGCCCGGCGGCAGCGCTTCCAGGATGGCAAGGTGCGCCATTGGAGGTGCGGCCACGTCGAACACGGCGTCGGCTTGTGCGGCGGCGCTGGCGAGCGTGGGATAGACGTGCGCGACGCCGAATTCCGCAGCGAGGGCAGCGGCGCGGGCCTGATCGGGATCATAGACGCCGCACACCGGCAGGCCAGCCTTGCGATAGGCGGGAAGATGGGCATCGCGAGCAATGCCGCCCGTGCCGATCACCACGATCGGCCGGGGATTTGCGGGCCGATCCCATGCCTGGCGCAGCGGCGGGGCCGATGGCGCGGTCATGCCAGCGCCTCCGCCCGGCGTTGCGCCTGCGCCAGCAGATCGCCGGTCGGCCGATCGCCGGTGACCGCCTGGCCCAGGATATCGTCGATGATGTGCGAGATATCCGCCAGGCGCGTGGTGCAGGGCAGGGTGCGCGCGCAACTGTGCAGCCATTCCAGGCGATGGTAATAGGGAATGGCGGCGTTGACGGCCGGATCGGCCCAGGTCGATCGCCGCGTGCCAATTGCGCCATGGGTGGTGGTGAGCAAGTCCATCTCGGGCCGGGTGCAATGCCGCATGAAATCCCAGGCCAGGGCCGGGTTGGCTGACCCGCTGCCCAGGGCCAGCACCCAGAACACGTTGAGCGAAACGGTGCCGCCGCCCGGTCCGGCCGGCAGCGGCGCCACATCGACCAGGCCGCGCACCGCGCTGTCGGGCGCGGTGTCGGCATAGGCGGCAAAGCCGAACCAGTTGGCCATCATCGCCACCTGCCCGGCAGCGAACATCATGCCCGATCGCACGCTGTCGGTGGCGCGGGCCTCGGCCGCGACCGCCTGATCGTCTCGCGCCAACGCGCGCAGGAAATCGAGCGCGGCGTGGGCCTGCGGAGAGGCGAAATCGGGCCGGCCTGCGGCGGTGAACGGCTCCCCGCCGCGCGACCAGATGTGGATGCAGAAATCGTAGAAGCCGTTGTGGCCATCGGGAAACAGCGCCAGCACCGAGCCGTTGACGCCCCGCGCGGGATCGTGCAGCCGCCGTGCGGCGGCGTGGTATTGCGTCCAGGTTTGCGGCACCGCAAGGCCCGCCGCCGCGAGAAGATCCTTGCGATAGACCAGGCATTCCGGGCCATCGTGATAAGGCAGGCCCCAGACGCCGCCCGCGAACGCCTGCATCGTGGTGAGCGAGGGGCTCCACCCTTGGGGATAATCGCAGGCCGGGCGCCGGGCCATCCACGGGGCCAGGTCGGCGAGTTGGCCCATGGCCTGCGCCTGTGCCAGCCAATCGGTACACAGGAACGCGATGTCATAATCCCCACGCGCCAGGCCGCCCTGCGCTATGGCGTTGTGATGCAGCGCGTTGAGATCGAGCACGTCCAGTTCGATCCGGGCGCTGACGCCGGCGTGGCGCGTAAAATCGGCGAACTGGGCGGCAATCGCGCTTTCGAACGGGGCGAATTCCCGCACGGCAATGCGCAGAACGGTTTCGGTCATCGTGTTTCCCCGCGTTTGCGGTTGCCCAGGGTATAGATCGCGGCGGCAATGATGATCACTGCCCCTTCGATGATGCCCTGGTAGTTGGCGCCCAGGTTGAGAATGTTGAAGCCGTTGGTCAGGGTAAAGAGGATCAGCGCGCCCGCAACGGTCTTGATCACGCTGCCTGCCCCGCCATAGAGCGAGGTGCCGCCCAGGATCGCGGCGGCAATCACGGTCAATTCCGCGCCCTGCATCGCGGTGGGATTGATCGCGCCGAGCCGGCAGCCGAACAGGCACCCGGCAAAGCCGGCGGCCAGGCTCGACAGGACGAATGCCCCGATGCGATAGGCGCGCACATCGATGCCGGAAAGGCGCGCCGCTTCGGCATTGCCGCCCACGGCCTGAAGCCGCCGCCCCATCATGGTGCGCTCCATCACGAACCAGGCCGCGGCAGTAAAGGCAATGAGGTAGGCCACCGGTGCGGCCACCGTGAAGCCACGCCCCACCACGGCGGCAAGGCCGAGCAGGGCCGCCCCGGCGAGCGCTATTCCCCAGGCCCGCCGCAGCGTGGCGAGGCCAAGGGCCACCGCGCCCAGCACCAGCAGCGCCCAGAACAGCGGCACCCGCGTGCTTTCGAACGCGAGCATCTGCGCCAGCACCTGCGGATCTTCCACCATCAGCGAGCGTCCGTCGGTGACCACCAATACCAGCCCGCGCACGGCAGTCAGCGTGCCGAGCGTGACGATGAAGGCGTTGATGCCAACCAGTTCGACGATCACGCCGTTGAATATGCCGATCATCGCCGCCGTGCACAGCGCGCAGCCGAGCGCCGGAACAAAGCCAATCTTCCCGGCCAGGCCGACCAGCACCGCCGCCGCTAATGCGGCGACCGATGCCACGCTCAGGTCGAATGCGCCGGTGATCAGCATCACCGTCATGGCCACGGCCATGATGCCGACGAGCGAGGCCTGATAGGCGATATTACCGAGGTTCGAGGGCGCGAGATAAGGCGGCAGGCCGCGGCTTGCTGCCAGGGCGGCAAGAATACCGAGCAGAACCAGCAGCGCATAGAACACACCGGCCTGGCGCAGGCCCAGGCTCTGCCGCCAGGGTGAAGAGGCGATCATGCAGGTGCTCCATCGCAAGGCGGCGCACTGCCGCTTGCCAAAAGGGTAAGGTCGATTTCGCTCGTCCGCGCCGGATCTGCGCAGGCCACCACCGCGCCATCGCGCATCACCAGGATGCGATCGCTCAAGGCCAGCAGTTCTGCAAAATCCGACGAGACCAGCACGACGGCGAGGCCCTGGTCGGCCAGCCGCCGCACTTGTTCGAGGATATCGATACGCGCACCGATATCGATGCCGGCAGTCGGCTCGTCCAGCAGCAGAACGCGGGTTTGCGGCGTCAGCCACTTGGCCAGCACCACTTTCTGCGCATTGCCGCCCGAAAGCGTGCCAACCGGCCGCTGCGCATCATCAGCCTTGATGCCCAGCGTGGCGATCGCATGATCGGCCCGCTGCCGTTCGGCGGCGCGGTCGATACGCCAGCCGGTGCCGGGCAGGGCGATGTTGTCGGCAATGCTAAAACCGGCCACGAAGCCCTGGCGCTTGCGGTCTTCGGGCACCAGCGCCAGGCCAGCGGCGACCGCCGCGCCGGTTTCCGCCACAACCGGCACGCCATCGACCAGCACTTGCCCGCGCGCTTGCGGATCTGCGCCGAACACGGCGTGCAGCAGTTCGCTGCGACCCGCGCCCAGCATGCCGGCGATGCCCAGGATTTCCCCCGCACGCAGATCGAACGTGGTGGGCGAAAGGCCCGCGGGCGAGGCCAGGTCGCGCACGGCCAGCCGGACCTCTGTTCCCACCTGGCGTTGCCGCCGTGCCAGCATGGCAACGTCGCGGCCGCTGATCGTGGCGGCGAGGCTGGCTTCGTCCAAGTCGCCGGTGGCGCGGTGAAGCACGTCGCAGCCATCGCGCAGGATCGTGACGTGGTCGGTCAGGGCCAGGATCTCGTCCAGGAAATGCGAGACAAATACGATCGCCTTGCCTTCCTGGTAGGCCAGGCGACGCACCACGTCATACACAGCGGCCCGGTCACTGGCGCCAAGCGAAGCGGTGGGTTCGTCCATCACCAGCACTTGCGCGCCGCCAAGCAGCGATTGCGCGATGCCGACCATCTGCCGCGCGCTGATCGGCAGGTGGGCGACAAGGGCATCTAGCGCGAAGGGATCGCCCAGCTGCGCCACCACCGCGCGGGCGCGGGCGCGCTGGTCACGGTCATGGCGCTGCCAACCCGGCGCATCCAGCAGGATGTTTTCCAGCGCGGAAAGCGTCGGCACCAGGGGGATGTGCTGGTAGAGCGTGGAAACGCCGCTGCGCCGCGCATCGGCCGGGCGCCGCCAGCGGACGGGCTGGCCCTGCCACACGATCTCGCCCTGCGTAGCAGCGGTGGCGCCGGACAGGATAGCGATCAGGGTCGATTTGCCCGCGCCGTTCGCGCCCAGCAAACCGTGCACGGCGCCCGCATGGATTTCCAGCGACGCATCGACCAGCGCCTGCGTGCCGTTGGGATAGCGCTTGGCGATATGGCGCAGCGCAAGCAGGGGGGACGCGCTCACCATTGTCCGGTGCAATCGCTGGCGGTGGCGCGGGTGACGGCGTGGATCGGATAAGTGCGAAACCGTGGCGTGCCCGGCGCGGGCGGGCGCTGCAGAGCCGCAAAGGCGAGCGCGCCCAACGCCTCTGGCTGAAAGCACACCGTGCCATTGATCGCGCCGGCCTTGAGCGAGGCGATGGCGAGGCGCGAGCCGCCGATGCCGATCAGCCGCGCTTTCGAACCGGCCGCCCTGACCGCTCGCGCGCAGCCGATCACCATGTCATCGGCCTGGTTGAAGAACAGGTCGATGCGCGGATTGGCGGCAAGCATGTTCTGGCAGACGGCCTCGCCCCCTTCGGGTGTCCAGTTGCCGGGCTGGGTTGCCACGATGGCGTAGGGAATTCGCCGCGCCGCAAGGCCGGCCAGAAAGCCGCGTGTGCGCTGCTCCACTTCGGGAAAGCCGGCTGCCCCTTCGACGATGGCGATCCTGGCGGTTTGCCCGGCGGGCAGGATGTCTGCCGCCAGATCGCCTGCCGCGCGCCCGGTGGCGACCTCGTCTTGCGAGACGAGCGCGGCAAGGCCCGGATAGACATCTGTCACAGCCCGGCGGCGGGGATCGCCCACCAGGGCGGCAACCGCCACGACCGGCACCTGGGCCGCCTGGGCGCGGCCGACCCAGCCTTGCGCGACGATCGAATCCAGCGGCATGATTGCCAGGCCCTGCGGGCGCTGGGCGATCAGGTCGTCGATATCGTTGGCCTGCTTCTGGATATTGGCCTTGCCATCGAGCACGATGGCCTGGGCACCGGCCTTCTGCGCAGCCTGGCGAAACCCCTTGGCGATCGCGGCGGCGAACGGAAAGCTGATGCCCACGGTGGACAGGGCATAGCGCGGCGCGCCGGGCGGTGGGGCGACAAGGCCGGTGTCGCCGGCATCGCCATGGCGCGCCAGCGCCACCAGCGAAAGACCGCCCACCGCGACGATCGCGGCTGCCACCAGCAGGGGGATGGGGCGAACCGGGCGCACCGGATCAGGCCGCAGCCTGGCGGCGGTTGACGAGGTAGAGATGCTCGCACGCCAGCACGGTCTCACCGCGCTGGTTGCGGATGTCCACCGCCTCGGTCACCACGCCCTGCGCCGCGCGCTTGGGATGGTCGCGCTTGTCGGTAATGCGGGTGATCGTGGTGATCGTGTCACCGATATGGACCGGCCGGATGAAGCGGAGCCGGTCATAGCCATAAGACATCGCGCAAGGATTGATCACCGTGGCCGTCAGGCCGATGCCGATGCTGAATATCAGCGTGCCGTGGGCGATGCGCTGGCCGATGTCTTGCGTGGCGCACCAATCGGCGTCCATGTGATGTGGAAAAAAGTCTCCGGTGTGGCCGGCGTGAACGATGAAATCGGTTTCGGTGATCGTGCGGCCAAAGCTGCGCCGTTCCGTGCCAAGAACATAATCCTCGAAAAACTGCTCGACTACCATCTCTCGACCCTCTCCGAAATCTATTTTGTCATTTTTATAATATTTATATTATGAATATGCTGTAGCATATCGCGAGTCAACCAGTGTTGTTGATGGCAACATCGAGCAGGAGGATGGGATGAAAGGCATGACCTGGGACCACGCGCGCGGGTTCGAACCGCTGGTGGCCGCATCGCGCGAATGGGCGCGCAAGACTGGCGTGGCGATCACGTGGGAACGGCGCTCCCTCCAGGATTTCGAAACCCATCCGGTTGAAGACCTGGCGCAGGCGTATGACCTGGTGGTGATCGATCACCCCCACGTCGGCATCGCGGCGCAATCTGGCGCGCTGCTGCCGTTCGATGGCGGTGATGCCGACGCTGCCGCCGGCAGCGTCGGCGGCTCTTACGAAAGCTATGCCTGGGATGGGTGGCAATGGGCGCTGCCCATCGATGCGGCGGCGCAAGTGCAGGCCTGGGTACCGGAACGGATCGCGGCGCCCTTGCGCGATTGGGACAGCGTGTTGCGCCATGCCGAAGCAGGCCAGATCGGCCTGCCGCTGCGCGCGCCGCACAGCCTGATGAGCCTGATGACGCTTTGCGGCCTGATGGGCATCGCCTTGCGGCCAGAGCCGCGCGTGCTGTTTCCGCAAGCGGCGGTGCGCGCGGTGGAGCACCTCTATGCCCTGGCGGAGCGCGTGGCGCCCGGCGCGGACCAGAGCGATCCCATTGCGGTGCTGGAGGATATGGCTCACCCGGATTCCCCGCTCGTCGCCGCGCCGCTGATCTACGGCTATGTCAGCTATGCCGAGGCGGATTTTCGCCCGGTTCGACTGGCATTTGCCGATCTGGCACCGATCGCCGGCGCCGTGCCGACCGGCTCGGTTCTGGGTGGCACCGGGATTGCCGTGTCCCGCCTGAGTGCCGATCCTGCAGGAGCGATGGCGTTCGCGCGCTGGCTGGCAAGCGGGCCCGTTCAGGCCGGCATCATTGCCACTTGCGGTGGCCAGCCGGCACACGCCCGGGCCTGGGACGATGGTTGGGCCAACGCGGCGACGCGGGATTTCTACCGGGCGACTCGGGCCACGCTCGACCACGCGTGGATACGCCCGCGCCACCCCGGATACATGCCGTTCCAGGACGAGGCGTCGGGCCTGATCATGGCCGCCATCGCCGGCAAACAGCCCGCCGAATCGCTGGTTCGCGCGCTCAATCACCGCTTTGCGCAAAGCCTGCGGTAACGTTTGGCAACGTGTGAATGTGTGTTCGGTAAAAAACATCTTGTTCATATACGAACAATCTGCCAAATAGTCCACAGCCCGCGCAGAGGGGCGACGAAAGGATTGAGGATATGGCTACGGCCATGAAGGGTCTCTCTCGCATCATGCTGGTGTCCGCGCTTGCCGGGGGATGTGCCTTGGCCGCGCCGGCACAGGCGCAGCCGGGGATTTCGTCCGATCCCAAGGCGGCAGCGGCGCAAATCGCGCGCATGGATCGGGAAGTGGCAAAGGGCACGTTCAAGGCGGACTGGCAGTCCTTGGCTGCGTATCGCGTGCCGGAATGGTACCGTGATGCCAAGTTCGGCATATTCGTCCATTGGGGCGTCTATGCCGTGCCTGCGTCCGGCAGCGAATGGTACTCGCGCAATATGTATGTGCCCGGGCACGCCGATTTCGCGCACCAGCGCAGCGTGTTCGGTGACCAGACAGTGACCGGATACAAGGATTTCATCCCGCAGTTTCGCGGGCAGCGCTTCGATCCCGCCGCATGGGTCGCGTTGTTCAAGCGGGCGGGCGCCCGCTATGTCGTGCCGGTTGCCGAACACTGCGACGGATTTTCGATGTATGGTTCGGCCATCAACCGCTGGAACGCGGCGGCGATGGGCCCGCAGCGCGACGTGGTGGGCGAACTGGCCAAGGCGGCCCGTGCGGCCGACCTGCATTTCGGCCTGTCGTCACACCGGGCGGAACACTGGTGGTGGTATGGCCAGGCGCCGGCCGGCAGCGACGTGTGGAACCCGGCCTATGCCGACCTCTATGGCCCCGCCGCCTCGCGCACCCTGGCCGGGGCCGATCCGGGCGTGGAGCCCGATCCCAACCACCTGGAGCAGTGGAATCCGCCGTCCAAAGCGTTTCTCGATGATTGGCTTGCCCGAACCGGCGAAGCGATCGAGAAGTACAATCCCGAATTCGTCTATCTCGATTGGTGGATCAACCAGCCGGCTTTCACGCCTTATCTGCAACGGCTGGCGGCCTATTACTATGATAGCGCGGCGCGACGCGGCGTGGGGCCGGTGCTGAGTTACAAGGAAGAAGCGTTTCCGGCCGGTTCGGCGCTGTTCGATATCGAGCGCGGCCGCCTCGATGCGCTGCGGCTGCTGCCCTGGCAGACCGACACTTCGATCAGCATCAAGAGCTGGGGCTATGTCGAGAACGACAATTATCGCACCGCGTCCAGCCTGGTGGCGACGCTGGTGGACGTGGTGTCCAAGAACGGCAACCTGTTGCTCAATGTCGGCCCCAAGGCCGATGGCACGATCCCTGACCAAGCCACCAAAGTGCTCAACGAGATCGGTGGCTGGCTCGCCGTCAATGGCGAGGCGATCTATGGCACGCGGCCCTGGGTGATGTTTGGCGAAGGGCCTACGCGCAACGCTGTCGGCTCGCTCCAGGAAGGCGGCGATCCTGCCTATACGCCGGCGGACATCCGCTTCACCACGCGCGCCGGGCGGCTCTATGCCCTGGGCCTGGCGCATCCGGCCGATGGCAAGGTGCGCATCGGCGTGCTCTATGCCGGCAACCCTTATGCACCGCCGATCGCGTCCGTGCGCCTGCTCGGCAGCGAGGCACCGGTCGCCTGGCACCAGGAAAAGGACGGGCTGCACCTGACCTTGCCGGCCACCTCGGCAAAGCCCGCCATGCCTTATGCGCTGCGCATCGAATTCACGCCCTCGAAGCAGACCTGACGGGGCCATCGAACACCACAAGCTGACACAAGTTTGGGACAATGGGGAGGTTATGCAATGAAGAACGTGGGAGCCTATCTCTGCACCGCGGCGCTTGGTGCGCTGATCGTGCCAAGCGCATCAGCCCTGGCGCAGACCGCGGCGGGCACGGCCACCGATGCCACTGCCGCTGCTTTGAACACCGACGATAGCGGCATTGTGGTCACCGGCGTGCGCGCCAGCTTGCGCAGCGCGCAGGAACGCAAGGCCAACGCGAGCCAGATCGTGGATTCGATCGTGGCCGAAGATATCGGCAAGCTGCCTGACCAGAACACCACCGATGCCCTGCAGCGCGTGACCGGCGTACAGATCGAGCGCGATTACGGCGAAGGTTCGACCGTCTACGTGCGCGGCCTCGCCCAGGTGAACACCACGCTGAACGGGCGTGAGATCTTTACCGCGCAGGGTTCGCGCGGCCTCAACCTACAGGATATCCCCGCCGAACTGCTGGCCGGGCTGGACGTCTACAAGTCGCCCTCGGCCAATCTCATCGAAGGCGGGCTGGGCGGGTTGATCGACCTGCGCACGCGCCGTCCGCTCGATTTCAAGGGGTTGACCGTGGCCGGCAACGTGCGCGGCATCTATTCCGATCTCGCCAAGGAACTGACCCCAGCCATATCGGGCCTGATCGCCGATCGCTGGGACACCGGCGCGGGCGAGATCGGCGCCCTGGTCAGCGTATCGTACCAGCAGCGCAAGTTCCGTTCCGACCTCATTTCCACCGGCACGCCGGCCAGCAGCACCACGATCGTGCCGGGCCAGACAGTGGTTGCCCCCAACGGCGCCTATGATGTGACGCCTTACGGCGATCGTCGGCGCCTGGGCATCAGCGGAACGTTGCAGTGGAAGCCGTCACCCAATCTCGAAATCTATTTCGAAGGGCAATATGCCCGCTTCAACAATCTCAACGACAATTACGGCGGTTCAGTGGGCCTGGGCGGGCTGACGGCGGAACCGGGCGCCACCGTGGCGGCCAATGGCGATGTGACCAAGGCGACCTATCTCAACGCCCCGCTCACCGTGCTGTCCTATGCCTATGACACGCGCGACCGCATGACGCAGTTTGCTGGCGGCGGCAAATGGACCAACGACAAGCTGACCGTGTCGACCGACATCAGCTATACCAAGGCCACCGGTTCCGTGGTGTTCAACAGCGGCTTCACCGGCGCCACGATCCCGCGCTTCTCGGTGGACAACACCGCGTTCGTGCCCGGTTCGAGCGCCAATGGCTATGACCTGCTCAGCCAGTCCAACACCAATTTCCAGTTCCTGCTCTACCAGGGCACGCAAAATAAGGCTGACCAGTTCGCCGGTACGCTCGATGCGTCCTATGCCGTGGATGGTGGCTTCCTCAAGGCGATCGATGTCGGTTTCCGCTATGGCAACCGCTCGGCGCAATCCAACCAGACCAGCTTCTTCCTGTTCAGCGGCGCACCGGGCACGGCGGCTCCGTCGATCCTGGCGGCTAACCCTGCCAGCGATTTCTTCAGTCGCGCCTCGCAGGGCACGCCGCTGCTCTCGAACTACTTGGTCATCCCCGTGCCCATGCTGCGCGATCACCTGAGCGAAGTGCAGACGGCGCTGGGCTTTACCGCCACCGATCCGGTCGATGGGCCGCTGGCGTTTTACCGTGTCACGGAAAAGACCACGGCGCTGTATGCCATGGCGCGCTTTGGGACGCCCAATGGCCTAGTCGATGGCAATGTCGGCCTGCGCTATGTGCACACGCAGACCGCGCTCAATGGCAATCGCACGCTTTCGGGCGGCGGGGTCGGGCCGATCTCGGTCAATTCCAGCTACGACGATTTCCTGCCTTCGGCCAATATCCGCTTCAACCTGACCGACAAGCTCAAGCTGCGGCTGGCCGCGTCGAAAGTGGTCACACGGCCCAACTTCAGCGATCTTTCGCCCTCGCTCACGCTCAATTCGGTGCAGCAGAACGGATCGGCCGGCAATCCCTATCTCAAGCCGCTCAAGGCCGACCAGCTCGACGCCTCGCTAGAATACTATTTCGCGCGCGGCTCCTCGCTCTACGGCGCACTGTTCTACAAGAAAGTGCGCAACTTCATCTCGGTCAATCCGTCGGTCGAAGTCTATGACGGCATCACTTATACGATCAGCCGACCTGACAACAACCAGGGTGGCGAGATCAAGGGCGCCGAAGTGGGCTACCAGCAGTTCTTCGATTTCCTGCCTGGCGCGCTGTCGGGTCTGGGTCTCCAGGCCAACTATACTTATGTCGACAGCAAGACGACCTCGTCGATCGTGGGGCAGACCACGCCATTGCAGGGCCTGTCCAAGCACACCTACAACTTGGTGGGGATGTACGAGAAATATGGCGTTTCCGCCCGCGTCGCTTATAACTGGCGTAGCACCTATTTCGACAGCACCTATCTGTTCAATGGGGTGGGGCAGCCCAGCTTCCGGCGCGGCTATGGCTGGCTGGCCGCTTCGATCGGTTATGACGTGACGCCCCGCGTGACGATCAGCCTGGAAGGCAACAACCTTACCCGCGTGATCCGCCGGTCCTATTACAACAATATCGACAGCCGGCCGCACGAAACCCAGATCGACGATCGCCAGATCATCTTCGGGGTTCGCTTCAAGTTGTGATGCGCACCTCTATCGGGCAGGCTTTCGCCATGAGAGCCTGCCCGTGCGGAGCGCCGGCAGGCGCACGAGCTTTGGCCCAGACAAAGGCAATTCATGTCAGCAACGCCTGAATTCCAGAACCCAGGGCGCGGTATCAACCTGGATCGCCGGTCTGCCCTGGTGGGTGGATCGGCGGCGTTGCTTTATGCGGGCACAAGCCATGCCGTACCGGCCAAGGCGGGCGACGATGCGGCAGCGCCGGCCGGCGATTGGGCCAGAGCCTTTGATACCCCCCCGCGCGAGGCGGGGCCGGGCGTCTATTGGTACTGGCTGGACGGCGCGGTGACCAGCGCAGGCATCACTGCCGATCTTGAAGCGATGCACGCCAACGGTATTTCCACCGCGATGGTCTTTGCCATTGGCGCATCGCCCAAGCCGCCGCTAGTCGATCCTCCCGCCGATGCCCTGACCCCGCAATGGTGGGGCTTGATCGACCATGCCGTGGCGCAGGCCGAGCGGCTGGGCATCACCCTTTCGCTCAATATCTGCGATGGCTGGGCCACGGCGAGCGGGCCCTGGATCACGCCCGATCTGTCGATGCAGGTGCTGACGTTCTCCGAAGCGCGCGCGATCGGCCGGCAGCAGGCGATCCGGTTGGCGCCGCCGCCGATGCGCCGCAACTGGTATCGCGACGTCGCCGTGCTGGCCTTTCCCTGGCCCGAGGCGCTGGACGAAAGCAGTATCACCCGCAAGCCGCGCGTGCGCGCAGACCTGCCGCTGGCCGGGCCAGACCTGTCGCGCATCCTGGATCCTGGCAACGACAAGGATATTTTCGACACGACCGAGGCCGGGCACGTCGATTTCGCTTTCGACCGGCCCTTTACATTGCGCTCCGTCACTGTGCGGACGCCATCGCCGTGGGGCTATTCGCCCGGTGTCTATCGCGCGGCCAATTCGCTTTGGGTTGAAGCGAGCGACGATGGCGTGGCGTTCCGCCCGGTCGGTCGCCTCGAATATCCGCAACACGGCTGGCAGACCGACCTTACCACGCTGACCCACGCGCTGCCCGAAACCACCGCGAAGATCTTCCGTTTCCGCCACGAACCGCAGGCACCGGGCCCCTATTTCGAGAATTACGATTTCGGCCAGGACGTGCGCCTGCGTCTGTTCAGCCTGGAGCTTTCGGCGCGCCCGGAAATCCACCAGATCGTGGGCAAGACGGCGGCGCAATGGTCGATCAGCCGCCGCACCGATGCGCGCGACGTGCCCGATGCGGTGTGCGTCGATCCGGCCACGATCGTAGATCTCAGCGATCGCATGGCGCCAGACGGCACCCTGGATTGGACGCCGCCACCGGGACGTTGGCGGATTCTGCGCCTGGGGCACACCAGCAATGGCCGCGAGAATTCCGCGGCCGGCGGCGCGCAAGGATTGGAAGTGGACCGGTTCAACCGCAACGCGGTTACCATGCAGTTCGATCGCTGGTTCGGGGCGGCGCTCGATCGCATCGGCCCGGCGCGGGCTGGCAAAGTGCTCGACACTGTGCACGTCGATAGCTGGGAGGCGAGCGGGCAGAACTGGACTGCCGATTTCCCCGATCGGTTCCAGGCGCTGCGCGGTTATACCCTGATGCGCTGGTTGCCGGTGTTGGCCGGGGTGCCGGTGGCGAGCGCGGCGCGCAGCGAAGCGGTGCTGCACGATTTCCGCCAGACCGTGGCCGATCTTACGCAAAGCGAATTCTTCGCCACGGTGGCGAGCCTTGCCCATGCACGTGGCTGTCGGTTCAGTGGGGAGCCGGCCAGCCCGACGTATGCGGTCGACGGCTTGCGCTGGGCCGAGGCGACCGACGTGCCGATGGGCGAATTCTGGCTGCGCACGCCGCGCAACGACAAGCCGACCGACGTGGCGGACGCCGTTTCGGGTGGCCGCATCTATGGCAAGCGCATCATCGCCACGGAAAGCTTCACTGAAAACGACATCCGCTGGGACGAACATCCCGCGATGCTCAAGCCGCTGGGTGACAGGCATTATTGCCGGGGCATCAATCGCTTCATGCTGCACGTCTATACCGCGCAGCCGTTTCTCGATCGCGCGCCGGGCATGACGCTCAACGGCATCGGCACGGTGTTCAGCCGCACGCAGACCTGGTGGGCCCAGGCGCACGGTTGGTTTGATTACCTGCGGCGCTGCCAGGCGGTGTTGCAGCGCGGTGTGCCAATCAGCGACGTGGCGGTGTTCACGGGCGAAGAAGTGCCCAACCGGGCGTTGCTGCCCCATCAACTCGATGGGCCGCTGCCCGATGGCATCGCCTATGATTCCATCAACCGCGACGCGCTGGTGCGGCTGGCTGGCGTGGAAGACGGTGCGATCGTATTGCCCGGTGGCATGCGCTATCGCCTGCTCGTGCTGCGCACCGGCGCGCGCTATTCCAGCGTGTTCCTGGCCGCGTTGGAACGGCTGGTGCAGGCCGGCGCCACGGTGCTGGGGCCAAGGCCGCTTGGCCCGGTGGGGCTGGAGCCGGACGCCGGGCAGTTTGCCAGCCTGTGCAAACGGCTATGGCCTGGCAGCAGCGACCAGGGGGAAACGCGGCTGGGCGCGGGGCGCGTGGTGTGGGGCCAGACGCCAGCACAAGTGTTGCAAGATATGGGCATTGCCGCAGACCTTGCGGCTCCGGATGCGGCAGGGCTGGAGTGGACCCACCGGCGCGACGGCGCGAGCGACGTTTATTTCGTTGCCAATACCGGCGCGGCGGTGGTGGACACCGATCTGTCGCTGCGCGCCAAGGCCAGCCACGTGGCCATCTGGGATGCACTGGAAGGCGAGCGCATGGCCGCGCCGGTCTGGCGGCAGGACGCTGCGCGCACTGTGCTGCCCTTGCGATTGGCGCCGGGCGAAAGCCGCTTCATCGTGCTGGGCCAGCAGGGGATGGCGCCGCATCTGGCAGATGCGCACCTCGATCGTGGCCAGCGGCTGTGCTGGCAGGCCGGGCGGCTTGCGCTGGCGGGTGGCGGCATTGCGGCCTTGCGCCGTTCCGATGGACGCGCACTGGCGCCGGTGGTGCCGGCACTGCCGTCGATCCTGCTGGATCAGCCCTGGACTTTGCGCTTTGCCGGTTGGCGGGCGCCTGCGGACCGGATCGACCTGGCCCAACCCGCACTGTGGAGCGACCTTGGCCCCGACCGCGTGCGGTTTCATGCCGGATCGGGGTGCTATGTCACGCAGGTCGATCTGCCGCGCGGCCAGTTTGCCCGCGATCGCCGCTTGATCCTTGAGCTTGGCACGGTACACGAGATAGCCGAGGTGACGGTAAACGGCCGCCGCGCCGGCGTGCGCTGGATGGCTCCGTTCCGGCTGGACATCACCGATTTCCTGCATCCGGGCCGCAATGCGATTGGCATTACCGTCACCAACGTGTGGCACAATCGCCTGGTCGGTGATCGCGCCTTGCCCGAGGCAGAGCGCATTGCCTGGGTCTATCCCCGTCTGCGCGGCACCAAGGACTGGCTGCCTGCGCAAGACGCCGCGCTGTTGCCGGCGGGCCTGGCGGGACCGGTGCTGATCGTCCCCGAAGTGTTGGTGGAGATACCCGCCTGATGGCGCTGGACCGGCGCACGGCGATGGCGACCATGGGCGCGCTTCCGTTCACCGCCGCGCATTCAAGGGCCGGGCTGGCGCCGCCCGGTGATCTCCGGGCGCAAGACCTACGGGTCGAAGGGCTGGTTGATCCATCCGGGCTCGACCGGATGCGTCCGCGCTTTTCCTGGGCGCTCGCGGCGCGCGAGGCGCGGGCGCGGGGCCTTGTGCAGGCAGGGTTCGAGATCGTGGGCGGCACCGACCGCGCGGCCGTTGCTGCCGGCCGTGGCGCGCTGTGGTGCGGCGCGCCCAATGCGGGGCCCCAAACCCTGGCGCTGCCCGCGCAGCCGCTGCCGCTGGAAAGCCACCGCGCCTATTGGTGGGCGGTTCGCGTCTATGACGCGGCGGGCCGGCCAAGCCCATGGAGCGCCCCGGCGGCGTTTCTCACCGGCATGCTCGCCACCTCGCAGTGGCCGGCGGCCTGGATTGCGGCCAGGCCCGATGTTGCCGTGCCGCCCCATCGCCAGGGGCAGGCGCGCGCAGACATGGTGCCTGCACGGCCCTTGCCGATCATGCGGCGCGTGTTTCGCCTGGCTGCTTCGCCGCGCCGGGCGGTGGTGTCCGTCTGCGGGCTTGGCCAATATGGCCTGGCCATCAACGGCCAGCGCGTGGGCCGGGCGGCCTTGGCGCCAGGATGGAGCAACTATCGCCGCAGCGTGCTTTACGACACCTATGACGTAACCGCGCTGCTTGCCGCCGGGGAGAACGTGCTTGCCATGATGCTGGGCAACGGCATGTACAACGTGGAGGCAAAGACCGGGCGCTATACCAAGTTTCTCGACAGCTTCGGCCAACCCAAGGCGATCCTGGCGATGACCATCGAACACGCCGACGGCCGTGTCGAACAGGTCACCAGCGATGCGCTGTGGCGTTGGCTGGAAGGACCGATCCGCTTCTCCTCGGTCTATGGCGGCGAGGATTGGGACGCGCGGCTGGTGCCGCCGGGCTGGATGGAGCCCGGCTTCGACGATCGCGGCTGGCAGCCGGTGCACCAGGTGCCTGGGCCGGGCGGTGCCTTGCGCGCAGGCATGGTGCCGCCGGTGGTGGCGGCGCGCAGCCTGGCGCCCGTTTCGATTGCCGAGATTGCGCCGGGTGTCGTGCTGGTCGATTTCGGCGTGAACTTTGCGGGCCGGCCGCGCATCGTCGTCGATGCGCCTGCCGGCGCCACGCTGACCGTGGTGCCGGGCGAAGCGCTGGACGATCATGGCCGCGTGAGCCAGCGCAGCTTCAACGCCGGGCCGGGCAACGGCGTGCAGTTCACCTCTGTCTGCGCCGGTCGTGGGCCCGAGCGTTTCGAGCCGCTGTTTACCTATCACGGCTTTCGCTGGCTGGAGCTGCGTGGCTTGCCCCGCGCCGCGATCAGCGCGGTGGAAGGTTTGGTGCTGCATGCCGATCTGGCTCGGGTGGGCCAGTTCCATACCGATGATCGGCTGCTCAATGGCATTCACGGCCTGATCGACCAGGCGGTAACGAGCAACATGGTCTCGGTCCTCACCGATTGCCCGCACCGTGAAAAGCTTGGCTGGCTGGAGCAGACCTATCTCAACGCGCCGACCGTTCTCTACAACCGCGATGCCGCACCGCTTTATGACAAGCTGGTGTGCGATATTGCCGAGGCGCAGCAGGATGATGGCATGGTGCCGGGCATCGCGCCTGAATATGTCGCGTTCCAGGATGACCAGGGCCGGGATCAGGTCTGGCGCAATTCGCCCGAATGGGGCGCCGCGGCCGTGCTGGCACCCTGGGCTGCCTATCGCCTTGGCGGCGATGCCACGCTGCTGGCGGCCGCCTGGCCTGCGGCGCAGCGCTATTGCGCCTATCTCGCCGCGCGCGCGGTTGAGGGCACTGTTGATTTCGGCATCGTCGATTTCGGCATGGGTGACTGGTACGATCTTGGCCCCAACGAGCCTGGCGAAGCGCAACTGACCTCGCGCGCACTGGTGGGCACGGCCACGCGGATTGCCTGCCTCCAGGCCATGGCGCGGATTGCACCGCTGGTTGGCCAGGGTGCGCAGGCTGCCGATTTTGCGGCGCAGGCGGCGCGGGTCACGCGGCAGTTCAACGCCCGTTTCCTCGATCCTGCCACGGGCCGCTATGAACGCGGCAGCCAGACCGCGCAGGCCATGCCGCTGGCGCTCGATCTCGTACCCCCGGCGCAGCGCCAGGCCGCGCTGACCGCGCTGATCGCAGCCATCCGGCGCGAGGGCAATGGCGTGACGGCGGGCGACATCGGCTATCGCTACGTGCTCGATGCCCTCGCCGCCGCCGGGCGCGACGATGTGATCCTCGCTATGCTCAAGGTCCGCGATCGCCCCGGATACGCGATGCAACTGGCGCGCGGCGCCACCGCCCTGACCGAGGCGTGGGACGCCAATCCGACGAAATCGCTGAACCATTTCATGCTGGGGCAGGCCGAGGACTGGTTCTATCGCCGGCTCGCCGGGCTCGATATCGATCATGGTCGCACACACGCTGCGGCGTTGCGCGTGGCGCCACAGATCCTGCCGGGCCTGGGCAGCGTCGCCGCCAGCCACCGCCTGCGCGAAGGCGTGCTTTCGTGCGCCTGGCGGCAGGAGGCGGGTATCTTGACGGTGGAGGTGGTGGTGCCTGCCGGCCGGCAGGCGCACCTGGTGCTGGCACGCGCGGTGCCCGGCACTCTGCGCGAACAGGGCCGTCCGCCGGCGCGTGTGCCCGGCGTCAAAGGATTTGCGGCGGGCCCGGCGATCGTGCTCGGTTCGGGCCATTACCGCTGGACGGCCCGCGCGGCAGATTGAGCGCACGGGCCGCCGTGCCGATCAGTGGCGCGCCGGTTCGAACAGCGATGGGCTGATGGTGCCGGCCAGCGCGGCATAGCCGGCGTCGTTGGGGTGAAGGTGATCGCCTGGCTCAAGGCGGGGATCGATTCGTGCCGGATCGGTTGGATCGGCCGCAGCCTTTTCGAAATCGATCACACCGTCAAACAGGCCGCCGGTGCGGATGAAGGCATTGACCGCCTGGCGCATCGCTTCGCCTTCGGGGGTGAAATAGACCGCGCCCTTGTAGGGCAGGATCGTGCCGCCGATCACCTTGATGCCGCGTGCGTGCGCGCGCATCACGATTTGGCGATAGGCCGCGATCACGCGTTCGGCGGTTGCGTCGCTGTCCGGCTTGTTCCACCAGCCGATATCGTTGATCCCCTCCAGCAGCACGATATGGGTAACGCCGCTCACCGCCAGGGCATCGCGATCGAGCCGCGCCAGCGCGGGCAGGCCGAACCCTTCGTGCAGCAGGCGATTGCCGCTCATCCCGGCGTTGACCACGCTCCACCCGCGATAGCGCGGATCGGCCGCCAGGCGCGCCGCGAACTGCTGGGGCCAACTCATGTCCTTGCCCGGCGTCGATGCGGCGCCTTCGGTGATCGAATCGCCAAAGGCCACGATCACCGGGCCATGCGCGGCACGCGCCACTTCCACTTGCGAAACCACCGCCGGCCCGCGCAGCGGCCGGGCGCCGGCCATGGCATCCGCGGCCATCTGCTCTCCTGGCGCCACGATCAGGTCGGCATGGTGCGCCGCCGGCATCGCGCTGTCCTTGTAATAGACCGAGATCGCGATGTGTTGCAGCGCCGCGATCGGCAGATCCACCGTGTCGCTGACCAGCGGCGCGCCAGTGGGTATCCATGCTTCGGCCGCGCCGGCAAAGGTGACGGCGTGATCGCTGCCCGCCGCGATGTGCCCATCGGCCCCCACCAGCGCAATGTGGATGCCGGCGATGCGGATGGGCGAAATGCCCAGTTCGTTGGTCAGCTTGAGGCGGATGGCGCTTCCCGCGGCATCGACGCGCAAGACCTGGCGCACCGTCTGGTTGGCAAAGATCGCGGGCGTGCCGCCCGGCTGGCCGGCAATCGGCGCGAAAGGCGCGCTGAACCATCCGGCGGCCCAATCAGCCTGGGGTGGCGGGCTGGCCGCCAGCAGCAGGGGCGCGCCCAGCAGGGCCAGTGCGGCGATGGGCCTTGGGATCATGGTCTCTCCTATTTTGACGTCTTGCGGGTCTTGGACGGCTTGGTCGCTGGCGGTGGCGGTTCAGCACTGCCGGCACGCGGCAGGCCGTCGAGCGTCAGCCCTGCGGCCATGCCGATCGCCGTGGCGGTGCGCTCCAGCGGTTCGAGCAGCGGGTCGAGGCGCGCGTCGCCATTGGCGTCGATCAGCGTGGCGATGGTCAGGGCCGCGTTGAGCGGAGCTCCCGGTGTGCCGACCAGCACGCCGATGTCTGCCCCGCCCAGAAAGCGTTCGCCCAGCGACCGGGCATGGCCGCGCTGGCGCACATCCTCGATGCGGGCCAAAAGCTCTTGCCGCGCGGCCGGCGCGGTGGCCTGCCATTCGCGCGAATGGGCAAGCCAGGCGTCGAGTGCGGACGGCGCCAGCCCGGCCAGCAGCAGGCGCCCGGAATTGGTGCGCAAGGGGGAATGGGTAGAGCCGACTTCCACCGACAGGCGAAACGGGTTGGGGCTTTCCTCCTGGGTCAGCACCAGCACCTGGCTGCCCTGCAGCACGGTCAGATGGCAGCTCTCGCGCACTTCATCCGACAGCGCGCGCATCAGCGGCCGTGCCGCGGCAATCAGCGTTTCGTAGGGTGAGTGGATGCGTGCCAGCTGGAACAGCTTGAGCGTGAGGGCATAGCCGCCATTGGTGGGATCGCGACGGACATAGCCACGCCCTTCCAGGCAGGCGAGCATGCGGAAAAGTTCGCCGGGCTGGCGGTTGAGCGCGCGCGCCAGTTGCGACTGGGTCATCGGCACCGCCTGGTCGGCCAGATACTCCACGATATCCAGGCCCTTTTCAAGGGCAGGCACGGCATATTTCCGCCGGCGTTCGTCGGTCGACAAGGTGCTGTCCGACAAGCTTTCCGACTCTGGATTGGCAACCATCATCTCTCCCTCCGCGGCTGGTCCGGCGATCTCGATGGTTCCGTAACCCATGGTCGAGCGAAGTGCCATCATCGCCTGCCGGCGCACGTGCCGATGCGCGGTCTGGCGGTGCGATCCGGCAGGGCGGCGCAAGCAGCGTGAGGGGAGATCAGAAATTGCATTGAATGTTTATATAGAGACTGTATGTTTGCCTGTAAACAATGAGTGAACTGGAGGACGGGATTGGAACAGCGGCTCAACCACGCGGAAACGGCAACGAACACCGCGCCGTCTGCGGGCAACCAGGGGCCGCTGAGCGATCTGCTGGTGCTGGACATGGCCCAGTTCCTGGCCGGGCCATCGGCCGCCCTGCAACTGGCGGACCTGGGCGCGCGGGTGATCAAGGTAGAGCGGCCGCAAAGCGGCGACTTGTGCCGCGATCTCTATCTGAGCGACACCGACATTGCCGGCGATTCCACGCTGTTCCACGCCATCAATCGCAACAAGGAAAGCCTTGCGGTCGACCTCAAGGACTCGCGGCAACTGGCCGAGTTGCGCCGCCTGGTGGCGCAGGCCGACGTGATCATCCAGAACTTCCGGCCCGGCGTGATCGAACGGCTGGGCCTGGGCTATGACGACGTCAAGGCGATCAACCCCAGCCTGATCTATGCCAGCGTTTCAGGCTTCGGCAGCGCCGGCCCTTGGGCGGCGCTGCCGGGCCAGGACTTGCTGGCCCAGGCGCGCTCGGGCGTGATGTGGCTGACCGGCAGCGCCGATCACGGCCCGATGCCGATCGGGCTTTCGGTGGCAGACATGCTGGCTGGCCATGTCCTGGCCAAGGGTATTCTCGCGCTCCTGGTACGGCGCGCGCGCACGGGGCTGGGCGGGCGGATCGAAACCAGCCTGCTCGAAGTGCTGGTCGATTTCCAGTTCGAGCTTTTGACCACTTATCTCAACGACGGGCGCCGCTTGCCCACGCGGGCGGCTGCGCACGGCGCCAATGCCTATCTTGCCGCGCCCTATGGTGTCTATCGCACGGCCGACGGGCATCTTGCCTTGGCTATGACGCCGCTCGCACGGATCGGCGAATTGCTCGACCTGCCAGGCCTGGGGGATGCCGGCAATGGCTTCGATGGTCGCGACGCCCTGCTCGACCGGATCGCCGCGCGGCTGGCCAGCCGCACCACGCAGGAATGGCTGTCCATCCTGGAGCCGGCCGGCATCTGGACGGCCGCCGTGCTCGATTGGCAGCAATTGCTGGACGCCGAAAGCTTTCGCGCGCTCGACATGCTCCAGGCGATCAACGGACGCGGGCGCAGCATCCTGACCACGGCGAGCCCGATGCGGATCGATGGCCAAAGGCCGGGTTCGGCGCGCGGCGCGCCCCGCGTAGGCGAGCACAGCGCCGCCATTGCCGCCGAATTCGGCCTCGCGCTGGCCTGACGCATGGGCCGGGGAACGTGCCGCACGGCGATGGCCATCCTGTTGGCGGCAGTTGCGGCGCCAGCCTTGGCGCGCCCGGCGCCGCCGCCGCTGCCGCGCGTTGCCACGTCCGATGGGCGCCCGGTGCTGCTGGTGGATGGTGCGCCGTTCCTGATGCTGGGCGCGCAGGCCAACAATTCTTCGAATCACGCCAGCGTCTTGCCACAGGTTTGGCAGACCATGGCCGAACTGGGTGCCAACACGCTGGAAATGCCGGTGGCCTGGGCGCAGATCGAACCGCGCGAGGGGCAATTCGATTTCGCCTTCGTCGATAGCCTGATCGCGCAGGCCCGCGCCCGCAACGTGCGGTTGGTGCTCTTGTGGTTCGGCACGTGGAAGAACGGTGGGCCGGGCTATACGCCGCTATGGGTCAAGACCGACCTGGCGCGTTTTCCGCGCAAGCGCGATGCCCAGGGCCGCCCGCTCGCCGCGCTGTCGCCCTTTGCCGAGACCACGCTGACGGCCGACCGCACCGCGTTCGTGGCCGTGATGCGTCATCTGGCGCAGCATGATCGCGATCATAGGGTGATGATGGTGCAAGTGGAAAACGAGCCCGGCGCCTTTGGCATTGCGCGGGATCGCAGCCCGGCGGCCGACACACTGTTTGCCCAGCCGGTGCCCGCTGCCTTGCGGCTGGCGATGCATCTGTCATCGGGGAACTGGCAGCAGGCGTTCGGCCCACTGGCGGACCAGGCGTTCATGAGCTGGTACACCGCGCGCTATATCGATGCGATTGCGGCGGCGGGCAAGGCGATCAAGCCGCTGCCGATGTATTGCAATGCCGCGCTCAGCGATCCCGTCGCAAAGACGGTCGATCCGCAATGGATTTCGAGCGGGTCACCCGATTGGAACATGATCCCGATCTGGAAAGTGGCCGCGCCGCATCTCGATTTCGTCGCGCCCGATATCTACACGCGCGATTGGTCACAAGTGCGCGCTTACCTTGCCACCTATGCCCGGCCCGATAACGCGCTGATGATCCCCGAAATCGGCAACGATGCGGCCTATGCGCGCTTTTTCTGGCCGGCCCTGGCCCATGGCGCGATCGGGTTCGCGCCGTTCGGAATGGATGCCACCGGCTATGTCAACTATCCGCTGGGTGCCAAGCGGCTCGATGCCGCGACGATCGGTGCCTTTGCCGCCAAATTCCGCATCATGGCGCCGATGGCACGGGGCTGGGCGGCCTTTGCCGCGCGCCATGCCGGGTGGGGTGCTGCCAAGGATGACGATGGCGCGGACCAGGCCCACGCGTTTGGCGATTGGCAAGTGGCCGTGCAATTCGATCGCTGGATGATCGGCGATGAAAGCTGGACGTTTGCCCATCCCGATCCAGCGCCCACGCAAGGGCGCGCGACGGGCGGCGCGGCGATTTTCCCGCTCGATGCCAACAGCTTCCTCGTGGTGGGCAGCGATGTACGCCTGCGCTTTTCCCGCCGCGCGCCACAAGACGCCGCGTCATGGCAATACCTTTCGGTCGAAGAGGGCCGGCTCGATAGCGGCGGCAACTGGGTGGGCCAGCGTCCCTGGAATGGCGACCAGACCGATTATGGCCTCAATCTTCCCGAACATCCGGTGATGTTGCGCGTGGTGCTGGGCGCGCTGGCCCCATGACCGCCGACCGCCATCCCAGCAGGAGCATCGCATGACGACACCGTTCACCCTTTCCGGCAAGCGCGCCATCGTCACCGGCGCAGGGCAGGGCATCGGCCGCGCCAGCGCCGAAGCGTTCCGCGATGCAGGCGCGCAAGTCCTGGCGCTTGATCGCAATGCGCAGGCGCTGGCGGAGCTGGCAGCAGGGTGCCGCACACAGGTGCTCGATGTGACCGATCGTGCTGCCATCGCGGCGCTCGCCGCCGCCGAAGAGGGTTTCGACATTGTCTTCAACTGCGCCGGCGTGGTGCACGGCGGCACCGTGCTCGATTGCAGTGACGAGGATTGGGCCTTTGCCTTCGAATTGAACGTGACCGCCATGTTCCGGCTGATCCGGGCGTTTTTGCCCGGCATGATCGCACGCGGGGGCGGATCGATCATCAACATGGCTTCAGTGGCCAGTTCGGTGATCGGCGTGCCCAATAGGTTTGCCTATGGCGCGTCGAAAGCTGCCGTGATCGGCCTGACCAAGGCAATCGCGGCGGATTTCGTGCAGCAGGGGGTGCGGTGCAACGCGATCTGTCCTGGCACGGTCCATTCGCCCTCGCTCGAACAGCGCCTGGCCGCCAGTGGTGATTTCGATGCGGCGATGCGAGCCTTTACCGCGCGCCAGCCAATGGGGCGCATCGGCCGGCCGGAAGAGATTGCTGCGCTTGCACTTTATCTTGCCAGCGATGCGTCTGGCTTTACCACGGGGCAGTGCCACGTCATCGATGGTGGCTGGTCGAACAGCTGATGCCATCGGCGCGATCCGCCCGCCTTGCGGGCCCCCCGTTTCCCGGAAAAGGACCGATCATGAAATTGCTGCGCTATGGAAACCCTGGGGCGGAACGGCCGGGTCTGCTCGATGCCGAAGGTGCGGTGCGCGACTTGAGCGGCCATGTTGCCGATATCGACGGCAGCGCGCTCGATCCCGCCACGCTGGATCGGTTGCGCGCGCTCGATCCGGCCAACCTGCCACTGGTGGCGGCGCCGGGGCGGTTGGGCGCCTGCGTGGCCAAGGTCGGCAAGTTCGTGTGCATCGGCCTCAACTATTCCGACCACGCCGCCGAAACCGGCGCCACCGTGCCACCCGAACCCGTCGCGTTCATGAAAGCCACCAGCTCCATCTGCGGGCCGAACGATCCGGTAATCCAGCCGCGCGGCAGCACCAAGCTGGATTGGGAAGTGGAACTCGCCTTCGTCGTGGGCAGCCCGGTCAGCTATGCCGACGAGGACACCGCCCGCGCGGCGATTGCCGGATACTTCGTGTGCAACGACGTATCGGAACGGGCCTTCCAGCTTGAGCGCCAGGGCCAGTGGATGAAAGGCAAGGGTTGCGACAGCTTTGGCCCGATCGGCCCCTGGCTGGTCACGGCCGACGAAGTGGGTGACCCTGGCCAGCTGGTAATGTGGCTCGACGTCAACGGCACCCGCTATCAGGATGGTTCCACCCGCACGATGGTCTACCAGCCGGCCTTCGTGCTCAGCTACATGTCACAGTTCATGAGCTTCCAGCCTGGCGACGTGATCACCACCGGCACGCCTGCCGGGGTTGGCCTGGGCTTGACCCCGCCCAAGTTCCTTCAGCCGGGGGACGTGATCGAACTGGGCATCGAAAAGCTGGGCACGCAGCGCCAGGTCGTGGTGCCCGCGCCCTGAAGCGCAAGGGCAGGGGAGCCGGGCCGGCCTGGGGTCGCCGGCCAGGTCCTCCCATGGCTCAATGGTCGGCGCCGACCGGGATCACCGCATTGCCCTTGATACGGGCATAGCGCACGCGCAAGACCTGCGGCAGGCCGGAAAAATTGAAGCCATAGTCGATCTGGTCGCCATTCCACACCCGATCGAACACCCAGCGTTGCCCGCCTTCACCGTCGGGCTCGTAATGCCCTTCCTCGGCGCGCAGCAGCAGCAGCGATTCCCCCGGTGCCGGATCGGCCAGGGCGAGGGTGACGCGGGTATCGAACCCGGTGATCAGGAACTCGTCCGGCCCCAGTTGCGCCAGTGCAGCGCCGCCGGTTGGCTGGGTGTTGCCGGCCGGGGGATCGAACCCGAACTGATGCTGGCCAAAGCCGAGCGTCGCCTTGTAGCGCCCAAGCGTGAGTTCACGGGTGTGCTTGGCGGCCGGGTCGATCGGTTCACCCGCGGCGCGCACCAGGCCTTGCGCTCCGGCCTTGGCCCAGACCGACTGCATCGGCGCAAACAGGCGATAGATGCGGGCAAAGCCGTTGAGCGAACCATCGAGCGCGCGGGCGCCGAGCGGATAGTTGAAGTAACCGGTCTGATCCATGCCGAACGGCGAAAAGCCGATCGTGCCCTTGCCCAGCGCATCCCAGAAGAACCGGGCATATTCGGTGGAATTGCCGATTTCGGGCACCATCAGCGGATTATCCGGCCGCCCGTAGAAGCCCAGGTATGCGGCCACGGCCTTTTCATCGTGGTTGTAGATATCGGGTGCCACCAGATCGAGCGCGGGCGCTGCCAGCTTGTAGATGTCGATCACATGGTGGACCGGTCCACCGCTGGAATAAGTGGTGGCCGCCTGTCTGCCGAAAGCCGAGGCGAGGGCGGCATTGGCATACATCGGCAATGCCTTTTCCGCCTTGCCGGCGAGCGCCACGGTGTTGATGTAGCTGGCCACGTACCAGGCCTGGAAATACTCGTCGGCATCGCTGCCAAAGGCCTTGGCCCAGCTTTGCCCGGCCGGCTTGCCGTAATGCTTGAGCAGGGTGGTTGGCGCCGGCCCATCGAACAGCTTTTGCGCCTGGGGCGAAAAATCGCGCACATTGCCATAGCTGCCCACTTCGTTTTCCACCTGGACCATGATCACGGTGTTCTGTGGATCGGCTTGGCGCAAATGGCGCATCAGGGTGGCAAAAGCGCGGGTATCGGCCTTGAGCGTTTCGGTGCCGAGCGGGCTCATCGCATAGTGCACCTCGCCCTTGGAGGTGAGCATGTGGGGAAAGCGCACAGGGTTGAGCTTGACCCATTCGGGGGCATAGGCCGGCGCTGTATTCTTCCAGGTTGCAAACCACAGCAGGACCAGGCGCTTGTTATGCTGGCGCGCTTCGCCCAGCAGATGGTCGACCCAGGAAAAATCGAACTGGCCTTCGCGCGGCTCGATCTGTTCCCACGCCACGGGGATTTCCAGGGTGTTGGCGGACATGGCATCGATCGTGGGCCAGACCTGCTTGAGCGGCGCGGGATAATTGCTGGAGTTGTTGGCTTGCGCCCCCAGCATCAGGAACGGCGCGCCATCGACCACCAGCATCGCACCGGATTTCGTGCGTTCGATATGGGGAAGCGGTGCGGCCGTTTTGCCCTGCGCGATGGCCGGGCATGGCGCGGCCAGTCCTGCGGCCAGCGCGGTTGCCATGGCCAGTGGCAAGGCACGGCGGCATGCGTGGTGGAACAGCCCGAGCGGTGCGGCAAGCGGCATCGTCATCTCCCTGGTGGCAACTGTGGCCTCGCCCTGCGCGGGCAGGATCGTTGTTTGCCCGGCCGTGCCAAAAGCACTTGACAGCCGATGGGTTTGCATGATGGTAGCGCTATCAGAATTTGTCAACGATTGCCCGACGGTTGGGGGAGATAAAATGGACGGGGTTTCGTCAATCACAGCGCTGTTGCCCGACGATTGGGAATCGGGCCGGTTTCTGGGGCGGGTGCAAACGCCGGCCGGGCCCAGCCCCATCCTGGTGCAAGACGGCATTGCCTATGACATGGCAGCCGTGGCGCCGACCGTTTCGCAACTGGTTGAAATGCTGCCGCTCGATCCCGGTGCCGGCATTGTGCTGGGCCGGCTCGATGCGCTCGACCTGCCGTTGCTGAGCCCGGTGGACCTGCAATGCGTCAAGGCTTGCGGGGTCACGTTTGCCACCTCCACGCTCGAACGCGTGATCGAGGAACGCGCCCGCGGAGACTCGAGCAAGGCGCTGGAAATTCGCGCCCGCATCGAAGAGCGCGTGGGCGGTTCGATCCGTTCGGTCGTGCCCGGTTCGGCCGAAGCCGAAGCGCTCAAGGCCTTGCTGATCGAAGACGTGCTGTGGTCGCAATACCTGGAAGTGGCGATCGGGCCCTATGCCGAAGTCTTTACCAAGGCGCCGGTGCTGGCCACCGTAGGGCCGCTGGCGGCGATCGGCGTGCGCAGCGATTCCACCTGGAACAATCCCGAACCCGAAGTGGTCCTGCTGGTCAACGCCACGGGCACCGTCGTGGGCGCGACGCTGGGCAACGACGTCAACTTGCGCGATATCGAGGGCCGCAGCGCGCTCTTGCTGGGCAAGGCCAAGGACAACAACGCGTCCTGCTCGCTCGGCCCGCTGGTGCGCCTGTTCGACGAGGGGTTTACCCTTGATGACGTGCGCCAGGCCGAAGTGGACCTGGTGATCGAGGGCACCGACGGCTATCGCCTGGAAGGCCATTCGAGCATGAACGAGATCAGCCGCGATCCGCTCGACCTGGTGCGCCAGACCTTGAGCGAGCATCAGTATCCCGATGGCTTTGCCCTGTTCCTGGGCACGCTGTTTGCCCCGGTGCAGGATCGCGACGATCCCGGCCGCGGCTTTACCCACAAAGTGGGCGACGTGGTCACCATCGCCACGCCGCGGCTGGGCAAGCTGGTCAACACCGTCGTCACCTGTCCGCAGGCGGAACCGTGGACCGTGGGCATCGGCGCGTTCTACGCCAACCTGGCCGCGCGGGGCCTCTTGGGGGAAACGGCGTGAGCGGCCTTAACGGAGCAATGAACGGCAGCGACAAGCGCGCGATCTATCCCAGCCTGATGGGCAAGCGCGTGTTCATCAGCGGCGGCGGCAGCGGCATCGGCGAGGGGCTGGTCGAGGCCTTCGTGGCGCAGGGCGCGCATGTGGTATTTTGCGATATTGCGGCCGAACAGGGCATCGCGGTGGCAACGCGCCTGGGCAACAGCCATGCGCCCGCCCCGCTGTTCCTGGAATGCGATTTGCGCGATGCCGAGGCGATTGCCGCCGTGATGCGCGCCGCCGAAGCGCATCTGGGCGGCATCGACGTGGTGATCAACAACGCCGGCAACGATGATCGCCATGCCGTGGAGGAAGTGACGCCCGCCTATTGGGACGAGCGCATGGCGGTCAATCTCAAGCACCAGTTCTTCGTGACGCAGGCCGCCGTGCCGGCGATGAAGCGCGCGGGCGGGGGCGCGGTGATCAACCTGGGGTCGATCAGCTGGCACCTGGGCCTGCCCGATCTGGTGATCTACCAGACCGCCAAGGCCGCGATCGAGGGGCTTACGCGCGGCCTGGCCCGCGAACTGGGCCGCGACAATATCCGCGTGACCGCGATCATCCCCGGCAACGTCAAGACGCCCCGCCAGGAACAGTGGTACACGCCCGAGGGCGAGGCCGAGATCGTGGCTTCGCAGTGCCTGGATGGGCGGCTGGTGCCGGCGGACGTCGCCGCCCTGGCGCTGTTCCTGGCCTCGGACGATGCGCGGCTGATCACGGGTCACGAATATTGGGTGGACGCGGGATGGCGCTGACCATTCCCGGCGCAAAACCAGAGGCAGTCTGGCCGCTGGGCGCCACGCTGGGCGAAGGTCCGGTGTGGGTGGCGCGCGAAAACGCCCAGGATTCGGCCCTGTGGTTCGTCGATATCAAGGCACCGGCGATCCATCGCTTCGTGCCGGAAACCGGGGCAACCGCCAGTTGGCCGGCGCCCGCGCAAGTGGGCTGGGTGCTGCCCTGCGCCGATGGCACGATGCTGACCGGTCTGCAAAGCGGGGTGCATCGTTTCGATCCCGCGAGCGGGGCATTCAGCCTGCTCGCGGCTCCCGAAGCGCATCTGCCGGGCAATCGCCTGAACGATGCGACCGTCGCCGCCGATGGCGCGGTGTGGCTGGGTTCGATGGACGATGCCGAAGCGGCCGATACCGGGCGCATCTATCGGCTGCACGGCGCAGGCTGTGCGGACAGCGGCCTGCCACCCGTTTCGATCACCAATGGCCCGGCGTTTTCGCCCGATGGCACCACGCTGTATCACCACGATACGCTGGGCCGCCGCATCTGGGCGAGCACGGTGGCCGATGGCGTGGTCACGGAGAATCGCCTGTTCGCGCAGATCGAGGATGGCGCGGGCTATCCCGATGGGCCGGTGGTAGATGCCGAGGGCTGCCTGTGGGTGGGCCTGTTCGCTGGCTGGGGCGTGCGCCGCTATGACCCGGCGGGTCAATTGATTGGCACCGTTCCATTTCCCGTGGCCAACGTGACCAAGATCGCGTTCGGCGGGCCGGGCTTGCGCACCGCTTATGCCACCACGGCTTCCAAGGGCCTGGGGGCGGCAGAGCGCGCGGCCCAGCCCCTGGCGGGGGCCTTGTTTGCTTTCGACCCCGGCGTTGCCGGGCTGCCCTGCCATCTGGCGCAGGTATAAGAACAAGTGGGAGAGGGAAGGATGACAGATACGGCAGGAGGCGCAGTGAACATGCGCCTGATCGGTGCCATCGTGGCCGTGGCCACGATCGGCGGGTTCATGTTCGGGTACGATTCCGGCGTCATCAACGGTACGCAAAAGGGGCTTGAGGCGGCGTTCGACCTGGGCAAGGTGGGCATCGGCGTGAACGTCGGCGCCATCCTCGTCGGTTCGTCGATCGGCGCGTTCGGGGCCGGGCGCCTGGCCGACAGCATCGGCCGGCGCGGCGTGATGAAGCTGGCGGCGATCCTGTTCCTGGCCAGCGCGCTGCTGGCCGGCGCGGCCGGGTCTTCGGTGATCTTCATCCTCGCGCGCATCGTCGGCGGGCTGGGCGTGGGCGCGGCCAGCGTGATCTCGCCGGTCTATATTTCCGAAGTGGTGCCGGCCAACGTGCGTGGCCGTTTGTCGAGCGTGCAGCAGGTGATGATCATCACCGGGCTGACTGGCGCCTTTGTGGTCAATTACATTCTGGCCCAGGTGGCCGGGGAATCGACCGCGATCCTGTGGGCGGGCCAGCCGGCCTGGCGCTGGATGTTCTGGCTGCAGGCGCTGCCGGCGGCGATCTATTTCCTGGCGCTGCTCGGCATTCCCGAAAGCCCGCGCTACCTGGTGGCCAAGGGCGATGAAGCCGGCGCGCAAGCGGTGCTCACCCGCCTGCTCGGCGCGGCGAGCGCCACGCGCACGGTCGCCGAAATCCGCGACAGCCTGGCGGCTGACCATCACCGTCCCAAGTTGTCTGACCTGATCGACCGCGCCACCGGCCGCATCCGGCCGATCGTGTGGACCGGGATCGGCCTGGCCGTGTTCCAGCAACTCGTCGGCATCAACGTGGTGTTCTATTACGGCGCCACGCTGTGGCAGGCGGTGGGCTTTTCCGAAAGCTATGCCCTGCAGACCAACATCCTGTCGGGCGTGGTTTCCATCGCCGGGTGCCTTGCCACGTTGCTGCTGGTCGATCGCATCGGGCGCAAGCCGTTGCTGCTGACCGGCTCGGCCGGCATGGCCGTGACGCTGGGCATCGTCGCCTGGGCCTTTTCCACCGCGGTGCACGGCGCCGATGGCGGCGTGTCGTTGCCCGGCCACAACGGCGTGATCGCGCTGTTTGCCGCGAATGCCTATGTCGTGTTCTTCAACATGAGCTGGGGTCCGATCATGTGGGTCATGCTGGGCGAAATGTTCCCCAACCAGATCCGCGGCTCTGGCCTGGCGGTTTCCGGCTTTGCCCAGTGGATTGCCAATGCGGCGATTTCGGTCAGCTTCCCGGCGCTGGTCGTCTCGCCGGGCCTGGCGATCACCTATTCGTTCTATGCCGCGGCGGCGGCGATCTCGTTCTTCTTCGTGCGCGCCATGGTCAACGAAACCAAGGGCGTGACGCTGGAGCAGATGCAGGGCTGATTGGGCCACTTCGGCCCTGGCCCGTCATGGCGGGTCAGGGCCGGTAGGTGCGCACCAGATCGAGGAACGACTGCACCGCGATATGCTCGATAGAGGGCATGCGCGGCTCGAACGGCTTGCCGTGGCCGGCAAACACGGTCATCCCTTCCATGCTCGCGGAAATGAACAGCGCCACGTCCTCGCGCACGTCAGGGGGCAGATCGGGCCGCATTTCGTCGATGATCGCGCGAAGCGGCGCGCGGGCGCGCACATAGAGCGCGTGCATCAGATCGAACACGAAGGGCTCGTGGTTGGACAGAGCCCAGATCTCGGGAAAGAGATGCGTGGTCTTCTTGGTGCGAATGTCTTCCAGAATGAACAGGCACACGCGGCGCAGGCGGTCTTCGGGAGAGGCACCGGGCATGTGCGCGATGGCCGTGAATTCCACTTCGTAAGACCGGATCACCGCTTCGAGCAGTTCGCGCACCAGGTCTTCGCGGCTGCGATAGTGGTAGGTGAGGTTGCCGAACTTCATGCCGCAGGCGGTGGCGACTCGGCGCATCGACATGGCCGGATAGCCATGCTCGATCAGGATGGTCAGCGCCGTGCGCAGGATAAGTTCGCGCGTCTCCTGCCCCTTGAGATACCCCCCCTCACGCTCTGGCACGATCAGGTCGGTCACCAGGCGTGGCACGCTATCCATCTGATTTTTCATCGTGTCTCCCCGGCTTCGGTCAGGTTGTAACACGCTTTTAAAAATAGGTCACTCGACAAATTTAGGTCAATTGACAGTTTTGTGTCTGAAAGATCATCTTGTGTTGCACAAGGCGAGCCCATCGGCCGCCATTGGGGGGACACATGATGCGATCCTTCGCCCTTGCAGCAGGGCTTTCCCTATCGGTTCTGGCGCTTTCGATTGGGGGAAGCGGCACCGCGATTGCCGCGCCGGCTTTTCCCACTCCCTTGCCCGAGGAAACCCTGCCCAGCGTGGCCAAGCTGCCGGCGCAATGGCCGGCAAGCTGGGTGCTGATCCACGATTTCCGTTTCATGTCGATCGTCGACGGGCGAATTGCCGTGGTCGATACCGCCGATCCGGTCAGGCCGCTCAAGGGCCTGGTGCGCGCCGCGCAGTTCGCCAACATGCTGGTTTCGCCCGATCGCGGCGAAATCTACACCGCCGAAACGTTCTATACCCGCCTGTCGCGCGGCGAGCGCACCGACGCGATCACCATCTGGGACATGGCCACGCTTGAACCCAAGGGTGAGATCGTGCTGCCGGGTGGCAAGCGCCAGCAATCGGTCACCTATCCCCACTTGTTCCAGTTCACCAACGGCGGCAAGTGGGCGCTGATCGCCAATTTCACCCCGGCGCAATCGGTGACGGTGGTGGACCTGGCGGCGCGCAAGATCCTAAACGAGATCGACCTGCCGGGCTGCGCGCAGATCTATCCCACCGGGGAACGCGGCTTTACCAGCCTGTGCGCCGATGGCTCTGCCTTCAGCGTAACGCTGGATGAAAAGGGCGCGGCGGCCAGTTCCAAGACCGTGCTCAAGGTGCAGGACATCGATCGCCAGCCGCTGTTCGGCACGCCGGCGATCGTGGGCAAGACCGCCTGGTTCGTGAGCTTTTACGGCATGATCCAGGGCTTTGACCTGTCGGGCACGGTGATCCGTCCGCTGCCCGGCAGCTTCAGCGTGGGCAGCGCCGAAGGTGGCCAGCCCGAATGGCGCCCGGGCGGCTGGGAAGTGATCCACGCCGATGCCGCCGGCCGGCTCTATGTGCTGATGAGCCCCTATGGCAAGGAAGGCAGCCACAAGGATGGCGGCACCGAAGTTTGGGTGGTGGACCCGGTGAAGAAGGCCCGCGTCCAGCGCATAGCCTTGAAGGGCCAGAGCGTGGCCATTGCCGTGACGCGTGAGGAACAGCCGCATGTGGTGGCCGCGCGCGCCGATGGGGTGGTTGACGTCTATGATGCCGGCACTGGCGCTTTCGTGCGCACGCTGGGGGCCAATGTCGGCGCCAATCCGATCATGATCACGGTGCCGCGATGATGGCGCTCAACCTCTTTTGCGCCATGCTGCTGGCCGGATCGGCCGTGCACAAGGCCTTGGCCCGCGATCGGCTGGCGCCGGTGGCGGCGCGGCTGGCGGGTACCAGCGCCGCGCTTGGGCCCGTGGTTTTGCTGCTCGCCGGTGCTGGCGAGATGGCCGCCGCCGTGTTCCTGGTAACCCTGCCGCTCCACGCCGTGGGCGCGCTGCTCGCGGCGACGATCTGGGCATCCTATGCCATCGCGTTGTGGCGCAAGAGCGGGCAGACACTCGATTGCGGGTGCGACCTGGCCGCCCGCGCCAAGCCGGTGAGTCCCGCCATCGTGGCGCGCCCGGCGGCGCTGAGCGCGCTGGCCCTCATCCTTTCCACCCTGCCGGCAGCGCCGCTCACGCTTGATGCGCCGTTCGCCGCTGCCGGCTTTTTGGCACTGTATTTGGGCCTGAGCGAACTGCTCGCCACGCCCCGCCCTGCATGGAGGACCGCGTGATGCTGACCAGCCAGATCCTGTTGTGGACCGCCGTGATTATCCAGGCGCTGTTGATTGCCGCGCTCGCCCGCCAGGTGGGCGTGCTGCACGAACGCATTGCCCCGGCCGGCGCGCTCACCTTGCACCAGACCGTGGCCGTGGGTGAAAAGGCGACGCCGATGACGCTGGCCGATGTGGATGGCGCCCCGGTGGCCATTGGTGGCGCGCGCCAGGGCCGCAGCCAGCTGCTGTTCTTCGCTTCGCCCGAATGCCCGATGTGCAAGTCCCTGCTGCCGGTGCTGCGCAGTTCGGCGCGGGCCGAGGCCAACTGGCTTGACGTGGTGGTAGCCGGCGATGGCAGCAAGAGCGCCTATCGCGCCATGGCGCGCGAGCACGGCCTCGACGCGCTGCCGATGGTCTTGAGCGAAGCGCTGGGCCGCGCGTTCGGCGTCGCCAAGCTGCCCTATGCCGTGCTGCTGGACGAAGAGGGGCGCGTCGCCTCGCTCGGCCTCATCAACAGCCGCGAACATCTTGAAAGCCTGTTCGAAGCCAAGGAGCGGGGCGTCGCCTCGATCCAGGACTTCCTCGCCCGCCGCCACAAGGAGGCCTGAGCCATGCGGTTCGACAAGTTGACCGAAACGTTCTCCCGCCGCGTGGCGCGCGGCACCAGCCGCCGTTCGCTGTTGGCCCTGCTGGGCGCGGGCATGACCGGGGCCGCCGCCTTTCCGGTGCTGCCGGTGGCGCGCGCGGCCAGTAGTGAAGGGGGCCACGGTGCCCACCCCGGCGGCCCGGCGCGGCCGGCGATGGCCAGCGGGCTGGAACAGGACCCGGGCGACCAGGCGAGCTGCGATTACTGGCGCTATTGCGCGATCGACGGGTTCCTCTGTTCGTGCTGCGGCGGCAGCGTCAACACCTGCCCGCCGGGCACGGAAATGAGCCCGATCACCTGGATCGGCACGTGCACCAATCCGGCCGATGGCCGCGCCTATGTGATCAGCTACAACGATTGTTGCGGCACATCCTCGTGCGGGCAGTGCCTGTGCAACCGCAACGAGGGCGACCGGCCGCAAGTGCGCCCGCAGTCCAACAACGACTACAACTGGTGCCTGGGGTCGCAAAGCAGCGTCTACAACTGCTCGGTCGCGGCCGTGATCGGCGTGGCGCTGGAGAAAACCAAGTGAGGCGCGGGGCGATCCTGGCGGCGGCGGCCGCGCTGGGCGGCGTGGCGCTGATCGGCGCCTATCCGCTGCGTGCGGCGCCCGATGGCGCCACGGTCTTTGCCCGCTGCGCCGCGTGCCACACCCGCACCGGGGCCGGCGTGCCGGGGGCCTATCCCCCGCTCGGCGCCGATTTCCGCAGCCTGGCGGCCAAGGATGCCGGGCGGCGCTATATCGTGCTGGCCGTCACGCGCGGGCTGATGGGGCCGATCACCGTGGAGGGCAAGCCCTATGCCGGGGTGATGCCGGCGCAGGGCGGGCTGGACGATGGCGCCGTGGCCGCCGTGCTCAACCACGTCGGCACGCAAGTGGCCAAGGCCGGTCCGGCATTCCGCCCGTTCGCCGCCGAGGAAGTGGGCAAGCTGCGGCAAAGCGGGGCGGGCCTGGCCCCGGCCGACGTGGCGAAGCTGCACGCCGGGGCTGGCGGCAAATGAAGGCTCGGCCGCTTGCCCTGGTGCTGGTGGCCGGCAGTCTTGCGGCCACGCTGGCCACCGTTTCCACCCGCGCATCACCGGTGCCGGCAATGCGCGGCGTGGCCGATCCGGTGCAGGCGCGGACCGATTACCAGTTGAAATGCCAGGGTTGCCACCGCCCCGATGGCAGCGGCGACGGGGTTTCCAACCCGCCCATGCAGGGCGTGGTGGCACAGTTCCTGGGCGTGCCGGGTGGGCGCGATTTTATTGCCCGCGTGCCTGGCGTTGCCACCACCGATCTGGATGACCGGCGCCTCGCCAATCTGGTCAACTGGACGCTCTACACCTTTGACGCGCGGCACATGCCTGCCGATTTCCGGCCCTATACCGCGCGCGAACTCGGCGCACTGCGCCAACATCCCCTTCGGCTTGAGCGTGCCGCGACGAGAGCGCGCCTGGTCGAGGGCTTTACCACCAAGCAGGACTGAACAGGGAACCAACCAGCGGAGGGAAGTCCATGAGGAAGCACGTTTTCGGCGGGGTGGCATTGGCCGCGATCGCCATGGCAGACCCCGTGCAAGCACAAACGGCGCCACAACCCCAGGATGCCGCTGCGGCGCCGGGCGAAATCGTGGTGACGGCGGCCAAGCGATCGGAAAACCTGCAATCGGTGCCGATTTCGGTTTCAGCCGTTGGCGGCGATCAGCTGGCCAAATCGCGTATCACCAATGTGGATAGCCTGGTGACCAAAGTGGCCAACCTGCAGTTGACCAGCATCGTGGGGGACAACACGCCGATCTTTGCCCTGCGCGGCGTTTCGATGTCGGACTACAGCCTCAACCAGTCCAGCCCCGTGGCGACCTATTACGACGAAGTCTACAAGGGCAACTTCGCGTTCCTGGGCGTGGCGATGTACGATCTGGAACGGGTGGAAGTGCTGCGCGGGCCGCAGGGCACGCTCTATGGCAAGAACACCACCGGCGGGGCGGTCAATATCATCAGCCGCGATGCCAAGCTCAATGACACCAGCGGCTATTTCAACGCCGGCTATGGCAATTACAACCGGGTGGACCTGAACGGCGCGGTCAATGTGCCGCTGGGCGACAAGGCTGCGCTGCGCGTGGCGGGCACGTTCGCCCGTGCCGATGGCTGGTTCAAGAACGTGGTGCCCGGCATGCCGGACCTGGCGGAAACGCGCGAATGGGCGGTGCGCGGCACTTTGAAGTGGGAGCCGCGCGATGGCGTGCGCTTTACCCTGCGCGCGTCGCACTCGTTCCAGAACCCCCACAACTATGGCATCTATGCCCAGCCCGAGGCGAGCAACCGGGCCGGGCTTTCCACCTGGCAGATCGCCAGCGACGTGGCGACGCGGCGCCGCGCGGTGACCAATTCGGTGGCACTGACCGCCAATATCGATCTTACCGATGCGCTCGCGCTGACCAGCATCACCAGCTATGACGCCGGCACGCTGTTCTTTCGCGAGGATACCGACGGCACGGCCACGCGCCTGCTGGAAATTCCCTATTACGACAAGGCCAGCCAGTTTGCCCAGGACTTGCGCCTGACCAGCAATTTCGGCGGACCGTTCGATTTCATCCTCGGCGCCTATTTCAACCGCGAGAAAGTGTTCAACAGCACCTCGTTCGAAATCGCCACGGATGACGACGTGAACGGCGATGGCGCGATCACCGCCGCCGATTGCGCTGACGGTTTCCCGCTGGCCTGCAAGGTGAGCAACCGGTTCGACCAGGTGAAGAAGAGCGTCGCGCTCTACAGCGACCTCAAGTACAAGCTGACCGATGCGCTGACCTTGCGCGGCGGCCTGCGCTTTACCCACGATACCGGCTCGCAAAGCGGTTTCACGTCGAACGCCTATGGCTATGACGACGTGCTGGTCATGAACCTCATTCCCAATTCCACCCTGCGCTTCAAGACCGACAACCTGTCCGGCAAGATCGGGCTGGATTACAAGCTGGCGAGCGGCGCGCTGCTCTATGCCAGCGTCAGCCGGGGCTACCGCGCGCCCAGTTTCAACGCCCAGGCCTTCTTCGATCCCAGCGAATTGAGCGTGGCCAAGGCCGAGCAGGTGACGTCCTATGAAGTGGGCGCCAAGACGCGGGCGTGGGACCGGCGCATTACGCTCAACATGGCGGCGTTCTATTACGACTATCGCAACCAGCAGTTCATCAACGTCGATCCCAGCACGGCCGCGCAGACCCTGCTCAACATTCCCAAGAGCCGGATCTATGGCGCCGAAGCCGAATTGAGCGTGCGCGCCAGCGACGCGCTTTCGCTGCGCGCCGGGTTGGGGCTGCTGTCTGCCCGCATCCAGAAAGGAACGGTCAGCGGCACGGATGTGGCCGGGCGCAAGCTGTCCAACGCGCCGGACCTGACGTTCAACGCAGGGGTAGACCTGACGGTGGCCAAGGGCGGTTGGGGCGCGGTGTCGCTGCATCCCGAAGTGGCCTATCAATCGAGCCAATATTTCGAGGTGATCAACATCGCCCGGCTCGAACAGAAGGGCTATGCCCTGGTGAGCGGGCATATCGACTGGGAAAGCGCGGATGGGCGCTATTCCGCGTCAGCCTGGGCCAAGAACCTGGGCAACAAGCTCTATTTCACCTCGCGCGTCGATCTGCTGGCGGGGTTCGGGTTCGATTACAACCACATCGGCAATCCGCGCACCTACGGTGTGACGGTGGGCGCCAAGTTCTGATAGACTGCGGGCCGGGCGAAGGTGACGCAAGAGCGCCCGCCCGGTCAACGCGACAAGCGATGACGGAGAGAGCGATGCCTGAGATGAAAATGCTGATCGGCGGCGCCCTGGTGGCGGGCGACATGACGATGGACGTGATCAACCCGGCCACGGGGGAAGCCTTCCTCACCGTGCCGCGCGCCAGCGTGGCGCAGGCCGATGCCGCGATCGCGGCGGCCAAGGCGGCGCAGCCGGCCTGGGGCGCCACGCCGCTGGCCAAGCGGCAGCAGGCGCTGCTGGACCTGGCCGATGCCATCGGCGCGCGGGCCGATGAATTTGCCCGCCTCTTGACGCAGGAACAGGGCAAGCCCCTGCCCGAGGCGCAGGGCGAAGTGGCCTGGACGCAAGGCTTCCTGCGCCACTATGCCACGCTGGGCCTGGAAGATCGGGTCATCCAGGACGATGCCGCCGGGCATATCGTGGTCAAGCACCGGCCCCTGGGTGTGGTGGTGGGGATCATCGCGTGGAATTTCCCGCTGCTGGTGGCGCTGTGGAAGATCGGCCCGGCGACGCTGGCGGGCAATGCCATCGTGCTCAAGCCCGCACCCACCACGCCGGCCAGCGCGCTGCTGCTGGGCGAAATCTGTGCGCAGGTATTTCCCGCTGGCGTGGTCAACGTGATCACCGATGCCAATGACCTGGGACCGCATCTGACGGCGCATCCCGACGTGGCCAAGATCGGCTTCACCGGATCGACCGCCACGGGCAAGCGCATTGCCGCCAACGGGGCCGACACGCTCAAGCGCGTGACGCTGGAACTGGGCGGCAACGACCCGGCCATCGTGCTGGATGATGTTGACGTGCGCGAGACGGCCAAGGCGATCTTTGCCAATGCCTTCCTCAATTGCGGGCAAGTGTGCCTGGCAATCAAGCGCGCCTATGTCCACGCCGATATCTATGATGCCATGGCCGCCGAGCTGGCGCGGCTGGCGCAAGAGGCTGTGGTCGGCGACGGGTTGGAGCAGGGCACCCAGATCGGCCCGATCCAGAACGCGATGCAGTTCGACAAGATCAAGGGTTTCCTGGATAGCGCGCGCGCCGATGGCGTCATTATTGCCGGGGGCGCGGCGATGGAACGCGCCGGCTATTTCATTGCGCCCACGATCGTGCGCGATGTGACCGACGGGATGAAGATCGTGGACGAGGAGCAGTTCGGCCCGATCCTGCCGCTGGTGAAATTCGATGACGTGGAAGACGTGATCGCGCGCGCCAATGCCAGCGACTATGGCTTGGGCGGCTCGGTCTGGTCGGCCGATGTGGGCCGCGCCGCCGATATCGCCGCGCGGATCGACAGCGGGCAGGTGTGGGTGAACCAGCACCTGGCGATCGGCCCGCACATTCCCATGGCCGGCTTCAAGCAATCGGGCCTGGGCGTGGAGCAGGGCGTGGAAGGCCTGGCCGAATATGCCCAGGTGCAAGTGGTGAACATCAAGCGATGAGCGCGCTATCCCATGCCGTGGGGCCGACCGACGAGCCCCTGCTGAACCTGACCATCGGGCAGGCGCTGCGCCGCGCTGGGCAGGAATGGGCTGATGGCCTGGCGCTGGTTTCGCGCCACCAAGGCCTGCGCTTGACCTGGGCAGAGCTGGACGCCGAAGTGGACCAGGTGGCCACCGGCCTGTTGGCGCTGGGCATTGCCAAGGGCGATCGGGTGGGCATCTGGGCACCCAATGGCGCGGAATGGACGGTGATCCAGTTTGCCACCGCGCGGATTGGCGCGATCCTGGTGACGATCAACCCGGCCTATCGCACCAGCGAGGTGGAATACGCGCTCAACAAGGTGGGCTGTCGCCTGCTGGTGCTGGCGCCCCGGTTCAAGAGCAGCGACTATGTGGCGATGCTGCGCGAACTGGGGCTGGAGCGCCTGCCGTCCCTGGAACATAAAGTGGCGCTGGGCGCCGAAGCATTCGATGGCTTCCTGCCTTGGCAGGCCCTGCGGGCAGAGGCGGACCGGGCGGCGCTCGACCTGGCCGAGGCCAGGCTCGATCCGCACGATGCGATCAACATCCAGTTTACCAGCGGCACCACCGGTTTTCCCAAGGGCGCCACGCTGACGCATCACAATATCCTGAACAATGGCCTGTTCAGCGGCCGCACCATGGGCCTGGGGCCGGCAGACCGGCTGTGCATTCCGGTGCCGCTGTACCATTGCTTTGGCATGGTGCTGGGCAATCTGGCGGCGCTGACCAGTGGGGCGGCGATGGTCTATCCAGGCGAAGCGTTCGATCCGCGCCTGGTGCTGGAGGCGGTGAGCGCCGAAGGCTGCACCGCACTGCACGGCGTGCCCACGATGTTCATCGGCGTGCTCGCCCAGCTGGAGGCAGGCACCTATGACGTTTCCACCCTGCGTACCGGGATCATGGCCGGATCGCCGTGCCCGGTCAGCGTGATGCGCGCGGTGATGGAGCGGCTCAATATGGCCGAAGTCACCATCGGCTATGGCATGACCGAAACTAGCCCGCTGACCACCCAGACGGCCCGGACCGATCCCGTGGCAGAGCGCGTGGAAACCGTGGGCCGCGTGCATCCCCATGCCCAGGCCAAGATCGTGGACAGCGATGGCGCCGTGGTGCCCGTGGGCGTGCAGGGCGAATATTGCTCGCGCGGCTATGCGGTGATGCGCGGCTATTGGGGCGATCCGCAAAAGACCGCCGAGGCGATCGACGCCGATGGCTGGATGCATTCGGGCGACCTCGCCACGATGGACGCCCAGGGCTATATCCGCATCACCGGGCGCATCAAGGACATGATCATTCGCGGCGGGGAAAACATCTACCCGCGCGAGATCGAGGAATTTCTCCTCAGCCATCCCGAAGTGCTCGACGCGCAGGTCTTTGGCGTGGCGGATGACCGGTTCGGCGAGGCAGTGTGTGCCTGGATCATCCCGCGTCCGGGGGCAACGATCGACGAAGCCGCCGTGCGCGCGCATTGCCAAGGCCGCATTGCCCATTTCAAGGTGCCTGCGCATATCCGCATCGTCGAACGCTTTGCCATGACGGTGACGGGCAAGGCGCAGAAATTCGAGATGCGCAAGATCATGGAGGCGCAGTTGCGCGGTGTCGAGGCCAACCCGGCTTAGGTCGTGAACGCATAAATGGCGCCCCCGAGGTTTGAGGCCAAAGGCCCCGTCGCGAGGAGAAAGCGCGCAGGAATATCTTACATATTTCAAGTGCTTTCGACGCTGCGAGGGGGCCTTTGGGTCAAATCCCGAAGGGGCGCCAAAATGGCTTCCATCTCAGCCCAAAGTGCCCTTGCAAAGGCTGCCAGCCTTCGCGGCGGGCACTTTGGCCCGATATGTTCGCCATTTTGGCGCCTCGGGGGCGCCATTTATGCGTTCACGACCTAGCCGGAGCCCGCCCGGAACGCCCCGTAAAGGCACGATTGTGTTGTGGCAGGCCAGGTTCTATGGCCATCGTAACGACCGCCGATCACGAGGAATGCCGAAGGCCCGTTCTACGGTTCGGCAAGGTCGATGCGGTAGACATCGGGAAGGGTTTGCGCGCAATGAATCTCGCCCTGTTGCAGACCCTGGCGCCGGCGGCACGGGGATCGAAACGCATGAGGGACTTGTCGTGAAGCCTATTCGCACGGTGCTGGGGGACGAACCTGGGCGCATTGCCGCGCTGCATCGCCTCGACATTCTCGATACCGAGGCGGAGAGCGCGTTCGAGGATGTGGTCGCACTGGTGCGCGCGGCATTGCATGTGCCGATCGCAGCGGTCTCGCTGATCGATGCCGATCGCCAGTGGTTCAAGGCCAGGGTCGGGCTCGACGTCAGCGAAACCCCGCGCAGCGTCTCGTTCTGCTCCCACGCGATCGAGGACACCGAGCCGTTCCTGATCGCGGACGCGTTGGAAGACGTGCGCTTTGCCAACAATGCACTGGTCAATGGGCCGCCGAATGTGCGCAGTTACGCCGGCATCCCGATCCGGACGGCCGAAGGCTATAACGTTGGCGCGCTGTGTGCGATCGACCATCGCCCGCGCCAGTTCACGCCCACCGAAGTGGCGATGCTGTGCAACCTGGCCCGCATCGTCGAAAAGGAACTGGAACTGCGCCGGATTGCCGATCGCGATGCGCTGACCGGTTGCCTGACCCGCCGCGCCTTTGCCGAGCGCGCCGTGGTGGAGATCGACCGCTTCCACCGCTACGGCCGTCCGTGCAGCCTGGTCATGGCCGATATCGACCATTTCAAGGCCGTGAACGATACGCACGGTCATATTGCCGGCGATTGCGTGCTGCGCGAAGTGGCGCAACTGGTCATGCAGCTCAAGCGCGACGGCGATGTGCTGGGCCGGCTGGGCGGCGAGGAATTTGCCGTGTTGCTGCCCGAAACCAGCGCCGGCGCGGCGCGGGCGGCGGTGGATCGGTTCCGCCGCACGCTGGAACAGCACACCATGACTCTGCCCGGTGGCGAGCGGCTTCGCGTCACCGCCAGTTTCGGCATTGCCGAACTGATCGGCGGCATCACCATGCCGGACGAATGGCTCGCCGCTGCGGACCAGGCGATGTATGCGGCCAAGCGCGGTGGCCGCAACCGCTGCGAAATCTGCGCCTGATTTCCCCAAGGGAGCGCCGCAGCCGGATCGGATTATCCTTGCTGGGCACGCACATGCGGTTGCAATCGTTTGCGCGAATGTTATACCGCATTGCTATCTGGATCGTAACGATCGGATGGGAGAGGCGTGGCCTTATGGAGGATTTGCGTGGCCTGTAAGACGAAAAGCATGCGCCGCATGGCGCTGGCCGGCATCGCAACGGGCGCGCTGCTGGCGCCTGGCATGGTACTGGCCAAGACCGGCGCCGCCGTGCCTTCTGCCCAGGCTTGCGCGGCTTTGGCGCAGCCAGGCCGGGTGGCCTGGCCCGATACCACCACGCGGATTGTGGCGGCCACCTGGCGCGCGGCGGGATACGCGGTTCCCTTGCTTGGCCAGCCCGATGCACCCCCGGTCCAGGCGGCGCTGCCCGCCCATTGCGAGATCGAGGGCCTGATGCACGAGCGGCGCGGGGTAGACGGGCAAAGCTATGCCATCCGCTTCCGCCTGCGTCTGCCGGCGCAGTGGAACGGCCGCTTCCTCATGCAGGGCGGCGGCGGCACCAACGGCACCGTGGGCGACGCCATCGGCCAGGTGGGCGTGGGCCAGCCCTTTGCCCTGGGCCAGGGCTATGCCGTGCTCGCGCAGGATTCGGGCCACGACAATGCCACCAACACCGATCCGGCCCGCGGCGGCATGGTGGCCTTTGCCCACGATCCGCAGGCGCGGGCCGACTATGGCGGCGCCTCGCTGCGGCCGGTCACGCTCGCGGCCAAGGCGCTCGTTGCTGCCTATTATGGGCGTGCGCCGCGTTTCAGCTATTTCTATGGCTGTTCCAAGGGCGGGCAGGAAGGCATGGTCCTGGCCCAGCAGGAGCCCGACCTTTACAACGGCATCGTGGCCGCTGCGCCCGGTTTTGCCCTGCCGCGCGCCGCCCTGGCCGAGGCGTGGAACACCAAGGCGCTGGGCGGTGTGCTGACAGCGCAGGGCCAGGCGCCCACCGTGGCCGCGCTGGCCGGCAGCTTTTCGGTGGAAGCCGGGGCCAAGGTGCGCCAGGCGATCCTGGCGGCGTGCGACGGATTGGATGGGGCCAGCGACGGGATCGTGGCCGATGGCGCACGTTGCTCCTCTGCGCTGGTCGTGCCGCAGCTGCGCCAGGCCGGTCTTTCGGCCGCGCAGGTAGATGCGCTGGTGGCCATCCACGATGGCGTTCGGGACAGCGCGGGGCACCAGATCTATCCTGGCTTTGGCTGGGATGGCGGCTGGTTCGATCCGGGTTGGCGTATCTGGATGATGGGCAGCGCCGATGGGCGTGTGCCGCCGCTCAACGTCGTGCTGGGTGCGCCGTCGCGACTGGTGCTGTTTGCCACGCCGCCGGGCGCCGTGCCGCCCGCGCCAGACGCGATGCTGGCCGCACAACTGGCGTTCTCGCCCGACAAGGACGCTGCCGCGATTACCGCCACCGCGTCGGGCTGGCCGCGATCGGCCTGGGCCGATGTGGGCGCCCATCTGCCCAATCTTGACCGGTTCCGTGCCCGAGGCGGCCGCCTGATCGTGCCGCATGGCGCCTCTGACCCGGTGTTTTCGCTGAACGATACGCTGGCGTGGTGGCGCGCGCTCGATCGCCACAGCGGCGGTCAGGCGGCCGGATTCGCGCGGGTCTTCCCGGTGCCGGGCATGGCGCACTGCGCGGGCGGCCCGGCCACTGACCGCTTTGACGCGTTCCGCGCGCTGGTGCGCTGGGTGGAGCAGGGCCAGGCGCCCCAGGCGTTGCAGGCCAGCGCCGGGCCCGCCACACCCTGGCCAGGCCGCACCCGGCCGCTGTGCCGCTATCCCCTGGTGGCCAAGGGGAAGGGCGGCGCATCGGCTTGCGTGATGCCCAAGGGTTGAGGGGCTAGCGCACCTTGTAGAACGCGATGTCGACCGCAGGGTGGGCCGGATCGGTGCCACCCTCGATCGTGGCGACATAGGCACCGCCGTTGAGCCAGGTGAGGGGGCCAAGCGGCGCTTCGAACGTGGGCATGCTGTAGATCGGCGCGCGGGTGCCATCGGGGCCGGGGCACATCTTGCCGTGGTTGACCACGTTGAACACGGTGCCATCTGCGGCCTTGAGCATGTAATCGGCATGGAGTTCGGCGCAGCCCCCCGCGCCGTGCAATTGCCAGTCCCACCCGCCAGGCACCACCGTGCCGCGCAGCATCGGCCCTTCGAACGTGCCGCCGGTGATGCGCACCAGGCTGCGACTACCACGCGGCGTCTGCCCCACGTCGCGTTGCTCGCCCAGCAGGACATGGGCGCGAAACATGAGATCGAGCGTGGGTGCCGGCGCGGCGGCCCGAACCGTGGCCGGGGCTGCGAGCGTGCACAGGGCGGCCAGCAGTGCGGGCACGGCATGGATACGTGACATGGTGAACCTCTCCGACGGATTGTGAATGCGTAACCGATTGCGCAATTGCTTTTGGCATGCCACGAGGGCAGTGCAAGATGATTGTGCGCCAAGGCGCAATCGGGTGAGGGAAAATCAAGCGATGATCGATCGACGCAAACTCCTGTGCCACGGCGCAGCCAGTGTGGGTGCGGGGCTGGGCGTGGCCTTGGCCGGGCCTGCTGCCTGGGCGGCCGATCCGCTGGCTGGGGTGGACCCGGCGCTGCGCGCGGGTGCGGATGTCGTGCTCAAGATGGGAGCCCAGCTTTCGCCTTTGACGGCTGCCCGCCTGCCGATCCTGCGCCAGGGCAGCGCAACGATGGCAGCGCCGCTGCGTCCCGACGTGCCGGTGGAAGAGCGCAAGGTTCCGGTGGGTGCCGGCATTCCCGATGTGACCGTCTTCGTGATCAATGCCGGTGCCCGGCCAGGGCGCGCGCCAAGGCCGGCGATCCTGCATACCCATGGCGGCGGCTTCGTGGCCGGCGCGGCGCGCGCGGAACGCGGCTATCTGCAGGACTTTGCCAAGACGCTCGATTGCGTGATCGTGACGGTGGAATATACCTTGGCGCCCGAGGCGCGCTTTGCCCGGTCCACCGCCGAAACCTATGCCGCGCTGCGCTGGCTGCACGCGCAGGCCGAAACGCTGGGTGTGGACCGGCGGCGCCTGGCCGTGATGGGCGAAAGCGCGGGCGGCGGCCATGCCGCGCTGCTGGCGATCATTGCGCGCGATCGCGGCGAAGTGCCGCTGGTGCTGCAGGTGCTGACTTATCCCATGCTCGATGATCGCACCGGCAGCACCGTTACCCCGCCGCCGGGCGTGGGCAAACTGGGCTGGGACGCGCAGGCCAACCGCTTTGGCTGGGCCAGTTTTCTCGGGGCAACGCCGGGATCGCGCGCGGTTCCGGCCGCCGGCGTGCCGGCGCGCCTGGCCGATCCGCGTGGACTGGCGCCGGCGTTCGTAGCGGTGGGTGGTATCGATCTGTTCGTGGACGAGGATATCACTTATGCTCGGCGCTTGACCGATGCCGGTGTCCCGACCGAATTGCTGGTGATCCCCGGAGCCTATCACGGGTTTGACCGCGTCGTGCCCGATGCCGGCCCTTCGCGGCGGCTGATCCAGGCGCGGTTCGACGCTTTGCGCCGGGCCTTTGCCTGACCCCGGCTGCTGCGCCACGATCATGAAGCGGAACGCATGAATCTCAAGGAATTTGCGGAACTGGCAGGGGTTTCCACGGCAACGGCATCGCGGGCGCTGAGCCGGTCCGGCCGGGTAAGCGAGGAAACGCGGCAACGCATTGCCGTGCTGGCGGAAAAGCTGGGTTATCAACCCAATGCCATTGCCCGCAACTTGCGCACGCAGCGCACCATGACCGTGGGCGTCCTGGTGCCGATGGGCCACGATGCGTTGCAGCACCTGTCCGACCCGTTCTTCAACACCATGATCGGCTTCCTCGCCGATGCCCTGGTCGATCGCGGTTATGACCTGCTGCTCTCGCGCGTGCTGCCCAGTGACGAGCGCTGGCTCGATCGCTACATCGGCAGTGGCCGCGTGGATGGTATCATCGTGATTGGCCAATCCGATCAATATCATGTGATCGAAAGCGTCGCGCGCCGCTATCACCCCATGGTGGTCTGGGGCGGGCAGTTGCCCGGGCAGAAGCATTGCGCGGTGGGATCGGACAATTTCCGGGGCGGACAAATCGCGGCCGAGCATCTCGTGGCGCAAGGGTGCCGCAAGCTGGCCTATGCCGGGCCGGACCGGGGCGCCGAATTCGGCGAACGCCTGGCCGGGGTGCGCGCGGCATTGGCCGCGGCGGGCCTGCCCGAGCCGGTGGAGCTGCCATCGCATTTTGAACCCGATGCGGCCTATCGCGATCTTGCCGCGCACCTTCTTTCCCTTGGCCACATGCCCGATGGCATCGTTGCCGGCGCCGACGTGACGGCTGCCGGCATGATCAAGGCCCTGACCGAACTGGGCCACGACGTGCCCGGTGCCGTGCGGGTGATCGGCTACGACGGCCTGCCGCTGGGCGAGCAGCTCACCCCCACGCTCACCACGATCGACCAGCAGTTGCGCGAGGGCGCCAGAATCATGGTGGACTTGGTGTTGCGCCGGATCGCGGGCGAAGACACGCCATCGGTGCGGATCGCGCCCCGCCTGCTGCAGCGCGCGTCCACCTGATCGGGGCCCCGGCCGGCCTTTCATTTCCCTGCTGCACGAGCTTGATTCGCGCGGTTCAGCCGCGGCGAAGGCCTGGGCACGCCATTTCATGCCGTCCGGAATCTAATCGATTGCAATAAATTCGCGCCGCGCCATTGACGGTGCGTGGAAATGTGTGCAATCGATTACGCAACACACGAGGAACGGCGCGGGGTCTGCCCCATTCGCATCGGCGGGCACCGGCATCCTTGGCATCAGGGAGAGTGACATGATGAATCGCACCCAATGGCTGATTTCCGCCGGCGCATGCGCGGCTGCCGCGCTTGCCACCGCCGCGCATGGGCAGGCCGTGGAACAGGCTGCCCAGCCGTCAGACTCGCAGGCAGCGCCCGCCGAGCAGGCCGTGGGCGAAATCGTGGTGACCGCGCAGAAGAGCAGCGAAAAGCTCAGCAAGGCACCGATCGCGGTGAGCGTCGTGGCGCAGGGATTGCTGGATCGCCAGGGGCTGACCACGGGCGAGCAGTTGGCGACCACCGTGCCCTCGCTCAAGCTGTCGCAGAACGGTTTTGCCATTCGCGGCATTGGCAGCAACAACAGCTTCAGCGGCTATTCCACGGTCGCCACCCAGTTCGACGGGATCTACAATCCCTCGTCGGCCGCGCTGTCGATGGCGGTGTTCGATATCGCCTCGGTGGAAGTGGCGCGTGGGCCGCAGGGCACGGTCTATGGCCGCAACGCCACGGCGGGCGTGGTCAACATCAACACTGCCGATCCGGGCAAGCTCTATGGTGGCAGTGCCAGCGTGCAATATGGCCGCTTCAACGATATCCGCGCCCAGGCCGCGGTGGACCTGCCGGTATCGGATACGCTCGGCCTGCGTGTGGCGGCGTTTCGCCAGGTCAACGATGGCTATGGCCCGCAATTCAAGGCCGATCGGTTCGATCGCGCCGATCTGGCCGCGGTGCGCGTGACCGCCAAGTGGCAGCCGACGTCCTCGTTCAGCTGGCGCCTGTCGGGCAGCTATGGCGAGAACCACAGCACGGTGCCGGCTGTCTACCTGCGCAACTACACTTATTATCCGCAGGCCAACCTGACCACCGGCACGTTCGGGCCCGGCACGATCGTCCAGTCCGACGCCATCAATCCAGGCCTCGATCTGGTGACCGCCAATCGCCAGTCGATCAAGAGCTATGATTTGCGCTCCAAGGTCGTCTGGCAGATTTCCGCGCCGCTGACGGTGACCTGGCTGGCCGGCTATTCGCTGCTCAAGAACGATGGGGTGGTGGCCGCGTCGGGCGTGTTCTCGCAGGAATACCTGGGCCAGCGCACCCGCACCTGGTCCAACGAAGTGGACGTGAACTACGAAAGCGGGCCGCTCAAGCTGGTGGCGGGCGCTTATCTCTATGAAGACAAGCAGCCTTCGGGCCAGCGCCTGCTGCACGCGGGCAATACCGCGCCCGCGCCGTTCAACACCGTGTTCAACGCCTTTGGCCCGATCGTGGCGGGCACCGGCAACCAGATTTCGACGATTGCCGGGGTGGACGTGGTCAACACCTATTCGGGCACGGGCAGCCGTTCGCACGCGCTGTTCGGCCAGGCGACGCTCAAGCCGCTGCCCGGCCTGCGCCTGACCGCCGGGGTGCGCTCCACCTGGGATTCGGTGTTTTCGCGCGAACAGCAGCTGGTCTGCGCGGGCAATACGGTGACGCGCGCCACAGTCAGCGCCGATACCTGCCCGGTGGGCGGCACGCTTGCCTATACCGATGACCGCAACCGCGCGGCGGTGGACTTCAGCAAGGTGAATTGGAAGCTGGGCGTCGATGCCGACCTGACCCACGATGTGGTCGGCTATGTCACGGTTTCGACCGGGTACCGGGGCGGCGGCTTGCAGGCCAGCACCAACCCGGCCGGCTTCCGCCAGTATGCGCCAGAAACCGTCACCAACTATGAAGCGGGTCTGCGCGGCAATTTCTGGGGCAATCGCCTGTTCGTGGGCCTCACCGCCTATCAGATGGACTATCGCGACTTGCAGGTTTCGACGATCATCGTCGATCCGGTGCAGGGGCCGATCGCGGTGACGACCAATGCCGCCAAGGCGCGTATCCGCGGGCTTGAGCTGGAAACCACGTTCCGTCCCACGTCGGCCGATCGCCTGTCGGGCTATGTTTCGTTGATGGATGCGCGCTTCCGCAGCTTTGCCGACACGCCTGACGGCCTGCTTTATGCCGATACGATGTACAACATCTTTGCCCCGCTGCTGGGCTATGCATCGATCACGGCGGCCACCACCGACAATTCGGGCAAGCGTCTCGCCTTTGCGCCCAAGTTCAGTGCACGGGCCAGCTATTCGCACGCGTTCACCCTGGCATCGGGCGCCCGGATCACGCCGGCTGTGGATTTCTTCGCCCAGTCGATGAGCTATGCCACCGCGCAGAACATCGCACAGGGGCGCCTTGCCGGCTATACCAAGACCGATCTCAACCTGCAGTTCGACGACGCCTCAGGCCACGCCTATGTGAACCTGTTCATCAACAATGTGGAAGATCGCCGCATTCCCACCACCGTGGTACCGGTGTGGAGCTCGACCACGGCAAGCTATGCCCCGCCGCGCACCTATGGCGTTCGCGTCGGTTTCAAGTACTGATCGAGGCCGGACTCGGGAATGGGAAACGACAGGAAATGGACCAGGGTATCGATCGGCGCGGCGTGCTGGGCATGGTGGGTGGCGCGATGATCGCTGGTCCATTTCCGGCCGCGGCCACGGCGGCGCAGGCCACGGCGCGCGTCAGCGTGCCGCCGCCATTGCAAACCCTGATCGGGGCGAGCGACCTGCCGGCGGCCTGGCGAGAAGCAGAAGTGGTGCCGCTGTGGGACGGGCCGCCGCCGGGCGGCACTTTTGCTCCGCCGCAGCGCCCGGCCGGCCTGGCCGCCACGTTCATTACTGGCGTGAGCGCGCCGGCGCTGCACGTGTTTCGGCCCCGGCAGAGCAATGGCCGGTCGCTGCTGGTCATTCCCGGTGGCGCCTACAGCTTTGTCTCGGTTCGCAACGAAGGGCTGGACGTGGCGCAGGCTTTCACCGCCCTGGGTTATACCGTCCATGTCCTGGTCTATCGCCTGCCGGGCGAGGGGTGGACGGCGCGAGCCGATGTGCCGCTGGCCGATGCGCAGCGCGCCATGCGCCGCATCCGGGCACTGGCTCCGCGCCATGGGCTTGATCCGGTCCAGGTGGCCGTCATGGGCTTTTCGGCAGGCGGGCATCTGGCCGCGTCGCTGCTGACCGGGTATCGTGAGCCGTTGTTTGCGCCGGGCGATCATCTCGATACGCTTGATGCGCGGCCCGCATGCGGCGTCCTGGTCTATCCGGTGATTGCGATGCGCGCCCCTTATGGCCATGCCCTTTCGCGCGAACTCCTGCTCGGGCCCGATCCCGATGCAGCCCTGGTCGCCCGGCGTTCTCCGGCCGAGCATGTCGACGCACAGACGCCGCCGACGATGCTGGCCCACGCTTTCGACGATCCGGCCGTTCCCTGGCAAAACAGCACCGCGTTCATCGAGGCGATGCAAGCGGCACGGCGACCGGTGGAAGCGCACTTCTTCGAAGAGGGTGGCCACGGCTTTGGCACCGGGCCGGCCAATGCGCCGGCCGGGCAATGGCCGCGCCTTGCAGCAGCCTGGCTCGACCGTCACTTGCTGGCTTGATTAAACGCTGCGGCGGTTTGCGATCTTGCTGGTCGGCTGCGGCGAGGGCGGAAATTGCCAGTTTTGGCGTGCATTGGCGGTGACTTTGCCAAGAGGACGAGCCGACGTGATGTGAGCCGTAAAGTGCATAATAAAGGTTATGTTAAATGAGATTGAGCGCATAGTTGCAAACCGCGCAACTGTCCTTGCTCCCTTCGCACTTGCACCAAGCCCCGATTTCACCCATTTGGAGCAGGCCTTTCAGGCATCCTCTCCCAAACTCAAAACGGCCAGCCTTCGGGCTGGCCATTTTTTTGCCTGTCGTTTGCGCTTGCGGCCGGTTCGGTTCAGATTGTCTTGCCCAGTGCGCGCTTGACGGCAGGGATAATAGTATAAACCGCTTCACGCTGGGCACCGCGGTTTTCATGATCCACGCAATAGCCTTGGTAATGCCTGCGGATCAGCCCGGCGCGAACCAGGTCGGACACCGCACGGCTGACGTTGGTGCGCCCGGAATGGCGCAGCCGCTCGCGCAGTTCGGTGGCGATCGCCTGCTCGGCCAGGGCCGGATCATTGGGCAAGGCGCCGCGTGCCACGAGCTCGGCACGTACTTGCTCCACCACGGCACGGCGCCGCGCATCGCGCTGGGCCATCGGCATCAGCGCGTCGCTCAACCAGTCACGCACCGGGATCGCCTGGCCGCCTTCACGCACATAAGGTCCGGCGCTGTCTGACGCGCCTGCGGCCCTGGCGATGAGGTTGAGGACCATGAACGTATAACGCGGCCTGGCAGAGACTTGGGCCAGTTTTTCGAGCACGGCCGGCAAGTCCATGTCGTGATCTGCGGGCGGCGTTGGCATTGGCTTCATGCCCGGCTTGGCCATGCCCCCTGCTCCGGCGCGCAGGCGGCGTGGTCTGCGCGGGGCGACGGGCAGATCCGTTGCGAAGAGGTCAGGCTGAAACATGCGAACATTTCAAGCACAAACCGACTCTCTTGTGAATCCCCTCCAGGCCATGGGCACGCTTGTCGCGTCGATTAGTCATGCGTGACACTTTACCCGAGCGCTGCGGTAAAGTGTCAGCCGTGACTTTCGCAAACCACCCGAATGGGATATTAGCAATCCGCTCAGTCACTGGCGGTATGGTTTAACGACAGGCAGATACCCAGGCCGGCGGCGCTTTGTGCCGCCGTGGCGAAGGATGGCGGGGCGCTATGCGATGATGGTGATTTCGCAACTCCTCGATATCGGCACGTTGCTGATCATCAATGCGCTGATTGCCACCATGTCGCTGGTGGCCTTGGCGGTTGCCACCCGCCATATCGGCAATCACGATGACCAGCGGGGGGCGGCGTACCTTGCCGCTGGCTATGGCTTGATCGCCGCGGGTTTTGCCATCCTGTTTGCGCCGGGCTTCATTCCCGTGCTGGAGAGCGGGGCGTTGTGGGGCAACGCCCTGCTCGACCTGGGCACGATTGCGCATTTCCTGGCGCTCAATGCCATTTGCCAGCGCCATGGCGCCGAATTCTGGGTGCTGCCCGTGGCCCTGGCGCTGGGCCTGTGCGAATTGGCGCTGGTGGCGCGCATCGGGCCCGATATGCGGATGATGGTGGCGCTGGGCGCCGGACTGCGCGCTTGTGTGGCCATGGCCACGGTGTTTGCCCTGTGGCGGTGCCACGATCCGGCACGACGGCCGATCGCACTGATCCTGGCGGGGTTTCACATTGCCTGGATCGTCATGCTCGTCCTGCGCATCACCTGGTGGCTGGGCAGCGATGCCAGCGGGCGCGGGTCCGATCCCACGTCCAGCTTCGGCTTGACGGCGCGCCTGCTGCTCACCTGGGCGATCGCGCCGTGCTATCTGTGGATGATCAAGCGCGAAGTGGATGCCGAACTGATCCGCCATGCGCGCCAGGACCCGCTGACCGGCGTCGCCAACCGCCGCGTGATCTGGCAACTGGCCGAAGCGCGCTGCGGCCGCCCGCGTGGCAAAGTGGGCGTGATCGCGATCGATATCGACCATTTCAAGCAGATCAACGATCGCTATGGCCATGGCACCGGCGATGCCATGCTGATGCTGGTCGCCGAGGTGCTGAACCGCAACTTGCGCAGCGGCGACGTGCTGGGGCGCATCGGGGGCGAGGAATTCCTGATCCTGCTGGCCGACGACAAGATCGATGCGCGTGCCGGCTTGGCCGAACGGCTGCGCCAGGCCGTGGCCGATGCGGCGCTCACCCTGCCCGATGGCACGCCGCTGTCCTGCACGATCAGCCTGGGCCATGCCGCGATGGCCCTGCCCGGCAAGGGGTGGGAGGCCGCAGTCCAGGCGGCGGACCGGGCGCTTTACGCTGCCAAGCACGGCGGCCGGAACCGCGCGATGGGCGCCGAGGAGCTGGCCGCCTGATCGCCGCTTGACGGCGCGCGGTGCAACGGCCACTGCCACGGCGCATTGCCGGCAAGAGAGGGCGTCGACCACATGGATTTCAAAGTCTTCGCGCAGGGTATCGCGCTGGCATTGGGTGCTGCCGTGCTCGCCCCCCTGCCCGCATCCGCGCAGCCGCTGTTGGTGGGTGGGTACACCGGCCAAGGCGGCCAGGGCATCGCCGTCTATGATTTCGATCCGCGCACCGGCACCATCGTCGCGCGGCCCCTGCAGGTGGAAGCGGCCGGCAATCCTTCGTGGCTCACGCTTTCGGCCGACGGCCGCCATCTCTACGCCGTCAACGAAAACGGTGACGGGCAAGCTGACCCGGTCGGGCGGGTTTCGGCCTATCGTCTCGATCCGCGCAATGGGCGCCTGGCGTTTCTCAACCGCGTCGCGTCCCTTGGCGCGGAGCCAACGCATGCCAGCCTCAGCCGCGACGGGCGCTTTTTGTTCATTGCCAACTATTCGGTATCGGCCGATCCGGGCGGCACGCTCGCGGTAGCACCGGTTCTGGCCGATGGCCGCCTGGCGCCGGTCATCCAGGTCAAGACGCACCATGCCAGCCTGGTCGATGCCGATCGCCAGGCGTCTGCCCATGTCCATTCGGCGGTGTCCTCGCCAGATGGCCGCTTCGTCTTTGCGCAGGATCTGGGGGCGGATCGCATCTATGCCTATCGCTATGATCCCGCGCAGCGCGAAAATCCGCTGTCGGCCGTGCCCGGGCAGCCCTTCCTGGCATTGCCTCCCGGTTCGGGCCCGCGCCATCTGGTCTTTGCGCCGGGCGGCCACCAGGCCTATGTGACGCTGGAAATGGCGGGCGCGGTGGCCGTGCTCGATTACGCCGAAGGGCACTTGGCGGTGCGCCAGGTGGTGCCGCTGGCCCCCGCCGGCTTTGCCGGCAAAGTGGGGGCGGCGGCACTGCATCTTTCGCCCGATGGGCGTTTCCTGGCAGTGACCGACCGCGGCACCGACAATCACCTGGTCAGCTTTGCCATCGATCCGGCCAATGGCACGTTGACGCAGGTGGACCGGCGCGCGGTGGAGGGCATCCAGCCACGCGAATTCGCCTTCGCCCCCGATGGCCGCTTCGTGCTGGTGGCCAACCAGGGCAGCAACGCCATTGCCGTGTTCCGCCGCGATCCGCAAACCGGCGTGGTTGGCGAAAAGGTGCAGACGCTGGCATTCAGCCAGCCATCGGCGCTGCTGTTCCCGCGCTGACGGCCAGGCACCGCGATCAGGGGGCAAACTCCACCCAGCCCGCGCCAGCGCGGCTGGCGGCCACGCTCGCAGCGATGAAGGCCATGCCGCGCAGGCCCTGGCCGGCATCGGGCACCAGGCTGCCTGGCTCGCCCGCCAGGCTGCCGGCAAAATCGCGATAGAGATTGCCCAGCGCTTCGATCAGGCCTTCGGGATGGCCACCCGGCAGGCGCGTCGCGCGGCGTGCTGCGGCGCCGAGCGACGGGTCGCCCGCGCGCACCCGTTCCAGCCCGCCATCTTCGCGCAACCAGTCGAAATGGTTGGGCTCTTCCTGGCTCCAGCGCAATCCACCCGTGCTGCCATAGAGCCGGATGGCCAGGCCGTTGCCCTCCCCGGTCATCACTTGCGAGGCCATCAGCAAGCCGCGTGCCCCATTGGCAAAGCGCAGGAAGACCTGGCAATCATCATCCAGCGCACGCCCGTGCACCACGCTGCCCAGGTCTGCGGCCAGGCGCACGACGGGCGTGCCGCCAATGAATTCGGCCAGGTGAAACGCATGCACGCCGATGTCGGCAATGCAGCCGCCCTCGCCCGATCGCGCCGGATCGAGCCGCCATTGCGCCTGGCGGCTTTCAGCCGCACCGGCCAGCCAGCCCTGGCTGTATTCCACCGCCACCTTGCGCAGCGTGCCGATGGCGCCGGCGGCCACGCGCGCGCGCATTTCGCGCACCAGGGGATAGCCGGTATACGTGTAGGTCAGCCCGAATGGCACCGGGTTGTGCGCCAACCGCGCCACGATCTGCTGCGCTTCGGCCAGCGTTGCGGTCATCGGCTTGTCGCTCAGCACCGCCACGCCCGCATCGATCGCTGCTGTCGCCGCGGCGGCATGGTGCGCGTTGGGCGTGGCGATGGTGACGAAATCGATGCCGTCGGGCCGCAGCGCTTCCTGCGCCAGAAGCGCCTCGACATCGGCATAGGCGCGTGCCGGATCGACGCCATAGCCTGCCGCCGCCAGCGCATTGCGCGCCGCGTCGCGGCTGAACACGCCCGCGACAAGATCGATCTGCCCATCGAGCCGCGCCGCCATGGCATGGACCGGGCCGATGAAGGAACCCGGCCCGCCACCGATCAGCCCCATGCGAATGCGTCGTGCCATGCCAGTCCTTCCGCCACCTAAATGAAAACGTTACCATCATCATCTAGCTTCGAAGCGCCGGGCCCTGCAAGCGGTTCTGCGCAGTGCTTGACAAGCGGCGCGGATTCGGGCTTTTGCAAAACGTAATGGATTACATTTGGTGTGCGAGCCCTCGGCTTGATGCGCCGATTCTGCAAGGTGCCTGCGTTCATGCTCTCGTTCGGTGTCGACCTGATCACGTTCTTCCATCCCGGTTTCTGGGACCTTCCGACCGAGGAAGCGGTGGTGGCGCATGGCAAGGCCGATCCACGCGCGTTCTGGGACCGCATGCTCGACACCCTGGCACAAAGCGGCGTGCGCGGCATCGAATTGACCTTTTCCCCGTTCGGGGCCGACGATCTCATTGCCGCTTATGGCAGCCATGCCGATGCGGCGGCGCAACTGGCCGCGCGCGGCCTGGCGATTGCCGGCGGCTTCTTTGCCGATATCGCGATCGAGCCTGGGCTGGGTGATCCGCACGTGGAGGCGCGCTGGCTGGAACGGGGCGAAGCGCTCGCTGCGCATCTCGCCGGCTGGGGCGCGCAGTCGATGGTCATCGGCTTGCCCATGCGCACGAGCTGGGACGCCCAGCCTCCGGTCTTTGCCGACCTTGCGCTGATGCAACAGGCCGCAAGCCTTGCCAACCGGCTCGGCGCGCGCACCCTGCACCACGGCGTGCGCCTGGCGCTGCACACCGAGGCCCATTCGATTTTCAGCCAGCCGCGCGATATTGACCTGCTGCTGCTGTTGACCGATCCGGTCTACGTCGGGTTCTGCCCCGACAGCGCGCATATCCTGCTTTCGGGCGGAGACCCGGTGGCGATTGCGGCGCGCCATGCCGAACGCATCGCCGCCGCCCATTGGAAGGACGCGCGCGGCACGATGCCCTTGCGCACCACCATCGACCACGACATCCACCGCGCCCATCGCCCGTTCTTCACCGCGCTGGGCACCGGCAAGGTCGATCTGCCGGGCTGGGCTGCTGTTCTGGCAACGCGCACCGATCTCGAATGGGCGATCCTGGAAATCGATGCGGTGGCCGATCCGCTGCGCGCCATTCGCGCTTCTTTGGCTTATGCCGGAACGCTGGCATCGCCGCTTGCCACCGGGGCAAGCGTCTGAACCGGCGGGGACACGACAGGGATTGGCAGCGCGGGAAAGGCTGATGGACATGGGCGGGACACGGGCATGAACGAAGCAGCACTTCCGGGGCGGGAAACCCTGCGCTGGCGTGAAAAGCTGGGCTATGGCTTCGGCAATTTCGGCATCAACCTGTCCTTTGGCATGACCAGTGCCTACCTGCTCTATTTCTACACCGACGTTTGCGCGATCCCGGCCGGGACGGTGGCCACCGTCTTCCTGGTGGCGCGCTGCCTCGATGCCGTGTTCGATCCGCTGATGGGCTTGTTGATCGATCGCACGCACACCCGTTGGGGCAAGCATCGCCCCTGGCTGATCTGGGTGGCGCTGCCCTTTGCGCTGTGCGGGGCGCTGGTGTTCTGGGTGCCGCCCTGGGCGGGGACCGCGCGGATTGCCTATGTCTTTGCCAGCTACACCTTGCTTGGCATTCTCTATTCGGCGGCCAGCCTGCCGTTCAATTCGATGCTGCCCACGCTCACCCGCGATCCGCGCCAGCGCAACACGGTCAACGCCTTGCGTGAGTTTCTCGGGTCTTCGGCAACGGTCGGGATCAGCTATGCCGCGCTGCCGCTGGTGCGGCTGATCGCGCCGGCGAACGAGGCGCGCGGGTTTTTCGTGCTGGCGGTTGGCCTGGCGCTGGTCACGCTGCTGGCGATGCTCAATGCCTTTGCCACCACGCGCGAACGCGTCGCCGTGGCCCACGACGTGGCCCGGCTGACCACCGCGCAATCGCTGGAGGCGGCGCGCGGCAACGGGCCGTGGATCGCCACGATGCTGGTCAATTTCTTTTTCTGGATCGGCTTTGCCGGGCATCTCCAGTCGTTCGTGTTCTATGCCGAGCGGGTGCTGGCGGCGCCTGCGCTCACTTCGTGGCTGATGCTCACGATGCTGGCGGTGCTGGCCGGCACCGCCATTGCGGGGGTGCTAGCCAATGCGATCGGCAAGCGGCGCACCGGCGCGATCGGTGCGGGGCTGGCTGCACTGTTCACCGCGCTGATCCCACTTTCGGCCGATCCTTCCTGGGTGCTCGTTGCCAACATCCTGGCCTATTTCGGGCAGGGGCTGATCGGCGGGCTGCTGTTTTCGCTGATGGCCGATGCGGTGGATTATGGCGCGTGGCGTTCCGGCTATCGCGCGCAGGGCTTCCTGTTTGCCGCGTCCAGCTTTGGCGTGAAGCTGGGCATGAGCCTGGGTGGTGCCGCCGGTGCATGGCTGTTGGGCCGCGCCGGCTATGTGCCGGGCGCAGCCACCACCGCGCCGGTCGCGGCTGCTGTCGTCGCCGGCCATGTCGCCATCCCGGCCGCAAGCTTTGCCGCCATGGGCCTGAGCCTGCTGCTGTTCCGCTTTGCCCCCGATTACCGCCCCGGATCGGCCCCTGCCGGCGCGTGAGGAGTTTGCCATGAACCCGCCATACGACACGATCATCGTCGGCGCCGGATCGGCCGGCTGCGTGCTGGCCGACCGGCTGAGCCGCGACGGCACGCGCCGGGTGCTGCTGCTGGAAGCGGGCGGCCGCAACGACGAACTGTTCGTGCGCATGCCGCGCGGCATGGTCAGGATGTGGACCAAGCCGCGCTGGTACTGGCCCTTTCCGGCCGAGCCACAGCCCGGCCGCCCGGCGGGCGAAACCTGGTACTATGGCAAGGGCCTGGGCGGATCGAGCGCCGTCAACGGCACCTGGTATTTCCGTGGCCAGCCGCGCGATTTCGACAGTTGGGAGGCGCAGGGCAATCCCGGCTGGAACTGGGCGGCGATCGAGCGGGCCTATGTCGCGCTGGAAAACTATGTCGGGCCGGGCAGCGCGCCTGGCCGCGGGCGCGGCGGCCCGATGGAAGTGACTTGCGTGCCGCCGCATCCCCCGCTCAGCGCCGCGATCCTGGATGCCGCACGCCAGGCGGGCATTCCCGTGCTCGACGATGTCAACACCCCCGCCACCCCGGTCGCGGCCGCCACACAGCAGACGGTGGACCGGCGTGGCCGGCGCGTCACTGCCTTTACCGCGTTTCTGCGCGATGCGGCACGGCGGCCCAACCTTGCAATCCGTACCGGCGCGCTGGTGCGCAAGGTGGTGTTCGAAGGGCGCCGCGCCACCGGCGTGGTCGTGGCCATCGACGGACAGGAGCAGACGTTTTCTGCCGATCGCGTGATCCTGGCCGCCGGTGTGTTGCAAAGCCCCAAGCTCTTGCAGCTTTCCGGCGTCGGCCCGGCCGAGGTGCTGGCCCGCCATGGCATCGCCCCGGTGCACGTCAACCCTGCCGTGGGCCGCAACATGAACGAGCACATGATGTTCGCGATGAGTTGGCGCTTGCGCGGCGTGCGGGGCCTCAACCACCAATTTCGCGGCTGGCGCCCCTATTGGCACGGGCTTCGCTATATCTTGACCGGCAAGGGCCTGATGGCCTCGCTTTTGCCCGAAGTGTCGATCATGACCGCGATCGATCCCCAAGATCCCGCGACGGTCGATTGGCCCGATCTGCAGATCGGCATTTCGCCTTATTCGATGGGCGGCAGCGGCGATGACAAGCCCGAGGCCGGGCGCGGCCAGACCGATCCCGTCCCGGGTATCACCGCCACGGCGTTTTGCCTGCGCCCGGCCAGCCACGGCCATGTCGAGCTGGCATCCACCGATCCGGCGGCGCCGCCGCGCCTGGTGCCTTGCTGGTTTGCCGATCCGGCCGATCGCGCCACCGTGGTCAAGGCGCTACGCCGCGTGCGCGCCATCATGCAGGCCCCGGCGCTGGCCCCCTGGCTGGGCGAGGAAGCCGTGCCCGGCCCTGCGGTGGAGAGCGACGAGGCCATCATCGCCGCTGCAGACTGGATGGTTTCGACCGGCCTGCACGGCACCGGCACCTGCCGCATGGGGCCAAGCCAGGACGCGGGCGGCGGCGCGGTGGTCGGGCCCGATCTCAAGGTTCATGGTCTGGAGGGGCTCTACGTGGCCGATTGCGCGGCCATGCCCACGCCGATTTCGGGCAACACCAATGGCCCGGCGATGGCCTTTGCCTGGCATGCGGCCGAAGTGATCGAGCCGGCCCTCGCCCGCGCGCCGGCGTGATCGGATGAACGGCGGCTGCCGGGGTGGCGCTTGCCGCCGCCCCTGCCGCTCTGTATCGATCGACCATGGCAAACATCAAGGACATCGCCCGCCACGCCGGCGTTTCGGTCGCCACCGTTTCGCGCGCGCTCAGCACTCCGTCGCTGGTGCGCCCGCGCACGATCGAGCGGATCGAGGCGGCGATCGTCGATCTCAACTACGAACCCAACCATCTGGCCGCCGGCCTGCGCCGCCAGCGCAGCGACAACGTGATCGTTGCCGTGCCCAGCATCTACAACCCGTTCACCTCGGCGTTCGTCCAGGGGATCGAGAACGTGGCGCGGGCCAATCGCATGCGCGTGCTGCTGGGCATTACCGAAGGCGATGTCGAAACGCTCAACAAATACACCGCCATGATCGCCGGCAAGCAGGCCGATGGCATGATCCTGCTGGAAAACAGCCTGCCCGACGTGGTGCGCCGCCCGCCTGCCGGGGGCAAGGTGCCGCCGCTGGTGGCCGCCTGCGAATATCCGCCAGACCTGCAATTGCCGCGGGTGCGGATCGACAATCATGAGGCCGCGGCCCTTGTCGTCAGCCACCTGGCCGAACTGGGCCATCGGCGCATCGCCACGATCACCGGGCCACTTGCGCAGTTCATGTCCAAGGATCGCCTTGCCGGCTATCGCCTGGGCCTGGCGCGCAACCGCCTGGAATTCGATGCCGCCCTCGTTGCCGAAGGCGATTTCTCGCTGCAATCGGGGCACGATGCGATGGTGTCGCTGCTGGAAAATGGCGACGAATTCACCGCCGTGGCCTGCGCCAACGATGAAATGGCGCTTGGCGCACTCAGCGCGTTGCAACAGCGCGGCATTGCCGTGCCCGATGAAATGTCGGTGGTCGGGTTTGACGACTTGCGCTTTGGCGCCTTTGCCAGCCCGCCCCTCACCACCATTCACATCCCCACGATCGAACTGGGCGAAGCGGCGATGCGGCTGATGCTCGATTCCCTGCTGCCGGCCGAAGAGCAGCCGCCAGCGCGCGAGGTGGTGCTGCCCCATCGCCTGATCGTGCGCCAATCCACCGCCGCGCCCCGGCGCAGGCGGCGCAAAAGCTAGGCCGGCAGCGGCCCGGCATCGGTGGGCTGCACGCCCACGGCCGCCAACCTGTCTTCCAAAGCCTGGGCCACGGCGATCAACCGGCGGTCGGCATAGCGTGGCGCCACGAGCGAAACGCCGATCGGCATGCCCTGCCCGCCGCGCGCCAGCGGCAGGTTCAGCACGGGCACCTGCATCAGCGTCCAGGGCTGGTTGAACAGCGGATCGCCCGGCCCGCGGCCGAACGGGGCGATGCCCGGTGCGCTTGGTGCCAGCACGGCATCGAGCCCGTTCGTTGCCCGCTCGAACGCGCGTGTTGCGGCGCTCGCCCGGTCGCGCGCCAGGCGTAGGCGTTCGTCGTCGAACTGGTCGAGTGCGGCCACGCGCAGATGAAAATCGGGATGAAGCAATGCGCCGCGGGTGTGGGCCAGATCGCGGAAACTGGCCGCGCCTTCGCGAAACAGGATGGCGCGGTGATCATCGTTGAGATGGGCAAAATCGGGCAGATCGTCGATCCGCTCCAGCGCCACCCCCGCGCGCGCCAGGCCCGCCACGACGACATCCTCGAAGGCGGCCTGGGCATCGCTGGCCAGCCTGTCCCACCACGGCGTGCGGAAAACGCCGATGCGCAAGGGCGCGTCCGCCGGCACTGCCAATGCCGGGGCCAGTCCATATGCCGCGCAAAGTCGGTCGATCAGGCCCAGATTGCGCGCGTGCCAGCCCACCGTATCCAGGCTGTTGGCATAGGTTTTCACCCCTTCGCGGCTGACCAGGCCCCAGCTGGGCTTGAACCCGTGGATGCCGCAATAGCTGGCCGGGCGAATGGTGGAGCCGCCGGTCTGGGTGGCCAGCGCCACATCGACATGGCCATCGGCCACCGCTGCGGCTGATCCGGCAGAGCTGCCGCCGGGCGTGCGGGCAGGATCGTGGGGATTGCTGCTGGCCGCGTTGCGACCGGCGGCGGCAAATTCCGTGGTATCGGTCTTGCCCAGGATCACGGCGCCCGCGGCGCGCAGGATCGCCACGCAGGGGGCGTCATGCGCAGCGACCTGCCCGGTAAAGAGCGGCGAATTGTGCGTCAGCGGCATGCCTGCCACCGCGATCACGTCCTTTACCCCGATGATCAGGCCGTGCAGCGGTCCGCGCGCGTCGGCCGCCAGGGCATCGAGCGTGCGCGCCGTTGCCAGCGCGCCGGTGTCATCCACGTGCAGCCAGGCCCGCACCGTGGCGTCGCGGATGGCGATGCGGGCCAGCGCGGCTTCCACCCGCGCGGTCACCAGGGGCGCAGAATGTGCGTAATTCATCACCAACTCCGTCGGATAGCGGCACTGGTGTGACTTGCCGCTTGGCAAATGTAAAGCATTACATTATGGCGCCGGCATGATCGACCCGCATCCGCCGGCTGCCAGCTTGCCGCCGCCCAAGCCCATGCTGTCCCCCGCTTCCGCCCCCTGCCGCAGCGTGCCGGCCAAGGGCCTGGCCAGCGCACTGGCGACGACCACGACGATCCAGATCCTCTCCACGGCCACCGCCCTGGTGCTGACCGGGATCGCACCGCTGGTTGCGCGCGATTTCGGGCTGGTGCCGCACTGGGTCGGCTACCAGATCAGCGTGATCTATGCCTCGGGCATGATCGCATCGGCCATGGCCGGGGCCATGATCGTGCGGTTTGGCCCGGTTCGGATCGAGCAACTCGCGCTGTTGTGCTATGCCCTGGCGCTCTTGCTGCTGACCACCGGCAACGCCTGGATTGCCGGCCTGGCTTCGCTGGTGATCGGCGTGGGCTATGGCGTGCAGAATCCCGCATCGGCCCAGATCCTGGGCAAAGTGACGCCGCCGGCACGCCGTGCGCTGATCTTTTCGATCAAGCAGGCCGGCGTGCCGCTGGGCGGGGTGATTGCCAGCCTGGCCTATCCGGCCCTGGCGCCGGTCATCGGCTGGCGGATGGCGCTGGCGCTGACTGCGGTGCCCTGCCTGGCGATGATCGCCGTGCTGGCCAGCCATGGTGATGGCCCGCGCGGGCCGGCCAGCCGCGCGGGCGGCAGCATGGTGGGGCGCCTGGCCGGCAGTTTCCTCTACGAACAGCGCCTCGTTTGGGGGCATGCCTCGCTGCGCGTGCTGGCGCTGCTCGGCATGCTCTATTCCTCTCTGCAGTTGTCGTTGTCGGCGTTCACCGTCTCGATGCTGGTCGATCATGGCTGGCCACTGGTGGCGGCCGGCATGGTGGCCGGCGTGGTCCAGGCGTGCGGCGCGGTCGGTCGTATCTCGTGGGGGCTGGTTGGCGACCGCATCGGCGGCTTTCGCGTGCTCTGCGCCATCGGCCTGATCGCCATGGCCTGCATGGTGGCGTTGTGGCGGCTCGATGCCATGCCTGCTGCGGTGCAGATCGCTGTGCTGGGCCTGTTCGGCTTTTGCATGAGCGGGTGGAACGGCGTGCTGATGGCCGAATGCACCCGCCACTGCCAACCCCGTGATGCGGGCCGGGTGATCGGCGGGGCGCTGGTCTATACGTTCCTGGGCGTGATGATCGGCCCTGCCGTGGCTGCCCTGGTCTATGAGGCCTGCGGCGATTACGGCACCACGTTCCTGTTGATGAGCTGGGTGGCGGGGCTTGGCGCGGTCATGGCCGGGTGGATGGCCTGGTCTGACCGCGCCGCCACTATCAAGACGTAGATTATCGTGCACGGCACGTGGCTTGAAAGGCGATCTTCAAGCCACGTCCCAGGTATCGTTTTACGCGTCGACCAACCGGTCGGCGCGGCATGCCATCTGCGGCTGGATCTTCTGGCCAAAGGCTTCGATCCCGCTTTCGAAATCATCGAACGTCAGCATGATGCCCTTGGTGCCGGGAATGGCGGCGGCTTCGTCCAGCATCCGCGCGACATTGGCGTAAGAGCCGATGAACGTGCCGATGTTGAAGTTCACCGCCCCCTCGGGCAGGTTGATGTGGCGTGCCGTGCTGTCGCTGCCTGCGGTGGTGTCGGCCTGGCCCTGGTCATACATCCAGGCCAGCGCATCGACATCGGCCCCGGCGCGGTAATGCTCCCAGCGGGCAAAGGCCGCTTCGTCGGTTTCGTCGGCAATGACCATGCACAGGATATAGGCGCCCACATCGCGCCCGGTCTTCTGCGCGGCCTGCATCAGGCGTTCCACCTGGCCGGCGTGCTGCGTCGGCTGGTTGATGCCGCCGGCGGTAACGAAGTTGTAGTCCCCGTAGTTGGACACGAATTCCATGCCCCGGTCGGATTGCCCGGCACCCACGATCGGGATCGCGGCCGAAGGCTTTGGCCCCAGGCGACAATCGTCCATCTGGAAGTGCTTGCCCTTGAAACCCGATTGGCCCTGGTCCCACAGGTCTTTCATCACCTGCACGTATTCGCTGGCATAGTCATAGCGATAGCCGAAATAGGCGTCACCCGGCCACAGGCCCATCTGGTCATATTCACCCTTGGCCCAGCCGGTGACGATGTTGACGCCAAAGCGGCCTGGCGCCACCGAATCCGCCGTCACCGCCATGCGCGCCACCAGCGCGGGCGGCAGTGTGAGAATGGCGGTGGAGGCAAACAGCTTGATCTTGCTAGTCACCGCCGCCAGCGCGCTCATCAAGGTAAAGCTTTCCAGGTTGTGGTCCCAGAACTGCGTCTTTCCGCCAAAGCCACGCAGCTTGATCATCGAAAGGGCAAAGTCGAAGCCATAGCCTTCGGCAGCGAGCACCAGTTTCTTGTTCAGTTCAAAGCTCGGCATGTATTGCGGGCTATTGGCGGAAATCAGCCAGCCGTTGTTGCCGATGGGAATAAAGAGACCGATATCCATGGACGTGCTCCTGAAAGATGGACGGTTTAGGCAAAGGGGGAGAGATCGGGGCGTCGCGCCAGGAAGCCGGTTGCGCGCTCGTGCGCATCGCCCGCGCGCAGCAAGGTGGCTTCGGCCAGAGGCGCACCGATCAGTTGCAGCGCCAGTGGCAGGCCACGCGCATCGAACCCCATCGGCGTGGCCAGCGCGGGAAAGCCGAGCATGGAAATCGGCCGGGTCAGGGCGGATATTTCGGCAATCATCGCCTGCATGGCGGGCCCGGCGGCTGTCTCGACCGTCGCAGCCAGCGGCACCGGCTTGCGCATCAGCGGCGTGAGCAGGAGATCGGCCTCGGCCAACGGTCCGCCCAGCATGGCCGCCCGCGCCGCATCGCGTGCCAGCAGCGCGGCAGCATAAGTGTCGGCATCGACGCGGGCTCCGTCCAGCAACCGGTTGCGCACTTGCTCGCCATAATCGTCAGGCCGCGCGGCCAGCGTACGCTGGTGGACGCGCGCGGCCTCCGGTGCCCAGATTTCGGCGGCGATGCGCGCATGGTCGGCCTGGTCGGGCATGGTGACGGTGCGTACACGCGCCCCCGCGCTTGCCAACAGACCGGCCGCAGCATCGAGCGCCGCAGCCACTTGCGGGGCGAGGTCTTGCAGGAAATGGCGATCGGGCAGCCCGATGGTAAGGCCATTGAGATCGTTCGTGCCGCAGCCCAGCGCGGCTTCATAATCGGTGTCGTTGGCGGCCAGCACGGTAAGCAATCGTGCCAGCGCGCGGCTGGACGTGGCGATCGGCCCGGCGGTGTCGAGCGTGTGCGACAGCGGCATCATGCCGGCGGCGGGCAACAGGCCGTTGGTCGGCTTGAGCCCCGCCACCCCGCAAATGCCGGCCGGCAGGCGGATCGATCCACCGGTGTCCGATCCCAGCGCGCCCGTCACGATGCGTGCGCCGACCGCCGCGCCGGAACCCGACGACGATCCGCCCGAAATCGCCGGACCATGCCACGGGTTGCCACACCGCCCGAGGTGCGCGTTGTGCCCGGTGGGCCCCAACGCGAATTCGGCCATGTGCAGCCGGCCGATGGTGATGGCGCCGGCCTTTTCCAGTCGCGCCACCAGCGGGCTGGTGTGGTCGGGCCGGTGGCCGCGCCAGATGCGCGATCCCGCCTCGGTCAGGGCGCCGGCACGATAAAACATGTCCTTGTGGGCCAGGGGCAGGCCATGCAGCGGCCCGCGCACATGGCCTTGGGCGTGTTCGCGGTCGCAGGCATGGGCTTGCGCCAGCGCGCCGGCTTCATCGAGCTCGACCACGGCATTGAGGCCCGGCACGGCCCGTGCCCGGGCGAGTGCGGCTTCCACGGCATCGACCGCGCGCACCCGGCCGGCCACCAATGCCTCGCTCAACGCGACGAGATCGTCGGCGATCGCGCGGTCCCCGCAAAGCACTTCACCAGTCATGCCACACTCCGCCAGCAATGCGCCCGGCGCGCACGGTGTCGCGCCCCGTGCGCGCGATGGCGTCGCCAGGTGCAACCGGGTGTGTGCGGGCAGGCAAGGCGCGCGGGGCAGGCCAAAGGCGGCCTGCCCCGCGCGCAAGGGATCAGAACTTGTAGGCGATCCGCGCGCCGTAAGTGCGCGGCGCGGCGAACTGGACCAGATAGCCCCCGGCATAGCTGGCTTCGCCAACCGATGTCAGGATCGTGTTGTTCTCGATGTTCCGCACATAGGCGGTGATCGTGTAGGGGCCGTTGTCCGGCGTCCAGGTCAGTTGCGCGTCGGTCTTGAAATAGGGGTCCTGGCGCTCGGCCGCGGTGTTGTAGACCGTGAAATAGGTGCGCGTGACATAGCGCGTCTGCACACGCGGGGTCAGCGTGCCGCCCGGCAGGTGGATGTCCTGCTGGATCCCGCCGGCCAGTGTCCACTTCGGCGCCTGGGGCAGCGTGTTGCCAGCCAGATCGTTGGCCGCCGGACACGGATCGGTGGTGATCGTGCAGAAATCGACATAGCGGGCATGGAGATAGGCCGCGTTCAGATCGATCTTGGTGCCGGGCGTGGCCAGCCAGACCACTTCCGCTTCCCCGCCATAGACATGTGCCTTGCCGGCGTTGAGCGTATAGACCAAGGCCGTATCGGGGTCTTCCACCTGGGCCTGAAGCCCCGAATAGTCATAGTAGAAGCCGGTCAGGTTGACCTGCAGGGCATTGCCCAGGAAGCGGTTCTTGCTGCCCACTTCATAAGCGATGATCTTTTCCGGGCCAAAGGAATTGGTGGTGGTATAGCCGCCGGCCTTATAACCCTTGTCGACCTTGGCATAGAGCAGGTGGCCGGGGCTGATCTTGTAATTTAGGCCGAAATGCCAGGTCACCTGGTTGCCCGAATAGACGTTGTCGAGATCGGAATAGGTCCCGGCGATGATGTTGTAGCCGCGCTGGTACTTGTCATCCTGGGTATAGCGGATGCCGGCCTCGGCCTTGAGGCTATCGGTCAGGTCATAGCCGACCTGGGCAAAGGCAGCCTTGGACCGCGAACCGACGTTGTAATCGAACGTGTAGAAGTTGAACGGATCGGGGCTCAACCCGTGGACCTGGAAATAGGTGTTGAGCGCGTCGGTTTCCTTGAACGCATAGGCACCCAGTTGCCAGGTCAGGCCGTGGGCGTTGTTGGAACTCAGGCGCAGTTCGTAGTTCTGGTCCTTGACGTTCTCGTTCTGCTGGAAGCCATAGTTGTAGCTGGTGCCGCCATCCTGGTCGTTGTCGCGATGCAGGACCGACTGCTGATAGCCGCCAAAGAAGCTGAGCGTGGCAAAATCGAGGTCATAGGAAATCGCCGTGCGCACGGCCTTGGCGGTGATATCGGTATAGCCCTGGTGGTTGACGTTCCAGGTCTTGGCCGATCCGATCGTCAACGTGCCGTCGCTGTTGAGGCCGGAATAGGGCACGCCCTTGATCACGGCGCCCACGCCGCCGACGTCCACATACTCGCCGGTGACCAGGATCGACAGGCGCGGCGTGGGCTTCCACAGCACGTGCAGGCGCGCGCCGCTGGTATCGTTGTCGTCGCCGCCGCGATAGCCGGGATTGGTACGATAGCCGTCACGGGTCTGCCGGGTACCGGCCACGCGCACGCTCAGCGTGTCGGTCAGCGGCACGGTCATGCCCGCTTCCAGGTTGAGCGTGCCGTAGTTGCCGATTTCGCCTGCCGCGTTGAGGCTGAACTTGTCGCCGGGCTTGACCGACTGGATGTTGACCGCGCCGGCCGTGGCGTTGCGACCATAGAGCGTGCCCTGCGGGCCGCGCAGCACTTCCACGCGCTCCACGTCGAACAACGCGGCGTTGAGCGCAAAGGCGCGCTGGAGGTAGAAGTTGTCGATGCTGACGGCAACGGCCGGATCGCCCGTTTCCGAATAGTCGCGGCTCGAAACCCCGCGAATGGTGATCATGGTGTTGGCGTTGTTCTGGGCGATGTTGACGGTGGGCGCCACGTTGGCGAGGCCGTTGACATCGCTGACCCCGTTCCTGGCAAGATCCGCGCCGGTGGCCACCGTCATGGCGATCGGCGTGTTCTGCGCCACGGAGGGGCGCTTTTCGGCAGTGACGACGATTTCGCCCAGTCCGGCCGCCCCGGGCGCCGGGGCTTGCGCATCGGCTGCAGCGACGGCAGGCGGCGCGGTGTCCTGTGCGAAAGCGGTTTGCGCCGCTAGGCCAAGTGCCAGCGTGCTGACGGTGAAGAGCGCGCGAGTATGCAACATCTAACCCCCCTTATGGTCGGGCCCTGACCCGAAATGCGTTTCGTTTTCACTAGAATGTCTGATTCGCGCGCGATTGCAAGCGGTGTTCAAGTGCAGTGACTGAAGGGAATATATAAGGCATTGAATCATAGATGTAATAATGCTGACAAAAAATGAGCATCGTTTTCATTGGCGTGGCATGGCCCAGGCGTACGAGCGCCGGCTGCGCAGCAAAAGCACGCCAATTCAACGATTTGTGCGGGTGAAGCAAGAATGGCCCGGCGAGCGCCACGCCGGATGCCGATTCTCGCCCATACCATAGACGCGGAGGGTGTTTCGTGGCCCGCATCCCAGGCCGCGCCGCCGGCAAGCCTGCGACGAGAGGTGCCAGATTATTGACAATTTATGTAATCGTTACCATCGCGGCGGTAGTGAGATTGGCGGCCGCCAGTACGCTATGCTGCTGTCTTGCGCCCGGCAAAGCGCCAGCGCCAGATCAGTGCCGGCAGCAACAGCAGGGTCAAGAGCAGGGATGAGGCCAGCCCGCCCAGAATGACAACCGCCATCGGGCCCTGGATTTCGCGCCCTGACTGCCCGGTTTCGATCGCCACCGGCAAAAGCGCAAAGGCGGTGACCAGCGCGGTCAGCAGGATCGGCGTCACGCGTTCCCGCGTGGCTGCGAGCAGGGTTTCCAGCGTCCAGGGCCGCCCCTCCCCCAGCACCAGTTGATCGACATGGGCGACGAGCAGGATCGCGTTGCGCGCGGAAATGCCGAACAGCGCGATGAACCCAACGAGCGCGCCCAGCGAAACCACGCCACCGGTCAATGCCACGGCCAGCACGCCGCCCGCCATGGCCGGCGGCATGCCCGCCAGGATCAGCAAGGCAGGGCGCACCCCGCCAAAAGCCAGGACCAACAGCGCCACCATGGCAACGCCCGCCAGCACGACATGGGCGAGCAACTGGCGTTGCGCGGCGGCTGCGCCTTCGGCCGTGCCTGCCCATGACAGGAAAACGCCCGGCGGCAGGTGCACGTTCTGGCCGATGCGCGCTTGGGCATCGTGCACCACATCGGCCACGGCATGGCCGGGCACCACATTGGCAGTCACGATCTGCCGGCGCAGCCCGCCTTCATGCGCGATCAGCGCGCGCGCTTCGCCCGGAGAGATCGTGGCGATATCGGCCAGGCGCACCGCCCCGCCCGCTGCGCCACCGGCCGAGGCGCGCACCAGGGTATCGCCCAGCGCCTCGGGATCGCGGCGCAGTTCGGGCGGCAAAGTCACCGCCACGTCGATCGCACGATCGGCCAGGACCACCTGCCCCACCGTCTGCCCGGCAAAGGTGGCGCGGATGGCGTCGCCCGCGTCCGCCGCCGTCACCCCGTGCAGCGCCATGCGCGCGGGATCGAGCGTCACGCCCAGCATCGGCGTGCCCGGCGCGGCTTTCATCGTCACGTCGGTGGCGCCCGGCGTTGCCCGCAGCGCCGCTGCAATGGCCAGGCCGGTGCGATCGAGCGTGTCGAGATCGGCGCCTTGCACGCTCACCGCAATCGCGGCGGTTTCGCCCGACAGGCTCTCGCTGATGCGGTCGCCCAGGAATGTGGTCACTTCGCCCTGCAAGGCCGGTGTTGCCGCCAATGCGCTGCGGATTTCCGCCAGCGCCGCATCCTCGCCGCGGCCGCCCACCGATTTGAGGCGCAAGTGAAACTCGCCCTGGCTCGGCGGCCAGGTGTCTTCGCCTGCCTCCGCCCGGCCCATCTGTTCTTCCACGCTCAAGACTTCGGGAATGGCCATGAGCCGGCGCGACAGTTGCATGCCTGACGCGCGCATCCATTCGAGCGAGGCACCCGGCGGCCCGGATACTTGCAGCACGTAATGCCGCTCGCGAAAGGTGGGCAGCAGTTCGCTGCCGAACGACAGGGTGCCGGCCAGCGCCAGCGCGCCGAGCACGCCGATGGCCCCGGCCGCCAGGCCCGGCCGCGCGCACAGCCGCCGCATCAATCCGGCATGCCAATCCTTGAAGCGTTCCAGCAGGGCCGGCTCTTCCACCGGCGTGCGCCCGCGCAACAGCATCAGCGCCAGGGCCGGCGTGACCGATAGCGCCACCACCAGCGAGGCGAGCGTTGCCAGCAGGAACGAAAGGCCGAGCGGGGCAAAGAACGCGCCCTGCAGCCCGGTGAGCAGGATCACCGGCAGCATCGTCAGCGCCAGCACGAACGTGGCGTGGACCACCGGGGCGCGCACTTCGATCGAGGCGGCGGCGATGATCGCGCGGCGATCGGCTTCGTTCGTCACCCCGCGCAAGCGGCGCACGATGTTCTCGATATCGACGATCGCATCGTCGATCACCACGCCCAACGCCACGGCAAGGCCACCCAGCGTCATCGTGTTGATCGTCTGCCCGGTGCGATCCAGCACGATCAGTGCCGCCAACAGCGACAACGGGATCGACACGAAGGCAATGCCCACCACGCGCAGATCGCGCAGGAACACCAGCAGCACCACCAGCACCATGACCGCGCCGATCGCCAGGTCGCGGCCGATGCCGGTCAACGCCACTTCCACGAAATTGGCCGGGCGGTGCAGCGCGGGGTAGAGCGTCACCCCTTGGGCGCGCAGCGCCGGGGCGAGGTCATCGAGCGTGCGTTCCAGTGCGCGCGTGGTGTCGAGCGTGTTGGCGCCGTACTGGCTCGACAGCGTCATCAGCACGCCGGGCTTGCCCATGATCAGCGCATCGCCCACCGGCGGCGCGGCGCCATCGGCCACTTGCGCCACGTCGCCAATGCGCACCGTGCCGCCCGGCCCGGTGGCCAGCACGGCAGCCGCGATCTGTGCGGCACTGGTGGCGCTGGGGCCAGGATCGACCAGGATGCGCTGGTTGGGCGTATCGGCAAAGCCGCCGCCATTGACATTGACCGCTGCGCTCACCGCCTGGCCCAGATCGGCAAACGTCAATCCGCGCGCCAGCAGGCGGGCAGGATCGGCGCGCACTTCGATCCGGCGCTGCTCTCCGCCAAACACATTGGCGCGCGCCACGCCCGGCACCGACAGGAGCCGCGGGCGGATCGTCCATTCGGCCAGATCGCGCAACTGCATCGGGGAAAGCCGCGTGGACATCAGCCCGATCTTGAGCAGGTCCATGGTCGAAGATACCAACGGCGTCAGGCGTGGGGTATCGACGCCAGGGGGCAGGCGCGGAATGGCATCGGCCAGCGCTTCGGACACCTGCTGGCGCGCGCGATAGGCATCGTTGCCCTCGCGGAACGTGATGTCGATCACCGACAGGCCCTGGATCGATTGCGAGCGCACCGTTTCCACGCCATTGGCACCGTTGATCACCGCCTCCAGCGGGCGGGTGACGAGCATTTCCACCTGTTGCGGGGAAAGGCCCGGTGCTTCGGTCTGCACGCTGGCCTGTGGCGGCACGAATTCGGGAAACACGTCATAGGCCGTGGTGCGCAGGGTCTGCACGCCCAGGGCCAGCAGCACCACCGCGCCCAGCAGCACGAGCCAGGGGTGGCGCAACGATTGCCGGACCAGCGCGGACAGCATCACTCGTCCCCGGTGGCTGGCGCAGGAGCGGCATGGTCAAGGCCCAGCAGCGTGCCCGCGCCGGAAACCACCACGCGATCGCCCGGCTGCAGCTTGCCCGATGGCACGAACCAGCCCTGCGGCCCGGCTTTGCCATCTTCCAACGGCACGCGTTCAAAACGGTTTTGCGCGCCCGCCCGCCACACGAAAAGCCCGGCATCGGCGCGCACGATGGCGCTGCGCGGCACCATGACGCCGGCGCGCACCGGCCCGGCCTGCGCGGTGCTGGCGGCCAGGATGCGCCCGACACCCACCCGCGCGGCCTGCGGCCCTGTCAGCAACGCCAGCGCGCCGCCACTTTGCAACTGCGTGTCGCCGGCCGCCGCCGGCCCCAGTACGCGCACTTGCGCGCTACCGGGCGCGAGGTCCACTTGCACGGCAGCGCCGGCCTGTGGCGCGCCGCCCGGAAAGTCGAGCCGGAGGATCGCCACTTGTCCCGCCGCCGCGCGCCGGGCCAGGCTTTCCGCCGCGGCGCAGCCCAGTTGCGCCAATCCCGCGCCAAATTCGAAGGTCACGCGCTGGCAGGCCAGATCGCGCCGGGCGGCATCGGCGCGTGCCTGGGCCCGCGCGCTTTCCACTTCGCGTTGCGCGGCGCCTGCGTCTGCCCCGGCCAGCGCGGCCAGGCGGGCCGCTTCGCGGGCAGAAGCATCGGCCGCCGCGCGCGCACTTTCGATTTCCGCGCCGATCGCCGCCAGCGGCCCGGCATCGAGCGCGCGGGCATAGCCGGTTTCCCCTTGCGCTTGGGCAGCGGCCACAAGTTGCGCCGTGGCGATCCCGGCGCGCGTTTGGGTGGCGGGATCGACTAGCAAGCCAGTCGCGTCGCTGGTCGCGGGCGTGGCTTGCGCCGCGGCTTCATCGGCGTCGGGCGTGGCATGGCCGGCCAGGCCAGCGTGAACCAACGCGCCCACGGCGCCCCCCGCCAGCAGAAGCGCGGCACACGCGGTCCAGCGGCCTAGAGCCATGGTTGCACCAATGCAGGGTCGATCACGGTTTCGGGTCCATCCAACGGGCGCCGCAGCGCATCTTCCAGGGCGAGATCGGCGCTGCGCACGCGCGCCAGGGCGTCCACTTGCGCCAGTTGCGCTTCGGCAGCGGCGATCTGGGCGGCGGCCCAATCGGCCATGCCGATCGCGCCTTGCTTCAACTGTATATCGGCCTTGGACGCGGCGCGCGTGGTGGCGGGCAGTTCCTCGGCCCTCACCCGGGCCAGCGCGGCCAGGGCCGCAGCGCGCTCGGTCTGGGCGGCCTCGATCGCGGCTTGCGCGTTGGCCAGCGTCGATTCCAGCGTGGCGCCCGCTTGCGCGCGGTGCGCTTCTGCCGCGGCGATCCCGGCGCGGTTGCCATCCCAGGCCGGCAGCGAAAGGTTGAGCGCAAAGGGCAGCTTCACCAATCCACGCTCCCAGGTATAGCCCGGCCCCAGGCTCAAGGCCGGCATGCGCTGTGCCACCTGGGCGCGCAGATCGGCTTCGGCCTGGTCATAGGCGGCCAGTGCGCGCAGCACATCGGCGCGTGCGGCAATCGATCGCGCCCGCTCGCCCGCCGGCAGATCGGGCACAGCGGCCATGGGACTGGCGAAATCAGGCCAGATCAGCGCCTGGCCGGCCAGCGCCTGCAACGGCACGCCCAAGATGCCCGCCACTGCCGCGCGTCCACCTTGCGCGCGCGCCTGGGCATCGGCCAGGGCGCGGGCGGCAGCGGCGCGCGCGGCCCGATAGGGATAGAGATCGAGCGAGGCGATTTCCCCTTGCCGCGCCCGGTTCTCCAGAACGGCGAATTGCCGGTCGCGCAGGGCCACGATGATGGTGCCCAGGCGCGCCTGTTCGGCCCCGGCCATGGCATCGATCAGCCCGCGATGCAGGGCCACGCGTTCGGCCCACACGGTTTCGGCCAGGTCCTGCCGTGCCATCAATATCGCGAGGTCCGCCTTGGCCAGTCGCGCTCCTTTCCGACCGCCGAAATCGAGTGGCAGATTGGCACCAGCGCCCAGCAACCAGGGCGAAGAGGTGGACGGATCGTTGGCATATTCGCTCGACAGCGTGAATGTGGGCGCTGCCACCTTGCGCGCGGCACGCGCGTCTGCCTTGGCAGAGGCCACGGCCGCCCGCGCCTGCGCCACGCGCGGGTCTTGCGCCAGGATCGCTGCGAACAACGACAGGCGATCGAGCCCGTCGGACGCCGTCGGTGCGCCGGGCGCAACCGCCACGGCAATGCGCCGCACGGCGGCCAGGTCAAGCGGGGCTGCCACCCGGGCCTGGCTGCGCGCGGGCAGATCGGCCGGTACGGGCGGCACCGGCGCGCAGGCTGTCAGCACACAGGCAGCCAGCGCGCAAAGCCCGCCGGCCATTGCCATCCTGCGCCAGAAAAAGCGGCTCACTGCATTCCCCCCTGCCTTGCGGGGTAACCCGCGCCGGGGCGCAAGGAAAGTGAGCATTGTGCAATGTTGTGTGCAGGGGGCCACCCCGCGATGCGTCCCTTCATCCCTCGAAACGGCCCCCTGCCATGCGCATCGCATCAGAACGTGATGCGTGCGTCAACCATGAAAGAGCGCGGTGCCAGGAATTGGAACTGGTCATCCACGCCATAGGTCTTGCCGTTGGAGATCGACGTGATCGCGCGGCTGTTGAACACGTTGGAGACGGTCGCCCCGATGCGGAAGCGTTCGGCGATCATCTGGCTGATCGCGAATTCGCCCACGCTGTAGGGTGCCATGCGGTAGCTGCGCGGTCCGGTGGCGCCGACCGTGGCATCGGTGGCGTATTGCGGGCCGGTAAACTTCTGGTTGAACGACACCCGCGTGCCGTTACGGTTGTAGAACGCACCCACCGCAGCGGTGGAGAACGGCGCGTTGGCAATCTGCGCGCCGGTCGTCACCGAATGGGCATAGTTGTAGGATGCGTTGGCAAACAGCGTCAGCCCCGCAACGGGCATCAGGCTCACTTGCCCTTCCACGCCCTTGTAGCGGACCTGGCCAATGTTGACCAAGGCATTGGCCGGCGCCCCGGTCGACGTGTCGCTGGCGATCTTGTTGTTCACGTCGATGATATAGCCATCGACGTCCACCGACACATGGCTGCCGTGCCACACCGTGCCCACCTGATAGTTGGTGGAGGTCTGCGGTTGCAGCTTTGAAAGGTTCTGCTGCTGCACCGCCTGGTCGTTGGCCGTGCCGCTGCTGGTGTAGAAGCTGGACAGGTCGGGCACATACATGCCCTGGGCATATTGGCCGTAGAACGCCCAGTTGCTTGTCGCCTGCCAGTTGATCGTGGCAAACGGCAGCGTCTTGGTCCAGGTCGCCTCGGTGTCGATCGGGGTGCGGCTCTTCTGGTTGACCGGGCCACTGATCGCGCGGTTGAAATGCACGTATTTCACGCCCGGCGTAATCGCCAGCGCCTCGATCGGGTGGAACTCGAACTCGGCAAAGAGCTGGTACTGGTTCCACTTCGAATATTGCAGGTAGTTGACGTTGGCGAGCGCCACGCTGGGCAGAGTGGCCGTTGCGGTCACCGGCGCAAACTTTTCGTTGTAGGAAGGCAGCCCGGTGGTGCGGTCCAGATCGAGCCGGGCGCGATCGGTATCGGCATATTCATACCAGCCGCCCACGCGGATCTTGCCGAGCGAGAAATCGTAGTTGAGCTGGCCGATATAGCCCAGCACGCGATACTTGTTGAGCTTGTAGTAGCCCAGCACATCGGCCGGCGCGCTTACCGCCTTGTAGGGCGAAGCCGTCGTGCCCGCGCCGGTAAAGCCGGTCACCACCGTGCCGGTCGTGCCCGAAAGCGTGTTGTTGGTATAGCCATACATATAGGCGCGGTTGTCCATCGACAGGCCCGGCGCCAGCTTGCTCTGCAGGCGGATATACGAAAAGTCCGTGGTCTTGTCGGTGCGGTTGTACTTCCAGTAGTCCTGCTTGGTCGGATCGCTGCCCAGGCCATAGTTCAAGCCATAGGTTCCGATCTGCGAGGCGGCCGTGCAGTTGTCGGCCGTCAGCTGCGTGCCGGCAGCCAGCGCCGTGCCGCCGGTGCCGCAAGTCGCGCCCTTCTGCGAATCCGACTGGTAATAGAAGTTGCGGTTCCACGTGCTCAGCAGCGTCAGCGTATGCGCGCTGCCGATGGGGATCACCGCCTTGGCAAACAGGTTCTTGGAATTGACCGGCGAATTGGTCAGCGCCCCGTCGGAGCGCAGGAACTGCCCGGCCAGCACGAACTTGGCGCCGCCCAGCTTGTCGATCTTGCCGCTCTGGAATTCGGCGCGGCCGATGAAGGTGTTCCAGTTGCCCAGCAGCCCCTGGACCTGGCCGCCCATCTCGTCCTTGGCGGCGCGGGAATACATGTTGATGTTGCCGCCATAGGTTGCCTGGCCCAGCTGGCTGGCGTTGCCCGGCCCACGATCGACCACCACGGTTTCTATCGTGGTGGTGGGGAAGAACGCGGTGGAATGGTGCGTGGGGTTGTTGGTGTCGGCAAAGGGGATCGAGTCATAGGTGACGTTGTAATCGCCATCCTGGAAGCCGCGGATCGTGGCCTTGCTTTCGGTAAAGCCGGTGCCGTTGTTGTTGCCCGAAATCGAAACGCTGGGCGTGATCGCGATCAACTGGTTGAAATCGGACGCGGCGTTGGCGTTGTCGATGAATTCGCGGCTCACCGCGGCCTGGGGCTGCGTGGTGGTGAGCGAGGCGGCGATCGGGGCCACTTCGGCGGCGCGGCTGCCGATCACGAGGATGTCGGACGAGGTCAGCGACTGCGCGTCGTTGGCCTGGCCGGCCTGATTGGCGGTGGTCGATTGCGGATCGGCAGAGGCGCTGGCAGCCGCAGCATCGGCGGCATGGGCGGTCGTCGCCACCAGGCTGGACGCGGCGAGCAACGCGGCGCGGAAGGGGTGCTTGGTCATGATGTTTCCTCTTGGGACGCGGGGAAAGGATTTACGGCCGGGGCCATTCGGCGCGCGCGGCAGCGACCATGGCGGCCAGGCGCGGATCGGTAAGCAGGGCTTGGGCAGCGGCGGTGGCCATGCCGTGGCTGGCTTCCACGTCGCTGGCATAGTGGACGCCGCATATCTCGCGGCTCAGGCCATAATCCTGCGCGCGGGCCATCACCGCGGCGGCATGGACCGGGGTCAATTGCGCCAGGGTCCAGGCCGTGGCCCAGGCGAACGCAGCGTGCCCGCTGGGATAGGCTTTCAGCGCGTTTTCACCCTTGCCGCAGTGGGGCAAGGCAGGATCGACCATGAACGGCCGCGCGCGGCGGAAATGATGCTTGGCCTGCGCGACCACGCGTTCCACCTCATCCTGCACCAGCGTCAACAGCGCCATGGTGTGGGGCAGCTTGGCCAGGTCCTGGCCCAGCGCCTGGTCGAAGATCGCCGGTTCTTCGTGCTTGCCGTCCCAGTCGGCCTGTTCGCGCCGCGCCGGTGGCGTGGCGGCAATCAACGCGCGCAGGCGATCGAGATCGAGCCGCTCCTCCACCGAACCAGGTGCGGGCGGCGGGGCAAAGGCGTGGGTGGGCGCAAAGACCTGTGCCGAAAGCCAGCGCGGCGCCGGATCGGGCGCATCGGCTGCATAGGCGGCGGGCACGGCCAGGCAGGCAGCCGCCAGCGCGGCCGCGGACCGGAACATTCGCATCGTGTGAAACCCCATGGGCGCCGGGGCCATCCCCTTGCGCCTGCCGTCCCGCTAGGCAGCGGGCATGACAGTTGTGCGACAAGCCCGGGGGGCCCGCCGCGATTCCCCGCAACATTGCAAATTGAGAATGTTGGAACCGCCGTGGCCCTTTAACCGGGGAAGGTCATCCGCACTTCCAGCCCCGGCGCATTGTCGGCCAGCGCCAGAGTGCCGCCGTGAAAGCGCAGGATTGCCTGGGCGATCGACAGGCCAAGGCCGCTGCCGCGCCGCCCGGCGCTTTCCGCCCCCCGTTCGAACGGGCGCACCACGCGGCTGCGATCGGCCGCCCCCAGCCCCGGTCCGTCGTCGGCCAGGATCACCACGGCGCCAGTGTCCGCGCGCTCCACCCGCAGGGTGGCGGTGGTGCCCGGTGGCGTGTGCGTGGCCACGTTTTCCAGCAGGTTGACCAGCAACTGGTTGACCAGGCCGGCATCGGCCCGCACCACGGCATCGTCCAGGCGGGTAAGGCGCAAGGTGCCGCCATGATCGGCCAGCACGGGCTCCATCGTTTCGGCCACATCGGCCACCAGATGCCCCAAGTCCAGCGGCGCAACCGCCGTGGGATGGCGGCCGGACTCCAGTTCTGCCAGCCGCAGCAAGGCATCGAAAATCGCGATGACCGAGGCGCATTCGCGCTCGGCCCGCTCGATCAGGCCATCGCTTTGCGCCTCGTCACCGGGCCGGGCAGCGGCGAGCAGCCCGCGCAGCCGGGCCAGCGGCGTGCGCAAGTCGTGCGCCAGCGCGCTGGAAAACTGGCGCTGCGCATTGACCAGCTCCGCCATGCGATCGAGCATGCGGTTGAGGCTGGCCGCCTGCTCGGCAAACATGCCGTCCAGCCGGTCGGTGGCAATACGCCGGGAAAGATCGCCTCGGGCAATCGCGTCGGCGGCGGCCTGCGTCTCGGCCAGGCGCAATGCGGTCTGCCGGGCGAACAGCGTGGTCACCGCCAGCCCCGCCAAAAGCGCGCAGGCAAAGATTGCCAGCACCATCCAGGGCAGCATGGCTTGCAGGCTTTCGGCCGCTTCGCTGTGCTGAACCACGGCAAACAGCGCGCCGTCGGGCAGGCGCGTTGCGAGCGCCCGTCCCTTGTGCACCACATGCGCGCGGCTGACATAGCGGACTTGCGAAAAGCCTTGCGGCGGTGGCGGAATGCGCAGGCGCCCGGCCATCAACCGGCCATCGGGGGCGAACAGGATATAAGTGCGCTCGCTCAAGGCCTTTTGTCGTTGCCACGCCTCGATCCGCCCGGCCACGACGGCACTGCTGGCCACCTGGCCGTGCTCGGCCGCCAGATACTTGGCGCTGTGATATTCCAGCGCGTCGTCGATGCGGCGGGAAATGCGCTGTTGCGCCACCAGGAAGACCACCAGGCCCATTGCCAGCATGGCCAAGGCAAACAGCGTGCCGAACTGGATCGCCAGGCGCCCGATGCCCAGGCGCGCAATGCCCAGTCGCGCCATGGCAGAGGGGAAAAGGCGGCCCTTCACGTGCGCGGCTTCAGGCACACAGGCCGCTGCGCAGCACATAGCCATGGCCGCGCTGCGTTTCGATCGGGTCGATGTCCAGTTCCAGCAATCGCGTGCGCAGCCGGCTCATGTTGCTTTCCACGATGTTGGTCGTGGGGGCAAAGGCATAGCCCCAGACATGCTCCAGCAGCATGTCGCGCGTCACCACTTTGTCGGCGTGGCGCATCATGTGCGCCAGAAGCGAATAGAGCTTGCGATTGAGCAGCGCCTGCCGCCCATCGAACCCCGCGCAGTGGCGCGAGGGATCAAGCACCAGGCGCCCCACCGCCAGGCCCGCGCCTTCGGGTTGGACCGGGCGGCGGCGGGTGATGGCGTTGAGCCGGGCAAGCAGTTCTTCCATGGCAAAGGGCTTGGCCAGGTAATCGTCGCCGCCCGCTTCCAGCCCCTCGATCCGGTCGGCCAGCGAACCCAGCGCGCTCAACACCAGCACCGGGGGCCGCGCTTCGCCCGCCGCGCCCAGTGTGTTCAGCGCGCGCAACACCTCGAGCCCGCCCAGGTCGGGCAGCATGCGATCGAGCACCACCGCATCATAGCGTGCCCGCGCCATGCAATCGAGCGCCGCCTGCCCGGTGGCCGCATGGTCGGCCGATCGCCCGGCACCACGCAACCCGTCGAGCACATGGGCCGCAATCACCGGATCGTCTTCCACCACCAGGCAATGCATCGCCACACCCTCACGCAAAGCGCAGGGATTACGGCAGCAATGTTGCAACAGGGTGACGAACCACGGGCCCCGCCGGCTTTGGCACTGGCGCGTCTGCGCGCTTGCCAAGCGGCGCGCCTCGCGTCTAAAGTAGAGTATAAGTTCTAATTAGGAGAGGCTTTGATGGAATCCCGCCGTGCCGCGATCAAGATCGCGCTTGCCAGTGCCGCCGCGGCCTGTGGCACCCAGGGCACGCGGGCCATGGCGGCCCCTGGCGGCCGCAGCCAGGCTGCCGACGCCGCGATCCCTGGCGCGACCGGTGCCCCTGTCTGGCCGCGCGGAATCGAAGGCCAGCGCAAGGCGGATCTGGGTAACGGCTTCTATCTCAACCCGATTCTCTCGGGTGACTATCCCGATCCGTCGGTCCTCAAGGACGGCGACGACTACTACATGACGCATTCCTCGTTCGATGGGGCGCCTGGCCTGCTGATCTGGCATTCGCGCGACCTGGTGAACTGGCGCCCGCTGGGGCCGGCACTGGCCAAGCCACTGGGCACGGTCTTTGCGGTCGACATCGCCAAGCACGGCGATCGCTATTTTATCTATATCCCTTTCATGAAGGCGCCGTGGTCGCCGCCGTTGCGTGGCTTTGCCAATATCTACGTGATCCATGCGCCATCGATGGAGGGGCCGTGGAGCGAACCGATCGACCTGGGCGTGCAGGACCTGATCGATCCCGGCCACGTGGTGGGCGAAGATGGGCAACGCTACCTGTTCTTCAACGAAGGCAAGCGCGTGCGCCTGTCCGCCGATGGCCTGGCCACGGCCGGCCCGGTGGAAAAAGCCTATGAAGCCTGGCACTATCCCGATGACTGGATCACCGAGGCGTGGTCTCCCGAGGGACCCAAGCTGTTCCGCCGCGGGCCCTGGTTCTATCTGGTCAATGCGGTGGGCGGCACCAGCGGCCCGGCCACCGGCCATATGGTGGCTGTGGCGCGCGCGCGCTCGGTCAACGGTCCGTGGGAAAATTGCCCGCACAATCCGATCGTGCGCGCCCGTTCCGACGCAGACCTGTGGTGGTCGCGTGGGCATGCCACCTGCGTGGAAGGGCCGGGCGGGCAATGGTACATGGTCTATCATGCCTATGAAAACGGCTATCAGACGCTGGGCCGGCAGACGCTGCTCGAACCCATCGCGTGGACCGACGATGGCTGGTTCCGCGCCACCGGTGGCGATCTGTCGCGGCCCCTGCCCAAGCCTGCCGGCACGGCAGTGCCCCACGGCATGGCGCATTCCGACGATTTCCAGCATGAGGCGCTCGGCCGGCTGTGGACACTCTATGCCAGTGCGCCATCCGACAGCGCGCGGGTGCGGATTGCCGACAAGAGCCTGGCACTCCAGGCCAAGGGCAGCGGCCCGCACGATGGCACGGTGTTGACGCAGCAAGTGGGCGATCGCGCATTCGAAATCACCGTGGATGTGGAGCTGGTGGGCGAGGTGCAAGGCGGGTTGCTGCTGTTCTTCGATGACCGCCTCTTCCTGGGCATGGGCCTGGATGGCCAGCGCATGATCACCTATCGCGGCGGCAAGGCGGCCTATTGGCAGGAACCCGCCCCGCCTGCACGGCGCATGCAGTTGCGCATCACCAGCGCGGACCAGGTGGTGACGTTCCACTACAGCCTCGATGGCCGCACCTGGACGCGCCACGCGGTGCGCACATATGTGGCCGGCTATAATGCCAACACGATGGACAATCTGTTGAGCCTGCGCCCCGCGCTGTTCGCCGCCGGCAAGGGCCAGGCCGTGTTCCGCGCGTTCCGTTACCGCGCGCTCGATCCGGCTGCGCCGCCGGTCTGAGCCGCAAGCTCAGGTAATGCTGATGCCCTCGCCGGCAAAATAGGCGGCGACCGGGGCCAGCGCCGCTTCGTGCCGTTTCCACCGCGCCAGGGCATCGCGGTAGAGCGGCCGGCGGACCTGGGCCGCGCTGGGCGTGGACACCGGCGCGGCATTGCGATGGAAATCGAGGCAGGCGGCATCCCATTCCAGGCCACAGTGTTCCAGCATGCGGCGCGTGACGCCTTCCTGGTCGGCCACCAGGTCTTCATATTGCACGTCGAGAATCCGGCCCGGCAGCGCCTGGTGCCAGAATGCCATCAGGCGGTCGAAGCGCACGTAATACCGCGCGATGTCCATCAGGTCATAGCTGTAGTCGTAATAGCGCGAGGTGATCGCGAAGAGGTTGCGAAAGTTGCTCAGCACCGTGTCCATCGGATGGCGGCGCAGGCATATGATGCGCGCGTTGGGAAAGCAGCGGGCCACTATCCCGGAATAATGAAAATTTCCGGGAAATTTATCGACAAAGCGCAGATTGGGATTGCGGCGGTGGTGGTGCGCGCGCGCAAGGTAATCATGGCCCACGGTGCCCAGATCGGCCTGCGCCAGGGCCGCGATGGTTTCGGGATCGAGCACGGTGCGCGTGCGCGTGCCTGCCGCGTGCTTTACCGCCAGCGGCATGGCCTGCAGTTCGCCCGCGCTTTCCACTTGCGCGTGTGAAGACGCGATGCGGTCGACCAGCGTGGTGCCGGTGCGCGGCATGCCGATCACAAAGATCGGCGCCTCTGCGGGCGGCGCGGAAACGCGCGCACGCGCCAGCGCCGGCCACGTGGCCACGATCGCATCGAAATTGGCCGCGTCCGTCTCGAAACGATAGGGCAGCCGGGCGCGATGCTCGGCATTGGCTGCTGCCAGCGCGGCAAACGCGGCTTGGTCTTCGCCCAGATCGTCCAGTTCCTTGGCCAGGGCATAGCCCAGCAGCAAGCGATCCTGCGGGTCTTGTGCGGCCGTCAAGCGCGCGCGCAGGCGTGGCACATGGTTGGCGCCCGCGCTGTGCCGCTTGAGGCCGGCAAGCAGATGGTGCGCGCGGCCGTGGCCCGGGGCCAGCGCCAGCAACGCTTCGAGCGCGGCCTCTGCCGCATCGACCGCGCCCACGAAATTGAGCGCGGCGGCGTGGTTGTAACGGTATTCGAGATTGTCCGGCTCGCCCGCCACGGCATGCGCAAAGTGGGGCAGCGAAGCGGCGTGATCACCCAGGCGCGCATAGACGCAGCCCATGGTATCGCGGCTCAGCGCATCATCGGGCAGCGCTCCTTCGGCATCGGCCAGCACTTGCGCTGCCGCGCTGTCCTGGCGCGTCATGATCAGCAACCGCGCCAGTTGCGCGCGGTACTCGCCTTGCGGATCGCGCGCGACGGCCGCCATGATCTGCGCGATGCCATGGCGCACCTGGCCCATGCCGGCCAGCGCCAGGCCCAGCAGGAATTGCGCCTCGGCGTGATCGGGCGCCACGGCCAGAACGGCCTGCGCGGTGCGGGCCGTGGCGGGCAGATCGCCACGCGCAAGGGCTTGGCGTGCCGCAGCGATCCCAGGGTCGGTCAAAGTCATTCCGCGCTGTGCCATGTTCGGCACGGCCGTGGCAAGCAAAGCGCCCCGGTTCAGCCCCGCACCTCTTCGCGGCGCTCGCGGCGCGCCTTGATCGCGTCGATCACCGGCACGAAGGGAAACAGGAACTGCTCCTTGATCGACAGCCGGCGGCGCTCGTCCTGCCCCACCAGCACGCCCTCGCCCTCGCGATAGGTGCCCAGCACGCGGTCGATCAGGATCATCGAGTTGGCATAGTTGCAGCGGGTTTCTTCATAGCCGACCGAGTGGTGCAGGCTGTGATGGCGGATCGTGGTAAAGAAGAACGAATAGAACGGCGGCGGATCGGCACGCACGTTGGCATGGGCAAAGCCGGCCACCACGTTGCCCACGCTGGCTGCGCACAGGATCGCCACCGGGCTGAAATCGAGCAGCGCGATCACGCCCAGGCTGATCAGGAACAGCTCCAGCGGATTGCCGACATAGCCCTTGAGCGCGTTGAGTTGGGTGATGTGGTGATGCGGCGCATGGGTGAGCCACAGCGGATGCCAGTTGTGCATCGCGCGGTGCATCCAGTACTGGCCGAATTCGAACAGGAAGAAGATCAGCGCCACTTGCGCCAGGAACGGCATTTCCCCAAGCCACGGCGTGGCCAGGCCGACGCTGGCCTTGGCCGCCTTGAGCGGGGAATCGGCAAAGTATTCGGTGGCCCAGGAAATCACCGTGGAACTGAGCACGACATAGAACGAATCCGTCCAGAACTCGCGCCAGTTCATGCGCCAGCCCTCGTGACGCTCGAACAGCCATTCGAGCAGCAGCAGCCAGGCTGAAATGGCCGTGGCCATGATCGTGAGGGTCCAGGGATAATCGACCACGCTTTTGGGCGCAAAGGCCCAGAACAGCACCACCGCCACAAGCGTGGCGGGCGGGATCAACCCGGTCAGCCGCTGTTTCATGTCTGTCCCATCCATTCCAGTTGCTTGCTCAATCTGGGATCGCGGAGAAAATCGCAGGTGCACATCGCGTGGTGGCCCGGCCCCTTGCGCACCGTCGCGCAACGGGGCCGGGCCCGATCACGGCATCACTTGTAGTGGAACGTCATTTCAAGCCCGACGCGGCGCGGCGTCAAGACACCATAGGCGTAATAGCGCTCCACCACACCGGTCCGCGTGCGATTGTAGGAACTGCGGTCGTTCTCGACCGCCGTGACGGCATACTTGTCGAAGATATTGTCGGCGTAGACGCCAATGTCGAACATATCGCTGTGATAGGTAACCGAGGCGCGGTGCGTGGTATAGGCCGGGATGACCTCGCCATTGCCGCGCAGGCCGACGCGGGAATATATGTTGCCGGTATAGGTCGTGGCCCAGCTTGCCTCGATATCCTTCCCATCACCGATCGGATAAGTATAGGTCGCGCCCAGACTGCCGGCATGCTTGGTGGAGCCGGGCAGGCGATCGCCGGCATAGGCATCGTAATTGACGCCGCTGCTGACCACGATCCCCGGCGCGTCGGCCGTCAGGTGCGCATCGTTGTAGGAATAGGTGCCATCGATCGTCAGGCGCGGCGTGATCTTGAGGTGGCTGGAAAAGTCGATGCCCTTGGAAACGGCAGTGCTGCCGTTCACGGTAATGCCCACCGCGCCGTTCACCGTCTGGCTGGGCACCTGCACGCCCGACCAGGTGACGATGAAGCCGCTGAGCGTGAATTGCAGCTTCTTGTCGAAAAGCGCGCCGCGCAGGCCCAGTTCGCGGTTGCGCGTCTTGTCCGGGCCGAACGACAGCTCGTTGGGCAGCGCGCAGACATTCTGCACATCCGGGTCAAGCGGCAGCACGCAAGGCGCCACGCGGTTCACGTTGCCGGTGCGATAGCCGGTGCTGTAGGTGAAATAGGCCATGAGATCGGGGCTGAACTTGTACGAGGTGTTGGCTTTCCACACGAAGCCATCGTCACCCGTCGCGCCCGACTTGATGCGCTGCGGGGCAAAGACCACCAGCGGATAAGGCGTGTAGCTGCTGAACAGCGGCGTATCGGTGCCGCCTTCGGCAAAGGCGTCATACTTGAAATAACGCAGACCGCCGGTGACCTGCCAATCCTTGGTGATGTGGAACGTGCCTTCGCCATAGACCGCCTTTTCCTTGGTGCGGGTGTTGACGAACGACATGTATTCCAGATTGTCAGGGCGATAGATGCCGGCAAACTCGGGATAGCCGGGCACATATTCGCGATACTGCGACCCATAGCGCTGGTTGTTGTAGAACCCGCCGATCACCCAGCTGAACGGGCCGCCGTGGGTCGAAACCAGGCGCACTTCCTCGTTGAACTGGCGATACTTGGCCGTGGAGCGGTTGTACGACGAGAAGTTGGGGAAGGCTTCATAGCCATAGTCGAGGTCCAGCAGCAGGTCGGTATTGTCGCGCTGGGTAATGATCGTCTGGTTGGTGAACGCGGTCGTCGCCACCAGCTGGGCCACGTCGAACAGGTTCACGTTGAATTCGGCCGAATAGAGATCCGACTTGCGGCTGGTCGGTTCGAGATAGCGCCACGGCGCTTCGTAATTGCCGGTGCCCAGCACGCCCGCGCCGTTGGCCTGGCGGCCGCCGGTCTTGGTGATCTGGTGGGCATACGTCAGGTAGAGCTTGAAGTCCGGGCTCGCCTGCAGCAGCAACTGGTTGCGCGTGGTGAAGGTGTGTTCGTAGTTCACATCCTTCTTGGAATAGAAGTTGGCTGCCCGCTGCGAGGCGCTGCCGAATGACGCATCCGATGCATCGGTGCCGCGCACCGGCTGCGGGTTGGAAACGCCCGGTTCGCGCAGCAGGTAGTTATAATCGATGAAACCGGGATTGTCGTAATAGCCCACCGTGCTGCGCAGCGCGATGTGGTCCTTCACGATCGGGATGTTGACGGTGCCATCGGCATTCACGCCAGCCTGGCTGCTGTGGCTTTCGCCAAACCAGCGGCCATGCAGGTCTACCGTGTAGTGGTCCGTATCCGGGCGCTTGGGCATGTAGCGCACTGCGCCGGCCAGCGTGCCCAGGCCATAAAGCGTGCCCTGTGGCCCCTGCAACACTTCGACGTGATCGATGTCGAGCAGCTTGAGATCGAGGTAGAGCGGCACTTCGCCCAGGTAGACGCCCACCGCGCTGTTGGCATTGGCGCCTTCGACGCTGGAATCGCCCGAATTGATGCCGCGCAGCACGATCTTGCCGGAAGAGCCAGGGCCGGTGTCCGACACCGTCATGCCGGGGGTGAAGGCCGAAAGCGACTTGATGTCGTCGATGCGCTGGCGGGCGAGTTCCTGGGGGCTGACCGCGCTGATGTTGATCGGCGCATCCTGCAGCGTGGTGGCGCGCCGCGTGGCCGTCACCACGATGTAGTTGGCGTCAGGCCCGCTGTTGGCATCCGCGCCAGCATCGGCCCCGGCATCACCAGCCGGCGCCGCCTGGGCGTGGGCCATGGCCGGCATCGCAGCACAACCGAGCAGCATCGTGGCGCCCAGCAGGTTCGTTCGGAAAGATCGCTTGGTCACTTCAGCCCCTCGTTTTGTTATCAGAAAGCCTGTGCTCCGTGACATCCCCTCCCAAGGGATCAGCCCGTTTGCCGGGCACGCACCGGCCGATTGCCGGCCTGGCACCTTGCATCGCGTCGTTGACAAGAGGGGTCGGGCTGCGGACCTTGCCGGATGCGGCGTGCCCCTGCGCCAAAGGCGCAAGGCCGCCTCGCCGCGAGGCGTGTGGAAATCCGCAGACTGTCCCATTGCCAAGCCGCGACTGGCTTGGCCAAAGGTGACCCACTCGTTGTGTTTTTATTGTGTCGCCCTGAACTATCGACACCCAACACGGTACCGATATTACATATTCGGTCAAGCGTAATAATTTTCGTGTCGTTCAGTATGATTCACCCACAGGAAACATACCGGAAAGTGCCGATTTTCTCGCACTTGCGGCACGCGCCTGGCGGGCCAGACCGGCTTCTGACCAAGTGGTCATCGCATTGCCGCTGCATATTCGCGCTTGATTCGCGAATCGCGCATGCGCAAAGTGTGATCTCGGCGGGGCGCAGATCGGCGCCAGTCTCGCGAAATGCCTTTGATAACGGCGCTTGCCGCCAGAGCCCAGCTCCTCCCTGCGCGATGCCAGTGCCCGCAGGCGGCGATGTCACGTCGATCGGCCGTTATTACAAAAATGAAGATGTGTAATATTTGCCATGGACAAGGGTGCGCTTTGCAGCGATGGTGCAGTGCGAAAGGGGCGCGAATCATGATGAAGATGATTGGCACGGCGGGTAAGATCGCACTTCTGGCAAGCACGCTGATGATGGCGTCATGCTCTTCGGCACCCGATGCCGGGGCGGCCAAGAAAACCGAATTCAACATCGGCTGGTCTATCTATGCCGGCTGGATGCCCTGGCCCTATGCCCAACAGGCGGGCATTGTAAAGAAATGGGCTGACAAGTACGGCATCAAGATCAATATCGTCCAAGTAAACGACTATGTCGAGTCGGTGAACCAGTACACCGCCGGCAAGTTCGATGGCGTGACGGTCACCAACATGGATGCGCTGACCATTCCTGCCGCCGGGGGCAAGGATACCAGCGCGATCATCGTGGGTGACTATTCCAACGGCAACGACGGCGTCCTGCTCAAGGGTGCCAATTCGGTTGCCGCGCTCAAGGGCAAGCAAATCTACCTGGTCGAGCTCTCGGTGTCGCACTACCTGCTCGCTCGTGCCCTCGGTTCCGCCGGCCTTTCGCTCACCGATGTCAAGACAGTCAATACGTCGGACGCGGATATCGTGAGTGCCTTCTCGAGCCCCGACGCCCAGGCGGCGGTGGCCTGGAACCCGCAGCTTTCGGTCATGCGTGGTCAGGCCGGTGCCAATCAGGTTTTCTCCTCGGCGCAGATTCCGGGCGAAATCCTCGATCTCCTGGCGGTCGATACCAACACGCTCAAGGCCAATCCCGCGCTGGGCAAGGCACTGGCGGGCATCTGGTATGAAACCATGGCGCTGATGAAGCGCCAGGACGAACAGGGCCGCCAGGCGCGCGCCGCGATGGCCAAGCTTTCGGGCGCCAGCCCCGAAACCTTTGACAAGCAGCTGACCACCACGTTCCTCTATGATCAGCCTGCCGCCGCCGTGGCCGCGGCGGACAGTCCCGCGCTGATCACCACGATGACGCGGGTGCGCGATTTCAGCTTTTCCAAGGGCCTGTTCAAGGGCGCCAGTTCGGCCGATGCGGTCGGGATGGCGTTCCCCGGTGGCAAGACGCTGGGCGATCCGGCGCACGTGACGCTGCGTTTCGATGACAGCTTCATGAAATTGGCCGCCGCCGGCAAGCTTTGACATCGGGCGGCGCCTGCGCGCGCCGCCTCATCCTCTGGCCGCGTCGATCGGCCGTTGCAACAGGGATGCACACCATGCGGTGGGTCAACCGAAACATGCGCCGCAACGACAGGATGATCGCCGGCGCCCTGCCGATCCTGGCCTTGCTGGTGGTCTATCTCGTCCTGGCGGCGCAGCGTCACGCGCTCAACCCGTCGGACAAGATCCTGCCCTTGCCCGATGCCATGGCGCGCGGTCTTTCGGCCCTGCTGTTCCAGGCCGATCCGCTGTCGGGCCACTTCCTCTTCTGGACCGACACACTGGCCAGCCTGGAACGCCTCGGCCTTGGCCTGGGCCTTGCCACGCTGGGCGCGCTGGTGGCCGGCCTGGTGCTGGGCGTGCTGCCGCCGGTGCGCGCCACGCTCGGGCCGCTGGTCACCGCCATCGCCGTCATCCCGCCGATCGCGCTGCTGCCCATCCTGTTCATCGCGCTGGGCCTGGGTGAAACGGCCAAGGTGGCGCTGATCGTGGTGGGGATCGCCCCGGCCATGATCCGCGACATCACCGACCACATCGCCAGCCTGCCACGCGAACAGATCATCAAGGCGCAGACGCTGGGGGCCAGCAGCTGGCAGATCATGATCCGCGTTGCCCTGCCCCAGGCCATGCCGCGCCTGATCCAGGCGGTGCGCCTGGCGCTTGGGCCTGCATGGGTCTTCCTGATCTCGGCCGAAGCGATCGCGTCGGACACCGGGCTTGGCTATCGCATCTTCCTGGTGCGGCGCTATCTCTCGATGGACGTGATCATTCCCTATGTGGCGTGGATTGCGCTGTTGGCCATCGCCATGGACTTTGCCCTGTCCCAGGCAAGCCGCCGCGCCTTCCCCTGGGCCTATGGAGCAAGCCATTGACCACGCTCCTTTCGCTTCGCAATGTCTGGGTTGAATTCGGGGACAAGATCGTCCTGGAAAAGATCAACCTCGATGTTGCCGCCGGCAGCTTCGTTTCGATCGTCGGTCCCTCGGGCGCGGGCAAGAGCAGCCTGCTCCGCCTCGTGCTGGGCCAGGAAGTGCCCACGCGCGGCACGATCAGCCTGGATGGCACGGTCCTGCCGCCCGAATGCGGCCCCGATCGCGGCGTGGTGTTCCAACGCTATTCGGTGTTCCCGCACCTCACCGCGTTGCAAAACACCATGTTCGGCCTGGAATGTGCGCAATCGCCGCTGCTGGCCCGCCTGTTCGGCGCCGCCCGCCGCGCCGCGCAGGAAGAAGCCACCGCAATGCTCGAAGCCGTGGGGCTGGGCGATGCGCTGCATCTCTATCCCGCGCAGCTTTCGGGCGGCATGCAGCAGCGCCTGGCGATCGCCCAGGCCCTGCTCAAGCGGCCGCGCATCCTCTTGCTGGATGAACCGTTCGGCGCGCTCGATCCGGGCATCCGGGCCGACATGCACTTGCTGATCCGCCGCTTGTGGCGCGAACATGCGCTGACCGTGATCATGGTCACGCACGACATCCGCGAGGCGTTTTCGCTGGGCACGCGGGTGCTCGCGCTCGACAAGCGCCGCCATGATCCCCACGCGCCGCATCGCTATGGCGCCACCGTGGTCTATGACCTGCCGTTGCGCCCGCGCGAAGACGACGAGGCCGCACCTGCCCAGGCCGAAGCAGAACAGGCACCGCCGCAAAGGCTTGCCGTATGACAAGAGAGAACCGCCCATGAGCAGCGAGACCGCCACGCTCGCCCGGTTGAGCATGAGCTTGCCGGCAGACTTGTTCCGCAAGCTCGACATGATGGTGGAAGAACGCCAGTTGCCCTCGCGCTCGCAACTGATTGCCGAACTGATCCGCCATGCCCTGGCCGAGCACGAAGCCCTGACCCGCCCCGACGAGATGCTGGCCGGCACGGTCACCCTGGTCTATCGCGGCGACCGCGGCCGCGTGCGCCACCAACTGGCGCAGACCCAGGCCGATTACCTTAAGGAAGTGATTTCGGCCCAGCACGTCTTCCTGGAAGACGACCAGAGCCTGGAAGTCCTGCTGGTGCAGGGCCCGGCCGTGCGGCTCAAGGAACTGTCCGATGCGCTACGCCGAGTGCGCGGCGTCCAGCAACTCGAACTTGTCACCACCACTGCCCTGCTGCCGCCGATCTATGTCCAGGACGACGGCAAGGACGCATCCGATGGAGCGGCCGCATGACCGATACGCTCATTACATCCCCCCTCGCCAACCCGCTGGCCGCGCGCGATCATGCCCGCAGCATGGGCGGCACCGTGGTGGAAACCATGCCCGTGCTGCCGCCCAAGGCGGATGACCTGCCCGAGGGCGTCGGCCCGGCCGACCTGCTGTGGGAAGAAACCATTGCCGCGGGCGGCTATGCCACGCGGGTTCTGGCGCGCGGCACGCGGCTGCGCCTGATCGACACGCGCGGCGATGCCTGTGCCGGGCTGCAAGTGTTCAACGCCACCATGCCCACCGAACGGCTCAACGTGGCCGATACGGTGAAAGTGCAGTGGAATGCCTATCTCGGCGCGGGCAAGCTGCTGCTGTCCGATATGGGCCGCGTGCTGCTGTCGATCGTGGAAGATGGCGCGGGCACGCACGATTGCTTTGCCGGCACGTCCAACGCGGCCACCAATGCCGCCAAATATGGCGAAGGGCGCAACAGTGGCGCCTGCCCCAACGGGCGTGACCGCTTCATTCTGGGCGCGGCCAAGCACGGCCTGACGCGGCGCGACGTGCACCCGTGCATCAACCTGTTCAAGGGCACGCGGATCGAGGAAGACGGCACGATCACCCCGCTGGTCGGCCCCTTTGCACCGGGGCGCGAGATCTTGCTGCGCGCGGAAATGGACGTGATCGTGGTGATCGCCAACGTGCCCCACGTGCTCGATCCGCGCGGCGAATATACCGTCACCCCGCTGCGCGCCACGGCCTGGCGCGGCCCGGTGACGCTGGGCAACGATCCCATCCGCAATGCGACGCCCGAAGGCCTGCGCGCCTTCCTCAATGTCGAAGACTATTTCCGCCGCTGAGCAAAGGACGGATACCCATGTCGAGCGATCTTCATCTCGCCGGGCTGCCGGCCACCATCGTGCACGACGAGATCGTGCCCGCCCGCGCGCCCTGGCTCTACCATGTTGCCAAGGGCCAGACGCTGCGCATCGTCGATCTGGAAGGCAACCAGGCGGTCGATTTCCTGCTCTATAGCGCGGCCGACGATGCCGAACGCTATTCTGCGCAGGATACCGTGGCGGCACAAGGCAACCTGTTCCTGCGCACCGGCACCGTGCTGCGTTCCAACGAAGGGCGCGCGATGATGACGATCACGGCCAGCGCGGTGGAATATCACGACACGATCGGCGGGGCTTGTTCGTGCGAATCCAACACCTTGCGTTATGGTCATCACACCAAGTCGCAACATGCCTGCGTCGAAAACTTCCTTGAGGCAAACCTTTGGGAAGGGCGCGGCAAGCGCGACATCGTTTCCAACATCAACTTCTTCATGAACGTGCCGGTGGAAGCCGATGGGTCGCTGGGCATTGTCGATGGCATTTCCGCGCCGGGCCTGACGGTGGACTTGCGCGCAGAGATGGACGTGATCGTGGTCGTGTCCAATTGCCCGCAGATCAACAATCCCTGCAACGCGTTCAATCCCACCCCCGTGCGCATGATCGTGGCCGCTGCATGATGTTCGATACCGTTCTCATCGCCAACCGCGGCGCCATCGCCACCCGCATCATCCGCACGCTGCGCCAGATGGGCCTGCGTTCGGTGGCGGTCTATTCCCAGGCCGACGAAGGCTCTGCCCACGTGGCCCTGGCCGACGAGGCGGTGTGCATCGGCCCGGCGCGCGCCAGCGAAAGCTATCTCAACATCCCCGCGATCATCGCGGCGGCCAAGGCAACCGGCGCGGGCGCGATCCATCCCGGCTATGGCTTCCTGGCGGAGAACGTCGAATTTGCCGATGCCTGCGCGGCGGAAGGGATCGTGTTCATCGGGCCGACGCCCGATAACATCCGCACTTTCGGGCTCAAACACAGCGCGCGCGACCTGGCCAAGGCCCATGGCGTGCCGCTGGCGCCGGGCACGGACCTTTTGACCAGCGAGGAAGAGGCAGTCGCTGCGGCCGCCACGATCGGCTATCCGATCATGCTCAAGGCCACGGCTGGCGGCGGTGGCATCGGCATGCGCGTGTGCGAGGGCGAGGCCGACGTGCGCGAGGGCTTTGCCACCGTGGCGCGCCTGGGGCAAAGCAATTTCGGCGATGCCGGCGTGTTCCTCGAACGCTACGTGCGCCGCGCGCGCCATGTCGAAGTGCAGATCTTCGGCGACGGCGAGGGTCGCATCGTCGCCCTGGGCGAGCGCGACTGCTCCCTGCAACGCCGTAACCAGAAAGTGGTGGAAGAAGCCCCTGCCCCGCTCCTGCCGCAATCTGTGCGCGAGGCGCTTTATGACGCGGCCATCCGCTTGGGCCAGGCGGCGCACTACCGCTCCGCCGGCACGGTGGAATTCCTTTATGACGCCGATGCCCAGGAATTCTTCTTCCTGGAAATGAACACCCGCCTTCAGGTCGAACACGGCGTCACCGAAGAGGTCATGGGGATCGACCTGGTCGAATGGATGGTGCGCGGCGGCGCGGGAGACTTTGCGTTCCTCGATACGTCGCCCACCGTGCCGAGTGGCCATTCGGTCCAGGTGCGGCTCTATGCCGAAGATCCCGCGCTCGATTACCGGCCCACTTCGGGCACGCTGACGGCGGTGGAATTTCCCGCTGACATCCGTACCGAAACCTGGGTCAGCGCCGGCACCGAAGTGAGCGCCTGGTACGATCCCATGCTCGCCAAGCTGATCGTGCATGGCCCCACGCGCGAGGCGGCGGTGGCGGCGATGCAGGAGGCGCTGGCACGCGCACGGGTCGACGGGATCGAGACCAACTTGCGCTGGCTGCGCCGCGTGGTGGCAAGCGAGGCCTTCGTCACGGGCGCCGTATCCACCCGCGTGCTCGACGCGATCACATTCGTGCCCGACAGTTTCCGCGTGATCAGCGGCGGCACGGCCACCACCGTGCAGGATTGGCCGGGGCGCCAGCACTTGTGGGCCGTGGGCGTGCCGCCATCGGGGCCGATGGACGACCAGTCGTTCCGCCTGGGCAACCGCCTGCTCGGCAATCCCGAAGGCATGGCGGGCCTGGAAATGACTCACACCGGGCCGACCCTGGCGTTCACCGCGCCGGCCCGCATCTGCCTGACCGGGGCCGATTTCGGCGCCACGCTCGATGGCCAGGCCGTGCCGCTGGGTGAGGCGGTGGACATTGCCGACGGGCAGACTCTGGCCATGGGCCGCACGCGTGGCGGCGGCATGCGCGGCTATCTGCTGATTGCCGGCGGGCTCGATATCGCGCCCTATCTGGGCAGCCGCGCCACGTTCGAGCTGGGCCAGTTCGGCGGCCATGCCGCGCGGCGCCTGGTGGCGGGCGATGTGGTTCATCTGGGCCAGCAGGATACCGCCGCGCCGCTGCCCGCCGTGGCCCTGCCCGCGATGGGCAACGAATGGACCCTGCGCGTGCTTTATGGCCCGCACGGCGCGCCCGATTTCTTCACCGATGAAGATATCGCCATGGTCGTGGGCGCCGATTGGCAAGTGCACTACAATTCCAACCGCACCGGCGTGCGCCTGATCGGCCCCAAGCCGCAATGGGCCCGCGCCGATGGCGGCGAGGCCGGGCTGCACCCGTCGAACATTCACGACAACCCCTATGCCATCGGTGCGGTCGATTTCACCGGCGACATGCCGATCATCCTGGGCCCCGATGGGCCGTCGCTGGGCGGGTTCGTCTGCCCCTTCGTGGTGATCGCGGCAGACCGCTGGAAGATCGGCCAACTCGTACCCGGCGACCGGCTCCGCTTCGTGCCGGTGTCCATTGCCGATGCCCAGGCGGCGGACGCGGCGCAACGCGCGCTGGTGGAAGACGGCACCGTGCCCGCTCCCCGCCCCGCGCGCGAAATCGAGACGCTTTCGCCGATCCTGGCCGAAATCGCCGCGCAAGGCGCGCGCCCGCGCACCGTCTATCGCCAGCAGGGCGATCGCAACATCCTCGTCGAATACGGGCCGATCACGCTCGATATCGAGCTGCGCATCCGCGTGCACGCCTTGATGACCGAACTGGAGCGCATGGCCCTGCCCGGCGTGATCGACGTGGTGCCCGGCATCCGCTCGCTCCAGGTCCATTTCGATGGCCTCGGGCTCAACCAGCAGGCGATGCTCGCCGCGCTGATCGCGGCGGAAGAGCACTTGGGCGACTTGGAGGATTTCACCATCCCCTCGCGCATCGTGCACTTGCCCTTGAGCTGGCGCGATCCGGCCACGCTTGAGACCATCCAGAAGTACATGGGCGCGGTGCGCGACGACGCGCCGTGGTGCCCGGACAACATCGAATTCATCCGCCGCGTCAACGGCCTGGCTGATGCAGCGGCGGTCGAGAACCTGATTTTCGAGGCCAACTACCTCGTCATGGGGCTGGGCGATGTTTACCTGGGCGCGCCGGTCGCTACCCCGGTCGATCCGCGCCATCGCCTGGTCACCACCAAGTACAATCCGGCCCGCACCTGGACCCCGCCCAACGTGGTCGGCATCGGCGGCGCCTATATGTGCATCTATGGCATGGAGGGGCCGGGCGGCTACCAGCTGTTCGGTCGCACCATCCAGGTGTGGAACACCCACCGCCAGACAGACGCCTTTATCGAGGGCAAGCCCTGGCTGCTGCGCTTCTTCGACCAGATCCGCTTCTATCCGGTTAGCGCCGAAGAGCTGGTGGAATGGCGCCGCGATTTCCCCACCGGGCGCCGTTCGATCCGGATCGAGCCGTCGGAATTCCGCCTGGCCGACTATCGCCAGTTCCTGGCCGACAATGCCGCCGAAATCGCCGCGTTCGAAGCGCAGCGCGTGGCGGCGTTCGATGAAGAACGCGCTGACTGGCAGCGGCGTGGCGAATTCGACCGCGTGACCGACCTGGCCGATGCCGATGCCCCGGTCGCCGGTAGCGTCGATGTGCCCGATGGCGCGGACCTGGTCGAGGCGCCGTTCGGCGGCAGCGTGTGGAAGCTGCTGGTGGCCGAAGGCGATGAAGTGAAAGCCGGCGATACCATCGCCGTGCTGGAGGCGATGAAGATGGAATGCGCGGTGGAAAGCCCCGGCAGCGGCGTGGTCGCCGCGCTCTACATGCAGGAGAAGCAGGCCCTGCAACCCGGCGCCCCGATGCTCGCGCTGCGGAGGCACGCATGAGCGCGCCGCGTCTCTCCGCCAGCAACCTGGCCGCCGCAGTCCACGATGGCGAAACCACCGCCCACGCGGTGATGGAACAGACCCTGGCGCGCATTGCCGCCTATGAGGCGGTCCAGCCCCAGATCTGGATCAGCCGCGCCGCGCCCGAAACGCTGCTGGCCAAAGCTGCGGCAGTGGACGCGCGCGTGGCGGCGGGCGAGCACTTGCCACTGGCCGGCGTGCCCTTTGCCGCAAAAGACAATATCGACGTGGCCGGCCTGGCCACCACGGCGGCCTGCCCGGCCTTCGCCTTCGATCCGGCGGCGTCGGCCACGGTGGTGGCGCGGCTGGAAGCGGCGGGCGCGATCTGCGTGGGCAAGACCAACCTGGATCAGTTCGCCACCGGCCTGGTCGGCACGCGCAGCCCCTATGGCATTCCGCGCAATGCCAGCAACCTCGCCTATGTTTCGGGCGGCTCCAGCTCCGGCTCGTCCATTGCTGTGGCGGCGGGCCTCGTGCCCTTTGCGCTGGGCACCGACACCGCCGGATCGGGCCGCGTGCCCGCCGCGTTCAACCACCTCGTGGGCATGAAACCCACCAAGGGCCGCTGGTCCACCTCGGGCCTGGTGCCGGCCTGCCGCTCGCTCGATTGCATATCGGTGTTCACGGCCGATACGGCCGATGCGCGTTTGGTCGATCATGTCGTGGCCGGCTATGACGCGGCCGATCCGTGGTCCAAGTCGCTGGCCGACAAGCCCATCGCTGGCCGGGTCATCGGCGTGCCCAAGCGCCAGCAGCGGCAATGGTTCGGCGACGCGGAATCCGAATATTGCTATGATCGCGCGCTGGAACACCTCAGCCAGATCGGCACGCTGGTGGAAATCGACTACGCCCCGCTGCAGGAAGCGGCGCAGTTGCTCTATGGCGGGCCATGGGTGGCAGAGCGCACGGCGGCGCTGGCCACGTTGCTGGCGGAAAACCCCGGTGCGATCGATCCCACTGTGCGCGCCGTGGTGGAACCGGGCTTGGACAAGAGCGCGGTGGAGTTGTTCAACGGCATCTATCGCCTGGCCGAATTGAAGCGCCATGCCGACCAGCTGTGGGACGAGATCGACGCGCTCGCCTTCCCCACCACCGGCACCGCCTATCGCGTGGCGGAGCTCGCCGCCGCGCCCATCGCGCTCAACAGCAACCTTGGGTTCTACACCAATTTCGTCAACCTGCTCGGCATGGCCGCGCTCGCCGTGCCGGCGGGCGTGCGCGCCAATGCCACCGGTTTCGGCATTACGCTGATCGGCCCGGCCGACAGCGACCGCGCGCTGCTTGACCTCGCCGATGCCTATCTCTCGGTGGCCAATTTGCCACCCCCACCCCCGCTCGATCTGGAGGGCAAGATGCAGACCGTGAAACTCGCCGTTGTCGGCGCGCACCTGAAAGACATGCCGCTGCACTGGCAGCTGGCCAGCCGCAACGCCACGTTCGTGGAAGCGACGACCACCGCCCCCACCTATCGCCTCTATGCCATGGCCGACAGTGTGCCGCCCAAGCCCGCGCTGATCCACAGCGAAGACGGCGCCGCCATCGCGGTGGAAGTTTATGAATTGGGCGTGGCCGAATTCGGCAGCTTCACCGTGGAAGTGCCCGCGCCGCTGGCCATCGGCACGGTGACGCTGGCCGACGGCAGCAGCGTCAAGGGCTTTGTCGCCGAACCGCGCGCGATTGCCGGGGCGCAAGACATCACCGCGCTGGGCGGCTGGCGCGCCTTCATCGCGCAGAAGGCCACGGCATAAAGTCCAAAAGCCTCATCCGCCACTTCGTCATCCCAGCCACCCACCCGTCACCCCGGACTTGATCCGGGGTCCAGCTTTCTTTCGGCGGCGGGAAAAGAAGAAGCTGGACCCCGGGTCAAGCCCGGGGTGACGAAGGTGGAGATCATCAGGGAGTATTCGCCGATGAAACGCTTGCTTACCGCTACGCTGCTCGCTCTTACTCCCTTTACCGCCCACGCCGCGCCCAAGCCGGTGGTGCTGCAAGTGCCCGGCTTTGCCGATTTCCTCGCGGTGGATGGCAACACCGTCTGGGCCACCAATCGCGGCCGCGTGGAACAATGGTCGCTCAAGGGCATGAAGGCGAGCGTCCCGCTCGCGCATCCCTGCGGGGGCATGGCGATTGCCGATGGCGCGTTGTGGGTGGCGAACTGCGCCGATCGCACTGTCAACCGCATCGATACCAAGACCGGCAAGCTAGTCGCGACTATCGCCACCGGCATTGCCAACCAAAAGGAAGGTGAACTCAACGTGGTGGCCGGCGCCGGCTCGGTGTGGATCGCCAGCGACCCCAAGGGTGTGGTTGCTCGCATCGACCCAGCCACCAACAGCGTGGTCGGCACCGTCGCGGTTGATCCGGGCACATGGTACATGGCCTTTGGCGAAGGCGCGGTGTGGGTGGTGAGCGCCCAGCAGCAAAGCCTGCAGCGCATCGATCCCGCAACCATGACCGTCACCGCGCGCACTCCGCTGGGCAACGCGCCGGGTTTCCTCGCGGCGGGCGAAGGCAGCGTGTGGGTGCAGGAACAGGGCGATGGCACCCTGGCGCGGATCGATCCGCAGACCGGCGCCCTGCTCGGCCGCGTCAAGGTGGGCGACAACCTCAAGTGGGGTGACATCGACACCGGCGAAGGCAAAGTCTGGCTGCGCACCACCGACGACCAGGTCTTTGCCGTGATCGACGCCAAGACCATGGCGATCGACGCGCGCGTGGGCAAGCCGGCCGGCAGCGGCGGCCTGCGCTTTGCCCCGCACGGCATCTGGACCTCGGCCCACGATGCCCACACGCTCACTTGGTGGCCAAAGCCCTCCGCTTACGGCAAGTAAAGCGTCAGCGCAGGCCCGCGATCAGCGCCAGGGCCTGCGCTTCGCTCACCACTTCGGCATATTTGGCCTGGAGATCGAACAGGTTGGCTTCGTGGGGAGCCAGGTGCCGGTCGCCACAGGCATCGGCCACCACGAAGGGCAGGAAGCCGTTCTGGCAGGCATCGAGCGCGGTGGCGCGTATGCAGCCTGAGGTGGAGGTGCCGCAGACCAGCACGGTATCCACGCCCAGCGCCGTCAACGTGGCGGCCAGGTGCGTGGCGAAAAAGGCCGAGGCGTAGCGCTTGGTGATCACCACATCGCCGTCCTGCGGGGCGAGTGCGGGAGGAAAAGCGCCAAGCGGCGAGCCCTTCTCGAACACCTTGAGCGCGGGAACCTTGCGGTAGAACACGCCGCCATCGGCGCCACCGGGCTGGTATTCCACGTTGGTGAAAATCACCGGCAGCCCAGCCGCGCGCGCCGCCGCCGTCATCCGCACCGCACTGTCGAGCGCAGCCTCGATCCCGGCATAGAGCGGCGAGGTGGGCTGGAAATAGGCTTCCACCAGGTCGATCAGCAAGAGCGCGGGGCGCGTGCCGAACGGCAACCGCCCATCGAAGGCGCCGGCATAGTTGTCGGCCAGGTCGGCTTCGTCCTTCGCCACGTCAAATCACCCCGCGCGCGGCCATATCGGCCAGCGCCGCATCGTCCAGGCCCAGCAGTTGCCCATAGATTTCGGCGTTGTGCTGCCCCACCTGCACCGGCGCGGGCCGTCGCACCCCGCCGGGCGTGGCGGAAAACTTGGGGAACGTGGACTGCATCTTGAGCGGGCCGAAGCGTTCGGTCTCGACTTCGATGATCGCTTCGCGCGCCTGGAAGTGCGGATCGTCCAACATGTCGGGCGCGCGATAGACGCGCCCTGCGGGGATCGAATGCGCGATCATCAGCGCGTCCACTTCGTCCATGGTCAGCGTCAGCGTCCAATCGTTGATCAGGTTGTCCAGCTCGGTCTGGTTCTCGCCCCGCGCCAGGTGCGTGGCATAGCGCGGATCGTCGCCCAGTTCGGGCCGCCCCATGGCCGTGGCAAGCCGCTTCCACAGCGAATCCTTGTTGGCCCCGATCATGAATTCCCCGTCCTTGCAGGAATAGACGTTGGACGGGGCAATGCCCTTGAGGATCGAGCCGGACCGCTCGCGGATCAGGCCCATGCGATCATATTCCGGCACCAGGCCTTCCATCACCTGCAGCACGCTTTCATAGAGCGCGGTGTCGATCACCTGGCCTTGCCCGGTCCTGTCCTTCACATGCAGCGCGGCCAGTACGCCCATGCAGCCATAAGTGGCAGTCAGCGTGTCTCCGATGGAAACGCCCATGCGGCTGGGCGGACGATCGGGTTCGCCCACGATATAGCGCCAGCCGCCCATCGCCTCGCCGATCCCGCCAAACCCGGCGCGGTCGGAATAGGGGCCGGTCTGGCCATAGCCAGACATGCGCGCGATGATCAGGTGGGGGAATTCGGCCAAGAGCACATCGGGCCCCATGCCCCACTTTTCCAGCGTGCCCGGCTTGAAATTCTCGATCACCACGTCGGCATGGGCGATCAGCCGCTTCACCAGCGCCTGGCCTTCGGGCACGCGCAAGTTGGCGCTGACCGAGCGCTTGTTGCGCGCGATCACTTCCCACTGCACCTTTTCGCTGCCCTGGCCCCATTCGCGCATCGGGTCGCCCGTTACCGGCGGCTCCACCTTGATGACGTCGGCGCCCATGTCGCCCAGCAATTGTCCGCAGAACGGGCCAGCCAGCAGCTGGCCCAGTTCCACCACGCGAATGTCCTGCAATGCACCGTTGTTCATGATCACTCCGCCGCCTCTGCATGCGGCCACACCGGCTGGATCGGCGCCGGCAGCCCGGTTTCCGCCTGGCAGGCCGCGCGCAGGGCATCAAGCCCCGGCCCGGTGTTGAACACCGGCAGGTCTCCGCCCCGGCCCTCGCGCATCTGCGCGCGCAGGGCAGCCGTGGCGGCTTCGTTCACCACGCCCCCATCATCGGCCACCACGCCATAGGCGCGTGCGCCCTTGGGCGTGACCAGCCCCTGCACGATTTCCTTGCCCACCAGCGCGGGATCGCGGTCCAGCGGATCGCCCCAGCCGCCGCCACCCCAGGTGATGAAGTGCAACTGGTCGCCTTCCGCCACCGCCACGTCTTCCACCTTGTTGCCTACGATCACCATGGTGCCGTCGGCCTTTTCCAGGATCTTGCGCGCACGCTTGCCCGGATCGCCGCCGTTGACGCCCCAGGGCGGCACGAACCAGCGGTCGTCGTGGATGGCAATCGTCCCGGCGCTGAGAAAGCGATAGGTCATGTGGATGCCGTTGCCGCCGCGATGCAGCCCCGCCCCGCCCGAATCCGGCTCGGTCGAATAGCGTTCGATGATCATCGGGAAATAGCGTTCCAGGAACTCGTTGGGCACGTTGGTGAACCCCGGCCACAGCGAATGGCCATCCGGCCCATCGCCCAGCGGGCGGCCGGGAATGCCGCCAAAGCCGATCTGGAACAGCTGGAACCAGGCATTGCCCTGGCCGGGCCGCGTATCGTTGCCCGAATAGAACAAGTGCGGGCTGGACGAAAAACCGGCGGCATTGAGGAACTGCGGCGTCTTTTGCCCCAGCAGCCCGCCCAGAATGTCGAAAATGCGGCCCAGCGCATGGGTGCGGCCCGAAAGCGCGGCGGGAAAGCGGGGCTTGAGCAGGCTGCCTTCGGGAATGCGCACGTCGATCAGGTCATAGAATCCGTCGTTGAACAGGATCTGCGGATCGAAGACCATGATCATGTAGATGCCGAAGAACATCTTGAACATGTTCTCGTTGAGATAGAAATTGATCGAGGCCACGCTCTGCGGATCGGTGCCATCGAAATCGAGCACGACCTTGTCGCCCTCGCGCCACATCGTGCACTTGATGCGATAGGGGCCAAAGCCCATGCCATCGTCGCAGATATAGTCTTCGAAGCTGACCGGTTCCTCGCTCACCGCCTGGGCCAGCAGGGTCTTCATCGCGCGATGGTTGCGCGCCAGCAATTCCTGCGTGGCCGAGACATAGACATCGTCGCCAAACCGCTCGGCCATCTCGACCACGCGGCGCGCGGCCACGCGGCACGAGGCAATCAGCGCATTGAGATCGGCCGCGCACCAATCGGGCTTGCGCGTCTGGTGCATCACCAGCTTCATCAGATCGGCGTTGTATTCGCCTTTCTTCCAGATCTTTACCGGCGGAATGCGCACGCCTTCCTCATAGATCGAGCGCGCGTTGATCGGCATCGAGCCGACGACTTTGCCGCCGATATCGCTCTGGTGCCCGAACATCGAGGTATAGGCGATCAGCCGCCCGTCCTTGAACACCGGCAACAACACCAGCCAATCGTTGGAATGGCTGATCGCGCCATCCACCGAATATGGATCGGACAGGAAGATCATGTCGCCGTCTTCCAGCGTGCCTTCGTAATTGGCCAGGAAGCCGCCGATGAAGCTGCCGAACTGGCCCACGATCATCTTGCCGGTATGGTCGGCAATCAGGGGAAAGGCATCGCCCTGTTCGCGAATGCCGGGCGACATGGCAGTGCGCACCAGCGTGGCATCCATTTCCACGCGCGCGTTGCGCAGTGCGTTCTCGATGATGTCGAGCGTGACGGGGTCGATCGCCACTTTGGCAAAGGGCGTCGGGTTGGTCTGAACGATTGTTGCAGGCATCGCTTTTCCCTTTCGTCAGGCCAGGTTGATCAGGATGTTGCCGACCTTGTCGACCGTGCCCACGCACCCGGTCTCGATCAGCGTGGTCGAATCCATTTCGCAGACGATGGCCGGCCCGGGGATCACGTCCCCCGCCTTCAACCGCGCACGGTCATAGATGACGGCGGCGTGTTCGGCCCCGTCCATCCACAGCACATGGTCGCGCACTTTGGCCGCCGATGGATCGCCGTTGCCCTGCTCCAGTTCGGCGGCGGGCAGATCGAGCGCGCGGCCCAGCGCCACCGCGCGCAAGTTCACGATCTCGTGCGGGGTATCCATGTTGAACGTGAACAGCCGCTTGTGCTCTTCGTCGAAGCGGGCGAGCACCCCGGCAATGCCATCCTCGGCCAGGATCTGCGCGGTGATCGACAGCGGCACTTCGAAGGCCTGCCCGGCATAGCGCACGTCGACTTCGAAACTCGTGGCAATCTCGCTTTCGGGCACGCCATCGGCCAGCAGTTCGGCCCGCACGTGCGCCGCCATTTCGTCCAGCACGGCCACCAGGTCATGCGCCGCCGTATCGCGCGCCAGGCGCGACCACGAACGCGCGGTTTCGGTGCGCATGCGCGTGGTGGCATCGCCCAGCGCGCAGAGCACGCCGGGGCTGACCGGAGAAACCGCCGGCCAGCTGCCCATCAGCCGCGCCACGGCATTGACGTGCAGCGGCCCTGCCCCGCCAAAGCCCATCAGCGCAAAATCGCGTGGGTCATAGCCCTGCTGCACCGAAATCATCCGCAGCGCGCCGAACATGTTCTCGTTGACGATGTCGATGATCCCGCGCGCGGCTTCCATCAGGCCAATGCCCAGCGCATCGGCAATGGTCTGCACCGCTGCCTTGGCGCCTTCCCGGTCCAGCTGGAACGTGCCACCCAGCAGGTTTTCGGGCAGATAGCCCAGCACCACGTTGGCATCGGTTACGGTGGGGGCCGTGCCGCCTTTGCCATAGGCGACCGGCCCCGGCACCGCTCCTGCGCTCTGCGGCCCGACCCGAAGGGCTCTGGTCAGCGCGGGAACATACGCGATGGAGCCGCCGCCGGCGCCCACCGTCTTCACATCGAGCGCGGAGGCGCGCACCGAAAGATGGCCCACTTCGGTGGTGCGCTGGCGGCGCGGCTCAAGATTTTCGATCAGCGCCACGTCGGTGCTGGTGCCGCCCACGTCAAGCGTCAGGATATTGCGGATGCCGGCATTGCGGCCCACCCAGATCGCCCCCGTCACCCCGCCCGCCGGGCCGGACATCAGGATGCTGACCGGGTGCTCCTCGGCCTTCTGCGCGCTCATCAGCCCGCCGTCGGACCGCAGCAGCGAGAGCTTGCCGGTCATCCCCTCGGCGGCCAGGCGGTTGCGCAAGTTGGAAACATACTTGCCCACCACCGGGCGCACGCTGGCATTGGCCACCGTCGTCAGCGTGCGTTCGTATTCCTGCATTTCCGGCAGCACTTCGTGGCTCAGCGAAATCGGCAGGCCGGGCAACACGTCGGCCGCGATCTGCCCGATCCGCGCCTCGTGCGTGCCATTGGCATAGGCGTTGATCAGGCTGACCGTCACCGCTTCCACGCCCTGCGCCTTCAGCTTGGCCAGTTGCGCACGCACATCCGCTTCATCGAGCGGGCGCACTTCCTGCCCTTGCGCGTCCATGCGGCCTTTTACCGTCACGGTGTCTTCCAGCGCGGCCAGCGGCTGCGGCTTGGGCCAGATGATCCAGCCGGCCAGGCCCCCGGGCACATAGCTGCGCGCGATCTGCATGATGTCGCGATAGCCTTCGGTCGTCACCAGGCCCACGCGCGCGCCCTTGCCTTCCAGAACGGCATTGGTGGCGACGGTGGTGCCATGCAGGAAATAGTCGATTGCGCCCGCGGCAATGCCCGCCTTGGCGCAGATCGCGGTCACGCCATTCAAGATGCCTTCGGAACTGTCGTGCGGCGTCGATGGCGTCTTGTGCCGCCAGAACGCGCCGCTGTGCGTGTCGAACAGCAGAAGGTCGGTAAACGTGCCGCCGACATCCACGCCAAGCCGATAACCCATCGTCCAACAATCCCTTCAAGAAAGCGTTTGTGCGTGCCGATGCTAAGGTATGTTCAAGCCTGCGCTGGCTTGGGGAACGGTGGCGCCTTGGCCACCATGCCGGGCAAAGTGCGGTCCATCACGCTGCCCAGCCAGTGGTTGGCCGCCACCAGCGCGGGCAGGTTCAGCCCGGTGCCGATCCGCGCGCGCTCCAGCATATAGGCCACGTCTTCGGTCGAAACGTTGCCCGCCGCGCCCGGCGCAAACGGGCAGCCGCCCAGCCCGCCGATGGCCGCGTCCACGCTGACGGCCCCCGCGCCGATCGCGGCCCAGACATTGGCCAGGCCGGTGCCGCGCGTGTTGTGGAAATGCACCCGCACGGGAATGCGCGGCACGGCGGCGCGGATCTTGCCCACCAAAGAGATGACATGCGCGGGATTGCCCACGCCGATCGTGTCAGCCAGGCCGATTTCCACCGGGTCTGCTTCTGCCAGTGCGAGCGCCATGGCCACAACGCGGTCTTCGGCCACTTCACCTTCGAACGGGCAGCCGAACGCGGCGGCAATGGTCACCTGCCCGGTCTTGCCCGCCTGGCGCGCCATGGCGATGATTTCCTGCGCGGCGGCCACCGAGCCGTCGCTGGTCTGGCCCTGGTTGGCCCTGGCAAAAGTGTCCGTCGCCACCGCAACCGCGCCAAGCTGGTCGATCCGCCCCGTATCGATCGCCCGCGCCGCGCCACGCGCATTCATCACCAGGCCGATATAGGTTACATCGTTGCGCCACGGCAGGCCGGCGCAGACCGCCTCGGCATCGGCCATCTGCGGCACGGCCTTGGGATTGACGAAGCTCGTCACTTCGATCCGCCGCGCGCCCGCCGCAATCGCCCGCTCCACCAGCGCGATCTTGTCGGTGGTGGAAATCAGGGTCTTTTCGTTCTGCAGCCCGTCGCGCGGGGAGACTTCGACCATCTCGACAGATTCTGTATACATTACTCGGCAGCCTCTCGCTGGTCCCGTTCCGCCAGCCCGCGATGCGCATCGGCATAGGCGTGATAGGCGCGCAGGATGTGCCCGGTCATGATCGCTTCCGCCCAGGGGCCATCGCGCCGGGCAAAGGCGGCGATCAATTCCTCGTGCTCGCCATAGGATCGATTGAGCGCCTCGCGGCCATAATGATGCGCCGTGCGCCACACCACCGGCTGCTCGATCAGCGTGGCAAGCAGCGCTGCCAGACGGCGCGATCCGGCCACGTCCAGAATTGCTGCGTGGAAATCCCGATTCGCGTCGAGAAACACCGCAACATCGGGCACCGGCCGGCGAATAGCATCGCCCAAGCGGTGATTCGCATCGCGAATCCGCGCAAGCGCCGCGTCCGTCATGCGTTCGGCCGCCCGCCGTGCCGCCTTGCCTTCCAACAGGGCGCGCAGTTCGAACGCGTCTGCCACATCGTCGATCGACCAGTCGGCCACAAAGCTGCGCTGGGTGTCGGTCCGCGTCACCAGAAGGTCGGATTCCAGCCGTCGCAGCGCCTCGCGAACCGGGGTGCGCGAAACGCCGCAGCGCTCGGCCAGGGCTTCTTCCGCAAGCTGCGCGCCGGCGGGCAATTCGCCCGACAGGATCATGCTGCGGATGGCCTCATAGGCACGGTCGGAAGCGCGGGACACAGCTTTCTCCAAATCCCCTGGTCTGGGCGGTTTATATCTTGACCTGCGGTATTTGTATACAATACTCTTTGTTTCCATCAAGCCGCGTCAGCCATGGGGGCACGAAAAAGACCGGCGGGTGACATCGGCACCGCGATGGATTCGCGGGCGCCACCGAACAGGGAGAATGCAATGCGACTTTCCCACTCCGCTTTCCTCGCCACGGCCTCGGCGCCTGCCGCCATGCTTGCCGCCGCGCTCGCCACGCCCGCCCTTGCCCAGGAAGCGCCGCAATCGGGCGCCGTGCCGGCGGATGACAGTGGCATCATCGTCACCGCTCGTCGCCAGAACGAACGCCTGCAGGATGTGCCCGCCTCGGTTGCGGTGCTCACTGCCGATGCGCTGCAACGCACCGGCGCGGTCAAGGCAGAGGATTTCGTCAAGCTGACGCCGGGCGTCACCATCGTCACCGGCACGGCCGAAGCGGGCGATACCCAGATCAACATTCGCGGCATGAACGGCGCGCGCGACGCGGAAAGCTCGGTCGCGCTGGTCGTCGACGGCATCCTGAAGACCAACACCGCGCAGCTCAACCAGCCGCAGGGCACACTGCAGCAGGTGGAACTGCTCAAGGGCCCGCAAGGCGCGCTCTATGGCCGCAACGCCGCTGCCGGCGCCCTGGTGCTCCAGTCGATCAAGCCGACCGACAGCTTCACCGGCGCGGCCAAGCTGTCCTATGCCGATTACAACACCTGGGAAGCCAGCGCCCACGTCGCCGGGCCGCTGGCGCAAAACGTGGGCTTTGTCCTGGCGGGCTATTACTACAAGACCGACGGCTTCTACAAAAACGTCTTCACCAATTCCAAGACGGTGGACGACAAGGAAAACTGGGCGATCGACGGCCGCGTGATGGTGGGCCAGGGCAGCCCCACGCAGCTCGATATCAAGGCGCGCTACAGCGAATTCCACGGCGCCTCGCTGCCGTTCAACGCTGCGTTCCACCTGCCCAATTTCGGCGGCGCGTTCTATGAAAACGTCAACAGCCACCCGTTCAATTTCTACAGCAACATCCGCCCCACCAACGACCAGACCAGCTTCGACATGTCGATCAAGCTGGACCACCAGTTGACCGACACGATCAAGCTGGTCGGCTGGGCGCTCTATTCCAACGTCAACCAGGATCTGGTGGCCGATGGCACCTCGGCCGATTTCGGCCGCTTCCTCAGCGCTGCCAACCCGCAGGCGCAAAGCGCGGTCAACTCCTGCTTTGCCAGCACTGCCGCGCTCACCGGCTACAAGGTCAACCCGCCCGGCTTCATCGGGCAGACCCCGGTGCCGTTCATCTTCGCGCCCACCACCGGCTCCACCTTCGGGCCCTACAGCCCCACCACCTGCGACGGCACGCAATACCAGCTGCGCAAGCAGCAGGACATCAGCACCGAATGGCGCCTGATCGGCGATCTGGGCCAGATCAACTGGCAGTTGGGCGCCTATTACCTGCACATCAAGCGCACCGTGGGCGTCAGCCTGGGCGCCGACACCGGCAATGGCGTGATCAAGCAGCTCTACAACGCGCCGAACACCACCAACCCCACCACGCTGCTCTTGGCCGATCGCTTCAAGACCAACGTCTATGCCGGCTTCGGCTCGGTGGAATGGAAGCCCAACGAGAAATTCGATGCCGGCCTGGTGCTGCGTTACGATATCGAGGATCGCAAGTCGTCCTCGCTCGTGCCCACCGCCACCGATCCCTTCACTGGTGGCCCGATCAACCCCGGCCAGGCGTTCGGCCCGCTGACCGACAAGCACGCCCGCTTCGAACAGTTCGAACCCAAAGTCACGCTCAGCTACAAGCCCAGCCGCGAGTTCAACCTCTATGCCAACTGGGGCATCGGCTTCAAATCGGGCGGGTTCAACAACCAGGGTTCGGCCCAGATCATCAAGGACAATTTCGTCAACGCCTTTGGCGCCAACGTCACGGTGAACGACCAATACCGCAAGGAATGGTCGAGCGCGTGGGAAGCGGGCCTCAAGGGCAACCTGCTCAATGGCGCGCTGACGTTCGACCTGGCCGGCTATTACACCCAGGTCCACGACATGCAGTTCTTCGAATTCTTCGTCGGCAGCTTCGGCCTGCTGCGCGTGGTGTCGAACATCGACCGCGTGGACCTCAAGGGGATCGAGGCCAGCGTCACGGTCAAGCCGATCAAGGGCGTCAAGCTGTTCGGCTCGTTCAACTACACCGACAGCGAGATCAAGCGCAATTCCTCGCGCCCCTACACCGTGGGCAACAAGTCGCCCTACACCGCCGACTACACGCTCAACCTGGGCGGCGAATTTGAGCAATCGCTCAGTGGCGACTTGCGCTTGTTCACCCGCGCCGATTATCGCCTCACCGGCCCCACCTGGTTCCACACCGTGCAGAACCAGTCGGTGCCCACGGTGTTCTCCGGCCTCCTCCCGATCTCGGCCCTGCAACTTCCGGCTTTCGTGGGCGACGGCAAATACGACGTGGCCCGCCGCAACGCCTTCGGCATCGTCAACCTGCGCGCCGGCCTCCAGACCGACCGCTACACCCTCGCCGTCTTCGCCAACAACCTGCTCGACAAGCAGTACCTGAACGAAGTGATCACCGCCGTGGAATTCGGCGGCTCGTTCATCACGCCCGGCACGCGGCGCCTGGTGGGTGTTGAGGCGAGCGTGAAGTTCTGAGGTTTCCCCAACCCTTCACGCTGACTTTACAGGAGCTCGGCCGTGCCATTGTGGCCCGGCCGGGCTTTTGGGACATTCCTGCCGTCCCCTCGCGACCTGTCAAGCGGCTGATCTGGCCAGCAGCGGACAGCCAGCGTTTACCACCACGAGACCACAGAACGACAGAGACAAAGCTGATTGTGGTCAATCGGCAAATGTGAAAAGACGAATCTCGGCTCAGAGGTTTGTCTCCGGGCCTGCGGTGCGGATCATTCGATCTGGTTGCGCCATGCTTAGATGGATAATTGGCCATTGCTTAAGGGCTGTGGCCCACATCCCTTAAGCGCCAGCGGGAGGGAATTTCCACCCGCGATTTCCGGTGCGGTCGAGGCGGCCTAAACTACGTCGATCCTTCATCTCGCGAACGTCTCTTATTTCCAAGAACGATATCGTTGCCTGTGGTTGACCATGCGTATGGAAGACTTGGCGCTGGAAAGCTTCTCCACGCGGAATGTGAGCATTGCTCCCCCCAAAAGCACCATTGTTCGCGACCAGCACCAGTTGATACATGTGATAATGAAGCGCCTGCGCCATTTGATCGAAGGTACCAACATCCTGATTTAAAGCTGGGATTGCGAGCACGTCAGATTTGTCTCTGAGGTCGGAGGCTAGGCGTAAATCAGTAGCATCATAGCATATGGCAGCAGTTAGCCAGAGTGGATCTGAGTCCCTTTCGTGACACCAATCGTATCCGATAAGCCATTGGCAGGGGCGGAAGCCCATCACTCTCTGCACGGGATCGTTTAGTGTCTCTTCAAGCTTAGCGAGATTGCCCTTTCCCTGTCTCCGCACAGAAATTTGCAGACCACGCCCTTCAACGTATCTCGGAATTATCCAGAGAGCAGAGTTGACCAATGGCTCCCCTGAGAACAGTTCTTCATAAGTCATTCCAACCAGGATCAGCGTCTTATAGGCGCGCGCAAATGGAACGAGATGAGTTTGCACATCATCCGGGTGGATGGAAAGTTCAGGGAATATGAGCCAATCGAGCCGATTATCGTGACTGGCATGGGTTTCTCGTAGCTCAAGCATCTTGACCACAGCAGCCAAGGCGGTGGATAGATGGTTTCTGTGTTTCCGCCTGATGGCGCTTCCAGAAACGGTGAGATCGCTTAGAATCTCGCCTGCTTCCGGCGTGATCGATTGGACAACGCAAGCGCGCAAAGGCCGATCACGTTCCGCCTTGCCGGGGTTGGGTGCGGGCACGCGAAGCATCAGCAAGTTAGTAGCCGCGCCCGTTGCAAGCTTGGCTTCGCTCAGCCTGCTTTCTACAGTCTCAAGTAACGCGGATGGAGATTCTATCCCTTCAACCTTTGAGTTCGCGCGACAGCCCGGCCACGCCAACAGCGAATAAAGCAGGTCCTGTGTGAATTGCGAGATCGGGAGCCAGTCATCTCCAAAGGCATCATGACCGTTGTAGAAGCCATACAGTCTCTGCATCCAGTGGCTTGTCGCGGGGCGATAAACCGGGGCTTCCTCCTTCCAACTCGGAGGCCTTGCCACCTTGCTGAAATCAACTTGGCCGGTGAGAATGAACCTCACAAGAAAGCCTAGTTGGAAACGCCAGGCGTCTGGCCCGGCCCAAGCGGGGGGGGTGTAGATCGACTGATAACCGAGGCCTACCGGTACAGCATGACAGACTGCCTCGGAAACGTGAGAGAACCCACGCCAATCTTCAATCTGAACATGCACGCTCGAAGGTGTTGCAATCACGGGGACTGTACCCGCTATCACTCTTTCAAGGAATGCCGCCGCGAAGCTAAGGACACCAATCTCATTGCGAAGGGGATTCTTGAGGCCCCCATGCGAGACCAAATCCTTGAGGAATATCGCGCCCGCTTCGTGCGCCCAAGCCGTCGCTCCAAGATCGTTGGCTAAAGGCGATCCGTCGATGGCCAAGTGGGGTGAAACCGCATACAGTTCGCGCGCAAACTCCAAATCTCGAGCTGCAATTTCCGAGAATACGCGGCTATCAATTCGATCACCCAGCAATGCGATTGCGTCCGCCCGCGCTAAAAACGATCGACGTGCGACTACTGCCTTTATGGCAATATCGGAGCTAACTTCGTCTCCCGCTTCCCCAGCAAGGAAACGGATCATCTCATGATAGTGAGACAGGAGGCGTGGATCTCTCTGATTGCTACGATGCGAAGCGCGGCGATCATGGATCATCAGAAACAAGAGCGCTTGTTGACGCAGATACCATGGAAAGCGCTTTCCACTGCTTGAGGCTATAATTCTAGCAGTATCACCTAGCACGCTGCGGTAACCCTCCAAGTCAATCCCCAGCGGCAGCGTCTCGTCGTCATTAACTATCCCAGTTTCAGTTGCTCCCGCTCTGAACAGCTCTGACAAGCAATAAAATGCCACCTTTCGAGCCGCCCCCCTGAGCGTGCCTTTCAGGTAAGGATCGAAGAGATGTAGAATCTCTCTTATGACTTGGGGTGTCGGCCACAAGTCCACTGCGACACGCAGTAGCCTTACGTTTGAAGGGTTGCGTATCCAAGTGTTCAAGAGGCTGAATGCAAAACTTCGGGCCTCATCATCAAGCTCTGCTTGCGAGAGGCGATCCCGCTTAAATAGTGACGTTTCCACCGCATCGCCCGCATCGGACGAGCGATCACCCTCGGGTCGATTGTCGAGCAACGGGCGTAGGGATCGAAAAGTTGATCGGAAACGTGCGGCTGCAAAGCGGCCGATCGTCTCGTCACGTACATCGGGAACTGCGGTGAATGGCCGCAAGCCACCTTCTTCAGCTGCCGATATGAGTGCTGTTTGTGACCGTACAAGACCCTGAACTGCCTGGATGACTTCCTCACCGCCAGCGGCGTCAAAGCCTCCAGAAATAGCAGTTTGGATGCGCTGCATTTTCCGTGCTTGTCGTGCTAGCGGTTGGTCATCGCCTCGATAAAGCGCCGCCTGCGTTTTGTCTGGGGAAAGTAGTAAGCCGGGCGCTAAAGGTTCGAGCACGCCGCCCAGCCACGCTGCGACACGCGAGCCTATTTCTTCGATCTGAACGCCCGACACTGCCGAAACGGTCAAACGCAAATCATCCACGTATCGGCAGGCGTCATGTAGCATTACACCGGGCGCGATTTCGGACCCGAGCGCAACCCTCAGTGCCTCGTCGAATTCTACGAGCACGATATTTGAGAAGAATCCGGCTGAAACCAGCCCCTGCGGCAATGCTATTTGGTCAAAACCGGGGATTTCGGATTCTCGTGCGTATCGATGAGCTTCATTTGCGTCTTCGGAATCCCAGCGCCAATCAAAGAGCTGAGAGAATGCATTGAAAAATTCATCGTCGTCTTGTTGTTGATGAAACGAACGCACCTTGTCGCGGAGCAAGGCCGGGCGAACTCTATCATAAAACTGCCGCAAATCCGCTTGAACGATCGCGACGCCTCCAGTTCCAGCGCGATCCTGTTCGCCTGCGACCTGCTCGGGCCTTGCGACAAAAGCCCGGTAATCCTGGTAGAAGCCTCGATAGAGCTTCGACGAGCCCCACCGATGTATCAGAACTTTGTCTTCTGGCTCATAATCGCAAAACAGGCGGTTGCCGTATGACGTTACTCTTCTTCGTACCGTCTGCGACGTGTAAGATCGCGATGGATCGCCTTGCCGTGTCTCGACTCGGTCAGCCAGGCACAACATCATCGCCGTGGCTAGAACCTGATCCTCAAGCGATGCATGGGCTAACGGCCTGATTTTTGATGCACGAAGGGTTGTCGTCGGGGTCCAATGTCCGCTGGCTGGGTCAACGCGCCAAGGCTGACTTTTCGGGGCAGGCACAAGTCGCAGCGGAGTTGGCGCCCAACGCCTGTCGCGGATGCGTTGAGTCAGGCGGGATATGAAGCGCGGCAAATCGGCCGTTGTTTTGTCAAGCTCAAGAGTGTCAGAAAACCAGTTATGGTATCGGATATAGGCCGATGTTTTCTTCCACGCCTGTACGAGAACGAATTCTTCGGCGAGAAGTGTGGTCGAAGGGCGAAGTCTGTCCATTTTTTTATCTCAGCGCATATTGCTACGCGGCGCCAGACAAAAATCGCTGAAAGAGAGAGCTGTTAGCAGTCCTCCAAAAATCAGTTGTCCGCTTTCAGGTCCTGCCATCCGAACCTGAGAACGGCTAGATTCGAGGCGCGCAGGTGCCGGTCGGCTCAGTAAGCGGGAATGGCTGATTTCGGCGATAGCAGCCTTGCTGGTGCCGGCCCTGCAACGGCTCGAGTTGGTCGCTACTTGCCATTTCACCGCCCCTTGACCCCCAGCCCCAAAACCCCGATTGGACCCCACAGCACCCCTTTTGTGGAGTCCATGACAGGTCCATGCGCCGCGGCTGGTCCCTTACCCTGCAACAGCGCATTCGTGGCGATCAGGCCACGCCGCTCTATATGCAGTTGGCCCATGCGCTGATCCACGAGATCGAGCGCGGGCGGCTGCAGCCTGGCTCGGCGTTGCCGAGCAGCCGGGAGCTGGCGGCCGAACTGGGCTTCAACCGCAAGACCGTGGTGACCGCTTACGAGGAACTGGTGGCGCAGGGTTGGCTGGAGGCGGCCGGGCGCAAGGGCACGGCGGTGGCCACGCGATTGCCACGCAGCCGGCCCGAGGCGGTCGAGGCCAGCCCGCCCATCGGCCGGCGCCCGATCTATCGCTTCGTGCCGCCGCCCGATCGGCCGATTGCCGTGCCGCCGGGCCGGGTGATCAAGCTGGACGAAGGCAGCCCCGATGGCAGCCTGTTCCCGCCCGAGGCGCTGGCCCGCGCGTTTCGCACCGCCGCGCTCTATGCCGCGCGGCGCCAGCAGCTGGGCTATCGCGATCCTTGCGGCAGCGACAAGTTGCGCGCCAGCCTGGCCACGATGCTACGCGAGGAGCGCGGCCTGGTGGTGGACGCGGAAAACATCTGCGTCACACGCGGCAGCCAGATGGGCATTGCGCTCGCCGCGCGGCTGCTCGCCCGCCCCGGCGCCGTTGCCCTGGCCGAGGCGCTGACTTATGAACCCGCCGTCGCCGCGTTCCAGGCGGCCGGGGTGCCGGTGCTGCCCGTGCCCCTTGATGACGAGGGCATCGATGTGGACGCGGTGGAGCGCGCCTGCCGCACCCGCAAGGTCTGCGCCGTGTTCCTTACACCGCACCACCAATTCCCCTCCACCGTCTCGCTGGCGCCCGAGCGGCGGCTGCGCCTGGTGGAACTGGCCCGCCAGTTCGGCTTTGCCATTATCGAGGACGATTACGACCACGAATTCCGCTTCGGCTCGCAACCCTTGCTGCCCATGGCCGCCTATGCGCCCGATGTGGTGATCTATGTCGGCTCCCTGTCCAAGCTGCTGCTGCCGGCGCTGCGCGTGGGCTATATCGTGGCCCCCACCCCGGTGATCGCGGCAGCCGCGCACCAGGTCTCGATCGGCGATGGCATGGGCAACAGCCTGACCGAGGATGCCGTGGCCATGCTGTTCGAGGAAGGCGAAGTGCGCCGCCATGCGCGCAAGGCCACGCGCATCTATGGCCAGCGCCGCGATGCGCTGGCCCAGGCCGTGCAGGCCGAACTGGGCGCCATGGTCAGCGCCCGCCTGCCCGCCGGCGGCCTGGCAATGTGGCTGGAATTCCAGGATCTTGCCGCGCTCGCCCGGATCGAGGCGGGCGCGGGCGCGGCGGGCATCACCTTTGCCCAATCGGCATCCTATCGCCTGGCCGAAAATGCCCCCCATGGCCTGCGCCTGGGCTTTGCCAGCCATGCTGCCGATCGCACCGTGCAGGCCGTGCGCGTGCTGGGCGCGCTGGGCCGGGGGTGACACGGGCGCACTGGTCCCCTGTGGATTGCAGATCTGGCACTTCTACCGGGCCAACCATGCGGCAAGATGGCGTGCATGGACTTTCCCTCTGGCACTCCCGCCGATCTGGCCCGGCTCATCGCGGAATATCCGCTGGCATGGCTCATCAACCATGGCGCTGCCGGCTTCTTCGCCACGCCCCTGCCGCTGGTGGCAGAGCTGGACGAAGCCGGCCAGGTCACGGCGCTGATCGGCCATTGCTCGCGCCGCAATGGGCAAGTGGCCGCCTTGCAGGCCGATCCGCGTGCGCACGTGCTGTTCATGGGGCCGCAGGGCTATGTCTCGCCCGCGCTGGTGTCGCGCCCGCACTGGGCTCCCACCTGGAACTTTGCCGTGGCTGCGTTCGACGTGACCGTGGCGTTTGACGAAGCAGGCACCCTGCCCGCCGTGCGCCGCCTGACCACCCATGTCGAGGCGAGCCAGGCGCAACCCTGGCAGGTGGAAGACGCCGGCGCGCGGCTGCCGCAACTGATGGCGCGGATCATCGGCTTTCGCGCCATGGTCACCGCCATCGATGCGCGGTTCAAGCTGGGGCAGGAGGAAGACCTGCCCGAACTGCGCGAAATCATTGCCGCCCATCCCGATCCGGTGCTCGCCGGGTGGATGTGGCGGCTCAATAACGACCGCCTGCAGGCCCATGCGGCGGCACACGGGGAAGAAACCACAGGATAGCCGAACCGGGCAATCCATGACATGCACAGGGGAAAGACCATGAGGACCACACTGAATCTTGCCTGCCTGGCCGGCGTTTCCGCGCTGGCGCTGGCGGCCCAGCCCGCGCTGGCCGCCGATGAACCGGCCGCCGAAAGCGCCGGCAGCATCGTCGTCACCGCCACCAAGCGCGCGGTCGCGCTGGACCAGACGCCGATCGCCGCCAGCGCCGTTTCGGGCAAGGACCTGGCCGCCGCCAACGCGCAAAGCCTGGGCGACTATATCGCGCGCCTGCCCGGCGTGGTGTTCAACGATTACCAGCCCGGCGTTTCCGAAGTGGTGATCCGCGGCATTGCCGCCACCACTTATCACGAACAGGGCCAGACCACGGTCGGCTATTACCTCAACGAAGTGCCGCTGGTCGAACCGGGCTTCCCTATCGCCATTCCCGATGTCGACACGTTCGATCTCAACCGGGTGGAAGTGCTGCGCGGGCCACAGGGCACGCTGTTCGGCTCCTCCACGCTGGGTGGCCTCGTCAACTATGTGGTGAACCTGGCTGATCCCACCAAGATCGATGCGGCGGCCTCGGGCCTGGTCGGCACCACCAAGAATTCCCATGGCGAGGCGAACTATGCCGCCAAGGCCATGGTCAACGTGCCGCTGATTGCCGACAAGCTGGCCGTGCGCCTGGTCGCGCTGCAGCGCTTCGATGCCGGCTATCTCGACAATCCCGGCACGGGCGTGAACGGCAGCAACGATTTCCGCACGCGTGGCCTGCGCGGCTCGGTGGTGCTGACGCCCACCACCGCCACCAAGCTCAGCTATCTGTCTTCCTGGCAGGATACCTACCTGGAAGACCAGACCTACCTCGATCTCGATCACCCCTACACGCGCAACACCGCGCGGGCCGAACCTCAGCGCACGCGCTTCTGGATGAACTCGCTGCGCCTGGACCAGGACCTGGGTGGGGCCGAACTGACCGCGATCGGCTCGATCGTGGAAAAGCACAATTTCACCCAGTTCTCCTATCCCTATTACTATGTCACCGGCGTCACTACCGGATCGGGCGCGGCTTATTCGGCGGGCAATGCCGATGCCAATATCAAGACCGCCGAAGTGCGCCTGGCGTCAAAGGGCAATGGCCCGCTGCGCTACCTCATCGGTGCCAGCTATATGGAAGCGCGCAAGCACAGCTATGACCAGATCTTCCAGAACGGGGCGGAAGACTATATCAATGCCAATCCCACCCTGTTCGGCGGTTATTCCGGCAGCGTGCTGACCCCCGGCGACCGGCTCTATGGCTACATCTCCGATGCCTACAACCAGGACGTGGGCGTCTTTGGCGAACTGACCTATGCTCCGCGCCATGATATCGAATTGACTGTGGGCGGCCGCTATTTCTGGAACCGCTACAATGCCACGGTGGTCAACCAGGCTGGCGCCCTCGGTGGCTATGAAGGCGGCTATCACGCCACCGATGCCACCGGCTATGTCTCCAACAAGGAAGACGGCTTCACCCCCAAGGTGACGCTGACCGCACGCCCCACCAAGGATTTCCTCGCTTACGCCACCTATTCCGAAGGCTATCGCGTGGGCGGGATCAATCCCAACGCCGGCCTCTTGCCCACCATCCCGGTCAAGTACAACAGCGACCGGGTCAAGAACTATGAAATGGGCGTGAAATTCCACGCGCTCGACAACCGCCTCTATGTCGAAGCCACGGTGTTCAACATCGATTGGAAAGGCATCCAGGCGCGCCTGTTCGGCCCGGCGCCGTCCTACTATTCCTATGTCTCCAACGCTGGCAGCGCCAATATCAGCGGGGTCGAACTGGCCGCCACGGCGCAACTGACGCGCTTTGCCAGCTTCAGCACCAGCGCCACGTTGCAGGATGCACGCCTTACCGCGTTCCTGCCCGATACCTTTGCCGTGGGCGGCGGCTATGCCTCCGGCTCGGTGCTGCCCGGCTCGTCGCGCTGGTCCGTGGCCAACAACCTCAAGTTCGAATTTGCCGATGCCGCGCTCAAGCCTTCGTTCGAAGTGGCGCACCGCTATCTCTCGTCGGCCCCGGTTGCCTTTGGCAACACGGCCACGCGCGGCAATTTCAACATCTTCGATCTGCGCGCCGGGGTGACGGTGGGCGAAAAGCTGCGCGTGCTGGTCTTTGCCAACAACGTGTTCGACAAGTTCGGCATTCTCAACGCGCCGTTCACCTCGCAGGCCACGCCGGCTGGCTCGATCGTCCGCCCGCGCACGCTGGGCCTGCGGGTGGATTGGTCGCTCTGATGCGCCAGGCCGCGCCCGTACTTGGCCTGATACTGGCGCTTGTCCATGGGGCTGCTCAGGCTGAGCAGCCCCGGCAACTGGCCTATCAGGCCCATGAAGCCACCTGGGCGCAGCCAGCGCTTTCGCCCGACGGCGCCTGGCTGTGGTTCGACTTGCTGGGTGACATCTACCGCATGCCGGCGGCCGGCGGCGCGGCGCAAGCCGTGCTGACCGGCACCGCGTTCGAACGCAATCCGGTGCCCTCGCCCGATGGGCAATGGGTGGCGTTCCTGTCTGATCGTTCGGGCGTGACCAACCTGTGGATCGCGCGCGCAGACGGCAGTGGCGCGCGCCAATTGACGCACGAGGGATCGCTCGTGCTGATGACTTCGCCCGCCTGGGCGCCCGATGGCCGCAGCGTCTATGTCAGCCGCGCGGTGCATTCCATTCTGGCGTTCGAGCTGTGGCGCGTGCCCTTCGATGGCGGCGCGGCGCAAGTGCTGGTAAAAGCGCAGCCAACGGGCAACGAAGGTTGGGACGATCGCGTCAACGCCCTGGGCGCGGCGCCCTCGCCCGATGGCAAGGCCGTGTGGTATGCCACCAAGCGCGGCCACACCTGGACCGAGAAAGACCCGCCCACCTGGTCCATCGTGCGGCAGGACCTGGCGACCAGCACGGTGGAAACCGTGGTGGCGGGCGGCATGCGCCCGGTGCTTTCGCCCGATGGCAAATTGCTGGCCTATGCCGCGCGGCGCGATGGCACCACCTCCGCCAGCAGCGAAACCGGCCTGCGCCTGCGCAACCTTGCCACGGGAGAGGACCGCTGGATTGCCTGGCCGATCGATCACGATGGCCAGGAAGGCGGCTATTACTACGATCTCACCCCCGGCTATCGCTTCACCCCCGATGGCCGCGCGCTGATCCTGGCCAAGGACGGCGGCTTCGTGCGGATCGACCTGGGCAGCGGGGCGCAGACGCCGATCCCGTTCACCGCGCCGGTCAAGCTGACGTTGGCCCCGCAAAGCCGCGTGCGCCAGCGCGTGGAAGACGGCCCCACGGTACGCAGCCACCTGGCCGAAGGCGCGGCGCTGTCTCCCGATGGCAAGACCATTGCCTTCACCGCGCTGGGCACGCTCTATCTGGCCGACCGCGCCGGGGGCGCGCCGCGCGCGCTGTTTGCCGGCAATGCGTTCCAGCCGGCCTGGTCCCCCGATGGGCAAACCCTGGCTTTCGTGCGGTGGAGCGCGGAAACCGGCGGCGGCGTGTGGACCATTGCGGCCAAGGGCGGCGCGCCGCGCCCGCTCGGGCCGCAGGGCGCCTATTGGTCTGAGCCGCGCTGGAGCCGCGACGGCAGCGGCGTGGTGGCCCTGCGCGCCGCGCAGTTCGACCGGCTGCACGCGGAAAACGAACTCGATCCCGCCTGGCCGGTGGATGTGGTGGCGCTGGGCCAGGATGGCAGCGCGCCGCGCGTCATGGCGCATGGCGCCGGCCTCAAGCATCTGCAGCAGACCGATGATGGCGCCTGGTATGTGAACAGCGGCGGCGCCCTCGCCCGGGTCGAAGCGGATGGCGCTGTGCGCCCGCGCGCCCGCATCGTGGCGCGTGCGGCCGGGCAATATGTCAAGGAACCGCGCCCGGTCGATGAGCTGCGCCTCTCGCCCGATGGCCGCTGGCTGGCCGCGCGCACCGCGTTCGAATTGCACGTGCTGCCCCTGCCCGCCAAGGACCAGCCGGTGAACCTGGCTGACGCCGCCACCGCGCAGCGCCAGATCACCCGCATCGGCGCCGATACCATGCGCTGGGATGGCGATGGCCTGTCCTGGACCACCGGCCCGTTCTGGCGCCATGCCAATGCCGCCGCCCTTGCCGCAGCCGACCCTGAAAGCGCCGCCGCCCCGCGCGATCTCTCGGTGCAGGTGCCGCGCGCGTTGCCGTCCGTGCCACAAGTGCTGCGCGGGGCCACGGTGCTGACCATGGACCATGGCGCGGTGATCGCCGATGCCGATGTGGTGGTGGTCGGGGACCGCATCGCCGCAATCGGCCCGCGCGGCACTGTGCCGCTGCCCGCCGGCGCGCAGATGCGCGATCTGGCCGGCAAGTTCATCATCCCGGGCCTGATCGATGCCCACGCGCATTTCTTTCCCATTCCGCGCACCATCCACGATGGGACGCATTGGGAATTTCCCGCGCTGCTGGCCTATGGCGTCACCTCCGTTCTGGAAGTGCAGCCGTTCACGCCCGATATCTTTGCCTATGCCGATCGCATGGATGCCGGGCTTTCGGCCGGGCCGCGCCTGTTCAGCACCGGGCCGGGCGTCTTCGTCAACAGCGCGATCACCAGCCAGGCCGTGGCGCAGGACGTGCTCACCCGCTATCGCGATGCCTATCGCACGCGCAACATCAAGAGCTACATGGTGGGAGACCGCGCCGGGCGGCAAGACATGGCCAATGCCGCGCGCAAGCTGGGCATGATGCCCACCACCGAAGGCGCGGCGGACTATGTGCTGGAACTGACCCACGCGATCGATGGCTTTTCCGGCAACGAACACAACCTGCCGATCACGCCGATCCATGACGACGTGATCCGCCTGTTCGTGGCCAGCCAGATTGCCTACACGCCCACGATCACCGTGCTTTATGGCGGCGCGCCCCTGCTCTTCGACGAAATCGAGAACCACGCGCCGCAAGACGATGGGCGGCTCACCCGCTTCACCCCGCCGTTCGTGCTGGCGGCCAAGCTGCGCGACCGGCACTGGACGGCCGCGCCCTGGCAGACATGGTCCCGCTTTGCCCGCGATGCCATGCGCCTGCGCCGCGCCGGCGGCCTGGTGGGCGTGGGCAGCCATGGGGAAATGCAGGGCCTGGGCGTGCACTGGGAAATGGGCGCCTTCGTGGCCGGCGGCGCCACCCCGCAAGAGGCACTGGAAATGGCCACGATCGACAACGCCCGCATCATCGGCCGCCCGGATGACCTGGGCAGCATCACGCCGGGTAAACTCGCCGACCTCGTCGTGCTGGATGCCGATCCCCGCGCCGATATCGCCAATGCCCGCGCCATTGCCCTGGTCATGCGCGGCGGCGTGGCATTCGATGGGCAGACCCTGGCCCGTGATGGCCAGGCACCCGTGGCGCCCTGGTGGCAGGACGCCGCGCCATGAAGCCCGCCACCCTGCGCGCGTGGAGCAAGGTTCACACCTGGTCGAGCCTGACCTGCACCCTTTTCCTGCTGATCCTGGCGCTCACCGGCCTGCCGCTGGTCTTCCATGACGAGATCGACGGCCTGGCCAAGCCCAGCCAGCCGCAACGCTGGCGCGCGCAAGAACTGCTGCCGGTGGACCATGCCATGGCCACGGCGCTCGCGCGCAATCCCGGCAGCGTGCCGATCTACCTCAGCTTCGATGAAGACCGGCCGGTGATCAACCTCACCACCGGCCCCACCGGCGATGCGCCCGAGGCGGCGATGCGGTTCAATCCCGTGGACTTGCGCACTGCCGCGCCGCCCCAGGGCGATGCGCCCGGCCACGGCGTGATGGATACCGTGCTCGATCTGCACAAGGATCTGCTGCTGGGCAAAGTGGGCGAGTATTTCCTGGGCGCGATGGGCCTGTGCTTTGCCGTGGCGCTGGTTTCGGGCGTGGTGCTCTATGCCCCCTTCGCGCGCAAGCCCGGCTTTGCCACGGTGCGCCGGGGCAAGTCCAACCGCTTGCGCTGGCTCGATTGGCACAACGTGATCGGCGGTGTCACGCTCGCCTGGGCCATGGTCGTGGGCTTGACCGGCACGATCAACACGCTGGCCGATCCGATCACCGCATGGTGGCGGGGCGATGCCCTGGCCCGCCTGGCGCATGACAGCAGCGGGCCGATCGTGCCCTATCGCCCCGGCATCGCTGCGCTGGCGCTGCGCAACGCACAGGCCGCCGTGCCGGGCATGAGCGTTCAGTTCGTGGCCTTTCCCGGCGCCGCGTTCAGCAGCCACGATCACATCGCGGTCTATCTCAAGGGCGCCACCCCGCTCACCGCCAAGCTGCTCACCCCGGTGATGGTCGATGCGCGCACCGGCCAGGTCGATGGCGTGGCGCCGATGCCGTGGTACATGAAAGGCCTGCTGCTGGCGCAACCGCTGCACTTTGGCGATTACGGGGGGCTGGCGATGAAAATCCTGTGGGCGCTGCTCGATGTGGTCAGCATCGTGGTGCTGGGCAGCGGGCTTTACCTGTGGCTGGGCAAGCCGCGCCCGGCCCGCAAGGCGCGCGCCGCATGAAACAGGCGCACCCCTTGTGGCCGGTGGCGATCATCGCCGTGGTTTCGTTGGCGGGCATGATCGCCGGGTTGGCGGGCGATGGTTGGGAAGACCTTGCCGCCGCGCTCGGCCTCACCGCCAGCGTGGCGCCCATCGCCTGGGCGCTGCGCCGCGGCGGGCCGATCAGGCGGTAAAGCGCTCCACCCCGCCCACCACGGTGCGGATCACCTTGGCCTGCTCGATAGTTTCGGGATCGATGCGGAACAGATCGCGGTCGAACACCGCGAAATCGGCCTGCATGCCGGGCATGATCGCGCCGCGCAGGTGCTCCACCTTGCCGGCATAGGCCGCCTCGCGGGTATAGCCGCGCAGCGCCTGGGCCATGGTGATCCGCTGCTCGGGAAACCAGCCCTTGGGGTTCTTGCCGTCGATCGTCTCGCGCATCACCGCGGCATAGATGCCGGTCAGCGGATCGAGCGGCGCCACCGGCCAGTCTGACCCGAAGCAGACATGCGCGCCGCTGCGCACCATCGATCCCACGGCAAAGCTGGTGCGCAGCCGCTCCGGCCCGATCCGCCGCACCGCCCAGCGGCCATCGTCGATGGCGTGATAGGGCTGCATCGAGGCGATCACCCCCTGGCGGGCAAAGCGCGGAATCGCTTCCTCGCGCAAGTGCTGGGCGTGCTCGATGCGAAAGCGCCGGTCGCGCGCGCCATTGGCCTTGGTCACCGCCGCCATGGTATCGAGCACGATGTCGTTGGCTTCATCGCCGATGGCATGGGCGGTCACCTGCAGGCCCGCCTTGTCGGCCCCGGCAATCCACGCCTTGAGATCCTTGGGATCGGTCACCACGATGCCGTGCGCGCCGGATTCATCCTGATAGGGCAGATACATCAGCGCGGTGCGCGACCCCAGCGAGCCATCGAACACCACCTTGCACGCGCCCCAGCGCACCCAGTCGTCGCCGTGCCCTTCCTCGGCCACGATCCGGGCCATGCGCTCCCAGTCCTTGAGCGGGGTGAACTGGTAGAACCGCATTCCCGTCTCGCCCTGCTGGCGCAAACGGTGGGTGATTTCATACGTCGACCAATCGAGATCGGGCACGTGCACTTCGGTCACGCCCTTGCTCAGGCCCAGGGCGATCCCGGCGCGCACCGCCGCGTCCAGCCGTGCCGGGCTGGGCTGGGCGATGGCGCGCAGCACTAGGTCCTTGGCTGCGTCCTTGACGATGCCGGTCGGCTCCCCTTGCGCATCGCGCACGATCACCCCGCCCGGCACATCGGGCGTGTTGCGATCGATCCCCGCCAGCTTGAGCGCCAGCGAATTGCACAAGATCATGTGCAGGTCATAGCGGATCACCGCCACCGGCGTATCGGGGGTCACGGCGTCGATCCATTGCCGCGTGGGCAGCGTGCCGCCCCAGCGATCCTGGTCCCAGTTGCCGCCTTCCAGCCACTCGCCCTTGGGCAGGGCGCGCGCCGCCTTGGCGATCTGCGCCACGAATTCATCGGGGTTGGCCGCATCGCGCAGCGATGGCTGGGTCAGCGCCAGCGAACCGATAGTGAAATGGGTGTGGCAATCGACCAGCCCGGGCGTGACGAAGGCGCCTTGCAGATCGACCACGCGGGTGCGCGGGCCGGATCGCGCGCGCACCGCCTCGCGCCCGATCGCCACCACATGGCCGCCGGCCACGCCGATGGCATCGCTGCGCACCTCCGGCCCCGCCCCGGTCCAGACGGCGGCGTTGACATAGGCCACCTCCACCCGGCCTTGCCCCGCCGCCATGGCGCGCACCGGTAGCGCCGATGCGGCCACGGCATTAAGCGAACCCGACACGAAAGCGCGACGCGTGACCATGGCCTTGTTACCCCGTTTGATCCTTCAAGACTCGCACTTTGCGCGGCCCAGGCCAAGGGGCAGCGTCCAGCTTGGAGATCAGGCGGGGTCCAGAGCGGGGGCCAGGCCAGCGCCGTCGCGCAGGCGCGGGGCATGGCGGTCAACCAGGCTGGCGCTGGCCTGGTTCAGGCCCACCACGGTCACCGCCGTGCCATGGCGGCGCAGCCGGGCCACTACGTCTTCCAGCGCGGCCACTGCCGTCACGTCCCACAAATGCGCGCGCGTCAGGTCGATGCGCACCTGCGGCGCAGTTTCCCGCAGATCGAAACGCTGGGCAAAGACATCGGCGCTGGCAAAGAACACCTGGCCCGAAACGGTGTAGATACGCGTGTCGCTGCCGGGATCGTGGCCCACGCTCACATCCATCAATCGCGTGACCTTGAAGGCAAAGAACACGCCGCTCAGCAGCACGCCCACCACCACGCCGGCGGCCAGATCGTGCGTGGCCACCGTGACGGCCACGGTTGCCAGCATGACCACGCTGGAAACCTTGGGATGGCGCACCAGATCGGCCAGCGATCCCCACGAGAAAGTGGAGACCGACACCATGATCATGATCGCCACCAGTGCGGCCACCGGCACTTGCGCCACCCAGGGCCGCAACGGCACCAACACCACCAGCAGGAACACACCTGCCGTCAGCGTGGAAAGGCGCCCCCGCCCGCCATAGCGCACATTGCCCACCGTCTGGCCGATCATGCCGCAACCGGCGATCCCGCCAAACAGGCCGGCCGCCATGTTAGCGAGGCCGAGCCCGGTGCATTCACGGGCCTTGGAACTCGCCGTTTCGGTCAGATCGTCCACCACGGTGGCGGTCATCATCGATTCCAGCAGGCCCACGGCGGCCATTGCCAGGGCATAGGGAAACACGATCCGCACGGTTGCCAGGCTGAACGGCACATCGGGCAGCGCCAGATGGGGCAGGCCGTCAGGCAGCCGGCCCAGATCGGCAATGGTATGGACCGGCATCGGCACGGCCATGGTGATGGCGGTCAGAACCACGATGCACACCAGCGGCGATGGCACGGCGCGGGTCAACCGGGGCAGCAGATAGATGATCGCCAGGCCCGCCGCGATCAGTGCCCAGGTGTGCCAATCCACGCCCACCATCTGCGGCACCTGTGCAGAAAAGATCAGGATCGCCAGGGCATTGACGAACCCCGTGCGCACCGAGCGCGAGACATAGCGCAACAGCACGTCCAGCTTGAGCAGGCCGAACACGATCTGGAATGCCCCGGCCAGCACCGTGGCCGCCAGCAGATAGGCCAGCCCGTGCGCCTGGACCAGCGCGCCCACCACCAGCGCCACCGAACCGGCCGCGCCCGAAATCATCGCCGGCCGGCCGCCGGCGAAGGCAATGACGATGCCGATCACGAAAGAGGCATAGAGCCCCACCTGTGGATCGACCCCGGCGACAAAGGAAAAGGCAATGACTTCGGGGATGAGCGCAAACGTGCCGACCATGCCGGCCAGCACATCGCGCCGCGCCGCGCCCACGCCGCGAAACCACGACGCGCGATATTCTTGGGAAAACAATGACAACATAGAAAAATCCGCGAAAATCGCAGAGCAGCCTGCCCATCCGGGCGGCAATCTCGAGGCCTGCGAAGTGCGTTGTCCGGCGGATCGGCGGCCGGAATAGCCACCCGGAATTGCACCGGGTCCATGCGAATGCCCGCGCCTTTAACAGCCCCTGTTGCGGTGCGTCAATCGGAATGCCCGCTGATCTCCGCGCCCGCATTGGTGGCAAACTGGCGGTTCCAGATCGTGGCGCCCAGCGAGATGGCAGTCACCACCCAGAACGCAGCCGAAAAATCATCGAGCAGCGGCCGCGTGTGGCCCCGCAGCAGCATCGCCAGGTGCAGCGCCACCGCCGCGATGCAGATGCCAAGCGACAGCATCAATTGCTGGAACGTGGCATAGAAGGCCGTCGCGCTGCTCATCTGCGGCGGCGATATGCCGTCATAGGCAATGGTGTTGTAGGCGGTGAACTGCAACGACATGAAAAAGCCCGACAGCACCAGCACGGCAAACATCGCCCACACCGGCCAGCCCGGCGCGAACAGGCCGCACACGGCATAGCCGGCCGTGCCGATCACCCCGTTCCACACCAGCGTGCGGCGAAAGCCGAAAGCGCGCAGCACGCGCGGCGCGGCGCCTTTCATCGCCAAAGAGCCAATCGCGGTGGCCACCGTGATCATGCCGCTGTGCACCGCCGAAAAGCCGAACCCAACCTGCATCATCAAGGGCAGCAGGAACGGCTGCGCCCCTTGCGTGATCCGCGTGACCGAGCCGGCGATGACGGAGAGGCGGAACGTGCGATCCTTCATCAACGAGAGATCCAGGATCGCCCCTTCGCGCCCGCGGGCGTGGCGCACATAGAGCACGCCGGCCACTGCGCCCACCACCAGCAGCCCTGCCGCAAGCGGCCCCTTGCCGGCGCGGCTCGCCATTTCGAAGCCGAACAGCAGACAGCCCAGCGAAACCCCGCTCAGGGCAAAGCCTGCCCAGTCGATCGTGCCGGGGTTGTCCTCGCGGAAATTGGCAATGAAGCGCCCCACCAGCCACAGGCCGAGCAGGCCGACCGGCAGGTTGATGTAGAAAATCCAGCGCCAGTCGAGATAGGTGACGATGAACCCACCCAGCGGCGGTCCCACCACCGGCCCGATCAGCGCGGGCACTAGGAGCCACGACATGGCACTGACCATGTCGTGCTTGGCCACGCTGCGCAGCAGCACGAGGCGGCCGACCGGGATCATCATCGCCCCGCCCATTCCCTGGACAAAGCGCGCCAGGACCATGAATTCCAGGCTGGGCGCCTGCCCGCAGGCAAAGCTGCCCACCATGAACAGCCCGATCGCCGCGCGGAACACGGTGCGTGAACCAAACCGATCGGCGAGCAGGCCAGAAGCAGGAATGAACACCGCCAGCGCCAGAAGGTAGGACGTGAGCGCGATGCTCATTTCCGGCGGCCGCACGCCGAAATCGCGCGCCATCGTCGGCAGGGCGGTTGCCAGCACCGTGGCGTCGACGAATTCCATGAACAGCGCGCAGGCAACGATCAGCGCGACCAGGCGATAGCTTGCCGTCGATTGGGGTGGTCCGCCCGGACGATGGGCCGGGGCATAGATGCTGACCGCAGGAACGATGCCATCGCGGCTTTCGGCGTTGGCCACGGCAATGCCCCGCCGGCGGGGCACTAGCATGGGCGCTCCCATGGGCAGGGCCGGGCGAGGGAGGAATGGGTCATCGACAACGATCGCTTCCGGTTGGGCGGTGCCATGCATGGCACGCACAAAGAACGCACGGAAAATGCGCGAATAAAGGGCGGCGCCGCAGCACCGTGAATTGATCCGCGATATAGAGACGGGGGCAGGATTTGAAACCCTGCCTCCGCGTGCAATTCTGCGCCGGGCGATTGAATTTCAAGCAACCGCGCGCGGCGGTTCAGCGTTGCCCCGGCGGGTCGGCCACGAAAGCCGGCGGCGTTGCCCCATCGGCAAAGCGCCAGGCCGAAAGGTAGGACAGTTGCAGGATGCGCGTCATCTTGGCGTAGTTGATCTTGTCGGCCGTGTCGGTGGTGTGGTGATAATCGGGGTGGAACCCGGTGAAGAACCAGAATGCCGGGATATTGTTGAGAACAAAAGGAAACTGGTCGCTGCGGAAAAACACGTTGAGCGCGTTTTCGTGGTCGAAGCGATCGTCCAGCACCAGCCCGACGCTGCGATTGGCCTCTGCTACGGTGCGCGCGTAATCGGGGCTATAGGCTGCGCCGATCAGGTTCAGTCGGTTGGTCGTGTCGGCCGGGATCTCGATCAGGCCGGTGGTCTGGTCGCTGGGCGCCTCGTTGCGGCCGATCATGTCGAAATTGATCATCGCGCGCGTGGTGGCCAGCGGGCGCAGCGGATGGGCTGCCATGTAATAGGCCCCGAGCAACCCGCGCTCTTCGGCGGCAAACACCGTGAACAGGATGGAGCGGCGGGGTCTCGCACCATTGGCCACGAAGGCGCGGGCCAGTTCCACCACGCCTACCGTGCCCGAACCATTGTCGTCGGCGCCGTGCCAGATTTCCGGCCCGCTGGACCCGTCGTGATCGTGATGTGCGCTGATGATCACGGTTTCGGGCGCCAGCGCCGGGTCCGATCCCTTGAGCAAGCCCGCCACGTTCCATGTCACCCCGCGCGAACGCACGGTGTTTTCCAGGTGCAAGGTGACTTGCGCACCCGCCAGCAGGCGCGATTGCGGCACCAGCGCCTTGTCGATCGCGGCTTGCAGCGCGCTCGGGCTCTGCCCGCTGGCCGCCAGCAGTGCCGTACCGGTTTCGTCGTCCACGGTGATCACCGGGATGCGCAACGCATCGTCCACCAGCGCCTGCGCCGGCAGGGGCGGCGTGCGCTTGGCGCTGCCACCGATGCGCATCACCCGATCAAAATTCGACGGATGCTTGCGGTTGGGTTCGGCCATCACCACCACGGCCAGTGCGCCATGGGCCTGGGCATTCAGCGCCTTGACCCGGTTGGTGGCATAGCGGGTGTTGCCCGTGCCGCCAAAGCGCGAGGCCGGATCGTTTTCCTGCGGCTCGTGCTCGAACACCACCACGATCCTGCCCTTGGCGTCGAGCCCGCGATAATCGTCATAGCCCACGCCTGGCGCGGTGATGCCATAGCCGGCAAAGGCGAGCGGCGCGGTGATCTCCACATCGTCGCGATAGCCGCCCATGATGTGTGGTGCCTGCCAGCGGCGCGTGGTCCCCCCGCTGATCAGCGCCAGGAAATTGGCAGCCGCATTGGGGCGATATTCCACCAGCGGCACGGCCTGCAGAAAGCTGGGCGCGCCGCTGGCGTCGGTCGCTGCCGGTTCCAGCCCGGCCTTGGCAAATTCGGCCGCCACCCATTGCACCGTGGCATCATCACCCGGCTGCAACGACATGCGCCCCTGCAACGCGTCCGACGCCACCAGGCCCAGGTCCGCGCGCAAGTCGCTTTCGCGGATGCGGTCAAAGCCGGCTTTCTGCGCGGCAGGGATCGGGGCCGATTGCGCCACCGCAGCGGTCGGCGCTGAGATCGGCAGGGCAACCGTCAACAGCAGGGTGATTGCGGCCTTGTTCATGGCGGGCGGGCTCCATCGCGGCAGGGGAAAGACGCTGGCTATAGCCAGCCCGCGTGCCGGTCAAAAGCGATAGCTGATCCACCCCGCGATAAAATCCGAACTGCGATAGCCCGCGTCGGTCAAGGCCGCGCGCGCCGCCAGGTGTTCATAGCGCCCGGTCAGCGTCAGGCGCGGCGTGGCATTCCACACCAGTTGCGCCCGCATCACGTCGGCAATCTTGCGGCCGTGATAATTCTGCGTGCCGGCAAAGGGTTGGCCATTGGCGCGATAGACTGCGTCATAGACATTGTCACGCCACACCAGTTCGTATTCGGCGCTCAACCGCGCGTTGCGGAACGGGGTGAAACTGGCGTTGGGCGTCACCGCCACGAGGTTGGATGGCGTGAGGTACAGCTGATAGCTGAAATAGATGTTGTTGCCGAACGGGGCATATGCATTGCGCAGCTTGCCATCGCCATAGCCGCCCCCGCCGCTGGCATAATCGACATGCACGCCCACGCGCGGCGCGGTCTTGGCCGGGCCCTTGCCGATCCGCCAGGTCTGCGCCAGGAATGCCTGCCAGGCGTCGATACCCTGGTTCATGAACGTGCCCCACTGGTGGTTGACCGACCAATCCAGGCCCAGCCGCCCCACATCGCCGCGCAGCTGCGCCCCGGCGTAAAACCGCGTCGCCGGGCCGATCCGCCCGCCCCAGGTGCCCACCAGGTTGCGCCGGCGCCAGGCAAACAGATCGAGCGTCAGCTGCGATCCCCCCAGCATGCTCTTGGGCAGCACGAACCCGGCAGTGACACCGGAAAAGCGCCGGGCCGGATCGACCACGTCGTCATCGGTGCCCAGGTCGCCATAGGCCGTCGGCTTGAGATCGAACAGCGTCAGGCGCGCATTGCTGGTGCGCACCCAGCCGCGAAACCCGTTCAGCGTGTAGCGGATGGTGTTGTTGTCGCGCTGCGACACCAGGATATTGGGCCCATCGGTGAATTCCTGGCGGCCATAGCGCGCGCCCACGTCGGCCGCGCCGATCGTGCCGTCCACTTCCACGAAGTGCTGGAGGAACACCAGGTCGTTGCGCAGCGTCGCCGCCGGGGCGCCCAGGTTGCGCCCGCCGATCCCGCCATGCGAGATTTCACCATAGAGCCGCAAATGCGGGCCGATGTGCAGGTCTGCGCCCAGGGTTTCGCGGTTGATGTCCTGCCGCTGTGCCTGCGCGTCGCGCAAGTTGGGATTGGTCGTCATGTTCATGCGCAGGCGCAGTTCGCCCGACAGCGTCAGGTAGCTGTCGCCGTCGGCGTCGAGCGGAATGAACTTCAACCGGTCAAGCGGATCGTCGCGCTTGGCCGGGTTGCGCATCCCGCGCCAATCCTCGGCCCAGCGCGACAGGGCATAGCTGCCCGGCGCGGCGGCGGCATCGCCGTTGTAGGCCAGCGGATAGCTCTTGCGCTCGCTGCCAGCGGTGGGTTCGGGCACGGTCTCGGCAAGGGCGGGCGTGGCGGTAAGCAGGCAAAGCGGGGCCGTGGCGGCCCGCAGCCGCGAAAAATTCAGGTCCATGATGAACTCTCCCTTGGTGCGCCGCTGCTTAGGCAGCGTGCGCCTGTTGTGCCGGCGGGGGCAGCGCCTTGCCGTGCAGCGCTGCATCAAGTGCCTCGTGGTCCAGCGCATTTTCCCAGCGCGACACCACGATGGTGGCCACCGCGTTGCCGACGAAGTTGGTCAGGCTGCGGCATTCCGACATGAAGCGGTCGATCCCCAGGATCAGCGCCATGCCCGCCACCGGCACCGAAGGCACGATCGACAGCGTCGCTGCCAGGGTGATGAAGCCCGCGCCGGTTACCCCGGCTGCGCCCTTGGACGACAGCATCGCCACGCCCAGCAGCAGGATTTGCTGGCCCAGCGTCAATTCCACGTTGCAGGCCTGGGCAATGAACAGCGCGGCGAGCGTCATGTAGATGTTGGTGCCATCCAGGTTGAAGCTGTAGCCGGTGGGCACGACAAGGCCCACCACCGTCTTGGAACAGCCGGCGCGCTCCATCTTCTCGATCAGCGCGGGCAGCGCGCTTTCCGAGGAAGACGTACCCAGCACCAGCAGCAGTTCCTCGCGCAAGTAGGCAATCAGCCGCAGGATCGAAAAGCCCGCCAGCCGCGCCACCACGCCCAGGACCACCAGCACGAACAGCAGCGCGGTGATGTAGAACGCAGCCACCAGCTGCGCCAGGTTGGCCAGGCTGCCCACGCCATACTTGCCGATGGTGAAGGCCATCGCGCCAAACGCGCCGATCGGGGCGGCCTTCATCACGATCGACACCAGCTTGAACACCACGATCGAAACGTCGTCGAGCAGGCTGAGCACGCGTTGGCCACGCTCGCCCACCGACGCCAGCGCGATGCCGAACAGCACCGCCACCACCAGCACTTGCAGGATATTGCCCTGCGTCAGTGCCGAAAGGAACGTGTCGGGGATCATCGCCGAGAGGAAGCCCACAATCGTGCTTTCATGCGCCTTGGCGGCGTAATCGGCCACCTTGCCGGCATCGAGCGTGGCAGGATTGATATTGAGGCCGGCACCGGGGCGCATCACGTTGCCCACGATCAGCCCCACCACCAGCGCGAGGGTGGAGAAAAACAGGAAATAGGCAAAGGCCTTGGCCGCCACGCGGCCCACTGCCGCCAGATCGCGCATCCCGGCGATGCCGGTCACGATGGTCAGGAAAATGACCGGGGCGATGACCATCTTGACCAGCTTGATGAACATGTCACCCACCGGCTTGAGCGCTTCGCCCGCCGCCGGGTGGAAATGGCCGAGCAGGACGCCTGCCGCAATCGCGGCCACCACCTGGACATAGAGATGGCCATACCAGCGCCGGGCCGGCTTGGCTGCGGGCGCAGATGGATCAGTCGCGGCAACGATCATCGGAAAATGCCTTTCGTCCTCTCGGCAGGTCGCGTTGCTTGGCCCTGCTTGATCCCTACCATAGGCGGCTGCAGCGCGCGTCAAAAGGGTTTGGGATCACTTATTTTACCAATAGTATTCAGTGCTATAACTGCATCCTTGCCATTCTTATGTGCAGATTTCGACACATCTTTCTGCAGAGATGTGCAATTTTCGGCTCAGCCTGATAGCATCCCGCCCATGTCATCACTCCGCCGATTCTGGGCCCTTGCGGCCGTGCTGCTGCTGGCGCTTGGCGCTGCCGCGCTCGCCGGGGCGATTGCCCGGCAGGTGATGCTGGCGCGCGTGGAAACCCAGGGGCGGCAGGACCTGCGCTTGCGCCAGGCGCTGCTCGCCAGCGAGATTGCCCGTTTCCGCCTGCTGCCTCGCGCGCTGGCCGATGATCGCGATCTCGTTGCCGCGGCGCAGACCCCAGCGCCTGCCGCCCGCGCCGCGCTCAATCGCAAGCTGGAAGCGCTGGCGCGGGAATTCGGCGCTGCAGCCATCTATGTGATCGATCGCGGCGGGTTTGCCTTTGGCGCGAGCAACTGGCGCCAGGCGCAAAGCTTCATCGGCCGCGATTACAATTTCCGCCCCTATTTCCGGCAGGCGCTGCAAAGCGGCCAGGCGCAGCAGTTCGCCTTGGGCACCGCCAGCCACAAGGCGGGCCTGTACCTGGCCACGCGCGCGGCGGGCGGAGCGGCCGTGGTCGTGGTCAAGCTGGAATTCGATGGCATCGAAAGCGCGTGGCGCGCCGCGCCCGGCATCACGTTCGTTACCGACCCGCAGGGCGTGGTGCTCGTGGCCAGCCGGCCCGACTGGCGCTTTGCCGCCACTGCGCCGCTCGCGCCGCCCGTTCGCCAAGCCGAGCAGCAATCGCTCGGCGTGCCCGCCCTGCCACCGCCGCCCTTCGCCCGCCCCTCTGCCGGGCTGCTGGTGCCGGTGGGCACGGCGACGCCGCATCTGCTGGTCCAATCCGCGCGCGATGCGGCGGGCTGGCGGCTCAACCTGGCGCTGCCCTTGGCGGGCACGGTCGATCCGGCGGTGCGCGTCGCCCAAGGCACCACCGCGCTGATCGTTTTGCTGCTTTGCGCCGTGGCCGCTGCCTTGGTGGAGCGCGCGCGCCAGCGCCGGCGCCGCACCGCCCAGCTGGAAAGCGCGGTAGCGCAGGCCACGGCCGAACTGCGCAGCGAAATCCAGGAACGCACGGCGGCAGAGGCCCGCGCCGCCACGTTGCGCGAAGGCCTGCGCCAGGCCAATCGCCTGGCCACGCTGGGCCAGGTCACGGCCAGCGTGGCGCATGAAACCGCCCAACCGGTGGCCGCCATCCGCAACTATGCCGCCAGCGCCGCGCTCCTCCTCGATCGTGGCGAAAGCGCAGAGGCGCGCGAAAACCTGGCGGCGATCACGCGCCTGGCCGACCGCATCGGCGCGATCACCCAGCACTTGCGTGGCTTTGCGCGAAAGGGCAGCCGCGGCGAAAGCGCGATCGTGCTGGCAGAGGCACTCGACGGCGCGCGCCTGATCCTCAAGGAGCAGCTGTCACGCGTGTCGCTAGCCCTGCCCCCGCTCGATCCCGCGCTGCGGGTCCGGGCGGAAAAGACCCGGCTGGAACAAGTCCTGGTAATCATCCTGCAAAATGCGATCGAGGCGCTGGCCGGCGTGCCCGATGCGGCAATCACCATTGCGGTGGCCGAAACGCCAACGACGCTCGACCTGACCATTGCCGACAACGGCCCCGGCCTGGACCCCGAAATCGCCGCAAGGTTGTTCACCCCGTTTGCCACCAGCAGGCCGATGGGCCTGGGGCTGGGGCTGGTGATCGCCAAGGATATCGTGGAGGAATTTTCCGGCAGCCTGGTGCTGGTGCCCAGCGCGCAGGGCGCCGCGTTCCGCGTGACTCTGGTGCGCGCGGCATGAACGACGCTGCCCGCCGCATCGCCCTGGTCGAAGACGATGCCGATCTGCGCGCCTCCACCGCGCAACTGCTCCGCCTTGCCGATTTCCAGGTGCGCGAATTTGCCGATGCGCCCGCCGCGCTGGCGGTACTCGACGCCACCTGGCCCGGCGTGGTGATCAGCGACGTGCGCATGCCCGGCCTTTCGGGGATCGACTTGTTCCGCGCCCTGCGCGCGCGGGACGAGGAACTGCCCGTGATCCTGATCACCGGCCATGGCGACGTGGACATGGCAGTCGATGCCCTCAAGGCCGGGGTCTGGGATTTCCTCACCAAGCCCTTTGCCGCCGAAGCGCTCATCGCCGCGGCCGAGCGCGCCGCCCATGCCCGCGCCCTGGCTTTGGAAAATCGCCGGCTCCAGGCCCAGGCGCAGGATGGCGCCGCTGCTGCCGCGCTGATCGGCACCTCGCCCGCGATCCGTCGGCTGCGCGACATGATCCCGACGCTGGCCGACGCCGATCTCGACCTCCTGATCGAAGGGGAAACCGGCACCGGCAAGGAACTGCTCGCCCGGTTGATCCACCAGGGGGGCAAGCGCCGCCGCCATCGCTTTGCCACGGTCAACTGTGCGGGGCTGGGCCCGGCGCTGGAGGATGAAATCCTTTCGTTGTCGGGCGGGGCCAGCCTGGTCCATGCCAGCCGAGGCACGCTGCTGCTCGACGATATCGATGGCGCCAGCCCGCGCTTTCACAGCCTGCTCGTGCCGGTGCTGGAAGACCGCGCGCTGGCCGTGCCCGGCAAGGACGCAGTGCCGCTGGACTTGCGCGTGATCGCCACGGCGGGCAGTGCCGATGGCCTGCCGCCCGCGCTGCTCCATCGCCTGGCGGGCATGCGCATCGCCATTCCGCCCCTGCGCGCGCGGCGGGAGGATATTCCGGCGCTGTTCGCCCATTTCGCTGGAGAAGCGGCAGCCCGCGCCCGCCTGCCGCTGCCGCGCCTGGTCCCGGCGGTGCAGGACCGGCTGGAGCGCCACGACTGGCCCGGCAATGCCCACGAACTCGCCCGCTTTGCCCAGCAATGGGTGCTGGGCCTGGTCACGCCCGAGCTACCGCCGGCGCCGGGCGAAACGCCGCTATCGCTGACCGAACGCGTCGATGCCTTCGAACGCGCGGAAATCATCGCCGCCGTGCGCGCCGCGCAAGGGCGCATTGCCACCGCGATTGCCACGCTGGGCCTGCCGCGCAAAACGTTCTATTACAAAGTCAACAAGTTGCAGATCGATCTTCAGGCGCTTCGGCAGGTTTAGGCGCGGACAAATTCGAATGGCCGCTAGCGCCCAGCAGTGGACGCTGATAGTTCTGCCAGATCGTAAACTATGTTATGCCGACCACGTCCAACGAGGTTCTGGGTGCACTGTGAAAGATCGGCGATTAATGTGGGTAGCGCTGGGCGCTGGATTAGCGTCCGTCGCGTTTACACTCGCTCAATTTTTACCGATAGTGAAGCAGGACACCCGCTTTCTCGCTATCGATTTCTCTCATGACGATGAAAAGGAAGTGATTATGACAGTCGGCGAATGTCTTGGTAGTTTCAAAGTGCTTTCTTCAAGCGATGGAGCGATGATCAAGGTGCCGCTTAAAGCACTTGATTCAAAAAATTTTATTTGCCTCATTGATAAACTTGGGGATGTTAGACATTCCATGGTCATCGAGGCACACGAGGGGTTTTGATCGTTAGGCCACCCTATTCGCCCGTCGCAAAAATCTATTCAGCTCCAACTTTGCCAACGCCCCCTCCTCACCAATTTCCACCGACCCAAAATCGCTGAATCGCGGGCTCTAATTGCGCAGCGCGGCCTCGCCCCAGACAACCGGATCGGGTGCGGCGCTCGCCTGGGCAGGCCGGGCAACCAGCTCGATCAGGCGAACGCTGCGCACGTCCGCGCTGATCGGCACCAGGGCCGCGCCCGCGCGCAGCGGCACAGAGCGGGCCAGCAGGCGCCCGTCGCCATAGACCAGGAACGTCACCGCCCCGCTGTTGCCCCAGGCGGCATCGTCCACCCCCACCCGCGCGGTAAAGCGGGCATGACCGGCATTGCGCACTTCCAGGCGCGATCCGGCAAGAATGCCGATCCCGGTGTCGAGCTTTTCGTGGCCGGCCTGCAGTTCCTGGCCATAGGGGCCAGTGTCCACCGCCGCGCCGCCCCAACCGCCATAGCGCGGATGCTCGCCCGTGCCGCGCGTGTCGTTCCACGGCGACAGCCCGAGATGGACCTGCGGATCGGGCTGGGGCTGCACCACGCCGTCCACCGCCGGGTTGACGCTGCCCGGCATTTCCGAAAGATAGATTCCGTCGGGCAGGCGCCGCGCGCCCGCAACCTTGAGCAGCACGGTCTCGTGCGGGGCGAGCGGAACCGTGGTTTCGTTGGCAAAGCGGCTGGCCTTGCCGGTCCACAGGTCGGTGGTGGCAATTTCCCCGGTCATTTTCAGATGCGCGGCGGTCAGCGTGGCATGGGTTGGCGCGGCACTGCGGTTGAACAGCGCCACGGCCTTGGTGCCATCGGCCAGGGTCTTGACGTAGATCTGCACTTCGGCGCTATCATGGGCGAGCACCGCCTGGTTGCCCGCCGGGTCCTGGTTGATGGCGATCGCGGCCTGCCAGCCCAGCAGGGCAATCTGGTCGGCATTGGCCTCGCGCAAATCCATGCCAATGAGCAGCGGCGCGTTCTCGATCGCCCACAGTGCCAAGTGCGAGCGCGCCTCGGTCATGTGCGCGGCGTCGAACTCGCCCTTGCCGATGAACAGCATGTCGGGGTCGTTCCAACTGCCGGGATGGGCATAGAGCGCGCGCCGCGCCGTGGTGTCGAGATTGTGCAGCATGCGCGGCCAGGTGGGCGAGATATCCTCGCTGGTGCGGCTCATGTTGCCCAGGTCCTTGCCCCAGGCGCGCACATTGGCCGATCCCCACAGACACAGCGAGAATACATAGTCCCCCGCCGGGCGGGTGCGCGCCAGGGCATCGGCCACCGTGCCATAGAGGCGGCGCACTTCGGCAATGTCGGTGCGGGGCAGTTCGTCGAAATCGATCACCGGGCCAAGCGGGCGATAAAGGCCGGCCTTCACGCGCGGGTTGTCAGGCCCCAGCCCGCGGATGCCACAGCCATCCACTTTGATGAGGTCGAACTTCCACTCCTGGAAATAGAGCGCGATGTCCTGCTCGATATGGCCGTAAAGGCCAACCTCGCGTTCGGCCTGCGTGCCTTCGGGCAGATTTGGCGCGTCGGCCCCGCCGAACACCTGGCTACAGCTGTTGCGACCGATGTCGGAATAGATGCCGGCCTTGAGGCCCATGGCATGCAACCGGTCGGTCAACGGGCGCAGCGACGTGGCGCCATCGGGCGTTGCGGCCGAAGGAAACATGGCCGTGCGCACCAGCATGCGGCCATCGGGCATCCGCCGCTTGAGCCACCAGCCATCGTCGATATCGACATAGCGATAGCCCTTGGCCGCCAGCCCGGTATCCACCAGCGCCTGGGCCGACGCCATCAGCTTGGTCTCGTCGATCGCTGGGCCAAAGGCATTCCAGCTGTTCCAGCCCATCGGCGGCGTCGGCGCCTGTCCGCGCGCATTTGCGCTCCACCGCCCGGTGGGGGCCAGGGCATCGGCCGGTGTGCCGGCTGCTTGCGCCAACGGGGCAAGAGCCAGGCTGGCGGCAATAGCGACGAGGGCGGCGGCAGGCGCGGGCAAAAAGCGCATGGTCTGGTCCTTTCGGGGCAGTCCGGGCGGGGGCAGCGGACGTGCGGCGGCAAACCGATGGTTGCGCAACCATCCTGCGGTGCGCCGGGCTGCAAAGCAACCGTGTGGCCAGCGCGCCCTGTGCAAAAATCCGCAGGGAGAGGCCACATCGCCCGCCTGCTCTCCCACGCCGCGTGCCGGGCCCTATGTCGGAAATTGGTATCGTCCCCGTGCGTCCGCGGGGTGGAACCAAGCCCTCCAGAAATCCGCAGAATCTGGGCCCTTCCGTCGTCGCCAGGCGCCTCGTTGCGGCGCGCTGCCTTCGTAAAGATAGGACAAAAACAAAACGTGCTATGCCGGCCGCTGCGACCGGCGGGGCGGCACGGCCAGGTCGCGTTGGCTGGCATCATTCCCCGCGCGCGGAAAGGCGCCGATGCCCGCTTGCGTTGCCGCCACTATCTTTCACCAAACCTTGATGATAATTGACAAATTATAAATTCTCATAGGTATGCGGCGTGATCGCGCCCGTGCTGACGCTCTCCGGCTGATCGGGGCTGGTCCTGCTCGCATCGCGCCAGGTGTCGCGCGCCACAGCATAGGGCAGCGCCGCTTTGCTCCGACTAAAAAAATACCTATTTACTACCATTGCATCAACTCTCCCGAGATGTATAACCAACCTGTCTTGCTGCGCGGCGGCATGACACGGTGCCCATCTCGTCGTTCAGACCCACCGGAAAGGTTAATGCGTGGAGGCCAAGTTGATCACGCCCTCAAGTTCCCCCGAACCGGGTGCCAGCCCTGCCACTCCCGCAACGGCAACCACCTGGATGCATCGCGAAGCGGCAGAGGCTGGCGAGGCGGTGTCCCGTTTCCTTGCGCGCAATGCGCAAGCGCTGGCCGATCTCGGCGCGCGCCTGCGCCAGGCCCCGCCGCCCCTGGTCCTGACTTGCGCACGCGGTTCTTCCGATCACGCCGCCACGTATGCCAAGTATATGATCGAGACAGTGCTGGGCATTCCCACCGCATCGGCGGCCTTTTCCACCGTCTCGCTCTATGATGCGCCGATGCGTGCGGCCGCTGGCGCCGCGCCGCTGTGCATCGCCATTTCGCAATCGGGCCACAGCCCCGACATGCTCGCCACGGTGGAACGCTACAAGGCTGCCGGCGCGCTGGTCGTCGCGCTGGTCAACAACGACGATTCCCCGCTCGCCCACCTTGCCGATGTGGCCCTGCCGCTTTGCGCCGGGCCGGAAATCTCGGTGGCGGCAACCAAGTCGTTCATCACCTCGCTCGCCGGCATCGCCGCGCTGGTGGCGGCCTGGAGCCAGGACGAAGCCCTCGTTGCGGCCCTGCCTGGCCTGCCCACCGCGCTCGACCAGAGTTTCGCGCTCGATTGGTCGGCCGCCCAGGCCGGCCTGCAGGATGCGACCAACCTGTTCCTGATCAGCCGTGGCTATGGCCTGTCGATTGCGCAGGAAGCCGCACTCAAGCTCAAGGAAACCAGCGGCTTGCATGGCGAGGCGTTCAGTTCGGCCGAAGTGCGCCACGGCCCCATGGCTATCGTGCGCGATGGCTTTCCGGTGCTGGGCTTCGACATCGGCGGCCAGACCGGGGAAGACGTGCGCCAGGTCTGCCGCGATTTTGCACAGCGCGGCGCGCAAGTGTTCCTGGCCACCGCCCAGCCAGAAGCGATCCCGGCCGACAGCGGCGTAACCGTGCTGCCCGCGCTTGCCGCAGACGAAGCGATTGCGCCGCTGCTGCGCATTGCCAGTTTCTATCGCATGGTCAATGCCCTGTCCCTGGCGCGCGGGTTCAATCCTGACGAGCCGCCGTTCCTGGCGAAAGTGACCCGCACGCGATGACAGTCCTGGCCTTTACCAACGGGCACATCCTGCTGGGCGATACGGTGGCAGGATCGGCCGCGTTCACCCTGGCCGATGGCCGCATCGTGGCCGTGGCCCCCGATGTGGCGCCTGGCGCGCCAGCGATCGATCTGGGCGGCGGCTGGCTGTTGCCCGGCTTTGTCGATACCCAGGTCAACGGTGGCGGCGGCGCGCTGCTCAACAACGATATCACCGTTGCGGGCTTGGCGACGATCGCCCGCGCCCATGCCCGCTTCGGCACAACGGCCCTGCTGCCCACGCTGATCACCGACACGCCCGATGCCATGGCCCGCGCACTCGATGTGGTGGACGAGGCCATCGCGCAAAGTCAGCCCGGCATCGTCGGCCTGCATATCGAAGGGCCGTTCATCAATGCCGTGCGCAAGGGCATTCACGATCCCGCGCTGATCCGCCCGCTGGACGATGCCCTGCTCGACCAGTTGTGCCGCCCCCGGCGTGGCAAAGTCATGCTCACCATCGCGCCCGAGCAGGTGAGCATCGAGGCCTTGTCCCGCCTGGTGGCTGCCGGCGTCATCGTCAGTGCTGGCCACACGAACGCCACTTATGACCAGGCGCGCGCCGGCTTTACGGCCGGCATCACCGGGGTCACCCACCTTTACAACGCCATGTCGCCGCTCTTGCATCGCGCGCCCGGCATGGTCGGCGCCGCGCTGCTGGACCAGGGCGTGTGGTGCGGCGTGATTGCCGATGGCGTGCACGTTGCCGCCCCGGCACTGGAAATCGCGCTGCGCATGAAGGGGCCGGACCGGCTGATGCTCGTCACCGACGCCATGCCCAGCGTGGGCATGAGCGACGGCACCTTCGAGTTGAACGGACGGACGATCACCGTAACCGATGGCGTGTGCCAGGATGGCAATGGCACCCTGGCTGGCTCCAGCCTGGACATGGCCGGCGCGCTGCGCAACATGGTGGCGATGACCAGCGCCGACGTGCCCGCGGCAAGCCGCATGGCCAGCGCCACGCCGGCCCGGTTCCTGGGCCTGGCCGACGAGATCGGCACGCTTGCCCCCGGCCATCGCGCCGATCTGGCATGGCTCGATGCCGCGCTCGCGCCGGTGCAATGCTGGATTGGTGGCGCCGCGATGATCTGACCGCGCGCGGTCGTTTCGTTTCCCTGTTCTGGACGCATTACGAAAGTCGATGAAGCCGATGTCCAGCCTGATCCTTGGCGCACCGTTCGACGGTTGGCTCTCCCCGCTTGACGATGTTCCCGATGCGGTCTTTGCCCAGCGCCTGCTGGGCGACGGGCTGGCGATCGATCCGCTGGACGCGACGCTGCATGCCCCGGCCGATGCCACGGTGGTTTCCGTGCACGCTGCCGGCCATGCCGTGACCCTGCGCTTTGCCGGCGGGGTGGAGGCCTTGATGCACATCGGCCTGGAAACCGTGCGGTTGGGTGGCGAAGGTTTTACCGCGCACGTTCGTGCCGGAGACCGCGTGGCTGCCGGCGACCGGCTGATCTCGGTGGACCTTGCCCATGTTGCCCCGCGGGTCAAAAGCCTGATAACGCCGCTGGTGCTGACCGAAACCGCCGGCCATGCCATCGTCCAGCGCGCCGCCACTGGCCGCGTCACCCTTGGCGCCCCGCTGCTGGTGCTGGCGCCCGAGCAGGCCGCCGCACCCGCTGGACCGGGCGAATTCGCCGCCACCGCGCGCACCACACTGCGCATTCCGCTGGCCCATGGCCTCCACGCCCGCCCCGCCGCCCGCCTGGCCGAACTGGCGCGCACGTTTGATGCCGAAGTGCGGATCGTGCCCGAAGCCACGCCGCAGGCAACGCCCGTGCGCCTGCGCAGCCCCAGCGCGGTGATGGCGCTCGGCCTGCGCCATGGCGATGCCATGGCCCTGCTGGCCAGCGGCCCGGCGGCGCAGGCGGCGATCGATGCCCTCGCCGAACTGATCGGCACGGGCATGGGCGAAGGCCGCCCGTTGCCCGATGCAGCGCCCGCGCCCGTTGTCGTCACGCCAAACGAGCCTGCCGTTGCCGCCCCCGCCGCGCTGCAACCGGGCGAACGGCTGCACGCGGTAACCGCGGCGGCCGGTTATGCCATTGGCGCGGCCGCCTGGCTGGAGCGGCCAGAACCGCCGCGCGCAGCGCATGGCCAGGGCGCTGACGCGGAAAGCGCCCGCTTTGCACGGGCCATCCAGACGCTTGGCGCCGATCTCGATCGCCGCGCCCAGGCCGATGCCAGCGGCGAACAGGCCGCCATTCTCGCCGCGCACCGCCTCTTGCTCGACGACGAAGACATCCTGGCCGATGTACATGCCGGAATCGCCCGTGGGCAAAGCGCCAGCCTGGCGTGGCAGCACGCGATGGAAACCCGCGCCGCCGCGCTGCGCGCCGCGCCCGATCCGCACATTGCCCAGCGCGCCGCCGATTTCATCGATCTGGAATGGCAGTTGCAGTGGCATCTGGCCGGCCAGGAACCGCCGGCCGCCACGCTGCCGGCCAACGCCATCATCATCGCGCCCGATCTGGTGCCTTCGCAAGTGGCGGCGCTGCCGGTGGGCCAGGTGGCGGGGATCGTCACGGCCCAGGGCGGTCCCACCTCGCACGTGGCGATCATTGCTGCCAGCAAGGGCATACCCGCGCTGGTCGCCGCCGGGCCGCGCGTGCTGGATATCGCGCCGGGCACGCCGCTGCTGCTCGACGCCACGGGCGCCATGCTGACCGTTTCGCCCGATGCGCCAACCTGGGCCGCTGCCCAGGCCGAAGCCGCCCGGCGCCAGGCGCGCAAGGCCGCCGCGCAAGCCGCGTCGGGCCTGGAGGGGCGCACCCGCGATGGCCAGCGGATCGAGGTTTGCGCCAACTTGGGCAAGCGTGCCGAAGCCGCGCCGGCCGTGGCCGCCGGGGCCGAAGGCTGCGGCCTGCTGCGCACCGAATTCCTGTTCCTCGATCGCGCCAGTGCGCCCGATGAAGACGAACAGGCCGACGATTACAGCGCCATTGCCCAGGCGCTGGATGGACGGCCGCTGATCATCCGCCTGCTCGATATCGGCGGCGACAAGCCCGCGCCCTATCTGCCCATGGCGGCAGAGGAAAACCCGGCGCTGGGCCTGCGCGGCATTCGCGTGGGGCTGGCGCGGCGCGATGTGCTGGTGCCGCAATTGCGCGCCGTGCTGCGCGCCGGTGCTTTTGGTGACGTGCGCGTGATGGCGCCGATGATCGCCCGCGTGGAAGAACTGCGCGCGGTGCGCGCCGCGCTGGACGGAGAGGCCGCGAGCCTGGGCCTGCCCACGGTGCCGCTCGGGGTGATGGTGGAAACGCCGGCCGCCGCGGTGATGGCCGATGCCCTGGCTGCGGAATGCGATTTCCTGTCGATCGGCACTAACGATCTCACGCAATATGCGCTGGCGATGGATCGCGGCAATCCGGCTGTGGCCGGCAGCATCGACGGGCTCGATCCCGCCGTGCTGCGCCTGGTCGGCCTGTGCTGCCAGGGCGCGGCGGCCCATGGCAAATGGGTCGGCGTGTGCGGCGGCCTCGCGTCCGATCCGCTCGCGGTGCCGATCCTCATCGGCTTGGGCGTGACCGAACTGTCTGCCGCGCCCGCGATGGTGCCGGAAATCAAGGCGCTGGTGCGGGCGCTGTCGGCGCAGGATTGCCGGGCCCTGGCCGAACAGGTGCTTGGCGTTGCCACCGCCGCGCAAGTGCGCGTGCTGGCGGCCCAGATGATCGAGGGAGTTGCCCTGTGACAAACGCCGTGACAAACGCCGTGACGAACGCGCTGCAACACCTGCAAAGCCTGGGCCGCGCCCTGATGCTGCCCATTGCCGTGCTGCCGGTGGCGGCGCTGCTGCTGCGGCTGGGCCAGCCCGATCTGCTCGGCCTCGATTTCGTCAGCGCGGCGGGCAATGCCATGTTTGCCAACCTGGGCCTGCTGTTTGCCATCGGCGTTGCCACCGGCTTTGCCAAGGATGGCAATGGCGCCGCCCCTCTTGCCGGCGTGGTCTGCTTCCTGGTGGCGAGCGAAGGCGCCAAGGCGCTGTTGCAGGTGCCGGCTGACGTGGCGCCGGGCCTGGCCGATGCCGCCCGCACCGCCGTGGTTGCGGCCTGGCGCAGCGCGCAAGTCGATCACGTCGCGGTGCCGCTCGGCATTGTTTCGGGCATTGTCGGCGGGCTGGGGTACAATCGCTTTTCCACGGTCAAGCCGCCCGAATACCTGGCGTTCTTCGGCGGGCGCCGCTTCGTGCCGATCGTCTCGGGCCTGGCAGGCCTGGCGCTGGCGGGCATTCTCGGCTCCAGCCTGACGGCAATCAACGCCGGCGCCAACGCCGCAAGCCAGGCCGCGCTGGCCAGCGGGGGGCTGGGCCTGTTCGTGTTCGGCGCGCTCAACCGCCTGCTGCTGGTGACCGGGCTGCACCACATCCTCAACAACATCGCCTGGTTCGTGCTGGGCGATTATCACGGCACCACAGGCGATCTGCGCCGCTTCTTCGCGGGCGACCCCACGGCCGGGGCCTTCATGAGCGGGTTCTTCCCGGTGATGATGTTCGGCCTGCCGGCCGCGTGCCTGGCCATGTATCATGCTGCCCGGCCCGAACGGCGCAAGGCCACCGGCGGCATGCTGCTCAGCCTTGCCGCCACCTCGTTCCTCACCGGGGTGACCGAGCCGATCGAATTCAGCTTCATGTTCCTGGCGCCGATCCTCTATCTGTTCCACGCCTTGCTGACGGGCGCCGCCATGGCGCTGATGGCGGCGCTGGGTGTGCACCTGGGCTTTGGCTTCTCGGCCGGGCTGTTCGACTACGCGCTCAATTTTTCCAAAGCGCAGAAGCCCTTGCTGTTGATCCCGGTTGGCCTGGCCTATGCCGCGATCTATTACGGCGTGTTCCGCTGGGCGATCGTGCGGTTCGATCTCAAGACGCCAGGCCGCGACGATGCACCACCTGCGTCCAGCGACGGCCCGGTTCCGGCCCGCGAACGCGGCCAGGCCTTCGTGCTGGCGCTGGGCGGCGCGGCCAACCTGGTGGAAGTGGGCGCCTGCACCACGCGGCTGCGGCTGGTCGTGGCAGATCAGGCCGGCGTGGACGAAGCGACGCTGCGCAGCCTGGGCGCCAAGGGCTTGATCCGCCCCTCCCCCCGCGCGCTGCAGGTGGTGCTGGGGCCGCAGGCAGACCAGGTGGCCGTGGAAATCCGCGCTGCCATGACCGCTCCGGGTTCAGCCACGGTGCCGGTGGCGCCGGTGGTCGAAACATTTGCCCACCGCATCGATCCGGCCGCGCTTCCTGCGAATCTGGCGGCCGCGCTGGGCGGTGCGGCAGTGCTGGCGCAGGCGCGTGCCGTGCATGGCCGCCTGCTGCTGCCCGCCGGAACTTTGCTCAACGAAACCGTGCTGGTGGGCCTGGGCGCGCGCGGCCTGGTGGCCACGCCGGCCGGCCCGCAAGTGCTGTTTGCCGAAGCAGACCTGGCCGGCTGGCGCGTCGCTCTTTAGGGCGTGTGGAGATTTAGCCACGCACCCTAGGCCGTGGCGCGGGCGTAGCGATCGCGCTTGGCCTGGATGGCGCGGCGCGCCTCCTGCAGGGCGCGTTCCTCGGTGGCGAACAGCAGGCCTTCGAGCACGGCAGACAGATGCGCGCGCATGGCGGCCCGGGCCGCGGCGGGATCGCGCGCGCGCAGCGCATCGAGAATGGCGGTGTGTTCTTCAACCACCGGCTTCACATTGGCGTGGCGCGCCTTTTCATGCATCAGCGCCGCTTCGGGCGATGACGCGCGCAGCGCCCACAGGTTCTCCACCGCCTTGAGGACCGCGGTGTTGCGGGTGGCGCGGGCAATGGCCAGGTGAAACGCGCGGTCCGCCTGCTCGGTGCCGTTGGGATCGAGGTTCTCGGCGGCGATTTCGTGCACCAGGCGCTCGATCGTGGCGATGTCCTCATCCGTGACTTGCGTGGCCGCCAGGGCCGCCGCCTCGCCTTCGAACAGCAGGCGCGCCTCGGTCACTTCGAACGCGGTGGCGTTGAAGCCGGGCTTGTCCTCGTCTCCGGGCAGGCGCAGCACATAGGCGCCCGATCCGATGCGCACTTCCACCAGCCCCTGCACTTCAAGCGCAATGATCGCTTCGCGCACGGTGGGGCGACTGACGCTGAAACGCGCAGCCAGGTCGCGCTCGGCCGGCAGGCGCGTGCCGGGGGGATAGCGGCCGCTGGCGAGTTCCTCGATCAGCAGGCGGGCCAGATCCTGATAGAGCCGATCGTTGCCCTTGGCGGCCTGCGTGTCTTCACCTTGTGCCATTACGCTGTTGTTCGCCTTTCGCATCCCGGCAAACCGGCATGACCACTATATTGACAATCGACAGGCCGAATTGGTCGATCAATCCGGTCCTACCACATCCGCTTGGCGATGCGCTAGGGCCGTTCACCGCGGCTCGCGCAGCAAGCGCCACAGCACTGCGGCGGCGGCCAGGTCCAATCCGGCCAGCGCCACGAACAGCGGGTCATAGCCCAGCACGTCCGCGCTCTGGCCAATCAGCAGGGTGAACAGCATGCCGCCGATCCAGGCGGCAGAGCCGGCCATGCCGCTTGCCGTGCCCACCGCGCGCGGCGGAAACACGTCGGCGCACAAAGTGATCAGCGCACCGCTGAGCAACTGGTGGGCAAAGCCGCCCACGCAGAACAGGGCGATCGCCATGCCCGGCGATCCCGCCAGGCCGATGCAGGCCGGCCCCACCATGCACAGCGCGCCCAGCGTCATGGTGATCTTGCGCGATGGCACCAGGCCCGCGCCCCGGCGCATCAGCCAGGCCGGCAATACACCCGCGGCCAGGCTGCCCATGTCCGCCGCCAGGAACGGCAACCAGCTCCACACGGCAATGGCTTTGAGATCAAGCTTCCACACCGCGACCAGGTAAAGCGGGATGAAGAAGTTGAAGGTCTGCCACGCCGGTTCGGACAGGAAGCGCGGCACCGCAATGCCCCAGAACGCGCGGGTGCGCAGCACTTGCCCGCGCGAGGCGTCGCTGCCCGCCACCACCGGCGGTTGCCCGGCCACGATCAGCGCGCGCTCTGCATCCGAAAGGCGCGGATGATCGGCCGGGCTGCGATAGCCCCACCACCACAGCGCCGCCCAGGCCAGGCTGAGCACGCCCGTTGCCAGGAACGCCGCCTGCCAGTTCCACGCCAGGATGCAGAACGCCACCAGCGGCGGGGCAATCATGTTCCCCAGGCTCGTGCCCATCTGGAACACGCCGGTGGCCAGCGGCCGCTCTCGCGCGGGAAACCATTCCGACACCGCCTTGGCCCCGGCGGGAATGGCCGCTGCCTCGGTCGCGCCCAGGGCGCCGCGAAACAGCGCCAGGCTCTGCCATCCCGTGGCCAGGCCATGCGCCATGTTGGCCAGGCCCCAGCCCACGGCAAAGACCATGAAGCCCACCCGCGTGCCCAGCGCATCGAGCACCGCGCCCGCCACGCTCTGCATCACGGTATAGCTGCCCTGGAACGCCAGCACGACCCAGCTGTACTGCTCGGTGGTCATGCCGAATTCGGCCTTGAGCGTGGGCGCGGCCACCGACAGCGTCGAGCGTGCCAGGTAATTGAGAATGGTGCCCAGCGTGACCAGGCCGATGATGCGCCAACGCAGCGCCGGCTTTGTGAACAGCGAACGCAGCATCGGTCAGCGCGTCCGCGCCAGATCGATCAGCGAGACCCGCGCCGGCCCGGTGCCGGCGGCAAAGTCCAGCGTCACATCGCCACGCGCCTTGATCGTGAAGCTGTGTGCTTCGGCCCGTCCGTCACTGGTTGGGCCGTCGCTTGCCGGGATCGCCGGCTGGAAATCCTGCAACACCGGCTTGCCATCCACCTTGACGGTGAACGTGCCGGGCCGGGTCGTGGCCGCGCTGGCGAACCACAAGGTCAGCTTGTAGGTGCCGGGCCGGGCCGGCAGGCGATAGGTGAAGGTGCCTTCGCGATAGCTGGCCATCGCATCGCGTTCGGCGCTGCCGGCAATCGGCGTGGCGCGCGCCGGGCGGCCATAATCGGCCGGAACGTCGAGCGAGGCCGCCGCGCCGCCTTCCACCCACTTGTCGGACCCCAGCAAGCGCGGCGCGCCCGATGCGTCCCGCCCGGCGCCGGCCACCAGTGCCCCGGCATCGATCAGCAGCCGATCGGCATTCTGGGCCGGCAGGGCAAGGCTCGCGGTGTCCTGCGTGGCGGCCATGGTGCCGGTGCCCCGCGCCACCAGGGCATTGGCCCCCGCGTCTAGCGCCACGGCCGGCCACACGCAGACCTTTTGCGGGCAATCGCGCCGCACGCCCAGCGAACGCCCGTTGAGCAGCAATTCGGTTTCGGGCAGGTTGCTGTAGACCTTGATGTCGTTCAGCCGATAGGCGCGCGTGTCATACCGCTTGCCGGTGATGTACACCATCGGCGCCGGGTTCCAGTTGGCCTTGTAGAAATACCAGGCATCCTTGCGGGTATGGTGGTCATAGGCGACCAGGCCCTTGGTATTGATATCCTGCGCGTCGCCTTCGTTGCGGATCGTGGTGGCAAAGTCGAACGCGTTCCACAGCCAGGTGGCATAGAGCCAGGGCCGCGCTTCCAACTGCGCCAGCGCGGTTTCGTGGATATAGCTTTCGTATTCCTCGGGCTGGGCACGGCCACGCGAATCCGGGCGCCCTGCGGTCACATCGTCGGTGTGAATGCTCAGCGCGCCGCCCGCGCCATATTCGGTCACGGCCAGCGGCTGGCTGGGCCGCGCCGCGTGGATGCGGTCGAGCGCGCCGCCCAGGTCGCCGGGCTTGCCGAAGTACCACCCGAAATAGCGGTTCGCCCCGCCCAGGTCGGCAGCGGTGGCGGTGATCGGGATGCTCACCCCCGGCGCGAACAGGTTGCCTTCGCAGCAGGTGGCAAGCGCGGTGGGGCGCGAAGGGTCCTGCTGCTTGGCCAGGGCGTTCAACTGGTGCAGCAGCGGCATGGGATCGGGCACCGCGCCATCCTTGCCCCCGGTCAGGAAGATCGGCAGCGAGTTGCCGAAATCGACTTCGTTGGCAATGCCCCACATGCCGACCGAGGCATGGTTGAAGTTCTGGTGGATCAATTCGGTCAACTGCTGCCGGGCATTGGCGACCAGCGCCGGATCGGGCTCCATCTTGCCGCCCAGGGTCCACGACGAGACCAGCGGGATTTCGTCCCACACCACCAGGCCCACCCGGTCGGCGATCTCGTGAATGGCCTGGCCGTGCTGGTAATGCGTGAGGCGAATGGAGTTTGCCCCCATCTCGCGCAAGGTGGCCACGTCTTCCTCGATGTCGGCCCGGCTCAGCGCCCAGCCCTTGCCATCGCGATCCTGGTGATAGCCCACCCCGTGCAGGCGATAGGGCTGGCCGTTGAGCAGAAAGCCGCGGTCGGGATCGACCACCATGGTGCGCAAGCCATAGGCCTGCTCGATCCGGTCGAGCGGCCGGCCGGCTGCATCGCGCAGTTCGGCCACCAGGCGATAAAGGTAGGGATCGCTGGTTCCCTGCCACAAGTGCGGCGCCACCACGCGCAAGCTGGCGGAAGCTTCGCCGGTGGTGCCCGCCATCAGCGTGGCAGGAACATCGGCGCTGGCCGCGATCGCGCCGGCGCGATCGACCAGGGCAAGGTGGAGCGTGGCCGCAGCCTTGGCCCGCGTGGCGTTGGCCAGGCGGGCGCGTACGGCAACCGTTGCCGCGCCATCGGCGCCGATCGCGGTCGTGGCATAGACGCCCGGCCCACCCGAATCGGCCAGATCGAAATGCACCGGCGCGGTCGAAACCAGGCGAACCGGGCGATAGAGCCCGCCATGGACGAAGAAGTCACCCACCAGCGGCAGCACATCGGCGGTAGAGTTGCCGGCGGCGGGCTGGGTGTTATCGACCCGCACCACCAGCACATTGTCCTGCCCCGGAAGCAAGGCCGCGCTGGCGTCAAGCCGGAAGCGCGAGAAGCCGCCGCGGTGCTCACCCAGCAGGCGCCCGTTCAGCCACACTTGCGCAGTGCGGCTGGCCGCGTCGAATTCCAGCCAGTTGCTGCGCCCGGCAAGGTTGGCAGGCGCGATAAAATGCAGGCGGTACCACCCGATGCCCTGGCGCTTGGCCACGCTCTCGGCGCGATTGGTGCCGCCTGCGCCGGTGCGATAATATCCCACGCGGTTCCACGTGTGCGGCACGCTCACCGTCGCCCAGGATGCATCGGGGAAAGCCACGGCCGCAGCGTCGGGCGCGTCCCCGTCAAAGAACCGCCATCCCTGCTCGAGCGCGATCTCGGCGCGCGGCTCGGCCACGCCCGGCGCCTGCGGCGCGGCCCGGGCAGGCACGGTGCAAAGGGCCGCAAGCGACACCGCCAGCAGGGCCGATGCGCGCCAACGCGGCATCAGACCGCAACCGTCGATCTGCGCCCGATGGCGCGTGAGGCGTTCGTTCATGGTATCTCCCAGAGCGGCGCCGCCTTGGCACGGTCACCGTCATAATTGGTCTGGCCGATATTAGGCAGGGCGAGCGCGTGAAGACAAGCTAAATCCTTGCTGGCCCATCTTTCGCGGCGCGCGCACGGCTCTGGCGCAAGAATCTCTGACCAATTCGGAAAAATTGGCTTGACAGCGCAAGCCAATTTGTGGATTCGGCCTGACCAATGCCCAAAAAAGCACAACGGGAGGATACCATGTCTGTTTCCAGGCTTCTTACGTCCGCAGGCGCCCTTGCCATCACCGCATGCCTCGCACCGGCTGCCGCCCTTGCCCAGAACGCCGCAGAACCGGCCACTGCCGCCGCGCCGCAACCGGCCAATGCCGCGCCGACCGAAGGCCTCGCTGAAATCGTCGTGACCGCGCAAAAGCGCGCGCAGAACCTGCAGGACGTGCCCGTGGCGGTCACCGCGTTGAGCGCCGACACCCTGGTCAGCCACAACGTTTCAACCGTCGCCGATCTTCCCCGGCTGGCACCCAGCCTGACGCTGACGCAGGGCAACGTGCCCACCAACAACTCGATCAACCTGCGCGGTATCGGCACGGTGGCCTTCAGCACCGCGATCGAGCCTTCGGTGGCAGTGATCGTCGATGACGTGGCCCTGCTCCAGCAGGCCCAGGCCTTTTCAGGCTTGAGCGATGTCGAGCGGATCGAAGTGCTGCGCGGCCCGCAAGGCACCTTGTTCGGCAAGAATGCATCAGCCGGCGCAATCAACATCGTCTCCAAGGCCGCCACCGACACGCTGACCGGATCGATTACCGGCACCGCCACGACCGACGAGGAATACCGCCTCGACGCCTCGCTGTCCGGCCCCCTGGCCCAGGGCGTGGGCTTTCGCATCAACGGTTTCGTGGGCGATCGCAAGGGCTATATCCGCAACCTGCAAGACGGATCGAAGCTTAACAACGACAAGAGCTTCGGCCTGCGCGGGCGCCTCGATCTCGATCCTGCCGCCGGCGTCAAGGTCAACCTCATCGCCAGCCATTCGGAAAGCGAAAGCAACGGCTTTGCCCGCACCTTCCGCGCCGTGCCGGCCGGTGCCGCCATTTTCGGCACCCCGGTTGCGCCCAGCGTTGTGGGCATCACGCCGGGCACCGACAACTATTCCGTGCGCCTGGACAAGCCGCTGTTCAACAAGAGCATGCAGACCACGGTTTCGGGCCGCGCCAGCTTCGACCTGGGCTTTGCCAACCTGGTTTCGGTCACCAGCTACCAGGACTGGAAGTTCCGCTTCAACGAGGACTTCGACTATACGATCTCCAACGTGCTGGGCATTCCCGGCGGGATCGTGGCGGGTAGCACCTATCACGCCACGCAGTTCGCGCAGGAACTCCGCCTCGTTTCGCCCGGCCAGCGCCGGCTGACTTATGTGCTCGGCCTGTTCTATGCCGACGGCAAGACCGATCGCACTTTCGCGCGTGGCCCGTCCGGCCCGGTCGTGGCCGGCTGGACTTCGCGCAGCGGCACCCGCAGCTATGCCGCGTTCGGGCAGGCGACCTATGACATTGCCCAGGGCACCCACTTCGATTTGGGCCTGCGCCTCAACCACGAAAAGATCTCGGCCGACTTCCTCAACACGGTGACGCCAGCCACCATCCCTGCCAACAACGCGACCTGCCTGTCGACCTGTTCGGGCAAGTCCGACGACACCGCGCTGACCTGGAAAGGCGCGCTGCGCCAGGACCTGACGCGATCGGTCATGGCCTATGCCTCCTATGCCCGCGGCTACAAGGGCCAAGGGTTCGATATCAGCACCGGCTTCACCCCGCGTCGCGCCGCCAATCCGGTGCGCCCGGAAAAGTCCGATGCCTATGAACTGGGGCTCAAGTCCCGCTTCCTGGACAACAGGGTCCAGCTCAATGTCGCCGCGTTCTGGAGCAATTTCCGCGACTTCCAGGCCCAGTCGGGCGTTCTGCTGCCCGACAACACGATCCAGTTGACGCTCAACAACGTGGGCCGCGTGCGCACCCGCGGCGTGGAAGTGGAACTGAACACGCGGCCAATGCCGCAACTCACCATCGACGGTGCGTTCAGCTATACCGACACCCGCATTCTCGAATATTCCGGTGCGCAGTGCTACACCGGGCAGACCGTGGGCTGCTACGATTTGGATGGCAGCGGCCCATCGACCACCACCGGCCAGAACCTTGCCGGCAAGGGCCTGCCCAATGCGCCCAAGGTCAAGTTCAACATCGGCGGAAACTACAAGATCCTGCTGCCCAGCCTGCCCTTCGATGCCTTCGTGCAGGCGGACTATTCCTATCAAAGCAAAGTCAACTTCGACCTGCTCGGCAACCCGGCCACGGTGCAGGCGGGCTATGGCATCGTCAACGCCAGCCTGGGCATCGACCAGAACGACCGCGGCGGACTGCGCGTGACGCTGTTCGTCAACAATCTGTTCGACAAGCATTACGCCTCGAACGTGTCGATTGCCTCGGGCGGCAGCGCGGGCCTGCTGGCCCAGTCGCTCGATCGCAACTCGCGGCGCTACTTCGGCCTGCGCGCGCGCTATCAGTTCTGAAAACGAACGCAGCCGGCAGGCCCAGGCCTGCCGGCTGCGTGTTGCCGGGACGGGAACGGCAAGCGGTCAGCCCAGGTGGTCCACCTCGTGCGCGCCCGCTTCGGGCAGATGCGCAAGGATCGCGTCAGCCTCTGGCCGGTCGAGCCAGTCGGGGCTCACCGCCAGGAACCGCACGCTGTGATCGGGCGCGATGATCACCACGGCAGGTTCGGTCATTTCATAGCTGTTCGTGCCCAGCGTCGCGCCGATCCAGGATTCGCCCGGCGCCACTTCGGGCTGCTCTTCGGGATAGAACGTGATGCCCAGTTGCCGCGCCAGGGCATAGCCAGGATCGGCAAAGGTGGGAAACCGCAGGCCATGGCGCTGTGTCGGGCCGGGATCGACCGGGTTCTGTGCGCTGACCGCCAGCAGGGAAATGCCCGCCGCATGCAGCGCCGGCCACAAGGTTTCGTCATAATAGGGCAGCGCGATGTTGCATGCCGGGCACCCGCCAAAGCGGAAGAACACCAGCACTGCCGGCCCGTGGGCCAGGAGTTCGCTGCTGGCGTGGGCTCTGCCGTTCGCGTCCACCAGCGTGAAAGGCGCCAGCCGCGTGCCGGGCGCGGGGTGGGCCGCCGGATCGTGCCGCTCCACCAGCACGCGGCGCTGATAGGCGTTGCGGGCCAGCTGCTCGGGCGCCCAGGTGCGCGCGCGCTCGGCCGCCAAATCGGCAAAGCGTCCAGCAAGACTCTTGTGGGCAAGGCTGGTGGTCTGGGTCATGGCGGGCGCTCCTTGGGCAGTGTCACCTTGGGCGTAACCTGCCCCCGGCACGCCGACCATCGAGATCGGCGCGCCCGCGCATGAGAGTTTGCAATATCACAGGCTCACCCGAAGGTCGGGCGACCTGCAGGACTTTCGGGTCAGGCTCTCAGAGCGCGGCGACGGTCTGCCGCGCCAGCTCGGCAAGCCGGGCCGTCGCGCCATCGAGCACGCTGGCGGTCTGGAGGATGCACGACACGCGCGGCAGCGCCGGCAAGGTGCCCGCTTCGAGCAGGGCATCGGGCAGGAACAGCGGCGTGCGCACCGTCAGGCCCAGGCCCGCCTGCACGGCGGCACGCAACGTGGTGAGGTTGGGTGTTTCGACGGTAATGCGAAAGACCCGGCCGGCATCTTCGAGCGCGCGGATCGCGGCCTCGCGAAAGCGGCATGGCTGTTCGAGCACGGCCAGCGGAATGACCGGCCGCCCCGCCAGGCCCGCTTCGCCGAACCAGGCCATATCGGCCGTGGAGACGGCGCTTTCGTCATTGGGCAGGCCATAGCCCAGCACGATGTCGAGCTGGCGCCGCTCCAACTGGCCCAGCAGTTCGGCCGTGCCGGCGATCCGCGAATAGATCTGCGCTTCGGGATGCAATTCGGCAAACTGGGCAAGCAGGCCCGACAGCAGCATTTCGGCAAAATCCTGGACCATGCCGATGCGCGCGGGGCCATTGAAATGGCCGGCACTGACCGCGGCAACGGCCTCGTCATGCAAGGTGAGCACCTTGCGCGCATAATCGAGCATCAGCTCGCCGGCCGGGGTCAGCGTCAGCCGGCGCCCGTCGCGGTGGAACAGCGTCTGTTGCAGCAGTTCTTCCAGGCGCTTGATCTGCAGGCTGAGCGCCGATTGCGTGACGAACACCTTTTCCGAAGCGTTGAGCATCGAACCGGTGTCCACGATGGCGACAAAGCTGCGAAGCAGGTTGGTAGGCAGATTGACCGGCATGAAGGCACCATCAACAACGGGTTACAAAGGATTGGCCCGGCGAAACCGCGCCGGGCCACAAAGAGGCAGGCTGGCGCGTTCGGGTGCGGATGTCCGCCGGCCGTTGGAATGCGCTTCGTGTCGGTCTGCTACCGCTCCCGAATTTATCTATCAAAATAGTAGACATTTAAAATGCTAAAGCAAGTGTTTGTTTGCGCGCCCTGCCGCAGGAATCGGGGGCTTGGCAGCCATCTATGAGCCATGCTTATGGGTGGCAAACAAAACTCAATTGATTGCATAGACAATGCACGGTCTGCTGCTGCCACGTCTTGCCCCGTGTCACGTCATGCAGGTTTGCCTTTCATGTCCACCCGTATCCTTGCCCGCCTTGCCCGCTCGCGCTGGTCCTCGCCGCTGGTGCTGCTTGTCGTGTGGGAACTCGCCTCGCGCAGTGGCTTGATCCCAGAACGCACGCTGGCCGCGCCTTCGGCGGTGGTCGCCACCTTGTGGACGATGCTGGTGTCGGGCGAACTGCCACAGAACCTGCTGGTGTCCTTCTGGCGCGTGGGCCTTGGGCTGTCGATCGGCGTGGCCGCCGGCGTGGTGCTGGCGCTGGTGGCCGGGCTGTCACGCCAGGGCGAAGCCGCGGTCGATCCGATCATGCAGATCAAGCGCACCATTCCCACGCTGGCGCTGACCCCGCTGTTCATCGTGTGGTTCGGCATCGGCGAAACCCCCAAGGTGGCGCTGATCGCCTTCGCGTCGATGTTCCCGGTCTACCTCAACCTCTATAGCGGCATTCGCGGGGTGGATGTGCGCCTGCTGGAAGGCGCACGCAGCTTCGGCCTGTCGCAGGCAGAGCTGATCTGGCACGTCATCCTGCCCGGCGCCCTGCCCGCGCTGCTGACCGGGCTGCGCTATTCGCTCTCGATTGCCATCCTCGTGCTCGTCGTGGCCGAACAGATCAACGCGTCGGCCGGGCTTGGCTATCTCATCAACAACGCGCGCGATTTCATGCGCACCGATATCATCGTGGTGTGCCTGATGGTCTATGCCGTGCTTGGCCTGGGTGCCGACGCGCTGGTCCGCACGATCGAGCGCCGCGCCCTTGTCTGGCGCCCTTCCCTCATCAAGGCCTGAGCGCCGCATTGCCTCAAGGAGTGAGCCCCATGGACGCCCGCCTCCAGTTCCTTGCCGATACGCCTGCCGCGCCGGCCAGCCCCGCTGCCGATCCGATCGTGCGCCTCAACCGCTTTACCCGCCGCTTTGGCGATGTGACGGTGATCGATGGGTTGGACCTGGCCATCCAGCCGGGTGAATTCGTCGCCCTGCTCGGCCGCTCGGGTTCAGGCAAGACCACGCTGCTGCGCACGCTGGCCGGGCTCGACAGCGCCGATGGCCAGGACGTGACCGTACCCACCGCGCGCGCCGTGGTATTCCAGGATGCCCGCCTGCTGCCGTGGAAGAAAGTCTGGCGCAACGTGGCGCTGGGGCTCAAGGGCGCCGACATTCGCGCCCGTGCGCAGCACGCGCTCAAGGAAGTGGGCCTGGGCCATCGCCTCGATGCCTGGCCGCTCACGCTTTCGGGTGGCGAAGCGCAGCGCGTGGCGCTGGCCCGCGCCCTGGTGCGCGAACCGCAACTGCTGCTGCTCGACGAACCCTTTGCCGCGCTCGATGCGCTGACCCGGCTGCGCATGCACGAACTGGTGCTGGCCCTGTGGCGCGCCCACGGTTGCGCGGTGCTGATGGTCACGCACGACGTGGACGAAGCGGTGGCCTTGGCCGATCGCATCCTCGTCCTCGACGGTGGGCGCATTGCCGCGCAAGAGCGGATCACGATCGCGCGCGGCGCCCGCGCCGAACTGACCCTGCCACTCAAGGAAAAGCTGCTGGGTATTCTGGGCGGCACGCCGGCGCATTCCGGCCTGCCCGATCATGTGATACCCTTCCCCCACGCCGCTGCCGGAGCCTGATTGCATGGCCACGCTTGCCGTTCCTCCTGCGCTTGTTCCTGCCGAACCACGCGCCGGCATTGCCCGCCTGCGCGGCTTCGTCACCAACCTGGCCGAACTGGTCAGCGCCACGCGGGACGAGACCGAGATCCTGCAGACCGGGTCCAAGCTGCTCGCGCGCCTGATCGCGCAGGACGACTGGTTGCCCCCCGCCTTCGCCATTCCCCATCCCGAACGCTATCAGCAATACCTGCTCCACTGCGACAGCCGCGAGCGCTTCAGCGTGGTTTCGTTCGTCTGGGCGCCGGGCCAGGGCACCCCGATCCACGATCATCGCGTGTGGGGCCTGGTGGGTGTGCTGCGCGGGGCGGAAACATCGGAACGCTTCGCTCGCCAGAGCGATGGCAGCCTCAAGGCCGATGGGCCGGCCCAATTGCTGCGCGCGGGCGAAGTGGAAGCGGTGAGCCCTCGCGTGGGTGACATCCACCGCGTGCGCAACGCGCGCGCCGATGGCCCTTCGGTTTCCATCCATGTCTATGGCGCCAACATCGGCGCGGTCGAGCGCGCGACTTATGCGCTCGACGGCACGGCAAAGCGCTTCGTCTCTGGCTATGCCAGCTCGATGGTGCCCAACTTGTGGGATCGTTCGCAAAATCCATGACTACTTTGACCAAAGTTCGCACCACCAGCCCGCTTGGCCTGCGCCAGGCGCTGCTCGCGCGCCAGGAAATAGCCCTGATCGATTTGCGCGAAGAGGCCGATTTCGCGCGGGGCCACCCGCTGTTCGCCGCGCAGATTCCCTTGCGCCGGCTGGCGCTGGAAGCGCGCTGGCGCCTGCCCCGCACCGCTGTGCCGGTGGTGCTCTATGACAATGGCGAAGGGCTGGTCGAGCCTGCCGTCGAAATCCTGGAAAGCCTGGGCTTCAGCGATGTTTCCGCGCTCGAAGGCGGCCTTTCGGGTTGGCGCGATCAGGGATACGAACTGTTCGAGGATGTGAATTCCTACTCCAAGGCCTTTGGCGAACTGGTCGAGCATTACCGCCACACGCCGTCGTTGCCGGCGCCCGACGTGGCCGCGCTGATCGAGGAAAAGGCCGACATCGCCATTCTCGATGCACGGCGGTTTGAAGAATATGCCACGATGAGCATTCCGGGCGGGGTCAGCACGCCGGGCGCGGAGCTGGTCTTGCGCGCCCGCGCCGTGGCGCCCGATCCCGATACCACGATCATCGTCAACTGCGCCGGGCGCACCCGCTCGATCATCGGTACCCAGTCGCTGATCAATGCCGGCCTGCCCAACAAGATCTATGCCCTGCGCAACGGCACGATCGGCTGGACCCTGGCAGGCCAGGGGCTGGATACCGGGCAACAGCGCCGCGCGCCGCTGCCCGAAACCGGCCATGACTGGACCGACGAAGCGCGCGCCCGCGCGCGCGACGTGTCCTATCGCGCCGGCGTGCGCCACATCACCTGGGACGAACTGGCCCATCTGCGCGGCGACGCCGCGCGCACGCTTTACCAATATGACGTGCGCCTGCCCGAAGATTTCGCCGCGGGGCACCTGCCCGGTTTCCGCAATGCCCAGGGTGGGCAACTGGTGCAGGAGACCGACCATTTCGCCCCGGTGCGCGGCGCGCGCGTGGTGCTGGCCGACGATCTGGGCCCACGCGCCGACATGACGGCATCGTGGCTAGCGCAATTGGGCTGGGACGTCGCCGTGCTCGACTGGCCGCAAGGCGTGGCGCTGGAAACCGGCAGCGACGGCGCACCGCCGCCGCGCGGGCCCGAAGGCCGCTACAAGCGCCCCTATGAAGGCACCGACAATGCCGCAGCGGCCATGCAGGCCTACCTCGATTGGGAATTCGGCCTGGTGGAGCAGCTGCGCCGCGATGGCACGCATGGTTTCTACGTGATCTGAGAGGCGCGGCGCCCGCACGCCACGCCTCAAAGATTGGCTATTGACCCCACAGGAAAAACTTGTCAGCCTAAATTCAACTTGAAAGGTTGAGTTATGGCAAATGCACGTGTGCTCAATGATTTGCCGGTTGCAATTGTCGGCGGTGGATTCAGTGGCACGTTGCTCGCAATCCACCTGGCGCGGCGCGGGGCCCGCGTGGTCATCGTGGAGCGCGACCCCCAGGCCCTGGCCCATGGCCTCGCCTATGGCGCCTGCGGCCCGCAGCACCTGCTCAATGTGCGCGCCGGGAACATGAGCGCCTTTCCCGACGATCCGGGCCATTTCCTGCGCTGGCTGGGCCTGGCCGAAGCGGACGCTGCCAATCACTTTGCCACGCGCGCCAGTTATGGTGCCTATCTCGCCAGCCTGCTGGCCACCGCGCGCGCCATGATGCCCGATCGCATCGCCATTGCCATCGCCGCCGCGCAAGGCCTGGTGCCGCAGGCCGATGGCACGCTGCGACTGGCGCTGGACAATGGCGCGTCGCTGCATGCGCGCGCCGTCGTGCTGGCCCAGGGCAACCTGCCGCCGCAGCGCCACCGCGCGCTGGCCGGGTTCGAACCGCCGCAGGTCCTGCCCGATCCCTGGGCGCCCGGCGCGCTTGACGCGATTGCGCCCGATGCGCGTGTGCTGCTGGTGGGCACCGGCCTGACGGCGATCGACGTGATCCAGTCCCTTCAGGCGCGCGGGCACAAGGGGCCGATCCTGGCGCTGTCGCGGCGAGGCCTGGTGCCACGGGCCCATGCCGACAACGGACCCACCGTGACGCCGCAGCCGATGCCGACCGCACGGGGCAGCGCGCTGCTGCGCCAGATCCGCGCGCGCGCCCGCGACGTGGGCTGGCGCCATGCGATCGACGAACTGCGCCCGCACACCCATGCGCTGTGGCAGGCGCACGATGCCACGGCCCAGGCGCGCTTCCTGCGCCACGCCCGCCCCTGGTGGGACGTGCACCGCCACCGCATGGCCCCGGCGATCGCGCAGCGTATTGCCGCCTTGCGCACGGAAGGCCGTTTGACCGTGGTGGCGGGCAACCTGCAAGCGGTGGAACGCCGCAGCGACGGCAGCCTGGTGGCGCAATGGCGCACGCGACGCGACGCGCAAACCGTGACGCGCGCGCTCGATCACGTGGTGGTGTGCACCGGACCGGGGGGTGATCCCACGCAAAGCCGCGATCCGCTGCTGCGCGCCTTGCTCACCGCCGGCCATGCCCGGCCCTGCCCATTGCGGCTGGGGCTGGATGTGGACGGACACTGGCGGCTGCGCGATGGCGCTGGCCGTTCGGCCCTGCCGATCCATGCGATGGGCGCGCTGTCCAAGGGGCTCAATTGGGAAATGGTGGCCGTGCCCGATATCCGCCTGCAAGCGCAGCGCCTGGCAGAATATCTCACCCCGGTGCGGGAAGCGGTGGCGGCCTGAACATTGCGCCAGGGCCTTCGGCAGGCTCAGGGCGAACGGATTGAAAGAACAGTTTTCTCAATTCCGATCGGGCTGAGCTTGTCGAAGCCCCATGGCTGCAACGCGCTATCTAGACATCATACCCCGGCAAGTCGCGGTTCACGCGGCGCAACACCGCTTCCCATGCCAGCTGGTGGTGTGGCTTGCGCCCTTGCGCGGCGCGGGCGGCGGCGGGTTGTTCGGCGATCTGGCGCAGCGCCTCTTCCTGCGCTTCGGCCGGGGCGAGCAGCACGTGGTCGCGGCCGCCGGCCAGCGCCGCCACTTGCGCCGAGCACGCCTCTTCAAGCTGGTAGATCGCGGCCCAGGCTTCGCCCGGCGTGCGGCCCAGCGCCAGCGTGCCGTGGTTGCGCAGCAGCAGGAACTGCTTGTCGCCCAGATCGGCCACCAGCCGCTCCCGCTCATCCAGGTTGAGCGCGACGCCTTCGTAATCGTGGTAGCCCAGGCGCGGGATGATATAGAGCGCGCGCTGCGACAAGGGCAGCAGGCCTTCCTTGTGCGCCGAGGCGCCCATCCCGTCGCGGGTGTGGAAATGCGCGATCCAGTGCGCATCGGGGCGGGCGGCATGGATCGCGGAATGGATCACGTAGCCGGCATAGTTGATGCCGTATTCGCCCTCGCCGCCGATCACGTTGCCGTCCAGATCCACCTTGACCAGGCTCGACGCGGTGATTTCGTCAAAAGCCAGGCCGAACGGGTTGATCAGGAAATGGGCATCGGGCCCCGGCACCCGCGCGGTGACGTGGGTATAGAGGAAATCGTCGTAATCGTAGATCGCCGAAATGCGGTAGAACGCAGCGAGATCGACGCGCGTGGCCCATTCGGCCTCGCTGATGCCATCGGGGCGTTCCTGCGGGTCGGAAACGGGACGTTCGAGAACGGTGGCCATGGAAAAGGCTCCTTCAACCGGCCAGGGCGACAGGGCGGTCCTGGCGCGCGGCGTATTTAGCATGAACCAGCGGAATCAGATGCTCGCCATAGGCGATAGCATCGCCAAGCGGATCGAACCCGCGGATAAGGAAATGATCGATCCCGAGATCGGCATAGGCCAGCATGGCATCGGCCACCTGCTCGGGCGTGCCGACCAGGCCGGTGCTGTTGCCCTGCGCGCCGGTGAGCGCGGCCACTCCGGTCCACAGGCGCGCATCGCGGCGATTGCCCGTGGCGGTTTCGAGCAGGCGCAGCGAGCCTGCGTTGGGTGGGCGATGGCCGCTGACCGGCAGGCCAGCCGCTTCGCGCACGGCCCGCACCTGGTCCTCGATATCGCGCGCCTTGGCCCAGGCCGCTTCTTCGGTATCGGCGATGACCGGGCGCAGCGAGAGCGAGAAGCCGGGCTTGCGTCCATGGTCGGCCGCGGCGTGGCGCACCTGGCGCACGGCATCGGCCACTTGCGCCAGGGTTTCGCCCCAAAGCGCATAGACATCGGCGTGGCGGCCGGCGACGGCAATCGCCTCGGGCGAGGAACCGCCGAAGAACACCGGCAGATTCGACGGCTTTACCGCGCTGAACCCCTGGCGCACTTCATAGAAGCGGCCCTTGTGATCGAACGGAACGGTCGCGTTCCATTCCTGGCGCAGCACGTCGAGGTATTCGTCGGTGCGGGTATAGCGTTCGGCCTTGGTCGAGCCGACATCGCCGTCACGGGCCATTTCCTCGTCCGCGCCGCCGGTGATGATGTGCACCGCCACGCGCCCGCCCGAAAGCTGATCGAGCGTGGCAAGCTGCCGCGCGGCCAGCGTAGGCTGGGTAAAGCCGGGACGATGTGCGACGAGAAAGCCGAGCCGCTTGGTCAGCGCCGCCGCATGGGCCGCGACGATCTGGCTTTCGGGCGAGTTCGACCCGAACGGGATCAACACCCGGTCAAAGCCGCCAGCTTCCTGCGCTCGCGCCGCGTCTTCCACATAGGCGCGATCGAGGATGCGGCGCGCCGGGCCGTGGATTTCCGAGGTATTGTTGAAGCCGATATAGCCGATGAACTTGAGCGTCATGGCCTGGTGCCCTTTTTCGTTGAAATGCCGGAAACAATCTCGGCACGAATGTCTATCTTGGCAATCGAGTTATCCGCGCGGCCTATTGGCATTGCTCAATAGGGAGGGGCTCAATAGCGAGGGGCTCAATAGCCACGCGCCGGCTCCACCAGATCGCGCGGCGGCTCCCCTTGTGCAAAGCGGGTGATATCGGCCAGGATCTTGGCCAGGAGCTTGTCGCGCGCCACGGTGTAGTTGGACGAGAGGTGCGGCGTGAGCCTGACGCGCGGATGGGTGTAGAGGCGGTGACCGGCCGGAAGCGGTTCGGGATCCGTCACATCGAGCGTGGCGAAACCCAGGTGCCCGCGATCGAGCGCTTCGAGCAGGGCCGCCTGGTCAACCACGCTGCCGCGCGCCACGTTGACGAGGTGCGCGCCCGGCTTGGCCCGCGCCAGCAACGTGACGTCAACGAGATGGCGGGTTTGCGGCGTGGCCGGCACGGCCAGCACGATGTGATCCGCCCGCGCCACCACGTCTTCCACGCGGGCGACCAATTCCACGCCGGAAAGCCCCTCGGGCAAGGCGCCGGTGCGCCGCACCGCCACGACCCGCGCGCCCAGCGCCAGCGCCCGGCGCGCCACGGCCTGGCCAATGGCGCCCAGCCCGACCAGGCCGATGGTGCTGCCCAGGACCTGGCCCAGCGCGGAATAGCGCCAGCCTTCGGGCCCGCGCGCGGCCACGCCATCGAGATCCTTGGCCTGGCGATAGATCGCGCCGATCACATAGTCGGCAATCTCTTCCGAAGCGGTGCCGCGGGCGCAACTGACCAAAGGCCCGTCAAGGAGCCAGGCCGGGTAGAAATCGATGCCGGCAGACGCGCTGCACACCCAGCGCAGCCGCCCCGGCCAGACCGGCGGCGCCGGCGCCGCGCGGGCCGGCGCCCAGGCGGGAGATGGCCGCACGACCAGGACATCGGCATCGGCCGCCGCGCGCCAGGGTTCATCCTCGGGCGCCGCGATCACTCGCGGGCGCGCCGGGTGGCTGGCCAAGGCATCGTTGAGCGCCGGTTCGAGCTGGCTGGCGATGACAAGGCTGTTGGGGGCAAGGCTCATTGGCCCAGCCCCGCCCGGCCAGCGCCGACCAGCACGGTATCGGCCTGGGGCGAATGGATCCGGCTGCACAGCACGTCGCGATAGTGCCGCTCCAGCGGGTTGGCACGGCTGATCCCGGGATTGCCGGTCAGCTCCAGCCCGATTTCCACCGCGCGGATGGCATTGGCATTGGCAAGGTGCTTGATCAGGTTGGCTTCGTGCGGCGACGTGGACAGGCCGGCATCGGCGGCGCGCGCCGCATTCTCGATCAGCACTCGGTTGGTCAGCAGCAGGCCTTCGATTTCGCCGAACTTTTCCTGCACGCGCGGCAGGGTGGCAAGCGCGGCGCCAAGGTTGGCCGGCTTGCGCGCGTTGAGATAGCCGACCAGCCAATCGCGCGCGGCGCGGGCCACGCCATCATAGATCGTGGCGATGGCCAGGGCATTCCACAGGAACGCGCTGGTATCGTCACCCGGCTTGGGCGCCCATTCCTCGGGCGCGCGCAAGTCAACCGCCAGGGCCGGCGGCACCGGCGTATCGGCAAAGACCACCTTGTGGCTGACCGTGGCGCGCATGCCCAGATGATCCCATTCGGGCACGATGGTGATGCCATCGCTGTCCGGCCGCACCAGGAACAGGCCCAGGCGCAGCGGCGTCTCGTCCGTCTTGGCCCAGACGGCGAACCAGTCGAGCCCGGTGGAACCGGTGGAATAGATCTTCTCGCCCGAAATGCGCCAGCCATCGTCGGTGCGGCGCGCCACCGTGGCCGGCAACCCGCCGCGCACCGGGGTCCCCAGTTCGGGCTCCACCCGGAAGGTGCCGACCAGGCCCTTGCCCGCCACCGCTTCGCGCGCCAGGCGTTCATACAGCGCGCGATCCCAGCGCCGGCCCTTTTCCGGCGCGGCGTGGAACGCATACGTCATGAACAGGATCAGCGCGGTCGACGGCTCACCCTTGGCGACCGCGCCAAGCACGCGCAGCGTATCGAGAAAGCCGGCGCCCGCCCCGCCCAGGCGCGGGGCCACGGTCAGGCCGATCAGCCCTTCGCGCGCCAGGATGTCGAAGTTTTCGCGCGGGAACCGGGGATTGCGGTCATAGTCTTCCGCCCGGTGCGCCAGTTCACGGGTCAGGCGATCGAGCGCGGCATCGGACAAGTCGGGATGGTCGGCGGAAAGGGCATGCGTGGCCATCGCTCAGGCCTCCTTGATCTGGGCATTGAAACGGTTGTCCCACAGCGGGCGCATGTCGACCCGGCGGCCGATCAGGCCCGCCTTGGCAAAGACATCGGCCACCCCCTGCTGCGAAGCGATGGCAGCATCGCTGACGCGGCGCAGCGTGAAGGGATCGCTGCGGCGGGCGAACTGGTCGTTGACCAACGCCACCGGCACGCCGATGGCATCGGCCACCTTGCCGGCCCAGACGTTCTGGTTTGCCGCCGTCCAGGCATAGCCTTGCTGGGTCAGGCGCAAGTAGCGCGCGATCCAATCGGCACGCAGCGGATCGGCAATCGCATCCTTGTGCGCGGCCACGATATAGTTGCCCGAAAGAAACCCCAGCGCGGTGCGCAGCACGCGCGCGCCTTGCGTGGCCAGCGCGCGCTGGATCGGAAAGCCATAGATCGCCCAGGCATCGAGCGAACCGTTGCCGAACGCGGCAGCGCCATCGGCCACGGTCATCGCCACGGGCTCGATGTCGCCCCAGGCGAGGCCGACAGATTCGAGCATGCGGATCAGGAAATACTGCGTGGTGGTGGCACGGACATAGCCCACCCGCTTGCCCTTCAGGTCGGCCAGGGTGCGCAGCGCCGATCCGCGCGGCACCAGCACGGCCTGGTTGTTGACGTCGCCATGGTAGACCGCGATCTGCCGGAAGCTCTGCACCGTGGACGCTGCCGCGAAGACCGGGGGAATTTCGCTCATCCCGCCAAAGTCGATCGCGCCGGAATTGAGCGCCTCGACCACGAGATGGCCGGATTCGAATTCGGAATAGTGCACGGGAAAATCGGGCACGATCCCGGCCGTGGCAAAGATCAGGCGGTTGTCGCTTTCGCCCTTGCCGGTGATGGCAACGCGCAGGGCGGTGGGCTTGGCCGTGCCGGAACAGCCGGCCAGCAGCGCGGCACCGGCCCCGGCCAGGAACGAACGACGGGCAACGCCGGGCACGGCACGGCGGGTATCGAATGGAACAGACATAATCTCAACCCTATCCGTTGAGTTTACCGTCGACCAATGAGATTTCCTTTGCCGTGATGAGCATCGGCAATGCGTTCGGGGCCATGACGATAACTCAACCATTGAAGTTGAGTTTCAATAGGACGGGCTGGTGGCCGCTCTCTAACCGGGCAGACAACAAGCCTTGAGGGGAAATCATGACTCGTTCCGCATTCGCGCTGGCCCTGTTGGCCAGTGCCGCCGCCGCGCCCTTTACACCCGCGCTCGCCGCGCCCGCTGCCGATGCCCCGGTGCCCGATGCGGCCCCAGCCGCCGACCCGGCCGCCGACGCGGGCAGCAAGGATGACATCGTCGTCACGGCCACGCGTCGCGAAACGCGCCTGCAGCAGACGCCCGTGGCGGTCAGCGTGATCGGCAACGAATTCCGCGCCCAGCAGAACGTGATCACCGCCCGCGATCTCGCCGGGCAGATCCCCGGCCTCTATACCGCGCCGAGCGGCATCACCCCGCTGACCAACACGTTCTTCATTCGCGGCATCGGCAACAGCGACCCGATCTTCGACCCAACCGTTGGGACCTATATCGACGACGTGTACCTGGCGCGCGCGATCAACGGCATGTCCGACCTGACCGACGTGGCGCGGGTGGAAGTGCTGCGCGGGCCGCAGGGCACCTTGTTCGGGGCCAATTCGGCGGGCGGCGCCATCCGCTATGTCACCAGCACCCCCACCGACCGTTTCAGCCTGCGCGGCGACATCGGCTATGGCAATTACAACACGGTCAATGCCCACGGCTATGTGGCCGGCACGCTGGTACCCGGCCTGCTGGTGGGCAGCGTGGCCATCGCCCACGACCAGCACGACGGCTATACCTGGAACCCGTCGCAGAAGGACCACGTCAACAACCAGAACACCACCGGCGGGCGGATCAAGCTGGTGCTGACCCCGGCAGCAGGGCTGAAAGTGACGCTGACCGGCGATGGCACGATCGACCATTCGCAGGCCGCGCAATATGTTGCCACCACCTATAATCCCACCAATGCGGCGTTGAGCGGCCTGGGCGCGATCACGGGCGGCACGCTGTATAGCCCGACCTCGTTCTCGCGCTACAAGGCCAATGTCAGCTATGCCGGGCGCTATCCCACCAACACGTCGCGCACCGGCGGGCTGACCGCGCGGATCGACTATGACGTGAACGCCCACCTGGCCCTGCACAGCATCACCGCGCTGCGCGCGTTCAGCCAGAACCCGGTGAACTACAACAACGATGGCCAGGCGCAGTTGCCCTACAATTCCGCGCAACCGCGGGCGATCGACATTTCCGACAACTACATCACCTATCGCCAGCACCAGTTCACCCAGGAACTGCAGTTGCAGGGCACGTGGCAGAGCTTCGATTTTACCGGCGGGCTCTATTACCTGTTCGAGAATTTCGCCAGCGACCGGCTGGGCTATGTCACTGGGCTGCCGCAGTCCGACACGGCCCTGCCCGCCGCGCCCTTCGACCAGATCGGACGGACGCGCAGCTTCAACTATTCCGCCTATTTCCAGGGCAACCTTCATGTCACCCCGCGCCTGACGTTTACCGCTGGCGGGCGCTATATCATCCAGCGCCGCACCTTTGCCTTCCGCGGCGTGAACTATGACCTCGACGGCAACCCCATCGATCCCACGCTCTATCCCCAGGTCCTGACCGGCGGGGCGATCCCGGCGCTGGGCGTGAGCGTTTCGGCCGCGCAGGTGAACTTCACCAATGCCGGCATTCTCAATGCCAAGACCTGGCATGCCTTTACGCCCAAGGCCGGACTGTCATGGCAGGCCACGCCCGACGTATTCCTGTTTGCCAGCTATGCCAAGGGATTCGACGCCGGCGGTTTCAACAACCGCGCGCTCAACCTGGCAACGGCGCTGCCCTATGACCCCGAAACGGTGAACACCTATGAAGCGGGGATCAAGACCGACTGGTTCAACCACGATCTGCGCCTGAACCTGACGGGGTTCTATAACGACTACAAGAACCTGCAGACGTCCGTTTCGGCCTATAGCCCGATTTCGGGCACGTATGTCAGCACCCGCGGCAACGCGCCGTCGGCCCACACCGAAGGGTTCGAACTGGAAACCGCCGCGCAGCCCTGGCGCCGCCTGGCGCTGGTGTTCAACGTGACGTACCTGGCCACGCGCTATGACGATTATGCCGCGCCGGCCTATGGCACGGTGCCGGCCTATACCTACACCGGCAACCAGTTCCCCTTCCAGCCCAAGTGGCAATATTTCGCCTCGGCCACCTGGACGGTGCCGGTGGGCGTGCCGGGTGAAGTGAAGCTGGGCGCCAGCGGCAATTTTCAGACCTCGTATTTCTCCAACCAGCTCAACACCCCGGCCTACCAGATCCCGGCGCATGGCTATGCCAATGCCTTCATCAGCTATGCCACGCCCGATGAACGCTGGACCTTCACGCTGACCGGCCGCAACCTCACCAATTCGTTCTTCTTCACCTCGCTCAGCCCGGTGGGCGCGGCGATCAAGTCCGGGCCCTATGCCGGGACCATCCTGTTGCAGGGCGCGCAAAATCCGCCGCGCACGGTGTTCCTCAAGGCGGCCTACGCCTTTTGATCGGCGCGGCGGCCGACCGGCGGGCATTGGCAATTCTTGAATTGAATTGAGCAGCTCTCGGTCGCCCCGCCGCCGCCAAGGCCTATCATGGCAAAAAACAAGCAACCGCCGGGGAGATGGAAAGGACCATGACATGACGACCAAGAGAGAACTTCGCCTCGGTTTCATTCTCCACGGCGTTGGCCCCGGCTGGGACGACTGGCGCCACCCCGATGCGCTGGTCGACGCCAGCACCAACTTCGCCTTCTACAAGCGCCAGGCCCAGGCGGCCGAGCGCGGCAAGTTCGACTACCTGTTCGTGGCCGACAGCGTTTCGATCAACGCACGGTCGAGCCCGCACTACCTCAACCGGTTCGAGCCGCTGACCATCCTTTCGGCGCTGGCCGCCGTGACCGAGCATATCGGCCTGGTCGGCACGGCCACGGTTTCCTATACCGAACCCTATAACCTGGCACGCCAGTTCGCCTCGCTCGACCATATCAGCGGCGGGCGCGCGGGCTGGAACGTGGTGACCAGCTGGCTGGAAGGCAGCGCGGCCAATTTCGGCAAGGACGAGCACCTGGCGCACGACACGCGCTATCGCCTGGCGGCCGAATACCTCGACGTGGCCAAGGGCTTGTGGGACAGCTGGGAAGACGACGCGCTGGTGCGCGACAAGGCCAGCGGCCAGTTCCTCGATCCCGACAAGCTGCATGAACTCAACCACAAGGGCGAGTTCCTGAAAGTGAAGGGCCCGCTCAACATCTCGCGCAGCCCGCAGGGCCAGCCGGTGATCTTCCAGGCCGGATCGAGCGAGGACGGGCGCAGCTTTGCCGCCGCGCAAGCCGAGGCGATCTTCACCCACCAGGAAGACCTGGCCGAAGCGCAGAAGTTCTATGCCGATATCAAGGCCCGCGCGCGCGGCTTTGGCCGCGATCCCGAAAAGGTCTTCATCGTGCCCGGCGCGCGGCCGGTGATCGGCGGCACCGAAGCGGAAGCCGAGGCCAAGTATCGCGAGCTGGCCGAACTGGGCAACCTGGAAAACGCGCTGCGCGCGCTGGGCCGTGGCTTCAACGACCACAACTTCAGCGTCTATGATCCCGATGGGCCCTTCCCGCGCGAAGTGGCCGCCGAAGGGCTCAAGAGCAACCAGAGCCAATCCGCCCGCGTGCTGGCCCTGGCCGACCAGGGGCTGACCCTGCGCGAGATCGCGCTGCGCAGCGCCACGCCGCGCGGCCTGTTCGTGGGCACGCCCGACCAGATCGCCGACAGGTTCGAGCAATGGCTCGAACAGCGTGGCGCCGACGGGTTCAATTTGTTCGAAAGCCTGCCCGGCCAGCTGGAAGCGTTCGTGGACGAAGTGGTGCCGATCCTGCAACGGCGCGGCATCTACAAGACCGACTATCCCGGCAGCACGTTCCGCGACACGCTGGGCCTGGATGTGCCCGTCAACCGCCACACCGCCGCGCGCACGGCGCGCAGCGCGGCCTGAGCGAGGGAGAAAACGCCATGAGCACCGACATTCTGGCACGCAACGACCACGGGCTGGCTTTCACGCGCCTGCAGCCCACCATCGGGGCCGAAGTGAGCGGCATCGATCTGTCTGCACCGATCACCCCGTTGCAGCGGGAAGCGATCCGCGCCGCGGTCTTGCGCTACAAAGTGATCTTCTTCCGCGACCAGGTGCTGACCGACGCGCAACAGGCCGCTTTTGCCGGCCAGTTCGGGCCGCTCTACACCCACCCCACGACACGGCACAACGCCGGGATCACCCCGATCCACGCGATCGCGGCTGAAGACCTCAAGCACGCCGGGGATCGCTATCTCGATCACCTGGACAAGGGCGAGGCCTATCACACCGACACCAGTTGGCGCCTGGTGCCGACCTGGGGCGCGGTGCTGCGCGACGTGCGGCTGCCCGAAGTGGGCGGCGACACGATATGGGTGGACGCGCACCTGGCGTGGAAAAGCCTGCCCGAAGCGCTGCAGGCGCGGCTGGAAGGATTGCACGTCACGCACAATTTCCTCGGCGCGCTCAAGGCCGTGGGCCACGAATACCCGATCGTGGCGCATCCCGTGGTGCGCACCCACCGCGAAACCGGCGAGAAGATCCTGTGGGTCAATTTCTCGCAGCAGCCGCAGATCCTGGGCGTGGAACTGGCCGAAAGCCGCGAGTTGCTGGCGCAGATCCTGCAGCAGTACAAGCGGCCCGAACTGCAGGTGCGCTTCAGCTGGCGGCCCAATTCGGTGGCGTTCTGGGACAACCGGGCCGCTGTGCATTATGCCGTGCGCAACTATGGCGATTTCCCCCGTGAACTGCATCGCGTGCTGATCGCCGACGAGCCCTTATGGTCCGATCTGTGAACGAAACAGGCATTGTCCATCCGTCCCTCACCCGCCGCAATGCGATCATGGCAGCAGGTGGCCTGGCGGCGGCTGGTTTCCTCGCCCTGGCCGCCTGCGGCCGGGGCGGGGCCACATCGGGCACCCTGCGCGTGGGCAACCAGCGCGGTAGCACCAAGGCCCTGATGCTGGCCGCCGGCGTGCTGGACGGCGCGCCGTATCGCGTGGAGTGGTCGGAATTTCCCGCCGCGCAAAACCTGCTCGAAGCGCTGGGGTCCGGCGCGGTGGATGTGGGCCTGGTGGGCGACGCGCCGTTCCAGTTCGCCTATCAGGCCGGCAGCCCGATCGTGGCCGTGGGCGCCATGGCAGTGGTGCCGCCCACGCCCGAAGGCGCGTTGGCGATCCTCGTGTCGCCACGCTCGGCCGCACGCTCGATCGGCGACCTGGTGGGCAAGCGCATTGCGTCCACCCGTGGCTCTATCGGGCATTACCTGGTGCTGCGCGCGCTGCAACAGGCCGGGCTCAAAGCCGATGCCGTGCACATGGTGTTCCTTTCGCCCAGCGACAGCCAGGCCGCACTGCAGACCGGGGCCATCGATGCCTGGGCCACCTGGGCGCCCTATACCGTGGCCGCGCTGGCCCAGGGCGCGCACATTGCCGTGGATGGCCGGCCGTTTTCCAACGGCACGGGTTTCGATGTGGCCTATGCCGGGGCCGCCAAGGCCAAGCGCGACCTGCTGGCCGATTTCCTGGATCGCGAGACCAAGGCGCTGGCCTGGGCGGCCAGCCACGTGGAGGAATACGCCGCCCTCCTCTCGCGCGAGACCGGGCTGCCGCTCGCCATTGCCCGCGCCACCGCGCAGCGCAACGGCCGCGTGCGCACCCCGATCGATGCCGGGCTGATCGCGGCGCAGCAGAGCGTGCTCGACACCTTCCGCCAGGCCGGCGAAGTGAAAGCGCCGCGCCCGCTTGCCCAGGCCTTTGCGCCAATCGTGTAGGGCGAACAAGCGGGGCCCCGGATCAGGTCCGGGGCCCCCCTACTTTTTAACGCCCATCCCGTTTGGCCTATTGCCAGACATCATAGGCCACCAAACAAACTCAATTGGATTGATAGAGTATAATTCCGCAAGGCAACCCCACGTTCAGAACCGAATATGACGGGGGCTTTTTCCATGCGATCCACTCTCCTTTCCACCGCCCTGGTGGGCGTGCTGGCCACAGCGCCAGCGCAGGCGGCAGAAAGCCCAGCTGCTGCGGCAGCAGAAAGCAATGCCGACGCAGGCGAGGTTGGCGGCAACGCGATCGTGGTGACCGGCACGCGTGGCGGCAGCCCTCGCACCGTGGCCGACAGCCCGGTGCCGATCGACGTGATCACCCCGGCCGATCTCAAGCAGACCGGGCGCACCGGCCTCAAGGAAATCCTGGGCAATATCATCCCCTCGCTGTCGATGCCGGCGCTGGGTGGCGGCGGCACGTCGGCCAGCGTGCGGCCGATCTCGATCCGCGGGCTTTCGGGCGATTATCTGCTGGTGCTGGTCAACGGCAAGCGCCGCCACACCACGGCGCTGATCAACAATCTCAGCCGCGTTTCGGGCGGCTCCACCCCGGTGGACGTGGACCTGATCCCGACCAATGCCGTGGGCCGGATCGAAGTGCTGCGCGATGGCGCGGCGGCGCAATATGGGTCTGACGCGATTTCCGGCGTGATCAACCTGATCCTGGACGACGCGCCGCAGGGCGGGGAATTCACCACGACCGCCGGCCAGCTTTATGAAAAGGGCGGCGCGCTGTTGCAACAGACGCTGTCCTATGGCGCGCGCCTGGGCGACGATGGCTTTGTCCGCGTGGCAGTGGAGGGCAAGTATCACGACCGCGCCAAGAGCTCGGCCGATCCGATCGCGCGGATCTATCCGCTGGTCAACGGCCAGCCCGACCCGCGCGAAGCGAACGCCGATCATGTCATCGCGGGCGGCTATGGTCGATCCAACCGCGACAAGATCATCAACAGCAGCGTGAACGCCGAACTGCCGCTGTCGGACACCACGCGCCTCTACAGCTTTTCGACGCTGAGCTATCGCAACATCAAGGACGCGCGCGGCGCCTATGTGCCGGCAACCTCGATCGGGTCGTTGCCGCAGCTCTACCCTTCCGGCTTCCAGGCCTATCGCCGGCTGTGGGAATGGGATTACCAGACCACATGGGGCCTGCGCAGCGACCTGGGCGGCTGGGCGGCCGATCTTTCCAGCAGCTTTGGCCGGGATTCGGTGAAGCTGGGGGCGGAAAACACGCTCAATCCCTCGATCGGGCCAACCAGCAAGACCAGCTTTTACATGGGCCGCCAGGTGCAGACGCTGTGGGTCAACAACCTTGACCTCTCGCGCGGGCTGGACGTGGGCCTGGCCGACAAGCTGAACCTGGCCGTGGGCATCGAGCACCGCTTCGAACAGTTCGCCAGCCGCGCCAGCGAGCCCGACAGCTATCGCGACGGCGGCTATGTCGTGCCCAAGGACGGCACGCCGTTCGGCAATCTCTATGGCGGGCTTTCGCCCTCGCCCGGCCTCGTCTCGTTCACCGGCACGTCGCCGGCCGATGCCACGCAGGTTTCACGCAACAACGTCGCCGCTTATGTGGACGTGTCCACCAAGATCACCCCGGCCTGGTTCGTGGGGCTCGCCGGGCGGTTCGAGCACTATTCCGACAGCGCCGGCAACACCGCATCGGGCAAGTTCAGCACGCGGCTTGAGCTGGCGCGCGGCCTGGCGCTGCGCGGCGGGGTCAACACCGGCTTCCGCGCCCCGTCGCTGGCGCAGACGGCCTTTTCCACCACGCAGAACACCGCCACGGTGGTCGGCAACGAACGCGTGCTGACCACCTCGAAATTCCTGCCGGTGGATTCGGCCGCTGCCCGCGCGCTGGGGGCGCAGCCGCTCAAGCCCGAAAAGTCCTTGAGCTTTACCGCCGGCATCACGTTTGAACGCGGGCCCGTGCGCCTGACGGTGGATGGCTATCAGATCCGCATCGACGATCGCATCGTCAAGACCGACTTCCTCGGCACCGCCGCCAACGGCGGCAGCGCGATCAAGGCGATCCTGGTTGCCAATGGCGTGACCGGGGTGGACAGCGCGCAGTTCTTCACCAACGCGATCGACACGCGCACGCGTGGGGTGGACGTGGTGGGCGAATACAGCCTGCACACCGGCAACCTTGGCACCGTGCGCCTGAATGCGGCGTGGAGCTATTTCGACACCAAGATCCTGCATGTGATCGCCAATCCCACGCAGCTATCCTCGCTCAACGTGGTGCTCTTCGGGCGGCAGGTGCAGCAGGACCTGCTGGTGGCCGTGCCCAAGAGCAAAGTGGTGCTGTCGGCCAACTGGAGCCTTGACCGCCTGACCGCGCTGGTGCGCGCCACGCGCTATGGCGAATATACCGAAAGCAGCACCACGGCGGCGAGCGACCGCACCTTTGGCGCCAAATGGGTGGCCGATCTGGAAGTGGGCTACAAGCTTTCGGACAAGGTCACCTGGTCGGTGGGGGCCAACAACCTGTTCGATGTCTACCCCGATCGCAACGGCATCGTCGCTTCCGATGGTTCGGGCGCCTATGGCAACTTTGCCCCGTTCGGGCTTTCCGGCGGGTTCTATTACACGCGCGTGGGCGTGACGTTCTGAGCCATGCGCGCGCCGCCATCCCGCTGGGGGGTGGCGGCGCGCGGCATAGTCAACGTGCGGCGATCAAGCGGTGGTAGTGCCGGTCGGCAATCTCCACCCCTTCGCCCAGCAGCGGGCCAAGCAGGCGATAGGCATCGAGCTGGCCGGCATCGAGCGGCGCATCCCAGCCATGATCGCGCTTCACCCGGCCCACTTGGCCCGAGGCGAGCAGATCGGCAAGCGGGGGCGCGGTGGCGTCGTGCGCATCGGGATTGACCCAAAGTGCATCGACCGGGCAGGCCAGTTCGCACAGATAGCAGGTCTGGCAGGCATCGGGCGCGGCGATCACCGGCACGCCGCCGGGCCCACCGGGCTCGAACACGCGCGTCGGGCACTGCTCCACGCAGGCGTTGCAGCCGGTGCAGCGTTCGGCAAGCAGAGCGGCGATCACAGCACCGCCTCCAACCCGCGCAGGGCGGGCGCTGCCGGCCGGGTCCACACCTTGTCCAGTCCACCGACCAGCAGGCGCCGCGCCTGGGCGGGATCGGTGGCGGGCAGATCGGTGCGCACGGCAATGCCGCGCGTCTCGCGTCGTTCCGCCGCCGCCGCCGTGCACCATCGCGCCGTCGCGGCCATCGCCGCCGTCGCGCGCAGTTCCACGCGGCCGCGAGGGTCGGCAGCAAGGCCATGGTCGGCCACTGCGCGCCACGCTTCATCGAGTTCGTGCAGCGATGCCGCCAAGGTGGAAGCACGGCGCCACAGCGCACGATCGAGCCCGTGGATGGCGTGCTCGATCGTCTGTTGCAGTGGCGCCGTGGCAACCGGCCTGGCGCTGCCACGCGGGCGCAGGCCGGCCTTGCCCAAGGCGCGCGCCGGGCCGGCACGACCGCCCTTGGCCGCGCCATAGTGCGCCGCCGCCGCGCCGGCGATCCGGCCCGAGGCGAGCGCCCAGGCGGAATTGACCGCGCCGCCGCCGCTGATCGCGCCAGCCACCAGTTCGCGCGTGGCCGCGTCTCCTGCGGCATAGAGGCCCGGCACCCCGGTGCCGCAATCGGCATCGGCGAGCGCAATGCCGCCCGTGCCGCGAATGGTCCCTTCGCCAAACAGGCGCACGGGAAAGCGCTGGCGGAACAGATCGATGCCGCGCCGCTCGAACGCGGCCACGGTCAGCGGCTGGATCTGCCGCAAGACCGCCGGCAGCCCGGCCGGCGCGGCGGAAAGATCGGCCAGGACGGTCCCTTGCAGCAACGCGGCGCCCAGCGCCTGGTAATGCGCATGCCCGGCCTTGAGCGAGGGGATCGCCAGTTCGCTGCCATCCTCGCGGAAAAAGCGCGCGGCGGTGAACGGCAGCGTGCGGGTGGAGGCCCAGGCCGGCGAGAGCGACCAGGATATCGAAAATTCCATGCCCGAGAGCATAGCGCCGGCTTCCGCCGCCATCAGCAGCCCGTCACCGGTCTGGGTGTGGCTGCCGATCAGGCCAGAGCGGAACGCACAGCCGCCGGTCGCCAGGATGGTGGCGCCGGCGCGGATTTCCCAGTCCTCCCCACTGCCCAGGGCCAGGCCGCGCGCACCAACCACGGCGCCGTCGCCATCGGCCAGCAGTTCGAGCGCGGGATGATGATCCAGCACGGCAATGCCCGCGCCCACGCACATGCGGCGCAACGCGCGCATGTATTCCGGCCCGCGCACGCCCTGGATATAGCGCCCGCCCTGCCCGTCGCTGCCGAACGGATACCACGGGGCGATCGTCGGCAGGTGGCGCCAGGTCAGGTCCATGACCCGTTCCATCCACGCCGCCTCGGCCAGGCCCTGCGTGCGCGCCACCTGCCGCTCCAGCGCGGCGGCGCGGCCCTCGGGCGGCACGAACCAGTGGCCCGGCCCGCCCGTGGCCGTCACGCCGCTGGTGCCCATGGCGCCTTTGTCCACCACGATCACCGCAGCGCCCGCTTCGGCGGCGGCCAGCGCCGCCCAGGCTGCCGCCATGCCACCGCCGATCACCAGGACATCGGCCCGCAGCGTCAGCGGCGCCGCGCTCATTCGGCGGCTTCGGCCAGAAGCTGCGCGCCATGGCGATGGGCGGGAACAGGCACGCCGAGATGCTCGCGCAGGGTCTGCCCGGCATAGTCGGTGCGGAACAGGCCGCGCTTCTGCAGGATCGGCACCACGCGTTCGCGGAACAGGGCAAATTCACCCGGCCGCGTGACGCGCAAGTTGAAGCCATCGGCGGCGCGGCCTACGAACCAGCGCTCGATCTCGTCCGCAATGGTTTCGGGCGAGCCGACGAAGCTGCTGCGCCACTGGCCAAAGCGCCAGGCCGTGGCACGCAGCGTCAGCCCTTCGGCGCGCGCGGTCGCCACGATCCGTTCGGCATGGCCCTTGTAGCTGTTGAGCGAGAGGCCCGAGACATCGGGGAACGGCGCGTCGGGATCGTATTGCGAAAAATCATGATAGTTGAACGCGCGGCCCAATTGCACCAGCAGCTTGTTGAAATCGAGCGCTTCTTCCTGCGCGCGAGCAATGGCCTGGGCTTCCTCGTCGGTGTCGGCCAGGATCGGCGAGAGGCCCGGCAGGACCTTGATGTGTTCGGGATTGCGGCCAAGGGCGGCTGCGCGCGCCTTGAGATCGGCATAATAGGCCTGGCCCGTCGCAATATCGGCCGCCACGGTGAACGTGCCATCGGCGATTGCGGCACCCAGGTTGCGGCCTTCGTTGCTGTCACCGGCCTGGAAGATCACGGCCTGGCCCTGGGGCGAGCGGCTCAGCGCCAGCGGGCCGGAGACCGAAAAGAAATCGCCCTTGTGGTCAAGCCGGTGCTGCTTGGCCTTGTCCAGGAACACGCCGCTGGCCTTGTCGGCCACGAAGGCATCGTCTTCATAGCTGTCCCACAGGCCCTGGACCACATCGACGAATTCGCGCGCGCGGGCATAGCGTTCGGCATGCGGGAAATGCGCGTCGCGGCCATAGTTCCCCGCAGCCCCTTCGAGGCCGGTGGTCACCACATTCCAGCCCGCGCGGCCCTTGCTGATATGATCGAGCGAGCCGAACTGGCGGGCAACGTTGTAGGGCTCCCAATAGGACGTGGTCAGCGTGCCGACCAGGCCGATGCGGCTGGTAGCCAGCGCCAGGGCGGACAGGAGCGTGAGCGGCTCGAGCCGGTTGAGGAAATGCGGCGCCGTATCGGGCGTGATGAACGGGCTGTCGACAATGAACACGAGGTCGAACTTGGCCGCCTCGGCCAGGCGCGCCTGCTCCACATACCAGTCGATGCTGATGCTGGCGTCAGCCGGAACGGCGGGATCGCGCCAGGAATGCTGATCGGTGCCGACGCCTTCGAGAATGGCGCCCAGATGCAATTGGCGGGGCTCTGACATGAAATGGACCTCCTGTTGGCGCACAGTCTAGGGTCGGGCTGGGCGTGGGGGATAACGAGCATTGCTGATAGGGCGATTGAACCCGCTCAAGCCTCACGCGGGCGGCAGCAAGGTGAAATCGCAATAGTCGGGCAGGTGGACGCGGCGGGGCAGCATGCCATATTCGGCAAAGCGATCGGCCGCGCGCTGCACCGCGCTGAGGAAAGCATCGTCGGGCGGGGCAAGGTCGGGCCGCTCGCGCGCCACCAGCGTGCGGGCCAGCGCCAGGTCCACGCCGGTCTGCCGGGCATAGACATGGGCATAGTCCTCTGCATGCGCGCGCGCCCAGGCATTGGCGCGGCGCAGGCGGGCCAGCACGTCGCCGATCGCACCGCGCTTTGCCGGATCGGCCAGGGCAGCCTCGGTGGCCGTGATCAGGGTATAGCCCGGCCCGATGCCGCGCCCGTGGCGCAGCACGCGCGCGCCGGCCGCCTCGGCCCGCGCCTGGAACAGGCCGAACGTGGCCCAGGCGGCAATCTGCCCGCTGGCAAAGGCGGCGCTGGCCTCGGTCGGCAGCATGAAGCCGATCTTCACCCGCTCGACCGGCACGTCTGCCTCGCGCAGCGCTTCGAGCAGCAGGTAATGCGAAATGCTGCCCCGGGCGCTCGACACGATGACCTGCCGCCCGGCAAGATCGGCCACGTCCTTGATCGCCGAACCGCGCGGCACGATGATGCCCATGCTTTCGGGCGCGGACTGGCTGACCGCCACGATCTTGAGCCGGCAGCCGGCCGCCGCGGCCAGCACGACCGGCAGGTCTCCGGCGATGGCGGTATCGACCGCGCCGGCGTTGAGCGCTTCGAGCAAGGGCGCCGCGCCGGGGAAGCTGGCCCAGGTATAGCGGTAGGGCACGCCATCGAGCGCGCCCGCCGCTTCCAGCTTGGCCTGGAGCAGATGGACCTGATCGCCCAGCACCAGGGCGGTGCCGGCCTGCCGGTGTCCGCAGGCGGCCAGCGCCGGCACCACGACCAGGCTGGCCGCCGCGCCGGCAAGGAACCCGCGCCGATCAGAACGCAACGGAAATTCGCCCATAATAGTGGCCGCCATCGGGGTTGAACGGAGAAGGCCCGTAATAGCCCTGGCCCGTCTGCGGGCTGCCCGGACCATTGGTTTCGGGGCGCACGTTGAACAGGTTGGTGGCACCGACCTGCGCCGTGGCAAAGCTGGTCAGGCGATAGCTGACGCTGGCATCGGTAATCCACTTGTCGGCAAAGCGACGGTCATCACCGGCGGCGGTGCGCTGCACATAGTTGCCATAGCGGCTGACCGTGGCCGCCAGGCCCAGGCGGCCGCGCGTCCAGTTGCCGTTGAGCACCAGTTTGGTGGTGGGGTTGATCACGGTCAGTTCGCCCTGCTTGTCCCCGCCGAAAAAGGCGGAACCGGCGCCCAGCAGCGATGCGCCGCCTGCCCCGAACAGTTGCGAGGGGACGGTGGGCAGGCGATCGATATGCGTCTTGTTGTAGTTGAACGCGGCGCTCAGATCCACGTCACCCCAGGCGCCCAGGCCATGGTGCCACTGCGCCACCGCATCGAGCCCCCAGGTCGAGGTGTCGGCCGCGTTGAAGAAGTATTCCACCTGCTCCACGCCGGAAAGGCCGTTGGCATTGAGGATCGCGGTGATGCCGCTGCCATAGAGGCGCCCGGTGCGCTCGATCCGGTCCTTGATCTTGATGTAATAGCCATCGACCGTGAGGTTGAAGCCATGACCGGGGTTGACCACGAAGCCCAGCCCGGCGTTCCAGCTGCGCTCGGCCTTGAGATGCTTGGCTCCGAGCAGCCCGCCCAGCTTCGAATCCGGCGTGACCAGCTTGGCCACGGTCGGCACGGCTTCGGTCAGGCCAGTGGCGGGGTTGAGCACCAGCGCGGTGCGGCCATCGGTCTGGGCATAGGCCGATTGGGTGAGCGAAGGCGCACGAAACCCGGTGCCGACCGTGCCGCGCAGGGCAAAGACCGGGCTGACATCCCAGCGCGCGTTGAACTTGACGCCCACCGGGCTGCCCGATCCGTCGCTGTAATGTTCGGCGCGGACCGCCAGGCCCACATAGACATCCTGCACCGGATAGAACGCCAGATCGACATAGCCGGCATAGACGCGGCGCTTGGCATCGGCCTCGTCGGCTGGGGAAAGCACGATCGCGCCCTGCACGACCGGCGAGGCGGCCAGGCCCACGTTCCAGTCATACTGCTGGTCGCCGGGCTTGATGATATAGCTGGCCGTCTTCCACGCCAGTTCCTGCCCGGCAAAGGTCTGGAAGCGATCGAGCCGGTATTCCGCACCGAACGAAAGCTGGAGCGGCTTGGCCAGGCCCAGGTCCACCTCGCGCGTCACGTCGAGGTTGTGAGTCCATTCGGTGAAGCGGAAATTGGCCAGGCTGTCCCACGAAGTCGGTCCGGTGGGGCCGAGCGCAGGGCGGATCGAGAGCTTGGAATATTGCCGGCTGCGGTTCCGGCCAAAGCTGCTGGAGGCATCGATATGCCATTCGTCCAGCGTGCCCTTGAACCCGCCCGTAACCTGCACATCGTTTTCGGCGATGTTGTTGACCGGGTAATAGCCGTTGGGGAACAGCGCGGTGAAATCGGCCGTGCCGTTGGGGCGGCGGAAATTGTTGCCGATCTGCACGTCACGGTGGCCGAACGTGCCGAAGGAATAGAACGTCCAATCGGTGCCGATCGGCACTTCGCTGTTCCAGCCCGCGTTCCACGCCTTGACCTGCGGATCGCCGTTGTGCGCGCCATCGCGGTTCCACTGCGCGTTGCGGGCATTGGCCGCAGTGATGTTGGCCTGCACTTGCGCTTCGGACAGGCCGCTGGTGGCAGCCACCTGGGCCACGGTGCGGTTGGACGGGATCGAGTAGAGATTGGTGTCGGTGGCCGGCAGGTTCCACCAGTTGCCGCCACGCTCGCGATATTCGGCCGACAGGCGCAGGAATCCGCCTTCGCCCAGCTTCACGCCATAGCCGCCCTGCACGCGCCAGCTCTGGCGATCGCCGTTGCCGATGTATTGCCGGCCCAATTGCGCCGTCGCATCAAAGCCGGTGCGCTTGTCGAGCTGGATGTTGACCACCCCGGCGATGGCATCGGTGCCATATTGCGCGGCTGCGGAATCCTTGAGCACTTCGATCCGGCCGATCGCGCTGGTCGGGATCATGTCCAGGTCCACCGCGTTGACGCCGCTGGTATCCTGGGTGGTGTTGGTCATGAACGCGCTGTTGTGGCGGCGCTTGCCGTTGACCAGCACCAGGGTATAGGCCGGGCTCAGGCCACGATTGCTGACCGGGCGGACCACGGAAAAGATGCCGGCATGCGTGCTGGCGAAATTCATCGAGGGCAACACGCGCGTGAGCGCTTCGCCGAATTCGGCAGCGCCGGTGGTCTTGAGCTTGTCGGCCCCGACCACGTCGATCGGTGCCGGGCTTTCTGCCACCGTGCGCTGCGGCCCGCCGCGCAGGCCGGTGACGATGATCGCCCCTGCGCCGCTTTCGTCAACGCCTTCGGCCGCCGGCGCCGATGCCACGGCGCCCGCGCCTTGCGCATGGGCCGCGCCCACCTGGGCCACCCCGAGTACAGCGAACACGGCCCCGCCCCGCAACAGGCCCGCGCGAAAACCCCCATTGGTCATTGTCTAAACTCTACCGCTTTGGTTGAAAATACCGCCGCGAGTTACGGAGCGCGACCGCGCCTTGCCAATGATTTCACGGTCGCCACCCATGAGCATTGCCAATATGTGGCCTGATCGGCACAAACTGGCATTACCAATCCTGTAAAACTTGACAGGCCGATATCGGTCGGCCAATTCGGCAAGACCACATTCGCCTGCCACCATCCGTCAGCCGACACGCGAGGACCATTTCATGAAGATCACTGCCGCACGGGTCATCGTCACCTGCCCCGGCCGCAATTTCGTCACGCTCAAGATCGAAACCGACCAGGGCGTCTATGGCATCGGCGATGGCACGCTCAATGGGCGCGAACTGGCAGTGGTTTCCTATCTGCAGGATCACGTGGCGCCGTGCCTGATCGGCATGGACCCGCGCCGGATCGAGGATATCTGGCAATATCTCTATCGCGGTGCCTATTGGCGGCGCGGCCCGGTGACGATGCGCGCGATCGCCGCGGTGGACATGGCTTTGTGGGACATCAAGGCCAAGATGGCGGGTATGCCGCTGTACCAGCTGCTCGGCGGGCGCAGCCGCGACGGCGTGATGGTCTATGGCCATGCCAACGGCTCTGACATTGCCGAAACCGTGGAAGCGGTGGGCCACTATATCGACATGGGCTACAAGGCGATCCGCGCCCAGACCGGCGTGCCCGGCATCAAGGACGCCTATGGCGTGGGCCGGGGCAAGCTCTATTACGAGCCGGCCGATGCCGCGCTGCCCTCGGTCACCGGGTGGGACACGCGCAAGGCGCTCAACCACGTGCCCAAGCTGTTTGAAGAACTGCGCAAGACCTATGGTTTCGACCATCACCTGCTGCACGACGGGCACCACCGCTACACCCCGCAGGAAGCGGCCAACCTGGGCAAGATGCTGGAACCCTACCAGCTGTTCTGGCTGGAAGACTGCACGCCTGCGGAAAACCAGGAAGCCTTCAAGTTGGTGCGCCAGCACACCACCACGCCCCTGGCCGTGGGCGAGATCTTCAACACGATCTGGGACGCCAAGGACCTGATCCAGAACCAGTTGATCGACTATATCCGCGCCACCGTGGTGGGCGCGGGTGGCCTGACCCACTTGCGCCGCATTGCCGATCTGGCCAGCCTTTACCAGGTGCGCACCGGTTGCCATGGCGCAACCGATCTTTCGCCGGTGACCATGGGCTGCGCGCTGCATTTCGATACCTGGGTGCCCAATTTCGGCATCCAGGAATACATGCGCCACACCGCTGAAACGGATGCGGTTTTCCCGCACGATTACCATTTCGAAAAGGGTGAGCTGTTTGTGGGCGACACCCCCGGCCACGGGGTGGACATCGACGAGGAACTGGCCAAGAAATACCCCTACAAGCCGGCCTACCTGCCGGTGGCCCGTCTTGAAGACGGCACGATGTGGAACTGGTGATCATGGGTCGAACGACCGGGGGGATCGAATGACCGGGCGGATCGTCTGCCTGGGCGAAGGCATGCTGGAATTGTCCGGGGCGGGAGAGACTTTCCGCCTTGGCCATGGCGGCGACACGCTCAACACCGCGATCCACCTGGCGCGCGCCGGGCATGACGTGGCCTATTTCACCGCGCTGGGCCGCGATCCGTTCAGTGCCAAGCTGCGCGCGGCGTGGCGGGACGAAGGGGTGGACGATAGTCTGATCCTGACGCACCCCACGCGGGGCGCCGGGCTCTATGCCATTTCCACCGATGCGCAGGGTGAGCGCAGCTTCACCTATTGGCGCGAGGCGAGCGCCGCGCGCGCGATGTTTGCCCTGCCCGAAACGGCCGGGGCCACGGACCGCGCCGCCCAGGCGGCGCTGCTCTATTTCTCGCTGATCTCGCTTGCCATCCTGCCCGACGAGGGGCGCAGTGCCTTGCTCGCCCTGGCCGCGCGCGTGCGCGCCAATGGCGGGGAAGTGGCGTTCGACAGCAACTATCGCCCGCGCCTGTGGGAAAGCGAAGCAGCCGCGCGCGCCTGGCACGCCCGCGCCGTGGCGGCGGCGAGCATCGGCCTGCCCACCCTGGAAGACGAAACCGCGCTGACCGGCGAGACCGACGCGGCCGTCGTGGCCGCGCGCTGGCAAGCGCAGGGCTGCGCGCGCACGGTGGTCAAATCGGGCGCGGAGGGTGCCCGCCTGCCCGGCGGCGAGACGATCCCCCCGCCCGCGCGCCTGCAACCGATCGACACCAGCGGCGCGGGCGACGCGTTCAACGCCGGGTTCCTGGGTGCCGTGCTGCGCGGATCGGACGATACGGCAGCGGTACTGGCCGGCCATGCCTGTGCCGGGTGGACGATCATGCGCCCCGGCGCCATCCCCGCGCGCGACTAGAGCCCGTGCAATTGGACTGACCGCTTTGGGCCAGGCTTATGGCCGATGCGGCAGCGCCATCAGCGGGTGACGGACGCAGGCGAGCGTGCCGCCCAGCACCAGCACGGCGGTGAGCGCCAAGGGCAGCGCCAGGCCCGCATGCAGCACCAGCAGCGCCCCAGCCACCGCGCCGGCAAAGATCGCGGCGATCGCGCCCAGGCGGGTGCGCAAGTTGGGTGCCCCGGCATCGGCGGCGATGCCGGTGATGGTCAGCGTGAGGACCGTGGTGGTCAGATCCGGCACCTTGAGCTGGCGCACCGTGGCGTTGCGAAAACCCATGGCCCCGGCCGTCAGCGCGATCATGGCAAACACCGCCCAGGCCGGATGCGGGCGATCGACGCCAGGCACCAGCGCGACCCCCGCCGCGACCAGGAACAGCACGGCTTCGAGCAAGGCGGCGCGCACCAGCCAATAGCGCAGGGGATGGCTGGCGGCGTGGCGCCACAGCCGCCCCGCCACCAGCGCGCCAGCCATGAACAGCGCCAGCGCCACCACATAAGGCAAGGGCGTGAAGCCGGGTGCCCGCGCCAGGGCAAAGGCCAGGAACACCACGTTGCCGGTCATGTTGGCGGTGAACACCTTGCCCAGCCCCAGCACGCTGACCGCATCGACCAGGCCGGTGGTGGCAGAGAGCAGCAACAGCAAGCGCGGCAGCGGCGACGCGGGACGCACGACAACGGGCGGGTCTTCCATGGCACTCTCCTTCAAAACCGGAACACGGCTTCACCCGCGAAAAGATCGATCGGCCGCGCGGCGCCGGCCTGCACCAGGAACGCGCCCGGCGCGAAATGGCTGGCCGACGTGGTCAACGTGAGTTCGGGCGTGGTCTGCCAGGATAGCACCGCTTCAACTTGCTTGCCCAGAAAGCGGCCCTGCCCGGCGCCTGCGGCGTGCAACTGGCGGCCGGGCACATCGTAAACCCCATCGCCCCGGCTGTGCCGCCAATAGGCCATGGCCGAAAGCCCCAGCTTCACCCCCGCCAGCGGCGAGAGCACCAGCGCGGGGTGCACGTCGATCAGGTTGCGCGGGCCAAGGGGAGACAGTTCGCCGAAATACTTGCCTTTGGGAAACAGCGGGTTGAACCCCTGCACCCGTCCATCGCCAGGCGCCTTGTCGCCACTAGCCAGATCGGCATGAACCGAAAGATCGGGCTGCATCGGCAAGGCGGGAAAGCGGCGCCCGGCGCGCAGCGCCACCGACCAGGCGCGGATCGCGCGGCCAGCCAAGTGCCCACGCTGCACCATCGCCTCGCCATCCCAATAGAGCCGCCCTGCCTGCCCCGCCGCGCGCAGGCCCAGCGTGGTGCGCCGCTCCTCACCAGTGCCGCCGGCCAGCCCGGCCTGTTGCAGCGATGCGGCGCGATCGTGATAGGCCATGGCATAAGCATCGATCCGCGCCTTGTGCCCTGCGCCCAGCCAACGCGTGGCATAGAGCCCCCACAGCGCCTTTTGGCGGGAGCGCCGATCGTCCAGGCTGCGCGGCCCGGCGACCACGGGCACCAGGTAAAACACGCTGGCGGTGTATGGCCCCACATCGAGCAGCGCGCGCGTGCCATCGAAGGGCAGCGGCGTATTGGGGCCATAGCGCGTGCCGACCAGCCGCTCGCTGCCCAGGCTGACCAGTTGCCGGCCGCCTTCCAGCCGCAAGCTGGCCTGCGTGCCCAGCGGCACGGTGTAATCGACGAAGGCTTGCAGCAGATCGATGCCGGTGCGATCGACCGGCCCCGGCCCGCCGGCAACGCCGCCCGCCGTGTTCGCCACCCCCTGCACGAAAGCGCGGAGCCGGCCCCAATGCAGATCGGCATGGGGCATCGCGCGCCAATAACTGGCGGTCTGCCCCTGGCCGGATTCCACCCGCGCGCGCAGTTCGAGGCCGGTGGACAACCAGCGGTCCGCCTCGCCCAGCGGGATATATTTGAACGGCACCGTCCAGCGCCCGGTGCGCTTGGCCGGATCGGCCAGGGCAGACCAATCCTCGGTATAGCGGGTGATCGTCAGCGTGGGCGGGCGCCAAGCCTCGATCACGCTGCGCTGCAGCACGTCCTGATCGGACGATTGGTCCGCTGGCGATTGGGCCTGCGCCGGAACCGCCGCCAGCATGGCCCAGAGCGCGGGCCAACAGCGCCTCACATGCGGCCTTCGCGCCGCGCATGTTCGGCCACCAGCGCCGCCAGCACAAAGCCGCCGGCAAGGCCCAGATGCTCGAAAAAGGCGTTGGTCGCGGCAAAGCGTTCGGCGCCTTGCATGGTCCAGAACGCATTGGCCGTGCACGCGGCCAGCACGGTGAACACGCCCAGCATCCCGGCGCCCAGCCACACCAGCCGCCCCGCCAGGATCAGCGCCGGGCCAAGCAGTTCCACCGCAATCGTGATGCCTGCCCACAGCGCGGGCGGGTGCATCCCGAAATGCGCCTGCTCGGCCACGGCGCCCGGCCAATCGGCCAGCTTGGCAAGGCCTCCCACCAGATAGGCGCCCACCAGCAAGAGGCGGGCGACAAACCACGTGGGCGGCCAATCCAGCACCGCGTCGACAAAGCGGGGTTCGCGCACCACCGCCTTATCGCATTGCGTTCTGGTGGATTTCGGCGATATAGCCGCCGGGGAAGCGCACCAGCGCGGCCATGCGCCCGCCCACTTCGCGCGGGGGCACCAGCGTTTCGACGCCCGCTGCCGTGGCCTTGGCCAGGGTGGCGGAAAGGTCCGGCACGGCATAGCCGGTCATGTCCCGGCCCCAGGGCCAGGGCAGTTGCCCGTTGGAGACGAGTACGGTCAGCTTGCCATAGCCGCTGTCGATCATCACCCGGCGGATCGGGGCGGCCTGCCCCACTTCGCCGCCCGGCGCGGTCTTGTCGTCCGACACCACGCGGCCATGGGCAAAGCGCGTCCACGCCAGGATAAAGGTGTCAGCCGCGTCTGCCGTCAAATAAACCCTGTTTTCCGGCACCGTGGCCAGGGGGGCATAATGCGGCGTGGCGGTGTGCCAATAGAGCTGCATGTTCACCCCACCCGGCCATTGCACCACCACATCGCGGCCGATGGGATCGGGGAAAGTTTCGATCAGGCGCGTGGCCCCGGCGGCGCGCGCCGCGTTCACCGCCGCGTCCATGTCGCTCACCAGATAGCCGGTCCGCTCCGCACCGAACGGATAGGGCACCGGCGTCTTGAACCCGAACACCGAAACCGTGCCGGCGGGGGTGAGCACGAGTTGCGACTTGGTCAGGCTGGGCGTGGGCGTCACCTGGAATTCGCCCTGCTTGCTGGTGGTGCCGCCAAATGTCGCCTGGAACGCGGTGACGAAGGCGTCGAACTGCTCCTGCGGCACATAGACGTGAGTGGTATCGTATTGCGCGCCCACCGAAAAATCGGGCGTGGCAACGGGCTTTGCGGCCAGCGGCGCTGAGGCCAGCAGGGCCGCAAGGGCAAGGGAAACACGCAGCTTCATCATGAATTCTCCTGTCAAACCGCCCAGCAGCCGCAGCCCAGCGCGCCCCAGAACGTCTGGACATCGGCCACCGGGGCGGCCTGGCCCAAGGCGGCCGCGTGATCGTGGCCATGGACGCCGCAGGCGCTGGCGCAGCCGCAGGCACTGGCCAGCATCGCGCGGGCTTCGCTGGTCTGGTGATAGCCGCCGAAGGTGTTGACTGGGGACCAATCGGGCATGGCCGGGGGCAGTTGCGGCGCGAGCGGCGCAAAGTCCCCCTCGCCGTGCACCACTTGCCCGCCCAGCAGGGTCAACACGCTGCGGATATGGGCAATGTCATGCTCGGGCACGGCAAAGAAATCGGCGCTCAGCAACGCGCAATCGGCCAGTTGCCCGGCCACGATCTGGCCCTTCTTGCCCACTTCGTTGGAAAACCAGGTGTTCTCGTGCGTCCACATCGCCAGCGCCTTTTCGCGGGAAACGCGGTTGGCGCCGGGATAGAGCGCCATGCCGCCCACCGTGCGCCCGGTGACCAGCCACGAGAGCGACACCCAGGGGTTGTAGCTCGCCACCCGCGTGGCATCGGTGCCCGCGCCCACCGGAATGCCCGCCGCGATCATCCGCGCAATCGGCGGCGTGCGCTCCGCCGCGCGGTGGCCATAGCGCTCCACGAAGTATTCGCCCTGATAGGCCATGCGATGCTGCACGGCGATGCCGCCGCCCAGCGCGGCGATGCGGTCGATATTGCGGTCGCTGATCGTCTCGGCATGGTCGAAGAACCAGTTGATGCCGGTGAGCGGAATGTCGCGGTTGACCTTTTCATAGACATCGAGCGCGCGGCCGATCGTCTGGTCGTAAGTCGCGTGCAGGCGCCAGGGCCAGCGATGCTCGGCCAAGAGGCGGATCACCGGCTCCAGGTCGCCTTCCATGCTCGGCGGCATGTCGGGCCGCTCCACCCGGAAATCCTCGAAATCGGCGGCGGAATAGACCAGCATCTCGCCCGCGCCGTTGTGGCGATAGGTATCGTCGCCTTGGCCGGGCGATACCTGCTTCACCCAGCCGGCAAAATCGGCCAGCTCTTCCTTGGGCTTTTGCGTGAACAGGTTGTAGCTGATCCGCACGGTGAGTTGGCCATCGGCGTGGAGCTTTTCGATGATGGCATAGTCATCGGGATAGTTCTGGAAGCCGCCGCCCGCGTCGATCACCCCGGTCACGCCCAGGCTATTGACCTCGCGCATGAAATGGCGCGTGGAATTGACCTGGTAGTCTTCCGGCAGCTTTGGCCCCTTGGCCAGCGTGCTGTACAGGATCGTGGCGTTGGGCTGCGCCAGCAGCAGCCCGGTAGGATTGCCGGCCGCGTCGCGCACGATTTCTCCGCCCGGCGGGTTGGGCGTGTCCTTGGTATAGCCCACCACCCGCAGCGCCGCCGCGTTGAGCAGCGCGCGATCGTAGAGATGCAGGATGAACACCGGCGTATCGGGCGCCACGGCGTTCAATTCCGCCAGCGTCGGCAGGCGCTTTTCGGCAAACTGGTGCTCGGTAAAGCCGCCCACCACGCGCACCCATTGCGGCGCGGGGGTGCGGTCCACCTGGGCTTTCAACATGGCCACGGCATCGGCCAGCGTGGGCACGCCGTCCCAGCGCAGCTCCATGTTGTAATTGAGGCCGCCGCGAATGATGTGCATGTGGCTGTCGATCAGGCCGGGGATCAGGCGGCGGCCGCCGGCGTCGATCACCCTGGCATCGGGTGCGGCGGCGGCGCGCACTTCACCCTCGCTGCCCACCGCGAGGAAGCGGCCATCGCGGATCGCCACCGCCTGCGCTTGTGGGTTGGCGCGGTCGAGCGTGGTGACCTTGGCGTTGACGATCAGGGTATCGGCCATGATGTCAGGCGTCCTTTTCCGGCGCCGTGCCATCGGGCAGGCGGCCAAAGATGTGGCTGCGGCAATCGGTGCGCACGAAGGCGACCAGCGCGTGACCGGCAGCGGCATGGCGCACCAGCGGCACGACCTGTTCGCCCACCAGGATGCCGAGCAGGCCGACCAGCGCGATCACCGGCGGCGCGGGTGAACGCACGCCCATCAGCGAATAGACGATGCCCACGAGCAGGCCTGCCGCCAGCGATGCAAGATAAGCCTTCATGGGGGGTTTCCTTGGGGAAACGGCCCGCCTCGATAGAGGGAGAGGACGGGCCGCCGGGGGGATAATCAGTGCTCGGCGCCGCCAACCACTTCGTGGGCGAACTGGCCGCGCTGGGGGGCGCCGTGGAGCATGGTGTAGGCGTAGTCCACGCCCATGCCATAGGCGCCGAAATGCTCGCGGGTGATCGCCATGACCCCGTCATAGGTATCGCGCCGCGCCCAGTCGCGCTGCAGTTCCAGTACCGCGTTCACCGTGGTGAGCGATTGCGCGCCGGCCTGCTCCATGCGGCGGATGGCCACGTCGTGCGCTTCGGGCGAAGTGCCGCCCGAAGCGTCAGTGATGATGTAGACCTCGAACCCTTCCTCGATCGCGCTGAGCGTGGGGAACAGCAGGCAGGCCTCGGTCCACAGCGCGGCGATCACCAGCTTCTTGCGGCCGGTGGCCTTCACCGCGGCAACCAGTTCCGCGCTGTCCCAGGAATTCATCGAGGTGCGCTCGATCGGCGTCTGCTGCACCACGTCGAGCAGTTCGGGCCAGATATAGCCGGAGAACGACTTGGTCTCCACCGCCGTCAGGATGATCGGCGCGCCGAACAGCTTGGCCGCCTTGGCCAGGGCCACGGTGTTGTTCTTGAGCAGCTGGCGGTCGATGCTGGTGACGCCGAACGACATCTGCGGCTGGTGATCGACGAACAGGAACACGGTGTCGTCAGGGTTGATCAACGACTTGGCGTGAAAGGTCATGGGATCGGTCCTTTGAAGAATGGAAACGCTCAATCCGCCAGCAGGTGGGCTTCGAGCAGCCAGAGCTGCTTGTCGCTCTCGCGCGAGATCTGGGTGAAGAGGTCGGCCGTGGTGGCGTCGCCCTCGGCTGCCGCTGCGTCGATCGCGGCGCGCACGGCCTTGGCGAACAGCGCCAGGCTGGCGGCCAGCGCGCGGATATGCGCGTCGCCGCCATGGGCGGCGAGCGGGTATTCATAAAGCGTGGTGGCGCCCGCCGTGGTCTGCACCCGCCCGTCTGCCACATGGCCCAGCGTGGTGATACGCTCCGCCAGGAGATCGACGAAGTCCTCGATCTGCCCGTGCACGGCGTCGAACAGGCCGTGCAACTGCAGGAAATGGCGGCCGCGCACGTTCCAATGCGCCTGCTTGGCCTGCGCCTCCAGGTCCAACGCGTCGGACAGGCGCGCCTGGAGCAGCGCGACCGAGGCCTTGCGCACGTGGGCCGAAAGATCGATGCTGGTTTCGTAGGTCATCGGATCAAGCCTTGAAGAACGCGAGCAAGTCGGCGTTGATGACGTCAGGGTGGGTGGAGGCCATGCCGTGGGGCAGGCCGGGATAGGTCTTGAGCGTGCCGTGCTTGACCAGCTTGATCGCGAGGTGCGCGGAATCGGCGATCGGCACGATCTGGTCGTCCTCGCCGTGCAGGATCAGCACCGGCACATCGATGGCCTTGAGGTCGTCGGTGAAATCGGTTTCCGAAAAGGCCTTTATGCAATCGTAGTGCGCCTTGGCGCCGCCCATCATGCCCTGGCGCCACCAGTTGTCGATCAACCCTTGCGAGACATTGGCATCGGGGCGGTTGAAGCCGAAGAAGGGGCCTGCGGGCACATCGCGGAAGAACTGCGCGCGGTTGGCCAGCAGCGCGGCACGGAACCCGTCGAACACTTCGATCGGCAGGCCGCCGGGGTTGGCCGGGGTCTGCACCATGATCGGCGGCACGGCGCCGATCAGCACGGCCTTGGCCACGCGGCCGGGCCGGGCGCGCGCCACATAGTGCGCCACTTCGCCCCCGCCGGTGGAATGGCCCACGTGGATGGCGTTCTTCAGGTCAAGATGATCGGCCAGCGCCGCCACGTCGGCCGCGTAGGTGTCCATCTCGTTGCCTTCGGCCGTCTGGGTGGAGCGGCCATGGCCGCGCCGGTCGTGCGCGATCACGCGATAGCCTTCGCCCAGGAAGAACATCATCTGCGCGTCCCAGTCGTCGGCGCTCAGCGGCCAGCCATGGTGGAACACCACGGGCTGCGCGGTCTTGCTGCCCCAGTCCTTGTAGAAGATTTCCGTACCATCGGCGGTGGTGATCGTGGGCATGACGTGAAGGCTCCCCTTCCGGCGGCGCCATGGGCAACCTTGCCCACGGCGCACGGCCAGCGTTTCGTTCGCCCGGCAGTGTGCGCGCGGGCTCCACCGCTGCCAGCCCCTGCATGGGGGGCAACCATCCCCCCATTTCGGGTGACTACCCTTGGGCCCAAGCCCATGGTATCGGCTGGCGCCATGCCCGCGCGCGACGATACCATGATAGGCATCCTGATTGCCGACGATCACCCGATGCTGCGCGAAGGGGTGTCGGCAGTGATTGCGATGCAGCCAGACATGGCCGTGGTGGGCGAGGCTTCCACCGGGGAAGAGGCGGTTGCACTCTATGATGCGCTGCGCCCCGGCGTGGTGCTGATGGACTTGCGCATGCCCGGCATGGGCGGCCTGCCGGCGATAGAGGCGATCCGCGCGCGCCATCCCCAGGCGCGCATCCTGGTGCTGACCACTTATTCCGGCGATGCCCAGGCGCTTCAGGCGCTGCGCGCGGGGGCCGCCGGGTTCCTGCTCAAAAGCAGCCTGCGCCGCGAATTGCTGGGCGCGATCCGCACCGTTTATGAAGGCCAACGCCACCTGGCGCCCGACGTGGCGCAGGAAATCGCCCTGCACGCAATCGACGAGCCACTGACCCCGCGCGAAACGCAAATCCTGCAACTGATTGCCTCTGGCCATGCCAACAAGCAGATCGCCTGGGCGCTCAACCTGGCCGAAGAAACGGTGAAATCGGGCATCAAGAACATCTTTGGCAAACTGCACGTCAACGATCGGACCCACGCGGTGACCAAGGCGGCACGGCGGGGCATCATTGAACTTTAGCCGCTGGCGCAAGGCGGGCGGGCTGGCGGCCGGCCTGCTTGCCCTGGCGGCAACACCGCTGGCCGCGCAGCGCCCGGAACCCGCGCTGGCCGGCTACAAGCACGAACACTGGACGCTGGAAGAAGGGGCGCCGGGGCGGATCAACGCACTGACGCAATCGAGCGACGGCTTCCTGTGGATCGGCAGCGTGGAAGGGCTGTTCCGCTTTGACGGGCTGACGTTCGAGCCGGTGCAGCCGCCGGGCAAGGACGCGGCGCGGCTGGTGGTATCGCAACTGGCGGCCACGCACGACGGCACGGTTTGGGTGGGGCTGGGGCGCGGTCGCGGGGTGATGGCCTGGCGCAGCGGACGCCTGGTGGACATGGCCATGCCCCACCCCTCGCGCCAGGTGACCGACATGGCCCAGGCGGGCGATGGCGCGATGTGGGTGGTGCGCGGCGGGCGCAGCGAAAGCACGCTGGCCCGCTATGCCGCCGGGCGCTGGCAGGAATTCGGCAAAGAGGCCGGCCTGCCGGCCGAACCGGCGTGGAGCACGGCCTTTGCCGCCGATGGCACGCAATGGCTGGCCACCGAAACCCGCGTGCTGGTACGGCAGGCGGGCGCGACACGCTTTGTCGATACCGGCATTGCCGTGACCCCGCGCGCCAGCCTGGCGCCAGGGCCGGGCGGTGCCATGTGGTTGTCCGACGCGGCCGGCACGCGGCGCATCGCGGCCGAACGGGGCCACTGGCGCGCCGGGCCGCCGCTGGCGATCAATCCCGATCCGGTGGGCGGCACGCGCATGCTGTTCGATAGCGGCGGCACCTTGTGGGAAACCACCTGGAACACCGGCGTGCTGCGGCTGGACAACGCAGGGCGTGGCGCCCCCGCGCTACGCCGCTTTGCCTTCGATGCCACGCAAGGACTGACGTCGGACCAGACCCACGCCCTGCTGCAGGATCGCGAAGGCAACCTGTGGATCGGCACGGAACTGGGGCTGGACAAGCTGCGCCGCGTGCCGGTTGTGGTGGAAACCGCCATTCCCGCCAATTCCCCCACCAGCTATCGCCTGGCCGCCGCCAGCGACGGCACGGTCTATGTGGCCGACGCCCGCGCGGCCTATGCCATCGCGCCAGGCCGGGCCGCACGGCCGATCCTGGCGTTGCCCAGCCCGGCCACGGCGCTGTGCCCGGCGCATGCGGGGGGCGCCTGGCTGGTGCGCAAGTCGGCGATGGTGCGGCTGGGGCCGCAGGGCGCTGCCGGCGCAACGATCGCCTTGCCGCCGGGGTTGGCGCCGCTAGCCTGCGGAGAGGATGGCGCCGGGCGCCTTTGGCTCGCCGCGCTGGACCAGGGGCTGTGGTGGCGCGCGGGCGGGGCCTGGCATGCCGTGCCGGCGCCGGGCAGCCTGCCGGCCAATATCGCCATCGGCGCGGACGGGCGCGCTGTCGTCGTGTTTCGCGGGCCGCCACCGGCAAAAGGCGCGGCGCCGTTCGATACCCCATTCGTTGCACTGCCCGACAGCCAGTCTCGCGTCGGCGGGATCGAAGGCCTGTTGCCTGGCGACGCGGCCAGCGGCCCGCTGATCAGCGGCGCACGCGGCATAGAGGCGCCGCTGGCTGCAAACATGCACCCGCTACCGGCCACGCGCTATCCCTGGGCCGCTTCGCTCAACGGGCTGGTGCGCGCCAGCAATGGCGATGTGTGGGGAATTGGCGATATCGGCATCGTGCGGCTGCGCGCCGCCGACCTCGCCACCGCGTTGGCCCGGCACGGCACGGCCGTGCCCTGGCGGCTGTTCGATTTCCGCGACGGGCTCAACAGCTTCGTACAGAAAGCGGCCGGCGCGCAAGTGGCCCAAGGCGGCGATGGTCGCATCTGGTTCCTCACCCGCCGCAACGTGGTTTCGATCGCGCCCGACGCCTTGCGCGGCAATCCGCTGCCGCCCGCCGTGCTGGTGCGCGCGATCGTTGCGGGCGGCGCGGCGCGGGCACCGTTGCCGGGGCTGCGCCTGCCGGCAGGCACCCACGGCGTGCGCATCGATTTCACCGCCACCAGCCTTACCGTGCCCCAGCGCGTGCTGTTCCGCACGCGCCTGTCGGCCGGCAGCAGCAGCGGGGCCTGGACGGCGCCATCGCCCGAACGCAGCGCCGTGTTCACCGATCTGGGGCCCGGCGACTATACCTTCGAGGTGATCGCCGCCAACGAAGACGGGGTGTGGAACCCGGTGGGCCAGCGCGTGCGCTTTGCCATTGCCCGGCGCTTCTACCAGACCTGGTGGTTTCCACTGGCCGCGATCCTGGCGGTCTCGGCCGCGCTCTACCTCGTCTATATGGCCCGGGTGCAATACCTGGGCCGGCTGATCCGCGATCGCATGGCCGAACGCGAGATGGAGCGCGCACGTATTGCGCGCGAATTGCACGACACGCTGATCCAGGGCGTGCAAGGGCTGCTCATGCGCTTTCAATCGGTGGCCGACCGGCTGGCCCACGATCCGGCCGCGCAGGCCGTGCTGGTTCCGGCGCTGGACCGGGCCGAAGCCATGCTGATCGAAGGGCGCGACCGGGTAAAGGGGCTGCGCCGGCTGGAAGACCGCCACTTGCGCCGCGAGTTGCAGCGCCTGCTCGACAGCCAGGTGACCGATGCCGCCCTAACACTGACGGTGAAAGGCGCGGTACGGCCGCTGCACCCCGATATCGTCGACGAAATCGTCGCGATCGTGGGCGAAGCGGTGTGCAATGCCGTGCGCCACGCCCAGGCGACGGCAGTGGACGTGCACGTGGACTATGGTGCGCGGGCGCTGGCGTTGTTCGTCAGCGACGATGGCATCGGCATCGCCACCCTCCCCAGCGATGCGGACGGCGCCGATGCGCTGACCAAGGGACACTATGGCCTGATCGGGATGCGCGAGCGGGCCCGGCGCATCGGCGCATCGTTCTCGATCGAAAGCGGGCACCATCTGGGCACCCTGGTGCGCCTGGCGGTGCCGGCGCGCCTCGCCTATGCAGCCTAGGGCCGGTCACCCTCGTGCGCAGGCGGCGCGGCGTCGTCCTTGTGCGGATGGCGCAGCGCGTCGATCTCCGCCTGGCGGCGCTTGAGGTAGAAATCGCGCGTGGCGTTATAGGGATCGGGGGATTCCTCGCGGAACTTCTTGAGCTGCCCGTCGATCGCGGTGCGATCATCGAGGCCGCCGATCACGGTCACGGCCAGGCCATAGGGCACGGTGTCGAGCGGCTTGCCCACGGCGAGCGGGAACCACGCGCGGTCGATCGTGGTGCCGATCAGATCGCGCAGCGTGGTCGGCCCGATCAGCGGCAGGAACAGGTAGGGGCCCGACTTGATCCCATAGAACCCGGCCACGTCCGCCAGGCCATTGGGACGATAGGGAATCTTGAGCGGCTTGGCCTTGGCCACGTCGATCAGGCCGGCCAGGCCCACGGTGGAATTGACCGTGAAGCGCACCAGCACCTGCCCGGCCTTGCCGAACTTGTGCTCGAGCAGGAACGCCACGAAATTGCTGGGCTCGCGCAAGTTGTACAGCGCATTGTGCAGCCCCCGGCGCAGCGGCGACGGCAGGGTCTTTTCATAGGCGCGCGCGACCGGGGCCACGACCAGCTTGTCCCCCTTCTGGATCGCCTCGAACGATTTCTGGTTGATCGCGTGGGCCGGATCTTGCCGGGAAAAGCTGTCACCCTGCACCACGATGCCCGGCGCTTCGTCTGCTTCGGCCGGTGGAGCGGGCTCGGCCGGGGCGGATTCGGCCGGAGCGGGCGTTGCCGTGGCCTGCTCGGTCGCTGGCGCGGGTGGCGCAGCGGACGCGGGCAGCGTGGGCAACTGGATCTGCGGGGCGGTCTGATCCTGCGCCTGGGCGCGGGCGGCGCCTGGCAGGGCCGCCAAGGCAGCGAGGGCCGAAGCGGCCAACCATGCTGCCGCCCTGCGGCGCGACGCGCGCCCGCCGCTCTTGTCCATCGCCATAGTCACCATAACCCGCCAGTTGGCCGGGAATGCTGTATGCACGATGAACCTGGGCCTCAGTTACCCCATCGTATCGCAATATTCCAATGCCTTGCGCAAGGCTGCGTCAATAGACATCGCGGCAATAGCGGCCCTGTTCGCGCAGGCCGTCGACAAAGGCGCGCGCGCCGTCTGCATCCATGCCGCCATGGCGCATGATCACCTGCACCAGCGTTTCTTCCACGTCGCGCGCCATGCGCGCCGCGTCGCCACAGACATAGAGGCACGCGCCCTCTGCCAGCCATTGCCACAGCGCCGCGCCTTCTTCGGCCATGCGATGCTGGACATAGATTTTGGCCGCCGTATCGCGCGAAAATGCCAGGGACAGGCGCGCGAGATGGCCTTGCGCGTGCCAATGCGCAATCTCGTCCTCGTAATAGAAGTCGCTCGCGCGGTGCTGCTCGCCAAAGAACAGCCAGTTGCGACCCACGGCCCCCCGCGCCTCGCGCTCCTGCAGGAAGGCACGGAACGGCGCGATGCCGGTGCCCGGCCCGATCATGATCACCGGCACGGCATCGTCGGCCGGCAGCACGAAGGCCTGGGTCGGCTGCACGAAAATCCGCGGGGATGCGTCGATGCAGCGGTCTGCCAGATATGTGGAGCAGGCACCGTGGCGCGACGCGCCGCCTTGCGCCCAGCGCACCGCGGAAACGGTCAATTCCACCCGGTCGGGGCCTGCCAGCGGGCTGGACGAAATGGAATAGAGCCGCGGCTGCATCGGGCGCAGCGCATCGACCAGCGCCTGCGCGCCGGGGCGCACCGCCATGGCGGCCAGCACGTCGATCATCTGGCGGCCCCATAGCCATTGATCGAGCGCAGCCTTGCGAGCCGGAGCCAGCAATGGGGCAAAAGGCGCATCGCCATCGACCAGGGCCAGCGCCTCCAGCACGGCGCGTGCGGGCCGGGTGATTTCGCGGCGGCTGATCAACGCTTCGTGCAACGGCACCACGGCTTCGCCCACGGCCACCGGGGTTTCCCCCGGCAGGCCCAGACAATCGAGAATCTGCGCCACCAGCGCCGGATCGTTGCGCCCCCACACGCCCAGCGCGTCGCCAGCCTTGTAGCGCAGGCCAGTCCCGGCCAGATCGAAGCCGAAACGGCGCACGTCCTTGGCGGCGCCAGGCCGGCTCAACCGCTGGTTGAGCACCAGCGGCGCGGCCACCGGGTTGCGGCGGTCGATGGCGGGTGGTGCCGCGACCCTGGCGGCCACGGCGAGGCGCTGGCCAGGCGGCAGGGCAGCGAGCACGCGCGCTTGCCACGGGGCGTGGTCGTCATCGGGCTCGCAATCGTGGCGCGCGGCCAGGGGCCTGGCGCCCAGCGCCGTCAATCGCGCTTCCAACGCGCGGCCGAACCCGCAAAAGGCGTCATAGCTGGCATCGCCCAGCGCCAGCACGGCAAAAGCCATGTGATCGAGCCGGGGCGCCGCCTCAACGGCCAAAGCGCGCCAGAACGCAGCGCCATTGTCGGGCGGATCACCATCGCCAAAAGTGCTGGCCACGAACAGCGCATGGCGCACCCCGGCAAGGTCCTGGGGCACAAGTTCGGCCAGGCAGGCCAGGCGCGCGGCGTGGCCCTGCGCGGCCAGGGCTTCGGCCAGGCCCAGCGCCAGTCCTTCGGCCCGCCCGGTCTGCGAGGCCCAGGCCACCAGCACGTCCGGGCCAGACGCCGCCTTATCGGCCGATGACGCGGTTGCCGCGGGCACGATCGGTGCGGGCGATGCGGCAGCCAGCGCGACAGCGGCAAACTTGAACGCCGGCTGCAACGAAATCGGGTCCACCGCATCGCTGGTGAGCGCATTGACCGCCAGATCGGGGCCGAACAGATCGGCCCAGTGGAATGGGGCAAAGCAAGTGCCGGGCAGCACGCGATCCGTTACCAACACGGGCAGCACCGCTTCCCCCCGCCGCGAGCGCAAGCGCGCGCGACCCTGGTGCGCCAAGCCCAGGGCGGCGGCATCGTCGGGATGGACTTCCACGAACGGGCCGGGGTTGAGCTTGTTGAGCGCGGGCACCGTGCCCGTCTTGGTCAGGGTGTGCCACTGGTGCTGCATCCGCCCGGTGTTGAGCACCAGCGGGAAATCGGCGTCGGGCAGATCGGCCGCCGGCAGATGCGGGCGCGGCCAGAACCGGGCGCGGCCATCGGGCGTGGGAAAGCGCACTTCCCCGCCATCGGCATAACGGATCGGATTGCGTGTCTCGCCCTCGGGCGCGCAGGGCCATTGCACCGGCCCTGCGCGCAGCCGCGCGTGGCTGGCGCCGCGCAAGTCATAGCCTGTCGCCGGATTGGCGAACTGGCGGATTTCCTCGAACACCTCGGCCGCGCTGGAATAGCTGAAGGCCTCGGCAAAACCCATCGCGCAGGCGACGCGGGCAATGATCTGCCAATCGGGCAGCGCCGCGCCCGGCGGCGGCACGGCACGCGGGGTAAGCGTCATGTTGCGTTCGGAATTGACCAGCACGCCATCGCCTTCGGCCCAGAGCGCGCCGGGCAGCACCACATCGGCATGGGCATTGGTTTCGGTGGCCAGGAACGCATCCTGCGTGATCACCAGTTCGGCCGCCTCCAGCCCCGCGATCACGCTTTTGCGATTGGCCACGCTCGCCACCGGATTGGTGCAGATGATCCAGCAGGCCTTGATTTGCCCTTGGGCCATGTCCTGGAACAAGGCGATGGTGCCCTGCCCGCTTTCGCCACGCAACGTGCCTGGCGCCAGGCCCCAGGCCTGCTCCACGAAGGCACGGTCAGCAGCGTTTTCGGCGCTGCGCTGGCCGGGCAGGCCCGCCCCCATATAGCCCATCTCGCGTCCGCCCATGGCGTTGGGCTGGCCGGTCAGCGAGAACGGCCCCGCCCCGGTTTTCAGGATCGCACCGGTGGCCAGGTGCAGGTTGCACAGCGCATTGGTGTTCCAGGTGCCGGCGGTGGACTGGTTGAGGCCCATGGTCCAGCAACTCATCCAGCGCGGATTTTCCGCGATCATCCGCGCGGCGCGGTGCAGGTCGGCTTGCGTGAGGCCGGTGATCGCGGCCACGCTGGCGGGATCGTAATCGGCCAGGAACTGCGGCATGGCTTCCCACCCGCTGGTGTGCGTGGCGATGAAATCGGCGTCCACCGCGCCTTGCGCCAAAAGGATGTGCAGCAGGCCGTTGAGCAGCGCCAGATCGGTGCCCGGCCGCACTTGCAGGAACAGGTCCGCCTTGTCGGCCGTGGCCGTGCGGCGCGGGTCGATCACGATCAGCTTGGCACCCGCCTTCACCCGGTCCATCATCCGCAGGAACAGGATCGGGTGGCAATCGGCCATGTTGGCGCCGGTCACCACGAACAGGTCCGCCGCGTCGAAATCGTCATACGAACCGGGCGGGCCGTCGGCACCGAGCGATAGCTTGTAGCCGCTGGCCGCGCTGGCCATGCACAGCCGCGAATTGCTTTCGATATGGCGCGTGCGGATAAAGCCCTTGGCCAGCTTGTTGGCCAGGTATTGCGCCTCGAGCGACATCTGGCCCGAGACATAGAGCACCACGGCATCGGGCCCATCGCGCGCGATGATGGTGTTGAGCCCGTCGGCCACGGCGGCAATCGCCGTGTCCAGGGGCACCGGCGCCAGTGCGCCATCCGCACCGCGCAGTTGCGCCTGCTCTGCCCGGCCCGGCGCAGTGAGCGGCACGTGGGCCGTCTGGCCCTTGGTGCACAGCCGCCCCCGGTTGGCCGGATGCGCCTTGTCCCCGCGCATCCGCACCACCGTGTTGGCGGCCACATCCATCACCACCCCGCAACCGACCCCGCAATAAGGGCAAGCGCTGCGCACCTGCACCACATCGGGGGCGGAAGCGGCCACCTGGCCCTGGGGATCGGCGGGAATGAACATGGCTACAAACGCTCCCGATCAGATCCGCACGCCGGCAATCGCCGCGCCCCAGGTGGTGCGCCAGCGCGTCTTGACCACGCTCAGCCCCGCCAGCGCGAGCACGGCCAGGGCAGCAAAGACCAGGAAGCCCGGCCCCATCGATCCGGTCCACTGCTTGGCCAGGCCGAGCGAGGACGCGAGGTAGAATCCGCCCACGCCGCCGCCAAAGCCGACAAGGCCGGTCATCACGCCGATCTCGTTGCGGAAGCGCTGCGGCACCAGTTGGAACACCGCGCCATTGCCCACGCCCAGCGTGGCCATCACGCAGAAGAACAGCGGGAACATCACGGCAAAGCTGGCCGGCGTCTGGCTGATCACCACCAAGAGCACGGCGGCAATGGCATAGACGCCGGTGAGCGTCTTGATCCCGCCCACCCGGTCGGCCAGCGCGCCACCGATCGGGCGCACCAGCGAGCCGGCAAACACGCAGGCCGCCGTGGCATAGCCGGCCATGATCGGGGTCATGCCCAGTTCCGTGGTGTACCACGTGGGCAGCGAGCCCGAGAGGCCGACGAATCCGCCGAAGGTGACGCCGTAGAACAGGATGAACCACCAGGCATCACCTTCGCGCAGCATGCGAAAATAGCCCGCGACATATTGGCCGAGCGGCTTGGGCGCAGGCTGGTTGGGGCTGTCCTTGGCCAGCGCGACAAAGGCAATCAGCACGACCACGGCCGGAATCGTGGCCAGCGCCAGCACGTTGGACCAGCCGAACAGCTTGGCCAGGACCGGCGCGAACAGCGCGGCCAAGACCGTGCCCGAATTGCCCATGCCGGCAATGCCCATGGCCTTGCCCTGGTGCGCGGGGGGATACCACCGCCCGGCGAGCGGCAGCGCGACCGAGAACGACGCGCCGGCAAAGCCCAGCACCACGCCCACCGCGATCAGCGCGTGGATGGAATCGACCCCCAGTTTCCACGCCGTCAGCAGCCCGCCGATGACGATCACCTGGCTGATAATCCCGGTGCGCTTTTGCCCGATGCGATCGGCCAGGAAGCCGTTGACCAGGCGCAGCACGGCGCCCGCCAGCGTGGGCACGGCCACGATAAAGCCCTTCTGCGCCGGGCTGAGCGCCATGACCTTGGCAAAGATCGGCGCCAGCGGGCCGAGCAGGTTCCAGATCATGAAGGCCACGTCGAAATAGAGAAAGGCCATGATCAACGTGGGCCTGTGGCCCGATTGCCAGAACGGTTTTTCAGTCATTGCGAAACGCTCCCCTCAAAGCACGAAATGGATGTTGACGGCGTGGATGGGTGCGGCCCCAATCGCGTGTGCACACACGTGAGGGGGGCTGCTGCCATGCACGAGGAAGGACGGCTGTGGGCGGCGGTGGGCATTGCCAGCGCCAGCGGACCGAGGCCGGAAAACCAGGATTTTGCCGCCGCCTGGCTGGGCAGCGAAAGCGAGCGGCGGCGCCATGGCCTGGCCGCCGCGCTCGCCGATGGGGTGAGCGGCGGCAAGGGCGGGCGCGTGGCGGCCGAACTCGCCGTGGCCAGCTTTTTCGATGGATTCTATGCGCAGCCGGCCACCATCGGCGTGGCCGTCGCGGCCGAGCGCGTGCTGCGCCCCTACAACCGCTGGCTGGCCGCGATGGGCCGGGGCGAGGCCATGGCCCATTGCGCCACCACGTTCACCGCGCTGGTGCTGCGCGGGCGGCGTGCCCATGTGCTGCACGTGGGCGACAGCCGCGCCTGGTTGCTGCGCGATGGGCGCCTGCAGCAATTGACCGTGGATCATTGCCACGCGCACCCGGACATGCGCCATGTGCTGCTGCGTGCACTCGGCCTGGAAGACACGCTGCGGCTGGATCATCAGCAAGTGGCGCTGGCCCCGCACGATCGCCTGGTGCTGACCAGCGATGGCGTGCACGGCGTGCTTTCGGCCCGGCGCATCGAACGCCTGCTCGCGGCGCGCCGTTCCGCCGAAGCCGACGCGCAAGGCCTGGTCGATGCCGCGCTGGCCGCCAGCGGGCGCGACAATGCCAGCGCCGTGGTGCTCGATGTGGTAAGCCTGCCCCTGCCCGGCCATGATGGCGTGGCGGGCGATTTGGCGCGCCTGCCGATCCTGCCCGCGCCGCAAGTGGGCGAAAGCGTGGATGGCTTTGCCCTGGAGACGCTGCTGTCCGAAGGGCGCCTGGCCCGCGTGTTCCGCGCCACCGATACCCTGGGCGGTGGGGCCGGCGTGGTGATCAAGTTCCCGCAGCAGGCGCTCTTGTCCGATGCCGCCGCGCGCGCCGCCTTTGCCCGCGAACTGGTGGTGGGCGCGCGGGTCAACAGCCCCTTCGTGGGCGGAGCGATTGCCGTCGATGAAAGCCGCCAGACCCGGCTTTACGGGGTGCAGCCGTTCTACCCCGGCATGACGCTGGAAGCGCGGCTGGCGCAGGGCGCGGTGCCCTTTGCCGAAGCGCTGGCGCTGGCCATCGGCATGGCGCGGGGCCTGGCCGCGCTGCACCGGCTGGGCATCGTGCACCGCGACGTGAAGCCCGAAAACGTGATCGTGGGCGAAGACGCCGCGCCCCGCCTGATCGACCTGGGCGTGGCACGCCTGCCGCAGGTGGAGGAAACCGGCGTCGACGAAATCCCCGGCACGCCCGGCTACCTGGCGCCCGAAATGTTCGCCGGAGAGGCCGGCAGCGCGGCCACCGACCAGTTCGCGCTGGGCGTGGTGCTGTGGCGCCTGTTTGCGCGGAGCTGGCCGCACGGCCAGACCGAGGCGTTCAGCCGCCCGCGCTTTCGCCAGCCCGATCCGCCCAGCCAGGGCAATACCGCCCTGCCCGGCTGGCTCGATGCCGTGCTGCTGCGCATGGTGGCGATCGACCCGGCCAGCCGCTTTCCCGACATGGTCGACGTGGTCCGCGCGCTGGAAGGGGGCGCCGCCGTGGCGCGCCGGCCCTTGCGCCCCTTGCCTTTGCTGCAACGCGATCCGCTGCTGTTCTGGAAAGGGCTTTGCGCGCTGCTGGCGGCGGCGCTGATCGTTGCGGTCTTGTGGCGGTAAGGGCGGAATGCGCACCATGGGCCTGCTCCGAAAACGGGGCGGCGCCATTGCCGTGCTGATGGGATGGGTGAAAAAAGCGGCCGATCACGCCCTTGTGATCGCGCTGTTGCTCATAACCTGACGCGTTTGCCGCAATGATGCAAGTGCGAAATCGCGCGGGCGCCGAACCGCGATTTTTGCATTGCATCCGTGCTGATCTGTGCCGACTCTCGCGTGCATGCGTCTGGCGATCGTCGATGAAAGCGCGGCCAGGGCCTCTGTCATCCATGAAGGATTGGCGGGGCTTGAGGACTGCGAGGTGTTCGTGATCACCCAGCGTCGCGCGTTGGTGGCACGCATCGCCGAGCTGGAGCCCGACATCGTGCTGATGGACCTGGGCAACCCCAGCCGCGACGTGCTGGAGGAATATTTCGCGGTCAGCCGCGTGCTCGACCGGCCGATTGCGATGTTCGTCGACGATTCGGACGAGGAATCGATTGGGGCGAGCATCGACGCCGGGGTTTCGGCCTATGTGGTCGATGGCTTTGCCCCGCACCGCATCCGCGCGATCCTCGATCTGGCGGTGCGGCGGTTCAACGCCTTTGCCCGGCTCCAGGCCGATCTGGCCGACGCGCGCGGCAAGCTGGCGGAGCGCGAGACGGTGGATGCGGCCAAGCGCATCCTGATGAAATCGCGCGGTCTTTCCGAACCCGATGCTTATGCCGCCTTGCGCAAGGCGGCGATGGACCAGGGGCGAAAGATTGCCGAAATCGCCCAGGCGGTGGTAACGGCCCATGGCCTGATGGGAGGCAGTTGATGGCCCACGAATTTGCAATCGGCTTCCTGCCGCTGGTCGATGCCGCGCTGCCGATTCTGGCGCACGAACATGGCTTTGCCGCGCAGGAAGGCCTGTCGTTGCGGCTGGTGCGCGATGTGAGTTGGGCCACGGTGCTCGACCGGCTGCTTTACGGCCACACCCATGCCGCGCATCTGGTGGCGCCGCTGGCCATTGCCACCACGCTGGGGCGCGGGCGGCCGGCGCAGCCGCTGGCCGTCCCCTTCGTGCTGGGGCTCAACGGCAACGCCATCACCATGCGCACGGACCTGGCCGCGCGAATCGCCCCGGCCCGCGCGCTAGCCGATCCCCGCGCTGCCGGTGCCGCGCTGAAAACCGTTGTGGCAGAGGAACTTGCCCAAGGCAGGCGGCTGCGCTTTGCCGTGGTGCACCGTCATTCCAGCCACAATTACATGCTACGCTATTGGCTGGCCGCCTGCGGCGTGGTGCCCGATCGCGACGTGGACATCACCGTCGTCCCCCCGCCGTTCAGCGCCGACGCGCTGGAAGCGGGCGAGGTGGACGGCATCTGCGTGGGCGAACCGTGGAACAGCGTGGCGGTGGAGCGCGGCGCGGGGCGAATCGTGCTGGCCACCGCGCAGATCTGGCGGCGCGGCGTGGAAAAGGTGCTGGCCATGCGCCAATCCACGCTGGAGGATCGCCGCCCCGAGACCGAGGCATTGATCCGCGCGCTGACCATGGCGGCGCGCCACTTTGCCGATCCCGCCATGGCCCGCGAAAACGCCGCGATCCTGGCGCGCCCCGCCTATCTCGACGGGCGGGCAGACCTGATCGAGCGCGCGATCACCGACCGGTTGCGCCTGTCGCAAGGCGCTGAGCCGGTGCATTTTCCCGATTTCATGTTCCAGTATCGCGAGGCGGCCAATTTCCCGTGGGTCAGCCAGGCGCAATGGCTCTACACCCAAATGGTGCGCTGGGAAGGCGGCGCCATCGACATGGACGATGCGCAACGCGCGGGCCGCGTATTCCGCCCTGATGTCTATCGCGCGGCGCTGCTCGGCACGGGCGAACCCCTGCCTGGCGCGAGTTCCAAAGTCGAAGGCAGCCTCGCGCGGCTGACCTCTGTCGGCGCGCAGCAGGGCGCCATGACCATGGCCGACAACCGCTTTTTCGACGGGCGCAGCTTCGACCCGCACGATATCGCGGGCTATGCGGCGAGTTTGGAATAGGCCGCTAAATCATAACACTACGTCACCCCGGACTTGATCCGGGGTTCGGCTTTTCTTGGCCATGTCGCAAGAAAAAGCTGGACCCCGGATCAAGTCCGGGGTGACGAGCGTAATGCGTGGGATTTGCTCGCACCTGCAAAATCCACTTGGCGAACAGCTGGCGACGGTATAGTATTCAACGATCAGCCCCAATCCGGCCGGCACCCAATGGCGGGTGCCCCTCGCGCCGGCCAAGGGTTCTTTCTTCCCATCGCGTGGCAACGAAGCCGCCCCGACCATCGCCTCCTGGCGTGCGTTGTGGCGGCCTTTTCGCGTTTGCTGCGTGGCATTGCAGGAGTTCGTGATCCATGGTTGCCACACCTCTCCAACGCCTCGTCGTGATCGGCAACGGCATGGCCGGGTGCCGCGCGGTGGAGGAAATCCTGGCGCGCGATCCGGCGGCCTACCAGATCACGATCTTCGGCGCCGAACCGCGGGTGAATTACAACCGCATCATGCTTTCGCCCGTGCTGGCCGGCGAAAAGACCTTTGAAGACATCGTGATCAACGATGCGGCCTGGTATGCCGACAACGGCATCACGCTGGTTGCGGGCGATCCGGTCGTGGCGATCGACCGCGCCGCGCGCACCGTTACCGCCGCGTCGGGACGGGTCGAACCCTATGACCGCCTGTTGCTCGCCACCGGTTCCGATCCGTTCATCATTCCCGTGCCCGGCGCAGACCTGCCCGGCGTGGTCACGTTCCGCGATCTGGACGACGTGGACAAGATGCTGCGCGCCGCCGATGCCGGTGGCCAGGCCGTGGTCATCGGCGGCGGGCTGCTCGGGCTGGAAGCTGCGCATGGCCTCTCCTTGCGCGGCATGGGCGTGACGGTCATCCACCTGATGCCCACGCTGATGGAGCGGCAGTTGGACGAAGCCGCCGGATACCTGCTCAAGACCGAACTGGAACGGCGCGGCCAGACGATCCTGACCGGGGCGGACACGGCCGAAATCCTTGAACGGAATGGGCGGGTGGCCGGTGTGCGGCTGAAAGACGGGCGCGAGATTTCGGCCGATCTGGTGGTCATGGCCGTGGGCATCCGCCCGGCGACCGCGCTCGCCAAGTCCGCCGGGCTAGCGGTGGAACGCGGCATCGTGGTGGACGATCACATGGTTACCAGCGACCCCGCAATCCTGGCGGTGGGCGAATGCGTGCAGCATCGCGGCGCCTGCTATGGCCTGGTCGCGCCGCTGTGGGAGATGTGCCGCGCGGCGGCCGACATGGCCGTGGGCCGCCCCGGCGCGGGGTTTGCCGGATCGGTCACGTCCACCAAGCTCAAGGTTTCGGGTATCGACCTGTTTTCCGCCGGCGATTTTTCCGGCGGCGCGGATTGCGAAGACATCGTGATGCGCGATGCCGCGCGCGGGCTCTACAAGCGCGTGGTGGTGCAGGCGGGCCGCGTGGTCGGCGCCGTGCTCTATGGCGATACCAGCGACGGCGCCTGGTATTTCGACCTGCTCAAGCGCGGGGCAGACATTGCCGACTTGCGTGACAAACTGATCTTCGGCCAGGCCCACGCCATGGGTGGTGGCGCGGCGGCCGATCCGCTCGCGGCCATGGCGGCCCTGCCCGACGATGCCGAGATCTGCGGCTGCAATGGCGTATCCAAGGGCACGGTGGTTGCCACCATCACGGGCGGCGCATGCAGCCTCGATGCGGTGCGTTCGCAGTGCAAGGCCTCGGCTTCGTGCGGGTCGTGCACCGGGCTGGTGGAGCAACTGCTCGCGCTGACGCTGGGCGACGAGGTCCAGGCTGGCCCCAAGACCATGTGCAAGTGCACCACGTTTACCCATGCCGATGTGCGCCGCCTGATCGTAGAGCGCGAATTCAAGCTGATCCCCGAGGTCATGCAGGAATTGAACTGGAGCACGCCCGATGGCTGCGCCTCGTGCCGTCCGGCGCTCAACTATTACCTGCTCTGCGCGCTGCCGGGCACCTATCAGGACGACCAGCAGAGCCGCTTCGTCAACGAGCGGCTCCATGCCAACATCCAGAAGGACGGCACCTATTCGGTGGTGCCGCGCATGTGGGGCGGGATGACCAATCCGGGCGAATTGCGCGCGATTGCCGATGCCACCGAAAAGTATGGCCGCATGGTCAAGGTGACCGGCGGGCAGCGGCTCGATATCTTTGGGGTGAAGAAGGAAGACCTGCCCAAGATCTGGGCAGACCTGAACGCCGCGGGGATGGTTTCGGGCCATGCCTATGGCAAGTCGTTGCGCACGGTAAAGACTTGCGTGGGGTCCGAATGGTGCCGCTTCGGCACTCAGGATTCCACCGGCCTTGGCATCAAGATCGAGCACATGACCTGGGGCAGCTGGATGCCGCACAAGTTCAAGATCGCGGTTAGCGGCTGCCCGCGCAATTGCGCCGAAGCGACGATCAAGGACTTCGGCGTGGTCTGCGTGGACTCGGGCTATGAACTCCATGTCGGCGGCAACGGCGGCATCCATGTGCGCGCCACCGATCTGCTGTGCAAAGTCACCACCGAAGCCGAGGCGATGCAGGTCTGCGCCGCCTTCATCCAGCTTTACCGCGAGGAAGCCTGGTATCTCGAACGCACCGCGCCATGGATCGAGCGCGTCGGCCTGGCGCATATCAAGGGCAGCCTGTTCGACGCGCCCGATGCGGTGGAGCGCCTGGCCGCGCGCTTTGCCTATTCGCAGAAATTCTCGCAGGACGATCCCTGGGCGCGCCGCGTGGGCGGCGAAGACGCCGAACTGCACCAGCACCTGGGCGAGTTCCGCCCCTTCCCCACCCCCGCACTTTTGGAGGCCGCAGAATGATCGGCGATTGGCTGGATATCGGACCGGTGGGCCAGATCAGCCCCGGCAACGCGCGCACCCTGCCGGTGCAGGGCGGCGAGGAAATCGCGATCTTCCACACGCTGGACAACCAGTTCTATGCCCTGGTCAACAAGTGCCCGCACAGGCACGGACCGCTCAGCCAGGGCATCGTCCACGGCGCGGTGGTCACCTGCCCGCTGCACAGCTGGAACATCAGCCTGAAAACCGGGCAGGCGCTGGGCGACGATCAGGGCTGCGTGCCGACGATCCCGGTGCGCGTCGATGCCGGGCGGCTCTATCTGCTGCGCTCCGCCGTGGTGGGCGCGCAGGCGCCGGCGCACGCGGCATGAGCGACGATTTCCCCGTCGGCACGGTGTGGCTCGTGGGCGCGGGTCCCGGCGATCCCGAACTGCTCACGCGCAAGGCCGCGCGGCTGATCGGACAGGCGAGCGTGGTGTTCCATGACGCGCTGGTGGGCGCTGGCGTGCTCGATCTTATCCACCCGGCCGCACGGGCGGTGCACGTGGGCAAGCGTTCGGGCCGCCATTCCAAGGACCAGGCCAGCATCGACCGGCTGATCGTGGAGGCGGCGCTGGCGGGCGAACGCGTGGTGCGCCTCAAAGGCGGCGATCCTGCGATCTTTGGCCGCGTGGCCGAGGAACTGGACGCCTGCCGCGCCGCCGGGATCGACGCGCGCATCTGCCCCGGCGTGACCGCCGCCAGCGCAGCGGCGGCCAGCCTTGGCGCCTCGCTCACACTGCGCGGGCTGGCGCGCAAGCTCACTTTCATCACCGCCCATGCCCGCGCGGGCGAAGCGCTCGACCTGGATTGGGCCGCATTGGCCGATCGCCAGGCAACCCTGGCAATCTACATGGGCAAGGCCGCCGCGCCCGAGGTGGCCGAGCAACTGATGGCGGCAGAACTACCCGGGGACACGCCGGTAGCCATGGTGGAAAACGCCAGCCTGCCGCACGAGCGCGTTTTGCGCACCCGGCTCGATCTGCTGGGCCTGGCCGCCTGCAGCGGCTTGGGCGATGGGCCGGCGCTGTTGCTGATCGGCCAGGCGATGGCGCGGGCCGAGATCCGCGTTGGCCAGGTGGAAAACCCGAATAGCAGCAGACAACAAAACGTTAAGTTGGCAAGCCGCATGATCGTGCCCGCGATAACTGGCCGGCCGAGACCCGATGAGCGATTTTCAGAGCATCATTCTTGAAATGATTGCGCGTGGCGCTCCGCTGTGCGCCACGATCGTTCGGTTGTGCGAGGAAGTGGAAAGCCAGGCACCCGGCGTGGTCTGTTCGGTGCTGACCGTCGACAGCGGCGGCCGGCTGCGGCCCCTGGCCGCGCCCAGCCTGCCCGCATCGTTGCGCGCCGCGATCGATGGCGTGGCGATCGGGCCCAACGTGGGCGCATGCGGCGCGGCCACCGCGCTGGGCGTGGAAGTGATGTCGACCGACATTGCCAACGATCCGGCTTGGGCCCAGTTTCGCGACCTGATGTTGCCGCTCGGCCTCAGGGCCTGCTGGTCGCGACCGATCTTTGCCGGGCAGGAACGACCGGTAGGCGCCTTTGCCTTTTACTACCGCGAAATGCGCGGCCCTTCGGCCTTGGAGCGCGACTTGGTAGACCGCTGCATCGCGCTGTGCGCCATTGCGCTGGATCGGCAGCGCCGGGTCGAAGAGCGCGATCGCCGGGCCAACACCGACGCCCTGACCGGGCTGGCCAATCGCGCGGCCTTCAACACCGCCCTAGCCGGGCTGGATTGCAGCCGGCCCGGCAACTGGGCGCTGTTCATGATCGATCTCGATGGGTTCAAGGCGATCAACGACACTTATGGCCACCAGGCCGGGGACGCGTTGCTGGTGGAAGTGGGGCAGCGCCTTGCCGGCGCGGCACTGCCCGATCCGGTCTATCGCATCGGTGGCGACGAATTTGCCGTGCTGGTCACCGCCGATCACCACCTGCAAGCCATCGAGACCCTGGCCGAACGCATCCTGGAAACCTTGCGCCCGCCGGTCAGGCTGTCCGGGCATTTCCTGCGACCGGGCGGCACCATGGGCATGGCCATCTTCTCGGCGGGCGACTGCACCCCCGAACGCGTGCAGCAGAACGCCGACTACGCGCTCTATCATGCCAAGGATATCGCGCGGGGTGGCTTCGTGCGGTATTGGCCGGGCATCGGCACGCGCATGACGCGGCGCATCACCGCAGTGCGCGAACTGGATGCCGCGCTGCGCGACGGGCGGCTGGAGGCGCACTACCAGCCAATCATCCACCTCGCCAGCGGCGAGGTCTGCGGCTTGGAAGCGCTGTGCCGCATTCGCATGGACCAGCGCATGGTCACGGCCGCCGAATTCCACGAAGCAACCAGCGACCCGCAGACAGCCTGCGCGCTGACCCTGGAAATGATCGACCAGGTGGCGCGCGATGCGCGATCCTGGCTAGACCGGGGCGTGCCGTTTTGCCGGGTGGGCATCAACGTGAGTTCGGCAGACCTGCACAGCGCGGGCTTTTTCAACGCGCTGGCCGGGGCATTCGAACGGCAGCGCGTGCCGCTGTCGATGGTCATCCTGGAAGTGACCGAGGCGGTCTATATCGATGACGACAACGGCGTGATCCGCCGTTCCGTGGCGGCCTTGCGCGCCAAGGGCCTCAAAGTGGCGCTTGACGATTTCGGCACGGGCTTTGCCTCGTTGACGCACCTGATGTCGATACCGGTGGATTTCATCAAGATCGACAAGTCGTTCGTCGACCGCATCGTTTCGGATCGGCCGAGCCAGATCATCGTCGAAGGGGTGATCGACATTGCCGTCAAACTGGGCATCCAGGTGGTGGCCGAAGGGATCGAGCATCAGGACCAGGCCGATACACTGGGCGCGATGGGCTGCCTGGCCGGCCAAGGCTATCTGTTTTCGCGCGCGGTGCCGGGCGAGGCGATTACCGGGTTGATCTGCCCCACCCGCAACCTGGGCGGGGCAGCCCAACGGGCTCAGAACGCGTAGTCGGCCTCCAGCCAGATCTTGCGCGTATCGCTGCCATAGCCGCGCGCGGTGTAATCGGCATATTTGGCCAGCAGCCCCACCTTGTGCCACTTGAACCCGGCACTGGCATCCCATTCGCGGCCCAGCGGCAGATCGCCGGCGTCGGAATGGAAATCGTGCCAGGTCACCGTCGCGTAGAGGCCGGGCATGGCCTGGACGGCAAAAGTCTTGGCAAGGCCCGCATAGGCATCGCGCAGGCCGGCGGCGGGCGTCGTCAGGAACAGGTCGGCCCAGCCGTTGAACTTGTGCAGCGTGGCCATCGGGGTTTGCAGGGCGATGCCGTTGTCGCTGCCCAGCTCTTCATAGCCGACGGTGGCAGTGAAACCATGCGCGGAAAGATCGGCCTGCCCTGCCAGGTAATCCGCATCGAACCGCCGGGGATTATCGGCCCACGGCTTTTGCCGGGCATAGCTGCCGGCCAGTGCCAGCTTCACCCCTTTGCCCAGCGGCAGCGCGGCCGTGGCGCGCAGCCCCCAGGTCTGCGTATCGGCGAGCGTCAGCGCCAGGGCGGGCACCTGCTCCGCCCGATCGTAATCGAGCAGATAGGCAAAGCCCTTCACGGCAAAGGGCCCGTGGTGCAACCCGGCCTGCAGGAACCAGAAGCGGCCGTCGTAGGCCGTGCGGCCCTGCGCGTCGGTGCCATAGAGCGTGCGCTGGCTCTTGGCATAAGACGCGTCGACCACGAGCGGACCCAGTGCCAGTTCGCCGCGCACCGCGTCGAACGTCTGCTCGTTCTGCCGCCAGGCCACCGCGCCGACCCAGCGCTGATCGTCCAGGTTGATCACCTGGCGCCCCACCGTCAGCCCCAGTGCCTTGGTGCGGTACTGGATCTGCAGGCGGTTCAATTCCACGTTGGCCGGATCGGCCACCACGGCATAGCCGGGTTTCGCGCGCGCCGGCACGAACGACAGGGCGTTGTAATTGCCCACGATCGGCAACGTGCCTTCCATTTCAGCCAGCACCGAAAGATGCGAGGGTGCGTGGCGCAATTCCACCCCGCTGCGCAGCCGCAGCGTCACCGCATCGGCGCCCTTGGCCGGCGTATCGACATTTTCCCAACGCAACCGCGCATCGAGGATCGGATCGATCGTCAGTGTGTCGGACACGGGCACCGGATCACCCGTCGCGGCGCGGACCGGCTGTGCCAGGGCAAGCGGCGCGGCCAACAGCGCGGTTGCCAAGAGGCGATATGTCATCGGCATTTTCCTTCCTGAACCTGTTGGAACCGATGGCTGCCGCCGCCCCCCGCGCGTCTGCGCAAAACAAAAAAGCCGCCACGAGATGATCCCTGGAGGATCACATCGGGCGGCACCATTGCCACGCATTGTTACGAAGGGCCAGCGGCCCGGAAAGAACGCCCGCCATTGGGCGCCGACCAGCCGGCTCGAGCACAAGGCTAAGCGATTCGGGTGCAGCGCAGCAAGGACTTTTTGCCGCTTAGGGCAGCGTCACCGTGGCCAGGCGATCTGCCTGGAACGAACCGAGCCACAACGTGTCGTCCACCTGCACCGCGGCGGACAGGCCGCTGAAGCCGGGCTGCGGATGCCCATAGGCCACCGTGGCGATGCGCCCGGCGGCCAGGTCAACGGCCCCCACCACCCAGCCACGGTGGCACAGCATCGGATCGGCCACACGCCCGGTCACGCGGCGCAATCCGCCGCAGGCCGGCTCGTCGAGCCGCATGCCGGCCGCCAGCAGGCGTCCCTCGCTCCAATGCACGTTATCGGGCATGAAATCGGGCGCAACGATGCGGCGCAGCGGGCGGCGGGTATTGGCGCGGTCGAACACGACGACCGCATGCCAGCCAAACGCGACGACATAGAAATGCCGCTGGTCGGGATCGACTTCCAGCCCGTTATTGCCCGGCAGCCGCGTGCCCGGCACTTCGCGAAAGGCTATGTCGCCCGGCCGCCATTGCCAGACGGCGCCGGTCGGTTTGCCGTTCATGAAATCGCCGATCGTGGTGCCCGGCGCGGTCAGCACCGTCGCCAGGACCGTGCCATCGGCAAAGCGCGCGACGGCGTTCGCCACCTGCCCCGGCGGCATGGGCAGGCACCCGCGCCACACCAGGCGTGGGCGCGGGGCCGCCAAGTCCACATCGAACACCTCGATCGACTCGCGCCCGCCGTGGTTCACCGCCAAGAGGCGCCATTTGCCGTCATCAAGGCGCGAAAGCGAAAGTCCGCGCGCGTTGAACAGCGCCGGATCGAGCGGGCCAGGGCATTGCGGCCAGGCTGCGGCATCGCGCACGACTTGTTCGGCTGCGCCGGTAAACCACAGCTCGGCCACGCGACGGCGGGTATCGACCAGCTTGAGCCCGGCACCCGGCGCAAACCCGCTGCTGACCAGAAACGGCGTATCGGCCAAGCGCAGCACATCCTCGGGCTTTTGCACGCCGCAGATATAGGCCAGTTCGCTATCGGCCGGGCAGGCCTGCGCGCGGGCCGGCAGCGGCGCCACAGCCAGCAGCACCATTGCCGCCAGGGCAGCCAGGATCGCGCGCATCAATCGCGCGGCCGGCCGCTGCGCCCCGGCTCCGCCGGTGCCGGCCCGAACAGCGCCATGTCGGCCCAATGCGGCCAGGCGATCACGCCAGGCTGCTCGCCCAGCAGGACCAAGCGCGGGCGCTTGGGATCGAGCGCCGGCCAGGGCCCGATCGGCGCGCTGGCGGGCACACCGGTGCGGGCAAAGGCCAGCAATGCGCCGGCCATGGTATGTTCCAGCGCCTGGTCCACCGGCTGCCAGTCGCGCGTGTGACGAAACAGGTTCAGCGCGTCGCGCGTGCGCAGCCAATAGGGCACGTCACCGGTGTGATAGGCGCCCACCGTGGCCGGATCGTGATCGGAAAAGACCACGCCCGGCGCATAGGGCTGGCGCCGCGCAAAGAGATAGGCATAGGCTGGCCGCGTGCCGAAACGGCGCTGCGCGGCGGCCCAATCCGCCATCTGCCGGCCGACCGTGGCATCGCGGGCAATGTCGGCTGCGGCCCGTGCGGGATCGGCACCGGCATAGGCGGCCAGGATCGCATCGGCGCGCGCGCCGAAGCGGTCTTTCACCGCCGCCGCCAGGGCATCTGTCGTGGCGATCGGCCCCAGCGGGCGAAAGCTTTCGTCGCGGGTATAGCCGATCAGCACGGGCACATCGCTTTGCGCATGGGCGGCAAAGACCTCTTCCGCGCTGCCCGTGATCACCTGCCCGTCGCGCACGATGGCGCTGCGCGGCGTGGTGGCGGCCATGATCCGGTCACCCGGCATGGTGCGCATTTCCGCGATGGAGGCGGCGCCGAGTTCCTTTTGCAGGGCCAGGCCCTGCGCTTCCCCTTGCGCCAGCGGCGCAGGGCCGAGCATGCCGCCAAACGGGCTGCCGCTCATCGCCACGGCGCGCGCGAACAGGCCCCTGGCCATCGGGCTGATCTGCAGGAGCGCCACCGACATCGCCCCGGCCGATTGGCCCACGATGGTCACATTGTCGGGATCGCCGCCAAAGCGGGCGATGTTGCGCTTCACCCATTGCAACGCGGCAATCTGGTCCATCAGGCCATAGTTGCCCGATCCATGCCCGCTTTGTGCCGACAGTTCGGGATGGGCGAGGAAACCCAGCGCCCCGACGCGATAGGCGATGTTGACCCGCACCACGCCTTCGCGGGCCATCGGCTCACCCGAATAGTTGGCCATCGAGGCAGAGCCGATGTTGAAACCGCCGCCATAGATCCACACCACGACCGGCGCCTTGCTGGTCTTGGGCGGCGCCCAGATATTGAGGTAGAGGCAGTCCTCGCTCGTCGCCTCGTTGCCGAAATAGTGGTTCTGCAGCGATCCGCGCAGCGGCTGGAGGCATTCGGGGGCGAAGCGATCGGCGTGCAGCGTGCCCGTCCAGGGCATGACCGGCTGCGGCGGCTGCCAGCGCAGTTCACGCAGAGGCGGCGCGGCAAAGGGCACGCCCAGCCAGGCCGCCACGCCCGAGGGCAACGTGGTCCCCTCGACCAGGCCGCCATCCACGGCAATCGGTTCGGCTTGCGCGGGAGCAGCCAGCCCCAGCGCAAGCGCGGCCAGAATCCGCCGGATCATTTGGCCTTGCCTGCCGGCGCCGGCACGTTGAGCACGCGGTGGAAGAAATCGAACGTGGCGTTGAGCGCCTGCATCGAGGCAGCATGGGTTTCGGCCGGGGTGCGGCCGATGAAGCTGTGGTCCACATGGGGAATGTAGATCGCCTGCACCGGCACCCCGGCGGCCTTGAGCGCGGCTTCGCCCAGGTGCGATTGCGCCACTGGCACGGTCTTGTCCTCGTCGCCATGGATCAGCAGGAACGGTGGGTCCTTGGCGTCGATATAGGCCACCGGGCTCACGCTACGGAGCTTGTCGGCGCTGCACGGCCCCTCGCAGCCGAGCAGCCGGGTGCCGGCCGAATTGCCATCGGGCGTGGCGTTCATCCCGGCAAAGTCATAGACACCGTACCATGTCACCGCGCCCTGCACGCAACGGTCGGCGCCGGCTGCAGGATCGAGCGTGGTGTTGCCGCAAGTCAGCGCGGTCAGCGCCGTCAGGTGCCCGCCGGCCGAACCACCCCACAACGCCACGCGCGCGGGATCGATCGCATAGTCGCCCGCATGCTCGCGCAGGAAGCGCAGCGCGGCATTGGCATCCTGAAGCTGCGCCGGAAACTTCGCCTCGCCCGACAGGCGATATTCCAGGCTGGCCACGGTAAAGCCTTCGGCCGCGAGCGCGGCCAGCACCTTGGGCCAATTGGCAAAGGCGCCCGAATGGCGGGTGTGCCCGGCCATCCAGCCGCCGCCGTGGATATAGACCACCAGCGGATGCGGCCCTTTGCCTGCCGGCACATAGATATCCAGCGCCTGCGGGCGATAGCCGGGCAACTGCTGATAGGTCACGTCGCGCCAGGCCTTGACCCCGCCGGGGAAGGCCACCGGTACTTGCGGGAAACGATCGGCCAGCACCGGCTTGGCCTCGGTGGGGAAATCGCGCGCGGGTGCTGCATGGGCGGGAACGGCGAGCAGGGCGCCAAGGCCCAGCGCTGCTGCGGAAAGGCGGGCAAACATCAGGTCTCTCTCCATGGTCTTGTTATGCTTTTTGGGGGGTGGCAGGGCCGCGCCGGCCCCGCCGATCAATCGGGAAAATCGGGTTTGTGGCGCGCCTGGGCGGCCAGGCGGATCGGCGCGTTGACCGCGCCGTAGCCGGCATAGCCGCGCCGCTCGACCACTTCGAAAAACACCCGCCGGGCAAAGGCGCGGCTGTAGAATTGGAGGTATTCGGCCTCGCCATCGCGGTCATAGAGGATGTCGCGCGTCGCCATGGCATCGATCAGGTCGGGCTCCAGTCCCCAGCGCGCTTCCAGATCGTCGAAATAGTTGCGCGGGATCGACAGGCACGGCAGCCCCTGGGCATGGGCCGCATCGGCAACGGCCATGATGTCGTCGGTGGCAAAGGCGATGTGCTGCACCCCCGCCCCGAAATAGTTCTGGATGAAGCGCGAAGTGAGCGATTGCGTGGCGAGCGAGCCGTTGAGCGTGAAACGCACCGAGCGATCGGCGTTTTCCACCGCCTGGCTCTGGATCAGGCCCATGGGATCGGCAATGTCGAGCTGCGGCGTCTTGGCCACGTCGAACAGCGCGACGTAGAACAGCAGCCAGCTGAGGAATTCCTCGTACTGCATGGTCTGCGCGACATGGTCGATCGCCAGGCGCGGGCCGGGCACCGGGTCTTCCAGGGGTGTGGGGAATTCGTGCGCCCACATCGCCGCGCGGGTGGCGGCGTCGACGAAGTAGATCAGGCTGCCCCCCACCCCGCGCACGCTGGGGATCGGCCATTCATCGGGCGCCAATGGCTGGTTGAAGCGGGGCACGCGCAGGAAATCGGCCCGCGCCAGCGCACCCGGCACATCGTCCACCGCCAGGCCCAGCGCGCAGACCGAAGCGCCGTGGACCACGTCGAAGCTGTGGGCCAGCCCTTCGGGCTCGCAATTGATCACGATGTTGACGGGGTCGTCCACCCCTTGCGTCCCCACCCCCTGCGTCCAGCGCGTCACGTCCTTGCTGCGATGGCGCGCGGTGGGGCGAAAGCCCAGCGGGCGCAGCATGGCGGCGAGGTTTTCCGCTTCTTCATGGCTGGCGGCAAATTCGATGAATTCCACCCCAGCGGTCTTCACCCGTGGCGGCAGCGCGGCAGCCGAAACCGAAGGCCGGGCAATCCCGCCCTCAAGCAGGCGCAGCGAACGATAGCCATCGAGCGCCACCCCACTGGCGGAACCCGCGCGGAAACGGTCGTTGAAGATTTCCAGGCTCCAATAGCCCTGGTAGCCGATCTTGCGGATCGCGCCGGCCCAATCGTCCAGCGGGAAATCGCCCTGCCCCGGCATGCAGCGGAAATGGCGGCTCCACCCCAGGTGGTCCATGTCGAGCATGGGAGCATCGGCCACTTGCACGATGAACAGCTTGTCGGCGCGGATGTCGCCGATGCTGGACGAGGGAATCTGCCGCGAGAGCGAGTGAAACGAATCGAGCACCAAGCCAAGCGCGGGATGATCGGCATCGCGCACGATGCCCCAGGCCTCGCGATGGTCGTGCACATGGCGGCCCCAGGCCAGCGCTTCATAGCCCAGGCGCAGGCCGCGCGCGGCGGCGCGCTCGGCCGCTTCGGTGAGATCGGCAATCGTGCGCTCGCGGTTGCCGTCCGACAGCGGCGAGCAGCTGGAGCAGACCAGCAGCAGGTCGGTGCCAAGCTCCTGCATCACGTCGAACTTGCGTTCCAGGCGGTCGAACGCGCGGGCGCGCTGCGGCTCGGGCAAGCCGTCAAGATCGCGAAACGGCTGGAACATCGTGCAGGCCAGACCCAGGTCGGCCATCATCGCGCCAATCTCGCGCGCGGAAAGATGCGTCGAGAGCAAGTCGTTCTCGAACACTTCCGCGCCGTCATAACCGGCAGCAGCGATCGCCTGGAGCTTTGCATCGAGCGTGCCGGAGATCGACACGGTGGCGATGGATGTCTTGAATGCGGGATTGGTCATTGGCCGCCTGCCGATTGTTGCCTTTGGTTTCCTGCCCCGGCCATGGGCCTATCACGCCCCGATGCTTGACAAAAGCAAAAATGTTAGGGACTAGTTCGTTACATAAATAGCAAATGCAGAGGCGATGCTGGCCAAAGGCCGGGCCTTGCAACGAGGGACAGGTGCGGCAAGGAAGGATCATCGGCGCAACGGAAGCAGTGCCCGCAGCGATGCGGGACCGCAAACCTGCGCGCCGTCCTGCCCAGGAGAGACCCTTGCCCAAAGCCAGTTCCGACGCGCCAGATCCAAAGGCCAAACAGCCGCGCCGGTCGCACGCGGAAGCACGCGAAGCCGCGATCGCGCAGATCGTGGACATCGCCACGCAGGAATTCGTGGAAAAGGGCCTGGCCGGCGCGCGGATCGACGAGATCGCCGGCAAGGCCACCAAGCGCAAGATCTACTACTATTTCGAAGGCAAGGAAGAACTCTACCGCGCCGTGCTGGAACGCGCCTATCGCCAGGTGCGCGAGAGCGAGGCGCAGGTGGACATCGCCAGCGGCACCGCCGTGGAGGCGTTGCGCCGGCTGATCGAGCATGACGTGCATTACCATGCCCGCCACCCCGAACTGGTGCGCCTGGTGATGAACGAGAATATCCACCGCGCGCAGCATCTCAAGCAGATCGCCGCGTTGCCCAGCCGCAACCACAGCGTGATCCAGATCCTGGCGCAATTGATCGCGCGTGGCGAAGCCGAGGGCAGCTTTCGCGCGGGTATCGATCCGGTCGAGTTGCATCTCAACATGACCGCGCTGGCATTCTACAACGTATCCAACCAGTTCACCTTTGCCCACAATTTCGGCGTGGACATGACCAGCGAAACAGCGCTGGCCCGCCGGGCAAGCCAGGTGGCAGACATCATCATCGCCTGGGTGACCCACAAGGATTGAGCGCGAACGGCGGCCGCAGCCCAGCGGCCCGCCGGCCAGCGCCTGTCCCATGGCACCCGGCGCATGCGGGAGAGAGACAGGCATGGCCACACCCATCAATGCAAGCGCCGGCAGCGGGCCGGCGCAATGGACCCGCACGGGCCTGGCCATCGTGGCCCTGTGCTTTGCCATCAACATGGCCGACGGCATCGACGTGACGATCCTGTCGTTCATCGCCCCCCGGCTCCAGGCCGACTGGGCGATCGGGGCCGATACCATGGGGCTGCTGTTCGGGGCGGGACTTGTCGGCATGGCGATCGGCGGCATGGGCATCGCCCCGCTGGCCGACCGGCTGGGGCGGCGGCGCATCATCCTGGCCGCGCTGGGGCTGATGTCGGCCGGCATGGTGGCGAGCGGCTTTGCCGGCTCGGTGCCGGTGCTCTATGCCCTGCGCGTGGTGGTGGGCATGGGCATCGGCACGGTGCTGGCCGCCATGGCCGCATTGGCCGCCGAGGCCGCCCCCGCCGCCCAGCGCAACCTGGCCGTGGGCATCGTCCAGGCAGGCTATCCGTTTGCCGCCGTATTCACCGCGCTCTTGACCGCGCACCTCCTGCCGATCTGGGGCTGGCATCGCCTGCTGCTGGCGGCCGGCGGCCTCACCGTGGTGCTGTTCCCCGCCGCCATGGCCATCCTGCCGCGTCAACACGAAGGCATGCCGGGCAGCGGCGCAGAGCCCGCCGGGCGCATCGGCGATCTGCTGTCCCCTGCGTTTCGCGCGCGCACGCTGGCGCTGTGGGCGGCGGTGTTCTGCGGCCTGATGGTGCTCTATTTCATCGTCAGCTGGATCACCAAGCTGTCGATCCAGGCGGGGCTTTCCGAAACCGACGGCATCTATGCCGGCGCGCTGTACAATTTCGGGGCCTTCGTGGGCACCGCCGGGATGAGCGTGCTGGCCGTGCGCGTACCGCTGGGGCGGCTCGTGCCGGCGATGCTGGTCGGCGCGGGCGTTGCCATGCTGGTGTTCGGTTCGGTGGCGATGCCAGTGGCCGCCACGCTGGCGCTCGCGTTTGCCATCGGCGTGCTGCTGCAGGGCGGATACAACGGCGTGTGGCCGCTGGCTGCCGGCGTCTATCCCGCGCGCATGCGTGCCACGGGCGTGGGCTGGGCGATCGGCCTGGGCCGTGCCGGCGCGGTGATCGGGCCGATGATGGGCGGCTGGCTGATGGCCGCCAAAGCCCCCCTTCCCGTGCTGTTTGCCGCCTATTGCGTGCCGTTGCTGGCCTGCGCCGCGGCCGCGTTTGCCGTCGACAGAATGTCTCGCGACGTTTCAGAATAATTTGACAGGAACTAGTTCGTAACATAAATGAGTCGTCGGAAGGCGAAACGGCAAACGTTCGCCAGGGAGGATGACCATGCGTTTGGAAGGCACCCGTCTTGTGCTGTCCGCGTCTGCGCTGAGCGTGGCCGTGGCCCTTGCAACCCCGGCTTTGGCGCAAACAGCGCCGCAGGCCGCCACCGCACCCGATGCACCACCGGCGGCCGCAGAAGCGGCGCAGCCTGACGTCAAGGAAATCGTGGTGACCGGCTCGCTGATCCAGCGGCCCAACAACACCGCGGTCAGCCCGATCGTGTCGGTCAGCACCGACGCGATCAAGGCCAGCGGCAACGTCAACCTGCAAGACGCGCTCAACCAGTTTCCCGGCTTCACCGCCTCCGGCAACTCGGGCACCGGCGGCCAGGGCACCGGCGGCCGCGCCTCGGTCAACCTGCATGGCCTGGGCCCCAACCGCAACCTGGTGCTGCTCGATGGCAAGCGTCTGCCCCTGTCCGACATTTCGGGCACGGTCGATACCAACATCATCCCCGAATCGATCATCGGCGGGGTTGACGTGATCACCGGTGGCGCATCGGCGGTCTATGGCTCGGACGCCATGTCCGGCGTGGTCAATTTCAAGACCTTGCGCAGCTTCAACGGCGTCAAGGCCGATGTCCAGAACACGCTGAGCGAAAAGGGCGACGCGTTCAAGTTTTCGGGCTCGATCGCGTTCGGCAGCAGCTTTGCCCAGGATCGCGGCCATGTCATCGCCGCGTTCAGCTACACCAAGCAGGACCCGATCAACGGCCGCGCGCGCAGCTTCTTTTCCGACAAGACGCCCTCGTCGTACATCGGCACCGGCACTTTCGTGCCCAACGCCACCAACGCGCCCAACGCCGCCGTCGTGCAGTCGATCTTCAACGGCTATGGCGTGACCAGCACGATCAACCCGTTGCTGAACCTGGGCTTCAACAACGACGGCTCGCTGTTCGTGCAGACCGGCGCCGTCAACTACAAGGGCCAGACCAACACCGGCGGCTATGCCATCGTCAATGGCAACGTGCGCATGCCGGTGGGCCAGCAGACCGATTTCATGAACGGGCTCAAGCGCAAGACCGCCTTCATCAAGGCGGACTATGACCTGACCCCCGACCTCACGCTTTATGGCCAGTTCCTGTTCGTGGACCTCAACGTCCACACCGCCAGCGGCGGCACGCTCACCCAGTTCGGCCAGCTCACCACCATTCCGGTGACCAACCCGTTCATCCCGCAGGACCTGCGCACGATCCTGGCCTCGCGCCCCAATCCCACTGCCAATTTCCTGTGGAACGGGCGCTATGTCGGCCTGCCGTACAAGAGCTGGGACGAAGACTATACCGTCCAGCAGTACATGGCCGGCCTGAAGGGCAATATCGCGCCGGGCTGGACGTTCGACATCTATGGGTCCTATGACCAGTCGGTGCACAACCAGACGATGCACAACGCCGTGGTCAAAAGCCGCGTGCAGACGCTGCTGAGCGCGGCCGATGGCGGCGCCTCGATCTGCCAGGGTGGGTTCAACCCGTTCGGCGATGCCAATGCCCGCTCGATTTCGGCCGCTTGCGCGGCCTATATCACCAAGGATGCGTTCAGCACCGAGCGCCTGGGCCAGACCCAGTTCCAGGGCCAGATCAACGGCAAGCTGTTCGACCTTGGCGCTGGCCCGGCGCAGATCGCCCTGGTCGCCGGCTATCGCAAGAACACCTACAGCTATCGCCCCGACAGCGATCTCCAGGCGCAGAACCTGGAAGCGATCACCGCCTCGCAACCCGCCTCGGGTCGTATCTCGGTCAAGGAACTGGCCGGGCAGATCGATATCCCGCTGGTGGCCGACAAGCCGTTCATGCGCGAACTGGGCATCGGCGCGGCGGCGCGCGTGTCCAACTATTCGACCACCGGCACGGTGACCAGCTATGAAGCCGATGCCCGCTGGCGGCCGACGGATTCGATCATGTTCCGTGGCAGCTATCAGCGCGCCGTGCGCGCGCCCAATATCGGCGAATTGTTCTCGCCGCAGCAGGGCACGCAATTGGTGATCGGCACACCGCCGGGCGCGCTGGGCGATCCATGCGATACCCGCTCCACCGCCCGCACCGGCGCCAATGGCGCGCAAGTGGCGGCGCTCTGCGTGGCGCAGGGCGTACCGCAGGCCGCGATCGGCAGCTATACCTTCCCGACCACGGCCACCGGCCAGCTGGTTTCGGGCAACCTGGCGCTGCGCCCCGAACATGCCGATACGTTCAACGCCGGCGTCGTGTTCAATGCGCCGCGCGGTAGTGGCTTGTTCGGCGATTTCTCGTTCTCGGTCGATTATTACAACATCTCGATCAAGAACGTGATTTCCACGGTGCCTGGCCTGACCGTGCTGTCCAAGTGCTACAACCTGGATGGCAGCAATCCGTCCTATGCCACCACCAACCCCTATTGCGCGCTGATCCAGCGTGACAGCAACGGCCAGCTGGTCAACGTCGTCACGCCTTATCTCAACCTCGGCTCGCTCAAGACCGACGGGGTTGAAGCGCAAGTGAACTGGGCCACGCCGGCGCCGTTCCTGGGCAACACCGGCAAGATCTACGCCAGCACCACGGTCGGCTGGCTCCATGCCTACAAGGTGCAACTGCTGCCCGGCGCGGCAGAGCTGGACTATACCAACATCAGCAACGGCGCCGCCGGCCCCAGCTCGGTTCCGCCGCGCGCCACGCCACGCTGGAAGGCGCTCACCACCCTGGGCTACCGCTCGGACAACATGGGGATCGGCGTGCGCTGGCGCTACCAGAGCGCGATGAACGATGCCACCTCGGTGCTGACGCCCAGTGCCGCCCAGGTGGGCGTGGCGGCCTACAACCTCTACGATGTCTTCGGCAACGTGAAGGTGGGCAAGATGTTCGAACTGCGCGGTGGCATCACCAACGTGCTCAATGCCAAGCTGCCCTACGTCGCCAGTTCGCAGAACGGCACCGACGTGGCGCTGTATGACCCGATCGGCCGCTCGTTCTATATCGGCGCGCGGGTCAGCTTCTGATCCACCCTGCCCCGGCGCTGCGCCTTCACAATCGCAGCGCCGGAGCCTTTTGATAAGACAAAGGTACTGATGATCCGCTCCGGGCTACTTGGTCGCGCCATCCTGGCATCCAGCTCACCGCGCCTGCATGAAGAGGAGGCGCAAGCACTGGGCCTGGAGCTGACGTACGAACTGTTCGATTTCACGCAGCGAGGCCTGGCTGACGAAGACCTGCCAACCCTGGTCGAAAGCCTCAAGGACCAGGGCTTCGCCGGCTTCAACGTGACTTATCCGTTCAAGCAGGCGATCATGGCGCTGATGGACGAACTCGCGCCCAGTGCCCTGGCCGCCGGCGCGGTCAACACGGTGGCCATCCGCGACGGGCGCCTGATCGGGCACAACACCGACATGCCCGGCTTTCGCGAAAGCCTGCTCGCCGGACTTCCCGGTGCGGCGCTGGGGCACGTGATCCAGTTGGGTGCGGGGGGCGCGGGATCGGCCGTTGCCAATGCGCTGCTCTCGCTTGGCGTGGCGCGGCTGGAACTGGTCGATCCCGATGCCCCGCGGGCTCAGGCCCTCGCCGCCGACCTTGCCCCGCGCTATCCCGCCGCGCAGATCGATGTGACAGCGCTGGCCGCGCTCGATACCACGCCGGCCGATGGCATCGTCAATGCAACGCCCATCGGCATGGCCAGCAAACCTGGCATGCCGATCCCGCCAGGCGCCGTGGCGGCGCATCACTGGCTGGCCGACATCATCTATTTCCCGCTGGAAACCGAGCTGCTTCGGGTCGCACGAAGCAAGGGTTGCCGCGCCATCAACGGCACCGGCATGGTGGTGGGCCAGGCCGCGCTGGCGTTCGAGATCATTACCGGCCACACGCCCGACGCCGCGCGCATGAAGCGCAGCCTCGGGTAGGGGAAGCCCGCCGTGCCTTTGCCCTAGGCGGCGTGGGTCGCCCGGGCGCGCGCCAGGGCTTCTGTCAGCCGCTCGGTGGCAAATGGCTTGCGCAGCAGGATCGCATCGGGCCCGGCCACCGCTTCGATCGCGGCCACGTCGGCAAAGCCGCTCATGAACACGATGGGCAAAGCCGGGTGCCGCCGCGCCAGATGGCGGGCCAGTTCGGCCCCCGTCATGCCGGGCATCGCGTAATCGACCAGCGCCACATCGGCCAGCCGCGTGCCAGCCGCCGCCGCTGCATCGAGCGCGGCCAGCGCAGCGCCGCCATCGGCCTTGGCATGAACCACGTGGCCTTCGCATTCCAGCGCGGCAGCCAGGGCGCGGCGCAGATCGCCATCATCGTCAACCAGCAGGACGCGCAGCGCCGCGCGGCCCGGCGCCGCAGTCGGCGGCGGCGCGGCCACGTCCTCGGGCACGCGGGCGGTGCGGGGCAGGAACAGGCGCACTGTGGTCCCCTCGCCAGGCGCGCTTTCGATCCGCACCCCGCCGCCGATCTGGCGCATGCTGCCATAGATCTGTGCCAGGCCCAGCCCGGTGCCCTTGCCCACGGGCTTGGTGGTGAAGAACGGCTCCATGGCGCGGCGCAGCGTTTCCTCGTCCATGCCGGCGCCGGTATCGCTGACTCGCACTTCGACATAGGTGCCCTCGGCCAGGTCCCCGTCGGCATCGGCCACGTGGGTGGCCAGGGCAATGGTCAGTTGCCCACCGGCGGGCATCGCGTCGCGCCCGTTCACCGCCAGGTTGAGCAGGGCCATTTCCAGTTGCGTGGGATCGGCCAGCGCGGCCCAGTCGTCGCCCTCTGGCGGGTCGAGCCGGCATTCGAGCGCGATCAGCGGCCCGAGCGTGCGCGCCAGCATCGGGCGCAGCCGCTCGATCACCTGTGCCGGATCAAGCGGGCCGGTCGACAGGCGCTGAGTGCGCGAAAAGGCCAGCAGTTGTGCGATCAGGTTGGCCGCGCGCTGGGCGGCCTGGCGCCCTTCGCCTGCCAGCCGCTCCACCCGCGCGGCATCGCCGCTGCGCCGCGTGATGAGGTCGAACGAGGCCAGGATCGCGCCAAGCACGTTGTTGAAATCGTGCGACAGGCCGGCGACAAGCTGGCCCATTGCTTCCATTTTCTGGCTCTGCACCAGGGCTTCCTGCGCAGCGCGCAACTCGCTGGTGCGTGCCTCCACCCGCGTTTCGAGCGTGGCGTTGAGTTCTTGCAGTTGCTGGGCAATGGCCGCCCGCTCGCTCACCAGGCGGGTGCGTTCGGCGATTTCCTCCATGAAGGCGATATCGTCGGGATGCCAATGACGCGGCGCCCGATCGTTGAGATAGACGATCGTGCGCAGCCGGCCCTCGCGCAGGAACGGCACGACCAGGATCGCGCGGGTATCAACCTGGCGTGCGGTGGCCACGCTGCGCGCATCAAGGCGCGGATCGGGCGCAAGCAGATCACCCGCCACCACGGTTTCGCCGCGATTGAGCGCCGCCACCACCGCCACGCCGAAATCGGCGGTTGGCAGGCGGCCGAGCAGGGCCGGCACGGTGCCGTCTGTCCAGCACACGTCGTAATCGAACATGTCCTCGTCGGCCAGCAACTGGCCAAATCCGGTGCGATTGACCGCGAAATGCGCGCTCATGAGCGCGGCAATCTCGTGCAGCGCGGCGGCGGTTTCGTAATCGCGCAGCACGTCGGCAATTTTCAGGCGTAGCGCGATGCGCGCCTCGCGCCGGGCGATGCCGTGAAACATCCGTTCCAGCCAGGCAGCGCCCAGCGCGATCGTGAGGATCAGCAGCGTGATCGTGCCGATCGAGACGGCCAGGAAAGTCTGGCCCACGCCGCTTTCCGCAGCGCCCGCCCCGTGGGGGCGATGCATGACGAACATCGCTGCGTGCATGCCGGCGTAGTGCATCCCGGCAATCGCCAGCCCCATCAGGCCAGCAGCGCCCAGCCGCATGCCCGGCGTCTGGTCGCGCGCGGCAAACCACAGGGCGGCCGTGGCTGCAACGATGGCGATTACCACCGACAAAGCCAGCCACAGCGGATCGTAATGCATGGTGCCATCCATGCGCATCGCCGCCATGCCCAGGTAATGCATGGCCACGACGCCCAGGCCCATCAGCAAGCCCGCCGCCGCGATCCGCTGCAAGGACTGGTTGCGCCGATCGAGCGCGGCAAAGCCGGCGCCGGTAAAGGCAATCGCGATCGCCAGCGATAGCAGCGTGATGCCCGGATCATAGCGCATCGCCATGCCCGGCAGGCGGAAGGCCAGCATGGCCACGAAATGCATCGCCCAGATGCCCCCGCCCAGCGCCACCGATGCCGCTGCCAGCCACACCCGCCGCGCCCAGCCCTGCCCGGCACGCACCCGCCCGGCCAGGCTCAACGCCGTGAACGATGCAAATACCGCGATCAGAATGGAAAGAATGACCAGATTGGCCTCGTGCGTTCCGGTCATTGTCATGCCCCCTGCTCCCATAGAACGCAGGCGCGGGCAATGGGCCACAACAGGCAAGCCGGTATGCGCCGCGCACGTCAGGCACAACGCATTGGCCCCGGCAATGGTGCCCGACCAGGGACTAAGCCGTTGGCACCGTTGCCTGGGCGCGTTGTTGCAGGCGCTGGTGAAGCGCGTTGGCCGCGCTCAGGTCTGCCGGCGGCACCGCCTGCTGGGCCAAGGCATGGGGCTTTGGCGGGCGCAGATCGGTGGCGGGCAGGCCGTTCGGCAAGGCCAGTTGCCGTGCCAGCGCAGCGCGAACCGCATCCTCGCCCCGCGCCAGGCGATCGTAATCGACGAAGCATTGCCGCGCCGCCACGCTGGCCGGCTGGTCCAGCAGGTGGCGGTACACCCCGCACCACGTGCGCAGCCAATAGACCAGACTGTCGGGATCGCCCTGCGGCGGCGCTTGGCCCGGCAGGAGGAACGGTTGCTGGTGCGCCCCGAATTCATGATGGCCCAACCAGCGCATGTAATGCCCGCGAAACGCATCGGCCTGCGCCAGCGCGCAGGCGCGGCGATGCTGCGCCAGCAGGCTGGCGGCCTGTTCGAGCGGCGCGCGGAACGGGTGGACCAGCACGGCGCCGGGAATGCCGGCAAGACTGGGCAAGCGCAGGACATTGGCGTTGTTCTTGGACAGATAGCGCCCGCCCTGCCCGTGGCGCGCGCGCGCCAGGCATACCAGCGCCATGAACTGGCCGAACGCTGCCATGGCCGGGGCATCGGGTTGGTGCGCGGCCAAGCCGTCGGCGGTGAGGTAGTCGGGTCCGCACTGCATGCGCCAGAACACTTCCTCGATCGCCTCGGCACTGTCGAGATCGTGCTCCAGTCCGTCGCCATGGCCGCGCAGGGTGCGGGCCACGCCCCGGCGCCGGCGCGCCACCAGCCCGGCCCAGGTGTTGGGCGCCAAGGGAAAGGGCATGTCGGCATAATGCAGGCTGGCAAAGCGATCGGCTGCTTCGAGCCGCTGCATCAGCACGGTGGTGCCGGCCCGCGCCAGCGCGGTGACGAACACCGGCGGGCGCAGCGCCGGCGCCCCGGCAGCGCGGCCGAACCGGGCGCGTTCCAGGTCGAAGCTCAATTCCAGCGCGGCGCGGCTGCCCAAGGCAATCCGGTGCAGCAGCCGATCAAGCGGGCGATAGGCGTCCGCGCCGGCTGCCGCCGTGGGCACGGCCGATGCGGCCAAGGACAAATCGGATGAGGGCAAGGCTGATTCCAAGGCAAAGAATGGCCGCGCGGGCCAGCGGGTCGAACAGGGCATTGAGGGTCGGCAGGCCGAGCCAGGGGCCCAGCGCCAGCGCCGCGGCCAGCGGTGCCGCCGCCAGCGCGAGCCCTGCGCCGGCCGCCAGCGAGCGCCCCATCAGCCGCATGGCCAGCAGGCGTGCGGCACGCTCCTTCGAACAGTCCGACGCCCCGCGCCGCGCCATGATCCGCACCGATCGACGCCCGATCGCCCCCAACGCGGCAAAACGCCCCAGCACCCCCCAGCGCCGGGCGAGCATGACCGTGGCCAGCAAGGCCAGGGCCAGCAACAGCGTGGCCGCCGCCATCATGGCTTGCGTCCCGCGCTGCTGCGTCCGGCCCGGCGCACCATGCGCAGCAGGCGCTTGACCGGATACCACACGAAAGCCATCAGCCCGAGGAGGATGGCCCCCACCACGCCCAGCGCAGTGGATGCCGCGCCCAGGCCCAGGCCGGGGCCGACGTAGGCCTGCGCCGGGACGGCCGTAGCTGCCAGCAACAGCGCGGCTGGGGCGGCCCCGGCCAAAAGGCACATCAAGGGTGCAAAGACGGTCATTCGCATCGGGCATTCTCCGCGGCTTGGATGCCGATCTTGTCGGCAAGGGGATCGATGTAACGGGTCCAGCGCAGCTCGAACCGGTTCCGGCCGGCGTCCGCGCTGATATAGCTCCAGCGCACGCTGCCATCGGGGGCGAGGCGCATGACGCGGCCCAGTTCGGTTTCCTCCACCATGGTATCGCCCCCCGGCAGCGGCGTGGCGCGGCCCTGGGCACGGGTGTGGATGTTCAGATCGCGGAACGCGGGAGCCAGCGGCGCGCTCACCGCGCCCGTGGCAAAGTCGTAGACCAGCATGCGGTTGGTGCCGTCGGGCTCGGCCTGCTCGGGCTGGTCCCAGGCAAAGCGCCAGTGGTTGTCGAACACCGAGATGCGGTGGTCATCGAGCACGCTGACATCGTGCTGGAACCGCCAGGGCAGGCCCCGGCCCCACACCACCTGCCCGGTCGACGGGCGATAGAGCAACAGCAGCGAGAGATTGCGCAGACTGACCAGCAGATCGCCGTTGCGCCAATAAGGGCCATCGCCGGGCACGGGCTGGATATCGTTGAGATGGATCGGATCGTCGGAATAGGGCCGCGCGCGCCACAAATATCCCAGGTTGTTGGCGTCGAGCAGGTCGATCACCGAGATGCGCGCCAGGACTTTACCCTGTGCCGTCAGGTGCATGAGGCCTTCGTCGGCAAACTGCGGGCCAAGGCCCGGGCGCGCGGTGCGTGGGAGGCGATAGGCAGCCCACAAGGTGCCATCGCTCGCCCGCTCCAGCGAATGATGGAAAATCCCGTCGATCATCCATTCCGGCCGCCCGCAGGCATCGATGCGCGTGAGTGGCGAGGTATCGTGCACGATCAGCCCGCCATCGGGCATCAGCAGCGGGTGCATCGGCATGAAACGGCGGTTGGTCTTGTCGCGCGCCAGGTCCACCAGGGCAGAGTGGAATGTCGATTGCGCATGGATCGCGGCGATGTCGGGCGCATAGCGGCGCACCACCTGCCCATCGCGCAGGCGCAGCAACTGCACCACCCAGCGCCCTTGCGCGGTGTCGAACACGGTGAGCAGGATATAGCCGGGATCGACGAATCCCGGCCGGCGCCACAGCCCACCGGGCAGCGGTTCATAAGGCTGGCCGATCGACGGACGATAGGGCAGCAGTTCGCCCACCGCCCGCCCCACGGTATCGGGAATGCTCGCCACCTGCACCGCCAGCGTGCCCAGGGCGCCATGCTTGCGCGGGGCCAGCAGGACGAAGCCGAAGCCGAGCAATGCCAGCGCGCCGAGCGCCACCACCAGTCCCAGCGCCCAGAGCGGCACCGGACGGTTCATCAGCCGTTCCCACCGCGAGGGACGCGCCGGCTCGGACAAAGGCAGGACGGAGTCTGGGGGCAACACCGGCGAGTTCATGGCCGGAGCGTCTAGCCCGCAGTTGTATCACCCCAATTTCGCCGCGATACGAACGCGAAACGTTTGCTGACGAACTGAAATGATCCACCTAAGCCGCGGTGGAACACGAACATTTTTTCTATATTGATCAGTATATTAATCAAGCCCGCCGGACGATCTGATGCGGCGGTGGCGGCGGCGGGCCATACAACTTGTTACAAATTCATGAGGCCTTGCCGCGCTGGGCAAGGGCGTCGCCGGCCTGGCCGCCAGCGCCGCCCCTGTCCGTGTTTCAAGCCGGCAAGCTGACGGCGTTGATGATGTGCGCCTGGGTATATTCCAGCAGGCCCGCCTCACCCAGTTCGCCGCCCAGGCCGGATTGCTTGACCCCGCGGAACGGTATCGTCGGGTCGATCGCCAGGTGCTGGTTGACCCACACCGTCCCGGTGTCGATCCGCCGCGCCACATCCATCGCGCGGGCCACGTCCTTGCCCCAGACCGTGCCGCCCAGCCCATAGTCGCTGTCGTTGGCGCGCGCGATCACGTCGTCCACGTCGGAAAACTTGAGCACGGGCAGCACCGGGCCGAACTGTTCCTCGCGCACCAGCGGCGCATCGTCGTCCAGGTCTGCCACGATGGTCGGCGCGATGAAGTAACCCGGCCGATCGAGCGGCGCGCCGCCGGCCAGCACCGTCCCGCGCTCCCGCGCGTCGGCCAGCAGGGCAGATACCTTTTCGAACTGCATCTTGTTCTGCACCGGGCCGATCGTCACACCCTGGCGGGTGCCTTCGTCCACCACGGCTTCCTTGGCCAGGCGGGCGATTTCTTCCACGAATTCGTCATAGACGGTTTCGTGGACATAGGCGCGCTTGATCGCCACGCAGACCTGGCCTGCGTTGACCATCGCGCCTTGATAGACCTTTTCGGCGGCCAGCTTGGCCGGCATGTCGTCCAGCACGATGGCCGCGTCGTTGCCACCCAGTTCCAGCGTCACGCGCTTCACGCTGCCCGAGGCCGAAGCCATGACTTTCTTGCCGGTGACGGTCGATCCGGTGAACGCCACCTTGGCCAAATCGGGGTGGGTGGAAAGCGCCGCGCCCAGATCGTTGACGTCGGCGATGATGTTGACGACCCCGGCCGGCAGGATCGACGCGATCACTTCGCCCAGCAGCAGGGTGGTGAGCGGCGTGGTCGGCGCGGGCTTGGCCACCATGGTGTTGCCCGCCAGAAGGCACGGGCCCAGCTTGTTGGCCAGCAGCACCACCGGGAAATTCCACGGCGTGATCGCCGCGCACACGCCCAGCGGGGTGCGATGCTCGATCACGGTATTGCCGCCCTCTTCGCGCAGGACCTTGTCGGTGATGCGCATGCCGGCAAAGGCCTTGAGCACGAAAACCGTGCCATAGATTTCGTTGCGCGCCTGGTCGAGCGGCTTGCCCTGCTCGGCGGTGAGCAACTGGGCAAACTCCTCGATCCGCGCCATCACCGCGTCGGCCAACTGGTCGATCAGGGCGGCGCGATCATCCTGGCTGCGCGCGGCCCAGGCGGGGAACGCCCGCTTGGCGGCGGCCACGGCCGCATCCAACTGGGCCTGGTCGGCGCGCGGGGCCTGGGTCAGCACGGCTTCGGTGGCGGGGTTGATCACGTCGAACGTGGCCGCGCCCGGCACCAATTGACCGTCGATCAACAGGCTGAATTGCTTGTCCATGTCAAAAATTCCTTTGCCTATGGGGCCATTGTGGGAAGGCGTCAGCCAATGCGCAAGATCGGCTTGACCACGTGGCCCGCCTCTCCCTGCGCAATGGCGTCGGCGATGTCTTCGAACGCGAAAAAGCGCACCAGGCGATCGAACGGAAAGCGCCCGGCGCGATAGTGGGCCAGCAGTTCGGGGATGAAGGCCTGCGGATCGGCGCCGCCTTCCACCACGCCGCGGATCACGCGGCCCCCGCTCATCAGGAACGTGGCATCGGCGGCAATGTCGCCGGGGCCATAGGCGCCCACCAGCGCCATCTGCCCGCGCGGGGCAAGCGCCGGCATGGCGGCGTTGACCACGTCGGGCCGGCCGGTCGTGTCGATCACGCAGTCGAAACCCTGGGCCAGGCCCGCGGCCCGGGCATGGTCGGCCAGGCTGCCGCTGCGCGCGTCAAAGCCATGCGTGGCGCCCAGTTCCTGCGCCAGGGCAATGCGCGCGGGATTGATGTCCACCGCCGCCACCACGCCGGCCCCGGCAATGCCGCAGGCCATGATGGCGGAAAGCCCCACCGCGCCGGTGCCGATCACCGCCACGCTGGCGCCCGGGCGCGGGCGCAGTTCGTTGAGCACGGCGCCCGCGCCGGTCTGGATGCCGCAACCCAAGGGCCCGAGCAGTTCGAGCGGCAGATCGGCATCCACTTTCACCGCATTGCGCGCATGGACCAGGGCATGGGTGGCGAACGAGGATTGGCCGAACACGTGGCTGTGGATCGCCGTGCCATCGGATGCAGACAACGCGGTGGTGCCATCGGTGCGGCTGCCGCCAAAGTTATAGGCGAACCAGTCGTGGCAATAGGCCGGGGCGTGATCGTCGCACGACGGGCAATGCCCGCAGGAATCGAAGCTGAGCACGACATGGTCGCCCGGTGCCAGCGTCGTAACGCCAGCGCCCACGCGCTCCACCACGCCCGCGCCTTCATGGCCCAGCACCACGGGAAAGGGCGTGGGCAGGTGCCCGTCGCGCAGCACCATGTCAGTGTGGCACACGCCCACGCCAACCAGCCGCACCACCAGTTCGCCCTCGCGCGGATCGTCGAGCACGACCGGCTCGATCACCGGCGGCGCACCCGGCTGGCGGAACACGGCGGCTTGGGCGGGCGTGGGCATGGCAAGTATCCTTGACTGGAACGAACACAAAGGAAGCGCCGAGCCGGGGGATGGTGGAGGGTTCGGCCCGGCGCCAGTGGGTGGATGGGTGCTTGGGTGATCAGAACTTGAAGCCGGCGCGCAGATACCATTCGCGCGGGCGGTTATAGCTGCCAAAGATTGCCCCGGCCGAAAGATTGGGGCCGCCGGTCACCAGATAGCGCGTGTCGGTCAGGTTGGTGCCTCCCACCGTCAGCGACCAGCGATCGCCCGGCGTGTTGTAGGTAAGGCTGGCGTTGACCATGTCGTTGGTGGGGCGGCGCAGCAGGAGGGTACGCGCGATGTCGTTCCACACCGGGGTGGTGTGTGTCCAGTCTGCCAGGGCCACGACATTGCCGCCATTGGCCAGGTCGAGCTGGTAGCGCGGCGAAACGTTGATCTTCCAATTGGCCGTCTTGGGCAGCGGCGCGCCCAGGAAGATGCCGGCCTGGATGCCGGGGATCGGGCTGGCGTTGACGAGCGCGGCGGCATCGATCTGGGTATAATGGGCATCGATATAGCCGACCGAGCCATTGATGGTCAGGCCGGTGACCGGCGCCAGCACCATCTCGGCTTCCACGCCCTTGATCCGCGCGCGCCCGGCATTGGCGATCGTGGGCGAGGTGCCGATCTGGATGTTGAGCTGCACGCCTTGATAGTCGGTGGTGAAAGCCGCCAGGTTCAACTGCAGCTTGCGATCGAGCAGGGTGGATTTCACGCCCAGTTCCCACGTCGTGGCCTTTTCCGGGCCAAAGCCGGGGGCGACGTTGCCCTGCGGGTTGGTCAATCGCGTGGTCCAGCCGCCGGTCTTGTACCCCTTGGACCACGAACCATAGACCATGATCCGGTTGGCCGGATAGAGCTGCACCCCCACCTTGGGCGAGAAGTTGTCAAACGTCTTGCGGTTCACCCCCGGCGTATAGACCTGCACCGGATTGGCGGGGTTGGGATAGGAAATGCCGGTCTGGCAGCTGACCGGGCCAAGCGGGAACGGCGCGCCCGGCGTGACATTGCCATTGGCATCGCTGCACCCGAACAGCTTGTAGTTGAAGCCGTTCAATTCCTGCTGCCCGCCTTCGAACTGCTTGGTTTCATGGGTATAGCGCCCACCCACGGTAATCCCCAGGATCTCGATCGGGCGATAGTCCACCTGGCCGAAGAAGGCATAGTTTTCGGTCTTGAAGCGGTTGGGCCCATCCACCTGCACCAGGCCTTCGTCAAACGTGACGTAATCGTGCAGCGTGCCCTGTTCCTTGAAATAGTACCCGCCCAAAACGTAGTTCAGCTTCTTGTCCAGTGCCTTGCCCAGGATCTGCACTTCCTGGCTGAACTGCCACTGGTTCTGCTGGAACGACAGCTCCAGGAACGACAGCGGCGAACCGTCCGCGTCCACGCCGGCGCGCCAGCGCGTATCGCGATAGGCGGTGATGGACTTGATCGTGAGGTCGTCGTTCACTTGCGCCTGCACCGTGGCGCCCAGGCCCCAGGTGGTCAGCTTGTTGAAGCTGGGCCCGGTGGCATAGCTGGTATCGGGATCGGACAAGACAAAGCGGGAATCCCAAGGCAGGCGATCGTTGGTGGGATCGCTATCGACGTTCACGCCTGCCAATGGCGACAGCCGGCGGCCATATTGCGTGCCCCGCGCCCCGCACAGCGCCTGGGCATTGCGCGCAGCGATCTGCTGCGCATTGGCGCCGATGCAGAAGTTGTAGAGGCCCGAGAACAGGAAGCCCGTGGTGCCCGAGGCCGACAGCGCGGTGCCAGGCAGATTGTCCGTCCCGGCAAAGGGGCCAGGCAGGTTCACCGTGCCCAGCAGCTTGGTCGCCTGCGAGGACGTGTCCTGGCGAGTCCAGTCGCCGGTCAGCGTGGCGGTGATCGCGCCGCCGTTGTCCCACTTCAGCTTGCCGCGCAGCGAGGCGGTGTTGTCGCCCCCTTCACGGCTGGAGCTGGCATAGTCGGCCTGGTTGAAATTATAGAAAGTGTCGGAATTGCTGGCGCGCTGGTCGGGATAGGGAATGCGCTTGAGGAACCCTTCCCGGTTGGTGACTGCGAACGTGACCGAAGAAAACAGCGACTGGGCGAGCGGCACGTCGATCGTGCCCCGCACCTTGACCAGGTTGTAGCTGCCGGTGGTGGCGTCGATCGAGCCCTTGAATTCCTTGCCCGGCTCGTGCGTGACGATCGAAATCGCCCCGCCGATGGTGTTGCGGCCAAACAGCGTGCCCTGCGGGCCCTTGAGCACTTCGACGCGCTCCACGTCGGGCAGGTCCTGGTTCGCCCCCACCGTGCGCGCCAGATAGACGCCGTCCAGGTATATCCCCACGCCGGGATCGATGTTGAAGGCAAAGTCATCCGATCCGATGCCGCGGATCGTGGCCGAAAGCACGGCCGAAGAGCCGGAAAACGGCGTCCCGCCATCCAGGTTGACGTTGGGCGCCAGCGCCGAAAGCGACGAAACGCTGGTCACCGCCCGTTCCTTGAGCGACGCAGCGGTGAATGCGGAAATGGCGATCGGCACGTTCTGCACGTTTTGCGCGCGCTTTTGCGCCGTAACGACGATTTCCTGGATGCCGCCCTGCTGCGGTGGCGGCGCGCCATCGGCCGGCGGCGCGGCGTCCTGAGCCTGGGCCAGGCCCGGCGCGGCCGCGCCCAGGGCCGCGGCCATGGCAAACAGGCTGGAACGGGTGGAACATTTCAGCATCCTGCACTCCCTTGCGATTTGTTATCGCTGTGGGAGCTACTCGCCTGCCTGCGCGCCTTCTTGCACGATCGCGCGAAAAGCACGGACAAACGCGATGGGCATGGCGCGATCCGCGCCTAGCTGTGGTCCGCCCGCTGCACATAGGCGTTGAGCCTGGCCAGCATGGCCTGCTTTTCGGCCTCGGGCAGCCATGCCGCCCTAAACCCATTGCGCGCCAGGGTGACGATCTCGGTTCGCGTCAGGGCGCTGCGATCGGCAGCACGGATCAACACGTCGTCGAGATATTCGCTGCCCATATAGGCCGGATCATCCGATGAAATCGTCACGTTCAACCCGGCGTCGAGCATTGCGCGCACCACATCCACCGGTGTCGCCAGGCCTTTGCGCAAGGTTCCCGAAAAAGTGGGGCACACCGTGAAGAACATGCCCCGCTGCCGTGCCAAGGCAACCAGTTCGGGCGATTCCACAATGTTGCCGCCATGGTCGATGCGATCAACCTTGAGATCGAGCAGCGCAGTGCGGATATGGCCCAGCGTGTCGTCCTGATCGACATCGCAATGTGCCGTCACCCGCAGGCCATGGGCCCGCGCCTTGGCGAAATGGGCGCGGAACTTTTCCGGCGGGTTGCCTGCTTCATCGGAATCGAGGCCGACACCGACCAGATCCTTGCGGAAGGCCAAGCCGGTATCGAGCGCATCCATCGCGCTCTGCGCCGAAAGATCGCGCACAAAGCACAGGATCAATTGCGAACGGATGCCAAGCCGGGTCCGCGCGTCGCGCCGCGCCCGGCTGATCCCGCCAATCACCGCGGCCATCGGCACGCCGCGCTTGAGATGCTCCTGCGGATCGAAGAACATCTCGGTATAGATCACGTTCTGCGCGGCCGCCTTGGCGAGATAGGCATAAGTCAGGTCATAGAAGTCCTGCTCCCTGAGCAGCACTTTCATGCCGTCATAATAGATCGCCAGAAAGCTCGGCAGGTCGTGATAGCGGTAGCTGGCCTTCATCGCGGCGACATCGGCAAAGGGCAGTTGCAGCCCGTTGCGCCGCGCCAGGGCGAATTTCATCTCGGCTTCCAGCGTGCCTTCAAGATGGACGTGATATTCCGCCTTGGGCATGCCCGCGATGAACCTGGCCAGGGCGGCATCCTTGACCGGCGCCACTGCCCTTGCCCGCCCGATGGTAGCCATCGCGCACACCATACCTGCTGCAAATCCGCGCCGATCCATTGCCACCCCCTTGCTGTCTCACTGCCCATGTCACGACGCGCGTTTGTCGGGTGGCACGCGCCTTGTGGTCAAACATGGAATGCGCAATGGCGCGTGGCAAAAAACAGAGCGGGGCCAGGCACGACCCGGCTATCAATGCATCGCGCGATACTGGCGTGGGGTCTGGCCAAAGCGTTCCTGGAAGCGGCGGCTGAAATAGGAACTGTCGGAAAATCCGCAGTCGAACGCGATCTGGGTAATGCTGCTCTGCGGCTCCAACGTCAGTTTCTGCGCGGCAAGCGCCAGGCGGCGCTCGTTGATATAGCCGCCCAGCGTCACCCCCTGGCCGGCCGCCGCTGCCTGCAGCCGGCGCAGCGAAACGCCCATGTCGGCCGCGATCGTGGCAGGCGAAAGCGTGTGATCGGCAAGGCGTGCCGCCACGATGGCGCGGGCGCGCTCGAGCAGGCCATGGCGGCTGGGCCGGGCCACCTGGTCGGTCGGGCGCAGGCTGGCCAGCAGCAGCGAACAGAACACAGCGTCATAGCCTTCATCGGGCAGCCCATCGGGGCTAGCCTCGCTCTCGCGCCACAGCGACAGCATGAAATCGTGCAGCAGGCGGGTGGACGGCGCCTCGCGCGGGATGCAGGTGGCCACCGCATCGTCCAGCCAATGCGGCGCCTCGCCCAGCACGGCGCGATCGAATTCGGCCACGACCAGTTCATGCTCGCTGCGCAAGTCGAACCGATAGACCTCTTCACTGGCACAGAGCACCATGTCGCCGGCGCGCACGTCCAGCTCGCGCCGGCGGTGGACCGCACGCCCCTGGCCCGAGCGCACGACATGCAGCTTGAGCCGCGGCCCGCCGCCATGCCCGGCTTCGAGCAGGCGGCGCTCTACCGAAACCGGGGTGGCGCGGGGCCGGGTCATGGCGATGCCACCCATTTGCCAGCGCGAGACGGTGGCTTCGAAGTGCGGGGTCAGCGGATTGGTGGAAAGGCCCGAATACGTGCTCGACATCAAGCTGCGCCAGTACGGCAGCTTGTCGGCTCCAGGCACGTTGCGCGTCGAAAAATGCTCGATCATCAGCCTTGATCCACCCTCAGCCTATCAGCGGACTCGGTCTTGGCGCCGTGCCTCCCGTTCTGAATTAGTCAGCAATACATACAAATGCAATCAGGCACCCCATCGGGCAGGGCCACCGGGGCGGCGGGTCAATGCCCGCCGCTGGTGTCGATCGGTCCCTTGGGCCGGGGCGCCAGCCAGATCAGCGCCGCTGCCACGCCAAAGCATAGCGCCACGGCGGCAAAGACATCGAGCGTGGCCAGCATCACGCTTTGTCCTTCCACGATGCTGGTCAATGTGCTGGTGGCGCCATCGTGGGAAAGCCCGCCGGACACGAAATTGTCGATCGCCTGCTGCCCGTTGGCCATGGCGCCGGCCAGTTCGCTCTGGTTGAACCGGGCCGAGTCTGCCCAGCTGGTCTGGACCAGCGACGTGCCGATCGCCCCGCCCATCGTGCGCATGAAGTTCGACAGACCCGCCGCGCTGGCTTGCTCGTGCGGCTCCACGCTGGCCATGGCGATGCCGGTCACCGGGATGAATAGCATGACCATGAACGGCCCGGTGAGCAGCGTGGGCCAGGCCATCTGCCAGAACGTGATGTCCTGGTTGAAGCCCATGCGCCACACGCTGATCGCGCCCAGCCCGACCAGACCGATCGAAACGATCAGGCGCGGATCAAAGCGGTTGACCGCCGTGCCGACGATCGGAGAGCTGACGATCGCCAGCACGCCCATCAGGCCCGTCGCCATGCCGGCCCAGGTGGCGGTATAGCCCATGTTCTGCTGCAGCCACAGCGGGATGATCACGATGCCCGCGAAGAATGCGCCGAACCCCACCGCGAACGTGACCGCCGCCGCCGCAAAGCCGCGATGGCGAAAGACCTTGAGATCGACCACCGGATTCTCTTCGGTCGATTCCCAGATCAGGAACGCGGCAAAGCCGATCGCGGCAATCACCGCCAGCCAGCGGATTTCCGCAGCGGCAAACCAATCGTGGTTGCGTCCTTCGTCCAGCATGATCTGGAACGCGGCCACCCAGACTACCAGCAAGGCAAAGCCCACCTTGTCGATCGAGGCCGGCTCGCGCGGGTCGGGCTGGCCCTTGAGCAGCCACAACGCCAGCATGCCCCCGCCCAGCGCAACCACCGCGGGCAGGATGAAGATATCGTTCCACGTCATGCTGTCGCAGATCACGCCGCCCAGGATCGGCCCGGCGATGGGGCCGACCAGCGAAGTCATGGCCCACAACACGGTGCCTTGCGTGGCCTTTTCGGGCGGGAAAACGCGCAGCAGCAGGAGCTGCGAAAGCGGCATGATCGGCCCGCCCACCATACCCAGCAGCACGCGGCCCAGCACCAGCATGCCCAGCGAGTTGGCCAGGCCGCAGAACACCGACAGCGCGGCAAAGGCGAGGTAGCAGGTAATGAACACGCGCTGCGCGCCAAAGCGCTTGGCCAGCCATCCCGTCAGCGGCACGGTGATCGCCTCGGCCACGGCATAGGACGTGATCACCCAGGTGCCTTGCGTGGAGGAAACGCCCAGCGCGCCGGAAATGGTCGAGACCGAAACGTTGGCGATGCTGGTATCGAGCACCACCAGGAAATTGCCGAGGCCGATGGCCAGCGCTGCCAGCAGCAGCTTGCCCCCGGTGAGCGGCCCGTCCGGCTCGCGCGCCGTCAGCGCGCGGCCCGCCATTGCAACGGATGTGGACATGGCAGATGCCTTTCCGAAAGGAAGCCGCGCTCAGTTCTTCACGGCGATATCGGCCGTCATCGACAGGCCCACCTGCAAGGGATGGCGCGCCAGCTGCGCGGGATCGAGCGCGATGCGCACCGGCAGGCGCTGCACCACCTTGATCCAGTTGCCCGTGGCATTCTGCGCCGGCACCACGGCAAAGGCCGAACCGGTGCCCCCGGCAAAGCCCACGACGCGGCCTGTGAACGTCACATCGTCGCCATAAAGATCAGACGTGAGCGTCACCGGCTGGCCAGGGCGCACATGGGCCAGCTGCACTTCCTTGAAATTGGCATCGACATAGGCCGCCTGGAGCGGCGCGATCGACATCAGCGTCTGCCCGGCCTGGACGCGCTGCCCCACCTGCACCTGCCGCTTGGACACCACGCCATCGACAGGTGCGCGGATCACGGTGCGTGCCAGGTTGACGCGGGCCTGCTCCAGGCTGGCCCGCGCGGCGAGCACTTCGGGATTGGTGTCGACCGTGGCATTGGCGGTAAGCGCCTGGTTCGCGTCGCGATCGCCGGTCGCGCTCATGCGGTTGGCGGCGGCCTGGGTGCGCGCCGCCTGGGCGGCTTTCACATTGGCCAGCGCGCTGGCAAAGGCGCTGCGCGCGCTGGTCAGTTCCTCGCCCGAAACAGAGCCGGAGGCAACCAGCGCCTGGCGACGATCGAGGTCGATCCGCGCCTTTTCCAGATCGGCCTGGGCCGAAGCCAGCTGGGCATCGGCGCGCGCCTGGTCTGCCGCGCGGCTGGCGATCAGCGCAGTCAGCCCGCTGCCCGTGGCCATCAGCCCGCGGACCTTGCGTTCGGTTTGCGCCAGTTGCGCCTCGGCCTGGGCCACCGCGATCCGCGCATCGGTATCGTCAAGCCGCACCAGCACGTCGCCGCGCTTGACCGCCTGGGTATCGTCGACCAGCACTTGCGCCACCGGGCCGCTCACTTGCGGGGTCACTTGCGCCAGATTGGCGCCGACATAGGCATTGTCGGTCACCACATGGCGGCCGGCGACGAAATGGTCATAGCCCCAGGCGCCAACGGCGGCCACGGCCACGGCGCCGGCCAGCCCCGCGAACAGCTTGCTGCGGCGCGCCTTGGGCGACGCGCTGGCGGCGCCGTCAAAACCGGTTTCCACGTCGGCGATCTTGGTCATCACGGTCATCGGAGGGGATCCTTTCACGAACGAAAGCCGCCGCCGAGCGCGCGCACCATGGCGACGTCGAGGGCAAAGGCACGGGTTTGCAGGGAAGCGACGGTCTTGCGCGCCGCGATCAGGGAATCTTCGGCGTTGAGCACGTCGAGATAAGTGGCCAGGCCCCCGCGATAGCGGTTGTTGGCCACGGTCCAGGCGGCCTGAGCCGAAGCCTGCGCGGCTTGGGCGCGGCCCAGGCGTTGGCCCAGTGCCTGCTGGCTGGTGGCGGCATCGGCTACATCGTGCAACGCCTGGACAAGCGCCGCATCATATTGCGCCACGGCCACTTCGTGATCGGCCTCGGTCCCGCGATACTGGGCACGCAACCGCCCGCCATCGAGGATCGGCAGGCTGAGCGCCGGGCCGACCGAGCCATAGTCGGATCCGGACTGGAACACCTTGCCGATATCGAGCGCCTGCATGCCGATCAGCGCGGACAAGTTGACGCTGGGATAGAAAGCCGCGCGCGCCTGGCGGATGCGGCTGTCGCTCGATTGCACGCGCAGCTTGGCGGCGATGACATCGGGACGGCGGCCGATGAGTTCGGCCGGCAGATTGGCGGGCAGCCCAGCCGTGGCCTTGCCCAGGTCGATCTGCGGGCGGGCAATCGCCAACCCGCGATCGGGACCGGCCCCCATCAGCGCGGCGATGCGGTTGCGCGCCAGGCCGATGCTTTCGTCCAGGCTGGCCAGATCGCCCTGCGCGGTTTCCAGCGAAGACACCGCGCGCTCCACCGCGCCCATGTTTTCCAGGCCCTGCCGCTGGCGGTCGGCCATCAGGTCACGCGTCTTCTGGCGCACCTCCACGGCATCGACCGCGGCATCGCGCTGGGCAAAAAGGCTGGCCAGGTCGGCATAGGCACTGGCGATGCCGGCCGAAACGGTCAGCCGCGTCGCGGCCGCTTCGGCGCCCGCTGCTGCCGCGTCAGACTTGGCAGCGGACAGTGCGGCGCGGTTCTTGCCCCAGAAATCCAGATCCCACGACAAGCTGAGCGAGGCCTGGCCATAATCGGGCCAACCGCGCGGGCTCATGCCCTGGGGAAACAGATAGTTGTTGCTTTGCTGTGTCAGGCCGCCCTGCGCCCCGGCAGTCAGACTGGGCAGCAACGCGCTGCGGCTTTCGCCAGCCACCGCCTGCGCCTTGGCAAAACGCGCCTGGGCCACGCGCAAGTCGGTCGCGCCTGCCAGCCCTTCGGCAATCAGGCTGTCGAGCTGGCTATCGCCATAGGCCTGCCACCAGCCATCCGACGGCCAGTTGGCCGCGCTCGCACCCGAAGCTGGCGCCAGGCTCTGGCTTGCGCCGAGCTTTTCCGGCGTGGCCACCGTGGCCAGTTGCGCGCGCGGTGGCGGCACGGCGCATCCGCCGGTCAGCAAGGCCAGCCCGGCAACGGCCAGAGCGAGCGTGGGCCGCAACGACATGCGCGGGGAGGCATCGGACGACGCATGGGCCAGCGGCATGACGGACGCGGCCGGGCGGCGGAATTCCGGCGGTTTGGGCAAGACTTGCATGGGCGACTCCGGGCTGGATAACCGTACTGAACGGTTCAGTATTGCCGGACTGTTGCGTCGTCAATGAAAAAGTGTACAGTCGGGTTCAGATAAGGAGAAAATGCATGCGGGTGAAATCCGATGCCCGGCGAGAGGCCATCTTGGACATTGCCAAGGACCTGTTCCGCGAGGTGGGGTACGAACGTGCCTCGATGGCGATGATCTCGGCCCGGGTCGGCGGCTCGAAAGCCACGCTCTACAGCTACTTCAAATCGAAAGAGGCGCTGTTTGCCGCGGCCATGATCGCGGCGATGGAAGAACAGGCGCAAGGCCTGCTCGATCTGCTCAATCCGGCCGAGCCCGACCTGCGCACCGTGCTCGTGCGCTTTGGCCATGCCTATCTCGCGCTGGTGACATCGGCCGATGCCCTGGCGATCACGCGCACCGCGATTGCCGAAGGGACCAACAGCGGGCTGGGCGCCGAACTCTATGAACTGGGCCCGCGCCGGGGCATGCTGGCGGTGGAAGACTATATGCGCGGGCTGGTCGAACGCGGCACGCTGCGCCCGTGCGATCCGCGTGTCGCCTCGGCCCATCTCAAAGGGCTGCTCGAAGCCGGGATGGTGGAACCGCTGCTGTTCGGCGCCCCGATCGAATTTGCGATCGATGCCGCTATCGAAGAAGCGATCGACGCATTCCTGCGGGCTTATCTGGCCGCCGCCGATGCCAGCTAAGTCACCAGCACCAGGCGGATATCGTTGACATTGGTATGCGTGGGGCCGGTGATCAGCAGATCGCCGAGCGCGGCGAAGAAGCTGTAGCTGTCATGCCCCGCCAATGCCTCCCCCGCGCCAAGGCCGGCGGCGCGAGCGCGGGCCAAGGTATCGGGCGCGACGAACGCGCCGGCGGCATCCTCGCTGCCGTCGATCCCGTCGCTGTCGGCGGCCAGCGCCCAGACACCCGGAAGGCCATCGAGCGCGAGCGCCAGGGCCAGCGCGAATTCGCAATTGCGCCCACCCCGGCCGATCGGGCCGCCCACCAGCGTTACCGTGGTTTCCCCGCCCGACAGGATCACCGCAGGCGCGCGCACCGGATCGCCCCAGGCCTGCGCCGATCGGGCAATGCCGGCCATGGCCCGGCCCAGTTCGCGCGCTTCGCCTTCCAGCGTGTCGCCCAGCACAAGGGGATTGAGCCCGAGCGCGCGGGCTTGCGCCACGGCGGCTTCCAGCGCCCGGCGGGGTGAAGCGATCACGCGCGTTTCACCCGCTCCCGCCACCACCGGTCCGGCCTGGCGCAACGCGGCCAGCACGGGTGCGGGCACGGGCAGGCGATAGCGGGCGATGATCGCCAGCGCATCGGCTGGGGTGGTACCATCGGCCAGCGTCGGGCCGGATGCGACCGCCGCCGGATCATCGCCCGGCACATCGCTGATCACCAGCGTCAGCACGCGCGCCGGCGTGGCCAGCGCGGCCAGCCGCCCGCCTTTCACGCGCGACAGGTGCCGGCGCACGGTGTTGATTTCGGCAATGCCGGCACCCGATTCCAGCATGGCGCGGGTCAGCGCCTGCAACCCGGCCAGGTCCAGCCCATCCACCGGCCATTCCATGCAGGCCGATCCCCCGCCCGAAATCAACGCGATCACCAGGTCGTCCGCGGTCAGGCCGTGCAGCGCCGCCACGATGGCCTGGGCGGCAGCAAGGCTGTGCTGGTCGGGCACGGGATGGCCCGCTTCCACCACGGCGATGCGGCCGGATGGCAGGCCCGCACCGTGCCCGTGGCGGGTGGCCACCACGCCGGACACAGGCACGCCCGGCCCCCAGCGTTCCAGCAGCGCCGCATCAAGCGCGCTGGCCATGGCCGCGCTGGCCTTGCCCGCACCGATCACCACGCAGCGCCCGGCCGGCGCAGGCGGCACATGCCCGCGCATCAACCGCGCCGGCTGGCTGGCGGCAATCGCCGCATCATGGATCGCCCGCAGCAGGAAACGGGCGCGGGCATCGTCGATCGGAGGGGAAACGGTCATGCCCTGGGGATGGCAGTGCTTGTCGGCCCAGGCAATCCGGGCCATGGTCCAAAAGGATCGGATCGCCGCCAGGCGCACCGGAAATTGGGAGAGAAGCCAAGTGAAGAACACGCTGCGCCGGCAATTGGCGGCTGCTGCCCTGCTGTTGGCCGCGGCGGCCGGCGCTGCCGGGTCCGGTGCCGCCATGGCTGCACCCGCCGCACCCGCGCCCACGCTGGAATATGCCTTCACGGCAACGGTAACGCTGGCCCCGCCGGTGGAACAAGGCGAAGTCGCCAGCGGGCGCAAGCGGTTCATCGCGATCACCGGCGGCACGGTGGATGGCCCTTTGTTCAAGGGGCGCGTCCTGGCCGGCGGTGGTGACTGGCAAACCATCCTTCCTGGCGGCTTGACCCAGGTGGAAGCACGCTACTTCCTTCAAGCCGCCGATGGCACGGTGGTGGACGTGGCCAATCCGGGCGTGCGCGTGGCCAGCCCCGACGTGACCGAGCGCATCGCGCAAGGGCAGGATGTGCCACCCGATGCCTATTACTTTCGCACCACGCCGCGCCTGGCCGCGCGGGCCGGCCCGCTGGACTGGATGAACCGCGCGGTCTTCGTGGCGCGCGGCATTCGCCGGCCCGACCATGTGCAGATCGATTTCTACGTGGTGCGTTAACGCCCGCCGCGCGGCAGCGACAGGAAATCGCGCGGCGACAGGGCTTCATCGGTGAACCGCGCCATGGCGATGGCGCCATGGAAATGGTTCACCCCGTTGCGCCGCATTGCCACGCTGGTGCTGCCCGGTTGTTGCGGCGCAAAGGCCACGCGGGCCTCTCCCTCCTGCACGCCGTTGACATAGCTGCGATAGGTGGTTCCGTCGAACGTCTGCGCCACGTGATACCAGCGACCGATCGGGTGCAGCCGCGCGGGATCGGCCAAGACCTGGCTGTAACCGGCGCCCTTCACGAAAGTGTCGAGATACCACGATTGGCCGACCACGCGGATTTCGAACAGCATGCGGGTTTCGCCCGTCGGGCGGCCGGGCGTGTCGTTGCTGGCCAGGTGCAGCCAACGCTGCTCGAACGCGCCGCCATCGGGCCGAAACACCGCCTCGGCGGTGAACCGCGCGGCGCCGGCCAGCGGGTGGCGCGGCAGGATCAGGGCATCGACCTGCCCGTCAAACACCATGGCCTTGCCTTCGACCCTGGGATGGCCCTGCACTTGCGGCGCCATGTGGCCGATGCGGGCGAGACTGTCGAACCGCCATACTTCCTGCCGCGCGCTGGCGCAGCCGGGCAACAGCAAAGCCAGCGCCAGCACCGCGCGCGCGATCATGGCAGCACCACCACGTTGTTGCGCTGGGTCACTTCGGCCACGCCGCTCGAAACCCGCACGTGCAGGCCCTGCGGCGCGCCAGCCGGAATCGCCAGCGTGACCGTGGCGGTGCGCGGAGTCAGGTCGGTGGGCGCCGGCAGCGGCGGCACTGCCGCGCGGGCCAGCACGTGTCCGTCTGCGGTTTCCAGCGTCAGCGTACCCGCCGGCGCCGCCACGCTGCCCAGGCTGTGCACCCGCACGGTGAGCCAGCTTCCCTTGCGCGTCACGTCGTCGGCGCCAATGCCCAGGTCCGGCCGATGCTCGGGCTGCACCGTCGCGCGCTGCGTCAGGCGGAAGGTCATCACCGTGGTCTGCCCCGGTGCGAAGGCAACAGGAATGGAACCGCCACGTTCCATTTCCACGCTGCGCTTTTCCAATGGCTCGCGCGCCGCGTCGCCGTCATCCGGCGCGAGGCCCTGCATCATCGTCCAGGTGCCGGCCACCACGTTCCAGGTGCCCATCTCGACGCGCTGTTCCTGACGGCTCGTGTTGTGGGCGATGACGGTAAAGCCCTCGGGTGTCGCATCGCGCACCAGGATCGCCACCTTGAGCGCGGCTTCCGGGTCGGCAAAGCGCCAGCTCACGGCATTGCCCGGCCAGGTCTGGTTGCGTTTCAAGGCAATGCCGCCCAGCCGTTCGCGCTGGAGCAGGTCGTTGGACGCTTCCACCCGGTCGGTCCACCAGTGGCCCTGCGTGATCATATACATGTGCTGCGTCTTGTCGGCGATGCCGGCGGCATTCAGCGCTTCCAGCCAGGCGCGGTTGCCGGTGCTGTTCCACGCTTCGAACCGGGCCACGTCGTTCCCGTTTTCCGCCCCCTTGCGCAGCACATCGGCCCAGTCGCCGCGCTTGCCCAGCACGGTCAGCGCATTTTCGTTAAGCTCGCCCAGCGCGGCAAAATTGCCAGTTCCCAGCCGGCCCAGCACGGGGCGCAGGTACTTGTCATCGCCGGTAAAGCGCCAGGCAGCCCAGGCCGATTGCATCGGCAGGCTGGCCCCGCCGCCGTCCCCGGCCCGCTCGGCATCGCTGTTCCAGCTGATGTCGTTGGGAAAGCGCCACAGCCCATCGGCGCCCTGCTTGCCATGGGCCAGCAGCCCGTCGACCAGCCCCGTTACCAGGCCCCGCGCGGTGGGATCGGCATTGTACAGCCCCAGCAGGACCGGCGTATGCATGATCACGAAGCCATAGGGCTTCTGCCAGGCCCACGGCTCGTCGCGATAGATTTTCCGCCCGCCATACCAGCTTGAGGAAATGTGCATATGCCCGGCCGGATTGGTGCGGATCACACTGCCCAGCGCCTTGACCGTGGCCATCATCCGCTCCACCGCCTTGGGCTCGCCCCAATTGAGGTAGAGCCGCTCGGCGTCGGAATTGATGCCTTCTTCGTAAACGTGCAGTTCGTCGCTGGTGATGTAGCTCAAGCCATCGACGATCATGCCGTTCTTGTAGACCGCATCGGACAATGCGCGCAGCGAGGCGTTGATCTTGTCCGGGTCCACGCCCATCAGCGCCATACCCGGCCATTGCTGCGTCAGGTCGGTATCGTCGGAAATGCCGCCGCCGAAATCGCCATAAGGCACCTGGCGGTTGTCGATCCACCAGTTGACGAACTGGCGCGCCAGCTTGAGATCTTCCAACTGGCGAAAGGCCCAGAGCGGCATGCCCTGCGGCGCTTGCGGCTGCACGAAGGGCGGCAACTGGTCCTGCGAATAGCCGATATCGGCCCAATAGCGCCGCGCCTCAAGATTGTCCGGGTCCACGCGCAACAGGTCGGTAATGTCGCCATAAAGCCGGCGATAGAGCCCCGCGCGTTTCGAGGCGGTGTGTTCCTCCACCAGGAAGGCCCAGTTGTCTTTCACCTGGTTGAAGCGGTCGGCCACATGCTCCTTGAGCGCGGCCGCGCGGTCCTTGAACACCAGCCGCACGCCCATGCCATCGAGCGATGCCGGCCCGAAATCGGGCGCGGCGGACGCCACCGTCAGGTAGAGGCTGTCGCCCGTCAGGATGCGGTCGCGCAGATCGAGCCACAGCGTGCGCGCCTCGCCCGGCCGCACCGAGACTTGCACGTCGATCATATCACGCCCCGGCCAGATCGGGTCTTTCACGCGGATGTTCAGCGCAATTAGCCCCTTGGCATCAGGCGTGGCATGGAGAGCGGGCAGATCGAGCGCCACGCCATCCAGCCCGTCGTGGCTGTTTTCCCAGCCATAGTTCCACGCCCGCGCCAGTGGCCGGCCCGCCGGGGCATCGCCAAAGTTCGACGGGATCAGCACATGCACCAGCGGCAGCCGCGCCGCGCCCTCGTCGCGCGCTGCCGTGTCGCTGCCCGCCGCGCTTCCCGCGCCTACCGCCGCGCGCACCCCGTCGGTGGGCAGCGCCACCACCGTGGCGCGCTCCGCCGCCGGGTAGCGACCGGCGATGAAAGCATTGAGGCCCGCCAGCGCGCCCAGATCGGTGGGCGCAGCACTGCGCACGGTATAGCGCAACTGGAACGTGCCGGCCGGCACGGGGCCAGCATGCATGTCGTAGGCCCAGATTTCCTGGATCGGCTGTTCCTGGATCACATTGGTGAAGCGCAGCACGCCACCGGTACGCGGCGCGGCCTGGGTGACCGAGCGCACCACCCCTTGTGGGCGCGTGGCGAGCTTTTGCCAGCCGCCCTGCCCATCGGCCGACCATTCCAGCGCGCCATAGGCGGCGCCGCGGATCTCCACGCGGTTGAACCGCTCGGCCACCGGCACGGTCAGGCTATAGGCCTTGCCCCCTTCGACATAGACGTTCCAATCGGGCAGTTCGAAATAGTCGTCGCGACCCGGCAGGCGAGAGCGATTGTAGACGCCGGGCCAGGTGGTTTCGGCGATGCCGTCCACCCCTTTCCACATCCATTCCTTGAGGTCCTTGGCGTCGGCAAATTCCACCTTGCGCACCGTGGTGACCGGATCGGTGAGCAGCGGCGGGGCCATGCTGTCCCAGCCGAAGCGGTGCAGCCAGGCGGCACGATCGGGCGCCACGGGCTGCGGTGCCGGGTCCTGGTGCGCGGCAAGTGCCGCTACGCCAGCGCCGTCCAGCATGTGGCCATAGACGCGAATGTCATCCAGGTCTGACCCGCGCATGAAGTTGTAGCGGCTCTGCACCTGGTGCGGCGCCATGACCCGGCCAGCCAGGCCGAACTGGTCGAGCCCCATGTCGAGATTGGCAGCCTGCGCCTTGCGCGCCACTTCGCGCCCGTCCCAGAACAGCGTGACGCCGCGCGTCTCGTCCCAGGCGAAAGCCAGGTGGTGCCAGGCATCGGGCGCGGGCGGCGTCGGGATCGTCCAGCTGACCCGCACGCGCGAGAGGTTGGCGTCGGTGACGAAAGCGTCAAAGCCGTGGCCGTTCCAGTCGATGCGCAGGAACGCCATGTCCCAGCTGGAATGATCGGCCGCCCCGGCGCGAAAGATCACGAACGGCGCCTCGCCCACCGGGGTGTGGCTGCGCCAGAAGAACGACAGCGTGCCCCGCTGCGCCAGCATGTTGCCCGGCGCATTCCACGCGACATAGCCGCCATCGCCCCAGCGCCCGGCCCCACCGGCGGCCCCATCGGGCACGATGGCCACGTCGCTCTGGAAATTGGGCACGGCATCGCCGCCGGCTTGCGTCGCCGTGAAGCCCGTATCCAGCGGGGCGTGGAACAGCAGGCCATCGGCCGGCGTGGCGCGCGCGGCCGTGGCGGCGCAGATCAGAGCCAGCAGCGAGGCGCCACGCAAAAGCGGATGGGGCACGGCATTTCTCCCAGGCAAATCTCTGTTCATTTTTTCACCGTCACCCGGGGTGACGAAGATGGCGAGCTAACCCAGCGCGCGAAAGCGGAAATCGCGGAACCGCGCTTCCCCCTTGCCCGCCGCATAAAGGCCGGGACGCAACATCAGGAAGCCGCCGCGCACGTTGTGGTGATAACCCGACACTTCCATCCCACGGTCAAAGCGGCGCCAGGTCTGCCCGCCATCGCCGCTGGTGTGGAAAGACACGATGTGCCGATCGTTGCGCACGCGCAAGCGCATCGCCGGCCCGTATGGATTGGCCGGGCGGCCGCGCTCCATCCCATATTGGTGCGTCACGAAACGCCTGGTATCGAACCCCAGCCCGCAATAGAGCGCCTGGTCATAGAACAGCACCAGGCCGGCGGTGGTTTCGGGATCGATCTCGATCGCGCACTCGAACTCATAGGCCCGGTCCCCGGCGATGAGCAGCAGCGGGGCGGAATCGGCAGGCGCGGTGCCACGTGCCGCCAGGTGCAGGCAATGGTTGGAGACGCGCGCACGGCTGGCTTCGTCCCGCGCGGGCTTGAAGAAATTCCAGCGGCGGCCCAGTTCGAGCGTGGCGAAATCGTCGGACAAGGGCAGGCCATGTGGCCCGGCCTTGCGCCCGCCACGCGGCGCTGGCAGCGGCGCGGCTAGATCGCCGCCTTTCATGCGGAACCAGCCATCGGCGGTCCATTCCACTGGATCGAGCAGCGTCTGGCGCCCCAGCGTCCAATAGTCGCGCTCGAACCCGTGATAGACCGACCACCAATCCCCGCCCGGCCCTTCGAACACGGTGGCATGCCCGCGCGACCACCAGGCCTCGTCCCGGCTTTGCGTGCGCACGATCGGGTTGTGCGGGCAGTTTTCCCACGGCCCGTGGATGGAGCGCGATCGCGCCGCGATGACCATGTGCCCGGTGGGCGGGCCGGCGGTGCCGCCCACGGCGGTGATCAAATAGAACCAACCGCCGTGCGCCACGATCTTGGGGCCTTCGGGCGAAAACCCTTCCACATCCCAATCCTCGGGGTAGTGCCAGGGATCATAGACGTGCTCTACCTTGCCCATCGTGGACAGGCCATCGGCGGCAAGCGCCACGCGATCTCCGCCCGACAGGAACAGGTAGCGCGAGCCATCCTCGCCCACGGCATGGCCGGGATCGATATGATCGGGCAGGCCCAGGTCAATCGGCGCGCTCCACGGCCCCTCGATCCGGTCTGCCCAGATCACATAGTTGGCGTTGGGGCTGGCCTTGGCGGGAAAATAGATGAAGTAGCGCCCGTTGTGGCGGCACAGGTCCGGCGCCCAGACCGCGCCGACATTCTGGGTGAGCGCGGCGGTGATCGGCTGCCAGTTGAGCAGGTCCTGCGAATGCCAGATAACCAGCCCCGGATAGGAATCGAACGTGGAGAAGGTCATGTAATAGTCGGCGCCGTCCTTCAGGATCGACGGATCGGGATGATCGCCGGCCATGACAGGATTGCGATAGGTGCCGTTGCCCAGATCGGCCAGGCGCTGGCCATCGAACCCGCGCGGGGCGTGGGGCACTGGCGCCAAGGGCACTGGTGGCGCGGCACGGGCCGGCAGGCTGGAAAGCCCCGCCAGACCCACCGCGCCGGCCAGCGCGCCGCGCCGGTCGACGGTGCCGCTCATGCCGCGATCCGCACCGGTGCCAGGCGCGGGCTGAGCAGGTGGACCACCGCAAGCGCCACCAGATAGGCGCTGGCGCAGATGGCAAAGAGCACTTCGTAACTGTGCGTGGCATCGAGGATATAGCCGGCAAACAGCGCCATGCCCATGCCGCCAAAGGCCCCCACCGTGCCGCCGATGCCCACCACCGAACCCACCGCGCCGCGCGGAAACATGTCGGAAGGCAGCGTGTAGAGATTGGCGGAAAAGGCCTGGTGCGCAGCCGTGGCGAGGCCGATGATCAAGACGGCCCACCACATGCTGTCCACCCCCTGCACGAACCAGATCGGCAGGACGCAGACCGCGCAGATCAGCATGGTCACCTTGCGCGCGACATTGGGCGAGCGCCCGGCCTTGATCAGGCGCGACGACAGCCAGCCGCCGGCAATGCTGCCCAAGTCCGAAATCAGGTAGATCGCTGCCAGCGGCAGGCCGAAACTCTTGAGATCGAGGTTGTAGCGCGTGAACAGATAGCCCGGCAGCCAGAACAGGAAGAACCACCAGATCGGGTCGATGAGGAACTTGCCCAGGGCATAGGCCCAGGTTTCGCGCACGGTGAGCAGCCGTGCCCAGCCGATCGGGGTAACCGGGTCGGCCGGATCCTGGCGAATCCAGGCCAGTTCGGCGGCGCTGACGCGGCCATGCTGCGTGGGATGGCGATAGAGCAGCCACCACGCCACGACCCAGGCAATGCCGAACAGGCCGGTGACGAAGAACGCCATGCGCCAATCGAACCACAGCACCAGCAACGGCACGAGCAAGGGCGTGATGATCGCGCCGACATTGGCCCCGGCGTTGAACACCCCGATGGCAAAGGCGCGTTCACGCTGGGGGAACCAGTCGGTCACCGCGCGGATGCCGGCGGGGAAATTGCCGGATTCGCCCAGCCCCAGGCCAAAGCGGGCCAGGGCGAAGGAGACCAAGCCGGTGGCAAAGCCATGGGCGATATGGCTCACCGTCCAGATGACGATGGCAATGGTATAGCCCAGCCGTGCGCCCAGCGCATCGACCACTTTGCCGAACGAGAGATAGCCGATGGCATAGGCCACCTGGAACCAGAACACGATCGCCGCGAAATCGGATTCCGACCAATGGAAATCGGCCGCCAGCGTGGGCTTGAGCACGCCGATCATCTGCCGGTCGATATAGTTGATCGCCGTGGCGGCAAACAGCAGGGCCACCACCACCCAGCGCGTGCGACCCACATTTGCCGTGGCCGGGATGCCTTCCCCGATCTGCGCTTTCATTGCTTCAACTCCCGAAAGCGGCGGGCTTGTTACCCTGCCGGTCATGCTTGCCTAGCGGCCTTAGGCGGCCACGATCGTGCAGGCGACGCTGCCGTACCCGGCAAAGGCCGCGCGGACCTGTTGCCCCGGCTCTACCGAATGCACCCCGGTGACCGCGCCGGTGGATACCCAAAGGCCGCGCGTCGCATCGATGCCGCGCGCCGCCAGGTTGCCCAGCAGAAAGCGCACCGCGCCCAACGGGCCATCGAGCATCGTGGCCGTCGTGGCCGTGCCGACAGGGGCACCGTCGATCGACAGCGTTACCGAGATAGACGCAAAATCAATCTCTTGCCATCCGGAAAGGGCTGCCCCCACGACCAAGCCATAGTTGTTGCCATAGTCCGAGACGGTGACCGGCGGACCATCGTCGTTGATCCCCGGGTAAGGCGAACTGGCGACCTCTATACCGATATGCACAGCATCGAGCAGCGCACGCGTGGCGCCATCATCGCCCGGCACCGTCCCGTCCCAGCCCGGCGCCACATGCAGCAGGAATTCTGCCTCTGCCGCAGCAAAGCCTTGCGCAAACACCGGCATGCCGGGCACCTGGCCAAAGCCCGGGATCACCACGCTATCGGCAAAGATCGGCCCGGCCAGGCGGTTGCTGGCCAGACGGGCATCGTCGGGCGGGTTGATCCGCCCCACTTTCCATCCCGCAACCGCGCGGCCGTCGATCGCCAGCGCGGCATCCTGGATGGCATAGGCACCGACCAGATCGGCCGGCGCCTGCCCCGGATAGGATGATAACGCGCGTTTCTCGCGCCGCGCCGCCACGAATGCTTCGGCCACGGCGCGCGCCTCAGACTTTGCCTGTTCCGTCAAACCCATCCCAGCTTACCTCAAGCGGATCGGACAAGGCACTGGCCTGGAAACCGGTGTCAAAACCCGATACAACGCCGTTGAACATGATTTGCCGCGCCCCGCGGTGAACGGGGCAGCATGCGCCTTGCGGCATGGTAACCGGTGTCATATTGCCTTTTACCGCTGACGAAGGCAAGTCTGAAAATCGGGGCCAGAAATCTGGACGCGACGAGAGGCAAGAAGGACACCGCATGGCCAAAGCGCCAAAACCCACGATCAACGATGTGGCGCGCCTTTCCGGGGTGTCGAAAAAGACCGTCAGCCGGGTGATCAACAAGTCACCCCTGCTCAACCAGGCCACCCGCGAAAAGGTGGAAGCGGTGATCGCCCAGCTGGATTACGTGCCCAACCCCCAGGCGCGCGCGCTGGCCTTGCGGCGCAATTTCCTGATCGGGCTGATCCACGACAACCCCAACGCCCAGATGGTGCTCAATGTGCAGGAGGGCATTCTCGACACGATCCGCGCCACCGAATTTGCGCTGGTGGTGCGGCCGGTCGATCGCCACTCGCCCACCCTGCTCGATGATATCCACCGCTTCATCGAACAGCAGCGGCTTTACGGCGTGATGCTGCTCCCTCCGCTTTCCGAAAACGACGAACTGGCCCGGCTGTGCCGCGATCTGGGCTGCACCGTGGTCCGCATGGGATCGGCCCGGCTGGACGACGAAGCCCATCTGGTGGCGTCGAACGACCAGCAGGCAGTGAGCGAGGCGGTGGCCTGGCTGGCCGAACTGGGCCATAGCCGGATCGGCTTTGTCGCCGGGCCAGACGGCTTCCGCTCTGCCCGCGAGCGCGAGCTGGGCTTCATCGCCGGCATGGGCCGCGCCGGGCTGACGATCGACCCAGCCCTGCTGACGCGTGGGGATTATCGCTTCGAATCGGGCCAGGCCGCCGGCGACGCGCTGCTCGACGGCAAGACGCCGCCCACCGCGATCTTCGCCAGCAACGACGAGATGGCGGCCGGCGTCCTGCACGCCGCCTGCGCGCGCGGCCTGACCGTGCCGCAGGACCTGTCGATCATCGGCTTTGACGATACCGCCATTGCCGCGCACATCTGGCCCCCGCTCACCACCGTGCGCTGGCCGATCCGCGCCATGGCCCGCACCGCCGCGCTCAAGCTGACCCGCCCCGAAACCGCCGCGCGCGAGCCGTCGTTCTTCCCGTCAGACCTGGTGCGGCGAGCATCGGCCGTGGCGCGGGTGCCGGATCAAACCGCTTCGTCAGACCATCCGCCGCTGAAATCCTGACCGGTATAGAAAACGCGGGGAATCACCATCTCGGCGTCAGACACAGCGTGGAGGATGGTAGCGATTCGCCGCCGCCCAATCCGCGCGCGCGATGGACCGGCGCGGTCCCGATCAAAAACCGGGGTGGCCAAAACGTCATTGACACCGGTTACCCAAACTCGATACCAAGCCCTCAAGAGCGACGAGGGAGAGTGCGCCATGTTTGCCAAGACCTATCACGCCACGCATCCGGACATGATGGAGGGGGTATCGAACGAAGCGCTGCGCGATCGCTACCTGGTATCGGGCATGTTCGTGGCGGGCGAAGTGAACCTCAA